>NZ_LWBP01000177.1 GCF_002078015.1 Niastella populi | reverse complement strand
TTGTATTTAAAGTCCTGGCAAGATTCTCTATTTTTTCTAAATAGGCGTTATCACGGATGTATGAATAGGCTGCTAATTCATCCTGATCTGTAAGTAAATCCAATCTCTCATACCCGGCCAATTCGCTTTTCCAATAATTCTTTATTGAATCATCTGCTTTGTTGATCTCGTCCTGAACAATGACATCTTTATAACCCGATCTTAGAACAGACGGCTTATAATTTATATCTTCCCCTAATTTCAGGTATAAATTATTTAATTCCGTCATAAAGGAGGCCTGACTCCATCCATCGATGATGGCATGAT
>NZ_LWBP01000176.1 GCF_002078015.1 Niastella populi | reverse complement strand
TTTAACCAGGCAGCATCGGTTTGAGCGAATAAGGGAAAACTAAAAAAACTGATGATACATAAATTAATTAATCTTTTTAAAAGCATATTAATTGATTTACAGGGTAATATTAAACGGAATTTTGACCCCAAATGTTGCATAAGGTTTAATTATAATTTGATATTTTACCAAGACAAATATTCTCTATACCACCATATCAAAGTGGAAATAAAAGGCCGGAAATAATATAGTATAGTATGTATGCGGTAGAAATTTCAGGATCTTCTCAAGAAAGACCTGTCAATGTAATTCATGCATTTTCCAATCGAGA
>NZ_LWBP01000175.1 GCF_002078015.1 Niastella populi | reverse complement strand
ATTAGCATGGAATAATGAAATAGGACTTTGGTTCTATTTTGTTGGTTTCTAGGACCGAAGTAATGATTAATAGGGATAGTTG
Source organism: Niastella populi (assembly GCF_002078015.1). Lineage (GTDB taxonomy): Bacteria > Bacteroidota > Bacteroidia > Chitinophagales > Chitinophagaceae > Niastella > Niastella populi. Next base: position 229 of record NZ_LWBP01000175.1, on the reverse strand, counting down.
GGGGCATTAGTATTTAATTGTCAGAGGTGAAATTCTTGGATTTATGAAAGACTAACTTCTGCGAAAGCATTTGCCAAGGATGTTTTCATTAATCAAGAACGAAAGTTAGGGGATCGAAGACGATCAGATACCGTCGTAGTCTTAACCATAAACTATGCCGACTAGGGATCAGGCAAGGAGTTTTTTGACTTGCTTGGCACCTTATGAGAAATCAAAGTTTTTGGGTTCC
>NZ_LWBP01000174.1 GCF_002078015.1 Niastella populi | reverse complement strand
ATCCGTCAGGAATTGATGAAGGAAAAAATGGCTCAAATTGGTGCGATATCTATTCAATACGAATGTGAGCGGCGGGGAATAAAACCACCACCCGCCATATGGACAATTAACCGCGTTATTGCAAAGCATGGCTTAAACAAAGACATTCCTTTTCAAAAAGCACCGAAAGACTATCCTGATTTATTCTGTCATACCCATCAGATGGATTTAGTGGGGCCACGTTATATCAAAGGTGATGGCAAGTTTTATAGTGTTAATTTGATTGACACTACTACACATAGTTGTTTCACAAAAGCAGCGCGTACTAAATCTTCT
>NZ_LWBP01000173.1 GCF_002078015.1 Niastella populi | reverse complement strand
CGTAACGCCACCATAGAATTTTGACATAGAATTGATAGAGTGAGCAAAATCGGCAGTCCGCTGTGTATGTACAGGATGACAGAAGATTAAACCACTAAATGGGATGATGGCTATAAATACTTCACACTCGATGTGCCCACCTGTAGCCTGGTCAATGTAGTGCAATTTTTTGCCGGCAAAATCAATCATGGTGATGTCGCCTGGCTGATACTCCAGGTGCATCGACAGATCGCGATTTTTTAGGTAAAGGCTTAAATGATAACAATATCGGCTGTAGCTGTATCCGTCAGGATGTTGAGCCTGATATTCCTGCCA
>NZ_LWBP01000172.1 GCF_002078015.1 Niastella populi | reverse complement strand
CACCCGGCGCCCCCTTGAAAATTGGGTGGTGCGGGGAGTTCTTGAGTGACTTGAAGGTAGATATATTTATATTACATTTCATAAATTGACGATAAATAAATTCTGATACAAATTATTATTTTTAAGCCTTATAAAACGACAACCTAACTGATCCTTGCATCGACTTCTTCAAACCATTTTTCCTTTTTTGCTATCTCGCCCACTGGCTTTAAATTCTCATTTGCAAAAATTCTGCAAGACTTTTCGGCTAAAGAACTAATCAGAATTGGATAATTTTTGCAGTCTTTCATAATATGTTTAGCTAGATCATAAGGAAT
>NZ_LWBP01000171.1 GCF_002078015.1 Niastella populi | reverse complement strand
GGGCATGGCACAAAAACCGATAGCAATGGAACAGTTAAAACAAATTCTTCAACTTCAAGCCGATGGCGTTTCTATTCGGGAGATTGCCCGTCGTGTTGGTATCAGCCGTAACAGTGTTCGTAAATATCTTTCCCGGCTGATAACAAGTGAAAATAATTCAGACGTAAATCTCGCTGATAAAGCCTATAACAACGATCTGTTAGAACTGGATGCAGAACGTCTGCAGCAAGTAACAGCTCATTTTGCAGCCACAGGCGCTGAACTATCAAAGACAGGCGTTACGCGGCAGTTATTGTGGCAGGAATATCAGGCTCAACATCCTGACG
>NZ_LWBP01000170.1 GCF_002078015.1 Niastella populi | reverse complement strand
CTTACTGTTAACCCGGCTGTTACCAGCACCACCGAAGTAACTATCTGTGCTAATCAACTGCCATATACCTGGAATGGCAATACCTACAATACCGCCGGCTCTTACGATGTAACACTGACAAGCGCGACTGGTTGCGATTCCATAGCAACACTTGTATTATCTGTCAACCCGGCTGTAACCAGCACTACGGAAGTCACTGTATGCGCTAATCAGCTGCCTTATACCTGGAACGGCAATACCTACAATGCTGCCGGCTCTTACGATGTAACCCTGGCAAGCAGCGCCGCCGGTTGTGATTCCATTGCAACACTGATCCTGACTGTAAATCCTG
>NZ_LWBP01000168.1 GCF_002078015.1 Niastella populi | reverse complement strand
TAATCAATTACCCAGTTATTTGCGGCTAACGCTTTTACTCCTTCCGGTTGTATTACACAGCGCAGGTTATTTAACTCATCATAGATATAGTAAGTACAGAGCCAGCCATCGATTTCTCTATCGCCTGATGGAATGTTGGCCGTACCATTATCTGCAAAACCAGTTAACTGCACTCTTTTTAATACAACTTTACCTTCCTTATCCTTAAACTCAATTACCTGTTTGCCATGCTCATCTACCGTTACATGCTTATATAATACTCCTGCCGGATAGGTGGCAGAAGTTGTATATGTTCCAAAACCATTACTTGTAGCACCCACATTCCAGATCCGTACAGCATCATTTGCGGTAT
>NZ_LWBP01000167.1 GCF_002078015.1 Niastella populi | reverse complement strand
CCATCCGCGCCGCAGTACAATTGCTGATGCCTAGGCGCTGGAGTGTTTATAATTATACTTACGACAACCCAATACGATTTATTGATCCAGATGGGATGGCGCCTGATGAAATTCATATTGGTAGAGCAGAACAACGAGAAAAACAAAGATTGATAGGGGGGATGATAATTATAATGAAGTGCATAGCACTGTTGGGTTGGACGCCGAACAGAAAATTACTGGTTACCGAAGAGATGAGACAGTGACTATGAACAAAACAAAGCCAGATCCGCCTGGTAGTAAAACTAGTTTTTCAGGAATGGTTATTTGGACATATAAGAAAGAAAATGATACAAAGTTTGTAATACTTCATATGGAGCAATCTAATTTTAAAAAGATAGAACAGTAATGATTAATAGATTTATAATACTTAGTTTAGGTTTATTGGGATTTTTGTTTTCCACCTGCCAGGCACATAGGGGGATAGCAGCAGAAAATCATGAAACAGATTCTCTATTGAGGTATAATTTTAGAATATTAGATTCAGTAGCAAATGCAGCTCCACATGATACTATTTATTATTGTTGCATTGCGCCTATATACTTTATGGAACTTAATACTAAGTTGCAATCCGATGCTCCAACCACATTTGTTGGGAAAATGTATTTTACCAGGAATAATTTAATTGCATGGCATAATTGGTATAACAATCATCGAAGGAGAAAGAATAGCAGCCTTCATTGATAAGCAAGGTGTTCCTCCCAGTAATTTGCATGCTCTTTTTCCAGTAAAGCCAGGAAATAGAGTATGCAAACCAACAGGGGCACACAACCTCATCCTGATCTCCTTCGTTATTATGAAATGATACAATACTGTTTCCTTGGTCATCACTAGTGTATTAAATCATAAAATGGTAAACTAATATTATATTTTCCATCAAACTGAAAGCGATGGCCAGATATGCAAACTACGGTAGTACCCAGGCATATTGAGGTTGATGGACGGTATCCATTCGTTCCAGCGTCTGCCTGTCGGTAAATTCCCTGCTGACGATAATAGATTCTTCCAGCACCGGGGAGAAATCCCGGCGTTTTTCCATAAATTCCAGCAGGAAGGTGGGGGTACCGGTACGGAACCAATGTGGTTCAAATTCCTTGCCGTTCAATAACATTAAAGTGGAAAAAGGATTGTATAAAAAAGTCTTTCCGTCCCAGGAATAGCCATTATACCAATATTTTATTTTATGGAGAACCTGTTCCCGGGCTTTTGGTTCTTTTGCTGCCATTTGATCAATATATTCCTTGAAACCAGTCTCCAGTTCTTCCTGTTATATCCGCAAATGCCTGCATAATTTTCGTCTAATGTCAGGTCCATTAGATTATTTAATCCAGAAAAAATGGATACCTGGGATATCTTGCTTACCAACGTTTGAAATTCAGGCAACAATTTAAGTGTTTCGCTCAGGGCGGAAGGCGGGTCGGGAAAGTAAGGGTTATCAGTCATTTTTTCTCCTACCCGGTAACCGGTGGTTATCAGTTCACTGTCGCGTTGGCGTTTGATGCTTAAGATTTTTTTTTTCAATTTAATAAACTTTACAAGGTTGAAAATTGAGGGCTACTTGTCAGAACCTTATATAGTATATGGGCGAGAAAAATGCCGGGGATGCCTTGTGTGTGTTACTCGAACGCTATTGTGGCGCCAATGTGTCAATTATTTTGGCGATTCTCGCCTGATCTGCGGCCGTAAACGGTAACAATGACCCTTTACCTGCTTACAATGCTGCATTTCTGCCCAATACTCAATACCATCCCCTTTTTAGAAAATGCGCTTTAAATACGAAGCATAGTAGGAGCTAAGTAGAGGTGTCCTGCGTTCAACTACGTTATATCATGCTGGTAATTACGGTATTGCTACGGCGGATACATGGCTATGGTTCCGTCTTGCATAATAATTGAAGCGGGGTGCAAACAAATAGTAGCGGAATAGTACCCAAATGCTAGGGGAATGGTAGTGATATAGCCAGGGTACTGTACCGGGATGCTCTACGAACCCTACAGGAATACATGCGCGCAAGAGCATACCCAGAGCATTCCCAGAGCTATCTTAGAGCTATCTCAGAGCTATCTCAGACAATACACCTACAGCCTGACACCCATTCCGATAGCACCCCTGTCACCATAACAGTAACGGCATGGATTTGACAAAATTCAAAATAATCTAACAGCCACCTTGCGCTTATCTGTAATCGGTAACTTTATTCCATGGCCGAAGTTTTTGCACCATTTCCCTTCAACGCACCATGTGCAATTTGACCTTCTACATGATGGAAGGGCGCAACTTCGTACGCAAAAAAGTTCGCTTACCCGCCGCAAAGTGCTTTATTCTCCCCAATTTGCCCGCACCCGCCATAATGCCGCATTGATGGCAAAAGCCGCTAAGATCGGTTCAGCCGTTTATAATGCCTTGCCCGAATACTGGCGGCAGGGCTGGATGTACCGCTCCTTCACCGGGGAGGCCCGTAAGATGCTTGGAAAAAGGTTAGGCGGCGATGAAATTGAACAGGTATTGTATCAACGGTATGTAGAACCGGTGGTCAGCAAACAACCAGCCCGGGAAGCTATTGCCGCTTTGCCTGTTCAGCCTAAAAGGGCTTATCGCAAACAAAATGCTGATTACTGGCGGGGGAAAACTTTAAAGAGTAAACGCCGCAAAGCCCATAAACAGCAAGTATTGTATAATGCCGGGATTCTCGGCCGCGCATCCAGGATCGGATCTGCATTATACGCCCGCATACCTTTACGTTGCCGGTGCCGCAGTTGTTATCAGCAATTGACCGCCTGGGCCATGCAATTATTAAGAGATGATTGGGACGAAGCGGATATCCTTGCTGGCTTTTGCCCCCGCTTACAAAAGGCCAGCCAGCAACGTGCTATTCTCCCAAAGTCCCAAAAGCCCGGGATTGTGTTATCGTTCATGCCAATGGACAATATTATTTTATTACCTCCCTGAACAAACGGTTGGAGCCATCTGCTGTAAATGAAATCCCGAAAATGACGGATACCATTTGCAAACCAGCGTTGGTATCCTTGCCTTATCAGGTGAACCCCTGCCGGTAATTTCAGCCTCGCTTTTTGTACGGATTTGTCCGAAAATAACACACCTCAAAATGTACGCGAGTTGAGCCGGCAACTCAAATTGAAGCCAATTGACACCGGATTTGACTCCTTACAGATCAGGGTTTGGTTCGATCATTCCCTGGCCCTGATAAAACACCTGGTAATCATTGAACGGCAAAATGACGAATGGAAGGGCAAGCTCTACGAAATGAATGTTGACTACGTTGATACGCTCAATTATAATTTAGTTAAACAATACAAAAAGAAAAACATTGATCCGGTATCTGGCTGGCATCATTTAATTAGCGAATTATACAAGAATAACATACTGGAACTTTCCGGTAATAGTGGTGGTGGAGCCGATCGAATGGCATACAGTGTTGAAATTGTAACTGTTGGTACTTATACTTATTATTGTTTTTATGATCTAAAAGTTGTGAAAGATCGTAACAGTGAATCGAATATGGCGAATATTATTTTACTTTTAGAACGCGAATTTAATTTGACCGCTGTAAAATAGATGTAAGGTATAGTGGGTTATATTTAAGTCCTATTATTTAGTACTCTTGTTACAATAAAATACAGAGATCTTTCAACCTGGTAGCCCTCCACGTGAACCCGTCAACCCATCAACCCTTCACCAGCACTCCATCCATTACTTTCCATAATACTTTCCAGCCACGCCTTCCCCTCCGGCATGTTCTCTGCCAGCCCTAATTGATGTATCAATTGCCAACTGTTGGTCACCGCCTCTTTATACCACGGCATTTCTTTTGCCAGCGTGAACAGCTTTACAAACCCTTTCATCGCTTCTTTCTCTTTCAACAAATAATACGAATGCTGCGCCCTGAAGTGCGGACTGTAATAGAATTCATCACCGGCCCAGGCCCAGGTGTCGGCGGTGGTATCGGGATGGCTTTGCAGCCAGTCGAGCGCATATAACGGCGAGGGTAAAATGTTGCCTTCGAACCCCGTCAGTTGGGCGAATGACAAGGAAAGTTCTGTTGTGCGGGGAAGCCGCGCAGCCAGCACTTCATTGTATAATTCATGCGCTGCTTCGGTCTTGCCGGTAATATGCTGTACATCTGCCAGCACTATCTTAGCCCGTATATTACCCGCATCCAGCGCGAGGGCGTTATTGGCGCTTTTTTCGGCTTCTGTATAGTCGGTTAAAACCAGATGGGCTTTGGCTACCGCCGCCCAGTAATCGCTGCTGTATTTGTCGTTCTCATCGGCATGCGCTTTGGCAATTTCAAGTGCCCGCTCGGCATAACGATCGTCAACAAACCGTTCGATGATCTGCCATAACTTCAGATCATTACCCATAATGTTATCGAGAATGGAATATATAAGCCCGCGCCTGTCTGGCAGCGATTGTATCGTTTTCCACGTTTCAAACTGCTCGGGAAACGCCGCTGCAAAGGTCATGACCTCGTTCGTTTCCTTATGCCGCATTTTCAGGTCTACGTTTACACCGGGTTTCGACAAATACCGGGGTATCGTTGCCTGGAATTCCCGCTCGAAGATTTCTTCAGGCGTTGTCGCCTCTCTGCCGGGAGAAGTTCTTTCCGCGTCAGTTGACTTACAGAAAAATAGATGGAGAAAACTCATAGTTAGTATGTATAATTATGACGGCGGAAAAGTAAATAAAACTTTCATCATGGCCGGCATAGTCAGATTAAAATTACCTGAATCGCCTTTGTGAGTAAAGATTGGAAGGCAAAAAGGCATAGCTCGCCAACTGATCGGCTTAAAATCCGAAACCGGCAAATGAAATGGCAAAAACGTTAAAAGTAATAGTGTAGACGAAGCATAACCATGCGCCCCCTGATGTGATATTCGTCTGCCATGAGTTGATAAGGAGTTAATGAAAACAGCGCGTAGTGTGTGACGTTGAACATGTTATTGACGGAAAAGATCAGATCCATTCGTTTTTGGGTATACGTCGCTTTCGCATCCATAAAAAAGTACCTGACCCCGTTGCTGTTTGATTTGTTACTGAAACTGTATCTGGCTGTTGCAGAAACGTTCATTTGCTTCATCGGCATAAGGCCCAGAGTCATGTGCTGGTCAAGCCTGAATGTATGATTTTTCGACCTACTTTTTCCATTCTCTGTATAACCAGACCATGAGGTGCCCCGTATTCCTTTCGGTTCGTAGGTAAGGGTAACGGCCGAAAACATCTTTTTCATTATTTTCCCACTAAACAATAAAGCCTCTGAATATAACGGCTGAAAGGTTCCGTTCACTATTCCTGTATTCCTGAACCTGTTCCAGCTCAATTTCAGTGAAGCGGTGGTTTTCAGGGCAAAAATAAATTTGCTGAAACTTGTGTTCAGCGACCAGCGGTATTGTGTGTTCCTGTAAGGCAGAAAAACAGTTTTTTGAACATTATTTAAGATTACAGTGGTTAGCATGGCGTTGGTTGTGGTGTTGTCGAAGCTGATACCGGCATTCGAGAACAGCATATTGACGGCCTTTTCAAAATAATAGTTAGCTGAAAACAAGTGAGTGACACGTTGTTGTAAACCAGCGTCATTTGCATTGAATGACCGGTAATTTGTCAATATACCACCCCTGTACATGCCTGTGATGTTGCTGAGGTTATTGTTTAATGAATAGCCGGCGTCAAGGTACTGCTCGGAGTTTACCTCGTACCTGATATTGACCGATGGGGTGAAGAGCAGCTTCCGGTGTTTTGTATCGAGGCCATATTCCTGCTGTGAATACCGAATGTTTTGGTATGAAACGGGCATTCGAATAGTCGATCTCAGGCGCTTATATCGCACCTGATATTCCGGCGTAATGTACATATTGCTTATGTACCAATGTAAATTGTTCCCGGCATCGCCTGTATAAGCGGTGGCTGTGCCATTCTTAAGTAATTCAAGTTGTGAATTAAAATCCTGCGACTCAATAATTGCGCCCGCAGTATATGATTGGGTAACTATATCGCCGGCTAACTTATATCCCCAATACAGGTTTGAGAATAAAGAGGGCAGCCGGAGGTTTTGGATAACATTTTCATAATAACCCTCCTGGGCAGGTATCTGGAAATTGTACCCGTTTCCGATGTTCAGTGATTGCCTGTCACGACTATAGCTTATAAGCCACCGCAGTTCTCCGATACCTCTTCCCGGTAACGCTGGCATCCAGTTGATATCGTTTGAAAAACTTTTAATGTTCTTGTTTACAGCCTGGTTGAACAAGTAGTCGTTGAATTTCATGAAGCTGGTATTGTCCTCATTGCTCAATTCAAATTTGCATTGGTTATTGAAAAAGTACCGCTCTTTGTTAACTGTTACATTGAAGGTTGTGTGCAACAGCGATGGCCTCTTTGTAAACGATTGCTGCTCCCTGTAATATATGGTATCGTTCGGCAAATAGGTATCCGTTCTGCTGTAATAGTCCAGGCTGTTTCTGTCAATAAATGCCTGTACGTTCACTTTCAACTGTACATCACTTTGGGTTTTGTACAGGTTATTCAGATTGATAAGCCGGGAGTTATTGAAATAGTAATTGGGTAATGGCAGATCGGGCGGGCCAATGGTTCCCAGCGACAGATCGATTTTAGGTGGGGTGCTGTTAATGCCTGAAGTAAAATTGGCAGTTCCCAGTTGTTTAAAATCGTCGGTATAGCTCACGCCGCTGTTATTGAGCGCGATATTGTTGAGGGCCTTATAGCGGCTGTTCATTAGAACGGCTGTTGCCGACGCATCATATAGCCGGGGCCACCCTGCTCCGGCTGTACCTTTGAACGACCACTTCAGGTTTTTTTCATCCTTCAGTACCAGGTTTAACGCTGTATTGTCTGTACGTATTTTGTTTTTAAGTACTTTAATTGGCTGGTGGTTCATCATAATGTCCACACTCACAATCATTTCCTTTTTGATCGCCCTGGTGGCCGAACCATATTTGCCGCTCATCAGGTCATCGCCATGGATATACAGGTTGGATATTTTTTTTCCGTTGAAAGAGATGGTTCCGTCATCGGCTACTTCGATGCCGGGCATGCGCTTCAGCACATCGCCAATTGTGCGATCTTCTTTCTGAGAAAATTTCCCTACCTCGTATCGAAGGGTATCGCCCATTTTTTCAATGGATGGCTTATTGTTTATAACCACTTCCTTAAGAACGGCTGCATCCGTAGCCAGATTAAAATGATATACCGGTTCACCGGGCAACAGCAGTATTCGCTGGTTCCTGTGACCGATATAACTTGCCTGCAGCCAAAGCGGTGAAGAGGCCCCGGCTGCAGGAAGGGTGAGCGTGAATTCGCCTTTTTCATTGGTGAAAGCGAATGCCAGTATTGTTTCGTTATCATCGAGCAAATTCACTGTAGCGGATGGTAGTGCCTTGTTGGCGCTGTCCCTGACATGCCCGCTAACTGTTCGCTGTTGAGCATATACAGCATTATTGAGAAGGATTAGAAAAAGAAAGGCAACCGCAACCGACTGATTGCATATGAAGTTAATCCTTCTCAATGGGGTTGTATTTTTTTACTTTTATTACCTGTTTGGTGCCTGAGCCATCGACACATGAGATCATAATTCTGGCTTCAGGAAACGCGGCAGTAATAACAGCTTCAGGATCTTCAATGAATGCCTGCATGGTACGATGATAACTTTTTAAATTGGTTTTTACAGCGGGGTAGTTTTTTAGAAATGAAACAACTTTAGCCTCAGTATCGTCGTTCCGGATTATTCCTTTAAAAGAAAATGCAACCTCATTAGTGGCGTCACGGGCTTCCAGTATCAGACCTGGTAAGCCATTCAGCTTCCACGGTCCGTCGTGATAGGGAAGTTCAGGTGTAAACCATGCCTCATATTCCCGCCCTGCATAATTGCCTACTGCTTTCTGGCAGGTATATTTGTCGATATTTTTTTTCTCTGGTTTCAACATCCAGTTAATTGCAGGCAACGGGCTTTCTACGATGTTTGCCTTTATATTTATCAAACCTATCGTTTCCATTGTATGCCTGGCCTGGTCCTTCATTACTTCTTCCTGCATCGCAACCCCCGACCGGTTTACTTTTAGTGGAACTCCCCCGTATTGTACTTTGGTGGATGCCGCAGGCGCTTTCGTCGGCATCGCCTGTGTTTGCTGTTGCGCTTGCTGCTTCTTTCTGGCAATGGCCTTATTGTTTTCCTTATAGTCTTTTTCCGAAATATACCGGCTGGTGCTTTGCCCTAATGTCAATACCATGTTCGATACATAGGGATTTTTTTTATTCGCCAAATCGCGCACATACCTGAACTCATACACGACATTGTATGATATTTTTTCCTGGCCAAAGGAAAAATTGCTAGCCGTGATGTATAAAAAAATAAACAGCAATCGTTTTATTTTTATTTTTCGGATCATTTGATGAAGGATTGCATGTAATGAATTATTTGATCTCGTGCAAAGCATTCAGGAATCTTTTTCTAACGTTCTCATTGTCAATTGGATCACCCGGAACAATTATACGATCTTCGGCATCAGTGAGGGCAGTGAAATCACCTGTCTTTACTACCGTATTATTAAGCTTGGGAAAGGAGTCTTTTATATCGAGTATCAGAGGCAGGTGCATGCTTTTTATCTTATGGCTATCAAATAAGAACTTTAGCATTGCAAAGCTGTCTTTTGAAATGCAAATTGGTATAATTGGTACGCCGCTGAAATCAGGGTTTTCAGATTGAAACTTATCCCATTTTTCCAGTTTCGTCAAACAAGTAGCACAGGATGTATTGATGAGGGTGTAAATTTTCAATGGGCTATGGTCTGTTAGAAAACGCCGGCTTGTATCGGCTTCAAAAGGCCTGTAGATCTCTATTTCCGAAGGCATAACTACCTTCACGCCGTCGGCATAATTCTTTTTATGGTTGCAGGAAAACAGCAATGTCAAATTCAGAATCAGGAAAAAGCAAATTGTCTTCATTAGTTTGTAAGTTTAGCAACACTGATGTTTTTTGTTTTGGGGTCGTAAGTGTATAACAGCGAATCATTGCCGGTAACAGCAAAGTCCTTCGTGTAATTGTCAAGCTCCAGTCTTTTAACTGGTTTCCCGTCCCAGTCATATATATGAATGTATTTTCCGTAAAACAGGTTTTTGCCATTTGGTAAATTACCTGAGTATAGCAGATATATATATTTATCAGTAACCTGCCCCCGAACATATGCTTCTCTTGATTCGTCACCAGGGTAAGCTATTTTCTTTCCATTACCTTTAACCATCACCTTCAAATTGGGTTCAAACATATCTTGCCCCCTGATGACTTTTATTTTCCGTGTATCCAGGTCAATTAATTCAATTCTATCAGTAAATCTGTACGCTAAAACACATTTATTTTTGGATGGCTTTAAAAAAAGGAAACTCTCATAACTCATTTTTTGAGGCAGGGTATAGGGTTTCGATGAGTCGGCTGAATAAGGCGCCATATGATTATAGCTCCTGCCGCTGGTCAAATCTAAAGTCGCAAGCTTATAATCATCTTGTGAATGAAAATAATTTCCGCTGGTCAGCAGGGTAGAATCGTTCAATAATTGAAGGGAATAGTAAAACCCTGGCACAGGCATCTCCCTGATGAAATGACTGGCGCCAGCTTCATGAATGCTATCCAGTCTTGTAAATATGACCTTCTCTTTGCCTGGATCATAGTCCCAAAAATAACCACGTTCAAAACCAAAGGTGTTAAAACCTAATGTCTGGCCATCTTTTCCTCCTACCCGAAGAATCGGGGGAAGAAAAGTCCTTTCTGCCAGATGATATAATGCAATATGATGCCCTTTCTCACCAATAGTGCTTACGAAACACAAAAGAGAATCATTGTAAACATCTATGTAATCGGGAATAAAATTGTCGAGCTTAAGCACCTGCTCACCATGCAATTTATTTTCAACCGGGAAGGCTTCACTCATTTTGTCCCTTTCTTTATCACCACCTATACAACCGGCAAAAAGGGTAACGATAATTAAATATAAGGGAAATCGTATGCTCATTAACATTATATATCTGTAAAATTGGGAGAATAAAAATATAGCCAGTACTGATTAAATTGATAATCAGTACTGGGCAATTTAAATAATCAGTAACTGTAATGGCTAAATTAGAATTCGCACGCAGTAGGTCCGCTACTACAGTGTGAAACCGGAAAGCCATTGTCGCTAAAGCAAAATGCTGAACTATTCCAATTATAAATACAACCCTCTGCAACTTCCCGTGCAAACATGCGCTTGCTTGCGGTTAGAGCTATCGCTGCGGTGATGGCAAGAACAAGAAGTCCTTTTTTCAGAAGTCCTTTTTTCATTTCAATAAAGGTTTACTTGGTTGGTTAATGTTGCTCGTCTTGAATATTTTGCAGATATAGGGCATACAGCAATTCTCCCGCATGGGTGCTACCCAATTCTGTTATGTTAACATTGATTAAAAATAACCAATCGGAATCAAAAATAGAAAAAATAAATGTTTTAAATAGTTTATTTGTTGCCGATATAACACACATGAGTAAATATATTCGGCGGTTGATGTAAATTAGACTCCACTTTGATTTTATGTGAAGGGTAGATATTGTAATTTCCTTCCAGTTATATATTTTAAGAGTAATATGAAGATCATTTATGCGACTTTAAACTTGTTAGTCTTTTTATCTTGTTTCATTTGCTCATACTATTTTCTTTTTCATAATCCGTTTGGCTTCACTTTCGAGTTTAATGATTATGGCCAGTACTTTCCGGCTTTTGTAGCTTTATCCGCCTGGTCATTGTTTCTGATCCTGAGAATTCCTGTGAATAAAAAAACGACATTCGGTGAGCGCTCTGTAACTTTTGTTTTAAATATATTTATTTTGTGCCTTTTGCTTTCACGTTACTATTCATTCGCTAACGAATATTTTACAATCATAACCGTTGTTATACTGTTGTTCATAATGTTACTTACGGCTGGTATTGGCCTGTTGCATGCATTGCTTATATTTTTTGCAGTTATGTTCTTTGAGGAGTTATACCTGGCTTATAAACAAATTGGTCAGATAAATCATTTTTCCTTCAAGGTTTCAGGACTGGATATACGAGGAACACTGCAAAACTCAGGCATATTTAGCTGGTACATTGTGTCCCAGTTACCTTTTTTATATTACCTGTTGTTTTATATGCCGGCTGTTCGTATTCGTGGAAAGCAACCCACACTCCCAAAACAAATAGTACTCTTTTTAAAAATTATAAAAGTTATTGTTTTTGCTATGGTTTTTGCCCTGGTTGCTGTAATCATCTGGAAGTCGCAATCAAGAATTGGCATGATAGCGCTGGGTATTCTGCTGCTTTCATTTTTTATTTTACGGTATGGAACAGTGGCGAAAAAGTTTATGTACCGGTTGCCCAAAGCAGTGGTCCTGCTGGTAGCAGGCGTATTGGTTGCCGGTATGTGCTACGCAGGCTGGTACCTGTTCAATTTGAAAAAGTTATCGGCTATCACCCGGCTAATGACATTGGATATTGCAAAAGAGCATATTGCCGATCATGTTTGGCTGGGCACAGGTCCTGGCCGCGTATCGTGGCACTATCCGCAATGGCAGGCGCAATATTTTGCCACGCACCCGCATCCACCCAATTATTATTTTCTAAGTGCCGGAGAAAGTTATTACCTCTTCAATGAATATGTTGAACTTTTTTTTATGATCGGGCTTCCCGGCTTTATTGTTTTTGTCTTCATATTGATCTGGTTCTTTACTACCAGGTCGATTAAATATAAAGCGTTGCTACAAGCGGCTAAGCTTACTGTGATCGCTATTCTGGTATGCGGCATAAGTTCTTATTCCTTTCATGTTACTTTCCTGTTGTTGTTATTTGCATTTTGCTTTGCGATCGCCGCAATAGTTAATGAAAACAAGTGGAAGATATTTCGGAAACTCAATTTACCGGATCAGCTTTACAATGCCGTTTCCAGGGCAATTCCGGTCATACTCATTGTAATAGCAGGGTTTGCCGTTTATTCGGCATTTGGCCAATGGCAGGCAAAACGGGATTGGGATAAACTGCGCAACCGGCTGGATGGCGACCGTGCTGGAATAATTGCTGAATACGGGAGGCTTTACGAAGTGCTGAGTTATGATGGGAAATTTTTAACCGACTATGGAATGACCCTCCTGGAAGATAGCGCAGACTGCCGAAAGGCTTCATTTATTTTGGAAGAAGCAAAAAAATATTTTATTTCCAGAATTACAATTGAGACACTGGCAAAGGCATATAAAAAAGAAGGCGATTTCAGGAAAGCTATCCAAAATTATGAATGGCTGTGCCATTATTTGCCGAACAGGTTCGGGACGAAGCTGGAATTGCTAAAGCTCTACGAATTGGTTGGGGATACAACAAAGGCCAGACTAACAGCTCATATGATTTTGAGCATGCCGGTAAAAATAGAATCGCATGAAGTGGAAAGGATAAAGGGTGAAACCAGATCTATTCTAAACAGGTTAATCGACCAGTAAATATTTATTTTAGCAATCTTAAAGTATAAGTTACATTTTTCCACTATTCTTTCATCATTGTTGATTTTTCCAAAGGAAAACAGGGAGCAGTATAAAGATGCCCAACAGAAGCGTTATGAGCCCGGCGATGGTGCTTACTGCAAATTCAAACCAAAAAGTTGACCGGTCACCCTCCAGCAAAAAAGGCACGAAGCTACAGCATGCGGAAGCAGTAGTGAAAAATATGACCCTGCTTCTTTTGAGCATTACAGCTACGATATTCTTATTGTAGTGCTTTGCGCCGGCCGTATTGAGGTCGTTGATGATAAAAATAGACGTGCTCACTGCCAGGCTTCCCACCATTAGGAATGCAGCAAACCCGCCATCCCCGAAATGGTGATCCGTTAACATAGGTGACAGGAGTATCCCGGTATACGCTATGGGTATCATACAAAGTACATAGAACGGTTGTTTCAGGCTTTCGAATAAAATGCCACATAAGATATAGAATATGAAAACATAAACTAAAAGAATTGCATACCTGCCCGAACCGCCGTTCCGCGAACTGTACGTGTCGGTAAGCAGGGTCGCCGAAAAGCCGATGGGCATTCTGTTCCTAAGGTTATCAAGCTTTCTGTTAATAAACTTACTGCCCATTACACTGTTACCCACATAATCCAATTGTAGTATACAGGAATATTGACGATCCTCTTTCTTTATTGCGGCCGAAACTTTTATTGGTTTAAGTTCACTTACGGCCGACAGCTTTATGAATTGGGTCGGCCCTGTTCGCAATCTGTCGTTCAGAAGACGGAATCTGGAAAAGGAATCGGATCGGATGTCCCGGACATACACCGGAACCAGATCGCCATTTATAGACGCATCTCCGATGCCTGCGTGTTGGCCAGCCACGAATCCACTTTCATCGATCAGCCGGCGCTGGTCTATTCCATAGTAACCAGCAGATGCGGCGTCAACAGCAAGTTCGAAATTTGTGTTGTTGCTGTACGGATTGCTGCGGTCGTAATCGACCTTTATATTGGATATCCGCGAATTTTTAAGCAACGTGTCGGCAAGCGTTTGTTCAAAGCTTTTTAAAGCCGTGTAATTATAGCCGGTCATAATTATCCTGAAATGAGGCAATGGATGCTGCACAGCGGTGGTATACCTGCGGCCGAATCCGGTGATAGTCCAGGTAACTCCCGACTTATAAAGCGAGCGGGAGATCAACCTGTTCTTGAGGTTGTAGGGCAGTATGGTATTGATGTACCGGGGTTTTATGTGTATGGTAATTCTTCCTTCCTGATGGTTTTTGATTACCAGCATATATTTTTGAATGATGGTCAGGGTGTCCAGTTCCTTTTCCAGTTGATGCAGGACCTCATTGATACTGCCTTTTTGCGCATTCGGAGCCAGTGAGCAGTGAATATTTAACACCTTGTCACCGGCAGCTGGGGTATTAAGCGGGGTGCTGGAATTTCGGAGAAAGAAACCAAAAGCGCCGCCTAAAATAGTGTTGGCTACCGGCCTGATCTCTTCCTGGTAGAAGCCGCTTCCAAACGTAGCATTGTACCAGGGATGATTTGGCCACGTGGATGGCATTAGGTCGAGCGGCAGGCCAATCAGGATGATTACACCAGTCGCAAGCCATTTCCGTTTTCCCGCCAAACGGTTAAGCCAATAGGCATACAAAAGCCTAACACGCAGCCTTCGTATATGTGCACGACGATTGGTGATCGCAACCGGAATGGTAGATACGCCTTTGAAAAAATGGTGAATGGAAGGAACAAACCAGTAACAGACCAGAAATGACGCGATCAACGTAAGGGAGATGATGGAGCAGAATGCGCCGGTTTCCGGCCGCTGATTTTGAAAACGCAAATTAAAGAATAAAAGGGCTGTCAATGTGGTAAGCGTCGATACGAACAGGGCCCCGATGATCTTTCTGTTCCTGTTTCTGGAGTAATGGTCTATCATCACCAGGCTATTATCACTTGTTAGCCCGAAGGATACGGAAAACCCGATTATGCTGCCAATTTCAATTGGAATGTGCATAAGGAATGTCAGCAGCAGGGTTATGCAGAAGGTGACCGACAGGCTTAAGATAAGTATGATAGCATTTCTGGCGCCGCCGGAAAATAAAAACAGGAAACCCAGGAAAATGCCGGTCGCTATTGAAAGGCGGCGGTAATTCAGTGAGAGCTCGGCTGAAAGCGGTTCGCTTGCGTCATTTTGAAGTATTACCGAGCAGGACGACCTCTTCCGGGCGGCATATTCGTCCACCGCTTTTCTTACAGTTCGTGATAAAAGAATAGTATTGACTTCCCGGTGACTATAGACGGATACCTGGAGCGCATCTTTCCCATTGATCCTATAGTAGCTATCTATATCTGATTGCGACAGGGTAACGGTGGCAATATCCTTTAAATGCACTAACTGTGTGCCTTCAGTGCTGAGGACGATATTTTCGATGTCATTAATGCTTGTGCTATTACGGACCCATAAAAGATATTTGTAACCTGACTCCGTTTGCACTTCACCGGCACACTTTTCCTTTATCGCATCTTTGAGTGCGGCTGTAATGCGATCGGGGTTCAACCGGTATTGAGTCCAGCGCATTTGATCAACGGAAACCATTAGCTGCGGTTGCCGGCTGCCCTCGACTGTAACCCGGCTAACGCCTTCTATTGCCGAACAAAGTTTATACAGATCGTTTTTTACACGCGCTTCCCTCACAGCAAAATGGTCACGGCCTGCGACTAAATAGGTCAAAAGCGGCTTTTCACCATTTCCATATGGTACTATCTGCGGAAACGAACTTCGGGCCGGAAGTTGTGGGTACAGCCGTCGGAGTATGCTCTGGATCTCGAAAAGCCTTGTAGACATATTGGTCTTCTCTGCGAAGGTCAGGTTCACGATGCTTTCTCCGTAATTGCTTATTGAACTAACCCGCTTCAGGTCGGGTAATTGCGCCAGCATATTCTCCATCCTGGAAGTTATTCCGGCATCTATTAATTCCGGCAGGGTATTGGGCAGGGTGCATCGTATCGATAATTGAGTGGTGGCAGATGGAGGAGAAGGATCTACGTTTAATGATGGAATACTCCACAATGCCGTAACGCATAACGATACAAATAGTAAAACGGTTCTGAAAGGTGAGATAAAGTTTGCCAAACTCCGTTTATTAAAGTTAGTGCTGCTGTTTCCTGTTTCCCGCGCCCGATGAAACCAATTTGGTCATTTCATTCTTTATTATGAAAACCTGATCTGAATGAACTTTCACCGGCATATTCACGATCGTATCGGCAAGCGCCATGGCCCGCACCGTATCCTTCGTTTCAAGATAAAGTTTAACCAGCAGGTACTTAGGATAGAAGGCGCCAGGTACCATATTTGAATTTATCCTGAAGCAGTTCTCCGATGCCTTGTATTGCTTCAGGGACTGATAGCTCAATCCCAGCAGGTTGAGGTTATCTGTTTCAACGGTATTTAATGCAGCATGTTCGAGTACTTTTGAACAATCTGAAAAGAGACCGACGTGGTATAGCATTTCTCCATAATCGTAGGTGAAGGCTACATTGTGGCATAACCCGCGATATATTTCATTGTATTCCCTGATGCCGTCAGTGTCGCCCTCCACTACCGTACCGCGAACACGCTTCCAACGATGAACGTCCAGGCTCCGCTGCGTGAAATAAAGAACGGCCGCCAAACAGAACCCGGCTGCCATTAAACAGGTTACATTCCGAACGAACTTGCTTACACGGATAAGGGAAGCTCCCTCAGTCATATTGCATAAAAAACCAACTTCCAGAAAGACCAGCAAAAGGGTAGTGGTATTTTGCATGGGATAAGAAAACAATGAAAGCAACAACAACGCTGCCAGCGATAATTTTATATAGAAGCCGCGATGGCTGTTTTCCGCTGATATCTTTTGTCTTAGAATAATGATAAGGATCCCTGAAAATGCCAACAGGCCGAAAATGCCGGTTTCCAGATATATGTTGAGATATTCATTGAAGGCTATTCCCACATTGCCTGCCACCTTTCTGAATTCGGCTGTTCCCTTACCCGATCCGAAATAGCCAGCCTGCCAAATGGGGTATACACGGGGGAAACTGGCATAGCCAGATCCTGTCAACGGCTTGTCCCCAAGGTGCCGGGCACTCACCTGCCATATTAATAAACGACCCGTGGCCGACCCTCTTTTGATCGCCATGGAACCTATAAATAGAAGCAACATGGCCAATGCCAGCCATTTATTGGAGATTCGGGTGATCAGGTTTTTTTTCCCGGATCTCTTCCACAGGATCAGCAATAAGACCAACAGCGTTAGAAATGCCGTCCTGGCCTGGGTGATCAGGATCATCGTCAGCGCAATTGAAAGATAGATCGTCACAGTATAAGGCCAAATGGCTTTGTTCCGGAAAGCGTTCATTCTGTATAACACCAACGGAGAAGTGAAGACTAAAAAATTGGCCAGTTGCGACGAGTTGTCGAAACTTCCCTTGCAAGCGATCAACAAGGGGTCCACCCCGGGATGAAACAGCTGGTAAACAAAAAGACAGCATTCCAGTACAAATGCTATCGACAGCAGATCGCCTAACGCCTCCAGAAACAGTAAACCGCCGGATCTTACCATCCAATAAACCAGGTACAACTGCAAAAGTGTTAGCAGGCTCTCGTTTTCAAGGTGATACTTTCCCTGTATAACACTCGAAAACACGCAAATGACCAGGAATAATATGAGGCAAAGGTCAGTCGCCAGCAATTTGCCGGCCGTTCGCCTCCACACCGTTAGGAACAGGAAAAGAATAAAGCCACTGGCCGACAGTATTAAAAAAGAGAGATAAAACCCAACATCTCCTTTTAAGTTATATAAATATGGATTATAAAATAACGATAATAACAATGATGTTGCTGCGATTATAACAGCAATCCGGCTATTGGTTCCAGGTGTCTTTGTGAACAAATAGGGTGTTTTCATGGCATCACTTTGCCTTTCAGGAACAAATAATATTGTTTAGTACCGGGATCAACCGTCAAAAGGATGGGAACAAGGATGTCTCCGTTCTTTCCATAACTATTGTATTCGATCCTGATCTCGCCGGATTCACCGGGAGGAATGGGCGTCTTTGGCCAATCAGCAACAGTGCATTCACAGGTCGCCTTAGCCTCCGTGATCGTAAGTGCACTTTTTGCGGTGTTCGTATAAATGAACTTGTATTTGCCCTGGGTACCCTCACGGATAGTACCGAAGAACAATGTGTCTTTGTCGAAAGAAAGCCCATTCTGCATCGGGGCTGGGGCCTGTTTGTTAAATAGTAATTTCCCAAGGAAATCATACTTGAAATTCAGGAGGCTGAGAATAACGAGTGCTGCGAGAACAGAATAGAATAAGACTTTACTTTTCATTTAATATATCGTTAAATAAAATTATACAGATGTTGCTATCATGTAAGTATGATCGAAAAAATTAGCCAGTGTATTGAAAGTATGTATTTTTTTTATTTAATTTGCTAAGCAAAGATATTTTTTCAATTGTTTATACGACATTTACTGTACAGAATAAATTGTATAAAGTACTATTAAATCCAGAAAGACGGGGCTAACTATTTTAAATCTTAATCATGAATCGTTTAGAAATCCTTTCTAAGCTGGCCTCAGTAATTATTTTTTTAGGCACACTGGGTTATAGCGTCAATGCGCACGCAGGCGAACAACCGGCCCAAACAGTGTACGATTCTTCAACCGGTAGTAGGGTTTGTGTGTGTCATACGATGACCCCTACCTGTGTATGTCCGGAGTGGTAAACTACCGGGCCGCAGTGTGTTGATAATGGAAGAATTTACCATTATAAGTTCTTCACGTGACAGTTTAAATGTAACTGTCCGAACACTCCCTATTTGTATTTGCAGATAATCATTAACTATTTAAATCTTAACTATGAATCGTTTAAAATTCCTTTCTATGGTGGCCTCAGCTATTATTTTTTTAGGCACACTGGGTTATAGCGTCAATGCGCACGCAGAAGAGTCGGTGGGCGGAAGACAATTCCTGCCTCCGCAAGGTTTTTTTTGCGTTTGTCCAATGGTAGAACATTCGTGTGAGTGTTGGATTTAAACCGCCGGATAACGGTGCGTTGGAAAAATTGCTTTATTTATTTCAACCTGCAAAGCGATGAAGATCATTTAAAAATTTGAATGGAGCCCTGGATATTCACTAACAAAAAAAACTATATCAAACATGCGTAAATTCAAAAAAACAGCATTGGTAGCGGCAGCCATGATCGTTGGCGTTAGCATCTTTTCATCTATAAGAGCTTATGCTTCAGAACACCCCGGTTCAAAAGTTTCCAGTGGGCCACTTGTTACATGTACCTGCGTGAATTCTGAAAATTCTTGTCAATGCTTTTATTAATTTAAACATTTTAAATCTTAACTATGAATCGTGTAAAATTTCTTTCTATTCTGGGCTCAGCCATTATTTTTTTAGGCGCCCTGGGTTATAGCGTTAGTGCTCATGCAACGGAACTAAATGGCGGGAAATATTGGGATTCGTCAAAACAAGACTGGGGATGTAGTTGCCCAAGCACATCAACTGGCTGTTACTGCCAGGTGTAAATTACCGGGTGTAATTACCTGTTCTTAACAATCTAACGGGCTCCATTCATATAAAATGCAAACTCATTTATGAATTTGCATTTTATATCTTATTGCGTTGCCGTAAAAATCACCACTATTTCATGTTCAACAGTAGAAGTACTTTTATTATCCTGTGCTGGTTCTCCGTACTGGCCTTATCTTGCCATACTGGTGTTCAGCACCCAGTCTTGCCAAAATTCACTTTCCAGGTCATTGATTCATTTTCCACAACGCTTAAAGGGGCAGAGATCGTAGGTATCGAAGTAAACAGGAACACCTCTAACCTTCTTTGGTTAGACAACCGCATGGGCAGCACCGTTTATGAAACAGATAACCATGGTAACATATTACATCATTTTGCGCCGCTGGGCGAAGGTCCTGATAAAATAGGCGCTATGATCAGCAACATAGGATATTTTTCAGACTCCACTGTGATTATCAGTGCAGAAAGGGGCTATTATATCTGCGATATGGATGGCCATATTCTCAGGAAGTTCGGCCCTGAAAATCCGGAGACGGTGGCAGGCTATGAAAAAAAGCTCAGGTGGTTCCGAAACACCCAGGGCGATACGATCGCCGCCTCTGTTTTCAGAAGCCCCTTATCTTACGATTTTCTCGTTGATAATACGGCCGGCAGCAAAAAATTTATCGACGACATCAGGTACCTGACCCTGCAGAACATGAATACCGGCCATTATGATCTGAAGTTCGGTTTTGAAAAGGGCGGTCTTCATAAGCAATATAAATATGACTTCCGGGAGCGGGCATTGTTCGAATACCTGCCGCTCAAACGATCGTTCTACCTGATCTATGCACCCGACCCAAACATCTATGTTTATTCAGACAGCAACGGGTTCACTGTTCCGCAAACCATTCCCATGTACCTGGATCATTTCCAAATGCCTATAAAATACAAAATAGGAGAGAAGGGCAGAAACAGGGACTATAACCGGTCAGTGATCGTCAATTCAGCCCTTGACAACCTGTATGCAGGCGACAGTTCTTTGCTGCTCTCTTATCGTACAGGCATGCCAGCGAGCGCTTATGACAAGGAGATAACTACAAATGAAAAGGCTGCCAGTGTATTTGGTAAATATGTGCACTATTACTGCGTCTTGTTCCAAAATAACCGGCAGGTATCCGGCGAAATAGAAATGCCGCTGCATTGTTACCAGGTGGCCTTCTATAAATCACCCGATTATGTAGTTCTTTCCTATAAAAATTTCAATGAGCCGGAGGAAGGCAATAACAAATATTATGTGTGCAGGCTGGTACATTGATCCTGCTTCATTAGCGAAAATTATCTATGAAAATATTCAACTACCGTTTAGCCTTTTTTTTCTTTTTTAGTTTGGTGGCCGCTTGTAATGAAGCGCATAACCACCAGGCCGTTATATTGGCGCATCCTGAGAAGTTTTCAGATACGGCTTCTTTCGTTTTACAAATTGACTCCGTAAGTACAATCGCTGATACTTTTGCCAGCGAAAATGCTTCGGCGACGGCAAGCTTTTATGATAGAAAAACGGATGAACTGCTGTATTACCTGTATAACCACACATCCGGAGAGCTGAGGATTTATTCCCTGACAACTAAAAGGTTTCTCAAAGGCATAGCATTGAAAAAAGATGGCGCCACATCTATTGGCAATCTGCAGGCCCTCTTTTGCAATACAGCCGACAGCATATTTATACTCGACGAAGCTTATATTGCCCTCATCGATTCAACTGGTACTATAAAGACGCGATGGCCAATTAATGAACGGGGGGCGCGTACACAGCCTTTTTTCGAAAAATACGTTTTCTATACCCGTCCGCCTTCGATCTTTCACTACGACAAGTCGACCCGGTGTATCTATGTGCAGGCCTATGAACGTGCGGAATTCGATCCGAAGAGTGGGTTCAAGACCAAAGAAAGCCCCGGCAGAACCGGTTTTATAGCGAAGTACGACCTTGCTGCCAAACGGCCTGATATGCTGCCGGTGAGCTATGCTGCCCAATACAGCACGAATTACTATGGCAATATGTTACAGCCGAGTGTGAATTTCATCCATGCCGGGCAGAACTGTATTTCCTATATTTTTCCTGTTTCACCGGGCGTTTATACACAACAACTGAACAGTGACACGGCGAATGAATATGCCTGTCTTTCTTCGATAAGCACCAATTCAGTGGAGCCCCTCACCTGGGACGACATCGATAACGAAGACCTGAAAGTGAGACACTTTCACCGGAATGTAAATTTCTGCCGGCTGGTATACACAGATAGTCCGGCCTGCTACTACAGGTTTCATTACGATAAAATGGATAGCGGTGACAATGACTTTCAGAATGTTTATGCTAAAAAGAAGTTATTTCTTACCGTTATAGACAACCATTTTAGCATCTGTAAGGAATTGTCGATGCCCATTAGGAATATTCACACCTTAGCCGCTTTTTCCGCAAAAGGAACGGTTTATATTCCTATGGTCGACCCACTTAGAAGAAAACGAAATTTTTTACAATTCCTGACATTAAAAATCGATAAAAAATGAATCTTAAAAGGATAGCCATTTTTGTGCTGATGACGCTTGTTTTCTGTCAATGCAGGAACGAAAGTAATCCTGCCGGGCTGGCCTATTACGCAAACCTGAAAAGTACGCTCGAGACAGAATATAACATATCTATCGGTAATGAGAAGAATATGGTCGTTTTTGTTTTGCATTCCGACACTATCTGTTCCTGCAACGGAAAGAATGTGTCTATGGTAGATGAAATTGCGAGAAAGCACCCCGATTATAAGACTGTTGTCATCCTGAAAAACGACTTCACGAACAAAATTCGTGACATGATCCATACCGGGAATGTAACTTTTTGTAGTGACACGACGAAAGTATTGGAAAAGAACGGAAACGTTTTTAGGTTCGACAAGCTTTTTTCTGTCCGAAACGGGGCTTATGACAACATGTTCGATCTGGAAGACAAAGACGTCAGGCAGATCCGTGACTATTTCAATCTGTAGCAAAACAAAATAATGCTTTCCCTTATTACAAAGTTACCCGCCGGCATACGTCTGACAGTGCTTTTAATATATCCGTTGGTCTTCCAGTTTTGTACCGGTGGAGGCGGGGCCACGTCCGCTGAAAGCCCCCCGTTCACTGACAGTGCCTTTGCCGGCAAGTTGAACGATACTATCCGTGTCACAACCAGATATTGTGTTCCGGAAGATTTTATCTATGTGGTTGAGGCATATGGAAAACTGCGGAGATCGGGTGGCCAATTGCAGGCATTTACGGGCATTCTGGAATCAGACTTCAGGTATATTAAGTCAGGCCAGAAGGTGACAGTGAAGATATTGGGTTCGGCTGACGAAGTGCAGGGACAGGTAGCGGATATTGGTAAGTACGTGGACGATAACGGGATAATTAATGTGAGGATAACGCTAAGCAGTCAGCGTGATCTATTGGCCGGAATGAACATCGTGGCCTCGATCAGGAATTCGATACCCGGCCGGCTTATAGTTCCAAGGGAAGCTGTTATTGTTCATGGCGACAGCACGGTAGTCTTTACGATCAGAGAGGGAAAAAGTGTTTGGAATTATGTTGCCCTGGGAAAAGACAATGGCCGCGAGGTTGAAGTACTCAGGGGACTAAAGCCGGGCGACAAGGTAATCATCAGCAATAATATTGAATTGACACAGGATTCACCGGTAAAAGAATGATAAGATACCTCATCCATCGCCCTATAGCTGTGCTGTTAAGCTTCTTTTCGCTGATCCTGGCTGGTCTGTTTCTTGCCGGAAGGGTCCCTGTGTCTTTGTTGCCGGAAATGGAGGTGCCAAAGATCATCGTAAAGGTACATTATCCGGGCAACTCAGCAGGCTTCATAGAGCAGCGTGCGGGCAGCATCATAAGAGAAGGCCTTGTGAGCGTAAAAGGGCTAAGCAACCTGGAATCTTGTAGCAGTGACGGATATGCGGTAATTGAACTTTCTTTTGAATTCGGCACAAAGATGGCGGAGGCTTATATGGAAGTTAATGAAAAGATCGACCGCCTTCTGCCCAACCTGCCGTCCGGTATGCCTCGCCCTGACGTTATCAGGGTAAACCCTACTGACATCCCCGTCGTCCGCATCCAGGTTACCCCCGTCAGGGAAGCAGATTTCAAAGAAGTTTCCGATCTGTCTGAAAAGGTAATAAAGGGCCGCCTGGCCAGGCTGCCCGGGGTTGCCACAGTAGACATAAATGGTTCGATCTCAGGTTTCGTAGCAGTAGAGGTGCATGAACAGGCACTTAACGCGTTGAAACTACAAAGGAAGGACATAGAGCAGGCGATCAAAGATGCCGTGCCTGCAATAGGGGAGTTGCGCGTTACCGAAGGTCAATATTCCTACTTCGTGCGGCTTGGCCAGCCTTCCACTGGAAGTGAAGACATTTCCCGGTTGCCCGTGAAGGTTGGAAATGGCGGTGTCATCCGGCTGGAGGATGTTGCTACCATCAAAACTGAACTTGCAACGGACGAAGGTTACCATCTTTATAATGGAAACAGATCAGTTGTCCTTACCGTTCAAAAACAACCGGATGCCAAAATGAACGAGCTTATACGCTCGATAAAGGGATTGATGGAAGATTGCACTAAGGAATATCCAAAAGCCCGTTTCGCATTAAGCCGCGACCAGTCGTACCTGATAGAAGCAGGTATCAGCAATCTTTATCAGGATGTGATCATCGGCGGCATGTTCACGATCGCCATCCTGTTCCTTTTCCTGGGAAATTTTATACCCCCGTTTTTGATGGCCATAAACATTCCTATCTCTCTTGCCATAACATTCATCTTTTTCCATCTGTTCGATATTTCGTTCAATATCATTTCTTTGTCGGGCCTGGCGCTTGGAGTGGGAATGCTGATTGATAACAGCATCGTCGTAATTGACAGCATTTCAAGAAAAAGGAGCGCAGCAATTAATATAATGGATGCCGCGGTAGAAGGCACAAATACAGTAGTGGTGCCGGTAACGAGCCAGGTGCTCACCACTGTTGCCGTGTATGCCCCGCTGATATTGATGGATGGGATGGCCTCAAAACTGATCTTCGATCAAAGTCTTGCATTAACCATTTCCCTTGGGGTATCGCTTGCTGTTGCTTTTATTTTAACGCCTTTGTTATACCGGTTGCTCTCTGTTGTAGAAAAAAAGCAACGGAAAAATGATACGTTCGTGTTTAGCTGGATAGCTCAGGGGTACCACCGGATGATCGACCGGGTGCTGAAGAAGAAAAGATTGTACATGATCGTTACCATGGCCTTTATGCCAATAGGATTTATACTGGTAAGGTTTATCCCTGTCAGAACATTGCCTCGCATCGAAGAAACGAAGGGCCTGGCAACATTCGACTGGAATGGCCCTGTCGGTGTAAACGAAAACCTGAAACGGATCAAAACTATTCTGCAGTTGATAAAGCAGCAAACAATGCTCACGGAATCAGACATAGGTATTAGTAAATATGGGTCTCAACCGGAAAATGGAAACGTCCAATATGCCAGTATATATTTTGAGTGCAGGTCGGAAAATGAAAAGATGGCCGTCAATGAAATGATTGCCCAATGGATGAAAGCCAATCACCCCAAATCCTTTTTCGCTACTGAAGACGCGCCTAATGGCTTTACGCAGGTGTTTGCCAGCTCCGTTCCTTACTTTGAGGTCAGAATCCGCTCTGGAGACCATAACATCGGGGAAGGAAATGTGGCGGGCTTTGTAAGGCGTCTTAAAGCGTTGGGTTTCATTCCTGGCAAAGGCTTGCTGGAGGAAAAAAAGCTGGTGGCTGCCCTCGACTACGAAAAAATGGCCGTATATGGCGTTGATGTTGAAACCGTGGAACATGCGCTTTCGACCCTCTATGGCCATTATGCAATTCCGGGAACTACAGCAGGCCCGATGGCCGAAGCGATTCATTTGACAGGCGATCAAAAAGTTTTGTCGTCTACAGTTCGTGGGAACTCCGGCACGATCTATCCTATCAGGGAATTTTTTAATTTTCGGTATGAGGTCGATTCAAAATTCATTACGGCCGACAGGAACGGGCGATACGTGTCGCTTCAATACGACCGCGTTACTGATGCCGCCTCTATGAAACATAAATTGGAATCATTGGCTTCCCGTAGTAAGATACAAATCGACTTTAATGGGCAGTTCGTTGAAAGCTCTTCGCGCATATGGAGTATGGTGAAAATATTCTGCATTGTTCTGTTCCTCCTTTATATTATTTTGGCTTATGAATATGAAGACCTGCTGCAGCCATTGATCGTAATGATGACCATACCCCTGGGTGTTTCCGGAGCGTTGTTATTGCTGTATGTGTCCGGTGCCTCACTGGATGTTATGGCCCTTATCGGGCTCATCGTGGTCCTTGGTCTCATTGTAGACGATCCAATACTGAAAGTTGAAACTTTAAACAGTTTGAGGAGCAAGTATATGGCGCAGGGGGCCCGTTTTGACGAGCAGCTCCTGAAAAAGATCATATACGAAGCGGGCGATATCTGCCTGAAGCCTTTGTTAATGGTTTCGCTTACCACGTCCGTCGCCCTAATCCCTGTGTTTTTTGTCAGGGGTATCGGCAACGACCTTCAGAAGCCGTTGGCCCTTGTTATCATCGGCGGCCTCACTATCGGTACCTTTTTTACGACGTGGTTCGTACCACTGTCTTATTGGTATCTCATTAAAATACGTAAGTTTAAGAAATGACTATGATAAAACACTATATCCTTATCGCCCGCCGACATTTAGTAAAGAACAGGCTTCTTAGTTTTATCAATATTTCCGGGCTTTCATTGGGCATCACCGCATGCCTGTTGATGGTATCCTATGTGACGCATGAAATGACCTTCGACAAATTTATTACGCATGCCGATCGGGTCTTTCTTATGTGCGTGCGGGCTAAAGTGGGGGTCGACTCGCTTGATATTCCTTATATGAATTATTCTTCCGGGCCTGTTATAACGCAGGCTGACCCAAGAGTGGAATCATTTCAGCGCACTTTTACTCCGTATTCGGCAGTTACGATAGCAGATCCGCTAAGGGTAGAAATGAAATTCAGGGAAAAGAACGTTTTATTCGCCGACAGCAGCTTCTTTCGTTTTTTCCCCTTTAAATTAAGATCAGGCAATGTAAGCACCGCATTATCAGAGCCGCTTACTATGGTCATCTCTCGCAAGGCTGCTTATAAATATTTTGGCGACGCAGATCCCATAGGAAAGACGCTGCAATATGACAATAAATATTTGTTTCAGATCACGGGCGTCGCGGAAGAGCCTCCCTCCAATTCAAGTATCCGGTTCGATTTCGTAGCATCTATGGAATCCCTGAGAACAATGAAGGCTACGCATAGCATGAACGCTCCTTCCCGGCAGATCGGGTACGGGGAATTTGCGACTTGGCTGCTTTTAAGGAACGGGCAGGATAAGCAGGCTGTGCAGACAGTCATCCAGCAGGTTTATGAACAGGACAGGGAGCCTTCTTCACCGGTGGATCGATATTATCTTACCGGGTTGAAAGACTATCACTTTAACAACAAGTTTCACGACACCTCGAATTCTCAGTACCTCATGGTTTTTTCGCTGGTGGCTATTTTAGT
Source organism: Niastella populi (assembly GCF_002078015.1). Taxonomy (GTDB): domain Bacteria; phylum Bacteroidota; class Bacteroidia; order Chitinophagales; family Chitinophagaceae; genus Niastella; species Niastella populi. The sequence continues at coordinate 110,686 of NZ_LWBP01000167.1, read as the reverse complement.
ATTGCTGCTGGCGCTGGTGAATTACATGAGCCTGGCTACAGCCGATTCCTCGATCCGCAGCAAGGAAATAGGTGTCAGGAAAATAGCGGGGGCCAGCGCTCCGGCGATCAGGGTTCAATTTTATGTGGAGTCTGCCTTGTATTCGCTCATCGCTTTTTCAACGGCCCTTTTGATCGTGCTGATATTCGGCGGGAAGATCTTCAGCATGATGGGTTTGACTATCGACTTTGAATTTTTATTGAGCCCATTTCTCCTTTCCCTTTTCGTGCTGTTATTCATCTTTACTACTTTGATAGCGGGCTTTTATCCTTCTCTGGTGTTATCGAAACTTAATCCGCAGGCCATTCTTGGCGGCAGCGGAGTGTTCAGGAACAACAGTGCACTGGTACGGGAGTTCTTTACGGTTTTCCAGTTCAGCCTGGCGGTGGCCCTGATCATCTTTTGCTTAACGGTGAATTCGCAGGTCCACTTTTTCCGGCACATGTCTACGGGCGTCGCCAGGCAGAATGTTATTATGATACCGATGGACGACTCGAGTGTCAACCATTTTGGGGCGTTCAGCCGCGAAATATCAGCCATTCCGGGTGTAAAACATACGGCTATAGCCAGATATCCGCTGTACGGGGGGATAGACCGTTTTCCTGCATCGGCTATCAATTCCGAACCAATTCAGTTGTCTGTTATTTTAGTAGATCAGCATTTTATCCCATTGCTCGAACTTCAGTGGAAACAACGGCCTGCCGATCCGTTTTATTACAGACAGGCGAAAAGGATCCTTCTAAACGAGGCGGCCGCAAAAAGATTCAAATTCCAACAAGATGCCATTGGCCAGAATTTACAGGTATTCGGTGACACCTATTTGAAAGTTTCAGGGGTACTTAACGATTTTGTTTTTACCAACCTGAAATCGGCCATTGAACCCCTTGGATTGATCGTAAAGGGTGATTCTTCGTTTTCCTGGGCTAAAGGCGGCGATGCGTGTCTCTTTATAAAAGCCGAGAAGGGTACCAATTTGCCTAAATTATTGTCGGCTGTTAAAACAACTTATGCAAAATACAACAATACCACTCCTTTTAGTTTTGAGTTTCTTGACGATGTGTTCGATTCACAATACAAAGCCGAACAGCGACTGGAGAAAGTGCTGAATATTTGTACCATCCTAATTATTTTTATTGCCTCCATGGGCCTTTTCGGGTTAATGTATTTCAATGTAAATCGAAAACTTAAAGAGATCAGCGTTCGGAAAGTGCTGGGAGCGAACCGGGTAACCATAGTGGTGCTTATGTGCAGGAAATTGTTTGCTATAATAGGCTTGTCCATTTTAATAGGAAGTCCCATAGCATGGTATATTGCAGATAGCTGGCTGCAGGATTTCCCATACCACGTTCAGGTAGGGTGGGAAATTTTTATGGTCACTATCCTCGGCACGCTGCTCATTTCATTCATTACAATTCTAATGCAGGTAATGCGGGCTGTGAATGCCAGTCCTGTCAAAAACCTTAAGAATTGAACGATCTGACTGTGCAGGGTTGTAAGTATTCACCCGTGTACTTAAATGATATTAAAGTCTAATCTATATTTCAAGCTAATGAAGCGTCTTATCCTGTTTGTTTTTTATAGCAGCATGCTGCTGATTTCCTGTAAATCCAAAGATTACAGATCCGTAATAGCGCAATACAATGGAAATGCTTCGGATAGCCTCAAACTACAGGCGGCCAGGTTCCTTGTTGAAAATGCAAGCGGGCAGGAATCGCTCGATACTGCTTCGATGGTTAAAAACGATAAGGTTTTTTACTTTCTTGATTCCATTGTTCAAAAAAACGCAACGGAGGAGCGGGATGAAAAGGGCGAGCTGAGAAATGGAAAGATCAAAATACCCGATGATTACAGAGGTATATTAGATGGGTTTGTCAATAGTCATCCAGATCTGCTACTACCCGTAACGCCAAAATACATTTCCGACACGGCTACCCTCACGCGCAGCTTCTTAAATAATAACATCGATGAGGCATTTTGGGCCTGGCAAAATTTACCGTGGTCAAAAGAAGTTCCTTTTGATATTTTTAAAGAATATATACTGCCCTACAAAGTTATAAATACATATTGGGAAGGCACCAGGCAATACTTTATGGAAAAGTATAAGCACATAATAGATTCTTCGGAAAAGAAGAGTTTATATGAAGTAAGCGAAATAATAAGAAAGGATATTCATTTGTGGTTTAAGGAAGATGGCGAAGCGTCGAGGATCTGGCCTTTTCTTATGCCTATGTCTTTCAGGAATATAGTAAGGGGTAAACTTGGTAACTGTTTTGAGGCTACGGCTATACGCACATCTGCTATGCGGGCCATGGGTATTCCGGTAGCATTTGAATCAGTGCCGCAATGGGGAAATGTTAGCAGCGGTACCCATTATTTCTATACCGTTCTTGATCCTAAAAGCGACACGATTACAAAATTGATCGATAATGCCAATATTTACCGGGATACACGGTATATCGTGGAAGGGTCGAGCTATGTGGCAAAACTGGAATGGGTGCCAAAAGATATGCCTGTACTTTATAATAAAACAATTCCCAAAATTTATAGAAAATGTTTTAGCAGGCAGGCCAATAGTTTGGCCGCAATAAAAGCGCCTGACGATCAGGTGCCCGAGTTTTTTAATGACAACCATCTGATGGACGTTACCAGGAAATACGTTGAAGCCGCAGATGTGAAACTTACTTTACTGAATGCCCAAAAACACAAGTATGCCTACCTGTGTATTTTCAATCCTAAAGGGTGGGAACCCGTACAATGGACAAAAGTGGAAGGAGACAGTGTGATCTTTAAAGATATGGGTAAAAATATCGTTTATCTGCCTGCATACTTTAAAAATGATCTGCTTATACCCGCTGGTCCTGCATTTTTATTGCAAATGAATGGCTTACCTAAATTTTTGGTTCCAACAATAAATAAAAGTGATCTCAAACTTACCAGGAAATTCAGATTCTCTTCTCATAATGCAATGAATGCCATGGAGTGTTTTGCCGGACGATTTCAGGGCTGCAATGATCTCGGGCTGATGGACACCGTGAATTTGTATACCAATAATACTTTCAAACATAAAATGACTGAAGTATTGCTAAATAACACCGGGAAATTTAGATACCTGTTATTCCAGTTTTCCGGCATTGGAAATGCCTCAATTGCTGAAATAGAGTTTTGGGGTATTGTTGATGGAAAGGAACAAAAGTTAACAGGAACGATCTTCGGTAATAAAGGAAAGTACAGTAAAGAAACAGAAAAAGCCTTTGATGGCAATAGAGACTCCTATTTTTTTAAAGATGCAGGCGGACCGACATATATCGGAATCGATTTAGGACAAAATAAAAGGGCGCAGATCACAAGAATACGGTACTGTCCGCGTAACGATACAAATGATGTTTTACCTGGTGATACCTATGAATTATTTATCTGGAACAATGAATGGGTCTCTTTAGGAACAAAGACAGGTGTAGATTTTCAACCATTAACGTTCAATGCTCCTCAGGGAGGAATATACTGGTTGAGAGACAGGACAAAAGGTAAAGAAGAAAGAATCTTTACTTATGAAAATGGTAAACAGTTTTTTTGGTAAAAACGACTCCTTATCAATATGGAAATAAAGAAATTGTCAATTGCTGCAGTATTGCTACTATTTTCAATCACCTTATCTGCCCAAACCGGCCTTATCGGATGGGCCACCTACAACGACCTTGATCAAAACGGAACAACAGGTGGGGGCAAAGGGGCAATCGTACGAATAAGTACAAAAGAAGAACTTGAAAAATATACAAAGGCTACAGAACCTTATACCATTCTGGTAGACGGATCGCTTTCCGGTTCCGGTTTTGTAGTTGTTGCAAGTGATAAATCTATTATTGGCACCGATAGCGGAGCTGTATTTGACGGATTCGGAATCGATATCAGGAACAGCAGGAATATCGTTATCCGTAACCTGACAATAAAAAATGCAAAGCCCGATGCAATTGCTATGAGAAATACGCACCACGTTTGGGTAGATCACTGCGATCTGTCGAAGTCGTCGGATGGCCTGCTCGATTTTACGCATGGGTCAGATTACCTTACCGTTTCCTGGACTATATTTCATGACCACGATAAAGTTGCTCTGGCGAATGGAGGGTCACAGGAGTTTAGCGATGTGGGCAAAAACAAAGTTACGTACCACCATAACTGGTTTTATAATACGGTTCAGCGTAACCCGCGTATAGGCTACGGGCTGGGGCATGTATTTAACAATTATTATGAAAATCTATCTTCCTATTGTATAGGATACCATACCGGTGCCAGTGTGCTCGTGGAGAATAACTACTTTTATCGAACGGGCAAGCCTTTGCAACAAATGTACACCTCGGTGCCTACAGCAGCCAATTATGCCGACGCAAAAGAAGTTGGAAATATTTTTGACAGTACCTCAGGAAATACGAAGGGTACAGGAATATCATTCAATCCTGAACTATATTACAATTATAGATTTGCGTTGGAAAATGCCAGGGCCGTTCCCCTGGTTGTAAAGAAATATGCCGGGCCAAAACCCGGTATTGAAAACGAGCTTATGCCCTTGCCGTCAAATGGATCAATAAATATTTGTAGTACAACTTATAAAATGTGTTGGTCGAACCTGGATAGCGTAACATCATGGGAAGTATATTTCGGCAAGAGTGCGGCATCGCTTACAAAAACAGTCACCCATGAACGGTTTTTCATGCCGGGTAAATTAAAACCCAATACGGAATATTTCTGGAAGGTAGTTGCCATCAGGCCTCACGGAAAGTTGGAAGGTCAACTGTGGAAATTCAAAACTGCTATGACGAAGGTTTCAAATCCTTTTCCTGCGAATGGTGAGTTACATGTTAAATTACGTCAGGTAAAAACCGAGTCGACCTGTATTCCGTTGGAATTAAAGTGGGTTCCCGGCATAGCGGTAAAAAAATACAAAGTTTATTTGGGAAAAACGCCACGGCTTACAGAGACAGATTACAAAGGTGAGGCAACAGCCCCTGTTTTTGCTCCAGGCCCGCTTCAATATGGGGTAAAATATTATTGGCGTGTTAACACTGTTTTAGAAAATGGTGCGGTGATAAAGGGCGATATATGGAATTTCAGTTCTGATATTGCATATGCAAAGGAGGGTGTTACGGAAGCTGAAAATATGATTTTAAATGGTAGAGCTTTTGTTGAAACACAGGATGGCGCCTGGTTTACCGCTTCCAATAAAAAGGTTGTATCGGGAGAAGCCGGGCCGGGTACGATGAGCAGCATTTGGGCCGGGCCGGATGCTGTATGTACTATTTCAATTTCTTACTATGATGAAAGCGATGGTAAGGGGTGGTATGGCTTTTTTGTAAATGAAAAAAAGATAGATGAATGGTTTGCTGCTGATAACACCAATGCGATAATTGAACATACTATCAAAAATGTTCAACTGCACAAAGGGGATGAGCTAAGAATAGAATTTTATACAAATAAGGGGGAGCTTAATCGTACCGACCTGATAAAAATAATTCCGGTAAAATAGATATTTTGAAAATGTCTTTATGACAATTTTCTTTAATTATTGCACACCTTTTGAAGCGAAATTCCGTCTGATAGCTGGTATTTTGGTCCATGAGTTATAATTGCTTCAGGGATCATCGACCTGCCGGAAGGTAGGTAGGGAAACGGTAACTATTTCCCGTATATCCCGAAAACTATACCTTTATCATTATATTTATGCACGTGAATAATCGCTTTCAATTCATATTGTTGGTAACGGTTGTGAGCCTGTTTTCATCATTGTATGCACAGGCACAGCCATTTTCCCTATGGTATAAACATCCTGCAGATGCCTGGACCGACGCCCTGCCGCTCGGCAATGGCCGCCTTGGCGCCATGGTATTCGGCGGTGTGAAAGATGAGCATTTGCAATTGAATGAGACTACCCTATGGAGCGGCGGTCCCAGGGAATATGCCCGCACCGGTGCTGTGAAATACCTGCAACCTATTCGCCAGTTGCTGGCCGAAGGCAAACAAAAAGAAGCGGAGGAAATGGGTGAGAAGTATTTCATGGGACTGAAAGACCCCGACGACAGTTCCTACAATATTCAAAAACAGCACTGGTTTACATCGGTAAGGGCCAACGAAAAACCGGCGGCTGCCGATTTCGATGACAACAACTGGCCCACCTTGCTACTGCCTACACCGGAAGGGTGGGAACGTGCCGGACTAATGGGTATCGATGGCGCCTTATGGTTCCGCACCAGTTTTAACGTGCCGGCAAAATGGCTGGGGAAGAACCTTGTACTTGATATAGGCAAGATCCGAGATATCGATTTCACTTACGTGAACGGTAGGCTCGTCGGTTCCGATGATGATATAAATAAAAGAAGAAAATACATTATTCCAGCTTCGCTTTTAAAAGAGGGAAAGAATTCAGTGGCAATACAAGTCATAAATTTTTATGATAAAGGCGGGTTGGTAGGGGTAAAAAGTGGCGCCCGTATTTTCACAGTATACCCGGAAGGAGGTGACGTAGATTCCGTAGCGCTTGATAAAATCTGGAAATATTATATCCAGGACGACAACCCGCCGGCTATGCCCCGTTACCAGGCCGATTACCAGCCCTTCGCTGACCTGTATTTTCGTTTCGGGCATGGGAATGATGTTACCAATTATCATCGTTCATTGAACCTCGATAGCGCCCTGGCAAAAGTTTCCTATACAGCAGAAGGCATTAACTATAACCGCGAATACTTTATCAGCGCGCCCCATCAAAGCGTTGTGGCGCATTTTACTGCCGGTAAACGCGGCGCTTTGTCGTTACAGGCTGTTCTGGGTACTGCGCATAAAAAATATGTCGTAAAGAAGATCGATGACAGAACGCTTTCCATTTCATTACAGGTAGGAAATGGCGTATTGAAAGGGGTGGGTTACCTGTATGCAATGGCAACAGATGGCAAACTAGCGGTCAATGACACATCTATTACCCTGAAAAATGCCACAGCGGCCAGTTTTGTTTTTGTAGCTGCTACCAGTTTTAAAAGTTATAAAGATGTGTCCGCCGATCCTGTAGCGGCATGTAAAGCGGCGTTGGCGCGCAATAAGAATATTTCATACAACACGCTGAAAGCGGCGCATGTGAAAGATTACCGCCGGTTGTTCAGTACATTTAGTTTTACCGTTCCTGCCGGAAAAAATACGGAGCTGCCGACGAATGAACGCATCCGCCATTTCAATATGCAGGACGATCCTGCGCTGGTATCCCTGTTTGTAATGTACAGCCGGTACCTGCTGATCGCTTCTTCCCGACCGGGCGGTCAACCTGCCAACCTGCAGGGCATCTGGAACGACCTGCTTACGCCGCCATGGGGCAGTAAGTATACGACCAATATCAATCTCGAAATGAATTACTGGCCGGCGGAAGTACTGAACCTGTCTTCGTGTACGCAGCCTTTGTTTCAAATGATAAATGAACTGGCTGTTGCCGGAAAGAAAACCGCGCAACAGCATTATGGCGCACCGGGCTGGGTATTGCACCACAATACCGATCTGTGGCGGGGCACCGCGCCCATCAATGCCAGTAACCATGGCATTTGGGTTACCGGCGGCGCCTGGTTGTGCCTGCATATTTGGGAGCATTTCCTGTTTACGCAGGATACGGCTTTCCTGCGCTCGCAATATCCTAACATGCTGGCCGCAGCGCAGTTCTTCGAAAAGTTCCTGGTAAAAGACCCCCAAACCGGTTATCTTATCAGCACGCCTTCCAATTCACCCGAGCAGGGCGGGTTAGTGGCCGGCCCTACCATGGACCACCAGATCATTCGTGAGCTGTTCAGGAATACGATCGCAGCGGCTGTGGTGTTGAAAAAAGATGCGGCCTTTATGCAAAAGCTGCATACGCTTATTCCGCAAATTGCGCCAAACAAAATTGGCAAACACAACCAGTTGCAGGAGTGGATGGAAGACGTTGATGATGTAAGGAACCAGCACCGGCACATTTCTCATTTGTGGGGTGTGTTCCCCGGTGCCGATATTACCTGGAAAGATTCGGCCCTGATGAAAGCGGCGCGTCAGTCGCTCATCTATCGCGGCGATGGCGGTACCGGCTGGAGCCTCGCCTGGAAAGTGAACGTATGGGCCCGGTTTAAAGATGGCGATCATTCGCTGCTGATGATAAAGAACCTGTTCACCCCGGCCATCGATGACCGCGGGCGTGAACATGGCGGTGTTTATAATAACCTGTTCGATGCGCATCCGCCTTTCCAGATCGATGGCAATTTTGGCGGCGCCTCAGGTATTGCCGAATGGCTGGTGCAAAGCCATGACGGGGTTATTGAACTGTTGCCTGCATTGCCTTCCGAATTACCCGATGGGGAAGTAAAAGGCATTTGCGCCCGCGGCGGTTTTGTGCTCGATCTGAAATGGCAGCAGGGAAAATTACAAACTGTTAAAATATTTTCTAAATCAGGCAACACCTGTAAGCTGAAATACGGATCGAACGTATCTACGTTGCCAACTGCGAAGAATGCCACCTACTCATGTGAGGTGCGTGATGGAAAATTGAACAGTTGGACTGCTTCTTTTCCGGCGCAGATGCTGAAAGGCCGTGGTAAGAAGTAAGTGAGTATTACCCGTAGTAATTAAAATAAAAATAATGGTTCGAAACGCTATAAAAAATATTCTTTTTTTCTCTACCGTATTGTGTACCCTGCATGCATCCGCGCAGCGGTCTTCACTCCCCCCTTCAGGGGGGCAGGAGGGGCGTGGTGGCGCCGTGGTGCCGGCTGTTCGGGTGAACCTTTCTCTCAACGATAATTGGCATAGCATCGCCAACGATACCAATCAACAGGCATACGAAGGGTTCGAGAACCCTTCATTCAACACAACCGGCTGGCAGGCCGTAAACGTTCCCCACAACTGGGATGCGTATGAAGGCTACCGGCGCCTGCATCATGGCAACCGCCATGGCTATGCCTGGTACCGCAGAACATTTACGGTAGCAAAAAAAGAAAAAGACAAACGCTATTTCCTGTGGTTTGAAGGCGTGGGTTCTTTTGCCACCGTTTGGGTAAATGGTAAAAAAGCAGGTGCGCATGCCGGTGGCAGAACCACGTTTACGCTCGATGTTACCGATCTCATCGTCGATAATAATAAGCCCAACCTGTTGGCCGTTCGCGCCGATCATCCCGCCAATATCAACACCCTGCCCTGGGTTTGCGGCGGCTGTTCCGATGAACGCGGTTTTAGCGAAGGTTCCCAACCAATGGGTATCTTCCGCCCGGTGCATTTGATCACTACCAATGCCATCCGGGTAGAACCGTTTGGCGTACATATCTGGAATGACCCGGCGGTGTCGGAAAAAGCTGCGTTGCTGCACCTGGCAACAACGGTGAAAAACTATAGCGACAAACCCGTCAATATTACCATCAGGCAACGGCTGCTGAATAAGGCGAAGAAACCGGTTGTACAGGCCATTGCTAACAATACCCTGCAACCGGGTATTGCCGTTGAAACAAAACAACAGTTGCCGGAAATAAAAACACCGCATTTGTGGTCGTTGGAAGATCCCTATTGTTACACCCTGGTAACCGAGGTAGTGCAGAACGGAAAAGTGGTTGATGTTACGGAGACGCCTTATGGCATTCGCTGGATAAGCTGGCCGGTAGGCAAACCGGGTGGACGGTTTTACCTGAACGGAAAACCGGTCTTCATCAATGGTGTTGCCGAGTATGAACACCTGATGGGCGCCAGTCACGCATTCAGCGATGAGGCCGTTCGCGCCCGGGTACAACAAATAAAAGCGGTTGGTTTCAATGCCTTCCGCGATGCGCACCAGCCGCATAACCTGCGCTATCAATACCTGCTCGATAGTTTGGGCCTGCTTTGGTGGACCCAGCTCTCCGCCCACGTATGGTACAATACGCCGGAGTTTAAAAGCAACTTTAAAACATTACTGAAAGAATGGGTGATAGAACGCCGGAACAGTCCCTCCCTCGTATTATGGGGTTTGCAGAATGAAAGCAAGATCCCCGAAGATTTTGCAAGGGAATGCACTGAGCTTATCCGTGAGCTCGATCCCACCACTTCGGCTCAGCGCAAAGTAACCACCTGTAATGGCGGCGAAGGTACCGACTGGGACGTTCCGCAAAACTGGACCGGCACCTATGGCGGCAACCCTGCCACCTATGCCAGCGATGTTATTCGTCAGCAATTGATTGGTGAATACGGCGCCTGGCGTACGCTCGATCTGCATACCGAAGGCGGTTTTGTGCAGAACGGCATATTGAGCGAAGACCGCATGACGCAACTGATGGAAATGAAAGTGCGGCTGGCCGAATCGGTGCGTGACAGCACGTGCGGGCATTTCTTCTGGTTATATACTTCGCACGATAACCCCGGCCGCGTGCAGAGTGGGGAAGGATACCGCGAGCTCGACCGCATAGGGCCCGTTAACTATAAAGGATTATTGACGCCCTGGGAGGAACCGCTCGATGTGTTTTACATGTTCCGCGCCAACTATGCGCCAAAGGAAACGGAACCCATGGTGTATATTGTTTCGCACACCTGGCCCAACCGCTGGACTTCCCCCGGTAAAAAAGACGGCATTGTCGTTTACTCCAATTGCGATGAAGTGGAATTGTTCAATGACCTGAACGGCGCCTCTCTCGGAAGACGCAAACGCAGCGGCGTGGGCACCCATTTTCAATGGGATGGGGTAGATATTAAATACAACGTACTATACGCAACCGGATATGTAAAAGGAAAAAGAGTGGCTTCGGATATTATCGTGTTGAACCACTTGCCAAAGTCCCCGAACTTCTCCAGAATACCGGTTACACTTCCTTCCGCCGAAGGCATGCTGCCTGTATTGGTAGCACCGGCTAAAGACTACAAATACCTGTACCGCGTAAACTGCGGCGGTGCCGGTTATACCGACAGCAAAGGCAATACCTGGCTGGCCGACCGGGAGAAGAAAACACAGGACACCTGGGGCTCCGTTTCCTGGACAAAACAATTTCCCGGTATGCCGGCTTTTTTTGCCAGTCAGCGCTACCGCAACGAACCGGTGCTGCACACCAGCGACTGGCCGTTGTTTCAGCATTTCCGTTATGGACTGCAACAATTACGGTATGAATTTCCCGTGCCTGACGGCGATTACCGGGTGGAGTTATATTTCAGGGAACCCTGGTGGGGTATAGGTGGTTTGAATGCGAAAGGCTGGCGGTTGTTCGATGTGGCCATCAATAATAAAACGGTAATAAAAGATCTCGATATCTGGTCAAAAGCCGGTAACCGGGCATTGAAACAGGTGGTTGATGTGCATGTTACGGGCGGACAACTTACCATTTCCTTCCCGAACACCAAAGTAGGGCAGGCGGTAATTGCGGCCATTGCCATAGCAACAAAAGATAATAAGGTAACCGCTGCGGCGCCTTCACCGGCATTGATCGGGAACCTTTTTTCGTTAGCGGCCAATATGAATGGTAATATAAGAACCTGGCTGAACACGGGTGACCAACCCTATACCACAGATAGTAATAGTGCTTTCACCGCATTGCCACCAACATTATATGGCGCAGAATGGATACAGATGCCCGAAGTTAATAAGGATAACAAAGTAAATGATCATGATTGGGCCTCTATTGTTGTTACTGCAGATGCTGATGTTTTTTTTGCGGTGGATAGCAGTGAACAACTTCCTGTATGGCTGAAAGAGTATGAGGATACAAAGATGACGCTGCAGGTATTGAAAAATGGAAATACCGGTACGTTTAAACTGTATCGTAAACGTTATACGGCAAATTCAAAAATTAAATTAAGCCAGGACGGCGGCAACGGAATGATGTATTCTGTGATTGCGATGCCCGTAACCACCTTACAACCCCCATTCGATCAAAAGCCCACGACCTCAATTAAAATGCCACAGGCCACAACGAATGGCGAAGGAAGCGAACGCCGTTCGTTAAACAAACGCGAAGCGGTCGTATTCACCCAACCCGCCGGTGCGCAGATCGATTTCACCATTACGCCTGGCGTGGCCGATGTATATTCAATTACTTTCCGGTATTCGTATTCGGGCACAGATACCCGTAAAGGAAGCTGGCAGCTGATCGCCGCCGATGGTACGGTAATGAAAACCGAAGCCATGGAATTTACCAATACCCGCGAAGGGAAATGGAATTATTTCACCACCACCACCGGCTCCATGATCAATGCCGGTAAATATACCGTACGCATAACTGCTGTAGATGCGGAAGGTGTTGCGGTGGGCGGGTTGGATGTACAGTAGTCAGCAAATGTTACATAAAAGTCATCCGCTAAGTTTGTGGGGCTGACCATTAAGGGCTCCTGTTCGGTAAGTGTTGGCGCCAGAAGGTCGTTAAACGATTTTCAGCGCTTACGAACCTTTTGGTACGCATATATTTGCATATTGGAAATATTTAGTACACGGCTAGCAGATTATATTCTCCGGTAAAAATTATTTTTATATTAAAGTCCTTTTTAATTGAATAAAAGGTATATTCTTCATTTCGATGATCAATATCTGTAGAAAAATTCTCGTCGATTTTTAAATCATAGATAATTTTTTCAATAGAGTCTTTAAAACTGCTGTTTTTACTCTTTATTACGATATAATCTTGTTTAAGTTCGGTTATGCTTTTGGGTAGAAGATGGTTGTCTGTTGTAGCTGAAAGATATATCGATGATTTGGTAGCATCATTAAAAAAATAGCTTTTTTCGGTGTTCCCATTTTTTTCGTAACCTTGCCTTTTCAGGTAATCTTCTATTGAAAAGTAATGACCTTTTATATAATCAACCATTTCGATCAATGGTATTCCATCCAGATCTAGTGAATCTGTAATTTTTGAAACGGTCTGCGCCTTATTTGAATGGGGATAAGCAAGAAAAAAAAGTAACAGAATGAAGTAAATACCCTGGACAGGTTTCATAATGATAAAGTTTAGTGGTGTGATGCGAAAAATATTCCTCTGGAAATAGAAGCAATTGATTTGATAATCTTTTTCAAAAATCTGTATTTGAAATCAATCTGACAAGTAAAATCTGATAACTGTGAAGAATTAGCTGAAAAGCGTGTCGTTTCGGCAAATAAGTGTGCATTAAGAGGCCGGTAAAATAGAGGCTAACGGCGGTGTATGTACTATAGTGTTAAATAGAAATTACTCATATTAGCTATTTCTATTATAGTTTCCAGGGTGTGCCACACTTTTTCCGGTGACGTAAAATAATTGTGGCACAACGGTGGCGGGCAACCCGGTGCCTGTGTATCCCCGGCAACGGGTAACGGTAACCTGCAACCTGCCGGCAATTAATCGGCCGTCCCGGAACTGTGAACTATGAACTATGAACTATGAACTGTAAACAGCTACTTTTTATTCACAGTCAAACTATTCAGATAGATCTCCAAATTAGTATACCCGCTAGCTGTTACCCCATTCCTGTCCCCCGCAATGGTAGGGCTTAACCTGTTGTTCTTTTCATATTCATCGGGCATGCCGTCTTCATCTGTATCGGCGGGTACGGTACCCTGTTTGTATTCGGCCCAGCCATCTACAGCGGCCGGACTGTCAATAATACCCGCCTTGCCGTAAACGCCTTTGCCGCTGGCAATTTTATGTTGCACCTCGTATATGATCCGCGCATCGGTAGCATCGCGTTTAGGCAGCGTTGCGCCGGCCCCGGCCAGTACCGATTTATAGGCTTCTTTTGCTATCTGGTTGTTACGGATCCGCATCACCGCAAATACCGTATCGGACTTCGCCTCACTGCGGCTTGCTTCCGGTAGTCTGGAAAGATCTACGCCCAGCCAGTTGTCTTTTGTAAGATCCCTGTTGCCCGCCATGTAGTTGCCGGCAATAAACCATTGTCCAACCCGGTTGTCGGGGTTCTTCGCAAACCAGGCCTGAAGAAATTTAAGCGTATCGGCAGTAGCCGGACCGGGCTGGTAATAATTGTTCACGATGTTTACATGCGAAACACCGCCGGGAATTTTAATATCGCCGCCATAACAGGCATTGGTGCTGCCCCAGTTGTAAACGACGTTATTGCGGTAATCGACAATGGCAACGGTGTCGTGCGCCCTGGCGCCGTTGAACCGCACTACCCGGTTGTTCAAATGCGCAAACAGGTTGTGATGGAAAGATGCGTATTGTCCACCCCAAACGCCGCCGTATGACCGATGGCCTTTATGATGGCCGGCTTCGTACAACCCTTCACTGATAATACACCATTGAATGGTTATGTTCTTTACATCATAAGCCGCTACACATTCTTCATTGGCCCAGCTGAATGAACAATGGTCAATAATGATATCGTGGCAGTTTTCGATGTCGAGCCCATATACGCCCTTGTTATAATTGCTGCCTGGCCGCGACCTGATGTACCGGATAATGATATTTCCATGGTTGCCGCCCTTGTTGGCGCCATTGATGATGAATGAATGACCTTTCAGGCAAATGCCATCACCCGGCGCCGTTTGTCCGGCAATGGTCACGTTCGATCTTTTCAGGATCAGCGGTGAGCTGAGCTCTATGATACCCGAAACCTGGAACACAACGGTAAGCGGTTTTCCGGGGTAAGCGGCCAGCGCCTGGCGTAAACTGCCGGCTCCGTCATTTTGCAAATTGGTCACAATGGCCACTTTGCCGCCGCGGCCACCGGTTGCGTATTTGCCATATCCTTCGGCCCCGGGAAACGCAACCTGCGTTTCCCGGGGAATTGCCAGTTGCCGGGCTTTTGTATTTTTAGCCGCTATTAATATGATCAGCGTAAGAAATATTAACTTAATTGTAGGGTTTGGGAAGCAATTTCTCATGACGGCTTGTTTATTGAGCGCTATTAGGGCAATAAAATTAGTAAATAACTGTCAGACGGTTTAAAAGCCCCGATGGTTGTATAAACGGCATAAAACGTATAAAACCCTGTCAATTGCTTAAATGTATTATTTACGCTTATATCTTTGCTATTCCAATAGGCAATAGACAATAGGCAATAAGCAAGGGAAATTCGCGATTAATAGCGAACCCCGGGAATCGGCAAGCTTGCCAATTGCCAATTGCAGATTGCCAATTGATTTATTTACGCTTATATCTTTGCAAAAATTGACGGGCTATGCCACTTTTTTATGGCCCGCCACATCTTCTCAGGTGTGCCACGTTTACTTTCGAAGCAGCAGAAAAACGTGGCACACCTTTACTGATAAAAACAATGATTTTGAAAAAGATTCCGGCTATTATTTTACTGCAGCTCTGTATAATGACTGCCTCGGCGCAAACTACGCCAAAAGCAGTGCCCGATTCAGTAATGCAACGTGTTTATGAGCAGGTAAAAACTCCCTATAAATATGGTTTGGTGATGGTACCGGCCGATAATGGTAAAAAACTCGATTGCCCCACTGTATTTCGTAAAGGCAACACCTGGTACATGACCTATGTGATCTTCGATGGCCGTGGTTATGAAACCTGGTTGTCTGAAAGCAACGACCTGCTTCACTGGTCAACAAAAGGTAAATTGATGTCTTTGACACATGATTCCACCGCGTGGGATGCACACCAGCGCGCCGGTTATATTGCTTTACAGGATCTGCAATGGGGTGGCAGCTACGCATGGCAGCCTTACAAAAAAAAATACTGGATGTCGTACTTCGGCGGCAACGCCCGTGGTTATGAGGCCGGGTTGTTATCGATAGGTATGGCTTACACTAAAAAAGACCCTTCAAAGCCACATGAGTTTCAGCGTTTGCCTGAACCGGTGCTTACTTCGAAAGACGCCGATGTACGCTGGTGGGAAAATAAAAAACAATTCAAAAGTTCGGTGATCCGGGATGAAAAAAAGCTTACCGGTTATCCCTTCGTGATGTATTATAATGCCAATGGCGACACGGCTGTCGATAACAAGAAAACCCGTTGGTTCGAACGCATTGGCATGGCGGTTTCGAACGATATGGTGAACTGGAAGCGTTTTCAAACAGAACCGGTGATGCATCATCCCGTGGGTATTACCGGCGATGCGGTGATACAGCAAATGGGCGATCTGTACGTGATGTTTTATTTCGGCGCTTTCTGGCACGATCGTAAAGGCGCGTTCAACCGGTTTGCCTGTTCATACGATCTCGTAAACTGGACCGACTGGAAAGGCGATAACCTCATTGAGTCATCAACTCCTTATGATGAGCGGTACGCCCATAAATCATTTGTGGTAAAACACAATGGCGTGGTATATCATTTTTACTGCGGTGTGAATAATAAGGAGCAACGTGGAATTGCGGTAGCTACCTCGAAGGATCTTGGTGTCAGTGAATTGGAATTTGTTAAATGAATGTCGGATATTGAATATCGAATTTCGAATGTTGAATGTCGAATGTTAAAGTGGAATACAGGGAAATGACGGGTTGACGGGTTAACTAGTTGACAGGGGTGATAAAGTTGATAAAGGAAAGGCAAAACCGATGATGTAGAATTTGAGCTGTATTTGTATTTGCTTGCAGCCTAAAGCTTATGGCTTGCAGCGGTTTTCACGTTTCACGATTAAAGTAAGTTAGAATGAAAAAGGTACTCTATATATTATTGGCATTGTTGAGTGGAACTGTAGCTGCACAGCAAGGTTCCCGTACAATCATCGATTTCAACAACGACTGGAAGTTCTGGTTAGGCGATACCGCCATTGCCAAAGAAGAAAGTTATAACGATGGGAACTGGCGGGCGCTGAACCTGCCGCACGACTGGAGCATAGAAGGCGAATTCAGCGAAAAACATCCCGGCACGCCCAACCAGGCCGCATTGCCAACAGGCATTGGCTGGTACCGCAAAACATTTACATTGCCTGCCAACGCAAATGATAAGAAAGTTTATATAGAGTTCGATGGCGTGCATCGCAACAGCGAAGTATGGGTGAATGGCAATTATATAGGCCAACGCGCCAATGGCTATATTTCATTCAGGTATGATATTACACAATACTGCAAACCGGGTACGGCCCAACAGGTAATTGCCGTAAAGGTCGATAATTCAGCGCAGCCCAGTTCACGCTGGTATACCGGTTCGGGCATTTACCGTAATGTGAGGCTGGTGATCACCAATAAAGTGGCTATCGATGAATGGGGAACGTTTATTACCACACCAAATATCAGTGCGCATACCGCAATGGTGCAGATAAAAACAACATTGAATAACGCAACAGCCGATGTGGCAGGAGGGGGCCTGTTTACCGATATTTATGACGCATCGGGAAAACTGGTAAGCAAAGGGTACACCACATTGAATGGGGCGCCGGGCTGGCCCGCAGGTACTTCAACCTATACCTGTTCCGCTGCCATCAATTCGCCTAAGTTGTGGTCTGTTGAAAGTCCTTATTTATATAAAGCGGTAACGAGGGTAGTGGTGAACGGAAAAACTGTCGACGAATATGTAACCCCCTTCGGTATCCGCCATTTTAATTTTGATGTAGATAAAGGCTTTTCATTGAACGGAAAACCAATGAAGATCCTCGGTGTTTGTATGCACCACGATCTGGGTGCGCTCGGCGCTGCCATCAACGTACGCGCCATGGAGCGGCAGTTGCAGCTCCTGAAAGAAATGGGCTGCAATGCCATTCGTACCGCGCATAATCCGCCGGCACCCGAATTCCTCGACCTTTGCGATAAAATGGGTTTTCTGGTAATGGACGAGGCCTTCGATATGTGGAAGAAGAAAAAGAATAAGCACGACTATCATGTCGATTGGGACAAATGGCACAAACAGGATCTCGAAGACATGGTGAAGCGCGACCGCAACCATCCTTCGGTGATCATCTGGAGCATTGGCAACGAGATCCGCGAGCAGTTCGACAGTTCCGGTATTGCCATTACAAAAGAACTGGTGGGCATTGTAAAACAACTCGATACAACAAGGCCGGTAACATCGGCCCTTACAGAAACCGACACAACTAAAAACTTTATTTACCAGGCGAATGCACTCGACATTATGGGCATGAACTATAACCAGCAGATCTATGCCGGTTTCCGCACAAGGTACCCCGGTAAAAAGTTCCTGGCCGCTGAAACCATGTCGGCACTGGCCAGCCGCGGACATTACGATATGCCGTCAGATAGCGTCCGTTTCTGGCCTGTGAAAGGGCAAAAATTTGTGCAGAATGGTAATCCCGATTATACCGTTTCTGCATATGACCATGTAGCCGCGTATTGGGGTTCAACCCATGAACAAACCTGGAAGATCATTAAACAGCATGAGTTTATGTCGGGACTGTTCGTGTGGTCGGGTTTCGATTTTCTTGGCGAGCCTGTGCCCTATCCCTGGCCGGCGCGCAGTTCTTATTATGGTATTATCGACCTGGCCGGTTTTCCAAAGGACGCCTATTATATGTACCAGAGCGAGTGGACCAATAAAACCATGCTGCATGTATTCCCGCACTGGAACTGGACGGCAGGTAAAGAAGTGGATGTATGGGCATATTATAACAATGCCGATGAAGTGGAGTTGTTTCTGAATAACAGATCGTTGGGAGTTAGAAAAAAGCAACCACTTGATCTTCATGTGCAATGGCGGGTAAAATATGAGCCCGGAACATTGAAGGCCATATCGCGCAAAAATGGTAAAATAGTATTGACAAAAGTCATCAATACTGCCGGTGAACCAGCCCGTCTCGAAATAGTGCCAGATAAAAAAATCCTCCATGCCGACGGAAAAGACCTTTCTTTTGTCACCGTTCGGATTGTAGATAAAAACGGGAATTTGGTGCCCGATGCCGACAATAAAATTGAGGTTGAGATCGTTGGCGAAGGTGTTCTGGCCGGCATGGATAATGGGTATCCGGCCAGCATGGAATCGTTTAAAGCTGTATCCCACAAGGCTTACAACGGGTTATGCCTCGCTATCATTCAGGCAAAACCCAAAGCCGGAAATATTAAAGTAATCATAAAATCGCCCGGATTGCCATCTGCTAATATTGTTCTTCAAACACATTAAATGTTTCTATTTACCGGGTAGGGGTGACTAACAAAAAATAGTAAAATATTCCATCAATTTAGTGAAACCTTACATTGTTTACAGGTAGGGTCGCCTGTACCTTTATTACGGTAAATGAATAACAAACAGATAACAATGATTCCGATAAAACTGGTTAAGTGATCCCTGATGATATCCATTGTTTCTGAAGGAATTTTAAACGATTGAGCATATGAAGCGTTTTTGCTTGCCCGGTCTTCCTTATTCGCAATGTATGATATGGCCTTCTTCCCGGCAAAAATTATCACCAGCGCAATATCCGGACAATCAAAAAAACACTCCAGGCGCAATCTACACTAATCAACATGACAGGCTTAGTCCCCACGCTATGAATTTTACTGGTTTGTAAACCGATCCATTGAACTTAAAATTACTGTTTACACGAACGAGGTCTGTTGAATACCGCATTAAACTTAAACGGCTGAATTAATAACGAACGTAATAATAAATGACTTCCGGGCATTGACCGTAAGTTCATCCTTTCAATTTTGCCAAATGAAAAGAACAGGTAGTTTATATGTAATGCTGATGGCGCTAACGGTTTTAATGATGTTGTTATCAGTTACTTTGGTGTTTGCACAGGCGCCTGCCGCGCAAACGCAGGAAGACTATAAAGAGGTAATAAATAAAAGAGCGGCCAAGATCGTTGCAGCGTTACATAGTACTGATAGTGTCTTTAATAAAAAAGTAACTGCAGTGGTAGCCGGTCAGTATCTTTCGCTGGGCCGCATACACGATGAGCGCAATGCAGCAGTAAAAGAAATAAAGTCAAAAGGTGCTGAGTTGACCGCTGATGACAAAGCCGGCATTCAAAAGCTGGAAGCAAAAGCCGACAGGAAACTGGAAAAACTGCACAAGACCTACCTGAAAAAATTATCAGCTCACTGCACTCCACAACAAATTGACGAAATTAAGAATGGGATGACCTATAACGTCCTGAACGTAACTTATACGGCGTATCAGGATATGATCCCCACGTTGACCGAAGAACAAAAAAAGCAGATACTCACCTGGTTAACCGAAGCGCGCGAAAAGGCAATGGATGCCGAATCGTCCGATAAGAAACACGCCTGGTTCGGTAAATACAAGGGCCGCATCAATAATTATTTATCAGCCGCCGGTATAGACATGAAAAAAGAAGAAGCTGCATGGCAACAGCGGATAAAAGAGAGAAAGGCAGCAGCAAAACAAAGTAAATAAGTATCGAACACTAAGTATTTCCCAATAGGCAATACGTATAGTGTTCGACAAACACTTTGTCGGATTGCTTTACACTTATATTGTATGTTATACTCTCAAGACTTAAAAAACACAAAAACATTGCTAAAAAGTTTTCTCAGTCCTAAAAACTAATGCTGTATGAATCTGCAACAAACAAAAAAGATTTCCGTCTCATTTATCCTGCTGTTGCTATTGGCAGTGGGCGCCTTTGCCCAGGTGCGATCAGTGACCGGTCAGGTCAACGACATCGATGGTAAGCCGGTGCCAGGTGTAACTGTAGTGGTTAAAGGCACCGCCGGTAACGTAGTTACCGATGCAAATGGCAGGTACAAGGTGATGGCTACACCCGAACAAACGATTATTTTCACGCACATTTCCTTCGGTATTCAGGAAGCAAAAGTTGGAACGCGTGAATCTATAGATGTAACGTTGTTGAAAGCCGATAACCAGTTGGATGATGTGATTGTAATCGGTTATGGAACCCAAAGGCAAAGGAATGTTACCGGGTCTGTGGTAAACGTTAACCTAAGCAAGCTAACCGATCAGCCCGTGGCCACAATTACAGAAGCTTTGAGAGGCCAGGTGCCGGGCCTGAACGTACAGGGCGGTAGTCAACGTCCCGGCGTTATGCCTTCCCTGAGCATCCGCCAGCAGTTCAATTGGGGTAAAGACGGCGGTGTTACGAATCCGTTGATCATTATAGATGATGTAATACAGGTGGATCCGCAGAATGGTTTGTCATCGATGGACCGTTTTAACCTGCTTGATCTGTCTGAGGTGGAAAGCATTACCGTGCTGCGTGATGCAAGTGCCGCCATTTATGGTTCCCGCGCTTCACAGGGAGCTATTATTGTAAAAACAAAGAGGGGAAAGATCGGTGCGCCGAAGATCAGTTACGGGGGTAAATTCGAAACCATGGATGCTGTCAGCCACGGTAAGGTGATGAATGCTTATGAGTACGGCATTTTTGCCAATCGTTTTGGCCGGGCGCTTGGGTGGAATAATAACTCTTTTTACAGCGATGCTGAACTGGAACGCATGAAATCGTTGAACTATGACTGGCTGGAGAATGACTGGAAAGCGTCTAACGCTATGCAACATTCCCTGACTGTTAGCGGAGGTTCAGAAAGAGCTACCTATTTTATGGGTGGGTCTTATTATTCGCAGGGAGCTAATTTGGGATCGCAGGATTTCAACAGGTATACATTCAGGGCTGGTTCAGAGGTAACCGTTACAAGCGGTCTGAAGTTGTCGGCTACCCTTGGCGCAAACAATTCTGACCTTGAGAAATCTTTTACAAAGATAAATGTCAACGACGGTAGTTATGGAGTAGGGGGAGAGCAAATGGATTATAGCATCTTGCTCCATATGCCCAAATACATTCCGTGGATCTATAACGTTAACGGGGTTGACAGGTATGTGTCTCCTGCCCTGGGCCCTAACAGAACAGGTAATATAAGTGGTAATAATTCTATTTCTAATTCGAACTATTATGCACTGCTGAACAACGGATCAAAAACAACTACAAATAATTTTGGTTATAATGCTAATTTTTCGCTGCAATATGAAATGCCTTTTATTAAAGGTCTGAGTGTGAAAGCGAATTATGCTATCCAATCAAACTCTTCCAAAACAGAGCAGGCGATGATGCCGGTTACATTAGTACAGAACAGAGGTGCAGCTACGCTTGACAGGAAATTATATGATAGCGCAGACTGGTCTGCCCCTACGCTCAATAAGTCCAGTTCCCGGGTTTCTTATGAGACTACTGTTGGAACCACAGAGCAAATTAACTTCTTTGTAAATTATGACCGCTCTTTCGGCGACCATAACGTTTCTGCCGTTTTCTCTGGTGAGCGGTCGAAAAATACATGGGAGCAACAGCGGATGCTTTATGATCAGCCTACTGCCGGTGTGTATAACGGTACTTCTGTTACCGCCGGAACAATAAATCCAGATAATTCCATAACCTATAAACAAGAAAATGGTACCCTTTCATATTTGGGGCGGGTTAGCTACAATTATAAGAGTAAATATCTTTTCCAGTTTGTTTTCCGTCAGGATGCATCATCCCGTTTCGCTCCTGAAAATTATTGGGGTTTCTTCCCAACTGTTTCAGCGGGCTGGGTTATATCAGACGAAAACTGGTTTAGAGACAATGTAAGCTTTGTGAACTTCCTGAAGTTGCGTGGTTCTCTTGGTAAAACAGGTAACGATAACGTAAAGCCCTGGAAATGGATGCAGTTGTATAAAATTGAATCCAGTAGAGGATTGGGTTTTGGCGGCACTACTACCGGCGGTTACTTCGTACCTGGCATTACCCCGGAAGTTGCGCCAAACAGGAATGTTAAATGGGACCGTACCATTCAACGTAACTTAGGTATCGACTTTAGCATTCTGCAAAACCGTCTGTCCGTAAGTGTTGACAAATACCTTAATTCATATAATGACGTGCTTACTGAAATGACCGGAGCGATCGGCGTACCATATACAGTGGGCGGTGGATTTGCAGAACAGAACTATTCAAGTATAAGATCATGGGGTACTGAGATTTCAGTTACCTGGAAAGATAAAATTGCAAATAAGGTCGACTACTCGATCGGCATGAACTTCGGTACCGGCGATAATAAAACTACCAAATACTTCGATCTGCCATTCAAATATCCGGCCGAGATGGAAACGAGGAAAGCAGTTGGTAATTCCGGTTATCCCGGTATCTGGGGTTTTCAAACCTGGAAAAACACCTCAGGCGGCGACGGTATATTGCGTACTGACGAAGATATCGATGCATACTGGGCTTACCTCACTGATAACGCAGCCAAATCTGGTGTGGCCGGTGCTGCACCGAAATACGGCGAAATCTCAACGAAGGCGGGCATGAAAAAAGGTATGATTGCCTACGAAGATGTACGCGGTGCACTTAATTCAACCGATGGTACCTATGCAGGGCCGAACGGGGCCATAGGAATGGGGGATGATAAAGCTCAGGATTGGGTTAGGCTGAAAAAGAACAGCAGGACTTATGCGATCAACACAAATCTGAGTTTTTCCTATAAAGGAATCAGCTTATCAGCCCAAATCGTTACTTCGTGGGGTGGATGGAACCAGATAGATTTCTTAAGAAATAATACCAACAGTACTGCTATGCTGTGGGCGCAGCCAATTATAATGAACGATATATACGATCCGGTAGATAATCCAAATGGTAAATATCCGAATCTTGCATATTATTCAGATTTCGGCGGACTCGATTCAGATGCTGAGTTCTGGAAAGTATCATCTTTCCGTGCATATGTACGTACCCTGAGCATTGGCTATACGCTGCCAAAAAATTGGGTAAGAATGGCACGTCTGGATAATGCCAGATTATACCTCTCTGGTAACAATTTGTGGGATTTCTATAACCCTTATCCCAATAAATACCGCAATATGTATGATGCGCCAAACGTAATTTATCCAACTCTTAGAACATGGGCGCTGGGCGTAAACTTAGGGTTCTAACAAATTTGTTAACTGATTAATTGTTGATATGAAAAAGAAAGTAGCATATTTCCTGTTCTTCGTCGTTGTTGCGGCGACGGCAGGTTGTAATAAAAAGTTTTTGGAAGACATGCAGAGCTATGATAAGTTCGATGAAAGCATGTTTGCCAGCGAAGTGCTGACCGGTTCATATATAGATAGGATGTACCATTTTTATTTTGCATCCTATCGGAATCCAACGCAAACGCTGGTAGGTACTTATGAAAGTAACAGAACCAATAGTACCGATGAGATGGGAGGGAATATGACCAATTTCATTCATCCAAACAGGCAGTTGTTACAAGCTTCACAAGGCGATACCTATTTTGGCGACGCCCTTAGAAGCGCTGTAGATAACAAACCTTATACACGGATACGGTTTGCGAACTTTTTGATCGAGAAAATAGACGAGGGCGTTGGCCAGGCGCTTCCTGAAGAATTCCGAAAAACGTCTAAAGGACAAATGTATTTCTTCCGGGCTCTTCAGTATTATGATCTTGTTCGCGTGTATGGCGGTGTTCCAATTGTATTGGACGTGAATAACGCCAGTGCCGATGATGAGAGCATTAAAATACCACGCGCTAAAACATCTGAGGTTTTCGATCAGATCATAAAGGATCTCGATTCTGCCGTTGCGTTATTACCCATGAGATGGTCGAACGAAAGTGTAAATTATGGCAGATTCAACGGCGCTGCGGCCATGGCAATGAAAAGCCGCGTGCTATTGACCGCCGCAAGCCCCCTGTTCAATCCCAACTGGGATAATCCCGGCGATCAACGCTGGCAAAAAGCGCTCGATGCAGGTCTCGCAGCTGAAACTGCACTGAAAGCCGCCGGTTATGGAAATGCTATCAATTCTGCAAAAGACTGGGCGGAAGTAACTTTTAAGAATGACAATGCATTTAATGGTGAGGGCATCTTTGTTATTCTTAATTCCAACACTGTCACATCATCAACTGGTTTAAGCAATGGCTGGGAAAATACGATCAGGCCTAAAGATCACAATGGCTCCGGAGGTATCTCTGCTCCAAAAGGTATGCTCGACATGTTTCCGCTGGCAGATGGAAGCCGCCCAGTTATAGGAACAAATTATAATGACACGTTCTTTTTTGAAAACAGGGACCCACGTTTCTACCGTACGTTTGCTTTCTCTGGAGCTAAGTGGGGTGTAAAAGGTAATACTAATAAAACCACCTGGCTGTACAGATGGAGAGAAAATGCCACCAAGGCTGCCAGTTATTACGGAAATAACAACACAAATAGTCCGGCCGTTGTTCGTAAAATGTCGAATCCCGCTGCAGACAGCACGAACTTTCCGTTTTCGGGCACAGACATATTCGATTATCGCTATGGTGAGTTATTGTTGAACATTGCAGAGTGTTATGCAGCCAAAGGCGATATTGGTAATTGTCTTACTTATTTAGGCAAAATTCGTAGCCGTGTTGGTATTTCTTCTGCAAACAACTATGGTATAGGAACACCTGCAGACAAGTATGCTGCTTTGGAAGCCTGCCTGTACGAGCGCCGCGTAGAGCTTGCCTATGAAGGCAAACGCTTCTGGGATCTTCAACGCTGGATGTTATATGCCGATGAAGCATCTATTGGCGATAATACAAATCAAAAGCTTGGAATACCCGACCTCAACGGTACCAGCCGTCAGGGTTATTACTGGCAACTGAACACCTTTTCTAAAAACGATCTGTTATCCCCGGCTGACAGAAATATTGCAATAGATCCAGATGCAAGCTCATTCGCTACTGAAATTGCCAAGCTGAAGGCCTTATATCAAAGCAAATTTGTAATGACACCGCTCGACCAAGCTTGGGACAGAGATGGCTCAACACCAGTGACGATTCTGTTCAGACCGAACTATTATGTTTCAGGGTTACATTCGTCGCTTTTATCCAATAACCCATGGATGGTTCAAACCATCGGCTGGCAGGATTATAACGGCGCAATGGGAACTTTCGATTACAAACAATAAGCAGTCAGTAGAAAATAAAAATCATCAGAGGGCATTTCAAAATGCCCTCTGATATTAATAACCGTTAATTTGTACCCTATAAAACTTTTACCATCGATAAAACTGTACTTACAACTTATAACTTACAACTTACAACTCTCTAAGAGTTCTTTAACATACCAGTTCTTACGATCAATTAAATGAAACGTACAACCGGAACAGGCAGTGATATCCGTAACCCATAGTACCAAACTGTAACATTTGATGAAATAATAATAATGGATCTTGTATGCCAACGCCTGGTTGTAAAATGATTGAAATTATACGGTCGTTCAATCGCGTTGCAGTAGTTGATAGCCCCGGCCAAATCAGGAGTGGCTGATGTTAACAAAACGATACAATGCAGATGAATCGTGATAAACGTATAAATGACATGTAAATTATATCTGTCTATTGAGCATTGAGCAGAGCGGGATATTTTATTCCCCGGGGTGCAACCCTGAAATACTAAATATCCGTCTTGTGTTTACATCTTCTCTGCTCAAAATTGCCGGTCCCGTTTAATTGATCTGGAACTATCCATGAAAAACCAACGGAGCAACAATCAGGATCGGCAAAAAAAATTATCACAGCAGGGAGGATATTTTATCCTCCCTGTGTTTTTAAGCAGATACAGGAACGATAAAAAAATATAACGACCTTCCACCTTGTAAAATATTAACGAAACATGAGTGGAAGCGCCCGAAAGAAGACCCGGCCTTACCGTCTTTTTTACACCATGATTTGAAAAAAAAGTAATTGTTGATTATGAAAATGTTTCGCAACCTTCTTTTAGTTTCTGCAGTAGGATTGGCTACACCTGCCATGGCGCAATACCCGAAGATCCCGCAGGATGTTCAGAAATGGGCCGATTCGCTGATGACCGCAGAACGCGCACAATCCGATGCCGCCTGGGCAAAAGCGTTACCCATCATTACACAGGAAGCAAAACAGGGCAAACCCTATATTCCCTGGGCAGCGCGTCCATACGATCTGCCGCAGGCCGGTATCGTGGCTTTCCCCGGTGCAGAGGGTGGCGGCGCCTATAGCTTTGGCGGCCGCGGCGGTAAAGTGCTTGTAGTTACCAGCCTCGACGACAGGGGCCCCGGTACATTCCGCGAAGCATGTGAAACCGGCGGCGCCCGTACTATCGTTTTCAACGTAGCCGGTATCATTCGCCTTAAAACGCCAGTGATCATCCGCGCTCCCTATATTACCATTGCCGGCCAAACGGCGCCCGGCGATGGCGTTTGTATCGCCGGTGAATCGGTTTGGATCAATACCCACGATGTGGTTATCCGTTATATGCGTTTCCGCCGCGGTGAAACCAATGTGGGCCGTCGCGATGACGCCATCGGCGGCAACCCCATCGGTAATATCATGATCGACCACGTTTCTGCCAGCTGGGGGCTCGACGAGAACATGAGTATGTACCGTCATATGTATAACGACAGCACCGGTACGCAGGAACAAAAACTGGGTACGGTGAACATCACCATCCAGAACTCGATCTTCGCTGAAGCGCTCGATACCTATAACCATTCTTTCGGCAGTACCCTCGGCGGCGAAAACTGTACGTTTATGCGCAATATGTGGGCTAACAATACCGGCCGCAATCCTTCCGTAGGCTGGAACGGTACCTTCAACTTCGTGAACAACGTTGTATTCAACTGGATGCACCGTTCGAGCGATGGCGGCGACTACCGCGCTATGTACAACTTCATCAACAACTATTTCAAACCCGGTCCCGTAACGCCAAAGGATAAACCAGTAGGGCACCGCTTCCTGAAACCCGAGAGCGGCCGCAGTAAACTGAAATATAAAGTGTACGGCCGCGCTTATGTGAATGGCAACATCATGGAAGGGTACGATGCCATCACTAAGAACAACTGGGCCGGCGGTGTTCAGGTTGAAGATGAGAAAGATGCCGGTGAATACACCGATTTCATCAAATGGAATGAACCCCTGCCCATGCCCAAAATGACCATCGTATCGGCCAACGAAGCCTTTGCGTATGTTATAAAAAATGCCGGCGCCGCACTGCCTAAACGCGATGCAGTCGATATTCGCATTTCGGAGCAGGTAAGAACAGGAAAGATCGCTTACAAAGAAGGCGTTCCTTTGCCTGAGAAACAATTTGAACATCGTAAATTACCTATCGATTCTTACAAAATGGGTATCATTACCGATCCCGCACAGGTAGGTGGTTATCCTGAATATAAAGGCACACCGTACAAAGACAGCGATAACGACGGTATGCCCGATGATTGGGAAATTAAACATGGGTTGAACCCAAAAAATGCAGCCGACGCTTCGCAGGACAGGAACAAAGACGGGTATACGAACATCGAAGATTTCCTGAACAGTGTTGTGCCAGTGAGCAATGTGAAACCCGGGGTAACCAAAACGGCTAAGAAGTAGAAAGTTTTAAGTAAAAAGTTTTAAGTAATAAGTTTTAAGTTTTAAGCAATAGTTCAGTAGAGTGCAGTCATGAAATCGTTGAGCCAGGTGTGCCACGTCTTCAAGACGTGGCACACCTCTTAGAAAAATAATCATCCGGCAACCATGTATTTTATAAGAAAAAATGCTTTAATAAAACTTTCTTTCATCAGCAGCCTGTTGCTGGTTGTGTGTGCTGTAAACGCACAGAAGGATAAAAAAACGCCTCCGCCGCCTTTATCGTTTGCAAAAGGCCGGCTGAACTATGTGCCTGATTCCCTCGGCAACCGCATTCCCGATTTCTCTTTTTGTGGATACAGCGCAGGTGATGAAGCCATTCCCGATGCGCCCGTTCGGGTAGTGGTTCCGGTAAAAGCCGGCGACGCCACTGTGCGTATTCAGGCTGCATTGGATTATGTTGCCTCGTTGCCCCTGGATAAAGACAACCTGCGTGGAGCAGTGTTACTACAACCCGGCCGGTACGATGTAGCCGGCCAGCTGATCATTCGCGCCTCCGGCGTGGTATTGCGTGGCAGCGGCTATGGTAACGGCGGTACTATTTTAACGGGTACCGGCACAGACCGCCAGACCCTCATTGCCATCGCCGGTAAGAACGACCGGCAACCGGTAATAGCTGAAATCAAACTCACCGATAATTATATCCCTGTAAGTAGTGTTACGTTCAACGTTAGCACCCCAAATAATTTTAAAGCCGGCGATAAGGTGATCGTTCATCGCCCTTCCACCGCCAGCTGGATAGATGAACTGCATACCGCCCATTTTGGCGGTGGTATAACGGCGTTAGGCTGGAAACCCGGCCAGCGCGATATCTATTGGGACAGAACCATCGTTGCCGTTGACGGCAACAGCATCCGGATCGACGCACCCATAACAACAGCCCTCGATGAACAATATGGCGGTGGTTTCATCGCTTCCTACAACTGGCCCGGCCGCATACAAAATGTTGGTGTCGAAAACATCCGTTGCATTTCTGAATACGATGTAAACAATCCGAAAGACGAAGCCCATCGCTGGATGGCTGTCACTATAGAAAATGCCGCCGACGCCTGGGTACGCCAGGTGGTATTTCAGCATTTCGCCGGTTCTGCCGTATATGTAGCGGAAACCAGTAAACGAATAACGGTAGAAGATTGTAAATCGCTGGCGCCCGTTTCGGAGATCGCCGGCTTCCGCCGTAATACATTTTTCACCGCCGGGCAGCAAACCCTGTTCCAGCGCCTGTATACCGAATACGGCATGCATGATTTTGCAACCGGGTTTTGTGCGCCCGGTCCCAACGCATTTGTACAATGCGAATCGCACCGCGCGTATAGCTTTAGCGGTGGGGTCGATAGCTGGGCCTCCGGCGTGTTGTTCGATATGGTAACTATGGACGGACAGGCGATCAGTTTCATGAACCGCGGCCAGGATGGGAATGGCGCCGGGTGGAACGTGGCCAACAGCGTTTTCTGGAACTGCTCCGCAGCGCGCATCGATTGTTATCAGCCGCCCACCGCGCAGAACTGGTCGTTCGGCAGCTGGGCGCAATTCAGCGGCGACGGCTATTGGGGCGAATCGAACAATACCATCGATCCCCGCAGTTTGTATTATGCGCAATTACAGGAACGTTTAAAAGAAGATCTCAAAAGCAGGGTACAGTTGCTGCTGATAGAGACTAACGCAACGAGCAGTCCCACCGTAGCACAGGCCGCAGAGTTAACCGCCATATCGGCCAACCCGCAGCCCACTGTACAGGCATATATCGACGAAGCCGCTAAACGGCAGCCCATCCCAGTTACTGCAACAGGTATTAAAACTATCGACGAAATTGGGTTTAAACAACCGGCAGTAGTTCAACCTGGGGCAGCTATGCAGGTTCAAAACAGCTGGCTAGTTCGCGGCAACAGCGTATTGACCGGTACCCGGGTTGAATCGCCCTGGTGGAGCGGCAGCGCAAGAATTTATGCGTTGGATAAAGCAAAACCTGCCATTACGCGTTTCCTTCCCGGCCAAACCGGCAACGGCCTCACCGATGACCTTGGCGTACTTACCGATAACATGAAGGCAAAACACCAGGTGGCGTTTGAACAGAATTATGCCCTGTGGTATGAGCGTCGCCGTGACGATCATGAGCGCGTACGCCGCATCGATGGCGATGTATGGGCGCCCTTCTATGAGCTCCCTTTTGCCCGCAGTGGTAAAGACACCGCCTGGGATGGTTTAAGCAAATATGATCTTACAAAATACAATCACTGGTACTGGAACCGCCTGAAACAATTTGCCGGCCTGGCCGATGAAAAGGGACTGGTACTGGTTCACCAGAATTATTTTCAGCATAACATTATTGAAGCCGGCGCCCACTATGCCGATTTTCCCTGGCGCCCGGTCAACAACATCAACAATACCGGTTTTCCCGAGCCCGTACCATATGCAGGCGATAAACGCGTGTTTATGGCCGAACAATTTTATGACGTAAAACATCCCGTTCGCCGCGAATTGCACCGGGCTTATATTCGTCAATGCCTCAATAATTTCGACGGTAACAGTGGCGTCATCCAGCTCACCAGTGCAGAGTATACCGGCCCATTGCATTTTGTACAGTTCTGGGTCGACGTTATAAAAGAATGGGAAAAAGAAACCGGCAAAAAAGCATTGATCGGGTTAAGCGCTACCAAAGACGTACAGGACGCTATCCTCGCCGATGAAGCGCGTGCGCCTTATATCGATATCATCGATATCCGCTACTGGCATTATCAGGCAGATGGCAGTGCCTATGCGCCATTGGGCGGACAGCATCTTGCTCCCCGCCAGCAGGCCCGCCAGTTCAAACCTAAAAAGACCTCGTTCGAACAGGTATACAGGGCCGTTAGAGAATACCGCGACCGGTTTGCCGGTAAGGCGGTGATGTATTCAGGTGATAACTATGACAACTTTGGCTGGGCCGTATTCATGGCCGGTGGTTCGCTGGCCAACATCCCGGTAATGGGCGATGCCGCATTTGTATCGGCTGCCGCCGGTATGAAACCCGTTGACGGCCCTTCCAAAGAACAATATACATTGGCCAATGCCGGCAACGGTTACATCGTTTACGGCAACGGCGATCTGCAGCTTGACCTTACCGGCGCCGCCGGATCATTTAAAGTGAAATGGTTCGATGCCGGCAACGGACAGGTGATCGGTAAAGAGGAAAAGATCAAAGGCGGAAAGGTAGTTACCTTAAAGAATACGAAGGGTGGGAGTGTGGTTGCCTGGATCAGAAAAGCATAAGTTAACAGCAGGTGTGCAAGTTTACAATACGTGGCACACCTTGAGCATAATAATTAAGAATTACTATAGAACTGGTATGTATAAATTTTTCTCAATAGTATTGATAGCAGCGTTGGCGGCTGGTTTTCGTAAGAAGGATGAGGCATCGGCAATGGTTGCGAACCTGCAACCGGTACAGCCTTTGAAGATTGCGCCCAATGGCCGCTATTTTATGACGGCTGATGGCAAGCCATTCTTTTGGCTGGGCGATACCGGCTGGTTATTGTTTTCGAAACTCAAACGCGAAGAGGTGATCAAATTTCTCGATGATCGCCAGGCAAAAGGATTCAATGTAATACAGGTAATGGTGCTGCATACCACCAAAGTGGTGAATGCCTATGGCGATACTGCTTTAAAAGGCGGCAATGTGGCCATGCCTGTTACTACACCGGGAAATAATCCTGATAATGCTGCTGAGTATGACTATTGGGACCATGTGGATTTCGTAGTCAAAGCCGCTGCCGAAAGAGGTATTTATATAGCGATGGTGCCTGTATGGGGTAGTGAAGTAAAAGCAGGAAAGGTAAATGTGGCCCAGGTAAAACAATATGCAAATTTTTTAACCAGCAGGTATAAGTCGCACATCAATATCATATGGCTGAATGGCGGCGATATCAAAGGCACTGAAGGCATAGCGGTATGGCAGGCCCTGGGTAAAACCTTACATAAAAAGGACCCCGGTCATTTATTGACCTTCCACCCGCGCGGCCGTCACACGTCATCCATCTGGTTTCACAACGAACCATGGCTGCAGTTCAATATGTTTCAGAGTGGCCACCGCCGTTATAACCAGGATACCAGCAAAGGCGACCTGCATTTTGGCGAAGACAACTGGAAATATGTGGAAATGGATTATGCCCGGAAGCCTGCAAAACCCACTTTCGACGGTGAGCCTTCGTATGAAGAGATCCCGCAGGGTTTGCACGATTCGCTGGAAGTACGCTGGAACGACAATGACGTACGCCGCTATGCTTACTGGTCGGTATTTGCCGGTGGCTGCGGTTATACGTATGGAAATAATGCGGTAATGCAAATGCACCGCCCCCATGATACCGATGGCAATTACGGTGTAACGAATTACTGGTACGATGCCATCGATGCGCCGGGCGCTTCACAGATGGTGCATCTCAAAGACCTGATGCTGTCAAAGTCGTATTTCGACCGCGTGCCCGATCAGTCGCTGATTGCCGGAAATGTGGGTGAAAAGTATGATCGGCTGTTTGCTACCCGCGGAAAGAACTATGCGCTGATCTATACTTATACCGGCCGCACTATTTCAGTGAAAATGGACAAACTGTCTGGCAAAAGCATAAAAGCATCATGGTTCAATCCACGCGACGGAAAATATACATCGATCGGAGATTTTGAGAATAAAGGAACAAGGGAGTTTGATGCTCCCGGTGATGTGAAACCTGGGAATGACTGGGTTTTAGTTCTCAGTTCTTAGTTATCAGTTCTTAGTTCTTAGTTTTTAGTTTTTAGTTCTTGTATTTGTATTTGGCTTGCAGCTTGCAGCTTGCAGCGTGTAGCTTGCAGCTGTATTCATAATCAAACATGCGACACTTAATATACATAACATTCCTTTTTCTGCTGTCATGCACGGCCCAAAAACCCGTGTACATGTTCACGTCGTTCAACGAGCCCGCTACCGACGGGTTGCGTTTTTTGTACAGCTATGATGGCTACAAATGGACCGATGTGGGCCGCACTTTTGTAAAACCCGAAGTGGGCAGCAAAGTATTGCGCGACCCTTCCATTGCCAAAGGCGTCGATGGTACCTACCATCTTGTTTGGACGAGCGGCTGGAACAAGGACAAAGGTTTTGGTCATGCCCGGTCAAAAGATCTCGTGAACTGGTCGGCACCCGAATTTATTCCCGTAATGGAAAGCGATTCGAATGTGGTAAATGTATGGGCGCCCGAGTTGTTTTATGACGATGAGAATAACCAGTACGTGATCGTGTGGGCTTCCACCATTCCGTTCAAATTCCCGAAAGGGCAGGAGGATGAGAACAATAACCACCGCCTGTACTATACGGTGACGAAGGATTTCAAAACCTTTTCGCCCTCAAAATTATACCTTGATCCCGGCTTCAGCGTAATAGATGCGGTGATCGTAAAAAGAGCCGCAAAAGATTATGTGCTGGTGCATAAAGACAATACCCGCCCTAACCGCAATATAAAAGTAGCATTTGGAAAAAGTCCGCTTGGTCCCTGGACCAATATATCCGCTCCCTTCACCGATAATTTTACCGAAGGCCCTTCTGTAGCAAAAGTAGGTAAGGAGTGGTTGATCTATTTCGACTCCTATCGCAACAAAACCTACGACGCCGTAAAGACATCCGATTTTATCCATTTCGATTCAGCGGCCGTATCGGTTCCGCATGGACATAAACATGGGACGATCTTTATGGCAACGAGGAAGGAGTTGAAAGGGGTGTTGAATACAGAAAACAGATGAATATCGAATGTTGAATATTGAACGTCGAAGTGGAAAACAGGGAAATAAGAAATGACGAATGAGAAATTAAAAAGGGAATACAGAATACAAAATGTCGGCTTCGGCGACATGTATTTGCCTGCAGCGTGCAGCTTGCAGCTTGCAGCGTGCAGCTTGCGGCTTGAAGCTTGCAGCGGTTTTCCCGATAGCCGATTCACGATTGACCATTGACCATTCACCATTGACGAAAAAGTATTTAAATGATGATTCGTATTAATAAGATATCAGTTGCAGCATTGTTGGCCATGAGCAGCATTAAGGCATCCGCTCAGGACACCGTACGGTACGTAGGAACCACCCTGTCGAATGTCGACTATCACCATGGGCAGTTGTCGCCGGCAGTAGGCGTGCATAACATTCAGACAATGCGTGCCAACCGGGATATAAAAGACTCCACTACCGGTTTTGGGTGGACGTACAATCACGCCCCCATGCTTACCTATTGGAACAATACATTTTTCCTGGAATATTTAAGCAATCCCGTAGGTGAACATATACCACCGGGGCAATCGTTCTTACAAACCTCGAAAGACGGTTATAAATGGTCGGCCCCGGCAGTAGCGTTCCCGCCATATAAAATTCCCGATGGTACCAAAAAGGAAGGTTACAACGGCGTGGCAAAAGACCTCACCGCCGTAATGCACCAGCGCATGGGTTTTTATATTTCTAATAAGAACCGGTTGCTGATGTTTGCCTATTATGGGTTGGTGTTAGGTCCGAAAGACGATCCCAATGATGGCAACGGTGTTGGCCGGGTGGTGCGTGAAATTTATAAAGACGGCAGCTTTGGGCCGGTCTATTTCATCCGTTACAATCATGCCTTCAACGAAAAAAATACCTCGTATCCCTTCTTTGAACGCAGTAAGGACAAAGGTTTTGTAGAAGCCTGTAAAGAGGCGCTGGGGAATACGCTGCTGATACAGCAATGGGCCGAAGAAGCAGATCGTAACGATCCGCTCGTGGCATTGCATAACGAGAATTACAAAGCATTCAACTATTACCAGCTGCCCGATGGCAGAACGGTAGGTTTCTGGAAAGTGGCCCTCACCTCCATCAGTGCCGACAAAGGCAAAACCTGGTTGTACAATCCCGTTCGCGCGCCCCGCTTCGTTAACAGCAATGCCAAAATCTGG
Organism: Niastella populi; assembly: GCF_002078015.1. Taxonomy (GTDB): domain Bacteria; phylum Bacteroidota; class Bacteroidia; order Chitinophagales; family Chitinophagaceae; genus Niastella; species Niastella populi. Next base: position 75,530 of record NZ_LWBP01000167.1, on the reverse strand, counting down.
GGACAACGTACAGCAGACGGTAAATATGTTACTGTTTATAACCCCTCGGAGTTCCGCTGGCCGCTGGCGCTTTCTGTAAGCGACGATGGCCTTAACTATAAAAACCTGTTGCTGGTGAATGGTGAAATAACGTCCATGCGGTATGGCGGTAATTACAAAAGTTACGGGCCGCAGTATGTGCGCGGACTGGAAGCCGGCGCCCAATCGCCCGATGGCAATTGCTGGGTTACATACAGCATGAATAAAGAAGATATCTGGGTGTCGAACATACCTGTGCCTGTAAGGGATAAAGTTGACCGTGATGTGAATGACGATTTCGCTCAGCTGCCCCCGGCAAATGCGCTGAAGGAGTGGAATATCTTCAGTCCGTTATGGGCGCCTGTTGCCGTGGAAAAAGCACCTGACGGAACGCAGGCATTGGCATTGAAAGACAAAGATCCGTTCGATTATGCAAAAGCTGAACATGTGCTGCCCGCTGCCAGAAAAATGACGGCCACATTTACCGTGGTACCGCAACAGGCCGATCATGGCAATCTGCACATCGAATTCCAGGATGCCAAAGGCATTCCGGGCATCAGGCTGGTATTCGATTCAACAGGTTCATTGACCGTAAAGCCCGGATACAGGAATAAGAACCTTACCACCTATAAGGCAGGAGAAAAATATGAGATCACCGTTTCTTTGAATACAGAGGCCCGTTTTTATACCGTAGCCGTAAATGGAAAACAGCAGGGCGGAAACCAGATCTTTTTTGCCCCGCTGGAGAACGTACAACGCATTGTGTTCAGAACAGGCGATGTGCGCCGTTTCCCCAATGCCGATACCCCTACCGACCAGATGTACGACCTGCCCAACGCCGGCGCACAGGCCAGGGAGGCGGTTTATTATATCAAGTCAATGAAAACGAAAAAGGAACTGTAAAGCCTGTAATGTTCAGGTGTGCCACGTCTCAAAGACGTGGCACACTTTGACGGAAGAATTGAAATAAAAAATAATGATCAAAGCATCAGTAATACTAACATTTTTCATCTCATTAACAACAAACATCACCCTTGCGCAAAAGAGCAAAGGCGGTGGTGTGCTCAAAGTTGGTAATTTCCGTCACTATGTTGACTACTTCAACAAGATGGAAGATGAAAATATTGCCCAGGCCATTCCCAACGCACAATCGTGGGATTGGATGAAAGCGAATATTCCCCTGTTTGAATGCCCGCAGCAGAACTTTGAAGAAATGTGGTACTACCGCTGGTGGACGCTGCGTAAACACCTGAAGCAAACCGATCAGGGCTACGTTTTCACCGAATTCCTGGTGAAGCGTAATTATGCCGATAAATACAACCTCATTGCCAGCGCACTGGGGCATCATATTTATGAGGCACGCTGGTTGCACGATAACAAATACCTCACCGATTACCTGAACGTATGGTACCGCGGGAATGAAGGTAAACCCATGAAAAAATTACGCGGTTTCAGCAGCTGGAATATCTATGCCATGTACAACCGCTACCTGGTAAATAGCGACAGCGCCTGGTTAATGAACATGCTGCCCGATCTGGAAGCGGATTACGCCGCCTGGGAGAATGAAAAACGGCTGCGCAACGGGCTTTTCTGGAACACCGATGTAAAGGATGCCATGGAAGAAACCATCAGCGGTGGCCGCAGGGAACAAAACGCCCGTCCCACTATCAATAGCTACATGTATGGCAACGCCATGGCATTGGCCAGAATGGAAACGATGGCCGGTAACAAAGCGAAAACGCAGCTGTATTCGTTGAAAGCAGACACCATAAAGCAATTATTCCAACAGTACCTGTGGAATGCAAAGGATACGTTTTTCGAAACGCGCAAAACGGCTGGCGATACGATGGCCAACGTTCGCGAAGAAATAGGTTTTATTCCCTGGTATTTTAACCTGCCCGATGCAGGTTATGAAGCGGCCTGGAAAAAGATCACCGATGAGAGTGGGTTCTTTGCACCATTCGGGTTAACCACCGCAGAAAGGAACCATCCGCAGTTCCGCACGCATGGCTGCTGTAAATGCGAATGGGATGGCGCCGTATGGCCTTATGCCACGGCGCAAACCATGACCGCCATGGCCAATTTAATGAACAACTATCAACAGAACGTGGTCAACGATTCTGTTTACTTCCGGTTGATGGAACTGTATGTGGAATCGCAATACTATCGCGGCCGCCCCTATATAGGAGAGTACCTCGATGAAAAAACGGGTTACTGGTTAAAAGGCGACCAGGAACGCAGCCGCTATTACAACCACTCAACGTACAACGACCTCATCATAACAGGGCTGGTTGGACTGCGTCCGCGCGCAGATAATATCATTGAAGTGAATCCGCTGATACCCGCAAATGAATGGAACTGGTTCTGCCTCGACAATGTATTGTACCATGGCAAAAAGGTTACCATCATCTGGGACAAGGACGGAACAAAATATAAAAAAGGAAAAGGATTCAGTGTGTGGGTGAATGGAAAAAAAGTGGCGTCGGCAGCAACGCTGCAAAAAGTGACCGGAAATTTATAACAAACAGGTGTGCCACACCTCGAAGGTGTGGCACACCTAAAGCAAAATATCCGAAGGTGTGGCACACCTAAGGCATAATAGTCAAGCATATAAAATGTCAATGAAAACTAATATAAAAGGTAATGTATTGAGCGCGCTGGGTTTCGCTTTAGGCTTTCAGCTTTTGGCTTTCAGCTCAGCGATTGCTCAAAATACGGAGATCCAATATTTGTCAGGCACCGGCAGCGACAAAACCGTTAACTGGCAGTTTTTTTGTACCGCAGGCCGTAATTCGGGTAAATGGACAACCATTCCCGTTCCCTCCAACTGGGAGCAGCAGGGTTTTGGAAAATACAACTACGGTCACGATAAAGATTCAGTTCGCGGTAAAGAAAAGGGTTTATACAAATACAATTTCAATGTGCCTGCCAACTGGAAGGGCAAAACCATCAATATAGTTTTTGAAGGGTCCATGACCGATACCGAAGTTAAGATCAACGGGCAATCGGCCGGGGCAACCCACCAGGGTTCATTCTACAGTTTCTCGTATAACATTACAAAACTGTTGAAGTATGGTAAAAAGAACCTGTTGGAGGTTACTGTAAGCAAACACTCGGCTAATGAATCGGTGAACGGCGCTGAACGGCGCGGTGATTACTGGATCTTCGGCGGCATTTTCCGGCCCGTATTCTTACAGGCGCTTCCCGCGGAACATATAGCGCATGTGGCGGTTGATGGAAAAGCAACCGGCGCATTCACCGCCAGGGTAAAACTGGCGGCCGTAGCACAGGCCGATGAAGTGACCGCGCAAGTATATACGATAACAGGGAACACAAAGGTGGGGAACGCTTTTGCTGCGAAAGTAAACGCAGGCGATTCGGTGGCCACCTTACAAACTACCGTGGCTTCACCCGCACTGTGGACACCCGAAACGCCTAACCGCTACCGGGTTGAATTTACCTTGCTGGCGAAAGGCAAACCCGTGCATACCGTTCAGGAGAAATTCGGTTTCCGTACCGTTGAAGTGCGTGAGCGCGATGGCATTTACCTCAATGGCGTAAAAATAAAATTCAAAGGGGTGAACCGTCACTCGTTCTGGCCAACAACCGGCAGAACGATGAATGAAAGCATGAGCATTGCAGATGTGCAGATGATAAAGGATATGAACATGAATGCAGTGCGTATGTCGCACTACCCGCCCGATGCGCATTTCCTGAATGCAACCGATTCCCTCGGTTTAATGGTGCTCGATGAACTGAGCGGCTGGCACAAAGCATACGATACACAGGTCGGTTCTATCCTGGCAAAGGAAATGATCGCGCATGACTGCAATCATCCTTCTATTGTTCTTTGGGACAATGGTAACGAAGGCGGTCACAACTTCGAGCTCGATCATTGGTTCGATGAACTGGATCTTCAAAAACGTCCGTTGATCCATCCCTGGCAGGTGTTCCGCGAGTTCGATACCCAACATTACATTAACTGGGATTATGGAAACGATACCCACCTGCATGGTCACAAGATCGTTTTTCCTACCGAGTTCCTGCATGGATTATATGATGGCGGCCTCGGCGCCGGGCTCGAAGATTACTGGGAACTGATGTGGCGTCATCCAAGGTCGGCCGGCGGCTTCCTGTGGGTGTTTGCCGATGAAGGCATTGCCCGCAAAGACAAAAACGACAGCATCGATAACGATGGCAACCATGCGCCCGATGGTATCGTTGGTCCCTTTCATGAAAAAGAAGGCAGCTATTATGCTATAAAAGAAATATGGGCGCCGGTGCATTTCGAAAAAAAGGATCTTACCCCGGCCTTTAACGGGCAGTTCAGTGTAGAGAACCGGTACCATTTCACCAACCTCGATCAATGCAAATTCACGTTTAAGTTATCTTCCCTGCAGAAAGGCGGCGATGTAACCGGAACCGTGAATGTGCCGGATATCGCTCCCGGCAAAACAGGTATCATTACCTGTAACCTGCCAGCCAACTGGCAACAGTACAGCGTGCTGTATGTAACCGCGCTCGATGCACAGCAACATGAAATATTTACCTGGAGCTGGCCTATAAAACTGCCAACCGCCATTGCGCATATGCTGGTGAAACAGGAGGGGGGCGCTGCGGTTTCCGTATCGGAAAAAGATTCCCTTATCGTTGCCACCGCAGGTGATGTAACGCTTTCTTTCCATAAAAATAACGGCTTGCTGCAAACCGTACAGAACGGAAAAGGCATTATTCCCCTGAGCAACGGACCGGTCTTATGCGAAGGCGAAACGGGTTTTGTAAAATGGAATACCCGCAAAGACGGTAATAACGTGGTGGTTGCCGGTGAGTTTCAGAAGAAAAGCCTGGTGCAGTTACTGGAATGGACCATTTTCCCTTCCGGCTGGGTGAAAATGCAGATCAAATACTATCCTAAAGATTATGAAACCTCACTGATAGGCGTAAACTTCTCGTTCCCCGAAAGCATAGTGAAATCGGCCCAGTGGATGGGAACTGGTCCGTACCGTGTTTGGAAGAACCGCATGAAAGGCGGTACGCTGAACGTGTGGAATAAAGAATACAACAATACGTCAACTGGGGAAGGCAAACTGATCTATCCTGAATTTAAAGGATACTACCCCAACCTGTATTGGGTGAAGTTGAATACAACCGGTCAGCCATTGACTGTTGTATGTGCCAACGAAGATGTTTTCCTTCGTCTGTTCACGCCGAAATTTTCTGTAACGCCGTTCAACACGGCGCCTGTGTTTCCCGATGGCGACCTGTCGTTCATGCATGGCATTTCACCAATCGGCACTAAATCGCAGAAAGCAGATAAAATGGGTCCCATGGGTCAGAAGCATATGTATTTTGACTACTGGAAAGATCCGATGCATACGAAGGACATAACGTTGTTCTTTAATTTTTCAGGGAAAGAGTAGTTGACAGGTTGATAGAGTTGATACAGTTGATAAAAATGAATATTTTGAATAGATACAGGAACATATTGTTAACCGCCATGCTGCTGATGTTATCGGCAGCTGCCGCCGTTAATGCCCAGATCACAGTGCAAACACTCCGTTGCGAAATGCTGAACAACCCATTGGGTATCGATGTGCAGCAACCGCGACTGAGCTGGCAACTGGCAGGTAAGGAACGTAACATTCAGCAGGTGGCCTACCAGGTGCTGGTGGCATCTACACCTGAGAAACTGGAAAAAGGAGAGGGGGATCTGTGGAACTCGGGTAAGGTAACTTCCGGTCAGTCGATCCATATCGATTATAAAGGCAAACCGCTTACCAGTCGCACTACCGGTTACTGGAAAGTGAAATCGTGGACGAACAGGGGCGAAACCAGCTGGAGCGAAACGGCTCACTGGAGCATGGGTTTATCTTCCAGGGACTGGAAAGCAAAATGGATCGGCCTGGAAAAAGGAATGCCCTGGGATAGCATTACCCAGTGGTCGCGCCTGAGCGCCCGCTATTTCCGCAAAACATTTACACAGTCCCGCGCGGGAGCGGTGAAAAAAGCTACGGTATACGTTTCCGGTTTGGGATTATACCACCTTTACATCAATGGTAAAAAAGTGGGTGATCACGAACTGGCGCCTGCTGCAACCGATTATACCAAATCTATCCTGTACAATACATTCGATGTAACCGGTTTGTTGCAGCAAGGGAATAACGTAGTGGCTGCTGTTTTGGGTAATGGCCGCTATTTCACCATGCGCCAGAATTACAAACCGAAAAAGATCAAAGCTTTCGGTTATCCCAAACTGCTGTTACAGCTCGAAATAGAATATACCAACGGAACAAAGAAAAGCATAGTAACAGACGCCACCTGGAAAATGACGGCCGATGGCCCCATTCGTACCAACAACGAATACGATGGCGAAGAATACGATGCCAATAAGGAACTGACCGGTTGGAACAATACCGGTTATGATGATAAAGGCTGGATGCAGCCACAGGTGCTGCCCGCAACCGGTGTGAAACTGGCGGCGCAAATGAATGAGCCCATCAAAGTAATGCAAACCATTAAACCGGTGCGCATCTCGCAATTGAAACCGGGTGTTTTCATTATGGATATGGGACAGAATATGGTGGGCAACCTCGAGATGCGGTTAAAAGCAATAAAGGGACAGCAGGTGCAACTGCGTTTTGCAGAAAGCCTGCAGCCCAATGGGGAACTATATGTGGCCAACCTGCGCGATGCTAAAGTGACCGACAGGTATACCGCCAAAGGGAATGGTATAGAAACCTGGCGGCCGGCTTTTGTATTTCATGGCTTCCGGTATGTAGAGATCACCGGTTATGCCGGTACGCCAACCGTAAATGATTTTGAAGGCAGGGTGATCTATGATGATCTCGCAACTACCGGCACGTTTGAAACTTCGAACGAAATTGTGAACCAGATCCATAAGAACGCCTGGTGGGGCATCAGCGGTAATTACAAAGGCATGCCGCTCGATTGTCCGCAACGGAACGAGCGTATGCCCTGGCTGGCCGACCATGCCATTGGTTCTTTGGGCGAAAGTTTCCTGTTTGCCAACGGTAACCTGTATGCCAAATGGTTGCAGGATATAGAAGAAGCGCAAACCACGGAAGGTTCCATTCCCGATGTGGCGCCTGCTTACTGGAATTACTACAGCGATAACATGACCTGGCCCGGTACATACCTGATCATTGCCGACATGTTATACAACCAGTATGGCGATAAACGTGCCATCGAAAAGCATTATGCCTCCATGAAAAAATGGCTGGCATATATGCAGGGTAAATACATGAAGGATTACCTGATTGCCAAAGATAAATATGGCGACTGGTGTGTGCCGCCTGAATCGCCCGAGCTCATTCATTCAAAAGACAGCCTGCGCAAAACAGATGGCACGTTGATAGCCTCCGCTTATTTTTACCGCATGTTGTGGTATATGCAAAAGTTTGCCGGTCTTATCAATAAACCGGAAGATGCCAAAGCATTTGCCGGGTTGGGCAGGAACATTCAGGAAGCATTCAACAAGCGTTTTTACAATAAACAAAAGAAGTGTTACGATAATAATACCGTTACGGCCAACCTGCTGCCGGTATATTTTGGCATAACGCCCGATAGCGCAAAACAGGTAGTGTTCGATAAAATAGCCCATAAGATCTGGGTCGAAAACCATGGCCATATCAGCACCGGCGTTATAGGCACCCAATGGCTGATGCGATGTTTGAGCGACTACCAACTGCCCGATCTGGCATATACGCTCATTTCCGATACCACCTATCCTTCATGGGGGTATATGGTTAAGAACGGCGCTACCACCATTTGGGAATTATGGAATGGCAATACCGCCAAACCCAGTATGAATTCTCAGAACCACGTGATGCTGCTGGGCGATCTGCTGGTGTGGATGTATGAAAATGCGGCCGGTATAAAGTCCGACGATAAGGCCGCCGCGTTTAAAAAGATCATCATGCAGCCCACGCCGTTAGATGGGCTGGATTTTGTAAATGCCTCCTATAACTCAGTACATGGTGTTATAAAAAGTTCATGGAAAAGTTCGATCGGCCGCTTTACCTGGAATGTGACCATTCCCGCCAATACAACCGCGTTGTTGTACATTCCCGCCGATGATGTACAGTATATTACAGAAAGCGGCAAGCCGGTATCTGCTGTTGATGGACTGCGGTTTATAAAAATGGAAGGGAAAAAGGCGGTGTTCGAAGCGGGGTCTGGTGAGTATTCCTTTGTTTCAACGTACAAATTCAAAGACGGTATTGTTACCGATGAATTTATTTTCAATAAAACTTCTTTCCCCGAAAGCCATGCGGCTACCATTGCAGAAACGCCGAAAGGCCTTGTGACTGCCTGGTTTGGCGGAACGAAAGAAAGAAATCCCGATGTGGGCATTTGGATAAGCCGCCAGGTAAATAACGAATGGACGGCACCGGTAGAGGTGGCCAACGGCAAACTAAACGATACGCTGCGTTATGCCTGCTGGAACCCCGTATTGTTCCAGATCCCCAATGGCGACCTGTTGTTGTTCTATAAAGTGGGTCCAAACGTAGCGGGCTGGAAAGCTTTCCTGACGCGTTCAACTGACAATGGTGTTACCTGGGGCAAACCGCAGGCGATGCCCGATGGTTTCCTCGGCCCGGTAAAGAACAAACCGGTGATGTTGGGCAATGGTGATATCATTTGCCCGTCGAGTAAGGAAGGCAATGGGTGGACGGTGCATTTTGAAGTGTCGTCAGATCAGGGTAGAACCTGGCGCATGGTGGGGCCCATCAATCCCGATAGAAAGATCTTTGCTATTCAGCCCGGCATACTGGTGCATAAAGATGGAAAGCTGCAGATCCTTTGCCGTAGTAAAAGTGCAGCCGTGGTTGAATCGTGGTCGGCCGATAACGGTAAAACCTGGTCGCCGCTGACACCCTCTTCATTGCCTAATAACAATTCAGGCACCGATGCGGTAACCCTGCACGACGGCCGCCACCTGATCGTGTACAATCACGTGGCTACACCGAAAGGGGCAAAAAAGGGCGCCCGTACACCGTTGAATGTTGCGGTTTCAAAAGATGGGAAGGAATGGAATGCGGCGCTGGTGCTGGAAGATTCACCGGTTAGCCAGTATTCATACCCCTCGGTGATACAATCGGCCGATGGCATGATCCATATCGTATATACCTGGCGCCGCCAGCGCGTGAAGTACGTGAAAGTTGATCCGGCGAAGCTGAAACTGGTACCGATAGAAGAATTTAAATCTGGTGTTAAGGAAGGAGATAGTGAATTATAAAGCAGTTTATAGTTTATTGTTTATAGTTAGCCCTAATTAAAGGCTGTCCGACTGTTACTCGCGCATCACGAATAAAACAACCATAAACTATAAACCAAAAACCATAAACTGATAAATAAGATCGAAAAGAAACATTTTTAACGATATGCAGGATATATTGAAAATAAATTTCCCAGGTAAGTTAGTCTTCGGTAAAAACACCCTGGAACAACTACCCGAAGAAATATCGGCTTTGTCGGCCAACAGGGTGCTAATCGTTACCATTTCACCATTGCTGAACCGGTTAAGTACATTGATCGCAAAACTGGAAGCAGGTGGTATTAAGGTAACGGTGAATACCGGCATCAACAATGAACCTTCCTTTGCCGACGTACAACGGATGTTGGATGAAGTAAAGGGGTTCAATCCTGATGTGGTGGTGGGAATTGGCGGCGGCAGTGTGCTGGATGTGGCCAAACTGATCGCTGCATTGCTCGATAACGAACAGGAACTGAAAGATATCGTCGGTATCGGCTTCCTGAAACGCCGGCCGAAAAAACTGATCTGTATGCCGGCTACTTCCGGCACCGGCAGTGAAGTATCGCCCAATTCAATTTTGGTTGATGAAAAAGATAACCAGAAGAAAGGATTTATCAGTCCGTTCCTGGTGCCCGATATAGTATATGTAGATCCGTTGCTCACCATGAGCGTACCGCCGGCCATCACGGCCGCTACCGGCATCGATGCGTTGACGCATTGCCTCGAAGCATATACCAACCTGTTTGCGCATCCGTTGATCGATGTGTATGCATTTGAAGGAATGCGGCTGATCGCGGCGCATATTGTCACCGCCGTAAAAAATGGCAGTGATGAAGAGGCCCGCACCCAGGTAGCCATGGGCAGTTTGTTAGGGGGCTTTTGTTTAGGCCCGGTAAATACGGCCGGTGTGCATGCCCTGTCGTACCCGTTGGGCAGCACCTTCCATTTGGCACATGGGTTATCGAATGCGCTGTTATTGCCCTACGTAATGGAATTTAATTATGTGGCGGCTCCCAAACGTTATGCCGATGTGGCCGTAGCATTGGGATGTGAGCGCGGGGCCGATGATCTGAAAACAGCACGGAAAGGAATTGAAAAAATAAAGGAACTGATCAGCGCCTGTGGTATTCCGGCACGATTGCGGGATGTGAATATTCCCAAAGAGGCCATTCCGCAAATGGCGGTGGATGCCATGAAGATCACCCGGTTGCTGAAGAACAATCCAAGGCCCATTACGGAGGCCGATGCAATTGAAATTTTTAATGCAGCTTATTAAACGATGCAAAACCATAAGAAATTCAAAGGTGTAGTGGTGCCTGCGGTTACGCCGCTCACTGCTCAGCTTACTTTAGACCTTGGAGCGGTGGAAAAGATGATGGTGAATTTTCGCCAACATCAGGTGATCCCGTTTATCCTGGGAACTACCGGTGAAGCAGTGTCGCTTCCTCAATCTGTAAAACTGAATTACCTGCAGGCAGCAGCCCACTCAAAACATACCTGGGATGAGGATGAATTGTATGTAGGAATTTCTTCCAATGTGTTGGAAGAATCGGTTGCATTTGCACACCAGTGTTTTGAAGCGGGTGTGGATGTAGTAGTGGCAACATTGCCCAATTATTATCCGCTGACGCCCGGTCAGATGAAAGCTTATTTTGAACAACTGGCCAATAGTGTACCCGGGCCATTAATGATCTATAACATTCCGTCTACGGTTCACATGTCAGTTCCGTTAGATGTTGTGGAGGAATTGAGTCATCATCCCAATATCGTTGGGTTAAAAGATTCGGAACGCAATGAAGAACGGTTGCAAACTGCTTTAAAGTTATGGGCAAACCGGTCCGACTTCAGTTATTTCGCAGGTTGGGCCGCACAGTCGGCTCAAACCCTGTTGAAAGGCGGCGATGGCATTATTCCAAGCACCGGCAACTTCGCACCCGGTTTATATAATGAATTGTATAATGCTGCCGTACAGGGCGATGCCGAAAAAGCATACGCACTGCAAAAACAGTCTGATGTGCTCGGGAACGTATACCAGGGCGGAAAAACCCTGGGTGAGTCGTTGTGGGCGTTAAAAGTGCTGATGAAGAAAGAAGGGCTGTGCGACACCTATATGATGCCGCCCTTACATCAGTTGCCGGCCGAAGAAGAACAAAAAGTAATTAATAACCTCCCTCTTTTATAATATGCAAAAACCGATCATAGGTATTACCATGGGCGACCCGGCCAGTATCGGGCCCGAAATAGCCATTAAGGCATTGTTGAACGACAGTATCCATGCCATCTGCCGCCCCCTGCTGGTGGGCGATGCCGGTGTGTTCAACGATATCGTTCAACGGCTGAAACTACCTGCAACCGTTAACGCCATTTCAAAAGTGCAGGACGCTGCGTTCAAAAAAGGTACGGTTGATGTTTTCGACCTGAAAAATGTAGATATGGGCAAACTGGTGTTTGGCGAGATTTCCGCCATGGCCGGTAATGCTTCATTTGAAGCCGTTAAAAAAGTAATCGACCTGGCAATGGCCGGCGACATAGACGCTACCGTTACCGGGCCCATCAATAAAAAATCTATCAACGAGGCCGGTCATCACTTTGCCGGTCACACGGAGATCTATGCACACTATACCGGCACAAAGAAATACGCTATGCTGCTGGTGGAGGAGAATATGCGCGTGATCCATGTATCAACACACGTATCGCTGCGCGAAGCCTGCGACCTGGTTAAAAAAGACCGCATCATTCAGGTGATCGAATTGCTGCACAACGGTATTCTTTCACTGGGCGCCACCAATACGAAGATCGGTGTGGCCGGTTTAAATCCGCATGCAGGCGATTCAGGCTTGTTTGGGACCGAAGATGATGGTGAAATAAAACCTGCGGTGGAAGAAGCCCGTAAAATGGGATATGATGTAGACGGGCCTGTGCCGGCCGATACGCTGTTCTCAAAAGCGGCTACCGGTACCTATGGCGGCATCGTGGCCATGTATCACGATCAGGGTCATATTCCTTTCAAACTTACCGGCTTTAAATGGAATGCCGAGAAAAAACAAATGGACAGCGTGAAAGGCGTGAACATTACCATGGGCCTGCCGATCATTCGTACTTCGGTTGACCACGGTACGGCCTTTGAAATTGCAGGGAAGGGTATAGCCAGTGCCGATGCCATGGTACTGGCCATAGAAGCGGCTGTGCAATTAAGTAAACACAGGGTAAAACAACAAAAACCAGCATAATGATAGCGGTGATAGCAGACGATTTTACAGGGGCGGCTGAGTTGGCGGGCATTGGCTTGCGCTATCACCTGAAAGTGGAGCTGGGCGCTCAGGTAAATAAAGATACCGATGCCGACCTGTTTGTAGTGGCCACCGATACCCGGTCGATGGCGGAAGCGGAAGCGGTTCGCGAAATCGAAAAACATACCCGTGCGCTGCTGGCGCTGAAACCGGAAATGATCTTTAAGAAAACCGATTCGGTCTTACGCGGGCATGTACTGGCAGAACTGAAGGCGCAGTTATCGCTCACCGGTTTTGATAAAGCTGTGCTGGTATCGGCAAACCCCGCATTGGGCAGAACTATTAAGGACGGCCGTTACTATTTACATGGTAAACCGGTGCATGAATCGAGTTTTTCACACGATCCCGATTTTGCCATTACCAGTTCAGTGATCGAAGACATGCTGCGTTGTAATGGGTATCCGGTGCATGTAAAAAAAGTGGCTGCAACGTTGCCCGCTGCGGGAATAATTGTAGGCGAGGCTACACAAACCGCCGATCTGCAGGCCTGGGCCGAACGGGTTGACAATAAAACGCTGATCGCCGGGGCTGCCGGCTTTTTCACCGCTATGCTCGATAAACTGCTGGCGGGAACAAAAACCGAAGGCGCCAACGGCATACAGTTCGAACGGCTGCCGCTCAGTTTATTTGTATGCGGAACAACGTTTGCCAATAGCCGTAATGCTATCAAAACCATAAAGGCTGCCGGTGGCCCGGTATGTTATATGCCCGATGAAACCATCAGGTCGGTGCATACCGGTACGTACAGCTATGTAAAATGGGCGAATGAAGTAGTGGCCCTGGTAAAAAAACATGGGAAAGCCATTGTGGCCATTCATGAAGATTCAACCCGCGATATGGCGCTTCAGCAGGGCCAGTTGAAGGCGAAAATGGCCGGACTGGTTCATGAAGTGTTACAGCGCAGCATGGTGCAGGAACTGATCGTGGAAGGCGGCGCCACAGCCTGGGCATTGATCAGCCAGTCGGGGCTCACGCGTTTTTTCCCTGTGGAAGAAATGGCGCCCGGTGTGGTGCGTATGCGAACAAATGATCCCGGTTTATTTATAACGGTAAAACCCGGCAGTTATCAATGGCCGGAAGGCCTCTGGAATTTCTAACAGATTGTATCAACTTATAATTGCCATATGTTCAAGATCTCTTTGCATTTAATTGACTATATCATCATTGTGGCCTTCCTGTTGGTGACCCTGGTGGTTGGTTTTATGTTTGCCCGCAGGCAAAACTCCCTGAAGTCATTTTTCCTGGCGCAGGGCAGGGTGCCGGCCTGGGCCATCGGCATGTCGCTCCTGGCTACGCTGATCAGTAGCGTAACCTTTCTGGCATATCCGGCCGAAGGGTTTACCAATAACTGGATCCTGCTGGTGCAGGGTTTAATGGTGCCGGTTGTTTTACTAGGCACCATCTGGTTCATAGTACCGCTGTACCGCAAAGTGATCGGGTTAAGCACATATGAATATTTCGAAAAACGTTTCGGGGTTTTCGCCCGCTATTACAGCTCTTTGGCATTTGTGTTACGGCAGTTTTCCGGCATGGGCACGGTGCTGTTCTTACTGGCGATGGCCCTCGATACCATGATCGGTGGTAATACCATGGTCATGATCGTTATAGTAGGCCTCATCATCATTGCAGTGAACCTGATGGGTGGTATCGAGGCGGTGATCTGGCTCGATGTATTCCAGGGTTTCATGTTGTTTGCTACCGGTATCGTTTGTTTATCGGTGATCCTGTTCTCAGCTGATGGCGGTCCGGCCGCTGTATGGCAGATAGCAAAAGCAAACGGCCGCACCGGTTTTGGCCCGTATAATGCCGATCTTACCAAACTCACCTTCCTGGTAATGGCTATCAATGGCGCATTCTATGCCATTCAGAAATACGGTACCGATCAAACGGTAGTACAACGGTATTTAACGGCAAAGACCGATAAAGGCGCCATCCGCGCTTCTCTGATGGGTATTTTGTTAACGGTACCGGTATGGATGCTGTTCATGTTTATCGGAACCGCATTGTTTGCGTATTACCAGCAGCACAATTTACCTGCAGGCATCCAGGCGCCGCAGGTGTTCCCGTATTTTATTGCTACGAAATTACCTGTTGGGGTAACCGGTTTGATCTTATCGGCCATGATCTCGGCTGCCATTTGCAGTCTGAGCGCCGATCTGAACAGCCTGGCTGCGGTAGGGGTAGAGGACTATTATAAAAAAATGCGCCGTAACCGCACAGATAGAGAATACCTGAAGGCAGGTAAATGGACGGTGGTGATCTCCGGTTTGATCGCCATCGGCATTGGCAGTTTATATATTAAGGCAGGAAGTGAAGGGGTGCTGGGCATCGTATTCACTTTGTATGCGATCTTTTCCGGTGGTATCGTAGGCATTTTCATGCTGGGTATTTTCAGCGCCCGCGCCAACAGGCAGGGTGTTACTATTGGTATCATCACCTGTATAGTTTTTACGGCATATGCGTTTTTGACGTCAACCAAAATTGGTACAGGAGCCGAAAAACACCTGTTGCTCGATCTGGGCCGGTATAATTTCGGTCACGATAAACTGATGCTGGGTGTGTATAGCCACCTCGTGGTGATTGTTGTAGGTTATATAGCCAGCCTGTTCTTCCCCAAACCGGTACTTGATAAAAACCTGTTGTATACGGGTTGGAAGGAAGCGAGGAAGAATGAAAGGAAAGAGGCAAAGGTGACGTTGAGAGCGGTGTAAGCTAATTTGATAATGTGATAATTTGATAATGAAATACAAACGTGAAACCCCGGCTACATCGGGGCAGGCTGTGAAACGGCAAACCTCAGCGCGGCGTACGGCGGCAGAAAGCAATCGGATTTTGACGCCGGAATTTAGTTAGGTATTTACGAGGCTCGTGAGTCATTTCACGTTTGCCGATTCACGATTAATTGAAAGAGAATAATTATGGTACGAAAATTAATTTATAGTGTCTGTAGCCTGTTCATCTGGCTCGATTGTATCAGCCAGACCTCGGATGACGCCTACCGCGAGCCGTTGAAACAGGTGTTGACCGAAATAGAGGCGCAATACGGCATTAAGATCAGGT
Source organism: Niastella populi (assembly GCF_002078015.1). Taxonomy (GTDB): domain Bacteria; phylum Bacteroidota; class Bacteroidia; order Chitinophagales; family Chitinophagaceae; genus Niastella; species Niastella populi. Next base: position 59,885 of record NZ_LWBP01000167.1, on the reverse strand, counting down.
ACAGCGATAAAATGGTGAGCGACCGGTTCGTGACCTATGCCCGCTGGCGGTTCCGGCCCGATGTGGAGAAAACCCTGTCGAACGTGCTGGCCTCGCAAGACCTTTCATTCAGCAAAACAGGCGATAAAAGTTATAAGATCAGCGCCTTTCAGTATCACTTAAAAACAGTGGAGGAAGGCAAAGCGCAGTTGGAATATTTATCTTCCCTGTATAACGACGTAGCCAGCTGGGAGAAGCGGAAAAATGAAATGCGCGCCTGTATGTATTCGGCATTGCAGTTATCGCCCGTTCCGGCGGCGCCGGCTTCCAAACCCATCATTACGCCGGTGCGTAAAATGGATGGTTATACGGTGGAGAATATCGCATTTGAAGTGTTGCCCGGCGTGTACACTTCCGGGTCATTATATCGCCCGGCAAAAGTAAAAGGCAAGGTGCCGGTGGTGCTGTGTCCCGACGGGCATTGGGATAAACACCGTTACCGCGCCGATTGCCAGTATCGTTGCGCTACGCTGGCCCGTATGGGTTGCATCGCCATCAGTTACGACATCTTTGCCTGGGGCGAATCGCTGCTGCAGTTCAAACCAGAAGATCACCGGCGCAGTCTGGCCATGACGGTGCAAACGCTAGGTGCATTCCGCATCCTCGATTATTTATTGAAATTGAAAGAGGCGGATACCAGCCGCGTTGCCATCAGCGGCGGTTCGGGCGGCGGCAGTCATACCATGCTGGTAACGGCGCTGGATGAACGTATAAAATTGAGTGCGCCCGTGGTAATGGTATCGTCGTACCATAGCGGCGGCTGCCCCTGCGAAAGCGGCATGCCCGTTCATTTGTGCGGCGGTGGTACCAACAATGCCGAAATAGCGGCCATGGCAGCCCCGCGTCCACAACTGGTTATTTCAGATGGGAAGGACTGGACGGCCCATGTGCCCGAGAATGAATTTCCCTATCTGAAAAAGATGTACAGCTATTATGGCAAGCCCGAACTGGTAGAAAATGTGCATTTGCCGGCGGAAGGACATGATTATGGGATCAATAAACGGATTGCGTTGTATGAATTTATCGGCAAACATTTCCGTTGCGATCTGGGCGCCATAAAAGATAAAACGGGGAAAATAGATGAAAGCAGGGTGACCATAGAACCGCAAACGGCATTGTATGTCTTCGGTGAAAAAGGGGAGAAACTGCCGGCGAACGCGATACATGGGTATGAAGAGTTGAAGAAGATGTTTGAGGGGAAGAAGTGAGTTGACTGGTTAACGGATTGACGAGTTAACAAGTTGATAAAGTTGATAAAGGTGATAAAGTTGATAAAGGTGATAGCGTTGATAAAGGGTTTCTGTTCGGCAGACTGATAAATAGTTGACAGACTGGCTAACGAAAATCATGCTATAACAAGTCCCCTCCCCATTCCGGGGGAGGAGTCAGGGGAGGGGGCCTTTCACAGCCTGCCCCGATGGAGTCGGGGTTTGCCGTTTCACGATTTGACACATTATATGAAAAAACAACAAATATTCACGATTGTACTGTTGATTACGCTAATAGCAGGTTGTTCTTCTTCAAAACAACAAACAAAAAGTGCTGAACGATCAACGAGTGAAGCTCGATCAAAGAACGATGCACCCGCGTATAAAATTGCGGTTGTTGACCTCATGATACTGAAAAGACAAAAGCTGGGTGCTTTTCAATTAACAAAGGAAATTGGCGCCGATGGCGTGGAGGTAGATATGGGTGGCCTTGGCCAGCGCGAAACCTTCAATAACCAGTTGGCAAATGACTCCATCCGCCAGGTGTTCCTTAATAAGGCCAAAGAACTGGACCTCGAAATTCCTTCGCTGGCAATGACTGGTTTTTACGCGCAGTCATTTCCCGAAAGGCCAACAGCCGTTAAAGCGGTACAGGACTGCATCAACACCATGAAGCAGATGAATGTAAAAGTGGCTTTTCTGCCATTGGGAATAAAAGGCGACCTGGTTAAATACCCTGAGTTACGCCCCGCCGTTGTGGAGCGCCTGAAAGCCGTTGGTAAAATGGCCGAAGAAGCCGGTGTAGTTATTGGTATTGAAACTGCGCTCAGCGCTACCGAAGAAGTAAAGCTGTTGAACGATATCGGTTCTCCCGCCATTCAGATCTATTTCAACTTCGCTAATCCTTTGCAGGGCGGAAGGGATCTGTATAAGGAAATGGCTATCCTCGGTAAAGACCGTATCATTCAGATCCATTGTACCAATAAGGACAGTGTATGGCTGCAGAACGATCCGCAGATCAATATGAACCGCGTAAAGCTCACGCTGCAGAAAATGGGCTGGAAGGGCTGGCTGGTGATCGAGCGTTCGCGGGATGCTACCGACCCGCGTAATGTAAAAAAGAATTTCAGCGCCAATACCGCGTACATGAAATCGATATTTCAACAATAGAAAGCAGGTGTGCCACGTCTTTGAGACGGTAGGAGTGCCACGTCTCGAAGACGTGGCACTCCTTGAAGCTCACTGATACAAAACAAAATGAAAAGACTGTTTAATTACCCGATTACTGTAGTCCTGTTTGTATGCCTTTTCAGCATAACGGCGCAGGCTGCCGATATTTATGTGGCGCCCAATGGCTCCGATGCCAACCCGGGCACAAAAGAAAAACCTATGGCCACCGTAGCGATGGCCCTGCGTAAGGCAAGGGAGATGCGCCGGCTCAACGATCCGGCCGTTGCGAATGGTGTTCATATCATTGTAGAGAACGGCGTATATGCATTGAGTGAACCCTTGTTTGTACGGCCTGAAGATTCAGGAACGCCAACCAGTCCAACCATTATAGAAGCGGCGCCCGGCGCCCGGCCGGTATTGAGCGGTGGCTTGCAGGTAAAAGGCTGGCGTAAAGCAACGGAAAATATTCCCGGGTTACCCGCAGCGGCGCGGGGTAAGGTGTGGGTGGCCAATGCGCCGGTGGAAGCTGGCCGTTTGCTCGACTTCCGGCAGTTATGGATAAACGATCAGAAGGCTGTTCGCGCCCGCGACCGGAATGCCGACAGCATGAACCGCATTCTTTCCTGGAATCACCAGACGGAACAATGCTGGATCCCCAAACCCAAAGCAGCGGGTTGGGACAAAGCGGCCGGCATGGAAATGTACATTCACCAGTGGTGGGCAATAGCCATTCTGCGCATAAAGTCGGTTACGGTAAAAGGTGATAGCGCGCTGTTGAGTTTTTATCAGCCCGAAAGCCGTATCCAGTCGGAACATCCCTGGCCGGCGCCCTGGATCTCACAAAAGACCGGTAACTCCGCATTTTATCTTACCAATGCCATCCAGTTCCTCGACGAACCGGGCGAGTGGTACCTTGACGTGCAAAAACAACGGATCGTTTACTGGCCGCGTAACAATGAAGAACTGCCAACTGCACAGGTGGTAGCACCCTGCTTACAAAACATTGCCCGCATTGAAGGCACCATCGATGATCCGGTTTCACATGTATACTTCAAAGGCATCGATTTTAAACATACCACCTGGCTGCGTCCGTCGCAGGCCGGTCATGTTCCCTTACAGGCCGGTATGTTCCTCCTCGATGCATATAAATTAAAGATCCCGGGCACGCCCGATAAAAAAGGACTGGAGAACCAGGCATGGATCGGCCGCCAGCCGGGCGGGGTTGAACTGCAGTTTGTAAACAATACCGGTTTTGAACGTTGCAATTTTTCTCACATGGCAGCAACCGGTCTTGATTATATAAAAGGAACGCAATACGATACCATCATAGGCTGCACCTTCCGCGATATTGCCGGTACGGCTATCCAGGCAGGTTATTTTTCCGATCCGGCCTTTGAAACGCATTTGCCCTATAACCCGGCCGATGAACGTGAATTGTGCCGCAAACTCACTATCAGCAATTCTTATATTACCAATTGCGCCAACGAGGATTGGGGTTGCGTAGGCATCAGCGCCGGTTATGTGCAGGGCATCAATATCGTACATAACGAATTGAATGATCTTCCGTATAGCGGAATTTGCGTGGGCTGGGGCTGGACGAAAACCATCAACGCCATGCGCAATAACCGTGTTCATGCCAACCTGGTGCATCATTACGCAAAACATATGTACGATGTAGGCGGGTTGTATACTTTGTCGGCGCAGCCTGGTTCGGTGATCAGTGAAAATTACGTGCACACCATCCTGAAAGCGCCGTATGCACATGATCCCAACCACTTCTTTTATATGTACCTCGATGAAGGCTCTGCCTATCTTACATTGAAAGACAACTATTGCGAGGCAGATAAATTCATGAAGAATTCGAACGGTCCGGGTAATACCTGGGAGAACAACGGGCCAATGGTGGCAGATAGTATCAGGAACAGGGCAGGGCTGGAAGATGGGTATAAAGGGATAAAGAAGTAACAAGTTATTCAGTTGTTCAGTTATTCAGTTGTTCAGTTGTTTATTAGTTAACTGAATAGCTTACGAATTACAAAATTAGAATCATACACTTTTATATGTTAACGATAGGAATTTTAGGTTTAGGCGAAGGCCGTTCCACCATGTCGGCAGCCCTGAACAGCAATAAGGTGAAGCTGAAAACCATTTGCGACATGAATGAGGATCTATGCAAACACCGCAGCAGGGAGTTTCAGTTCTTCAATTATACAACGAAGTATGACGACATGCTGAACGATGCTGAGATCGACATCATTGCAATATACACGCCCGATAAATGGCATGCGAACCATATTAAACAGGCATTGCAGGCCAACAAACATGTGATCTGCACCAAACCTTTGATAGATAACCTCGCCGATGCAAAAGAGTTGCTCGATCTGCAGAAGAAAACCGGTAAGAAAGTATTTGTAGGACAAAGTTCCCGGTTCTTTGAGCCTGCCAAAAGGCAGCGGAAAGATTTTGAAGCCGGTTTGCTGGGCGATCTCATTACGGTGGAAAGCCATTACCACGCCGATCATCGCTGGTTTTTAGAAAAACCCTGGGCGTTGGAAAGTTCGTTCAAATGGCTGTATGGCGGCTTAAGCCACCCGGTTGATTTTATCCGCTGGTACCTGCCCGGTATTGAAGAAGTGATGGGGTATGGAATGATCAGCAGCAACGGCAAAACAGCCGGATTGAAAAATGAAGATACCATGCACTTTATTTTCAGGGCTGCAGACGGCCGTATTGCACGGGTAAGCGGCGCCTACACCGGGCCCATTCAACCTGCACAAAGGGATAGCGGCATGAGCGTGATCTTACGGTGTACCGAGGGGGCATCGCAGGCCGATTATCATGAACTGCGTTATGCCATTACCGATAAGACCGGCGAAGAAAAAGTAGTTCACTGGGGCGATAAGACCATTAAATACTATTTCCGGTTTGAAGGCCAGAGCCATCATGCCGGTGAATACCAGAACTACCTCGAATATTTTGCCGACAGCATCACCAACAATACAACAGCATATCCCGATCTGAAGGAAGGCATCGGAACCATTGCATTGTTACAGGCAATGGATCGGTCGTTGGAGACTGGTACACCTGTGAAGGTGAGTGAGATATTAAAAGTTTATGGTTTGTAGTTTGTGGTTGCTGCCGCGCCTTATCGTTTCGCTACTGGATTTGGCCAGTTTAAAATTCAGTGATCATTGGCCAATTCACGGTTCAATATTGACCATTCACCATTCACCATTCACGATATGAATGCCATCTACAATCAGTTAAAACTTGTTGACTTTATAATAGTAGGGATCTACCTGTTCATCCTTATCGGGATCGGGTATTGGGTTAGTTTCGTCCAAAAAAAGAACAAGGACGAAAATCTTTTCCTTGCCAACCGCTCCCTGGGCTGGGCGAGTATCGGTTTTACCATGTGGGGCACCAATGTGGGCCCCTCCATGCTGGTGGCCTCTGCCAGTATCGGTTATTCAACCGGTATAGTGGCGGGTAATTTTGCCTGGTATGCCTTTGTGTTCATCCTCATGCTGGCGGTTGTTTTTGCGCCCCGCTATCTGGGCGCCAATGTATCTACGTTACCTGAATTCCTCGGAAAACGGTTTGGCGAGAATACCCGTAATATTCTGGCCTGGTACACATTGATCACCATTCTTATTTCCTGGTTATCGCTTGGCCTGTTTGCCGGTGGCGTATTGATCAGGCAGTTGCTGGGCCTCGAAATGTGGCTTTCGGTGATCATCATGGTAGTGGTGGCTACATTGTTCGTAATAGCAGGCGGCTTAAAAACCATTGCCTACACCAGCGTATTCCAGATGTTGTTACTGATAGTGGTATCGTTGGTACTGGTAGGTATTGGTGTTTCAAAGGCCGGTGGTATTATGGCCATTTATGAAAAAACACCGTCGCATTACTGGAATTTATTTTTGCCTGCCGGCGATAAGGATTTTCCCTGGCCGGCTATCCTGCTTGGGTACCCGGTAATGGGCGTATGGTTCTTTTGTACTGAACAATCCATGGTGCAGTCTGTATTGGGAGCAAAGAGCCTGAAACAGGGACAACTGGGCGCCAATTTTAACGCCTGGCTGAAGATACTGGATGTGCCTTTGTTCATGATCCCCGGTGTTATCTGTTATATTCTGTATCCGCATTTAAAAAGTCCCGACCTGGCTTACCTCACAATGGTTACGAATTTATTTCCGCCGGGGATGAAAGGCCTGATCATTGTGGTATTGATCGCGTGTTTGATCAGTACGATCGGCGCTTCACTCAACTCGGTAAGTACGGTGTTTACCATGGATATCTATATAAAGAAATACAAGCCTGAAGCTACCAACAGGGACATCATAAAGATCGGCCGCATCATTACGGTAGTTGGCGCGCTGGCATCGGTATCGGTAGCCCTCGCCATCGATGCGTTAAAAGACCGGCTGAACCTGTTCAATATATTTCAATCGGTATTAGGCTTTCTTGCACCGCCGATGACCGTGGCCTTTTTGTTTGGTGTATTATGGAAAAAGACCACCGCACTGGCCATCAATATTGTACTAACGGTTGGTACCGCATTTTGCCTCATTGTAGGTGTTTTGTATTTGTGGGTGATCCCGAGTGACGCCTGGCCGCATTTCCTGTTGTTGTCGTTCTACCTGTTTGTAGTATTGAGCGCCATGACTTACGCCGTATCGGTATTGGATAAACAGGGTGTGTTGAAACTGCAACAGGCCACTTATTTTAAAAGCGCCGGTAAGCCCGATAAACAGGTATTGGCCATGTGGGGAATATTGATTGCGGTAATGGTGGGTTTGTATATAATATTTAACGGACACTAATTTTTGTATCTATAAAACTATCCTGGATGAATTGCAGAAATGCCATATTCCAACGAACGATCTGGTTTGCTCTATTATTGATCACCTGTACAACACAGGCGCAACCTCTTTTTAATGGTGAGCCTCACAAAGGCGGGGCACCTTATGTAGCCGCACAGGCAACCTGGATCTGGTATCCCGGTGATTTCGAGATCTGGCTGGCCAACAAAATGCAGAACCGCCGCACGGAACGCGGTTCGTTCTTCCCGCCTTTCTGGAAACTGGACGGCCACTATGTGCTGATGGATTTTCACAAGGATGTGGAACTGTCCGAGCCCGAGCAGATCGATGTATTTGTAGAAGGCAATTACATTTTGAAGCTCGATGGTAAAGGATACGAAGGAACACCGCAACAGGTAACCATTCCTGCCGGTAAACACCGGATCAATGTAAAAGTATTCAGCACCGGAAATGTGCCGGCTATTTATATAAAGGGAAAAACCATTGCCACCGATTCATCGTGGCTGGTAACCTTTGAAGACAAAGAGTGGATCGATGAAACCGGTAAAACATCCGATATTTCAGCAACCACCTGGTTAAATGCCGGCAGCTGGAATTTCAATGAACCAGATCAGCGGCCTTCGCAGTTCAAACTGGCGGTAAAACCACAGTCACCGGTAGCTGCCACCAAAAACAATGGTTCGCTGCTGGTTGATTTCGGTAAGGAAACATTTGGTTTTATCCGCCTGCACGGTTTACAGGGTAATGGTAAGGTGTCGTTGTATTATGGCGAATCGAAAGAAGAAGCGCTGGCCACCGGTACCTGCGAAACGCTCGACAGGGTACAAGTGAACCTCGGTTCAAAAAAAGATTCGGTAATGCAGTTGTCAAAAGCATTCCGCTTTGTAAATATTCAAATGGAAGGCGGCGCCAGTCTCGATTCTGTTTCGATGTTGTATGAATACCTGCCGGTAGCCAGCCGCGGTTCATTCCGTAGTTCAGATGAAAGCCTTAATAAAATATGGGACGTGGCGGCATATACCATGCAATTGACCACCCGCGAATTTTTCATCGATGGTATCAAACGCGACCGCTGGATCTGGAGCGGCGATGCATACCAAAGCTACCTGATGAATTATTACCTGTTCTTTGATGTGCCTTCGGTATCGCGTACCCTGATGGCTTTACGCGGGAAAGACCCGGTTACCAGCCACATCAACACCATTATGGATTATACTTTTTACTGGTTCCTCGGCATTTACGACCTGTACCAGTATACCGGTGATAAAACATTCATCCGGCAGTTCTATCCGCGCATGCAAAGCCTGATGAACTATTGCCTTGACCGGAGAAATAAAGATGGATTGATGCAGGGTTTGCCCGGCGACTGGATCTTTATTGACTGGGCGGCAGGGTTGAGCAAAAAAGGAGAAGTAAGCTTCGAGCAACTGCTGTTATGCCGCAGCCTCGAAACCATGGCCATTTGCGCCGGGATGGTGAACGATACAAAAAATGCAGCCATGTATAAACAGCTTGCTGCCGATATGAAAGCGAAATTGTTTTCGATTTACTGGAGCGACGCCAAAAATGCATTGGTGCACAGCCGCATTGATGGAAAACCTACCGATAATGTAACCCGTTACGCCAACATGTTCGCTATCTTCTTCAATTATTTTAATAATGAGCAGAAGCAGGCCGTAAAGAAACATGTGCTTTTAAACGACAGTATTCAAAAGATCACCACGCCGTACATGCGATTTTATGAACTGGAAGCGTTATGTGCGATGGGCGAGCAAAAATATGTATTGAATGAAATGAAGAATTACTGGGGCGGCATGTTACAGGCCGGCGCCACTTCATTCTGGGAAGAATACAATCCTTCAAAACAGGGCGCTGAGCATTATGCCATGTATGGCCGCCCGTTTGGTAAAAGCCTTTGTCATGCCTGGGGCGCCAGTCCCATTTACCTGTTAGGTAAATATTATCTTGGTGTACAACCCACTTCGCCGGGGTATACTACCTGGACGGCAGAGCCGGTGCTTGGCGGTTTGCAGTGGATGGAAGGCAAAGTGCCTACACCGCATGGCGACATCAGTGTATATTGCAGCACTACACAAATAAAGATAAAAGGCGGCGAAGGAACCGGTACGCTCAGGTTTAAGAGTAAAACCAAACCAACCGGTAAAGGTGTTGTCATCAACAGCAAAGGCGATAATTTGTATGAAGTAACTGTTGAGGCGGGTAAAGAGTATGAAATAAAATATAAAAACTAATGTGCTGATTAGCTAATAATGTGCTGATGTGCTAATGAAATACAGCTTCTGGCTGTAAGTCCTCGGCTCAGAACTATGAACTATGAACTGTGAACTGTGAACTATGAACTATGAACTGAGAACTATGAACTGAGAACTGTGAACTGTGAACTATGAACTGAGAACTATGAACTAATAAATATGGAGAGAATAAAAGCAACATATTATATCGAAACTCCCTTCGAGCCGGAAAAGGCTGCAGAAGTATTAGCCGGTGAACAATCGAGCGGCACCTTTATTGCGGTTCCGGGTGAAACGGAAGAGCTGAAACAACGTTTTGCGGCAAGGGTAGAAAAAGTGACGCCGCTGGAAACTGTTTCTACGCCGGCCATTCCGGGTGCAACAAGCAGCAGCGGCAAGTATCACCGCGCAGAAATTGTGGTGTCGTGGAGCATAGAGAATTTTGGTTACAATCTTCCGGTGCTTACATCAACGCTGCAGGGGAACCTGTACGAGATCCGTCAGTTCACCGGGTTGAAACTGATGGATATCGAGCTGCCGCCTTCTTACGCCAAACAGTATAAAGGCCCTGCATTTGGCATCAGCGGTTGCCGCCAACTCACCAATGTGCAGAACCGGCCGCTGATAGGAACAATTATAAAACCAAGCATTGGGCTTACCCCGCAGCAAACCGCCGAAATGGTGAAAACACTGGCCGGTGCCGGAATTGATTTTGTGAAAGATGATGAGCTGTTGTCATCATCGGCCAATTCAAATTTCAATGACCGGGTTGATGCCATCATGAAGGTGATCAACGATCATGCCGGTGCAACGGGTAAAAAAGTGATGTATGCGTTTAACATCAGCGGTGAAACGGATGAAATGCTGCAACGCTATGAATACATTGTAAAAAGCGGCGGTACCTGTGCTATGGTAAGCATCAACAGCGTAGGCATGGCCGGGGTGAAAAAGATCTGCGATCAGCGGCAACTGGCTATTCATGCGCACCGCAATGGCTGGGGCATGTTAACGCGCCATCCGTTGCTGGGTATCGATTTCAAAGCATATCAGAAATTATGGCGTGTGGCCGGCGTTGACCAGCTGCACGTAAACGGTATCCAAAACAAATTCTGGGAAAGTGACGATTCGGTTGTGGCCTCCATAAAGGCTTGTTTGCAGCCATTCTATGATCATGAGAGCCTATTGCCAGTGGTATCGAGCGGGCAATGGGGCGGACAGGCGCCGGAAACCTGGCGTCGTACCCATACAACCGACCTGTTGTATATGGCAGGTGGCGGTATTATGGCGCATCCCATGGGAGCGGCTGCAGGCGTGGTAGCATTACAACAGGCATGGCAGGCCGCGGTGGATGGGCTTTCAGTGGAAGAGGCTGCGGCTAAATATAAGGAGTTTGCTGAATCGGTGAAGCAGTTTGGGAAGAAACAATAAGCTCAACGCAGAACGCAAAACGCAGAATGCAAAACGCAGAATGCAAAACGCAAAACACCCTTGGTAAGTGTATTTGCGTTAAGCGTTAAGCCTTCAGCGTTCAGCATATTCATAGTATGAAAATGAGTTCAATCGACAACAAAATATTGTTAGCATTTTACGGCGACGACTTCACCGGTTCCACCGATGCACTGGAATTTTTGACCCGGGCCGGGGCGAAGACCGCCCTGTTCATTGAACCGCCAACAGCGGAACAATTGGAGAAATATCCCGGTTTGAATGCATTTGGCGTTGCCGGTAAAACCCGGGCCATGGCGCCGGCAGAAATGGAGCAAACCTTATTGCCGGCATTTGAAAAATTAAAACAAACCGGTGCGCGCCATGTGCATTATAAAGTCTGCTCCACATTCGATTCTTCCCCAACAACCGGAAGCATCGGAAAAGCGCTCGATACCGGGATGGCGGTTTTTAACAACAAATGTGTGCCCCTGTTGGTAGCGGCGCCTGTGCTGGGCCGTTACTGTTTGTTTGGAAATTTGTTTGCGCGTATGGGTATCGGCAGCAATGGAAAAATATACCGGTTAGACAGGCATCCATCCATGAGCAAACACCCGGTTACGCCGGCCAATGAAAGCGATCTGCGTTTGCATTTGTCGAAACAAACCGCTAAGAAAACCGGGTTGATCGATATCCTTCATGTATCGGGCGGTAAAGAAATGCTCGGCAATGAATGGGCGCAGGTGGTGGAGCAGGGATTCGATGTGGCCCTGTTCGATGCGCTTTACCAGGAACAACTGCTGGCCATTGGTGAACTGATAGATGAACAGGCGAATGATAAAACTTTGTTTTCCATAGGTTCCTCCGGCATTGAAATGGCGTTGGGGCAATACTGGAACCAAACAAATTTGTTACAACCGGTAGCTGAATGGAAACATCCCGGCAAAGCGGAACCATTACTGGTTATTGCAGGAAGCTGTTCCCCCATAGCAGCCGGTCAGATCACGTATGCCACAGCGAAAGGATTTGAACAGGTGCTTATCGATGCGCCGGCCGTAAGCGACAATGATGGTCAATCTGTAAAGGCCGGAATCGATAAAGCCGTGGAATTGTTGAATAAGGGAAAGAGCGTGATCGTTCATACCGGTGGGGCAGGGCAGCAACAGGCTGTTAATTTGCCGGCCCAAAAATTAGGCGCGGCATTGGGCCTTCTTGCCTGTGATACGGCTTCCAAAACTGCGCTTAAACGCATCGTAATTGCCGGTGGCGACACCAGCAGTTATGCCGCCCGCGCCATGGGCATTGAAGCGGTTGAAATGATCGCGCCGCTGGTGCCCGGTGCGCCTTTATGTAAAGCCACAGCGCCCGGTTCGCCGGTAAACGGAATGGAGGTGAACTTCAAGGGCGGACAGGTTGGCGGCGAAAATTATTTTGAAGTATTGATGAATGGCAAAAACATATAACAACATGCAACAAAAAACATTAGGGCTTATTCACACGTCAGCAACGTTGGTACCTGTGTTCCAGCAATTATGCAGTCAGTATTTACCCAACGTAAAAGTGTTCAATATCGTTGACGACAGCCTCATCAAAAATGTGATCAGCTGCGGCGAGTTAACGCCCACCAATGCACGCCGGGTAGTGAACTATGTTGGTTCTGCTGAAGTGGCCGGCGCCGATTTTATTCTGGTAACCTGTTCTTCAATTGGCGCAGCGGTAGAAGCGGCTGCCGGCCTTACCGGTGTACCTGTTTTACGGGTCGATCAACCCATGGCCGATAAAGCGGTGCAAACGGGAAAAAGAATTGGCGTGGTGGCAACTTTGTCAACCACCCTGCAACCAACCAGCGACCTGGTGAAACGCCGCGCAGCCGTTGCCGGTAAAACCATCGATCTGAAAACTGTTTTGTGCGAAGGCGCTTTTGACGCATTGATGAGCGGCGATACCGCAACACATGATGCCATGGTAGCAAAAGCATTGCGTGAGTTGAGTGCCGGAACGGATGTTATCGTATTGGCGCAGGCCTCTATGGCCCGCGTTGCCGATGGCCTCGCACCGGAAGATAAAAAAGTGCCCATACTTGCCAGTCCGGGTATTGCTATACAACATATTGCTTCTATATTAAAATAGTTCGAAAGCTAAAGAAGGTGTGCCACGTTTGCTTTCGACATTAGCGGAAAACGTGGTACACCTAAATTGTTACCATATGTTTAAAAAGATCTTCCAGGGTTTTTTAGTGGCTGGTGCGATAACATTTGTTCTTCTGCTGATCGGTATTTTTATGCAGGAGCCTGATTTGTACAAAGCGGGGGCTGTAGGTACTGCGGTGTTTGCAGCGATCGGTTTAGGCGCTATTCCGGCATTAAAGGGATACCGGTATACTGCATGGATCGTTGCCGCGGTGGTGGCGGGTATGATGTACCCCGGATCGTTCACCCATTGGGGACCTGTCGATCTGCGGGATAAATGGCTAATGCTCGTCATTATTCAAATGGTAATGTTCGGCATGGGCATTCAAATGAAGCTGGAAGATTTTACCGCTGTTAAAAAAACGGGTAAAGGCGTGGTCATTGGCCTGATGTGTCATTTCTCAATAATGCCATTGATGGGTTTACTGCTTACAAAGATCTTTCATTTTGAACCCGAGATCGCTGCCGGTATCATTCTTATTGGTTCTACCTCGAGCGGTCTCGCCTCGAACGTTATGGTCTATCTTGCAAAGGCCAATCTCATTTTATCAGTAGTGGTTACTGCCATGGCTACCCTGGCAGCTCCGTTCTTCACACCGCTGTTGATGAAATTACTCGCCGGCACCCTGGTTGAAGTAAAAGTGGTGCATATGATGATGGAGATCATCAAGATCGTTATCGTTCCTATCGGCGCCGCGCTGCTTCATGATTATTTAAAAACCGCTACGCCGAAAGGCTTCCGGGTGGTGACACTGCTTTTTATTATCTCTATTTTCTGGCTGGCTGCCCTGCCATTGGGTTGGTGGAACTATTTATCTGTAAATATCAATTCAACATCTTTTTTACACTCCATCGAAATATTCGGCTTCCTGTTGGGCGCAGTCGTCGCTGGTGTTCTGTATCACCTGCTGGCACGGAATTTTAAGAAACTCGATCAGGTTATGCCCCTTTTCTCCATGTTCGGCATAATCTATTTTACCACAGTTACTACGGCCGCCGGGCGTGAAAATTTATTGAAGACCGGTGTGCTTCTTTTCCTATGTTCTGTTATCCATAATGCTGCGGGTTTCTTTTTTGGCTACTGGCTGGGCCGCCTGTTCCGGCTCGATAAGAATTCAGCCCGAACGGTTGCCTTTGAAGTGGGGTTACAAAATGCCGGTATGGCTTCCGGAATTGCCGCCGGGTTGGGTAAACTCGGTACATTAGGTTTACCGGCCGCGGTTTTTAGTCCGTGGATGAATGTTGCCGGCTCCATTTTAGCGAACTATTGGCGCAAAAGACCAGTGGAAATTAAAAATGAGAAATCAGAAATAAGGAATGAAGAAAATACAAATATTGAATATCGAATGTCCAATGTTGAATATAGAAGTGGAAGCGATGGAGGATGAAAAAGGAATTATTGAAAAAAAGATCAGGCTGTATTTTGTATTTGCTTTTGGCTTTCGGCTTGAAGCTGTATTCTATATTTGCTTGCAGCTTGAAGCTTGTAGCGCGCAGATTGTCTGCCGCTTTATTCACAAATCACGAAATGAGAAAACATACTATCATATTACTATGTTGCCTGAGCGCTTTCTTCCTTTTTCCGCAGGCAAAAAAGTTTCCGGGAACGATGGCGTTCGAAAAAAATGCGCCGTTTTCAGATACTTCGCTGGATGAGTTGTTCCGTCATCCGCCCGAACGGGCCAAACCCTGGGTGATCTGGTACTGGCACCAGGCAGCTGTAACCAAAGAAGGCATTACCGCCGACCTGGAGGCCATGAAAGAAAATGGCATCGCCGGCGCCTATATGATGTTCATCAGAGGGGCCGACAGTGTGCCATTGATCGATCCGCCCGCGCAGCAATTATCGCCCCACTGGTGGGAGTTGGTGTTATTTGCCATGCAGGAAGCCAAACGGTTGAAATTACAACTGGGGATGCACGTCAGTGATGGTTTTGCATTGGCCGGCGGCCCGTGGATTAAACCGGAGCTATCGATGCAACGGGTGGTGAGCACCAAAACGTACGTAGCCGGCAAAAAACAATTCAATGGCATTTTGCCGCAGCCTGAAACAAACGTGAATTATTACCGGGATATTGCAGTGCTGGCATTTCCTACCATGATCAAAAAGAATATTGCCGATACGGCTATGGTGCCGGTTGTTACCAGCAGCGTTACCGGTGTATCGCCGCAATATCTCACAGAGAAACATAACCGTCAGAGCTTCAGATGCGACAGCGCCTGTTATATACAATATGCATACGACAAACCGTTCACCTGCCGTTCCATTGTTATTCGCCCCAGCGGTACCAACTTTACATCGCGCCAGTTGAAAATAATGGTAAGTAATGATGGCAAACAATTTAAACCGGTTGAGCGCATGCAGGCGCCCCGCACCGGCTGGCAGGATGTTGGTTTCAATCTCACCTATGCCATCAAACCAACTACTGCCCGTTATTTCAGGTTTGTTTATGATAAAGAGAACGTGGAGCCGGGATCGGAAGATCTTGATTTTGCCAAATGGAAACCGGTGTTGAAGGTCGATGGCATTTTATTATCCAATGAACCGGCCATTCATCAGTATGAAGGCAAGAGCGGCGCCGTATGGCGGATAAGTAAAAGAACAACGGCGGCGGAGATCCCCGATTCGTTATGTGTGCCTTTGAATAAGATCATTGATATCACAGATAAAATGACGCCAGAAGGCCGGCTTACATGGGATGTGCCCGCAGGTAACTGGACCATCATGCGCGTTGGCCATACTTCAACCGGGCAGACCAATGCTACCGGTGGCGGAGGTAAAGGACTGGAGTGCGATAAGTTCAATCCCGAAGCGGTGCGGATGCAGTTCGATAACTGGTTTGGCGAAGCAGTACGCAGGGCCGGCCCCGATATCACCAAAGAAGTATTGACCATACTGCATCTCGATAGCTGGGAATGCGGCAGCCAGAACTGGTCGCCGGTATTCAGGGCTGAGTTCAAAAAACGCCGTGGTTACGATTGTTTGCCTTACATCATTGCCATGGCCGGCGTGCCCGTGCAAAGCGCCGATGTGTCGGAGCGTTTTTTATATGATGTACGACAGACAATTATGGAACTGGTAAAGGATGTTTTCTATATAACCCTCAAAAAGGCCGCTGCTGAGAAAGGTTGTATCATGAGCGCGGAATGTGTTGCGCCAACGATGACGAGCGATGGGTTGCTGCATTTCGAGGTAGCGGATATTCCTATGGGCGAGTATTGGGTGAAAAGCCCCACGCACGACAAACCCAATGATATGTTCGATGCCATTTCGGGCGGACATATTTATGGAAAACAGATCATCGGCGCCGAGGCATTCACTGAATTGCGGATGTCGTGGGATGAGCATCCCGGCAACCTGAAGGCATTGCAGGACCGCAATTATGCCGCAGGCATCAATCGCATCGCCTACCATGTGTTCATGCATAACCCCTGGGTTGAAAGGGCGCCGGGTATGACGCTGAATGGGATCGGATTGTATTTTCAACGTAACCAAACCTGGTGGAAGCCGGGTAAGGCCTGGGTTGAATATGCACAGCGTTGCCAGGCTATGTTACAATTGGGAAAACCGGTGGTGGATGTGGCGGTGTTTACCGGTGAAGAAATTCCCCGCCGTTCGATATTGCCAGACCGCCTAGTCAACACGCTGCCGGGTATTTTTGGCGATTCAGTGGTGCAGGCGGAAAAAAAGCGGCTGGCCAATGCCGGTAACCCGATGAGAACAATGCCTGAAGGGGTTACGCATTCGGCCAATATGGCCGATCCCGAAAAATGGATCGACCCGCTGCATGGATACGCTTACGATTGTTTTAACCCCGATGTGTTGATGAAAGCGACCGTGCGCAAAGGCCGGGTTGAATTTCCCGGGGGCGCCAGTTACGCATTGCTGGTGCTGCCACAGCCGCATCCCATGTCACCGACCGCAAAACGCATGACGCCGGCGGTTGCAAAAAAGATTTCAGCATTGGTAAAGGCCGGTGCAACCATAATCGTAAATGATGCACCTGAACAGTCGTACAGTTTAGAACAGCGTGTGGCGGCAGATAAAAAGGTAAAAGCGGTGGCCGGTGCTGTCTGGAAAAAAGTACCTGCCGGTAAAATGATGAAATGGAAAGTAGGGAAGGGAACCGTAGTGCAGGGACCGTATAAAGAAAGTTCTTTTGAGCCGCTGGGGATTGCAAGAGACCTGGAGGCGGTGGATTCTTTGAATAACCGGGTTGGTCATATTGCCTGGACGCATAGAACGACAAAAGATGCAGAGATCTATTTTGTAAGTAACCAGTTAAATGAGCATAGGATCATTGAGATCTCAATTCGGGGGTCAGGAACGCTGCCGGAGATTTGGGACCCTGTAACCAGCGATCGTTACGCGGCAAATAAGATCCGGTATACGAAAAGAAGAACTGTATTTCAGTTGGCTTTGCCTGAAAATGGATCGGTGTTCGTTGTGCTGCCTAAAACAAATGACAGGGCGCCACAAAAGCAAAACAAGGTAGTAAGCTCCCTGGTAATTCAACAACCCTGGACAGTAACATTCGACACTAAAAAAGGCGGCCCGGCCCAACCGGTTGTTTTTGATCAGTTGAAAGACTGGTCAACAGCTGATAACCCGGCGATCAAATATTATTCGGGAACCGCGGTATATTCAACAACGGTTGAATTTCAACAACCGGCTACGGATGCAAGGGTTTGGTTAGATGCAGGCAAAGTGGCCAATATAGCAGAAGTATATGTGAATGGCCAGGCCTGCGGTGTAATATGGACGGCCCCTTATCGCGTTGATATTACCAAAGCATTGCGGGCAGGTAAAAATGAAATAAAAATTGAAGTGACCAATACCTGGTTCAACCGGATGAAAGGCGATCTGTTATTGCCGGAGAAAGAACGCATCACGCAAACGAATGCGCCTTTCTGGGCGAAAGACAAACCTTTATTACCAGCCGGTTTATTAGGTCCGGTAACATTGTATATTGAACATTAGTATTGAAATTAAAATCTTGTAAAAGCTATGTGTAAATGGATGAATCTTTCCCTTGCGCTGTTGGTTGCGGGAAATTGTGTGTATAGCCAGAACAACAGCCTGGTGAATACCAGCAACAGCAAACACGCCAAATTACAACCGGTTGATCTGAACGCTGTAGTTTGGACAAGCGGATTTTGGGGCGAGCGTATGCAGGTATGTAAAGACTCTATGGTGCCGCATTTATGGCGCACTTATACCGACCCCAATGTGGCCCATGCCTATAAGAATTTTGAAATTGCAGCAGGTAAGGATACCGGTTCGCATAAAGGCCCGCCATTTCATGATGGTGATTTTTATAAACTGCTGGAAGCGGTAGCCGGTTTATATGCCGATACCAAAGATCCGAAACTCGATGTAATGATGGATACTGCCATTGCTACCATTGCGGCCTGTCAGCGGGCCGACGGCTATATTCATACCCCGGTAATCATTGCGGAAAAAAATTCGGGCAAAACAAAAGCATTTGAAGACAGGCTGAACTTCGAGACCTATAACCTCGGCCACCTGATGACAGCCGGTTGTGTGCACTACCGGGTTACGGGTAAAAAAACATTGCTGAACATTGCGATAAAAGCGGCTGATTACCTCGAAGGTTTTTATAAACGTTCTTCACCCGAACTGGCGCGCAATGCTATCTGCCCTTCGCATTACATGGGCGTAGTGGAATTGTATCGCACCACGAAAGACCCGAAGTACCTGCAACTCGCAAACAACTTCATCAATATTCGCGGGCTCGTTGAAAATGGCACTGATGATAACCAGGACCGTATCCCTTTCCGTCAGCAAAAAGTTGCGATGGGCCATGCGGTTCGTGCCAACTATCTATACGCCGGTGTTGCCGACGTATATGCTGAGACCGGTGAAGATTCATTGATGGATTGTTTGAATGCTATCTGGGAAGATGTGGTATACAGGAAGATGTATGTTACCGGTGGTTGCGGCGCCCTGTACGATGGCGTTTCGCCCTACGGTACATCATACAACCCGCCCTATATTCAAAAAACGCATCAGGCCTATGGCCGCGCTTACCAGTTGCCGAATATGACCGCGCATAACGAAACCTGCGCCAACATCGGTAACCTGTTATGGAACTGGCGTATGCTGTTATTGTCGGGCGATGCCAGGTATGCCGATATAATGGAACTGGAATTGTACAACGCCATCTTATCGGGCATCAGCCTCGATGGAAATAATTTCTTCTATACCAACCCGCTGAGCCATTCGGCAGCATTTCCGTACAATCTTCGTTGGCATGGCGGCCGGATCCCGTACATCAGTTTGTCGAACTGCTGTCCGCCCAATACGGTACGTACCATGACCGAAGTGGCCGATTATGCTTACACTACTTCCGATAAAGGGATTTGGGTGCACCTGTATGGCGGAAATACATTGAACACCCAGCTGAATGGCGCCGCCGTACAATTATCACAGCAAAGCAATTATCCCTGGGATGGTCATATAAAATTCACGGTAAATAAAACCGCGCCCAGTGCATATTCATTGTTCCTGCGTATTCCCGGCTGGTGTAAGACCGCCACGGTGAAAGTGAATGGCAAACCGGTTACGGCGAATACGAAGGCCGCGCAATATGCGGAACTTAACCGTACCTGGAAAACCGGTGATGTGGTGGAGCTCGATCTCAGCATGCCGGTAACATTGATAGAAAGCAATCCATTGGTAGAGGAAACCCGTAACCAGCTGGCGGTTAAACGCGGCCCTGTTGTGTATTGTCTTGAATCGACCGACTTACCAAAAGGAACAAACGTATTCGATATTGCTATTCCGGTAAAGAACGATCTGAAACCGGTGGTTACAACCATCAGCAAAAGCAAGATCGCAACATTGCAGGGTACCGGTCTGTTACAACCAAAGGCCGACTGGTCAAATGCATTGTACCGCGAAGTGCGTGCCACCGCAAAGCCGGTAAAAATTACAATGATCCCATATTATGCGTGGGGAAACAGGGGGAAGTCGGATATGACTGTTTGGGTGAGAAAGTAGTTTGTTGATTGTAGTTATGTTTAGGGTAAAATGTAACCGTTTATGGTTTATAGTTTATGGTTTATTGTTCCTTAAATTCAGCCGTCTGAACATTTTTAGAACTCATGATATTCGGGCAGTAAGTGCTAAGACTTTAATGCTGTTGAAAAATGTCAGGCATTCCAAAGCGCGAAGCAACCATAAACTATAAACCATAAACCATAAACTAAAATTATTCGTTATCAAAGTTCGTCATCCCCTTCAAAAATTCATTACGTTCCAATATATCACCGGTAAAAACATCTATCACCGTTACATGGTGGCTGTCGCCGGTAATATTGTCGGCTTCCATGATCTGCCACACGATGGTTCTGAAGGTTTGATTATAGTAGATGTACATATCGCCCGGTTTTGTAATGGGCGCTTCTTTATCGGTGGCTGCAATTGACAAAGCTTTTGCGCAGGGAATGATCTTCTTTTTCTGGTTTACGATCCCTTCAAATTGTGCCGGTCGCAGCAACTCGCCGTTTTGTTTTATCTCCACTTTAAATACAAACGGAATATTTCCTTTGAACTGCATTTCATAAAAGATCGCATATACAAAGTCTACCGGGTTCTCGTCTTTATCGGTAATGACCACCGGCGTGAACAGGGCGGCGTTGATGGTGGAGTCGAGGTACTTTACGGTTTTTACTTTCAGCTCTTTGAAGAAGGCAGCGGAGGTTTCTTTAATGACCTCGCTTTGGAGGCGGGCCTTCACTGAGTCGGGGATCTGGTTATAGTCGAATAATTTAAAATCCTGAACCGGCAGTTCCGATGGCGCCATGGCCAGTTTATCGAGGTACTTTATTTTATCGCATGGCGATTGGGCGTATGCCAGGCTGGCAGCCAGGCAAAATAATAAAGCGGTAATTATAGACTTCATGTGGTTTTCCAGGTTGTCAGGTGTGCCACGATTTGCTTCCTACGCCAGGGTAATCGTGGCACACCTTGTTTTTTATCAATGTGTCGAAAACATATCGATCACGTCTTTTTTCCTTTCTTCGGGCAGCACAATGAGCGACTGCACTTTCCCATGTACAACGGTTGCTTCCACGGTTGTGTTATACGGGGCATGTAATTTAAAATGCACATCCTGGTCTTTTGGCCAGGCAGGGCAGAGGAAGATCTTTTTGCCATCGGTTTGCAACAGCATTTCCTGCAGGCCGATCATGCCGCTGCCGCCCCAGTTATGGTCGGGCGTCCAGTCGAACCCCGGTCCCCAGAAAGCCGGAAAACGGCGGCCGCTGTTCTTTAATTTAAGGGTGGTCAATTGAAGCGCTTCATTGGTTAAACCAAGCCGGGCGGCAAAGATGTTATCCTGTTTCCAGCCGATGTGGCTCCTGAACTTAAGGGCGTCGGTATCGTGTTTGAATGTGTTGATGGCGGTGTCGAGCCCCGGTTTGCCAACCCCATACATTCCCCATGGAAATACCGGGTATAATTGCGGGGTTTCTGTATTGTTGACCCGTTCCCATAATTTGGCCGGCGCAATGGTCGTATAATTACCGAATTGGCGGTAGCTGACTGGCGGTATACGGGTGAGCATCTGTTGCCATTGGGCGCGTGATGAATCTGCCAGGTATTGCCCGGGAAGTTCCAGCAAGCGGGTCAATACGGTGTGTAACGCTGCAACGGTGCTGCTGGGGTTATAAGCCATTTTATAGGTTTCGGCGGCCGAGCCGGGGTAAATGATCAAATGGCCGTTGCCATCCAGTGTTTTTCTTCCCCGATTTCCCGCGCGGTATTGGTAATGTTCATTGAAGAAACGCAAACAGCTTTCAATAAAAGGAACGTATTCTTTAATATTGTTGCCTGCATACCGTTCCGTCTCCAGCATCATCAGGCAAAATTCCAGTACGGTATCCCATTCATATTCGAGCCAGGCATTGTATTCAAGCCCTTTGTCGTAACCGGCCGGGCGTTTCCAGCCGTACTCCGTGCAATTGGGCAGACCAAAATTTTCGAGTTGTTCAACAAAGCAGGCGCCTTTATGGTTCCAGTAGGTTTCGCTGCGCAATTCGGCCGTTCGTAATAAACGCAGGTAAAAATCGAACTGGGGTTTCATAAGGTCATAGTCACCGCTTTTGAGCATTGGAAAATAAACCAGCCGCTGGTTTTGGGCTGTATGCGTGCCGCCGCCCCAGTTACGAAAATCGGGGGTGATGCGTAACGCGCTGTCGGTAAGTGAAGGGTCGTAAGTAAACAATCCGCCATTGAACTTGGTAGGATTATTTCCAAAGGCATTACAACCGAGCATATACCGGAACAGCTGGTAATTACGGCCTGTTTGCCAGAGGGCAGAGGCGGTATCGGGGCGGTCAGGATGTATATAAATAAAACTGCGTTGCCAGTATTGCTTCCACCAGTTGCGGGTTTGCTGCCAGGCGGTGGCCGTTTGTTTGGCCGCATCGGCAGCTGCCTGTTGTAAACCGGCCTGCCATGCTTCGGTAGTGGGTGTTTGTGCTGTATGTAATAAAACGGTAATATGATGTTTGCGGGCCGCTTTTTTGCTTTGCAGTTTCCAGCCCATAAAGTCGGTATTAATATAGGTACCGTTATAGGTGCCTGCCGGTTGCAGGTTTTTTCCCTGCAGCATGCCGCCAAACGTCAGATTGGCGATGGGATTATACAGTTTGTCTTTTACTGCTTCAAGCCCCTGTTGTTTTACCGTTACATCGAAAATATTGGGAACATCGGTGCGGTTGCGATGATAGAACTGAACGGTATTGCCTTTAAATTCAATATTATCTTTATTGGTAATTACTTCCATTGGAGGCGCCCATTTGTAAGAATTCCCAAAGTTGGCCCTGCCGGTATTTTTACGGTCGGTATAACGCCAGCTTTCGAAAGCCACTTCGGTTTTCACCGCCTTGTTCCCTGAAAGCTCGATATGTATAACGGGGCGAAATACATCGACCCATATTTTAATGGTTGTTTGCAGGCGGTTGTTCCGCCCGTCGATCTGTACGTAACCTTCTTCGAGTTTTAGCTCCTGTTTAAAATATTCACCTTCAAAAGCGTTCGGTGTGCATTTGACACGTAAGCGCCCGGCTTTTAATAAAGCGTTGTGTTCATCAAATGAACCGCTCTTTGCCATGTACACGTACAGCTCGCCTTTCTCAACCCAAACGTTTAAACCGATATCACCGCCGCCGCAGGGCATGGAGCCGGCGGAGTTGGTGCTTTGTGCGTTCCAGGTTACGTTATACGAGGGCAATACGTTCTGCGTACGGGCTACCAGGGCTACCAGGTTACCGGTTAAAATGCCTGCGATCAGTAATACATTTCTTGTGTTCATGGGCGCTAATACTATTCGGTGTTCCCGGCGCGGGATTATAAACATAACAGGAAAATTCAGCGAACCGGGAATCAGCGAATGTAAGTATCTTGCCGTAAATTCTATTGTTATACCATATGAATGCGAAAAATAAAGAGGGGTCAATCAAGAACATCTGGTATGGCATTGGCCGCCAGCGTATAGAGATTCCCAAAACAGTGTTAAAGCAAAAGGTACATCCGAATGCAATGCTGAATAAACTGCACCTGTGCAGCCTGGGTTATTATCCTAACGCGCGTGGTCATTACACCTACCGGAAGAAGGGGTTGCCTGAAAACTTTTTATTTTATTGCGTCGATGGCGCCGGCTGGTACCAGATAGGCGATAAGCGATCAGAGGTTGGTCCGAACCAGTTTTTCATTCTGCCGCAAAATGTTGAACATGCCTATGCCAGTACCGATGACAATCCCTGGAGCATTTACTGGATCCATTTCGGCGGCGAATCCCTTCCCGAGTTCAATGAGCTGCATGCGGTACAAAAACATTTCAAACCCTTTTATATAAAAAGCAGCGGCGAGATCATTACCATGTTCTCCCGCATGTATAAAGCCCTGGAACTGGGGTACAGTACCGATAACCTCATTTTCGCCAATTTGTGTTTACCGCATTTCCTGAGCCTGTTCATTTATAATTCGAAGCATACCACCGTTAGCCCCAACGATAAGCTCGATGTGGTTGACAGCGCCATCCTGTACATGCAGGAACATATCAATGAAAATATCTCCCTGCAGGACCTCAGCAGCCATTACAATTATTCCGCTTCCCGTTTCTCGAGCCTGTTCAAACAAAAAACAGGGTATGCGCCTATCGATTATTTCATTCAGATGAAAATGCAAAAGGCCAGCCAGCAGCTCGACTTCAGCAGCAGCTCGGTAAAGGATATTGCCTTAAGCATGGGCTTCGATGATCCGTATTATTTTTCAAAGAGATTCAGGAAGATAATAGGATTGTCTCCGAAGCAGTATAGATCCCAGAAGAAAGATTAAATTCTGAAGTTGATAAGGGTGATAAAGGTAATAAAGTTGATAAAGGTGAGCGGCTTTATCAACTCTATCAACTCCATCAACTTTTCAACTTCTTCCTTGCTCGCCACCAAAGCATCAGTCCTACTGATATCATTATTATCTGGAAAAAAGCCCAAATCATCGTACTCGCATCCCGCGCCGTCTTCCCGCCCCAATCCATAAAATGATGCTTGTGCAGTAAAGCAAATGAATATCCTTCCTTCAGTTCGCCGTCATTGACCTTCACTGATAATTTACCGGTGGCTGTTTCTACAAAATACCTGTCGGCATCCGCTGTGGCATAACTTACTTTCCAAACGGGTAAGCGTTTGTCGGTAAAGTTGTATTCGTCATTGAACTTGGTAATAGCTGTTACCGACCGTATGTTGCCCGCCGGTTGTTTGCTGAATTGTGTGGCCAGCCAGGCCGCATATTTTTCCTCGCCATTGGGCAGCACCGAATAATTGCCGGTATTAACGAACATAATGGAGGGTACCGGTACCTCCATACTTTTCATGGATTGCACAGGTGCATGCACGGGATGGGGGTTGCCATTTATGGTAACCACGCGCCAGTAAGTTTGTTCATCCATTTTTACGAGGCTGAAATTACTTACCGGTTTATTCACTATCCGTTGCAGCCGCGGAAAGTCAATATTGATAGTGGCCGGGAACTGGTTGCTGACAAAGTATGCGTTCCGGTCATCGGTTTTGAATTTTTCGAGGGCATGCCAGGCTCCGCTGAACGACCAGGCAAGAGTAAACGCCGCTCCAACGATGGCGGTATACCGGTGATTTCGTCTGGCCTTTAATGTGGCGTTGCCATTTGTTTTTTTTGTTTTGGTAATGAAAAAAATATACATGCCCAAAACGGATGTTACCAGTGAAAGCAGGCAGATGCCAATAATAAAATACAGTTTGGTATTGCCCAGGGCATCGAGCCACGACCAGGTGTGCAGCCATTGGAAGATGTTGTCGAACACCGCGCGCCAGTTATCCATGGCAAAGGCAAACCGGTCCTGGGTGGTTTCAACATATATTCTTATACCATCAGGCCGGTTGAACGAAACCTTATGAACCGGCAATAACCGGTTCACGAATTTGTATTCTTTATCGAATGCAGTCAGGCGCGATACGTTGGCAATCTTACTGCCCGTTGTGTTATTCAATACACAGGCCGTTGCGGCATTGCAGCAATCATGGCCTTCCTCTTCTTCAACCATGGCTACGGGGGTGGCGGTATGGCTGGCATCAGCAGCAGGGGAGGAGGCTGCCGGCGCAGGTGGTCCTTCGAGGAATTGCCGCGCCAGGTATTGCGCATACAACCAATCGCCCGATGGCAGCAGTTTACCATTGGTAACGCTCAGGTACACCGGCGATTTATTTACTTCCTGTTGTACCTGGTAAAAGAAATTGGTATCGATGTGAATGAGCTTTACTGAATGATAGGCGGTAATGTTATTTCGTTGTAAGGCGGCGGGCAGCGGCACTCCTATAGCGTTGCTGTCGATCGTCAGCGGCGGCAGTTTTTGTGCGGCTACCTGTGGTTTTATGGTGGTCATGAGCGGGTGCATAAAACCACTCACCGCCCATAACAATACCGGAATGGCAATGATCAGTGACAGCGTGCGGTGGAGCGCGTATATCTTTTTACGGAGCATGTTTGTTGGTTAGAATGTATGGATGGTATAGTTGCAGGTTTACGGTAACCTGCGGCCGGCTTAAAGCCTAAAGCAAATACAGGACCTTCGTTAAAGTTCCCGCATTTGGCCTTCAGCCTTTGGCTTCGGGCTTTCAGCCTGCAGCTTTATTAACGTTTTATAAATTTGTAAGCAATGCCTACGGTTAGTTCCCTGGGATCACCAAGGTTATAACTCAACGTGCTGCCCGCTTTGCTGGCAAAGGTGGAATAATAGGTATTTGTTGAATTGAGCGCATTCACCCACACGTCAAACTTTTTTATTGAATAACCGGCACGAACATTCAGCAGATCGTAGCCGCCATACTTTTTACTATTGGCATTATCCATAAAGTATGGGCCTGTATGTTGCCATTCGGCGCTTAGCCGGAGGCCTTTTACAAATACCGGTTTGTACGTTACTTCCGCATTGGCTATAAACCGTGGTCCGCCGGCCAGCTCGTTGTTATTATAGGCGGTGCCTTTTTCAACATAGTCAACAAAAGAGTGTTTGCTGTTGGCTGCGCTGAACCGGATCGATAATGCGCTTATGGGCCGGTAAGTGATCCCGTATTCAATACCGGTATGTTTTGTTTTTCCGGCATTCTGGTTCTCTGTTGAACCATCTGCATTTCGTACGCTGATGATCTCATTGGTGCCGTTTAACAGGTACCAGCTCCAGTCGGCATATAATTTATTTTTCAGTAAAGAGAACCAGCCGCCCACTTCATAGTTGTAAAATGTTTGCGGACCAAGATAGGGTACTTTTACCCCGGTGTACAATTCACTGATCTGGGGCGGCACAAACCCTTCACTGTAGTTGGCATAAATGCCGGTTCCTTTATAGTTCCAGGTAGCGCCAACTTTAGGCGAAAACCGGTTGAAATCATTTTTGGTAGAAGGGGCGCCGGTAAAGGCAGATGGCGGCAGCGCATTTTCAAAATCATAATGATAGAGATCGTAACGCAGGGCGGCCGTGAGTTTTAACCCTTTTGCAATTGCTGCTTCGTAATGTAGATAAGAAGCCAGGTTGTTGATGCCGGTCTTATATTGGCTGAGCACCGAATCGGTAGTAGCATAACTTACATAATACCCGCGGCCATCGCGGTTGATATTGATGAAGTTGCTGTTATAGGTCGACGGACTGTTATCAACCGAGATGCCGGCGATCAGTTTACTGTTTAAAAAATCGAACGACTGCTGGTGCTGCGCGATCAGCATGTAGGTGTTGAACGCGCTTTCATTGATCTCACCGTATGCGCGCGCAGGATCGTTGGCGATGTTTTTCACCCGGTACGATGGATTTTGTTGTACCGAATTGTCGCGAAAGATAAACGATACCTGGGTGCTGCTGTTGCTGTTCCATTGGTGTAACAGTTGCGATTTATAGCGAAGCGCCGGCACTTTGCGATAGGTAAACGTTTGCGGTGTGCTATAGTCTTTACCGGCGAAATGCGCACTATCGAGCGAACCCAGCATATCACTGTAATAATTTACGTAAGTGAGATCGTTCACCCATTTTGTTCTTTCACTGATGGCATAGTCGCCGCGAAGGGTGATGCCGGTTTTGTGAAAATCGCTGTGATCGACCGGGCCGTTATGGCGGTTGGCATAATAACCGCTTATCAGTAAGCCGAATTTGCCAAACGTATTGCCTACCTGTACATCGGTTCTTTTATAACCGTTGTTATTGACCTGTACGCTTACCTGTCCGGAAAAAACGGCGGGTGGCGCCTGGGTAATGATATTGATAGCGCCGCCAATGGCTTCTGCACCATAAAGCGAAGAAGAGGGCCCTTTGATAACCTCTATCTGCCGGGCGGCGGGCATATTCATTTCCAGTAAGGCATTGTGATTGTATACGCCGGTTGTGCGAATGGGAATGCCGTCTTCGAGGTAGAGGAACAGGCTTTTGGTGGTCATCGGCTGGCGAATGCTCATCGAGTGCTGTTCATTGCCAAGGCTCACCATGTTCACACCGCTTATTTTATTTACCAGCTGGTCTATGCGGGTGGCCTTTGTGTCTTCCATGGTTTGTTTGCTGATGGTGGCAATGGCTACCGGCGCTTCGCTTCGTTTTTGCGCTGTTCTGCTGGCGCTGATCACAATTTCCTGCAGGCTGTTATTGTTAGACTGTAACGTAATAAGCCATTGTTTTTGCGAAGCTGCATTGGCGACGGTTGCCGGAAAATAGCCTAATGAAGATATGGTCAGTTCGTTGCCGGTATCGGTAAGCGGTAATGTAAATTCTCCCCTGTTATTGGTAATAGTTCCCTGGTTGGTGTTTTTGATCTGTATGGAAGCATGTGCTACAGGTTCTTTGGTTATGGCATCAATTACTTTGCCGGTGCAGTTGGTTTGGGCATAGGAACGAACGCCTGTCAATACGATCAATAGGGCGGTTACACAGTGTATAAAAAGTTTCATAGTAATAACGTTGGCGCATACGGTAGCTGTTCAGGCAGTATGATCCTGACAGATGCTAGAGATGCATAGGTTGAAGAAGGCGGAAGGCGGAATGCTTAATGCTTAACGCTGAAGGCGGGCTCTCGAAATCGTACTTCCCGAATAAAATCGGGCAGCTTAACATTCGGGGTTGCGCGTTTGGCGTTTAGCTTTTCGCGTTCGGCATAAGTGGTCATCCCGGCATTCGGGATTTTGTATTTAGCTTTAAGCCTTTGGCCTTTAGCCTTAAGCCTTTAGCTTTTAGCCTTGTGGAGGATGGAATATAGCGTCTATTACCTTTTGAGAAATGGGATCGGTATACCGCGATACATGTACCGGTTGTTCGTTGAATGAATGAAATTGGGTTTCGGCTTTCTTTTCGTTATACAATACCACTTCGAACTTAAAGCCTGAACCGCCGTTCAATGGGGTGTTCTGTGAGTTTTCGTCTTTATTCAGCTGTTTGCCCAAGTAACATTTACCCAGGCAGCATGTTTTGGGTTTTGTGCGGTTCTCACATAATGTAGCGGCGATGGTCTTTTGATTCATCCTGAAGTTCAGGACGATAAGGCTTTTGCTGAAGGTTTGCCCCAGCATGCCTATCAAAAACACTATCGTCCACCATTTATTCAAAACACCTGATTTTTGGCAAAGATATCAGGTAAACGAATATAATGGATGAAAAGTATCAGACTATCTCTTGATTAAGATCATATTATTCCCTGTCTCATATCATGATGCCCCTTACCAGGCGGGTGTACTTTTGGGATGCAATCGTTGTGTGTTATAGAGTTTAAGCAAGATCGGTGAAACCGAATGGGAATGGCCTGAAGTCGTTGACATGTATGCCGTAATTGACGGGGGGCTGCATGAACAGGACGAAGGTCGAAAGTCGGAAAGTCCGGAGGTTTAGAAAGAAACCCTCTCTGTAACTATCTTTCTTAATTCCGGACTTTACTTTCTTTCCGACTCTCATTTTTTCATGTTGTATGTTTTAGTTAGAAAGCCCTTGTTCTGCCTACATAAATATTTCTGGCCCGCAGGTAGGTATCTGTTGTTGGGCCGGGCGAGCCACTGGAACCTTCCATTTGCATATTGATGATGATATACATGGGCTTGCCCACAAAGTTGCCCGTGTGCTGCGCTTTCCAAACGCCATCTATATAATAATGTATGATTACATCTGTGGCCGAAGATTTCTGGATCCATACGCGATAGGTATGCCAGCTGCCGGGCGATGATACATTGGTGATGGTAGAGGTAACATCGCTGCTGGTGCGGAATGTGTTCTGCCAGTTATTGGTGTTGCCCTTGAACTCCATGATATCGCTTTCGGGCGGCCAGCTGTTTACGCCGGTAAGCCAGAAAGCAGGCCAGCTGCCTCGCACCGAAGGCGCCTGGAAATCGCCTCTTACTTCATAATTAGGGAACTGATCATTCACAAGAATGTGGAATTTGGCATTGATGGCCCCTGAGTGATAACGGATAGGCAGGTACGGATTGGAACTGCTGTTCCCTTCATTCCAGTTTATTCGTGTGGCTTTGATAGTGAGTACGCCATTCCCGTCGAGATAAACATGATTATGATCGGTAGGGCTCGCATACATGCGGGCTGAACCGTTATGGTCTGACCCCCAGGGATACAAATAATTCCAGTACTGTTCTAATGTGGCGTAACTGGCGAAGGTGTTGTTGATGACTGTTTCAAAAACTTCGGGCGTTGCCGTTCGTTGCTCAGTGTTCGGCGAAGCCGGGTCTTTAATTGCTTTTTTACACTGAATGAACAGCAAGGCAAGGATGCCTGACAGAACGAAAGGTTGCATTTTTTTCATATGACTTGTTTTGATTAATTGTGACACGGCAAACGAATAAGACCCGGATATCCGGGACCGCGTTACTATAATCAAATTAGCAGTGGGCAATCGTGAATACAGCCGAAAGCTGAAGGCTTAAAGCTGAAAACCCGGAGCGTAAAGTTCGCGAGGTCTGAATAAAATAAGTCGTCACGAACCAAAGAACATAAAACCTAATACTTAATACTTAAAACTCCAGTTAACAGCAAAGCCTACACTAATATAATGCATTTATTGCCTAAAAAGTCAGCCGGGTAAATAAAAATGTCATCTGTACACCTGTTTGCGACGTGCATCAAGTAGCTGTTTTTGATTCAGCGGGTTATAAATTAGGATCATCGGCAGCATGAAAGCAGATATGACAGGATCGTTGATTTCCGGCCCCGAAAATGCCCGGCAGATAAAAAATTTTGTAATTCCAATTTTTGTATACCTTTACGGCGCTTTAGGGGTGTCCATAAACGGACTGAGATAATACCCTTTGAACCTGATGCAGTTCGTACTGCCGAAGGGAAAAGTGAAAGTCTTCTTTATTTTCTTTCCTTTTATTCTCTTTTGCTGCATGTTCATTCCCTGAAGTAATTAAAAACGTAGGTATGAACATTTCTATCAATCAACAACCCAGGGAAATTCCTGATCAATGTTCGCTTGAGCAATTGCTTACCCAGGTATTGGGCATACCTGTGGCCGGACTGGCTGTAGCGGTTGATCAAACCGTTATTCCCAGCACGGCCTGGCCGGCATATATACTGCGGGAAGCCGATAAGGTAATGCTTATCAGGGCTACACAGGGCGGGTAAATACAAATGTGCAAATTAGCAAATGTGCAAATGTGAAAATATGCAAATGAAATACAATTCCGAATTGCGTATGGTTTTAGCAGACAATGTTTTACTTGTATTTTCTCGTTGCCTTTATGCCTCGTTGCCTCGTTGCCTTTATGCCTTGTTGCCTTTTTACTACTCACGACTAAAAAAATTATTATGAAAAAAGAATCAATTCCTAACCAGAATAAAATAACAACAGAACCCTTCCCCGCTTCGCGGAAGATCTATGTAAAAGGGCAGCTGCATAACGACGTTGCCGTTGCCATGCGTGAAATTGCGCTTACCGATACCGCGCTTCATGGCAAAAAAGGCGCTACCGAAAAAAATGCGCCCGTTACCGTATATGATACCAGCGGTCCATACACCGATCCCAATGTAACTATCGATGTAAAAAAGGGGTTATCGCCTTTGCGTGAAAAATGGATCATCGATCGTGCAGATACGGAGCAATTGCAACAGGTGTCGTCATCTTACGGGCTTGAACGCCTGAACAATGAAAAGCTGGATGCATTTCGCTTCGAGCATCTTCGCAAGCCGCGTCGCGCAAAAAGCGGCGCTAACGTAAGCCAGATGCACTATGCCAAAAAAGGCATCATCACCCCCGAGATGGAATACATTGCTATTCGCGAGAACCAGCGTTATGATCTGTTGAAAGAACAACTGAATGGCAGTTATGACATGCTGGCGCAGCAACATGCCGGTCATAGTTTCGGCGCCAACACGCCAAAAAATTATATCACACCCGAATTCGTACGGCAGGAAGTAGCCGCCGGCCGCGCTATCATTCCCAGCAATATCAATCACCCCGAAAGCGAGCCCATGATCATTGGCCGCAACTTCCTGGTGAAGATCAATGCCAACATCGGCAACTCGGCAGTGACCTCGAGTATTGAAGAAGAGGTAGAAAAAGCAGTATGGGCCTGCCGCTGGGGCGCCGATACCATTATGGACCTGAGCACCGGTAAAAATATTCATGAAACAAGAGAGTGGATCATACGGAACTCGCCTGTGCCCATTGGTACCGTTCCTATTTACCAGGCATTGGAAAAAGTGAATGGTAAAGCCGAAGAACTTACCTGGGAATTGTTCAGGGATACGTTGATCGAACAGGCAGAACAGGGTGTGGATTATTTCACCATCCATGCAGGTGTGCTGTTGCGTTATATTCCATGGACCGCAAAACGCGTAACGGGAATCGTATCGCGCGGCGGCAGTATCATGGCCAAATGGTGCCTGGCGCATCATAAAGAGAATTTCCTGTACACGCATTTCGAAGAGATCTGCGAGATCATGAAAGCTTACGATGTGGCCTTTTCACTGGGTGACGGATTACGTCCCGGCAGCCTTGCCGATGCCAATGATGCGGCGCAGTTCGGCGAGCTGGAAACATTAGGCGAGCTTACAAAGATCGCCTGGAAACACGACGTGCAAACCATGATCGAAGGACCGGGTCACGTGCCCATGCACCTGATAAAAGAGAATATGGAAAAGCAGTTGAAACATTGCGATGAGGCGCCCTTCTATACGCTCGGACCGTTGACAACCGATATTGCCCCGGGTTACGACCATATCACTTCTGCCATTGGCGCAGCGATGATCGGCTGGTTTGGAACCGCTATGTTGTGTTATGTAACGCCTAAAGAACATCTGGGCCTGCCCAATAAAAAAGATGTAAAGGACGGGGTGATCACATACAAGATCGCGGCACATGCTGCCGACCTGGCGAAAGGGCATCCCGGTGCGCAGTACCGCGACAATGCATTGAGCAAAGCGCGTTTTGAATTCCGTTGGGAAGATCAGTTCAACCTGTCGCTCGACCCCGATACGGCGCGTGAGTTCCATGATGAAACCCTGCCCGCCGATGGCGCCAAGGTGGCCCACTTCTGTTCTATGTGCGGACCCAACTTCTGCTCGATGAAAATTACGCAGGACGTTCGCCAGTATGCGGAAGATAAGGGACTGCAGGAAGCGGATGCCTTACAAAAAGGTATGGAAGAAAAAGCGAAGGAGTTTGCGGAGAAAGGAAGCCAGCTGTATTTGTAAAGACCAGATAGAAGTGTACCACGTTTATAAAACGTGGCACACTTAAATGATGTTCCAACTAATCGTCATATCAAACCCTGTCATGCTTCCCGGTGAAGCAGCCATCATTCAACAATTGTTTGAAGAAGGGCTGGAGATTTTTCACCTGCGCAAACCGGATGCGGATGAACAGGCAATGAGGAATTTGCTCGATGGCATACCAACTGTTTATCATAACCGCATCGCAATGCATGGTTTTTTTCATTTGATGTCGACGTATGACCTGCATCGCTGGCATTTCAGGGAAGAGCACCGGCAGGGGGCAACAGCAGAATCGTTGTTACAATTGAAAGAAAAAGGGTACACGTTGAGCACGTCTGTGCATGACATCGAAACGGTTCAAAATTTATCATCCTGTTTCTCGTACACCTTTTTTTCACCGGTGTTCGACAGCATTTCAAAACAGCAGTACAGGGGAGTGGCCGGCGATGATTTTTATTTGACCCCGGAGCAGAAAACCGTTCCGGTAATTGCGCTGGGCGGCATCGGTGCGGGTAATATAAAAAAGGTAGCTGAAATGAATTTTGACGGCGCTGCCGTATTGGGATCTATCTGGAACGAACCGGAAAAAGCGGTTGAAAGGTGGGTCGCCCTGGAGAAATCATTTCAAAACATGTTTAACTAAAAGGCCACCCACCTTACAATAAAAATTAAACAATGCAATCACCACGCCCATACGTATTGACCATAGCCGGTTTTGATCCCAGTGCGGGAGCGGGTGTACTGGCCGATTGCAAAACGTTTGAACAGCTTGAGGTGTATGGTTTCGGCGTATGCACGGCATTGACGGTTCAAACCGATGATAAATTTATAAAGCTGCACTGGCTGAGTGCTGAACAGATCATTGAGCAATTGCAGCCGCTGATCGGTAAGTTCGATATCGTTGCCTGTAAGATCGGCATCATCCATTCACCGGAGACGCTTATAGAAGTGATCAGGTTTTTAAAGGCGCATAACCCGGCCATTCAAATTATTTGGGACCCGGTGTTGAAAGCCAGCGCCGGCTATGATTTTCACAGCCCGGATACTTTTCATAGTCTCGAAGCCATCCTGGCCGCGGTAACGCTGGTAACGCCCAATTACAATGAGCTGCTGCAACTGCAATCGATCGCAAATGAGTCGTTGGTAAAAGACGACAGGGCCCTGTTTTGTGCGGTATTATTAAAAGGCGGGCATCGTGCCGATTCATTGGGAACAGATACCTTGTATGAACCTGCCGGCAGCACGGTCATTAGCGCCGGTGTTGCGCATGCCTTTCCAAAACATGGATCGGGTTGTGTACTGGCAGCTGCCATTACCGCCCACCTGGCAAAGGGCGAATCATTGAGGGAAGCCTGCCGCCTGGCAAAAAATTATGTAGAAACATTCTTAAACAGCAACCAGTCGTTACTGGGATATCATACAGTATGTTAGAACGTGTGTATTTTATATCACAACAAACCGCCGCAAAAACGCATTTAATGGCCATTGAAGAAGCGTTGCAGGCCGGTTGCCGCCTGGTGCAGCTACGGGTAAAAAACGAACCCGAAACGGCCGTACTGGAACAGGCAAAAAAGGCCAAGGAGCTGTGCGACCGCTATAAGGCCAAACTCGTCATCAATGATTTTCCGCAGGTGGCAAAAGCCGTTGGTGCATGGGGCATTCATGTTGGTTTGCAGGATCTGAGCCCTGCCGAGGTAAGGGCGATCACAGGTAAAGAAATGATAGTAGGCGGCACCGCCAACACCTTCGAACATATTCAGCAACGCGTGCAGGAAGGGGTTGATTATATCGGCCTCGGTCCCTTCCGGTTCACTGCTACCAAGGAGAAATTAAGCCCGGTGTTGGGTTTGGAAGGCTACCGGCGAATAATGAATGAAGTGCGGGCTGCCGGTATTCAATTGCCCATTGTGGCAATCGGCGGTATTCTGGCCGCTGATGTGCCGGGCTTACGCGATGCCGGTATTCATGGAGTGGCGGTTTCAGGTACTATTACCAATGCAGTTAATAAACAGGAAGTGGTTAAACAAATTGATGCTTTGTATTCAGGCTGAAGGCTGAAGGCTGAAGGCTGAAGGCTGAAGGCTGAAGGCGAAAGGCAAAAGGCAAAAGGCGAAAGGCTGAAGGCGAAAGGCTGAAGGCTAAAGGCAAAAGGCTAAGGGCAAAAGCTAAAAAGCAAAAGAAATGCAATTCTCTGTATTTGTATTTGCTTTAAGCCTTCAGCCTTCAGCTTTCAGCCACATTCGATCATTTTAAACGAATTCATATGTTAACGATAGCAAACAAAACATTCAACTCCCGTTTATTCACGGGAACGGGAAAATTCAGTTCAGCCAATGTGATGGAAGAGGCGCTGCTGGCATCGGGATCAGAACTGGTGACAGTGGCATTGAAACGGGTTGATATGAACGATCCGCAGGATGATATTTTGCGTCACCTGCAACATCAGCACATCAACCTGTTGCCAAATACCTCCGGTGTACGTACCGCCAAAGAAGCGGTCTTTGCCGCGCAGCTGGCAAGGGAAGCCTTGCAAACAAACTGGCTGAAGCTGGAAATACATCCCGATCCGAAATATTTAATGCCCGATGCGGTTGAAACGTTGAAGGCGACAGAAGAACTGGTGAAATTAGGTTTTGTGGTATTACCCTATATTCATGCCGATCCGGTGTTGTGCAAACGCCTCGAAGAAGCAGGCGCAGCAGCGGTAATGCCGCTGGGCTCGCCAATAGGAAGCAACAAAGGATTGAAGACAATAGATTTTCTGGAGATCATCATAGAACAAAGCAAAGTGCCGGTGGTGGTAGATGCAGGTATAGGTTCTCCTTCCGATGCGGCCAAAGCCCTGGAGATCGGCGCCGATGCGGTGCTGGTGAATACGGCCATTGCCGTAGCCGGACAACCGGTGCAAATGGCAGCTGCATTTAAAATAGCGGTTGAGGCAGGCCGTATGGCGTATGAAGCCCGGCTGGCCAAACCATTGAACACCGCCGTGGCAAGTAGTCCTTTAACCGCATTTTTAGATGAAGCCTCCATGGAAAAAATTTCATTGTGATATGTAAGGCAATGAAAGTTTTTTCCATGTAAGTTCCCCGTCATCCGGGCGGGCATCAGGCCAAAACACCATTCCTGTTTTAAAGTGAATACCATGGATAGTTTTATAGATGTTTTCAACAGGTATAACTGGAACGAAGTAAAAGAACGGATCTACAGCAAAACAGCTGTAGATGTAGAGGCGGCGCTGGGAAGGCAATCCCGGTCGCTGGATGATTTTATGGCGTTGATTTCACCGGCGGCGGCTGCATATCTTGAGCCGATGGCGCAGTTGAGCCAGCAGCTCACCCGGCAACGTTTTGGGAAAACGATACAGTTATATGTGCCCATGTATCTGTCGAACGAATGCAATAATATTTGCACCTACTGCGGGTTCAGTCTCGATAATAAAGTGCGCCGGCGTACATTGACTGCAACCGAAATAGTGCAGGAAGCAACCGCCATAAAATCGATGGGGTATGAACATGTGTTGCTGGTGACCGGCGAGGCCAATCATACGGTGCATGTGCCGTATTTTAAAAATGCCATCAACCTGTTGCGCAATCATTTTGCACATATCTCTATGGAAGTGCAGCCGCTGGATGAGGAAGATTACCGCGAGCTTACCAGGGAAGGATTGCATACGGTGCTGGTGTACCAGGAAACCTATCACCGCGAAGATTACAAAAAGCATCATCCCAAAGGAAAGAAATCGAATTTTCAATACCGCATAGAAACGCCCGACCGCCTCGGCAGGGCAGGGGTGCATAAGATAGGTTTGGGCATATTGATAGGCCTGGAGGACTGGCGTACCGATTCATTCTTCACCGCTTTGCATTTGAATTATCTCGAACGTACTTACTGGCAAACAAAATACAGCATTTCATTTCCGCGGCTGCGTCCGTTCTCGGGCGGACTGGAACCAAAGGTGGAAATGGTTGATCGCGAGCTGGTGCAGTTGGTCTGCGCCTGGCGCATCTTTAACCAGGAAGTGGAATTGTCGTTATCTACGCGCGAGCATCCGCGGTTCAGGGATCATATTATGCAGTTAGGCATAACTTCTATCAGTGCCGGTTCAAAAACCAATCCGGGCGGTTATGCCGTAGAGCCCGAATCCCTCGAGCAGTTTGAAATAGCCGACGAACGCAGTCCGGCCGAAATGGCCCGCGTTATTTCCTCTATAGGGTATGAACCGGTTTGGAAAGATTGGGACGGGGCTTTACAGAAATGAGAAATGAGGAATGAGAAATTAAAAATTAGAAAGGGAAAGGCAAATACAAAATGTCGAATATCCAATGTTGAATGTCGAATGGTGAAGTGAAATAGTATTTGTATTTGCCTTTATGCCTTGTTGCCTTGTTGCCTTTCACCACTGTTGCTTTTGACAACAATCATCCCTTCAGCTAACAAATGTCATTTCTGTACAGGGCATTGCACAATAGCTTTGGTGTAAAATAATGCACCATGAAAAAGATCCTATTGGCGCTGGATGCCGGTCATGTTGATACAGAGTTGATTCATTTTGCCTGTAACACGGCCACCTTGTCACATTCAACCCTCACCGGTTATTTTCTTAGTGAACCCAAAGAAGAGGAAACGATAGTAAATATGGCATTCGGAATGCCCTATGTTGAAACCATTGTAACCAAAGGGCCCACGGCCGCCGAACAAAAGCAATTAGCCTATATACAGCAGTTTGAACGCACCTGCGCGGTAAGAGGAATACGTTGTCAAATTCTCAATAACAGTACCATCAATGCCGCTGAAGCTATCATTGAGGAAAGCCGGTTTGCCGATCTCGTGATCGTACAGGCTTCCCTTTCTTTTGAAAAGAAACTCGAAGAGTCTCCCACCGCCCTGGTAAAACAAATACTGGCCGAAGCAGAATGCCCGGTACTGGTGGCGCCGTTGAACCAGACAGGCATCGAAGAAATTGTATTTGCGTACGATGGCAGCCGCTCGGCAGTTTTCGCCATCAAACAATTCACCTACCTGTTCCCCGAACTGGCCGATAAAAAAGCGATCGTATTGCAGGTGAATAAAGACGATTCATTACCTGTTACCGATAAAGAAAAACTCGGAAAATGGCTGCGCATGCATTACTCAGGCATCGGTTTCCAGGTGTTGCAGGGAAAACCCTCTGAAGAACTGTATGCCCGTTTGCTGGGCAAACAAAACACCATTGTGGTTATGGGCGCTTTTGGCCGCAGCTGGTTATCGTCACTTTTCAAACCCGCCACTGCCGGTATACTGTTAAAGACCATCAACCTGCCGTTCTTTATAACACATCATTAAGGCTAAAGGCTAAAGGCTTAAGGCAGAAGGCGAAAGGCAAAAGGCGAAAGGCAGAAGGCGAAAGGCAGAAGGCAGAAGGCGAAAGGCGAAAGGCTGAAGGCGAAAGGCATAAAGACAAAAGGCGAAAGTTATCCTCAAGGTTAAAATAGAAGGAAAATATTATTGATCACTTTAAAATTCACAGTATGAAAGGGATCATTCTTTATAAAGGAAAATACGGGGCAACCAGCCAGTATGCCAACTGGATAAGCGAAGTGTTGAAATGGCCATTGTTTACACCGGTGCAACTGCTCGATGAAACGATCGATGCCACAGATGTTGTAGTAATTGGCGCATCGGTATATGAAGGCCGGCTCACATTACATGCCTGGTTAAAAAAACATGCGCACCAGTTGTTGCGTAAGAATGTTTTTTTATTCATTGTCTGCGCCACACCGGCAGATAAGAAAGACGAGCTGGAACAAATAGCGCAACGCAATATTCCGCCATTGTTACAAAACAAGATCACCGTATTCTTTTTACGCGGCCGTCTGGTGATCAACGATCTTAACTGGTT
This sequence comes from Niastella populi, assembly GCF_002078015.1. Classification (GTDB taxonomy): domain Bacteria; phylum Bacteroidota; class Bacteroidia; order Chitinophagales; family Chitinophagaceae; genus Niastella; species Niastella populi. The sequence continues at coordinate 20,643 of NZ_LWBP01000167.1, read as the reverse complement.
CGACAGGCTGATGCTGAAATTTGCTTCACGCGCTACGAAAGACCCTGATGAAAAGGAGCGAATGATCCATGGTTTTGATGACATGAAAAAGGAAAACATCATTCCGCTGGTGCAGTCGGTGAACGCACTGCAACAGGGTGCTGCCAACAAATTGGCCGGTGAAGAAATTCTGGGCTGATTAAAATTTATAGTATTTACCGCCGGGTTGATGCGCCCTGCGTGCGCAAGTGAATGCTTACGCCCTATCTATCACAATGTTATAAAGATCAGGGGCGTTTCATTTTCTTAATGCGGTGTTGTTAAAGCCACTGCCGGCGTATGTTTTATTGCATTTATAGTCGTAACTTAGAAAACACAACATTTTATATGGCATTCCGATTTGAGTCAATGATTATTGAGATTCATGCCCCGCACTCGGAAGTAAATGAATCCATACTAAAGCCTGTGAAAGAGAAGGTGCTTTCCTTTTCACATCTTATCAAGGATATTGTTAAAGCAGAAATCATATTGCGCCATGACACGGCTGCTCTGCCACAGGAAAATAAGATCTGCGAGATCAGGCTCACCCTTTATGGCGATTCCCTGTTTGTGCATCGCCGTTCGGCAAGTTTTGATGAAAGCGCCTGTGCCGCGGTGAGTGAACTTGAAAAAGCAGTGCAGGAGCAGGCGAAATTGCAGCAGGGACTACCCGATCAGATAACGAGTACGGTGAAAGTTTAATTTGATAATGTGATAATGTGAAAATGTGATAATTCGATAATGTGCCAATGCGCTAATGCTTTTATGCGGATTCATTAATGCACCGACGTTATTGCGACAGCACTCAAATGAAGCTGTATTTCCATTATCACATTAGCTAATTAGCATTTTGCATTCATTCGTTTCCCGGGTCTTCCTTAACTCTCATTTCCAATATACTTACGACCTCCTCATCGGTTACCTGTGTAAAATCTAAATAGAATTCACCAACGGAATGGAATTCCGAAGGGATCCAGGCGCAAACAAATTCATCGCATACTTCGCTTAATTTTTTAGCTGCCTGCCGTGATGCAACGGGAACGGCCACAACGAGTTTCCTCGGCCGTTCGTTTCGGATGATCTCGATCGTACTTAATAACGTATTGCCTGTTGCCACGCCATCATCGACTACGATAACCACTTTGTCTTTGACCGGTGTTGGTTTTTTATCGCCCATATACTTTATATACATCTCGCGCAGCTGCTTCCTGATGTTTATGATTTCCTGTTGAATATATTCATCAGATGCCATTGCGTTCGGTGCAATGATCCTGCCCGTAAGACTTACCGCCCCAATGGCGTATTCTTTATGTAAAGGATGACCGATCTTTTTTGACAAAATGATCTCAAGGGGTATTTCCAGTATCCGGGCAATGGGAAAAGCAACCGGTATGCCGCCCCGGGGCACGGCCAGCATTACACCATCAACCCGTTTGTAATGTAGCAGGTGCCTGCTGAGCGCAAGGCCCGCATCCATCCGGTCCTGGAACATAAAGGTGGAGCTCATTGGCAAAATGATGGAACAATCGTGCCAACGGCAGTTTATGATTTCTGGTTCTTTTAACCGGTACTATACCGTACTGGCATACATCAGCTTTCTACAAACCCGCATGGAACACCATTTGCATTACCTCCTGTAAATGAAATACTATGGCCAAAAAAACGAATCCCGATAAACCGGAAGTGCCCAATCCCGAAAACCCTGAAATAACCCCTGAAACGGTTCCCAACCGGCCCACGCCGCCCTTTCAGGAGCCGGAAATTGAGCCTGAAGACGATCCCGGCGGTACTTCGCCAGGCGAAATCCCCGTTCCTGAACCCAATGAGCGACCAGGCAAACAGGGCGACGAGGAACCTAAAGCCTGAAAAGTTATAAGTAGTAAGTTATAAGTTATAAGTTATAAGTTATAAGTAATATGTTATAAGTTATAAGTAACGGGTCGGCGTTGAAAAACCAGGCACCTAAAACTTATAACTTATAACTTATAACTAAACAGTGCAATACAAGCATGGATATTAGCGTTTTATAGTCTTTTAGGGTGTTTTGATACGGTTAATGGCGGGGTACTTAATGCATCGTATAGTGCTGATTCTGTTGCCCTTGGGCAGCAGGTGTACCACCCCTGGCGGTATCGGAACACGGGAGTTATATTTTTGTGGTAAGATTATAAAAAATATCCAATGAAAACCCTTTGTATCCGTCGATTCCTATGGGTCTTTTCTGTGCTGTTTATGCAGCAGGTAGTACAGGCGCAAACCGACACTTCAGCGCAGCAGGCTCCTGTAACAGCTCCTGCAGTTACTCCAGCGGCAACTTCAGGCACTTATACGCCGCTCATAACCATTGAAAATGGAAAAACAAAAAAGCCGAAAGTTAAAAAGAAATGGCTTTTTGCAGTCGATGTCGACGCCGGTTTTGCTTCTCCTGCCAATACTGAGTTAAGCGACGTTTTTAAGGGCGGCCTCAATACTTCAATTGGTCTGAAAACAGCATTCTTCAATAACAAACTGTGGGTACGTCCGGTAGCCGCACTGAAATATTATTTCAAAAAAGTGGAGATGGCTGAACCTCACCGCGAGGCTTTCCGCACCTGGAAGGCCGGTCTTGAATTACAATACCAGGTATATACAATAGGTAAGTTTACCATTTCACCCATTCTGCGTGCCGATAACAACTGGTCATCGAGTCAGTTCACCCGCATCAGCGATGAAAAAAATGAAAATGGCACAGGTATTCAAACTACCGGTAAAATACTCACGGGTTCAGGGATCTCATTCGATGCCGGCGTAATGCTGGTACGCGCAGGCGATCTGTATGTGAAGCTCGATTATGAATATTACAAACCCGATCTGAAAGTAAATCCCGATTACGTAGCTGAAGTACGGGCTGCCGGCCGTATTATGCCCGATCATAAAGAATTTGATTGCAGTTCAATAAACCTAAGCGTAGGCGTTAACCTGAATTTCAAAAAGTAACTATGAAACGTCCATGATAAAATTTTCATTATGCATTTTCCGCTATGAAAATTGTGGCATGGCAAGTTCCATCCGGCAAATGAAAAAAATTAATATTCTCAGATGAAAAAACTATACATCTTACTTCTTACCGGGGCTGTGGCATGGGGTTGCGGCGATAAGGACAGATATCTTGTTACCCAGATCCCCACGGAGCCGGCTATCAATGCCGATGTGAAGGTGCTGATAAAGGATAACAGCCTCTATGCCGTACGGCTCGATGACGGCGGTATTATCCGCGGGTTAACGTCGAACAATTACTTTATCACTTCCGACGGTTTTAAAAGCTTTACAAATAATGGCTATTCGGTGCCCGTTAACCGCTTAACGCCTTACAGCTACGACAGCAATGCGGTTGTTGTGGCGGCAGGTACACCACTGGCGCCGGTAATTTATTATTCCATCGATTTCGGTAATAACTGGAACACGGTGGCGCTTACTTCCGGTTCCTTTTCACCGGCCATCAATACTTCGGGTTTCAATACTACCGAACTGGTTGATGTATCGTATATCGACACCAATTACATCATGCTTACCTATCAGCAAAAAGCGGTTACCGCTGCCGATAGCCGTAAGTTCTATAAATTGGATCTTACTTCGAAAATTGCTACCCGCGTAAGCTATTTCGACGATGCATTCTACCCCGTGAGTGTTAAGTTCGTAGATGACACAACGGGTTATGTATTGTTGTATAAGAACAGCGCATACAGCTCTTTTATTTCAAAGACACTCGATACCGGCCGTACCTGGAGCGAACCTAAGGTGATCACCAACAGGGTGCTCTCCGGTTTGCAAACAGGGCCAAAAGGTAATTTGTGCGTAACGGAAGATTTTGGCAATGCCTATATTTCAACCGATAGCGGCGCTACCTGGAAGCAGCCTGTCACCGATCTGAAACTTACGGCTGCCCATATGGTGAACCAGCATATCATTTATGGTTTTACCAATGACAACCTGGTAAAAAGTACCGATACCGGTGTTACCTGGAATACGGTTTCCGGTGAAGGTTATGAGTATGCCAATATGAAGAAGCTGCATTTCCACGACGATCAGAACGGTATAATGTATGGCGGACAGAAATTGTACATTACTGCCGATGGCGGCGTTACCTGGAAAGTACTGCTTTATCCTTATAAGTACGTTATAGAGGATTAATTAAATTGTTCCCATCCGCTTTTTGATAAATTTTTCCAACTCCACGGCATGGAAAGTAATGGTGGAAATCAATAAACAGGTCCCCAGTTCTTTCCATGTCAGTGGTTCGGTATTGAAGATCTTGTTCAGGAATGGCATATAAATGATCGCGATCTGCAAAATGAACGTGAGCGCTATGGCGCCTATCAGGTTCCTGTTCGTGAAAACACCAATACGGAAAATATATTCGTGTTCGCTGCGCGATACCAGGGCATGGCCCATCTGGCTGAAACAAAGAACGGTAAACACCATGGTTTGCCAGTGCGCATCGCCAATATGAATCGACCATGCCTGCGTAACCAGTCCCACCGCAGCCATCAGCACACCTACCCATATAACATTAAAGCCCAGTCCCATGGCAAATATGCTTTCTTTGGGATCACGTGGCGGACGCTCCATCACTTTTACATCGGCTTTTTCACCGGCCAGTGCCAGTCCGGGTAAACTATCCGTTACAAGATTGATCCATAAGATATGAATAGGTAATAACGGGATGGGCATCCCCACTAGGGGCGCAATGAAGATGGTGAGTATTTCTGCAAAATTACAGGCGAGCACATACCTGATGAACCGCCTGATATTATCATAGATGCGTCGTCCTTCCCTTACCGCTTTTACGATGGTGGCGAAATTGTCGTCGAGTAAGATCATGTCGGCGGCTTCTTTCGAAACATCCGTTCCGGTAATACCCATGGCTACCCCTATATTGGCCCGCTTCAGTGCGGGGGCATCGTTTACCCCATCACCGGTCATGGCCACAAACTGATCTTTCTTTTGCAATGTTTTTACAATACGCAGTTTTTGCTGGGGCGAAACCCGGGCATACACCTTTATCTGGGTGATCTCGCTATCGAGCGCTTCATCTGAGAGCTTTTCAAGTTCAATTCCTGTAACCGTTCTATCGTTCCGGTGCTGCAGAATGCCCATGTCGCGCGCAATGGCGGAGGCGGTAATGGGGTGGTCGCCGGTGATCATTACCGGTACAATACCCGCTGTTTTACATTCGGTGATGGCCTGGCGTGCCTCAGGCCGCGGCGGATCGATCATTCCTGCCAGTCCGCAGAATTCCTGATCGCTTTCCAGCGCTTCCATATCGCCTTCTTTTGGCAGTTGTTGTATGAGTTTGCAGCTGTAGGCAATTATCCGCTGGCCGGCTTCGGCCAGTTTATCGCTTTTTGCGCTTATCTCTTCCTCATCGGCCGATTCGCAGATATTCAGCACAGCTTCCAGCGCACCTTTGGTGATCACCAGGAATTCATCATTCACTGCATGCACCGTTGTCATCATCTTACGGTCAGAGTCAAACGGCAATTCCTGCCGGCGCGGAAAATCGTTCTCCCACCTGTTATTATAACCTTCCTGTTGAAGCGCGTATTCGACAAGGGCTACTTCGGTAGGGTCGCCTTTTAATTTATTATCGTCGGTTTGGTCTTCTTTGGCATCGTGGTTCAGGCTCATTACCAGCAGCATCGCCTGTTCTTTTTTTATTTCCGGAATGGTAAGGCCCCACTGCTCATACTGCCAGATCTCCTGTACGGTCATCTGGTTTTGCGTAAGCGTTCCGGTTTTATCGGTACAGATATACGTTACGGAACCCAGTGTTTCAACAGCGGGCAGTTTCCTGATCAATGCATTTTTCCGTACCAGTTTTTTGGCGCCCAGGGCGAGGGCAATGGTAATGACCGCGGGCAGCGCTTCGGGAATGGCGGCCACGGCGAGGGAAATAGTGGTGAGCAGCATATTCGCCGGTGTTTCACCACGCAGGATGCCGATAAAATACAACACCACGCAAATACCCAAAACGATAAATGATAATTTTTTACTGAAATCGGCCAGCCGTTGCTGCAATGGGGTAGTGGCTTCTTTCTCCTGCAGCATACCGGCAATTTTCCCGATCTCGGTTTGCATACCGGTAGCCACCACCACACCGGTACCATTACCGGCAGTGACCAGCGTGCTTTTGTATGCCATGTTGACGCGGTCGCCCAGCGGCACCTCTTCTTCCTTTATGGCGTCGGGCGATTTATTTACAGCCTGCGATTCGCCGGTAAGGGAGGCTTCTTCTATTTTTAATGAATGACTTTCAATGATGCGGAGATCGGCGCCCACCATATCGCCCGCTTCCAGCAACACCACATCGCCCGGTACCACTTCGGTGGCGGCGATCTGTTCCACCCGTTTATTTCTTCTCACGCGAACGTTCGCTGCTGACATTTTTTTTAGCGCATCGATCGCTTTTTCTGCACGGTACTCCTGTACAAAACCTACGATAGCATTGATGATAATAATGAAGAGGATAACGATCATGTCTTTCAGGTCGCCCACGACGGCTGAAATAATGGCGGCCACCATCAGAATAAGGATCATTACGTCTTTGAACTGCATCACGAACAACAGCCACACCGGTTTTTTCTTTTTTTCCTGCAGTTGATTAGGCCCGTACTGCTGCATTCGTTGAGCGACCTCATCGGTTGTTAATCCATTCTTTGAACTTTGCAGTTCCTTTAATACGGCTTCGAAAGTGGAGGTATGCCAGTTCATTTATAATATTATTTTTTAAAATGTAACAAATTGTACAAATTCTGAGACGCAGGGAATACCGCGAGTGAGCAGGATACGCTTATTTCATGTTTCATTTACCGGTTTTTGAGTTTTGATTTGCTGAACGCTTAAATTCGGCCAATAATCACAATTGCATACTAACACATGCAATATTGTTGCCTGACATTGGTCAGTTTCAGTAAGAAACAGAAGCGCTAACTACTTGTTCCTGCATATGAAATATACAGTAATACTACCTGTTTTTTTGCTTTTTTCAGTGATAACTTTTGGTCAGTTAAAAAAAGCGCCTGCTTATCCCTTAATTACCCACGATCCCTATTTCAGTATCTGGTCGTTTGCCGATGAGCTTACTACCGGTTCTACAAAACACTGGACCGGCGCCGGCCAGCCCCTTACGGGCTGGGTGGTCGTTGACAAACAGTTTTTCCGGTTTATGGGCATGGGCGACAAAAAGCAGGAAGATAGCTTATCGAAAGCTTTTGCCGATAGCAAAATGCCGGTTTTAGGCGTTGCCAGGCAAAATGAAGTAACTGTTACTGCCACGCGCACCATTTATAAATATACCTGCGGTGCGGTGGATCTGCAACTTCAGTTTACATCCCCTTTATTAATGAACAACCAGGCGGTACTTACCCGGCCCGTTTCATATATAACGGTGACCATGCAATCGACCGATGGAAAAGAACATGACGCCCAGGTGATCCTTGGGGTTTCATCGAATTTGGCTGTAAACAAACCCGACCAGGAAGTAAAGACGGAAAAACTGTTGACAGCCGATGGGTTGCCCGTGTTGAAAGTGGGAACAACAGAACAGCCGGTTTTGCAAAAGCGGGGCGATGACCTGCGGATCGACTGGGGTTATTTATATGTTGCCGCGCCAAAAGGAAGTAATGCCAGGCAGTACATTGCCGATGCTGCGCATGATTTTCCGGTAGTGATAAAACCAACTGATCCGCAAACCGGGAAGAACCTGGTTTTGCGTACGGAGCTGCCAACCGTAAGAACAAATGGCAAACCGCAGGAGCAGTTCATTATGCTGGGGTACGATGACATTTATTCTGTTCAATACTTTAAAGAGAACCTGCCGCCCATATGGAAAGCGGAAGGCCGTACCATTGAAAAAGAGCTGGCCAAAGCGGCAGCAGACTATAAAAGCGTAATGCGCCAATGTATGGCTTTCGATCAGAAATTATATGCCGATGCCAAAAAAGCGGGCGGCGAAAAATATGCGCAGTTGTGTGTGGCGGCCTATCGCCAAAGCATTGCCGCGCACAAGATCGTAAATGATACGAAGGGCGAACTGTTGTTCCTTTCGAAGGAGAACTACAGCAACGGTTCCATCAATACGGTTGATGTAACGTATCCTTCGGCGCCCCTGTTCCTGTTGTACAATGCCGAATTGTTGAAGGGCATGCTGAACGGCATTTTTTATTATACCGAAAGCGGCCGCTTTACAAAACCATTTGCGGCGCATGACCTCGGCACTTATCCGCTGGCGAACGGACAAACCTATGGAGAAGATATGCCGGTGGAAGAGTCGGGTAATATGATCATCCTTACGGCAGCGATAGCTAAAGCGGAAGGAAACGCCAATTACGCCAAAAAGCACTGGAAAGCGCTCAGCACCTGGGTGCAGTACCTGAGCCGCGAAGGGTTCGATCCTGCCAACCAGTTGTGCACCGATGATTTTGCCGGTCACCTTGCACGCAATACCAACCTGTCGGTAAAAGCCATTGTAGGTATCGGCTGTTACGCGATGCTGGCCGATATGCTGAAGGAAAAAGACACGGCGGCAAAATACCGCGGCATGGCAAAAGACATGGTGACCAAATGGATGCAAATGGCCGACGACGGCAATCATTACGCCCTTACGTTTAACGACAAAAATACCTGGAGCCAGAAATACAACCTGGCCTGGGATAAAATACTTGGATTGAAATTGTTTCCCGCCGAAGTGTACGAAAAGGAAATAAAGTATTATCTCACCAAACAGAACAAATTTGGTTTGCCGCTCGACAGCCGGAAAACCTATACCAAATCGGACTGGATATTGTGGACGGCCACACTGGCGGGAAATCAGGCCGATTTTGAAGCGCTCGTGAATCCGGTTTATACGTATCTTACGGAAACACCCAGCAGGGTACCGCTGAGCGACTGGCACGAAACCACCAATGCAAAAAAAGTAGGATTTCAGGCGAGAAGTGTGGTAGGAGGGTATTTTATGAAGATGCTGGAAGGGAAACTCGATAAGTAATGAGTTGTTCAGTTATTGAGTTATTCAGTTGTTGAGTTGTTCAGTTGTTGAGTTGTTCAGTTGTAAGTTGGTTGCCCGCTAACTAAAAACAAAGATCTGTATTATGGATCGCCGTCAATTTATAAAAAACACTGCGCCGGTATTGTTATTACTTACGAACGGTGAACTGTTGTACCGTTCCGCTTTATCGCTGAACTCAACGCATAATAAAGTGAAGTTTCGTTTTGCGGTTGCCAGCGACGGTCATTTCGGCCAGCCGAAAACCAACTGGGAAAGCGATTATGCAAACGTTATACAACATATCAATGCACAGCATAAAAAGCGGAAGCTGAAAGCCTGTATCATCAATGGCGATATCATTCACAATGACCCGGCTATGCTACCGCTGGCGAAACAACAACTCGATCAGTTGAAAATGCCATATTATGTTACCCAGGGCAATCATGATATGGTAAATGAAGAAGTTTGGAAAAAGACCTGGAACATGCCGTTCAATCATTCGTTTGTTGCAGATAAACAGGTGTTCCTGCTGGCCACAACGGCAACGGAGAAAGGGGAGTACATTTGTCCCGACCTCGACTGGATGCGCGCCCAACTGGAAAAATATAAAAAGGCGCCGAATATTTTTATCGCCATTCATATAACGCCGGTGAAGTGGACCGATAATGCAAAGGATTGTCCGGAGTTCATTAACCTGTTGAAAGATTATAAGAACATCAGGGCGGTGTTCAACGGGCACGATCACGACCAGGACGATATGAAGGAAACGGAAGGAATACCCTTCCTGTTCGATTCACATATTGGCGGAAGCTGGGGCACCACCTATAAAGGTTTTCGCATGGTAGAAGTGATGCAGGATAATACGGTGGCTACGTATATCCTGAACCCCGAAACGAAGTTGAATGAACGTATGTTGCCTGCCGGTAGGGTATTAAGTTCATAAATTATTGTACGCCAAAGCGTATTTGACAATATAAGCCCCCAGTCTTATAATTTGAGATTATAAGGCTGGGGGCTTATAATTTTTATTATTTAAAGGGTGGGGAAGCCTGATTTTTAACAGTTATGGAACCCGATAAAGGCACTTTTTCCCTGATAAGTTACTTTTTGAGGCCGATAATTACTTATTGGCGGGAGATAGTTACTTATTACCGGGTGATAGTTACGTATTACCGGATCATAGTTACTTTTTTGAAGAAAATAATTACTTTTTCCGGGCGATAACGACAACCCTGGCGGTTATAATACAGATTGCATTGGAGATAATTTTTTTTAAATAATAGTTTACATTATTCAAAGAGAAGTTGATTGCTTTTTGCCGTTTTTAACATGTTTTCATTGCAAGTACATTACTTTTTAGTGAAAGTTGATCACGTGTTGAAAGAACTTGATTTTTTTTGCAATTTGTACATCACTTTTTATTGATACTTCATTCATTTCAGCAAAAGTTCACTTACTATCGTAAATTGTTAACCTTTTTATAGCAAAAGTTCACTCATTTGCCAGTTTATTTACTTAAAACCCGGAAGAAATTACATTAATGCAGCAATATTTTGCTTTATGGCGGAACTTATCAACTTGTTTCTTTACATTTTAGTCATATAACTGAAATAGCTCAGTAAGCTGTCGTGGTGAATAAATGATAAACTTTACCATACATTTCAAAGGAAAGGTGTACCGTTTTTGTGAAACGGCAGATCAATATGAATCTCTGCTGAGTCTTATATGTGATCATTTTTATGTGAAATGTTTTGGCGTTTGTTATGGTGGTGGATGTTGTGGTACCTGCGGTGTTTTTGTAGTAGATACTAATGGAAATATAAAACTGGAACTTTCCTGCGAGATCCGCATAAACGAGTTGCTGAATAATAAGATCATTATTATTGATAAATAATGCTACCCGCCGTTTCCTGAATTGCATAGAAGAGAATATTGGCGGTATCATGGACATCAGTATAACGTCTTATGCAGATAACTACAAACAATAGCTCTCCCGATCATTGTTGATCCTGATCAAGAATAAAGCCCGTAAAATCTTCGCTTAGTCACATTTTGTCAACAGTGATAAATATGCCTTTCGGATTCATGTTATTTTTCATTTACCTTTAAGTGATAAGATTCCCCCCTATACATTATGAGATTACAATTATCCCTGACACCTTGTGCAGGCAATAGTTTATTGCCAGTTAATTATCAGTATCCGCTGTCTGCAGTTATATACAGGATCATTCAGCAGGCGGATGAAAAGTATGCTGCATTCCTTCACGATCGGGGATACCGGCTCGACAACGGTAAAAGTTTTAAGTTGTTCAGTTTTTCCGATCTGCGGGTACCATTTCGCATTCAGGGAGACCGGCTGCATATCAATGGTTCACCGGCTTCGCTAACTATCAGTTTTCATATCGATGAAGCAGCGGCTAATTTCATTAGGGGATTGTTCATTAACCAGCAGTTTGATATTGCCGACAAAATAAGCCGCGCTCAATTTTCAGTAACCCAGGTGCAGTTGCTGCCGGATTTCTTTACCTCACTTCAAATTGCTGAACCCGAAGTGGTATTGCAGCCCTTATCTCCGTTAGTAGTAGGCCGCAAAAACAGTAAAGGGAATTATGATTATTTAAGTCCGGCAGATGCAGATTTCTCCGATAGGTTGATCCTTAACTTACTTGAAAAGTATAAAGCTGCTTATAACAACCATGACGATTTAGAAAGTTTGAAGGAAAAAATGAGCGTACAGGTAATATCACCCAGGCAGGATATCAAAAGCCGGTTGATCACCATTAAGGCATTTACACCGGAACAAACGCAGATCCGGGGTTTCACCAGGTTCCGCATGAAGGTGAAAGCGCCTAAGCCACTGCTTGAGCTTGCCATGAATGCGGGTTTGGGGTTGTATAATGCGCAGGGGATGGGGTGTGTGGAAATCACTCAATAAAAACAACCTCATTGTTGGTGCAATTATATGATTTTTAATACTTAATACTATATTTCAAATCCGTAATGAGGTTAAACCTATTTCGAAAAGTTAAAACAAAAGTAGAGAAAAGTTTTAATGCTTAATACTATTGGACTAAAAAATATTAGCTTTGGTCAAAGGAAATTTATGATCAAAACTAATAAGCTTATAAACCGACTAGAATATTGCATTCATTGTGGTATTGGTTATCACGAGTGTCCAAAGTTCTGTGAACTCTGTAATAACCATACATTTTTCAACAAAGGATAACCACTCCTGATTTGAGAGTGACAGTAATCGAATTTTGCAACGGGCAATGATGCAAATATCAGTTTTTGTAGTATTAAAGAAGTTGCAAATCGTATGAAGGAAAAAAATAAAATAAACATCGAATGGCTAACCCACACAACAGGTGATCCCTTTGCTGATGCCGGTGGTTGGGTAATAAAATATTTGTGGGAACAGCCATATTTAAGGGATAAAAGCATTTTAGAGCTCATTGAATATGTAGCGAAGATTTATGTTGAGAATTGGGGAGGTAAAATTAACGCCTTTTTTCTCAATTCAACCATCACCCAACCAGCATTTAAAGGGGAAAGGAAAATTAGCGAAACCTTGCAATATTATAAATCATTAATTGAAGAAACAGATGATGGTTATGAAGGCTATTGCAGAATTTCAGGCATAAATACTAAACTGTTTTCTGCAGGACGCGACAATCATATTTTATCAGGCTCAGGAACATTTATCAATTTTCATCATGCATTTCAAAGTGGTTTATATCTTTCAAAAGAAGTGTTATTAAGAATGTTTTTTGTTCCGTTGGGCCTGATTCAATTAAGCGACAAAATAGCACTTATACACAGCAATCATGAAAAGGTAACCCAGTATTTCGTTTTCCGGAATTGCCGATTGAACTTACACGCAATTGCAAGTGGCTTAACGGAAGGAGTATTAAGATCTGAATTTAATAATCCCGCTAATGCATTATTCGGATTTGTAGATGAGTGTATCAATGAATTGTGTATTCTTCTTTACAATGATGAAACAGATTCCTTCAATAAAGAGGATGTTGCCTTAACCTTATATCATTTTACAAATTTTGGCGCCGGCCCGGAAGTTATCATATACACACTTCCTGCGGTAGTTTTTAAATTTTATGCTTTTTGCCATAACCCGAAATGGAAAAAAGAATGGACAAAATTTATTCGATTCTATTATCGAAATTCAAAATTTAAAGACGCAGTGTTTAATGAAAGTACAGAAATATGGGAAGGAAAGAAAGAGAACGCCGATTTTGATAATTACCGCATATGGCGCAATGTAGTTTTAGAAAAATTGATGAAAAACGAATCCATTCTTGCAAATATCCTTCGTTGGAATATAAAACACTCTTTCCCTTTTAAAATTGTAGAGACTTATCAAACAATAATCAGGAATATGGAAAAACGGACCGTCGAAAAAATCAAGCAATTTGCTGAATTTATAACGAGCAACCCCGATACTGATTTTATAAAAAAATGCATTAAGCGTTTGAATGGAGCTAAAAGGTCATACGAGCTCCGCCAATTTTTACTCAAGTTAAATACTGACAATTACCAAAAGGGTAGCGCAAGCCCTTTAATCACTGTTGAAGAATATGTTGACTACTTATTTCCCGATGGGGGGAACTGGAGTGAAATTCGTGACGTTTTGTTGATAGCTATTTACCAGAAGATTCATGAAATACACCTATCTGTTGATATAGAGCCAGTCGAAGAAGAAAACGAAACAATAACTGAAAACGAATAAACATGAATTTGAAAACACAGGGTTTCATCCTTTTAGACGTTGATGTAGTGGCGTTAAACAATGCCGGAAAAAGCACAAACAGTAATTTTGATAATGCTGTAGCTACCAAGAAGATTTTCAAAAACGGAAGGACTTATACTTATGTTTCAGGCCAGGCATGGCGATATTGGTGGCGGGAGGCATTGCAGAAAAATCACGGCTGGCAATTGTCGCCGGTAACCAGGGAGACAAAAATTGCTTTTACTGCTGCGGACCCTATTAAATATGCAGATGATGATATTTTTGGTTATATGAAAGCTGCAAAAGATGTAGTAGTGGATGAACAGGGGAAGCCAATTTTGGATAAAAAAGGTAAAGAACAAAAAGAAGACGTTACAGTAACCCGAGTATCTCCGTTAAAAAATTCAGTTATTGTTTCTGTTGGTGCTACCCGGCCGGTAGAAAACTGGTCAAGTATGGCCCGGCAGGATGGTGATTCCGTTCCTTATAGCAAAGAAGAATATAGTTCTATCATGAAGGGAATGTTTTCATTGGATATTGCCCAGGTTGGAACCTTTGCAACCTATAATAAGACGGGATTTAAGAATCTAACTGAAAAACTGAAAGAAACTGCTTTGAGCAATGGTGCGAGGGAGATTGACGACCCGTTTGTGAAAGATGTAGATGGAAATGCAAAAAAACTAGTGCAGTTATTACCGGATGTTAGAAAGCAGCGAATTAAAGATACGATTCAGGCATTGAAAACTATTTCCGGTGGCGCCATGCAAACGAATAATATGGGTGACGTTACCCCAAAGTTTATCGTTTTGGCTACAATGACAACCGGGAATCACCCTTTTTCACATATCGCAGCAAGCAATGGTGTAAACAACGAAAAAACTTATCTGAATATAGAAGGAATAAAAGAAGTGCTGAAAGATTATAAAGAGCAATTTCAAGGTGCCATTTTCATTGGGCGAAGAAGCGGATTTATGGATGAATATGCGGAAGAATTAAAATCTTTAGAAGCCCAGGCTGATGGCTATCCCAAAGTTCAGATTGGCTCTATAAACGAAACAATCGACAATTATTGTAAACAACTGGAAGATCAAATTGTGTAATGGAAGTTTATACCGTTGATATAAGAAGCTGGACAGCAAGTTTTCGGTATCCCAATCTTATAAGTGGTATACAGCCTACTTTGGAAGTACCTCCATTAAGTACTGTTTTGGGCCTGATTAATGCAGCAGCGGGAAAATATGTGGAACATTCCAGGCTTTCAATTGGGTATTACTTTGAGTTCGGCGCCAAAGCTACTGATCTTGAAACAATTTATATGATCGACAGCAATAAAGGAAGGCCAACGAATAATGCTAAGTCAAATGTAATCAGGAGGGAATTTTTATTTGATGTATTTCTGAGGTTGTATTTGACAGATGAAAATCTGATTAGTTATTTTAAAGCCCCTTATTATCCGCTTCTTTTAGGCAGAATGAATGATTTAGCTTCTGTTGATATCAAAAGCATCGGCAGAAAGCAACTGAATCCGGTTGAAAATGCTGATAAAATTAGCGGGCAAATTGTTCCCTTTAATAATAATTATCTACCTGGTACAATTCAGGCCTTACCAAAATATTTTTCCAATACCTTGCCAAGGCAAAATATGGGTACAGAACCTTATTCCATAATCAACCATTATGCGAAAATTAAAACCAATCTTTTGGCATACAGAGACGAGTTAAATGGTAAAGAAGTAGATATTTATCTGCATCAGCTCGATTTTGAAAATCAATAGCATGTTTTGATAAAAACACTCTAATGGAAACTATTTTAGCAAAGTCTGAACCTGAACTTTCATTAAAAACTCATATTAATGATTGTTTATTGATTTTAGACTTTTTAAAAAAGTGTTTTCCTAAGGCTGCTGCGACTCAATATAGAAGTATTGATTTTTGGGATATTCTTTATAAGGCGGTTATTTTTCACGATTTGGGTAAAGCCCACAAAGAGTTTCAAAGCTTATTGAAAAAGTTGCCAAACAATTGGTTGGGACAAAGACATGAATTATTTTCTCTCCTTTTCGTTGAAGCATTGCCCTTGGAAACCGAAGCAAAAAAATTGCTGCATTTAGTTATTGCCGGGCACCATAAAGACTTCGAACAATTACATCAGCGGTATTTGAATGCATATCGTATTGCCGGTAAAAATGATTTTGACTTTGAAGAAGATGAGAAACTAAATTTTAAAGAGGAAGTTGGGAAGGTAGATGCAGCTGAAGTCAATAAAATATTAAAACATTATTTCAGTTTAGATTTCAGCACTATTCCGGATATTGATCCACGGAAAGTTGTGCTACCTTATTTGAATAGAGCAAAATCAGGAAAAGTTTCTATTGAAAATGAAGATTACTTCCATTTGCTACTGCTGTCTGGCGCCTTAAAGCATTGCGACCACCTGGGTTCTGCACGAATGACCTCCATTGAAAAAATTGAGGAACAAAATTTTGTTTTTTTGACAAGGCATAGACAACGATTGCTTAGAGTAGGTGTTGATTTTTACAGGCATCAATTGCAATGTGAACAAACAACTGGCAATGTAGTTCTTACGGCGCCAACAGGCTCCGGTAAAACAGAAGCTGCTATGCTTTGGTTGCAGACCCAGTTGAAGCATTTGGGTCAGGGAAGGTGTTTTTATGTGTTGCCATTTACCGCATCTATCAATGCCATGTACGAACGTTTAAGCCATGATGAATATGGTTTAGGTAAGGAATATGTGGGTATGCTTCACGGCAAACTGAGTGATTATCTCTACGATTATTTCGATGATGCACAATACGCAACTGATGTGAAAAAACAAAGGATTGAGGAATTAAGAGGAAAGTTCAAAACCATATACACGCCGCTGAAAGTTGTTACGCCTTTTCAGCTTTTAAAACATTTATTCGGCTTAAAAGGTTTTGAGCAGGGCATTTTTGAATGGGCTGGCGCCTATTTCATTTTTGATGAAATACATGCTTACAGCCCTGATGTTTTTGCACAGATAAAAGTATTTCTGGAATACGCAGTAAACCATTTGCAGGTAAAGGTTATGATAATGACGGCTACCCTGCCTAGTTTTTTGCGGGTAGAAATCGAAAACACATTGGGCAGGTATACAGATATAAAGGCCGACAAAGTCCTGTATGACGGCTTCGACAGACATAAAGTTATATTGAAGGAAGGGTTGCTTGCAAGCAGCCTGGGGTTAATTATTGACAACTTGAATGCCGGAACGAAAGTTTTGATTGTTTGCAATACTGTGAAACAATCACAACAGGTATTTGCTCAACTGAAGGAATACGTTAATAAAGCGGTTTTGTTACATAGTGCATTTACTGGGGAGGACAGAGCAAAACATGAGAAGATTTTAAAGGAAGGAGAAAATAAAGAAGATCCTATTCAACTATTGGTTGGTACGCAGGCTATCGAAGTTAGTCTGGATATTGATTATGATGTAATCTATTCAGAGCCTGCACCTATAGATGCATTGATTCAGCGTTTTGGACGAGTGAACCGAAAACGAAAAAAAGGTATTTGTCCGGTATATGTTTTTAAGGGGAAAAATGCGAATGAAAAATATATCTACCCCGCAGAAACAGTCAATCGTACACTAAAAATACTTGACACTATCATTGAAGCCGATGGAGGAATTATTAAGGAAAATAAGCTGCAAACTTATATTGATTTCGTTTACCCAGCCTGGGACCCAAAAAGCTATGAGGTTTTCAAAAGCACTTATGATCTTTTGAAAAATGCGGTTCGTGAACTTGCCCCCTTGATCTATTCAAAACACCAGGAAGAAGATTTTTATAAACAATTCGATGGAATAAAAGTTCTGCCTGTTAAATTTAAAAATGAGTATGAGCGCCGGCTTTCTATCTTTGACTTTACTGGTGCAGAGCAACTGAAAGTGCAAATCCGCAAAAACAAATTTGCTCAACTTTTAACCGAGAACAATCAGGATCTTGTAAAAGATCGATTCTCTTTTGAAAGTAAAAAGCAAAAATTAATCTCTATACCTTATTGGATTATAGGGAAAAAATATGATCCTGATTTAGGTTTATTGTACGACGAACAAGAGACGTGGAATGCTGAAAATGTTATGCTTTGAAAAAATAATGTAGTTATGCTCACCGCCACCCACATCAACTACTTCTTCATCTGCCATCGAAAGCTCTGGCTCTTTGCCAATGGCATCAACATGGAACACACTTCTGATACTGTAGCAGAAGGCAAACTGATTGGTGAAACCAGCTATCCGCAACGGGCGGAAAAATATACCGAAGTTGAAATTGGTGGAAGCAAGATAGATTTTTATGATGCTAAAAATAAGGTGATCCATGAGGTGAAAAAATCTGACAGCATGGAGGAAGCGCATGAATGGCAAGTGAAATACTATATCTGGTTGCTGGAACAAAACGGTATTAAAGGAGTGAAGGGGGTTCTTGAATACCCGAAGCTGCGGCAAACCAAAGGCATTGATTTTACAGATGAAGACAGGAACTACCTGGGGCAGACCGTGCAGCAGATTGAAGCGATCATCGGCAGTGAACGCTGTCCGCCAGTAATCAATGCCAGGTTATGCAAGAGATGTTCGTACTACGACTTTTGTTATATCACAGAAACCTGAAATTTTGGCCAAAAATAAAACCATACAGTTGAATCTTCTGGTATCCGGGAAGGCATTTGCTATTTGATTTTAATCATAGCGAATTAGCCACAATTAAAAGCAGGGTTGGTTCTGACAATTAAAAAATAAGCGGGGTAATCGACAAATAAAGAAACGGAAATAAATTTCATTAACACAATGAAGAAGTCCTACTACCTTTTCAACCCCGGCCGTATGAGCCGCAAAGATAATACCCTCAAATTCACTCCCGTGGATGAAGGTGGTAATGAAGGCGCACCCAAATACATACCTGTTGAAACGGTGGATAATCTTTATGTGTTTGGCAGTCTGGATGCCAACAGCGCGTTATATAATTTTTTAGGCAAAGAGCATATAAGCGTACATTTTTTTGACTATTATGAACATTACACCGGTTCCTTTGCGCCTAAAGATTATTTGTTGGCGGGAAAAATGCTGATTGCCCAGGCGGATGCTTATATGAAACCCAAAAAGCGATTGACGCTTGCACAAAAGCTAACAGAAGGCGCTGCCTTCAATATGGTGAAAAATCTGAAATATTACAACAATCGGGAAAAGGATACATCGGCTCAGATCACTTATATTGAATCGCTGATGCAATCGATTCCTTCCTCTGGTGATATAGAATCCCTGATGGGAATTGAAGGTAATATTCGCATGAGTTATTATGGTGCCTTTGCCGCCATAATTAATAATTTTGAAATGGGACATCGTACCAAACAGCCGCCATCGAATGAGGTAAATGCCATGATATCGTTTGTAAACAGTATGTGTTATACGCTTTGTTTAGATATGATCTATCATACACAGTTAAATCCAACAATCAGCTTTTTGCATCAACCGGGAGAACGCCGGTATTCACTGGCGCTGGATCTGGCAGAAATATTTAAACCAGTATTGGCAGACCGGCTGATCTTTTCGTTGTTAAACAAAAAGCAGGTGCAGGATTGTGATTTTGACACAAAATTGAACAGATGCCTGTTGAAAGAAAGTGGTCGTAAAACGGTGGTAAAGGCGTGGGATGAAAAGTTGAATGAAACCATCAAACACAGGACGCTTAGCCGGAATGTAAGTTATAAACACCTGGTAAAGCTGGAGTGTTATAAACTGGCAAAACATATTTTGGGTATGGAAGAGTACAAACCATTTAAAGCCTGGTGGTAATATGTACATAATTCTGGTGTATGATATTGAAGTAAAGCGGGTTGCAAAAATGCTCAAACTATGCCGCCGGTACCTGAATTGGATACAGAATAGTGTATTCGAGGGTGAAATTACCAATGCCAAACTGAAGGAACTCATTCATGAAGCCCGGAATATAATGGACGAAGAAAATGACAGCCTGATCATATTCAAGAGCCGCGAGGAGAAATGGCTTGAAAAGCAGATAGTTGGAAAAGAAAAAAATGATCTGGATAATATACTTTAGTCGTCGGCCTCCGGTTTTTGCATAAAAGAGATGATATTTTTTTCTCCTGATATTGCTAACTGTCGTATTGAGAGGCACTTGAAGTGGTTGTCGACGTCTGGCAGGGATCGTATAATTGGGGGATGACAACTTTTTAGGTCTTAATAAAATGCTTGTTTTTGGTGTGAAGGTTGAAAGACAACGTTTTATTTTGCTGCAAATAACGGGCTATAATCGCACCATAGAGGAATTGAAACTTCCTTCAGAGATTGCAGGGCATGCTGCGCGAGGGTGCTATAATCGCACCATAGAGGAATTGAAACACAGTTTAATGTCGATGTGTACAAAGACATGGTTAGCTATAATCGCACCATAGAGGAATTGAAACCACTCGAAAAAAACATTAACGACAAACACATGGAAGCTATAATCGCACCATAGAGGAATTGAAACAAGCTAGCAGCAGTCAACGCAGTGTTAACCTTTGCAGCTATAATCGCACCATAGAGGAATTGAAACGGATTTACCACAATCGTTAAGCGTCTGCTTACTGAGGCTATAATCGCACCATAGAGGAATTGAAACTAACAATCGGATGTTGAGCCAACAGTTCATCAACAAGCTATAATCGCACCATAGAGGAATTGAAACGTGGCTGCTGGGATCGGGATAGGCGGGGCGCTGGGCTATAATCGCACCATAGAGGAATTGAAACACGGAACGCCGCACCAGGTGAACAGTCGTATTGACCGCTATAATCGCACCATAGAGGAATTGAAA
>NZ_LWBP01000166.1 GCF_002078015.1 Niastella populi | reverse complement strand
TGCGGGAGAGTAGGTAGCTGCCATATTTATTACAAAAAGCCTTCTGACTTGTGTCAGGAGGCTTTTTGCTTTAAATAGAGGCCTGTGTGTAAAATGAATCAGGTGTAAGTTCTTAAGTTATTGATCTCATGAAGTTTATCTCAGATTCTGCAAAACTTCCGCAAAGGCTAAGACCTACAACCCTGAAACCTGGAAGTAAAAAAAAGAAAGAGAAAAAGTGAAAAAGATTTGGCAGATATGATGAAACTCTTACCTTTGCAACCCCAATCGAAAAGATAGCGAAGCGGGAAAAGAAAAGGGGATGAGAAGTAAGGAAAGTGAGAGCGAAATACAAGTCAGATTGAAACGATAGTGAAGAGAG
>NZ_LWBP01000165.1 GCF_002078015.1 Niastella populi | reverse complement strand
GCTGTAGGTTACAACTTTCGAACCGGTTTGTTGAGGATCTCATAAATATTGTAGAATTCTACAATAAGTACCCTATAAAGATTCATGCATCAACGTGAAAAAACATATATATCGGTGATGAGATTAGGAAGCGGCAGTACGGGGTTAATAATGCTTAATCAGAATACCAAAATATCATTTCTCCCAGATCCCCATAATCATATCTTCCTAGGCTTGTTTCCAGAATATCGAGCTTGTTATGAAAAACCCCAAAACTCATACCATTGATAAAATACCTTTTACCTTCGGTATTTATCAAAGAATATATCCTGTAGTCTTTGGTGATCTTAAAACCATATTCCTCTATCAGTCCTCTGACAACCTCATCTGTTT
>NZ_LWBP01000164.1 GCF_002078015.1 Niastella populi | reverse complement strand
CTTCATCATAATTAAGCTGTATATTAAATAGTTTTTTCTCCTCAGGAAACTTAGCAATTAAATCATTTTGGACCACTTTAAATGTCTTTTCCAAATTGCTAATCATAGCAACCAATTGTTTATCATAAACTCTTGTATGTTCGATTCCAATCTGTTCTCCATTGATCTCAACTATAAAATCAGGGCTTTCACCCATACTTATAAGCTTAACATCATCCTTCAGAAAAATTATAAACCGGGCTATGTCCATCAGTTCATCCTTTCTTTTCATACTTTCACTGTCTTCCTTATCCTTGAGCTCATCATAATACTTGCCAAGTATTTCTTTAACCTTCTCCTTTTCCTCCGATTCGATCTTATTAAGATAAACAAACTGGTCAT
>NZ_LWBP01000163.1 GCF_002078015.1 Niastella populi | reverse complement strand
AGGTTCAGTCCCAGAGTGAACTGGGCATGGACCTGATGAGTCATATAATGATCTTTGAGAACTTTGCCGTAAAGGATCTGGAAGGCGAGGGTGTATTCAATACGCCAGGTGAAGAAGGGCTGTTCATAGAATCAATAGAATTCACTGACCAAAACAATTATGATTTCAATATAATAATTTCTCCCTCGCCCGCTTCATTAAAAATAGCAATCACATACAATACCAATCGTTACGATAAAACATCGCTTAAGCAGCTGGTAAATCATTTTGATAAATTGATCAATGAGTTCGCGCAAAACACTGACCAGTCTTTAAGCACATTTGATTACTTATCAGAGGAAGAGAAACATCAGCTGCTGTTTGCATTTAATGATACAGCAGTAGCTTATCC
>NZ_LWBP01000162.1 GCF_002078015.1 Niastella populi | reverse complement strand
GGTGATCATAGTTGAAGACATGATCGCCATCCGGCATGATGTAGAAGACCTTCTTCAAAAGCAAACCGGCTTTATCGTGGCAGGTGCATGTGGTACCGTTAAAGAAGCCATTGTACTGATCCATGCCACCAAACCCGACCTGTTGTTGCTCGATATCGGGCTTCCCGATGGAACGGGTTTCGATATCCTGGAACAGCTGCCTGCACCAACGAAGGTCATATTCCTCACGGCCCACCATGAATTTGCTATCAGGGCTATCCGTTACGGAGCCATCGATTACTTACTAAAACCCTTAGACGAGAAGGAATTAACAGATGCGTTACAAAGGGTCACCGCCGCGCAACCCCTGTTACAGGAACAAATTGCCATCACCCTGCACAGTTTCAGGAAAA
>NZ_LWBP01000161.1 GCF_002078015.1 Niastella populi | reverse complement strand
GCGCGAGGTTACCTTCACCAGGCGCGCCTGGGTGATCTTGTCCTTCGCATTGATGGTTACATCCCGGAAGATCGAACGCAGAAATTTAGCTGCTTTTCCGGCGCGGCCAAACTCCGCGGCGTTCTCGCGGGTACGTTCAAAGGCCGGATCATTTTTGATCCTGTCAGCTGTTACCCCATTGGAAGTTGTTGTTGTCGTGATTGTTGCCATTTTTTTAGATTTTTGTTGTGAATTAATAAATAGCTGGCCGGCCCAACTAAAAGCGTTTTTATTCCAAAAGGAAGTATTGAGATAGTTCTGAGATAGTACTGAGATAGCACTGGGATAGTACTTGAAGGAGTAGTATTCCTGTAGCGTTCCCTGAGGATCCGGGTACAGTAAGTAGGCCATCAGGCTAC
>NZ_LWBP01000160.1 GCF_002078015.1 Niastella populi | reverse complement strand
ACTGATAAACGCCAGTCTGTAGCAGGCAATATTTCCTGGTAAGCCGTATTGCCGGTTTCCCTTATCACCGTGCGCAATACTTCGTGGCGTTCAACGATCATTTGAAGCGCTGTTGACAAGGCAGTACGGTCAAGGTTGCCCTGCAGGCGCAATACAACAGGCAGGTGATAGTTTATGCTACCCTGCAGCCGGTCGATGAACCACAATCTTTCCTGCGAAAAAGATAACGGCACCAGAGCGGGCCGCTTACCCGGAACAATAGACGGGGTGGTCGAAGTTCCTGCAGCATCGATATGGCCACACAGGTCTTTCAGCACCGGATACAGGAACAGGTCGCGAATGCTCAGTTCCCGTTGCAATTGTTTACGAACGGCCGATACCACGCGGGTGGCGATCAGCGAG
>NZ_LWBP01000159.1 GCF_002078015.1 Niastella populi | reverse complement strand
TTTCTTGGCCGTAAAGACGACCAGGTGAAGATCCGCGGTTACCGGGTAGAGCCCGGTGAAGTGGAGTCGGTGCTGACGGAATCATCCATGATAAAACAGGGGGTGGTAGTGGCATCGAAAGCCGCAGATAATAACAGCCGTTTACTGGCCTATGTGGTACCGGCAGAAGGCTATGAGCGGGAAGCGTTGTTGACCTATTTAAAAAAGCGCCTGCCTGATTATATGGTTCCCTCAGCGGTAGTAACATTAGATCAACTGCCGCTTACGCCCAATGGAAAAATAGACCGCAAGGCGCTGCCGCAGGTAGATGTTGCGTTAGTGGCTGCGCAGGATTATGCACCACCGGTTGGCAGAACCGAAACGTGCATGGCGCAGATCTGGGAGCAGTTATTACAGGTGAGCCGTGCCGGCCG
>NZ_LWBP01000158.1 GCF_002078015.1 Niastella populi | reverse complement strand
TGACATTTCTGTCTTTACAATCTCAAGTAGTGCTAACCGGACAATTATCTAACCAAATTCTGGTTGATTTGATCGCTTTTAGCGAATTGCCCGGCTAAGACAATTTGTCACAAAACAAGCATTTAACTACTTATTTTCCAAATGGTTCTGCTTCGGCGATCAATTCCAGTGTGTGGTCGCTGATCCTTTGCCATCGGTCTGTGTAGTTTGGGGATGCGGTGCTTTAACCCACAGCCGCGAAATAACGGCCTGGATCTGGGGCTGGAAGTTACAACCTACCTAAAAACCCGGTATCGCATGACGGCCGGAGCTTGGGTCGGCGAAGAATTTTTGGAATAAATTATACGGTATCAGCAAAAAAGTTTTAAGCTGGTACTTCTGGAAATAAAATTACACTTCCAAGCCCATTATGAATTGCCTCTCGACAATTTTTTTT
>NZ_LWBP01000157.1 GCF_002078015.1 Niastella populi | reverse complement strand
TGCCAGGACTTTAAATACAACCGTAAAAGTTATATCGCTCAGTGCATATTTATACCTGCTCAAAATATTAAACAACACTTCTGAAATAGTAACAGGCCTTGTCACCAATACGAGACCCAATACGGAAGATGGTGATAAGGTGCTAGGTTGTTTTTTAAATACAATTCCATTAAAATTTGAGGTAGATGGGAATCTACAATGCGCTGATTTTATAATGGATGTCCATAAAAAGCTAATTGAACTGAAAAATCATGAAACGTTAAGTCTCCTGGAAATTTCTTCAATTACTAAAGAGCCTAAAGGATCCACTGCGTCAAATCCATTTTTTGACATATTATTTAATTATATTGATTTTCACGTATTTCAGGATTTGGTAGAAGGCGAATCGAAATCAGACAATATTGGTACAACAGGATCACGTGTCAATATTTCAGAATATGAAAGAACCAATACAT
>NZ_LWBP01000156.1 GCF_002078015.1 Niastella populi | reverse complement strand
AAGCGAATACAAATACAGGTTAAAGCTGAAAAGCAAATACAGCTTCAAGCTGCAAGCTGTAAGCTTCAAGCGAATACAAATACAGGCTAAAGCTGAAAGGCGAATACAGCTGCAAGCTTCAAGCTGCAAGCAGTAAGCGAATACAAACACAGGCTAAAGCTGAAAGCGAATAAAATTTCTCTTTGGACTTTCTGCTTTGTATTTAAACAGTCTTCTGCCTTAAAGACTTTTGTATCAGCTTTCGGCTTTCGGCTTTCGGCTTTATGCTTTCGGCTGCATTACAGACTTGTGTATTAGCGTTCAGCGTTTTGCGTTCAGCGTATTCACGCCATTGCCAATACTTTCCCTGCGCCAACATATTTTACCATTTCTACCTCGCCCCTGACCATATTCCCAAACGCAATGCCAACTGCAAGCAGCAGACTCTGAGGGTTAAAACTTACATTTTCATCAAGTTTTTCAAAGTAGTCGCCCATACTGTTAAACGCTACAGTAACTGGTTCAGATCGTGGTGAAACGGCCAACCAGTCGGTTACTTCCAGTTCCCACATAAACATTTCCTTTCCATTTTGCGGTTTATATCCTCTTTCAGTATAAAACATATCTTCAATAGTACCCAATACTACCATAAATTTATACCAGGCGTAATTACCCGGAATGAAAAAGTTTACACCAGGTATCAGTGCAGGAAAAGTAACGGAGGCCTTCAATGTTTCTTTTGAAAGCGTATAAATAATCCGGTTAGCTATAATGTTTTCAAAAGGATTTTTGCGACTGAAGGAAAAACCCTGCAGCAAATGCGGATCTTTAGTGAGCACAACGTTCCGTTGCCCGTGCTCGCTCACCGTATCAAGTTCCTGAATAGGTTTGAACAGGGTATTCAATGGACCGGCAAGGTTATAATCGCCCAGGTATTTAAGCGGACGAAGTATATCCAACACCTGGCCGGCAATGCGGGCCCTTCCGCCAAATTCCATATTATTTCTTCGGGTGGCGGCAAAAGAGGGTTTTGTCTGGATCTGTTTTTTGGTAGGACCGCCTTTTCTTCGCACGATCGGTTTGTCAGAACCGCGCATCTTGTAAACGGAGATATTACCTATCGTACCGGTAAAAGAGAAGGGTGGCTGAAATTTTCCCATAATCAATTGGTTTAATGGCATTAAGTATATAAGGCATCATATGTAATTTACAAAAAACATGTATCTTTAAAGTAACCATCCGGTTATCTATATTTTACACATTAATTTCGCGTAATAAGCACACATTTTTACCCCCCTTTTTCATCCCACCTTACATTTTTTCCCTTTGTTCATAGCTGTTTTATAACCAGAGCGTACCTGTTCGCACCCTGCTTCGCATATGTCCCTATAGTGTCAAAATAATCTTTCAAAGGCTATTCGTACATATCCCGTATCTTTTAAAAAGACGGCTTATATACGACACATATACGAGACATGTACGAAATATATACGGTATATTAACGAAGATGGTACGAAGCCGTCCCGAACCAGGGGAATACCTGGCCCTAAGAAAGATCAGAAAAAAATGCTACCCGGAAGTAGAAATAGCAGATGAAGAACGTCCCGCCTTTTGAGTTCATTTCTGACCTTATTCAGGGCAATTTATAAGCCCCTGGCAATTGAAGACAGGAAGAGTTAAAAAAAAACTCCTGTGTAAATAAACCAACCTGTAACATTTTCATCGAATGCGCAACATATAACGCGTATGAAAAATAAAAGCTATTGAACGGGCTTTCAATACTAAGGTAAGTAGGTATTTATCGTTCAGTTAATATAGCATTTATTATAAATACAGTTTATTTGCATGCTTTTTTTAATGGATTATTAAACCTCAATTTTTTTATGAAAAGAGTTATTACACTGGGTATTGTAGCATCTGTCCTTGTTTTTGCAGCTTGTAAAGGCGGTAGCAAAAAAGAAGAAAGCAGCGAAAACGCCACTTCCGAACAGTCATCCAACTCCGGTGAAGAACAAAAATCGGCTCCTGCCAACGCGCCTAAAGAATACGCTGTAACCATCACTCCCGATTCGGCCATTTTAGGCAAACAAAAAGAGGCCCTGGTAAAAGTAACAGGCGCAACCGCCATTGCATTGACCGACCCCGATGGTAAAGACAATGGTATTGAACTCACATTCAAGCTTACCGTAACGAATAAAACCCAAATAGGTGATGGAAGAAGCGTGTCAATTGCCTATAGCGACTCACGTTTGCAACTTGACAATGGCACCAACATCACCCACGATTCAGGTACCGATTTCTTAAGAGCACAACCTGAAGCAACTTCAGGCGTTGAAAGCTGGACGTACAAAGTACCTGCAGGTGCTAAACCTACTGCCCTGAACCTGTTCTATGATGATACCCGGGTTTCGGTAGGAGTAGCGCTGAGCGAGAAATAAGTTGAAAGCAATACAGATCCCGGCAATCGGGATATGTTATAAAATACAAGCCTTCGCGTTATTTAACCCAAAAGCAAAACAAAGCCCCGTTCTGGCAAAACCAGGATGGGGCTTTCGGTCAATGGTCAATGGTCAATGGTGAATGGTCAATGGTCAATGGCCCGCGAAATTTAAAATGAATAATTATTCTTAGACTTCAATAACTGAACAACTAGGAACTATGAACTGTGAACGATGAACTAAGAACTATGAACTATGGACTATGAACTAAGAACTAAGAACTGTTTTATAAAACCGCTCCCAAACCGCCTTACTCAATTCCTCCCTGTGATCAGGATGCGCCAGCTCTATCAACGCTTTCGCCCTTTGTTTTAAATTCTTCCCAAACAGATCGGTGATACCATATTCGGTAACCACCCAATGCACGTGACCACGCGTGGTAACAACACCGGCACCCTCCTTCAGGAACGGAACAATACGCGATAAACCTTTCGATGTGGTGGAAGCCATGGCGATGATGGGCTTGCCATCGTCTGACAATGAAGCGCCGCGCATAAAATCCATTTGTCCGCCAATGCCCGAGTATTGATACGTACCGATAGAATCGGCGCAGATCTGTCCGGTAAGATCTATTTCAATGGCGCTGTTGATGGCCGTGGCCCTGGGGTTTTGCCGAATGACGCTGGTGTCGTTCACATATTCTATAGCCATTACGCGAATGGCGGGATTGTCGTTCACAAAATCATACAGTTTGCGGGTGCCGGCCATAAACCCGGTTACGGAGCGGCCCACGTTCACCTTTTTACAACTGTTGTTGATGATGCCCTGCTCAATAAGCGGTATTACGCCGTCGGACAACATCTCTGTATGTATGCCCAGGTTCTTGTGACCGGTAAGGTTTTTCAGCACCTGGTCGGGAATGTTACCGATGCCCATTTGCAGCGTAGCGCCGTCTTCGATGAGCGACGCCACATTTTTACCGATCTGCGCAATGGCGGCATTTACTTTGGAAGAATAGTCTACTTCGGGCAATGCGCTGTCGTGTTCAACCAGCACATCGATCTTATTTACGTGAATGAAACCATCGCCATGGGTGCGGGGCATTTGCGGGTTCACCTGTGCAATGATGATACGGGCGGTATCTACTGCGGCACGGGCAATGTCAACAGATGTACCCAGGGTACAGAACCCGTGCCGGTCGGGCGGCGATACCTGTATCAATGCCACATCGATGGGAAGGATATTCCGTTTGAACAATTGCGGGATCTGGCTCAGGAACACAGGCACATAATCGCCCAGCTCGCTATTAGCCACATTGCGTACGTTGGCCGAAACAAATAAGGAGTTAAAGAAAAAACTGTTGAGGTATTCACTTTTATTGAAATCAACATCGCCTAAGGTAGTTATGCTAACCAGTTCAACGTTGTTCAATTCAGCATGGCGGGCCAGCAATGCTTTTATCAGGTGAACGGGCGTAGCGGCGCTTCCATGCAGGAATACGCGCTGATTCGATTGTATCAACTGAACTGCTTCTGCTGCTGTACGATATTTTTGAGCTGTCATATTGGTGCCTGATTTTGAAGTACAAACTTACTACAGGGTGTATGGGGGCCACCTGACAAATGTCAGGTTGGGTGGTGAAAAAAGTCATAGTTGGGTGACTGATTGTTCGGTTGTTCAGTTATTCCCAGTTATTCGGTTATTCAGTTATTCAGTTGTTCAGTTCTGAGTTTTGAGTTGTCGCGAACTGTATTGCTTACAGCTTGAGGCGTGAAGCTTGCTGCTGTATTTGTATTCGTCTTCGCCTTTAGGCTTTCAGCATTAGCGTGTATTTGTATTTCGCTTACCGCTTGAGGCTTGAAGCTTGCAGCTGTATTTGTATTCGCTTACCGCTTGAGGCTTGAAGCTTGCAGCTGTATTTGTATTTCGCTTACAGCTTGAGGCTTGCAGCTTGCAGCTGTATTTGTATTTCGCTTGCAGCTGTCCACCCTTGCACCTTCAAAAAATTATGTCTACTTTAGCGCCGGATCAACTTCCATTAGGATAATTACCAGCATCGAAAAAGTAATATTGCGTTTGCCCATTGGGGAAATCTCAACACAAAGTTTGTCGAATCATCTTGCCGTATGAAAGACCGCTTTGTAAACGAGTAAATTCAATAAAAGGAAAACATATCCGATCTTATGAAAAAGAGCATAATCGTATCCTCCCTGGCTTTGTTCGCACTGGCATATGCATGCACCAAGGATACTGCTGCCGCCGACCCGATACCGCAGGACCTGCTAATAGGGAAATGGAACCTCACCAACGCATATTGGAATTCACATTATTATGGGCTCGATAATAAAGATTCTGCCAGGTTCAGCCTGGGCGAACTATCGTATGAATTTACAAAAGATGGCCGCGTAATTTCTCTTTCTCCCTACTATAAAGATACCCTGAAGTACAGGATCCTCAACAGCCGGTTGATAGTACTCGATGATCACGACACCATAAAGATCAGCCTGCTGGCCAATGCAAAAATGCAGTGGCATATCATGAACGTCAAAAGCGACGCCGGCGACTTTTTTGAAGAAACGGATAATTTCACCAGGTAGTTTTGGTTTTCCTACCTGCCTGAGCATCGTCGCATTCCAAATGGACCATTGAAATTAGTGATTACTTCTATAACATTCGTTATAAAAACATACAGGAGTGTTCCCGCGGTTTACCTGCGGGAATTTTTCGTTACCGCTCATTAACCCCGCACTTGTTAACGTGTTAATCCGTCAACTTGTCAACTTGTCAACTTATCCCTATTTTTAACCCCAATTTTTATGGCAGAAAATACAGTTGAAATAAGAACGGTGAACGTAACGCGCTATGTAACGCCATTGCGCGAGGGCGGTTCATTACCGGCCATTGCAGAAGCTGATGACGGCTTTATGTATGTGCTGAAATTCCGCGGGGCCGGGCAGGGGATAAAGGCCCTTATTGCAGAGCTGATAGGCGGTGAAATTGCCCGTACGCTCGGATTGAAAATGCCCGAGATCGTATTTGCCAACCTCGATACCGCATTTGGCCGTACCGAACCCGATGAGGAAATTCAGGACCTGCTAAAAGCAAGCGTTGGATTGAACCTCGCCCTGCATTATTTGTCGGGCGCCATCACGTACGATCCCGTGGTAACCAAACTGGCGCCCCAACTGGCATCGCAAATTGTATGGCTCGATGCTTTGCTCATGAACGTTGACCGCACGCCGCGCAATACCAATATGCTTGTATGGCATAAAGAACTTTGGTTGATCGATCATGGCGCTTCTTTATATTTTCATCATAGCTGGCAGAACTGGAAAGAACAGGCGGTAAAACCTTTTGTGCAGATAAAAGACCATGTATTGCTTCCCCAGGCAACCCTGCTGAGCGAAGTGGATGCCGGGTACAAAGCTATTCTAACCGAAGAACGCATTCGCGCCATCATAAACCTGTTGCCCGACGAATGGCTGGCCACCGATGAGCAGGAAGCAACTGTTGCCGAACGGAGGCAGGTGTACGCCGATTTTTTAATTACCCGTATTGCATCGTCACACATTTTTGTAAAAGAAGCCCAACAACATGCAGGAAAAATACTTATTTGAGTACGCCGTCATTCGTATTGTTCCCAAAGTTGAACGGGAAGAATTCTGCAATGTGGGCATTATTCTGTACTGCAAAGACCAAAAATTTCTACAAACCCAATTTACGATCAATGAAGCGCGGGTAAAATGCCTCGATGAAAAAGCGGATATTCCCGAAATACAGTCATACCTGCAGGCTTTTGAAAAAATATGCAAAGGCGCCCGCGATGGCGGCCCTATTGCACAGCTTGATATGCCCAGCCGTTTCAGGTGGCTCACCGCGCAACGCAGTACCATTTTACAAACATCGCGTGTGCATCCGGGGTTTTGCGCCAGTGCGCAGGAAGCGCTTATACGGCTGCATGGGCAATTGGTACTTTGAACCACTAGGCAATGGGCGGCAATAGGCAATGGGCAAAATGCAACAGGTAACGGCAACAAATAAGCAGGCAAAGAGTTCATGCAGGTTGCTAATATTGTTTTGCGCAACTATTATCGTATAATTTCGTTATTTAGATACCGGTTTTAATTATAAAAAATCCAATATTCAGATGGCATAGTGTTTGCTCAACTGGTATTACCGGGCCTATGCTGTTAAAAACTTTTTCGTATGTATCCTTCACATCTGTCATATCAACAACCCTGCACAAAAAGTGCAACTCCCCCTGTCTGTTATTCCTGCATCATTGTGTGGCTTTTGCCAACATTCGTATGACAATTATCAATTTGAGAACAAATTGAAATCATTTGTATTTGGGGGCGTCTTAACGATTCTTTCTTTACCTTTGCGACGCTGAAAATCAGACAATTTCACCAACCAGCAATAAAAAAGGCTCATAACCAGGAGCAATTTTTGCAGGAGATAAAGTTGATACTAAAACATTTTTCGGATAATTATGCCTAAAGTAACCTTTAATAATAAAGACAAGAGTTTTTTCAATACGTTAAAAGCTTCAGTTGATCAGTATTTCGCAGAGCAGAAAATTAAAAAAACGGGCAACTGGCGCCTGTATTCCAAAACAATAGTTCTGGCGCCGGCAGCCATCCTCCTGTACTCATTACTGCTTTTTTCATCAATGCCTGCCGTTGTGGCTATCTTACTTTGCTGTGTGCTGGGTTTTGTAATTGCCAGCATAGGGTTTAATGTGATGCACGATGCCTGCCATGGCAGTTATAGCAGCAAAAGCTGGGTAAATGAAACAATGGCCCTCAGCTCGAATTTAATGGGCGGCAATACCTACATCTGGAAATTCAAACACAACATCGTTCACCATACCTACACTAACATCGACGGCGTAGACGACGATATCGCATTGAGCCCGCTCATGCGGCAATGTTCTACCCAAAAATGGTTTCCACCACACCGCTACCAGCACATATATGGATTTATATTATATGCATTTACCTCACTTGCATGGTTCTTTGTGATGGACTTTACAAAATATTTCAACCAGAAAGTGCATACCACTCCCATGACAAAGATGACGACGAGGGATCATATCATTTTTTGGATCAGTAAGTTGTTATATGTCTTTTTATTTGTAGCGCTCCCTATAAAAGTTGTAGGCCTGCTGCCCTGGGTAATTGGCTTTATTGCCCTGAACCTTACCTTGGGTATAACCCTGGCGGTAGTTTTTCAGCTGGCGCATGTGGTAGAACACACTGAGTTCGTGCATTTTGACCAACAGGACCACATGAAGATCGAGAACGAATTCGCCATTCACCAGATTAAAACCACCGCTAATTTCGCCCCTCGTAATAAGTTCATTTCGTGGTATGTAGGCGGTTTGAACTACCAGGTTGAGCACCACCTGTTCCCCCGCATCAGCCACGTTCACTACCCTGAAATTAACAAGATCGTAAAACAAACCTGCCAGCAGTTCGGCATAAAATACAACGAATTCCCCACCATGCAGCAGGCGATAGCATCGCACTACAGGATGATCAGGGAACTGGGAAAGAAACCGGTAGAAACGGTTGCGGCGTAACCCCGGCCTCAAAAGGGGAGTAAAAGAAATAACAAGTAAATTTTATATATAAAGTCCCGCGATAAGCGGGACTTTTTTATTGGTTTAGTCGAGTTGAAAAGCCACACGGTGGAGCAGCCAAATTGACCATTCACAATTGACCCCGCCCGAACGACTTTCTGCCGGGCGGGCATTCCCTTTTTTACAAACCCTGACGCTCCTCATTGAATATATTCCCGGTTTCACCGTCCTTTGTAAAGTTTTTGAATACCCGAATTCATCGCTCCACTCCGACAGGCATATGCGACTGAACTGTCCAATAATTCTTGCTTCTTCCCTTGACAAGCGCCTGAAACCCGTTCCCATTTATTGATATCCACCGGCGTTCCCAATGAAAAGCCTGCATTACCGCCTTATGATGCTTTTCTCCGTTTAATTAAACCTAAAATTTTAGTTATGAGAAAAATGGTACTCATGAGGTCATGGCATCTTTGCTCTTTCCTTTTCCTTTCTATTGTTGCTTCTGCGCAGGTAACCGAAGAATGGGTAGCCAGATATAATAATTCCGGCAACCTGGAAGATGAAGCAGCCGATATAGCTGTTGACGCAGCTGGTAACGTATATGTAACTGGTAGCTCTGCCGGTGTAGGAACAAGCAGGGATTATGCTACCGTCAAATACAATTCAGCCGGCGTGCAGTTATGGGTGGCCAGGTACAACGGAACTGGTAACTCCTTTGATGATGCCCGAAAGATAGCCATTGATGCCAATGGTAACGTATATGTAACCGGTAGCTCTGCCGGTGCTGGAACGGAGGATGATTATGCCACCATCAAGTACAATTCGATGGGTGTGTTGCAATGGGTATCGAGGTATAATGGTCCCGGCAATTCCATAGATGCAGCGCAATCGCTTGCCGTGGATGCAGATGGCAATGTATATGTGACCGGAAGCAGTTTTGGCGCAGGCGCGAATGCAGACTATGCCACTATTAAATACAACTCGGAGGGTGCAGAACAATGGGTAGCCAGGTATAACGGGCCGGCGAATGGCACTGACAGGGCCGGTTCACTCACCCTCGGCAATGATGGTAGTGTTTATGTAACCGGCTCCAGTACCGGCATAGGAACCAATCTTGATTACGCTACGATAAAGTACAATGCAGCCGGATCTGTATTGTGGGTATCGCGGTATAATGGGGCAGGCAATGACCGCGATGTTGCCAATTCCGTAACAGCAGATAATGAAGGCGATGTGTATGTAACCGGTACAATCATCAGCGGTTTTGATGCCAGCGGAGATCCTTTTCCGTTTGAACTTTTAGATTGGGCCACCATTAAATACAATAGCGTGGGCGCAGTGCAATGGGTGTCAATACACGATGAAGGCGGTGACGATTTTGCGGTATCAGTAAAGCTGGATAACACCGGCAATGTAATAGTAACGGGCAGTATTTCGAATTCGCCACCGCGGCTGGAAGAACCAGACCTGGACTATGGCACTATTAAATACAATGCATCGACAGGCGCAGAGATCTGGGTGGCAAAGTATGGTCCGCCCCCGGGAGAAGACTTTAATGAATGGAGTGCTACCGACCAGGCCATAGACAGCGATGGCAATGTATATGTAACCGGACAAACCGGTGAGCAGGAATATGGCACTGTAAAATTTAGTAGTAACGGGGTGCTGCAATGGGCGGTTGCTTATAAAAACGGTATCAATCAGGCTGCCTTTGGCATAGCCGTGGATGCTTCAGGCAATGTGTATGTCACCGGCAGAAGCGACCCCGAAGGCTGTATCGGCTGTTATGATTATGCCACTGTTAAATACAACCAGGTGCAAACTGCCTGCGGTAAAAATGGCGATAAAATACTGGTTTGCCATAAAGGCAAAAAGACTTTATGTATAAACAGTTCCGATGTTGCAGAACACTTTGGCCACGGGGATGAGTTGGGCGCCTGTGCTACGACTATTGCCAGCGCCGCAAACGCCAGAATGGAAGAACTGGTTGCCGGCATCGATGAAATCCCCGCACGCTTCCGGGTTTCCGTTATTCCTAATCCGGCTATTACTACAGCCAGAATATTGTACGAACTTCCCGCCGATGGCCGGGTGTCGATACAGCTGTTTGACGTGTTGGGCCGGGAAATAAAAACCGTGGTGGATGCCGGCAAACAGGCAGGTTTTCACAATGAGGAATTCAATGTATCGGCACTTCCACAAGGGATGTATTATTACCGTATTATGGTAAAAACAGCAAAAGCGGTTTGGTCGCAAACCGGGAAGATCATACATTAATGGGATAATATGCTAATGTGATAATGTGCAAATTAAATACAAGGCTATTATTGAAACTTACGCGTGAGCTTCGGTTCAATAAAGACTGCCGACCCTGATGCATTATACCATTAGTATATTAGCAAATTAATAAATATACCAATGTGTTAATATGCTTATTAATTAGCAAATTAATAAATATACCAATGTGTTAATATGCTTATTAATTACAAGGCTGTTATCGAAACTTACGCGTGAGCTTCGGTACAGTAAAGACTGCCGACCCTGATGCATTATCCCATTAGTATATTAGCAAATTAATAAATATACCAATGTTGTTAATATGCTTATTAATTACAAGGCTGTTATCGAAACTTACGCGTGAGCTTCGGTACAATAAAGACTGCCGACCCTGATGCGTTATCCCATTAGCATATTAGCAAATTAGCTAATTTTGCTTCATGGCTGCAGACCAAAAATGGCTTTTGATTCGCAATTACGATCTCTGGTCGCAATTGAGCGATGAAGAGTACGATGAACTGAACATCGTTCATAACTTCATAGAAGCCCGCAAAGGCGACTATATTTACTTTGAGGCATTCCATCACAATAAACTGTATTTCGTAAAAGACGGCTATTTACGCATCGGTTACATCGACGAAAGCGGCCGTGAAGTAATAAAAGAGATCATACAGAAAGGCGAACTGTTCGGACAAATAACGCTTGAAAAGAACAGCCTGAACGGTGAGTTTGCCCAGGCCTATAAAAGCGATGTAAGCCTCTGCGCATTTTCAATCGATGACTTTCAGAACCTGCTGCAAAAAAAGCCCGCTTTGGCACTTAAATACAGCAAACAGGTGGGCAGCAAACTGCGGCAGATAGAGAACAGGTTGCTCAACCTGCTGAACAAAGATGTAAAGGCCCGCCTTATCAGTTTCCTCTTACAACTGGCGCTTAAACAAATAACGGAAGCTGCCAACGCCATCTGCATTCCCAATTATCTTACCCATGAAGACATTGCCCACCTCATAGGATCGAGCCGGCAAACCGTTACCACGCTTATCAATGAACTTTGTGCCGAAGGCCTGATCACCTGGAACCGCAACGAGATCTGTTTCCCTGATGTTAAAAAAATACAAAACCACGATCCTGTCGTATAGCCGACAAAACGGCCGTATGTAACCTTATAGCTTTGGGCTGTAATCAATTGTTATTTCAATTAAAAGTCATGAAACAATTATTAACAGCAGTTGCCCTGCTATTGGTACAGGTAAGCATCAGTATTGCCCAGGATAATGCGCCGCGTTTGAAACATTTCAATCTCGAGAACCACCTGGCCATTCAGGGTTACGACCCCGTAGCGTATTTCAAACAGCGCGAAGCGGTAAAAGGGCGGAAGGAATTCGCCGTTTCACACCAGGGCGTGCTCTATTATTTTTCGTCTGCAGCCAATAAGGAAGAATTTAAAAAGAACCCATCACATTATGAACCGCAATACGGCGGCTGGTGCGCGTATGCCATGGGCAGCAAGGGCGAAAAAGTATCGATAGATCCCAAAACTTTCAAGATCACCAATGACAGGCTGTACCTGTTCTATAACAAATTCTTCAATAACACGCTTACAGAGTGGAATAAGAATGAACCAGGTTTGAAGAACAAGGCTGACGTGCATTGGGCGTCAATAAATAAATGATCCTGGTTACCGGTTACCGGTTGCCGGGGGAATGCTGGCCCGGTAACGGGTACCCGGTGCCTGGCAACAGTATTTCTCAAAACAAACCATCAAACATGAAAATAGATACCATATTCACCTGGATACTTCGGATAGTAGCCGCCGTAATAATGCTGCAAACGCTGTATTTTAAATTCACCGCGCATGAACAATCGGTGGCCCTGTTCACGCAACTGGGCATGGAGCCCTGGGGACGCATTGGCACCGGTGTAATGGAACTGATCGCTTCTATTCTGATCCTGTATCCCCGGACAACAGGCTGGGGGGCGGCGCTCGGGATGGGACTAATGGGCGGCGCCATCTTTTTTCATCTTACCTCGCTGGGGATCGTTTTTGCGGGCGATGCCGTGCTATTCATTTATGCGGTGATCACGTTCGTATGTTGTTTGATCTTGTTTTTGAAATACCGGAGGCAGGTGTTGGGGGTGTTAGGGATTGGGGAGGGATCCTGATTCCATCCGGTAAGCGTGGTATTTTGCAATGAGTGAGCAGGCAAAAAGGTTCAGGAACCAATTCCTAATTCCTGCATTATCAGTATTTTGCAATCGAGGATCAGGCTAGGTTCAGGAACCAATTTCAAATTCCTGATTCCCGCATTATCAGTATTGTGCAAACAGTGAGCAGGCAAAAAGGCTCCAGGAACCTATTCCTAATTCCCGCAATATCAGTATTTTGCAGGCAGGGATCAGGCTATAGGGGTTCCAGGTACCAATTCCAGATTGCTAATTCCCGCATTATCAGTATTGTGCAATTAGTGCGCAGGCCAAAAAGTACGGACATCAACCAACTCCTTCGGGAAAAATCTTCCCCGTTTTTTGTTAATAAATTTAACAATTGAAGGATGGAACAGGGGCTTTTCGCATTAAAAGGTTTTTTATATGAAATATGTACTTCCAATCATTTTAGCACTGTTTCCGGGCAATTATTTAATTGCCCAGACTTTCGCCCCGGTCGACACCGCTTCGGAAGTTAGCTTCAGAATAAAAAACCTTGGGTTCAATACAACCGGCTCTTTTAGCGGCCTGGCGGGCATTATAAGCTTCAGCCCCGAAGACCCTGATGGCTGCAGTTTTGATGTGCATATTGAAGCCAACACCGTAAATACGGGGGTAAATATGCGTGATGACCACCTGCGCGCCGCGGATTTTTTCGATGTTAAAAACCACCCGCAGATCAGGTTCGTATCTCAAAAAGTTACCGGTGCAAAAAAGAACGGAACATTATTTGTTTCCGGTAAGCTAACCATAAAAGGGGTCACAAAAGACATCGCGTTTCCTTTTACGGCGCAACCTGTGGATGACGGATATTTATTCAACGGCGAGTTTTCGATAAACCGGAAAGATTTTAAAGTGGGCGGGGGAAATACGATCAGTGATAAGCTGACAGTATTCTTAAAGGTGGTGGCCAGGAAGGTATAAGGGATGGGTATACGGTAAAATTCGACTAACGGAAAATTTTTATTGAAAAGATAATATTATTTTTAGGAACAAAACCGACCAATGCAATTACAACAAGCGGTAAACACAATCTTTGTACAATTGTCTGACTCGCTCGGTCAGTTGTCGTCATTGCAATACAGCCAGCCGTGTTCAACATTGTTCAATAATACGATTGGCCAGCATGTACGACACATCATCGAGCTGTTTCAATGCCTCGAGAATGGATATGAATCAGGAATAGTAAATTATGAAAAACGTAAGCGCGACACATTGATTGAATCGGATAAAGAGCTGGCAGGTCGCTTGTTGCTGGAGATTCACCGGGGTTTGGGCAAGCCCAACAAAACGTTAACGCTGGAAGCCAGCTATGACGAACACGCTTCCGAACCAATTGCCATTGAAACCAATTATTTTCGCGAGGTAGCCTATAACCTCGAGCATACCATCCATCACATGGCCCTCATACGGGTAGGCATCAATGAAATTTCCAATATTCAATTACCAGATGATTTTGGGGTAGCATCTTCTACCGTCAAGTACCGTAAACAATGTGCACAGTAACATTTATTCCTTCAGGGGATAAAATATTCATAACATCCAACCGCGATGAAAAGCACTGGCGTTCCAATGCTTTATCGCCGTTGGTATACCCAGGCAAAACAGGCGGCCTGTTGTTCCCGAAAGACGGCGATGCAGGCGGCACCTGGATCGCCGCCCATGAGAATGGAAACGCCATCGTATTCCTGAACGGTGGTTTTGTACGCCATACGCCTGAACCGCCCTATCGCAGGAGCAGGGGGTTGATCCTGCTTTACCTGATCGATTCCCCCGATATGGAAACAGCCTTCCGCGATTTACCATTAGACAACATAGAGCCATTTACCGCCGTGCTGTGGAATACCGGCCAGCTGCTTGAATGCCGGTGGACCGGAACACAGAAGTATATAAAACCGTTGCCGGTTACCGAACCACACATCTGGTCGTCGGCCACGTTGTACGATGAACCTGTGGTGGAAAAAAGAAAAAGCTGGTTCAACAAATGGCTGCTGCAACACAAACAACCTTCACCAGACGATATACTGCACTTTCACCAGTTCACCGGAGATGGCGACACCCATAATGACCTGCGCATGAACCGGAACGGACAGGTTTTCACCGTAAGCGTTACGCTGATGGCGCTCACCGATGAAATGACGCAAATGCACTACCTCGATCTGAAAAACAATACTGCTTTTACCCAACAATTAACAGTAGATAAATCATTGGCAGGCAGATAATGAATAGCATACAACGCATCCTGCACCGACCTTTTTTTATTAAATTATTTAACTGGGAATACTGGAGCTTTACCACAGTATATATATGCATTTACCCGGTGTGGTTCCTGCTATGCCTGCGGGCCCGGTCGCTCTTTTTCTTCTCCGCTTCCAATCCATCGATAAAGAACGGGGGCTTCTTATGCGAAAGCAAAAAAGATATCATCAGCATCATTCCGCCGGAACACCATCCGCCAACCGTTTTCTTTTCCATACCGGCCAATGGCGATATGGTCTTGCGCGATCTGCAGCGGGCGGGTTTACAGTTTCCGCTGATCGGCAAACCGAATATCGGCGGCCGTGGCCGCGGCGTTAAGGTGCTGCGCGATGAACAGGACGTGATCGA
This sequence comes from Niastella populi, assembly GCF_002078015.1. Classification (GTDB taxonomy): domain Bacteria; phylum Bacteroidota; class Bacteroidia; order Chitinophagales; family Chitinophagaceae; genus Niastella; species Niastella populi. Next base: position 131,511 of record NZ_LWBP01000156.1, on the reverse strand, counting down.
TTACACCCATAAAGCGTATCTCGATTTTCATATTCAGGAATTTGTTCCCTGGAAAAACGAGGCCGGTATCTTTTATGTTCGTTATCCCGATCAGCCAAACGGGGTCATCACCGGTATAGTAGGCAAAGAGTTTTTATCGGTGACCGGCGATGGCAAACGCTCCATACTACAGTTATTACAACAAAGTAAACGCGCCCTCATGTATTTGGGAAGCCTGCAAAAAATACATGGCAACGGGTTGAACCGCGTTTTGGCCGAAGGGGAAAAACTCATCGTATCGCCATTCGGCAATCATGCACGCGGTTCGAAATTCGTCGATGACAGTCACCTCGCCGATGCGCAACTGAACAGCGTTATAGACAGGATCTGTAAACTGATCCCGGAGTTTTATTTTGGCCGGCTCGATATTCGCTTCGACACCTGGGAAGCATTGAAAGAAGGCCGTAACTTTTCGATCATTGAAGTGAATGGGGCAGGGGCGGAACCTACCCATATCTATGATCCGAAACACTCGATCTTCTTTGCCTGGAAAGAGATCATCAGGCACTGGATCATCTTATGCAAAATAAGCCGCATGAACCATAAAAAAGGGCACCGATACCTCAGTATGAAGGAAGGCATTGCCATGTTCAGGGAAGATAAGGAGTGGTCGAAGAAGCTGGCGGCGATGAAGGAGTAATGACAATTAGCAAATTAGCAAATGTGAAAATGTGCAAATTAAATACAGTAGGGTGAGTGCTTCGCATGGGCCAAATTGATTGCTGACGCAAGGATTACAGTTAGTAAATTGGTAACGTGCAAATGAAAACAACATCAATGATGCTTGCGCATGAGCTTCGATTTAATAAGGATTGCCGAAACAGAAGCATTTGCACATTTGCACATTTTCGAATTTTCACATTTGTTACTTATAGTCACCAATGTTTTTAAATTGTACCTAAGAATCTTCATAACAGGAATGTGTATCAGCTTCCTCGGTACCTTACCACTGGGAACGCTGAACATTGCCGCCATGCAGATCTCGGTAAGCGATGGTATTCGTCCGGCCCTGTACTTTTCGCTGGGCGCTTTGCTGGTGGAGATCATTTACGTACGTCTTTCACTGGTAGCTATGGACTGGGTGCAGCGGCAGCAACGACTGTTCCGCTTGCTGCAATGGTTTACCGTGCTGATCATTGCCGCATTGGCCGCGGGGAGCTTTATAGCAGCCGCCAGTCCGCATACAGAAAAGAACGTTATTCTTTCCCATACGATACACCGTTTCCTGCTGGGGATGGCCATGAGTGCCATCAATCCGGCACAGATCCCTTTCTGGTTTGGCTGGAGCTCGGCCCTGTTCAATAAAAAGCTGTTATTGCCCCGCAACGATCATTACAACACCTATATCGCCGGAATAGGACTTGGCACCTTCCTTGGCAACTCGGTCTTTATTTTCGGCGGACAACTCATTGTAAACCGCCTCAACGCCAATCAGGGAGTTATCAGCGGGATCATAGGCAGTGTGTTTGCGGTCACCGCCATCATTATGGCATGGAAGATCGTTAGGAAGAAATAGTTCATAGTTCATAGTTCACAGTTCATAGTTGTTCAGTTATTCAGTTATTCAGTTCGGGGCTCGCTATTAATGGAAACAGCTCAAGGGCGCTGCCGCGCCCCTGGAAAAGTTAACTTACAACTGAACAACTCAATAACTTACAAACCAGCCTCTTATAAAACACAATTATTTAATCTCCAACCAACACACCAAAAATAACCTGCATACGTTTTAAACCAGTCACACGGTTCATGGTCTGATACCGCATAATAAACTAAACCCCATGCAAACAAGAAAATCCATTTTCCCCGGCATCATGGCCTGTTGCCTTATCGCCCTCTCATTTACAGCGTGTAAAAAAGATACCAAAGATGCAGATAATGATACAGCCCCTGCGCAGGACAACTCCCTGGCAGAATCGAATTATAACGATGTAAATACCATGGTAGACGCATCGATAAGTTTGGGTACCAGCTTCTCGTTCAGGCAGGCTACCAATGAACCGGGCGCCCGGGTAGAAGATGTTCTTGGCGGATGCACTACCGTAACTATCGATTCGGCAAGCACCAATCGCACCCTGGTAATTGATTTCGGCACCACCAATTGTAAAGGCGCCGATGGCCGCAACCGCCGCGGTAAAATTCTCGCCACCTGGACCGGTAAATACCGCGATCAGGGCACCGTTATAAATATCACTTTCGATAACTACTTTGTAAACGATAACCAGATAAAAGGTACGCACAAAACCACTAACATGGGCTACAATGCAGCCCAGCACCTGGTGTATAAAATTGAAGTAGACGGTTCTATCGTAAAAGCAAATAACGGCGGCACCATTCTCTGGAAAAGCACCCGTGAGCGCGAATGGGTTGCCGGCGCTTCCACGCCGCTGAACATTCTCGATGATACCTATTCGATCACCGGTTCGGCCAATGGCACTACCGCAACTGGCGATGCATATACCATCAGCATTACGCAGGCGCTGGTGCGTAAAATGAATTGTTACTGGTTTGAAAGCGGTAAACTGGAAGTAACCCCCGCCGGCCGCCTTACCCGTATATTGGATTATGGCAATACCGGCTGCGATAACAAAGCCACGGTAACTATCAGCAATACTGTTTTCAATGTACAGCTACCTTAGGCTAATGTGATAATTCGATAATGTGATAATGAAATACAGGGCCGGGATAATTAAACAGGTTTCTTAGTCACAGAATAATAGTGTTTGTTTAAAGCCGCACTTTTTGAAGTGTGGCTTTTGTTTTTGCAGGAAAGATGAGCGGAAGAATTAGCAATTGATATTTTAGGATGTAAATGTGCTAATCAGCTAATGTGCTAATGAATACAGCTTCTGCCTCAAATTAAAAAGCCAGGTAGTACATGATGCAGCACCTGGCTTTCCATTAGCATATTAGCACATTATCAAATTATCACATTAACCAATCAGCTCATTTCCTGAACCCATTTATCCCTGTCATCCGGACTAAATTTCCAGGGCGCGAAGTTATTCTCCACATTACTGAACATGGCGTTCCACTCCTGCGGGGCATTGCTTTCTTCCATGATCAGTGAGCGGCGCAATTCGAGAATGATCTCGAGCGGACTGATACTTACCGGGCATTCCTGCACGCAACTGTTACAGGTTGTGCAGGCGCGCAGTTCTTCTATGGAAATATAATCGTGCAGCAGTGTTTTTCCATCCTCTTTATACTCGCCGTTCATATCGATATTCTTACCCATATCTTCAATACGATCGCGGGTATCCATCATGATCTTGCGCGGTGATAGTTTTTTACCGGTGATAGTGGCCGGACAAGCGGCACTGCAGCGGCCGCATTCCGTACAGGAATAGGCATCGAGCAGGTTGCGCCAGCTGAGGTCGGTTGCCTCCTTGGCGCCAAATTTGTCGGGCGGCGTGGCATTGGTGCCGCCATCTGTCGGCACCAGTTCGGGCTGCATGGCATACAACACTTCATTTTGAATGGAGGTCATATTGTTCATTTTGCCCATTGGTTGCAGCCTTGTATAATAAGCATTCGGGAATGCCAGCAAAATATGCAGGTGTTTCGAAAAAGGCAGGTAATTGAGGAAAGCAAAAATGCCGAGGATATGCAGCCACCAGCAGAAACGTTCTACCCCAACCAGCGCATTATCGCTTAACCCGTTTAGTAACGGATGCAGCAGGGAAGAAAAGAAAAAGTTGCCGGTACTGTTCTCGCCATAATGGCCATACCCGCGTTGCTGCAGAATGGTATCTGCGGCATTCATGGTAAGGAACAGCGACATCAGCACGATTTCTGTAATGAGAATGTAATTGGCATCGCTGCGCGGCCAGCCGTTCAGATCGGGGCTCGCAAGGCGCTTTACTTTTACGATATTCCTTCTTATCAGAAAGATCAAACAACCCAGCAATACAGTTACAGCCAGGAATTCAAATGCATTGATCAGGTACGGATATATAACACCGCCATACCGCGAAAAAATCCGATGTGTGCCGAATATACCATCGATGAGGATCTCCAGCACTTCAATATTGATGATGACAAAACCGGCATAAACAAAAAAGTGCAGCACCGCCACAAGCGGGTTGCGGAACATCTTTTTTTGTCCGAACGCCAGCAGCAAAACGTTTTTCCACCGTTCGCCCCTGCGGTCGCTGAAATCGGCGTCTTTACCCAACAGGATATTACGGCGTATAGTCATTATCTTTTTACTAAAAAACCAAATGGCCGCAGCCGAAATGATGATGAATAGTATTTGTGGTATATATGACATAGGGCTAAGATAGTTTAAAAGTTGACAAGTTGGCGAATCGTTACCAGTTACCGGGTGCAGGTTACCAGGCATCTATGACTTTAATGCCCGTCTTTGGAAAGAATTCGAAACAATCATGTAAAAACATAACTTTTATATAGTTTTGGGCCAAAATAAAAGCATGGCGCGTAATTATATCCTCGATAAGGATTCAGTAGCCCGGAAATTACAACGGATCGCATACGAGATCATAGAGAACAATATCGACGAAAAGCAGATCATCCTGGCCGGCATTCGTGAAAACGGCAGCGTCATTGCCCGTAATATTGAAAAGCTGTTATGCTCTATAAAAAGCGACATCGTGATCTGGAATATCGATATCGCCCTCGATAAAAAATCGCCCCACGACATAAAACTGAGCGGTGAAACCGATTTTACCGATAAGGTGATCATCGTAGTTGACGATGTAGCCAACAGCGGCCGCACCATGCTGTATGCCATCAAACCGTTCCTGGCCTATCTGCCTAAAAAAATTCAAACGCTGGCGCTTGTCGAACGCACGCACAAAGCATACCCGGTGAAAACCGATTACGTAGGGCTGTCGGTAAATACCACCCTGCAGGAGCATATTTTTGTTGAAGTGGAAGGGGATGTGGTAACGGGAGCTTACTTAGAATAGAGGTGTTGGAGATCGATGGCTGGTTTAGGACATATATGTTGCTATTTCAGCGTTATTCAGTTATTCAGTTCTGAGTTTTGAGTTTTGAGTTCAACTGAACAACTGAATAATGAATAACTGGCTTTTTAATAATATAACGCATAAGCCTTCAACTTACCCTTCGAACCTAACCCTATTGCAGGAGCAGGTATTTTCACCATATTAGCTATCGATAACAGGGTGCGCACCCATTTTTTGCCCGAGTGGATCTTTGTAAGATCGATATCGGGTGAAAGTAAAAAATGCCGCTCGCGGTGTATATCGGCGCGATCGAAAATATTGCCCTGTTTATCGGTCCACTGATTGCCAAAACCGCCCAACATGCCATTGCTGCTATATCCCACTGCCATATTGAGCCAGGAAGGCCATTTTGAGTTTTTCAGAAAGGACGCTATGTTGGCGCTGAGCCAGTAGGTTTGCGAATTATAATCTTTCAGTAACCGCTCAGGAAGGCTTGCGCCAAACAACTGGTTACGGCGGTTTTTCAGGTCGGGCGAATTATAATCATAGGCCCAGTAGCTTAGTTTAAACTGGAACCGCTGTTCGCGCCAGCCCAGTTCCTGCGAAACAAAGGTGGCGGCGCCAAGGAAATTGGCAGCCATATCGCCCCAGCTAAATCCCCACTCGCTGCTGAAACCATCCTGAATTTCAATAATGCTTTGGTATGCCAGTCCGCTTATACCGCCAAGCACGGCACTTTTACGCCCGTTCAGTCCGGCCCATTTCCATAACCCGGCCGACAACCTGCTCACCCGGTAGGCCGTCCAGATATGTCCGGCTTTATCCATCTGGTTCCATTCGTGGTTGTCATTAAAAAAATGGAAATCACTTTTCGCGAAACCATCGTACCAGGCTTTATTCAGCGCGATATAGGAAGCCGTCCAGGCCGTTACATGTGCCCCTGCAATGAGCCACACGCGCTTATTTGGTGGCAGGTTACCGGCGCCCGAATCAATGAAAGTCTTATTGCTATACGGCATGCCTGCATTTTGGCCCTGGTAACCGGTAACCGGCAACCGGTAACCCACCCGAGCTGCATTCAGGCGACAACCTGGAATACCGGGTGCCGTTTCACGTTTGCCGTTTGCCGTTTCACGACCCACGATTGCCTCCTGCGCTTTCATATTATGATGAAAACAAATGGCCAGCAGAATCGTGAGAACTGCCTTTACAATGGGAGGGTATATTTTTTGATAGTTATCAGACACCAGTAGCAATTTGTGTTAAAGCGATCCAATGAACCGGTTTTTATTAAAAATACCCCGTTTCATCCGAATCCACACACTAACGTTTAGCCAATAAACCAATTGTTCAATCATAAAATTATATAACTTCAAACCTTCAATACTAACATCAAATTGAGCACTATGGATGATGCAATTAAGCAGCGCGTACAAGTTTGGGTAAACGGAAATTACGAAGAAGCCGCCAAACAGGAAATAGCCAGGCTTGAAAAAGAGAATCCCACCGAACTGGCCGATGCGTTTTACCGCAACCTGGAATTTGGCACCGGTGGTTTACGTGGTATTATGGGCATTGGCACCAACCGCATAAACAAATATACGGTAGGTATGGCCACCCAGGGTTTTGCCAACTATCTCAATCAAACCTATCCCGGAGGCATTGTACGGGTTGCCATTGCGCACGACAGCCGTAACAACAGCCGTCAGTTTGCCGAGATCACTGCCAATGTAATGGCCGCCAACGGCATCAAAGTATTTTTATTTGAAGCATTGCGCCCAACTCCCGAGCTCAGTTTTGCCATCAGGCACCTGGGTTGCCAGGGTGGTGTTGTATGTACGGCATCACATAATCCCAAAGAATATAACGGATATAAAGCATATTGGAACGATGGCGGACAACTGGTGCCGCCGCACGACAAAAATGTCATTAAAGAAGTGGAAAAGATCGCCTCGGTAGATGAAGTGAAATGGAGCGGGGGCGAAGCCAATATCGCTATCATCGGTAAGGAACTCGATGAAGCCTATATTGAAATGGTAAAGGACCTGAGCGTGTATCCCGAAGTGATTACCCGCCAGCGCGATCTGAAAATTGTATATACGCCCATACACGGTACCGGTATTATGCTGGTGCCACAGGTATTGCAACGATTTGGTTTTGCCAATGTGCACATAGTGGAAGAACAGGCAAAACCCGATGGAAATTTCCCTACGGTTGTTTATCCCAACCCCGAGGAAAGCGAAGCCATGAGCATTGGCCTGAAGAAAGCCAAAGAACTGGATGCCGATATTTTACTGGGTACCGATCCCGATGCCGACCGCGTTGGTATTGCCATCAAGGACAAACAGGGCAACTGGGTGTTAATGAATGGTAACCAAACCGCCGTACTGGCCTTCAACTATATCATCGAGGCCCGCAAAGCCAAAGGCATTGCCCAAAAGAACGATTTTGTGTGCAAGACCATAGTAACAACGGATATGATCGACCGCATTGCCGCCGACAACAACGTAAAATGTTACAATGTGCTTACCGGTTTCAAATGGATCGCAGAACTGATCAAGGAAAAAGAAGCCGGCGAAAATTATATCGTGGGCGGTGAAGAAAGTTATGGGCTGATGATAGGTAGCAAACTGCGCGACAAAGACGCGGTTTCCGCCGTTGCCCTGCTTTGCGAAATGGCAGCCTACGAAAAAGACAAAGGCAGAACGCTGTTTGAAAAGCTGATCGATCTGTACGTTCAGTACGGCTATTATAAAGAGCACCTGATCTCCATCACTAAAAAAGGCATGAACGGCCAGAAGGAAATCGCCGACATGATGGATGGTTACCGCAACAATCCGCCAGTGACCGTTAACGGCTCGCCGGTTGTACAGTTGCTCGATTATGAGTTCCGTAAAGGTAAGAACCTGCAAACGGGCGAAGAATGGGAGATCAAACTGCCCGTATCGAACGTACTGCAGTTCATCCTCGCCGATGGCAGCAAGATCTCAGCCCGCCCAAGCGGTACCGAGCCAAAGATCAAGTTCTATTTCAGCGTAAATACCACCATTAAAAATTCTGCCGAATTTGATGGCATTCAGGTGCATGGGGAGCTGGATAAGCGGATACAGGGCATTATAGCCGACATGGGGTTGAAGTAAGTTGACGGGTTGACTTGTTGACGGGTTGACAAGGTTTGCCTCTGTTCAACAATCTGATCAATAGTTGAAAGGTTGATTGAGGTGATACAGTTGATAGAGGAAGAAATCGCCCGGCACCCTGCACCAGACAAGAAGGTCCTGATATTTGAAACGCGTGCTAAATGGCGGGGTACAAAATAAAAAAGCAGGAAATAAGAAATACGGGAATCCCCCGTACTTCTTACTTCCTGCCTCTTACCTCAGTAACTTATATTGAGTTTGCCTGTCTTTAAAACAGGAGCAGTCATATTACTATTTACCACCGGCCTTCGGTGCAGCTGTTGCCGGTGCATCTTTAGCTGGTGAAATGTTCAGTTTTTTGAAAACCAGCGGTAAAATATCGTCGGCGGCGGGGAAAGCGATCAATTGCTCTTTAGGCAGAATATACGCGTACCCGTTCTCTTTGGCTACAGCCTGTGAAGTGTTAACCGCTTTTTCCTGAATAGGAGCCAGCAGTTCCTGTTCGTGCTGGTTCATCATTTGCTGCGCTTCCTGGTTAACGAAGTTGGTCCATTTTAAATATAGTTCATTCAATGCTTTGCGCTTTACTTCTTTTACCGCCTGCGTCATTTTTATAGAGTCTTCTACAAACTTTTTCTGATCTGCCATAAACGCCTGTTGGTAATCATTTCCCTGCTGAACCAGCGCTTTCTGGTATTCCTGCATATCGAGCTGGGCTTTTTTGTATTCGGGCATGGCGCTAACCAGCTCCTGCAAGCTTATGTAACCGATCTTGTTTTGTGCATCTGCCTGGAGTGCGTTTGCCAGCAGACCTATGGTAAATATTACAACTATTGCTACAAATTGCCTTTTCATGTTCGTGGGTTTAATTATTGGACCGCAAAAATAGCGGAATTCGCTGCTTTCCGGGAAAAAATCCGCGGGGTTTATTTCGTCACAACTATTCCAGTACCTTTTCGGTGATCTTGCCGGTTTTTTTGTGTTTTATGATCACTTTTTTGGCGCCGTAATGGATCACCTCTTCTTTAACGAGATAATGGTCGGCATCGTATTCGGTAAGATGGCTATCTTTTGTAACACCCGTTTTACCGCGCCAGATATCGAGCTGCACCGGTTCCCACAGTTTGCTTTTGGCCGAACGGTAAGCGGCATCGAGGATACAATTCACCACATACCCATCGTAAAAGGTTTCTTTGGGCTCGCGGCCGGCATCCAGGGCATTGAACATGTCCATGAACATGTGGTTGTACCCCAGTTCATTGAGCTCGTCGCCTACCGGGAACAGCCAACCGGTGTTGCTTTCGGCTTTTTCGGCCACATAATCGGCCCCTTTGCCGCTGGTGAACATTTCGAAACCGGTACGTAAAAAACTGTTGATCCAGATGGTGCCTTCGGAGCCCATAACCTCATCGCGCAGGTCGAGGCCGCCGCGGAAGGTCCAGCTTACTTCAAACTGGCCGATAGCGCCGTTCTCATATTTTACCAGCCCGATGGCATGGTCTTCGGCATCGATGGGTTTTACCTGGGTATCGGCCCAGCACATCACTTCTACCGGTTTTATGTCTTTTCCTATATAGCTGCGGGTTATTTCAACGCAATGGCAGCCGAGGTCGAGAATACAACCGCCGCCGGCCTGTTCCATATCCCAGAACCAGTCGCTGTGAGGGCCGGGGTGTGTTTCCCTTGACTTGGCCCATAAAATGCGGCCGAGCGCCCCGGCCTTTACGCTTTCCAGGGCCTTTATGAATTTGGGCGTATACACGAGGTCTTCGAGATAGCCATTGAAAATACCGGCCTGTTCAACGGCCTGCAACATACGTTTTGCTTCTTCGGCATTACGGCCAAGCGGTTTGGTGGTCATTACCGCCTTGCGGTGAATACAGCAAAGCATTACCGCCGCTTCGTGCAGGTTATTGGGCAGCGAAATACAAACGATGTCTACATCAGGATGCGCAATGGCTTCCTCCATATTGGTAGTAAAATGCGGTACGTTGTAATCTTCGGCAAACTTCTTTGCGCTTTCAGTACGGCGCGAATAAATACTTACGATCTTATCGCGGCTTCTGTAGCCCTGAAGAGAGTCGGCATAAAACCGGCCAATAAAGCCTGAACCTAACATTGCGATCTTTGCCATATTATTAGTTTGTGGTTTGTTGTTTGTGGTTTGTTGTTGTCTCCACCCTACACTCATAAGAAAATGCAGCCTCCCGCTATCGGGCGCCCGTTGCCTCTATGCCTTGTTGCCTTTGCCTTGCGTATTAATTCTAACTAACAAATTCCTTATCTAATTGCCTGGAACTTTCTTTCTTTTCTTTAAACGTTACCATAAAGAACAACAATACAAAAGCAGCAAAACCGGCGGGCAGCCACCAGAAATTTTGCCATTGTTGTAAGGAAAGCGCTTCTGAGCCATCTAAAAATGAGTTGTATACTTTACCGGCTATCTGGGCGCCCACCAGCATACCCACACCATAGGTCACAAACACAATGAGCCCCTGCGCCTGCGCCCTGATGAGCGGATTGGCTTTTTTGTCAACGTAGATCTGCCCGGTTACGAAGAAGAAATCGTAACAGATGCCATGCAGGGCTATTCCTAACAGCACCATAAACGTAACCTGGTCGGGTGCAGCCAGCGCAAACAGCGCATACCGTATTACCCAGGCCAGCATACCTACCGCCAGCATTTTTTTAACACCAAGCCGTACAAAAAAGAAAGGTATCAGCACCATGAACAGGGTTTCGGAAACCTGTCCAACCGTTTGTGTGGCGGCAATATTCTTAAACTGCAAACCCTCCATGTATAACTGGGTGTAATTATAATAAGCGGCCAGCGGAATACAGATCAGGAATGAGCTGATGAGGAAGATCATAAATGAAGGGCTCATCAGTTGTTTGAACGCATCTACCCCGATGATACTGGCGGCCGAAACTTTTCTGCCGGCAGCAGGCGGCGGCGTATTGGGTAATGTAAAACTGAAAAGTCCCAGCAACAGGCTGGCGCCGGCGGTCATATACAACGGCATCGAAGTTTGTTCGGGTTTTAAGTCGTCCGTAACAAATTTGCTCAACACAAAACTGATGATCAAACCGGCCACGATCCAACCCACGGTGCCAAAAACACGGATCAACGGGAACTCTTTTTCCTGGTCGGTCATTTTATGAAAACAAATGGTGTTGGCGAGACTCATGGTTGGCATATAACATAGGTTATAGGCCAGCAGTAACAGAATAAACAGGGTTGAGTTACCCGTTGCAGAAGGCGTAAGGAACATAAATACGGCGCCTAAAATATGCAGGGTGCCCAACACTTTTTGTGTGGCGAAATAGCGGTCGGCTATCAGCCCCACAAAAAACGGGGCAACAATAGCTGCAATAGGGTTCACCGTATAAGGCCAGTGGGTGAGGTCGGCCATATCGTGATTCTTCATAAAAACACCAATGGTCGTATACCACGAACCCCAGATGAAAAACTCGAGGAACATCATTACAGAAAGTTGGGCGCGCAATGCAGCTTTCATATTCAGGTTAAATTTTTAAAAAGAACTGTCCGCACTCGCTCTTCGGCAGCCTTAACATCGGCGCCGGTAGCAGGGCTCTGCGGACGAAGTTTGGTTTTCGCTTTAAAGATATTGTTTCCGGTTATTCCGATCACATTAAAGATTACTAAATACCCGTAATATGACGAAGCTTGAAAATTACAACAAAAATGGTTTAGCCCGTTTACTCAAACGCATTCTGATTTATATTTTGATTTATTGAGAGGATTTGTACATTTGTATAAGTACTTATATATTTTTATGAGCTTTTACGAATCTCTCGGTTTCCTGGTTTTCGGAAGCCGTTTACGGCGGCTGAGCGAAGCATTTCTTGCCGATGTGAACAAGATCTATGCATCGCATGAGCTTTCGTTCGACGCGGCCTGGTTCCCGGTGTTTTATATTTTATCGCGGCAGGAAACGGTTTCCATCAAAGACATCTCCGGTGAATTGGGCATTTCGCACTCGGCCGTTAGCCAGCTGTTGAGCAGCCTGCAGCAAAAAGGCCTTACAAAAACCAGCACCGCCAGCGACGACGCCCGCAAAAAGGTAGTTGCGTTCACCGCAAAGGGAAAAAAACTGCAACAACAGGTGCAGCCGGTATGGGATGCCCTGCAACAGGCCATGGAAGAATTGGTGCAGGAAGGAAAACACAGCAGGAACATTTTAACCGCCATTGGTGAAATTGAACAGGGTTTACAAAACGAATCAGTCTTTAACCGGGTGCAACATGTTTTGCATCAACAATAAAATAGTATGCAACAGGAATTCAATTACGGCATCGGCCATTTAACTATTGGAACCGCCCTGGCCATAGCCGCCGGTAAACAAAAAGGCGTGTTGAATAAAGAAGCCGTTGCCAATATTCAGAAAAGCCAGCAGCATGTACAGGAAATTGTTGTGAACAACAGAACGGTGTATGGGGTGAATACCGGTTTTGGGGTGCTGGCCAACAAACCCGTGTCGGAAGAAGATACCCGCATTTTACAACATAAGATCCTGCAAAGCCACAGCGTAGGGGTGGGCGAACCCATAGGCACTGAAATTGCGAAACTCATGCTTATTACCAAAGTGCATGCCCTGGCACGCGGTTATTCGGGCGCACAGCTCACCACGCTTCAACGCATATTGTGGCATATTGAAGAAGATGTTATTCCCGTTGTACCTGAAAAGGGGAGTGTGGGCGCTTCCGGCGATCTGGCGCCGCTGGCGCACTTGTTCCTGCCCCTGATAGGATTGGGCGAAGTGTTTTACAAAGGCGGACGATACCGATCGCAGGAAATATTACAACGGTTCAATTTGTCGCCCATTCAACTGGGCCCCAAAGAGGGGCTGGCATTGATAAACGGCACCCAGTTCATCCTGGCCTTTGCGGTAAAAGCGGTGCAACGGTTGCATTACTGTCTCGAAGCGGCCGATATCATTGGGGCCATGAGCCTGGAAGCATTGACCGGCACCAAAGCGCCCTTTGATGAACGCCTGCACCGGTTACGGCCATTCGCAGGCAATGAACTGGTAGCGCAACGGCTGCGGCTGATCTTACATGAGAGTGAAATAATGCAAAGCCATATCGATTGCGGCCGCGTGCAGGACCCCTATAGTTTACGCTGTATGCCGCAGGTGCATGGCGCCAGCCGCAATGCCTGGTTGCATTTGAAACAACTCACCGAAACCGAACTGAATTCGGTAACCGACAATCCCATCATTCTTAGTGCCGACGATACCATCAGCGGCGGCAATTTTCACGGGCAGCCATTGGCATTGCCGTTAGACTACGCCTGTATTGCAGCGGCAGAAGCAGGTAATATCTCCGACCGGCGTTGTTACCTGTTACTGGAAGGCAAATGGGGACTGCCCATGTTGCTGATGAAAGATGTGGGATTGAACAGCGGTTTTATGATACCGCAATATACAACGGCAGCATTGGTAACGGAGAACAAGACCCTTTGTTTTCCGGCAAGCGCCGATAGTATTCCCACTTCACTGGGGCAGGAAGATCACGTAAGTATGGGCAGCATCAGCGGGCGAAAACTGAACCAGGTGATAGACAACCTGGAATATATTTTAGCCATCGAGTTATTGAGCGCCTGCCAGGCCATCGAGTTCAGAAGACCATTCAGGAGCAGTGAAATTCTCGAGTCGGCCCATGATTATGTGCGGGAGTTTGTAAGTTTTGCAGAAGAGGACAGAATATTTGCTGATGACATTGATAAAATAAAAAGGATCATCAGTGATTTTTCGTTTGTGGAACATTGTAATGAATTGTCGAAGTTGAAAAAGATCAATTTAAATGAAGGATTTGAGGTGTTTGGGATATAGCTATAAAGTTTTTGGTAACTTTAGTAAAACACCTGTATATGGAAAACAAGGATAAAAAAAGAGACCCTGAGGAGTTAACACGATATCATTTCCTGAGATATTTGAATTGAAACAAAGCCCACATCGAAACAGATATGAGTAATACAACCATTTCACAATACGACGCCGCCAAATACAAAACACCAACCGGTTCACAACTCAACTGCAAAGGCTGGATCCAGGAAGCCGCATTACGCATGCTGCTGAACAATCTCGACCCGGCTGTGGCAGAAAGGCCCGATGAACTTATCGTATATGGCGGCCGCGGAAAAGTAGCCCGCAATTTCGAAGCGCTTGACCTCATTATCAAATCGCTGAAAGACCTAAACGATAATGAAACCCTGCTGATCCAAAGCGGTAAACCCGTTGGCATATTGCAAACGCATGTGAATGCACCGCGCGTGCTCATCTCCAATTCACAACTCGTTCCCAAATGGGCTACCTGGCAACACTTCGATGAACTGGAAAGAAAAGGGCTGATGATGTACGGGCAAATGACTGCCGGTTCATGGATCTATATCGGCAGCCAGGGAATTGTGCAGGGCACGTATGAAACCTATGCAGCAGCGGCAGCCAAACATTTTGGCGGTTCACTGAAAGGCACCTTGAATGTAACCGCCGGTTTAGGCGGTATGGGTGGCGCACAGCCCCTGGCCATTACCATGAATGAAGGCGTTGCCCTTATTGCAGAGGTAGAAGAATGGCGGATAGATAAACGCATAGAAACAAAATACCTCGACGTAAAAATAACAGATATCGATGCGGCAATTGATCGTTCGATCAGGGCAAAAGAAAACGGGGAAATACTATCGATAGGCGTGTTGTGCAATGCGGTAACGCTGCTGGAACGCCTCATTGAAAGAAATATTGTTCCCGACACGTTGACCGATCAAACCTCGGCACACGATCCGCTGATCGGTTACTGGCCGCATGAGATCTCTTACGAACAGGCAAAAGTATTGCGCGGGCAGGATCCCGATCAATACATTGCCTATGCCTACAACAGCATGTACCGTCATGTACAATTGATGCTTGCGTTACAGCAAAAAGGCGCCATTACATTTGATTACGGAAATAACATTCGCGCAAGGGCGCAGGAAAAAGGATTGCAAAATGCTTTTGATTTCCCGGGTTTTGTTCCGGCGTATATCAGGCCATTGTTCTGCGAAGGAAAAGGCCCGTTCCGCTGGGCGGCATTGAGCGGCGATCCGCACGACATTGCGATAACCGACGAAGTCATTGGCAATATGTTCCCTGAAAATACATCATTGCAGCGCTGGCTTAAACTGGCTAAAGAAAAGATCGCCTTCCAGGGACTGCCCGCACGCATTTGCTGGCTGGGGCAGGGCGAAAGAGAAAAAGCCGGGCTTGCATTCAATGAACTGGTACGAACAGGAAAAGTTAAAGCGCCGATCGTAATCGGCCGCGACCACCTCGATACCGGATCGGTTGCATCACCCAACCGCGAAACGGAATCAATGATGGATGGCAGCGATGCAGTGGCCGACTGGCCTATCTTAAATGCCCTCGTTAATACCGCCGGCGGCGCCAGCTGGGTAAGTTTACATCATGGCGGCGGAGTAGGAATGGGGTATAGCATTCATGCGGGCATGGTGATCGTAGCAGATGGAACAGAAGATGCTGCTGCGCGACTGGCGCGGGTTTTAAGGAACGACCCCGGGATGGGAGTTATACGACATGCCGATGCGGGATATGACGTTGCCAAAGAAACTTCAAATAAATTTGACCTTGATTTAAAAAAACGGTTTCACAGATAAAAATATTTTTCTATTTTGTTGCGGATACCACCGACCCCGCCGGAAAAAAAATGGTATTTATACGATGACAAAATATCTTTTTGATCTGTACGTTGTAGCAGGTATGAAGATAAACATGTATGAAAAATCCGAATTATGAAAACAACCATTTCCTTGTTCTTTTTTGCCTTAGTAGCCAGCACCGCTTTTTCCCAAGCTAAAGTAAGCCTGAAAATTATTCAAAACGGTGCCGCCGTAACTCCGGTGAACGGAGAATATGATTTAAAGAAAGCCCCCTTCGCTGTTGAATTTACTTTTGATGTTAATGCCTATGATGGTGTTTTCGTAAACGCCGATTTTACCGACGCTATTTATAAAGTCGGTGACAAAACCTCTTTACCCGACCTGCAAGACATTCCCTACAAAATTTTAAAGGAAGAGAACTTTAACACCAACAAGCAAATTGCCATTAACTCTGACAACTGGGCGTTCTGGCTTTATAATAAAGCCAACAACGAATACCGGTTCGACAGAGATATCAAAACAGTAGATGCAAATACTGTTACCGCTACAAGAACTATTGAACAGGTATACTTCCCTGTTAAGGAAAAAACATTGAAGATGTCAGAAGTTACTGAACCATTGTATTTGTTTTTCCTGGTTACAAACCCTTATAACCAACGGGGAGTAGTACGAGAGCTTTATCGCCAACGGATGAAATTGAATTTTAAATAGGCACTAAGAACATACAACATTAAAGGGAGATGAAGTGGAAACGCTTTGTCTCCTTTTCTTTTTAAACCCAGCCCAACCCCTAAACTATAAGCTACGAACTGTGAACTATGAACTGTGAACTATGAACTGTGAACTATGAACTGTGAACTATGAACTGTGAACTATGAACTGTGAACTATGAACTGTGAACTATGAACTGTGAACTATGAACTGTGAACTATGAACTGTGAACTATGAACTGTGAACTATGAACTGTGAACTATGAACTGTGAACTATGAACTGTGAACTATGAACTGTGAACTATGAACTGTGAACTATGAACTGTGAACTATGAACTGTGAACTATGAACTGTGAACTATGAACTGTGAACTATGAACTGTGAACTATGAACTGTGAACTATGAACTGTGAACTATGAACTGTGAACTATGAACTGTGAACTATGAACTGTGAACTATGAACTGTGAACTATGAACTGTGAACTATGAACTGTGAACATTAACCCCTCCTTAATCTCACATTAAATCCACATTACAATCTCTTTAAATACGCCAGCCCCTTCAACAATTCTCCCTTATTGGCATTATAATTTCTTTAATAACAGCCCAGCGACAAATGACTGATTAGGCCGGCGTGCCAAAACAGACTCTTTATTAACTGGTTTACTGTAATTTTTATGGGACGATTGATCATTATATCTAACAGGCTACCATTTTCCATTGACCGTGAAGGAGATCAACTTACACTTAGGCAAAGCTCCGGCGGGTTGGTATCTGCAATAAAAAGTTACTTTGAAAGTGAGAGTTCAAAAAACAGGGGCTTTACCGAAAAATTGTGGCTTGGTGTGGCAGATTTTCCCCAAAATGAATGGACAGTAGTAGCTGAAAAACTCGAAGGCAGAGATTTCGAGGTTATTCCTTTATTCCTGAACAAACTGTTATACAAGGACTATTATAACGGTTTTTCAAATTCGCTTTTATGGCCTTTATTCCATTATTTTCCCAGTCTCGTCGAATACCAGGCCCACTATTACGATGCCTATGTAAAAGTGAACAGGGCCTTTGCCGATAAACTGAAACCGTTACTTCAGCCCGACGATACTGTATGGGTACACGATTATCAACTGATGATGTTACCCGAAATGCTGCGCACCGATAATCCCGATATCACCGTTGGTTTCTTTTTACATATCCCATTCCCTTCATACGAATTGTTCAGAATGTTACCGGCGGAATGGAAATCATCCTTACTGAAAGGCGTGCTTGGCAGTGACCTTGTGGGCTTCCATACGCACGATTATGCACAGCACTTTTTGCAATCGGTTAAAATGATCCTTGGCGTTGACAGTAATTTTCATAACATGCAATACCAGGACAGGCTGGTGAAAGCCGACCTGTTCCCGATCAGTATCGATTATAAAAAGTTCAATACTGCCTGCGACGATCCTGAAACGAAACAACACTATAAAGACATCAGGAATAATTTCGAAGGCAAAAAGATCATCTTCTCGGTCGACAGGCTCGATTATACAAAAGGGCTGATGGACCGGCTGAATGCATTTGAATATTTCCTGGAGCAGTATCCCGAATGGCGCGAAAAAGTGGTGTTCATCCTGAACATTGTGCCTTCGCGCGACGATATACAGGCATACAACGACCGTAAACAACAGATAGAGCAAAAAATAGGCACCATCAACGGTAAAATTTCTACCATTACCTGGCAACCCATTATTTACAGGTACACCCATCTTCCGTTCAATGAGCTGGCCGCTTTATACAAAGCAGCCGATGTGGCATTGATCACTCCGTTACGCGATGGAATGAACCTGGTTGCCAAAGAATATGTAGCCAGTTGTTCAGCACGGATAGGCGTTTTGATCCTGAGTGAACTTGCCGGCGCAGCCAATGAGCTCAATGAGGCGCTGCTGGTGAACCCGACCGATATTGTTGAAGTTTCCAATGCCATAAACAAGGCATTGACCATGCCGCAGGAAGAACAGCAGCACCGGATGGCGCTGATGCAACAACGGTTGTCAGATTATGATGTGATCAAATGGGTAAGTGATTTTCTCGACCAGTTATCGAATGTAAAAGTAGAACAGGAAAAACAACAGGTGAAAGTGCTCGATGAAAGAACGGGATCACAAATTCATTTGCATTACCAGATGGCCAAAAGCCGCTGCCTGCTGCTCGACTATGATGGCACCCTGGTTCCGTATGCGAAATTACCCAAGGATGCAACACCCGATGATGAGCTGCGGGCATTGTTGGCCAGTTTAACGGCCGACCCCGGAAACAATGTGGTTATTATCAGCGGCCGCGAGGCGGAAACCCTCGAGAAATGGCTGGGCGATCTGCCATTGATGCTGGTAGCGGAACATGGCGCCAGCTTCAAACCCAAAAATGAACAATGGCAACAAGCCGTTTCGATCCCCGATCAATGGAAGAACGAGATCCGGCCCATTATGCAGTTGTTCGTTACCCATTGCGTAGGCTCATTTATAGAAGAAAAAACGAATACGCTGGCCTGGCACTACCGCAACACACACCCTGATCTCGGTTTTACCCGGTCGAGGGAACTGATCAACAACCTTTCGCAGCTGTTGCAAAATACCATGCTGCAGGTGGTAGATGGAAACAAAGTGGTGGAAGTGCGCATGTCGGGTTTTGATAAAGGCATTATGGCCCTCAAGATCGTGAACGACCTGCAACCTGATTTTGTGTTGTGTATGGGCGATGATACAACCGATGAGGATATGTTCAAAGCACTGGGCGAACGCGCCTATAGCATAAAAGTAAGCAATGGCTCAACCTCTGCCCAATACACCGTTTTCTCACAGCAAAAAGTATTACAATTATTAAGAAAGCTGATGTTACCGTTGGTCAATAAACAACAGTACGCTGGAACGTAATTAAAGATAAAATGTCCGACGGAGAAAGTCCGGAAGAAGCGCATAGCAGGTGCCCTTTCTTCCGGACTTATTTTTACCGGCAATTTGAAAAATCAGGGTAATCGTTCGTTATTATTAATACCCGGGTTTTCAAATTCAGTATCTTCACTCAATGGCCCGATTACTGCTCACCAATGTAAAACAACTCGTTAACGTACGGGAACAATGGCCTGTACTGCGAGGAAAAGAACTTGCCCTCCTTCCATGTATAGATAACGCATTTTTACTTATTGAAGACGACACCATAGCCGCCTATGGACCTATGGAACAGCTTCCGTCGATCAACCGTTCACTCCCGGCCGATACAATCGACGCCACCGGTAAACTGGTATTACCCGCCTGGTGCGACAGTCACACCCACATTGTATTTGCCGCCAGCAGGGAAAATGAATTCATCGATAAATTAAAGGGCCTTAGTTATGCCGAGATCGCCGCCAAGGGCGGCGGCATCCTTAATTCTGCCCGCAAATTGAACGATGCAACGGAAGATGAACTGTTCAACATGGCCTGGGAACGGCTCACCGCATTGAGCAGGCTGGGAACCGGCGCAATAGAGATCAAGAGCGGTTATGGATTGACCGTAGCCGGAGAGCTGAAAATGCTGCGGGTGATAAAGAAACTGCGTGAAAGATCGCCGCTTACCATCAGGGCTACGTTCCTTGGCGCGCATACCTATCCGGTGGAGTATAAAGACAATCACCAGGCGTATATCGATCTTATTATACAGGAAATGTTACCCGTTATTGCGCGGGAAAAACTGGCCGATTATATCGACGTTTTTTGCGAAACGGGTTTCTTTTCCGCAGCGGAAACGGAAACCATCTGCAGGGCCGGCATACAGCATGGCTTAAAACCAAAGATCCATGCCAACCAGCTTAATTTATCGGGCGGGGTGCAGGCCGGCGTTGCTGCAGGCGCAATCAGCGTTGACCATCTTGAAACGATGGATGAAGATGCAATAAGCACACTGGCTGGTTCGTCAACCATTGGCACGTTGCTGCCAACGGCGGCCTTTTTTTTACGCATGCCCTTTCAACCGGCACGCGCTCTTATAGATGCGGGCTGCGCCATTGCGCTGGCATCTGATTACAATCCCGGTTCATCGCCCAGCGGCAATATGAACCTGGTAGTGAATATGAGCTGTATTCAAATGAAAATGTTACCTGAAGAGGCCATCAATGCCGCTACGCTCAACGGGGCCTGGGCCATGGAATGCGCCGATGAACTGGGTAGTATTTCCATTGGCAAAAAAGCCAGTATTATTCTAACCCAACCCGTGCCGTCGCTGGCATATTTGCCGTACGCGTTTGGGTCGAATTTGATCGACAAAGTAATGATAAAAGGAGAATGGGTGCAGTGAAATGAAAAATGAAGAACAGAGAAATGAAAAAAGGGAATACAAAAATATTGAATGTTGAATATCCAATGTCGAATGTTGAAATGGAGTAAGTCCCGAAATTCGACAACCCTTTCACAGCCGGCCCCGATGAAGTCGGGGGTTGCCGTTTCACGATTGCCGATTGCCGATTCACGACCGCATTGCCTATATCACGCAAATGACAAATGATACGAAGAAAGAAAAAAATTAATCTCGTAAAAGACTTCCTTGAAAAAGGGCGTTCCGTATCAATAAAGGACCGGGAAGAAGCATTGAATTACCTGGTGGCGTTTATTGCTATGATCCGCCCCAACCTGCCTGAGTTGGAAAAGGCCAATAAAAAATTTGCAGAAGCCATCCGGTTTATGCACCAGCATCCCTCGGTATTGAACAACCTGCGTGTGGCCATTATGGCGCAGTTGATCAACAGCAACCTGGTACCCATGCTTACCGAAAGCGGGATCACGGTTTCGCGGGGTGCGGGCCGGGAGCTGTATGCACGCCTTAAACATAAGTTCTTACCGGCAGCGCAGGACCCGAACGACTTTTTATACCTGTTGAACCGCATTTTTTTTAAGCATAACGATTATGAATGGGTAGAACAGATAGGCCGCGGGAAATGGGTGCACTTCTTTGAACAGATCGGACTTTCATTTTCAGGGAACGAGCCGGCGATCATAAAACAATCGGTGCTGTCATTACAAATATTAAGCGCGCGGGTAACGCATTTGGGTTGGGAAAATGAGATCAGCCAACATATACCGCAGCAATGGCAACCGCCCAATTATCCGTTTGCAGTACAACAACACCTGGTATACCAGATAAAAGAAATGGTGTTGCGGCACAATAAACATCCCGAAGCGGTACGCGAGCTGGTAAAAGAATTAATGGCTGTACTGGAGCAGTGCGCCGGGCTGGTTCAGCAAATTCGCAATGAAACAGCCGATAAAGGAACCAGTTTATCGCAAACCTTTATTTTGTTTCAGATAGAGCAGAAGCTGAACCGCATGTACCTGCTTCTCGATATTGCCGATGCCGATGAAAAGATCAACCTGAGCCGTTTCGCCAACCTGTTCATTACGGTAGTACGTAATGAGAACCGGAAGAACAGTATCAGGGAATTTTTGTCGCAAACCACCAATTACCTCGCTTACCAGATCGCCGAACACAAAGGCAAAAAAGGCAATAAATATATTACGGCTTCACCGTTTGAATACTTTCAAATGATCTGGAGCGCCATGTGGGGCGGTTTGATCGTTTGTTTTGTGGCCGTTTTTAAAAACCTGTTGACACTGCTGCACCTGGCGCCATTCTGGAGCGGTTTTGTTTACAGCGTCAATTACAGCCTGGGGTTTGTAGCCATTGAAGAAACCAAATCGACCCTGGCCACCAAACAGCCGGCATTTACGGCCAGCGCTGTAGCCAGTTCGTTAGACGCCCGCAAAAGCGATGAACCGCCTAACCTGTACAACCTGGCGGTTACGGTTTCGAAAGTGAGCCGCAGCCAGATCGCGTCCTTTATCGGGAACCTGATCATTGTGTTCCCGGGTACCTGGCTGCTGGCGTGGTTGTATGATTGGGTATTCGGGCATTCACTGGTACAGGGCGAAGAGGCTGTTCAGTTGTTGCAGGACCAGCATCCCTGGCAAAGCCTTTCTCTTTTATACGCCTGCAATACCGGTTTTTTTCTTTTCCTGAGCGGTATCATCGCCGGTTATGTACAGAATAAAATAAACTATGGCCGTATTGGCAAACGCCTTACCGAGCATCCCATCCTGCGTTTATCGCTTTCGCAAAACAGGCTGCAGCGGATATCCGATTATGTAAACCGGAACGGCGGCAGCCTTGCCGGCAATATCTCATTGGGATTTTTTCTTGGCTTTGCCGGCATCGCGGGTAAAATATTTGGTATACCTTTCGATATCAGGCACATTACCATTTCAGCAGCCAATATTTCACTGGGGGCCTATGGAGTAGGGTGGGATCATATTAACTACCGGTACCTTGCCAATGTATTTATGGGCGTTTTGGGTATCGGGTTCCTGAACTTCCTGGTGAGCTTTTCACTTGCCTTTTTTGTAGCAGTACGTTCACGCGGTATACGGTTAAAAGATTATCCCGGTTTTGTACGCATCTTATGGAAATATTTTTACAAATATCCGCTCGATTTCGTGAGACCGCGAAACCGGCTTAAACGCACAGAACTATAAAAGAGATGTGCCGCACTTTGAGGTAACAGAGATGTGCCATACTTTGAAAGTATGGCACATCTGAAGGGTGGCACATCTGAAATATCACCATAAATACTTCCAGATGAAACATTTCAAATTCTACAGCAAACACGATGTACTGAATCTTACAAGGATCCGCCGGTTTGAAACCAAATTGGGAGAAAGTGTACATGTACTGCCCGAAAAAACCGCCTGGGAAACCGCCCTGCAGCAATCGCCGGCAAAGTATGTAGTATTTGGAATACCGGAAGATATCGGCATTCGCGCCAACCATGGTACCGGTGGGGCCGACTCAGCCTGGTTACCCTTCCTCTCGGCTTTTTTAAACCTGCAAAGCAATGATTTTTTAAACGGGGAAGAAGTGTTGTTACTTGGTCAATTCAACTTCACCGATGCCAGCGAACTGATAGAACAGAACGCATATGGTTATGAAGAAAAAATAGATGCCTACCGCCACGCCGTTATTACAATAGACGATGCGGTTGAAGAACTGGCTAAGATCATTACATCACATAACAGGATCCCCATCGCCATCGGGGGCGGTCATAACAATTCCTATCCGCTGATAAAAGGCACGGCCAAGGGATTACACAAAGCGGGTGTTTTGCCGCTGGCGCAGATAAATTGCATCAATCTCGATGCGCATGCCGATTTTCGCCCTTCGGAAGGCAGGCACAGCGGCAATGGTTTTCGCTATGCCGAAGAAGATGGCTATTTACAGAAGTACTGTGTTATAGGGCTGCATGAAAATTACCTGCCACAAAACGTCTGGCTCGATATCGTAAACAATCCCTTCCTCGATTTCATCACCTATGAGGATATCTTCATCCTCGAAAAAAGAAATTTCATTCAGGCCATAGCCCACGCTACCAATTTTACCGAAGAGAATTTTACCGGCATAGAGCTTGACCTCGATTGTATTGAAAACACATTGTCGAGCGCCATGACGCCATCGGGTATTTCACCCGTACACGCCCGCCAGTATGTAACGCTGGCCGCCCGTGAAAGCCAGGTTGCCTATTTACATATATGCGAGGGCGCCACAAGGTTGAGTGATGGCCGCAGTAACGATACCACCGGTAAACTGATCAGTTACCTGGTAAGTGATTTTATAAAGGCGCACGAAGAGCATGGCGAATAAGAAGATCTGACAAAATAAATTTAGAGGCTGTATTTACATCCCGCGTTCAGCGTTCGGCGTTAAAAGGGAATTCCTAAATTAATATACCATTGCAGTTTATTCGTTTGATCGCAGTACATGGTGCTTATTTCAAGGGGGCCCAGTGCAAAGTTATACGAGAAGGTCAATGAATAGCCTGAAAGAAAATCGGGGTTATTGAAGAAGGCGCTTTTGCTTACAAAATTGGTGAACAATACATTGGCCTTACCGGTAAGGTATGAATTGGCAAACACATTTACCCGAACACCGCCCTGTAACATGGCCACGGAAGGCGTATACAACGTGCCTTCCTGTAAACCGGCAAACGTTATCTGGTTACGGAAAACCTTGGTAAGACCGCCGATCGCAAATTCATTCAACACATTCCGCGTATAGTTGAAGTTTATACCACCCTGTCCGCTCAAAAGAAAAGTGGTCCGGCGGCCAATGGGAATATAACTTTCCACATCGAGCGTAGTGCGCAGGTAAGGATACGTGTTGATGCGTGTTGTGTCTGAATCGGGATTGATAGGCACCCCGTCGGAAAGGAAATCAAGGTTCGGGTGCTGCTCAAAAACCCGTCCGGCCTCACCATACACCTTCACTCCCCGCCGCGGAAAAATAGCCTTATCGAGCGAGTTATGGGATATAAACCCAAACAAGGTATTATAATTATTGCTTCCCCTGAACTCTACGCCTTTTGAGATCTTGGGCGTATAATGCACCCATTCGAACCGGTGGCCGGCGCCAATGGAAAAATTACGGGTAGGGGAGAACTGCAGCTTTTCGCCTACTTTGAAAAAGGTTTGTTTGTATAGTCCATCCTGTTTGTACTGGTCATACGTATTCACTTCAAAACGGTCGAACTGGGTTTCGGCCACCAGCGCAAAATTCTTTAACCGGCCAATGTATTGCAGGTGCTCGCCGCGGATGCGAAAACTTTCCCCGATATTGATGGTAACCAGGCTGCGTGAATTGGTTATGAAAAAATTGCGGGCTGTGAGGTTGCCGATAATACCAACACCCGTAAACCGGTTGTAATGGATACCCAGTTTGGCAAAGGTGAACGGGTTTTCCGTTACATCAAAAATGATCTTACAGGTGCCATCGGGTTTTGGTACCAGCGAGTAAATAATACGGCTGTAATAGCGGGTGCCATATGCCTGGCGCACCATGTTCGAGAGCCTGTGCGCATTGTAGGTTTTACCCAGTTGCAGGTCCATGGTATGTACAAAGAACTCGGTAGAAGTTTTCTCCACCCCATGTACTTCAAATGATGAAATAACCACCGAGTTTACGTGCGGCAGGCGGTTCTTTTTTAGCGGGGCGGGCCCATAGATCGCATTCAGCGAATCGGCCAGCCGTTTGAACCGCGGGTATAATTTGCGGCCTTCTTCAATACCAAGGTCAAGTATGGCGCCGCCGTCGTTGAAGCTGCCCATGTTATACTTTTCCATTTTGAATGGAATATAAATATCACATTGCGGCACTTCGGTTTTGGCGTCTTCCGCCTCCCTGAAAAATGCGATCTGTAGTAAGATCTGTAATGCGTTGCGCACTTTTTCAGATGGTAACAGTCCACTGGCCACATTACTGCCTATGACAATATCGGCGCCCATTTCTTTTACGTCACGCACGGGAAAATTGCGTACTACACCGCCATCGACCATGCGGCGGCCATTGAAATCAACGGCGGTAAATACCGATGGGATGGCCATGCTTGAACGGATAGCGGAAATAATTTCACCTTCCTTCATAACAACGGCCTCGCCATTGCCCACATCGGTACCAATGCAGCGGAACGGAATACTGAACCGCGAAAAGTCTTTTTGCTGGTGAACGGGAAAATAGAGCTCTGAGAATTTCAGCCATAATTCCTGGCCCTGCAGCAGACCGCTGGGAAGGCGGAAATTGTGGTTTTGCCAGGGAAGTTCTATCACATATTTTGAATACTCGTCTTTTTCTTCCATGAAAATGCTGCGGAGGGAAGACTGGTTACTGAGCAGCAGGTCCCAATCGATAGTGCGGGTGATCTTTTCAATACTGTCGGCGGTATAACCAATGGCATACAGGCTGCCGATGATGCTGCCCATACTGGTGCCGGTTATATAATCGACGTTCAGACCGGCGCTGTCGATAGCTTTCAGAATACCGATATGCGCTAGCCCTTTGGCGCCGCCGCCGCTCAGGGTTACGCCTATCCGGGGGCGTTGGGGAGCCGGAGGCTGGGCCGTAGCCGTTTGAACCAGTAAAAACAAACAAACCAGTATGGGTTTGTATCTTTTGAATGTGACCATCTGTTACCCCCACAATTGATTTCGGGAATATGCGATTTATTTCGTTTCGATAATATCCTTTTCAAAATAGTGGTTTCGCCCCTGAAATCTAATTGCCAAATCATAAAATCTACCCAAAATCACATTCACGAATTGTTATCAATGCATCAACTCAAAATGGCAGTTCATTTCAACATCATCTATCAGGGCGCCCATTTTCCTGTAAAAGGCAATAGCCGGTTTGTTCCAGTTCGAAACCTGCCAACGTACTTTTACACAGTTTGTAAGCCTGGCATAGTCGATAACCGTTTGCAACAGCCGTGTTCCGATGGCTTGCCCGCGGGCCGATTCAACCACGTATAAATCGTCGAGATAAAGCGCCTTACCCGTCCAGGAGAAATAAGCGAAGAACCAGGCCGCATAACCAACGATCTTTTGATTTTCATCTACAGCAACAAAACATTGGAACAAATTGTTGTCTGATCTCATCTGTTCTACCGTATTTGTTACCCTTTCCGGTGTTTTCTGGTACAAAGCAAACTGATGGATCAGATCGATGATCGCCGGGTAATCGGCTTCTGTTCCTTTGCGGATGGTAATATTCATGGGATGGTTTTTTAAGGGGGAAAACTGCCGTGCCCGGGTTTGCCTGCATTACCGGGCACGGCCAAAGGAATTAAGCCTGCGCTTCCAGTTCCATTATCTTTTCAAACACTTCCTCATATTGTTTATTCAGCCGCTGCAATTCTTCGCTCACCTTTTTATAGTCGGTTTCCGTTTGCACGAACCTGTTGCGGTCTGAATACGTGTCGGGCGCCGTCAGTTGTGCTTCCAGCGTTGTTTTCTGCTGGTTCAGCTGCCCGATCTTTTCCTCCAGTTGCTGAAACACCTTTTGCTGTTTCTGTAATTCTTTTTTCAGTTCTTTATTGATGGGGCCCTGCGGTTTTACCTCGGCAACAGGCGCTTTCGCTTCCTGTACCGGTTCCGCTTTTTTAGGCGCCGGTTCAGCTTTTGGCTCCGCCTTTTTATTACCACCCTCTGCCTTTTGACCACCGGCCGCCTCGGCGCGTTGCTTCTGGCGTTCTTTCCATTCGTTCCATTCTTCGTAGCCGCCGTCGAATGTCTTTATCTTATGGTTATCGATCTCCCAAATGGTATTGGCCACTTTCGATACAAAATACCGGTCGTGGCTAACAAAGATCAGGCTGCCTTCATATTTATTCAATGCATCTATCAACAGTTCAACCGAATGCAGATCGAGGTGGTTGGTAGGCTCGTCGAGCATCAGGAAATTGGCTTTACTGATGATGGTTTTTGCCAGCGCCACACGGGCTTTTTCACCACCGCTCAATACTTTGATCTTTTTATCGATATCGTCACCGCCGAAAAGGAAACAACCGAGCAGGTTACGTAGCTCCTGTTCCGTTTTCTGGCTGCCGGCTGCTTTCATTTCCTCTATGAGGGTATTGTTCACATCCAGTGCCTCCAGCTGATGCTGGGCATAGAAGCTTTCATCTACATTATGTCCCCACTTGCGTTCACCGGTAAACGACTCGGCCCCGGCGATGATCCGCAGCAGGGTTGATTTACCTTTACCGTTGGCGCCGATAAGGGCGATCTTGTTACCCCGGTTGATCTCGGCATGGGTATCCTCGACAATGGTGTTATCGCCAAACTTTTTGGTGATGTGTTTCAGCTCGCACAACACTTTACCCGGTACTTTATCAACCTGAAAGTTGATGCGGATATTGGGCCGTTCAATGGCCACATCCTCAATACGGTCGAGTTTTTCAAGCCGTTTCATGGCGCTTTGGGCAGCTGCGGCTTTTGATGCCTTGGCCTTGAAGCGTTCAATAAAACGTTCCTGCTGGCGAATGTAATCCTGCTGGTTCTCAAACGCCCGTTGCTGCAGTTCTACCCGCTGTACTTTCTCCGTTTCGTAATAGGAATAATTACCATTGTAAATATGCAGTTGCCGCTGGTAAACCTCCACGATCTTGGTAACCATGCGGTCGAGAAAATATTTATCGTGGCTCACGATCACCACCGAGCCCTGGTAATGCACCAGGTATTTTTCGAGCCATTCGATAGATGGCAGGTCAAGGTGGTTGGTAGGCTCATCGAGCAGCAGCAGGTCGGGTTGTTGCAGGATCATTTTGGCCAGCAATACCCGCATACGCCAGCCCCCGCTGAACTCGCGGTAGGGCCGCTGCAGGTCGGCATTCGAAAAACCCAACCCCTGTAATACTTCTTCGGTTTTATGATGAATATTATACCCGTCGAGGGTGTCCATTTCGTGTAAGCGGTCGGAATATTTGTGCAACAGGGCATCGGTTTCTTCGGCACTGAGGCCGCTGGTTGGGGAATTTTCCAGTTGTTTGCCCAGTTCTTCGATCTCTTTTTCGAGTTGCATTACCCGTTCAAAGGCGCCCAGAGCCACCTGTAAAATGGAATCGGAGGTATCAAAACTCAGGAGGTCCTGGTGCAAATAGCCGATAGATGTACCGCGGCTGCGCTCTACCGTACCCTCCGAGGGCTGGTACTGACCCACCAGAAGTTTTAAAAGCGTTGATTTTCCGGTTCCATTATATCCAATAAGACCAATGCGTTCATTGGGTTGAATATGCCAGGTTGCATCTTCTACAATTGCCCGGGCTCCAAATTCAAAAGTAACGTTCGTTAATCCTGCCAGCATAATTTTTTACATCAAATGATCTGCAAAAATATAACAAATAAGGCCGTTAAGGAAGTTAATGGTGAAACTTGATGATGAGAAAATTATAAAGCCCCGGTTCATGCGAAATACCCTGTATATGAAGCAGTAATGTAAGGTTATTCTTTATCTTTGGATTATCATAAACCCGGAACGACCGGCACGGGGAAAACCGGCAGGATTATTTCTGTGAAGTTCCTTCCGCACTTTAACCAAACCGCACACTAAACTTAAAAGGATGAAAAAAACGCTAATCGTAGTTATTTTACTGGTTGTAATAGTTTTGATCGCCCGGCCCTTTTTTTGCAATACCGAAGACAAGCAGAGCGACAAGGAACCAGAAAAACAGCAGCCTTTATCGATCTCTGACAATACAGATGCCTTTAAACAATCGTACACCCAACTTCTCGATGCTTACAATACCCTTAAAAACGCGCTGGTGGCCAGTGATACGGCAAAGGCGTCTGCCGCTGCGCTGGCATTGCACACAGCAGCCGACAGTTTGAAGGTAAATGAGATAAAAGGTGACAGCACAGGAGTGATAAAAGAAACTGCGGCCAGTTTTTCATCCACCATTTCAGGTTCGGCACAGGCATTGGCAGCAGCAAAAGACCTGAATAATAAAAGAAAAGAATTTGTAACCATAGCTGATAACATCTGGAGCCTTACCCGCACGGTTCGTTATAGCGGACAAAAGTTATACTGGCAATACTGCCCTATGGCTTTTGACAATAAAGGCGCTTACTGGATCAGCTACGAACGGGAGATAAAAAATCCCTACTTCGGTAGTAAAATGCTGAATTGCGGCACGGTCGAGGATTCACTGAGCTATTAGAAGTAGTTTCCCGTTCACCGGCAAACCGGTTAACGTTAACGGAAATTACTGCACATGTTGAGGTTCGTTGCGATATTATGGGGGGTATGTTGTGCGCTGTACGCCACCGCACAGGAGAAATTTACACTCAGCGGTTATGTGCGCGACTCATTATCGGGCGAAACGCTTATCGGTGCAACGGTTTCCGTTAACGGCAATGGAAAAAACATTGCCAGTAACCAGTTCGGTTTTTATTCTATAACACTGCCCCGCGGCACCTACATGGTTGTTGCTACGTTTGCCGGTTATGAAATGCAGCCGCTGACCATTTCACTCGACAGGAACATAGAACAAAACTTCTATCTGCCGGCAAAACCTGTTTTACAGGAAGTGATCGTTTCCGCGCGCCGGCGCGATGGCAACGTTACCAGCGCCCAAATGGGTAAAATAGATCTTTCAATAAACCAGGTTAAATCGGTGCCGGTACTGCTGGGCGAAACCGATCTTTTAAAAACCCTGCAGTTACTGCCGGGCGTACGCAATGCCGGTGAAGGCAATACCGGTATGTATGTACGCGGCGGCGGGCCCGACCAGAACCTGATCCTGCTCGATGACGCCATCGTATATAATACCGGCCACCTCTTTGGCTTTTTTTCCATCTTCAATTCCGATGCAATAAAGAACATCTCGCTGGTAAAAGGCGGGATGCAGGCCCAGTATGGCGGACGCTTATCTTCCGTGCTCGATGTGGCCATGAAAGAAGGCAACCTGAACAAATTCGAGGTGGAGGGCGGAATAGGGGCCATTGCCTCGCGGTTATCGGTACAGGGGCCTGTTAAAAAAAATAGATCTTCCTTTATTGTTTCGGGCCGCCGCACGTATATCGACCTGTTGATGAAACCCTTTATTTCTGAAAAAAGCGATTTCTACGGATCGGGGTATTACTTCTATGATCTCAACGCAAAAGTGAACTATATTTTTTCAGAAAAAGACCGGCTGTACCTGAGCGGTTATTTTGGCAGGGATGTATTTACTTACCGCAATGCCCGCCGGGCTTTCAGGGCCGATATTCCCTGGGGCAATACAACGGCCACCCTGCGCTGGAACCATGTGTTCAACCGGAAATTATTTGCCAATACCACCGTGGTTTATAATGATTATGCTTTTTCCTTTGGCGCTGCCCAAAACGATTTCAACATCAAACTGTCATCGGGCATTCACGACTGGAGCGCCAAAACCGACTTCGACCTGTATGCTTCCCCACAGCATAAACTTCGTTTCGGCGCGGCCTTCACCCATCATACATTCACCCCGAATATCCTGAGTGGTAACCAGGGCGATAACCAGTTCTTCCCCGATAATGAAATGAGAAAATACGCCGGTGAAACGGGTATTTACCTGCAGAACGACTGGGAGGTTAGCAAAAGGATAAAAGTAAATGCCGGCCTCAGATACAGCCGTTTTGTTCAACTGGGCCCATATAAAATATTCAGCAACGATATCAATGGCAACAAGAACGACAGCATCAGCTACGGCACCAACAAACCGGTAAAAACATATTACGGCTTTGAACCCCGGTTCACCATTCGGTATGCCATCGATAACGAAACCTCGCTAAAAGCAGCCGTAACCAGAAACCTGCAATACATACACCTGGTAAGCAATTCCGGTTCAACCTTACCAACCGACCTGTGGGTGCCCAGCACATACCGTGTAAAACCACAGATCAGCTGGCAATATGCGGCCGGGCTCTTTAAAAACTTCAGCAATAATATGCTGGAGACTTCGGTGGAATTGTATTACAAACGAATGGATAACCAGATCGAATACAGGGAGGGATACACGCCATCTTTAAAAGACCCGGAAGAAGATTTTGTTTTTGGAAAAGGGTGGAGCTATGGTACGGAACTGTTCATCAATAAAACCCGGGGAAAACTCACCGGCTGGATCGGTTATACGCTTTCCTGGACCTGGCGCCAGTTCGATACGCTCAATGGCGGCATCAGGTTTCCGTCGAAATACGACCGGCGGCACGATCTGTCGGTAGTAGGCACGTACCAGCTCAACAAGAAATGGAAGTTCTCTGCTGTGTTCGTTTATGGCAGTGGGAATGCAGTGTCGTTGCCCGAACGCTTTTATGTGATTGGCGGCGTTTTCACCCAGGAATACAGCAAGATCAATCAATACCGGCTGGCGCCATATCACCGTATGGATCTTTCTGCAACGCTTACTCCCGGTACAAAACCCAAACAGAAATGGCAGCAAAGCTGGGTGTTCAGTATTTATAATGTATACAGCAGGTTGAACCCATACTTTATTTACTTCAGCCAGGACGGAAACCCTTACAACGGCAGTTTAACCATGAAAACACAGCAGGTTTCGCTGTTCCCGATCATTCCCGCCGTTACCTGGAATTTCAAGTTTTAAACAGTTCATACAGGCTAACCCGTTTCAATTCAAGGCGATTTGAATGCAAACAAATGCGCATAGGAACGCTGTACTGCTTACCGGCACGAAAATGGTATTACCTCACCGCCGACTCCATGAAATGATACACTCATGAAAACATTTATCCTTGGGTTACTGATTTGTATACCACCGGGGCACCTGCAGGCTCAACATGATGAGCCAGACCTGAACATGATCAAAAAGATCAGGCAGGAAGGGTTCAACCACTCGCAGGTAATGGATCTTGCATTTTTTCTCACCGAAGCAAGCGGGCCGCGCCTGAACAATTCTCCCGGTTTTCGCCGGGCGGCGGATTTTACAAAAAACAAACTCAGTGAATGGGGCCTTAGTAACGCCCGGCTAGAACCTTTTGGCGAATGGGGGAAGGGCTGGGAATTGAAACGTTGTTATGTGGCCATGAGCGCCCCTTATTATAAACCTGTTATTGCATTTCCCAAAAGCTGGACGGCCGGCACCAATGGTTTGCAAACCGCCGGGGTGGTGTTGTTATCGATAGGCGATGCGAGCGACCTGGAGGCATATAAAGGCAAACTGAACGGCAAGGTGATCTTATTGCGGCGGATAGATTCACTGGAACCTGCATACGAAGCCGACGCCAGGCGCTACAGCAATGAAGAGCTGAAAGAAATGGCCAAATGGAAAAATGTTGAAGCCGGTGAATTGAACAAAACGGCAAACACCGGGTTACAGGGGAAAGGATATACTTCAGCGCATGATCACAATGAAAAACCAAAACGGCCGGGCGGGCTTTCTTATACCCAACTGAAACAGTTTGCCCGGGAGGAAGGCGCCCTTGCCATTTTAAGTACGAATCCCCGCGGCCGCGACGGCACCGTGTTTGTACAGGGCGGCGGGGCCTGGGCAGGCAGTGCTGCTGAAAATTTTCCCGACCTGGTGCTGGCGTATGAAGATTATATGATGCTGCAACGAATGGCGCAACGCCGCATTCCGGTTACACTCGAAATAGATGTAAAAACGCAGTTCCATACCGATGACCTGCAGGGTTATAATGTAATTGCCGAAATAAAAGGCGCCGACCCCAAACTAAAACAGGAGTTGGTGATCATCGGGGCGCATCTCGACTCGTGGCATGCATCGGTAGGCGCTACGGATAACGCCGCCGGTTGTGCGGTAATGCTGGAAGCGATGCGCATTCTGAAAACGTTGAATGTACAACCCCGGCGAACCATTCGCATAGCATTGTGGGGTGGGGAAGAACAGGGGCTGCTTGGTTCGAAGAACTATGTGCGGCAGCACTTCACCGATACGGCCACGCAACGGTACAATGCAGCAGGCGACAAGGTTTCGGTGTATTTCAATCTTGATAATGGAACCGGTAAAATAAGAGGTATTTACCTGCAGGAAAATGCAGCCGTGCAACCCGTTTTTGCCAAATGGCTGCAACCCTTTACCGACCTCGGCGCTTCAACCATTACGTTACAACGTACGGGCGGCACCGATCATTTGTCGTTCGATGCCATTGGACTGCCCGGTTTTCAGTTCATACAGGATGACATAGAATATGACTCGCGCACACACCACAGCAATATGGATTCATACGATCATTTACAACCCGGCGATCTGAAACAGGCTGCGGTTATTATTGCGTCGTTTGTGTATCATGCGGCACAACGAAATGAAAAAATCCCGAGAAAATAGTTCCGAGTTGTTCAAGTAGGTGATCTCATTGCCCGGTTGCAAACGGTTCATACTTAAATTTTACAATGGCGCTTTTCTGCTCGCTCGACGACAGGTGCAGCTGATAACGTTTTCTACCGGCGGTGATCACCATCAGGGAAGTATTGGGCGGAATACGGCCCAGGTTTTCGGCATACATCATCAATTCGTATTCGGTATTGGCAAACACATTGACATCGAGCACCAGCGGTTTGCCCGTGAGCCGTTTTTTATATAGAAGCAGGGTGTTGTTCAGGAAAACAGATACGGTATCATCATCTATTTCTGCATTATCGTACAGTTCAATTTTAATGAACGAGGTATCGACAGCGATCGTTTGTACCAGGTCTTTTTGCCTGTTCTGCAGCTTTAAATTCTTCTGCACACCGGCAAGCGTATCGTTCTGGTATACGTCAATGGGAAAGGCGGCTTTGGTGAGCCGCGACAACGATATTTTACCGGGTTGGCAATGGTGATTATTACCCATTTCATGGCCACGCCATTCGCCCTGCAATAAATCGGCTACACCATTTTTTGAAAAGGTAAGCTCGTAGGTTTTTATACAGGGAACGCAGCTATCGGGGATGTTATATTGTAATACGGCGCTTTCAATAATTACTATGCGCTTTGTGAGGGGATTGAATTTGCCGGTGAAGTTGATTTTGGTGTAGCGCTCGTTATCATAGCTGTATACGTTACCCATAAATGAGTTGTTTTGCATATGAATGATATGCAGCTCCGTTGAATATGCCGGAAAACAACCGCCCGCATTTTGAGTTCTGATACCGCCCCAAACGCCCGTAAGCAGTTGAGCATTGGAAAACAGGGTTAACCCAAGCAGCATGGGAAACAGCAAAAAACGCATTCTCTATTTTTATTGGAATTTACCACGTACCAGGCAGATGTACAGATAATTTTATGTAAACGGTAGAAAATGCTAATGTGATAATTAGCTAATGTGCTAATGTGCTAATGGAAATACAGCAGCTGTGAGTGCTTGCGCGTGGAATCTGTATTCCATGCTCAAAATTTGTATTCCATTATCGAATTATCGAATTACTATGGTTGATATTTAAACACCACAACCGCATTCTTCTGTTCGGTAGAGGTGATCCGCACCTCGTATTGCTGTTTGCCGGCCTTTACCACCATCAGCGAAGTATTGGGTGGAATTTCACCAAGGTTCTCTGCCACCATCACCAGTTCATGATAGCTGTCAGTTTCATCGAGGTTTACCTTGAGGGTAATCGCCTTTTCAGTTAACCGCTTCCTTGCCAGCACGAGCTTTTTATCAATGTAAACAGAAATAGTATCATTGTCGACGGTACCATTGTCGTAAATATTGATCTCAATTTCGGTGGCGCTGGTAGTAATGGTCTTTACCAGTTCATTCTCGCGGCTGGCCAGCACCTTTGGCGTTGGAATGTTGACAAGCGGCGGCATTTTTACCTCAGTTTTTTTCGCCGAATCAACCGGAACTATTTTCACATTGGGTCTTGTTTCCGGCGTTTTGGCAATGGTTTTATTATTGGGTTTTTGGGTAGTATTTGTTGTAACCGTTTTTTTGGCTGTGCTGGCCGGTGGTGTTTTCGGAGTGGTTTTAGGTGTTGTTTTCGGGGTTGTCTTAACCGCAGGGGCTTTTGAAGTGGTGGTTTTTGGCGGAGGTACTTTAGCTATTAACCCTTTCTCTTCCTTTCGCTTTTTTACCAGGAAGGGTTCCTCATAAAAATCGGAAGTGGTCACTTTGCGTAAAAAAACCGTCCCTTTGCCACAGTTGCCCGAATCGCGGGTGTTGAAGCTGGTATAGGTGCCTTCCAGGAATTCCTCATCGTTTTCTTTTGAATATCTCAAATTCAGGGTCATTACACAGGCATCGCTGCCGCCGGCCATACGCACTTCCACTATTTTCAGCTCTTCGATCCGAACCAGTTTGGTGGCAGGGTTCACCGTGCCCTTGCAGGTTGCCTTTCCGTAAAACACGGTGGTAAGGTAAGAGTAGGTAACACCGCTGAAATTTTTACTATTCTGATCTACCTGAACTTCAAACTTATAACGTTCATCGCCGCCCAGCAGTTCCATCATGCGGCCATTAGCCCCCACCGGCGTTCTTTTGAAATTTCCACGCCAAATGCCAGTAAGATCCTGCGCCTGTACACAAAAACCCAGGCCTAAAAGCACAAAAAGTAAAACTGATTTCATCTTATTCGCTGATTTTATATCTGGGTACTAAACCAAGCATTACCGGGAAACCCCGGGCATTAACCGGCAAATTACTTAATAATTAGTTTTTTACGACACATATCGTAAATGGTGGTCTGCAAATTGTTCGTTAAATTTGCCGTTCTTCCGGCTTATACTATAGATGTGCCACGCTTACCATTGCGCTGTTATCTGAAGCTTGGCACACCTATAAGTATGACCGGTCACAAAAAAAGGTAGTGATAAAATGATTAAAATTACTTTCCCGGATGGAAATGTACGGGAGTACAATGAAGGAACCACTGGTTTGGAAATAGCGAAGTCGATCAGCGAAGGATTGGCTCGAAAAGTATTGGCCGCAAAAGTTAATGGCGAAGTGTGGGATGCCACGCGTCCCATTACCACAGACGCTACCCTAAACTTACTCACGTGGGACGATAAGGACGGTAAATTAACCTTCTGGCACTCTTCGGCTCACCTGATGGCTGAAGCCGTTGAAAGCCTGTTCCCCGGTGTGAAGTTCTGGGTTGGCCCTGCACTGGAAAGCCAGGCCGGATTTTACTACGACATGGACCTCGGCGACCGCAAGCTCACCGAAGAAGACCTGGCAAAACTGGAAAAGAAAATGAACGAGCTGGCTAAACAGAACAACAGTTACGTTCGTAAAGAAATGGCAAAGGCCGAAGCCATTAAATATTTTACCGATAAAGGCGACGAATATAAACTCGATCTGCTGGGCAACCTTACCGACGGATCGATCACATTCTATACACAGGGCGGTTTTACCGACCTGTGCCGCGGACCGCATATTCCGTCAACCGCGCCCATAAAAGCCATTAAGCTTACCAGCATTGCCGGTGCTTACTGGAAAGGCGATTCGAACAATAAGCAGTTGACCCGTGTTTATGGTGTTACTTTCCCTTCACAGAAAGAACTCGATGAATACCTGACCTTATTGGAAGAAGCTAAAAAACGCGATCACCGCAAGTTGGGTAAGGAATTGGGAATTTTCACCATGGATGATGATGTAGGCCCTGGTTTGCCTTTATGGATGCCCAACGGCACCATCATTATTGAAGAGCTGGAAAAACTGGCCAAGGAAACCGAGCAGGCCGGCGGTTACAAAA
This sequence comes from Niastella populi, assembly GCF_002078015.1. Lineage (GTDB taxonomy): Bacteria > Bacteroidota > Bacteroidia > Chitinophagales > Chitinophagaceae > Niastella > Niastella populi. The sequence goes on along the minus strand of NZ_LWBP01000156.1, from coordinate 94,024 downwards.
GAGTGGTAACCCCGCACATTGCCAAGGAAAGTATGTACATTACCAGCGGTCACCTGCCGTATTACCAGGATAGTATGTTCCCGCCCATGGAACTGGACGGGCAGAAGTACTACCTGAAGGCAATGAACTGTCCGCACCACCATAAGATCTTCAGCGCAGAGCCCAGAAGTTACAAAGACCTTCCGTTGCGACTGGCCGAGTACGGTACCTGTTACCGTTACGAGCAAAGCGGGGAGCTGTTTGGACTGATGCGTGTGCGTTGTTTACATATGAACGATGCGCATATCTATTGCACCCGCGAACAATTTGCCAACGAGTTCAGGGCCGTGAACGAAATGTACCTTAAGTATTTCAGGATCTTCGGCATCGACAAATACGTAATGCGTTTATCGTTACATGAACCTTCAAAGCTGGGTCAGAAATACATTAACGAACCGGAACTGTGGAAGGAAACCGAGGATATGGTTCGGCAGGTATTGATAGAATCGAATATCCCTTATGTAGAGATCCCCGATGAGGGCGCATTCTATGGTCCAAAAATTGATGTGCAGATCTGGAGCGTAATAGGCCGTGAGTTTACCCTGGCCACCAACCAGGTTGATTTTGCGCAGGGCCGCCGTTTCAAACTGGAGTACACCAATAAGGAAAATTCCGCAGAAGCCCCATTGATCATTCACCGGGCGCCCCTGGGCACCCATGAGCGGTTCATTGGCTTCCTGCTCGAGCATTATGCCGGTAAATTCCCGTTGTGGCTGGCGCCGGTTCAGGTAAAGATCCTGCCTATCAGTGACAAGTTCCTGCCATACGCAAATAGTGTTTTGGAATCACTGAAAAATGCAGATATTCGTGCCGAAGTGGACGACCGCAACGAAAAAATAGGCAAAAAGATCCGCGATACCGAGCTGATGAAAGTGCCTTACATGCTGGTTGTAGGTGAAAAAGAGGCGAATGAGAACCAGGTGGCTGTACGCCGCCAGGGCAGGGGCGATGCGGGTAATATCACCAAAGGCCTGGATGAGTTCATCAATGAGGCCAGGGCCGAGATCAAAGAACGCCGGGGAGAATAAGTTTGTAGTTGCAGGTTCGTATAGATTTCATAACTTAGGACGAAGAACGCATTTTGGTCCGTAACATACATTCGAAAACAAAATCAACATTCAAAACCGGTGCTTCAGAAGTAGCCTGGGCGCCACACTAAAAAATTGTTTAATTAAAAGATTTAAATGGCATTTCCACCGAGACAACCGAGAGGTAATTTCAATCCCCGATTTAAGAAAGAACAACAGCAGGAACATCGCACCAACAACATGATACGCGTACCGCAGGTACGTTTGGTTGGCGATAATGTAGAAGTAGGAGTATATTCTATTCAGGAAGCCATGAAAATGGCTCAGGAACAACAGCTTGACCTGGTAGAGATTTCGCCGCAGGCTGACCCACCCGTTTGTAAGATCATTGACTATAATAAATTTCTGTACGAGAAGAAGAAGAAGGAAAAGGAGATGAAGTCGAAGAGTAAAACGGCCGAGGTAAAGGAGATCCGTTTTACGCCTGGTACAGATGATCACGACTTTGATTTTAAAGCACGCCATGCTGAAAGCTTTTTAAAAGAAGGCAATAAAGTAAAGGCATATGTGCAGTTTAAAGGCCGCGCCATCATGTTCAAGGAACGGGGTGAGCTGGTGCTGTTGAAATTTGCAGAGCGCCTGGCAGAAGTTGGTCAGCCCGAAGGCTTGCCGAAACTGGAAGGTAAACGCATGCTGATGATCATTTCGCCCAAAGGCAAGCAGAAGAAAAAAGAAGGCTAAATTCAGCTATAGATCGAGCTTTAAAGCATTCTTCCGCAAGGAGGGGTGCTTTTTTTAGTTTACCGGTGCCGGGTGCCGATAACCGCGTTAAAGCGATGCTCGAAGCCTAAGCCCCCGTACCTGGAAACTGGCAACCGATAACTTCTTAATAATCAATCAACAATTAACTTCGTCATTCGCAGCTATTCTTTTGGCGGTTGTTATAAATAAACCTACCTTTGCGCTCCATTTTACGTTTTATCGGCTATAACCTATAAAACAACATTGCCCACAAGGCCCAAAAAGTTTCCCGTCAGTTCGGGAGCGCCAGCAGGGTATCACAAGAAAAGGTATTTAACTTATGCCAAAGGTTAAAACAAACTCGAGTGCCAAAAAAAGATTTAAAGTAACCGGCACCGGAAAGATCACGCATCAGAAATCCTTCAAGCGTCACATTCTTACCAAAAAGTCTAATCGCCGTAAACGCAAACTCAACAAAGATGGTGTTGTACACAAATCCAATGTTGACTTCGTTAAGCGTTTGCTGAGACTGAAGTAAACCCGTCCCCTTTAACCAATTTTAAATTTTCAAATTATTAAGATATGCCACGTTCAGTAAATGCTGTAGCATCACGGGCACGCCGCAAGAGGATTCTGAAAGCCGCCAAAGGTTACTACGGCAAACGTAAAAATGTATATACCGTTGCGAAAAACGTAATGGAGAAAGGTCTGCAATATAAATATGTAGGCCGTAAATTAAAGAAAAGAGAATACCGCGCACTGTGGATCGCACGTATCAATGCCGCTGTACGCGCCGAAGGTTTAACATACTCTGAGTTCATTCACAAATTGAACGTGAAAGGTATCACCCTCGATCGTAAGATCCTGGCCGACCTGGCTATGAATGAGCCTGAGACTTTCAAGAACCTGATCGCTTCTGTAAAATAAGCTTGCAAAAGCAAACAATATATCACGGGTGTCTTTTAAAAGGCACCCGTTTTTTTTTAAGTAACATTTACTTAACAACGCTGCAGGGTTCAGGACCGGGATGGCCGGGAAGAAAATGGCCACATCAACAAAGACCTGTTCCCACCTATAGCGGTTCAGGAATTTACCCCCGGTACCCGGCAACCGGTAACCGGAATCCGGCAACTAACAACATATTGACAATTTTTGTCCCGGCATGTTTTTTTATTTGAAAAATTGTTCAAACGATTACTTTTGCAATAATTTTTTTTCAGTTTGGGTACAACTTTTTCTGACCATTAAAATTCACAGCCATCAGCAACCTGAACCAGTACATGAATAACTCGTACACCGACCTGGTGCACCAGACCTTTAACTTTCCCCAGGAAGGGTTCGATGTAAAAGACAGCTATCTGCATTTCAACGGGCTCGAGCTCAAATCGCTTATAGCCAAATATGGCACGCCCATGAAACTTACCTATCTTCCCAAGATCGGTATGCAGATCAAAAAGGCAAAAAAGATGTTTGCCAACGCTATCAAAAAGCACAGGTACGAAGGTGAATACAACTATTGCTATTGCACCAAAAGCTCCCACTTTTCGTTTGTGGTTGAAGAGGCGCTGAAACACGATATTCATCTCGAAACATCTTACGCTTACGATATCGAGATAATCAAAAAGCTGTACGCCCGAAAAAAGATCACCAAGGACACATTCATCATTTGCAACGGGTATAAACAAAAGACCTACACCAGCCGCATAGCCAACCTGCTGAACACCGGCTTCAAGAATGTGGTGCCCATCCTCGATAACAGAGAAGAACTGCAGCAATATAAAAAATCGGTAAAAGTTCCTTTCAAACTCGGCATCAGGGTAGCGGCGGAAGAAGAACCGACATTCCCGTTCTATACTTCCCGCCTCGGTTTCCGTGCCAGGGACGTGCTGGAGTTCTACGTTGATAAAATTGAAGGCAATGAAGACCGTTTCCAGTTGAAGATGCTTCACATCTTCCTCAACAAAGGTATCAAGGATGATATCTATTACTGGAGTGAGCTCAACAAGGTGATCAACCTGTATTGCCAGCTTAAGAAAATATGCCCTGAACTCGATTCTATCAATATCGGCGGCGGTTTCCCCATCAAACACTCGCTTGGTTTTGAATACGACTACCAGTTCATGATCAATGAAATTGTAGGCAACATCAAAAAAGCCTGCAAAAAGAACAATGTACAGATGCCGCACATCTTCACCGAATTCGGCAGCTATACCGTAGGGGAGAGCATGGCGCATATTTACAGCGTAATCGGACAAAAAACCCAGAACGATCGTGAGATCTGGTATATGATCGATTCATCGTTCATCACCACATTACCCGATACCTGGGGTATTGGAGAAAAGTTCCTGATGCTGCCCGTTAATAAATGGGACCAGGAATACCAGCGTGTGGTGCTGGGCGGTATCACCTGCGACAGCCACGACTATTACGACTCGGAGGAACATATCAACGAGGTGTTCCTGCCAAAGCTTAATAATGGCGAGCCCCTGTACGTAGGGTTTTTCCATACCGGCGCTTACCAGGACCAGATCAGCGGTTACGGCGGTATTAAACACTGCCTTATTCCGTCGCCCAAACACGTTATTGTCGGTCACGATAAAAACGGTAAATTGGTGGACTGGGTGTATGCGAAAGAGCAAACCGCTCAAAGCATGTTGAAGATTTTAGGATATTAGTTCACCGATCTCGTTAAGTTATTACATGAAACGATTTGCAATATTATTTACGATACTTACGGCCATAACAGGCGCAGTGCGGGCGCAGGAAGAGGCGAAGGCCCCAACAACCGAAGATTCCCCAACAACGGAAGATTCGGTGAAAGCCACCATTAACCGGTTGTTTGAAGGCATGAAGAACGCCGATACCACGGTGCTGAAATCTGCATTTACCGCCGAGCCCATCCTGAACACCGTTGCTACCAATAAGAAGAAGAAGGTGTATGTACGAAGCGAAAAGTTCGCCGACTTTGTAAAAATTACCGGTCAGCAGAAATCAGGGGAGGCCGATGAACGCATTCAGTTCGGCACTATTCTTATCGATGGCCCGCTTGCTGTGGTATGGACGCCCTACGAGTTCTATTACAAAGGCAAGTTCCGCCATTGCGGCGTCAATTCTTTTCACCTGGTAAGGCTCGAAGACGGCTGGAAGATCCATTTCCTGATTGATACACGGCGGAAGGTTTGTGAAAAATAATGTGATAATTCGATAATGTGATAATTACAATACTATAAAAAAATCCCCCGACTCTTGTCCGGGGGATTTTTTATTATTTGACTATCGAATTATCAAATTAGCACATTAATCAATTGCACATGCGCAGCACCCACATTACCTGTATTCCATTAGTACATTAGCTAATTATCTCTTTACCCGGTACTTTTTCAAAACCTTCGGACTGTTAAAATACTGGTTCAGTTCCTTCTCGCTCATTTCGCTGGTTATTTCAATGGGTATATCAACCAGCTGAACCTGCATCTGTTTTAATTCTTCTTTCAGTTTGGCTGTTTTGCGGGCAATATCGGGATCGCGTTCACCCACCAGGGCATTGTCGCTCACCATATATTCCAGCCTTTTGATCGCCGTTCTCACCTGTGAGGCCTGGTTCATTTCGGTAACCTTCTGCGGCGCAACGGCCTCTTTTACCGGAACCAGCGAAACGCCCACACTCGGAAGTACCTTTCCGATACTCTGTTCATTGGCGCCCTTGGATGAAGACAAAATGCTTCCGGTTAAAGCGGTGGTAGAACCGGTAATATCAAAAGTGGTGCGGGTCGATTTAGTGTTCTTTACCCCTTTGTCAAGCATCAGGAAGGTATATTTCAAACGAAGCACATAGCTATTGATCACATTTACGGTGAGTTTATAATCCTCTAAGGTCAATGGATAGTTCAGCGCATCCTTTACCACAATTTTAACCTGGGCGGTATCGCGCACCATAAATTTATTGGCCCCAACAAAACTTAAAACTACCGTGCGTTCCTTGCCGGGGTCGCTTTCCTTTACAAAATCAAATGATGGCGACCATATAAAATCATCATCACACTTTTTTACCAGGGTGGCGCCTTTTACCGGCAAATTTGAAAAAAAAGTGATGTTTTCGATTGGGAAGTTGCCGTTCTCGCAAAGTATTTTAAATGCTACCGTATCGCCCTCATCGATCACTACGGTTGAACCGATAGTAGGTTTAACTCTCGATTGAATGATATCGGTATTATAAAAGGTGATATAGAAGGAAGTATCTACGTGATCGTTGGGCACTTCGAGGTTCTGCACCCCTACATTCACCTTGTATTGATAATCATATTTCAGCTTACCTGAAAGGAAAAATGACTTTTCAACTTTAAAGGAGAGTAAGCCATTGTCCTTATTTATACGAAGGCCCACCGGCGGGTTGCGCAGGAACCAGTAATATTTCGATTGATCTTTATTGATCTCCAGTTTGTATGCCAGCGTGGAATCAACGTGCAGGGTAAAGTAAGGATTGAGATTCTTTATACGCAGGGCCACCTCGGCAGAGTCGACAATAAACGGAATAGTGTCGATATGCTTATGGCCCTGGAATGCGGTATCGCCCGGCTGCCGGTCCTGAGCAAAGGACCATAAACCGGAGAAGATACACAGTACGATCAATCCCAACGTCTTTCGGATACAGGAGGTGAGTTCTCTCATGGGGGCCGAAGTTAGGATAAAACGCAAAAAAAACCATCCACCAAACGGCGGATGGTCATCTAAACCAAAACCAACTGCTTATGAAACTTAAAATTTAATATTTCTTTTACTTTATTATTGAACCACAACCTGCTTAGGGGTGTCTTTGACCTGCTCTTTTTTAGGCAGGAACAGCTTCAGGATGCCATTTTCGTATTTAGCCTGAATAGCTTCAGCATCGATCTGATCGGCTATGGTAAAACTACGCTTGAAGCTGCGATGGCTGAACTCGCGGCGAATGTTTTTTACATCTTCGGCCTTTTGTTCTTCCTTTTTCTCGTAGCTGATGGTGAGTAAACCCTTTTCGATATTCACCTTAATATCTTCTTTATTGATACCGGGCACGCTCACATCGAGGTTGAAACCACTGGCCGATTCGGAGATGTTCACTGGTGCCAGGTTAATGCCGCTGTAGCCGTCATTCCATAAACCGGGAATTGAATTAAAGAAATCATCCACTACAGTATCGAATGATTTGCGGGCGGGATGGTGCAGTCTGACTGTCATAATTATAATTTTTATTGTTTTTTAAATTTTGAAGTACGACTACCTATTCCCAAACGGCGTACCATTGCATAAAAGCCCCGGTTTCGCGAACGATTTGACAGAAAACGAACCAGGCAACAAGACATTATTGCAGCCAGGCTCATTTTTAGCTGACATAAATTCCGATCTGGGGTATAAATAAACTTTTTACGTAGTTTTGCGTTTCAATTAAAAAATAGTAGAATGTATCCAACAGAAATAGTACTTCCAATGAAAGAGGAGTTGACAGACAACGGCTTTCAGGAGCTGTTAACCCCCGAAGATGTTGATAATCAAATAAGTTTAAAAGGAACAACCCTGGTAATGATCAATTCGGTATGTGGTTGCTCGGCAGGTTCTGCCCGTCCCGGCGTATTGATGGCTGTAAACAACAGCGCAAAAAAGCCTGATCATTTAACAACCAGCTTTGCAGGATATGATGTTGATGCTGTAAAGAAGTTGCGCGAGCATTTGATGCCTTATCCGCCATCTTCACCGGCCATAGCCCTCTTCAAAGATGGCCAGCTGGTTCACTTTATCGAAAGGCATATGATCGAAGGCCGTCCGGCCCAGCTGATCGCTCACAACCTGATAGCGGCATTTGAAGAATATTGTTAAATTTCTTAGCTGATTAATTCAGCTTTGTTCATAGTGATGAACCCTCTCATTCCTGAGAGGGTTTTTGCTTTACCAGGCAAATGCCAATTGGTAACAGACAATAACCGCCAACAATCGGGCGTTTCGCATATTTTAAGCAATTGCAAATTGCCAATTGCCGATTGGTTTTCTTATCATTGCACCTTTATTTAAATAATTGATAGATAAAATCTATTCCTGATACATGTATCCCAACCTATATTACGCTTTTAAGGATCTTTTTGGTGTTAACTGGAACGGACTTCGTTTTATTAATTCCTTCGGTTTTTTTGTTGCACTGTCTTTTTTAGCAGCTGCGTATGTTTTAACTCTGGAATTAAAACGCAAGGAAAGGATGGGTTTGCTTTCTTTTCAGGAAGTGAAAATGGTGGTGGGGAAGCAGGCCAGTATGAGCGAATTGTTGCTGAACTTCCTGCTGGGCTTTTTACTGGGATACAAGATCATTGGTTTATTTCTGTCAGACAGCAAGGCAACCGCAGATCCGCAGCAATTTATATTTTCTTCAGAAGGCAACTGGCCGGTGGGTATTGCCCTCGGCGTATTGTTTGCCGGTTTGAAATGGTGGGAAAAGCAAAAACAAAAACTCGATAAGCCCGAAGAGCGCACCATTCGCATCTGGCCGCACGACAGGGTAGGAGACCTGGTGATCTATGCCGCCCTGTTCGGCTTTCTGGGCGCCAAAATATTTCATAACCTCGAGAACTGGAATGACTTCAAAGAGAACCCGGTGGAGGCATTGTTATCCTTCAGCGGCTTAACCTTTTACGGTGGTTTGATCACTGCCGCCGTTGCCATCTGGTTCTATACCCGTAAACACAAGATCTCCTTCCGTCATTTGTGCGACTCCATGGCGCCGGCGCTTATCCTGGCTTATGCTTTGGGCCGTATCGGCTGCCAGGTGGCCGGCGATGGCGACTGGGGCATTCTGAACAGCGCCTATGTAACGGTGCCCGGCAATAAGTCGAAAGTTGAACTTGTAGACAGCACCCGGTTTCAAAATACATTACAGGCGCATAGCAGTTTATATTTAAGAACTTTCCAGGTAAATAATGTTTCAGAAATACCACATGCTTCGGTAAAAGCGCCAGGCTGGTTGCCCAACTGGCTATTTGCTTATTCTTACCCGCATAACGTGGTAAATGAAGGTGCGCCCATTCCGGGTTGTACCGAAGAGCAGTTCTGTAACCAGTTGCCCATACCGGTTTTTCCCACCCCGTTCTATGAAACGGTGGTCAGCTTGTTATTGTTCCTGTTCTTATGGTCGCTCAGGAAAAAGATGAAGGTACCAGGCACCCTGTTCGGCGTTTATCTTATCGTAAATGGAATAGAACGCTTTTTTGTGGAAAAGATCCGCGTGAATACCAAGTATGATATTTTTGGGTTCCATCCCACACAGGCCGAGATCATTGCGGTGGCATTGATCATCACGGGCGCTGCTATATATTATTTTATGAAGAAAAAACACATGTCCAAAAGCGACACCGCGAAAGTTTAACATGAACCCGCATCAAATAACTGGCCTCTGCAAATAGCAGGGGCTTTTTTTATGATATCAGTGCCGCACCGCTGCCTGCCTGCACCCCAAACCCGGAACCGAATAACTGAATAACTGAATAACTGAATAACTGAATAACTGAATAACTGAATAACTGAATAACTGAACAACTGAATAACTGAACAACTGAACAACTGAACAACTGAACAACTGAACAACTGAACAACTGAACAGCCGGCTAACCGGCTTTCCCGCCATTCATCCCAAACCACCATGTTACTGTAACTCCGGGACCGGCAATACGTCCTACCTGCATACCTGTTATTTCCGGATATCAGTAAAAACAACCGGCAGACACAAAATCAGGTACTTTAGATTGCATAGTACCTACTTTTGAACTGTAATCTATTAAGCAAAGTATTCACAACCAATAAAAGAACCATGAGAAAGCATTACAACCTGTTTATAATCTTACTGTTAACAGTGTCCTTTATAAGCAGGGCGCAAACTAGAACTGAAGTAAAGCTTAGCGGAAAAGTAAGCGCAACCAACCAAACAGCCTTATCAGCGGCCACCATAACCCTTTTAAAGGCTAAGGATTCAAGTGTGGTGAAGATGTCGGTAACCGACCAGGACGGCCGGTATTCGTTCGATAACCCGCCGCAGGGCAGGTACCTGGTATCGGTATCAGCCGTAGGTTATGAAAAACAATATTCGGCGCCTTTTACCATCTCGCCCGACAGGGCAGTTACCGAACTGGCCGCATTCGTGCTCAGCCCGAAAACCAAGGACCTGAAAGCGGTGACCATAAGCGCCAAAAAGCCTTTGGTTGAACAAAAGATCGACCGTATGGTGGTGAATGTTGACGCCTTTATAAGCAATACCGGCGCCAATGCCCTCGAAGCGCTTGAAAAATCGCCCGGTGTACAGGTTGATAAAGACGGCAATATCAGCCTGAAGGGCAAACAGAATGTGATCGTGCTTATCGATGGCCGCCCATCCTACATAAGTGGCGCCGAACTGGCCAATATGTTAAAAGGTATGCAGGCGTCACAACTGGAACAGATCGAGATCATGACCAACCCGCCCGCAAAATTCGATGCCGCCGGTAACGCCGGTATCATCAATATCAAAACCAAAAAGAATAAAATAAAAGGCTTTAACGGCAACCTGAGCGCCGGGGCAGGACAGGGCGTATATTTCAAAACCAATGAAAGCCTCAGCCTTAACTACCGCAACGGTAAGGTGAACCTGTTCAGTTCATACAGTTTCAACCGCAATAACAACTTCCAGGAACTGGAGATCTTCCGCCGCTATAAAAATGATGACGGATCAACCGACGCCATTTTTGAACAGGTAGCTTTTATGAAAAGACGAAATATGAGCAATAACCTGAAGCTGGGTATGGATTACTATGTAACCAATAAAACCACCTTTGGTATTGTATTGAGCGGCGCTTATAATCCGGAAAGCAGTGTCAACCACAATACCAGTTATTTGAAAGATGCCGCTTATGTGGTTGACTCTATCGTAACCGCCGGCTCAAATATTAAAGGCACCTGGAAAAATGCCAGCGTTAACCTGAATATGCGTCACCAGTTCGATTCAACCGGCCGCGAGCTCACCGCCGACCTCGATTATATCGTTTACGATAACTCGAACAACCAGCATTTTGTAAATACCACTTTCGAACCAAACTGGATAAAGAAAAGAGAAGAACAAATACAGGGTGTACTGCCGGTTTCCGTGAACATTTACGCTGCCAAGATGGACTATACCCATCCGTTGAAAGGCGATGCAAAAATTGAAGCCGGCTGGAAAACCAGCTATGTGCAAACTGAAAACAAGGCCAACTACTATTTGTACAGCTACAACGGCGACGAGTGGGTGACCGATTACGGAAAAACAAACTTTTTCGATTACAAAGAAAACATCAATGCTGCGTATATCAGCCTCAACAAACAGTTCACAAAAAAATGGGGTTTACAAACCGGTCTGCGTTTTGAGAATACGAACTATAAAGGGCACCAGCATGGCAACCCGACAAAAAGCGACTCTTCTTTTAAACGTACCTATAACAGCTGGTTCCCGACTGTGTATCTCAGTTATGGCGCCGATAAGAATAATCAGTTCGGGTTATCGTATGGCCGCCGTATCGACCGGCCCGGTTATCAAAGCCTGAACCCGTTCTTGTTCTATATTGACCCTTTCACTTACGAACAGGGGAACCCGTACCTGCGGCCACAGTTCTCGAACAATTTCGAACTAACCCATATCTATAAAGGCAAATTGACCACCACGCTCAATTATAGTTTAACGGAAGATCTTTTCAACGAAACCTTCGATCAGCTCGATAAAGCCACCATCGTAAGAAGAGGCAATATCGGCCGCCGGGAGAATTATGGTATGGCCGTGAATGCACAGATCCGTTTTGCCCAATGGCTTACCACCATGGTGTATACCAACTATAGTTATACCCGTTACTCGGGTAACTTATATGGCGAAGACCTGGATGTATCGGCCGGTACATTACAAATGAATATAAATAACCAGTTGAGCTTCAAAAAAGGCTGGGGCGCTGAAGTAAGCGGTTGGTACAGAAGCAGGGGCGTTGACGGACAAATATTAATGGAACCAATGGGCCAGCTGGCGGCAGGTGTTTCAAAGCAGGTATTGAAGGGTAAAGGCACCGTGAAGCTGAATGTGCGTGACATCCTCTATACCCAGGTACCCAATGGAGATATCAATTTCAAAAAGACCGAAGCGCGTTTCCGCAATACACGCGATACCCGGGTTGCCAACCTGACATTCACCTATCGCTTTGGCAAACCTATTAAAAGCACCAATGGCCAGCGTAAAAAAGGCGGCGCCAGCGATGAGCAAAACCGCGTGAATATGGGAAATTAAACGCGGAAGGCTAATTCCCGAACTTCATAGCTGTTTGAAATTATACGGGAAGATGATTTTTCGGAAACTGGCGTTAAGCGTTCAGCATTCAGCCTTCAGCCCAATAACAGATAGTTAACAAACATCTTTGGTAAATTGGTTAAACCAACAGGCGATCAACAAGTCATAAATAGGAAAGAGGACAGCACGGAAGGTAACAGGATATTAAAAACATTTTAAGAAACCCTTACGTTACCGTGGCACAATTTCTGAATAGGTACTGATAGCTGTTTGAAAAGAAAGATAAAGTAATAAAAGCATTTTAGTTTTTTTTAACAGTAAACGATGAAACCTTTTTTCCTTTTAAGCGTCTTATAATAAAGCGGCAATAATTAAAACAGAATGGACAATGAGAAAGATAATACTAATAGCAATAGCACTGATGTACCTGGTAGGATGTGGAATTTCTTATATGTAACGAACAAGTAATTAAGTAAATAATCTTTTTTCATAAATAGCAGTCATACAGTTTTTCTCATAAGCAGTTAGTTTTGGTTAACGAGGCCCCATTTCCATGGGGCCTTTACTTTTGCTATAAACTATAGCTGTTGAACAGAGTGTAGATCAATAACCCCAAAAAATGTTACCCCCCGATCAACCTTTCAATACCCTACCTTTCTTCCCGATTATTTTCCGTTGGTGTATTGGTACTGAATATAGCCCCCCTGTAGGCAATTCAAACTGATTATCATTAATCGTTTTTTAATTCCCTCGTTACATCGCAATTTGCACCAGAGATTCCACCGTTAGCACCCTTCAATAATAGCACATGAAAAACAGATCTACATGGTTAATGGGTTTATTATGTTTTCTTTCAACTGTAGTTTCAGCACAAAATAAGTCGGGCAAAATCAGCGGCGTAGTAACCGATACCGATGCACAAGCCGTTGAATCGGCAACGGCCTCATTGCAGCGGGCAAAAGATTCATCGCTGGTAAAAGTGGCTGTGAGCGACAAATACGGACTTTTCGAATTTGACAACCTTACCGAAGGCGAATATTTTGTGATCGTTACCGCGGTTGGCTTTAACAAAACAAACAGCAAACGTTTTACGGTTTCAGGTACATCACTTTTTAAATTACCTTCCTTTCAATTACAAAGATCTGCGGCCAAAACGTTGGGCGCTGTTACAGTAACCGGTAAAAGGCCGCTTATTGAAAACAAGATCGATCGAATGGTAGTGAATGTAGAAGCGGCGCCTACCAATGCCGGCGCATCGGCGCTTGAAGTATTGGAGAAATCGCCCGGCGTTACCGTTAGTAATGAAGGCGAAATAAGTTTAAAAGGCAAACAGGGGGTGCGTATCATGCTCGATGGCAAACCCACTTATTTGTCACCGGCCGACCTCGCCAATGTACTGAAGAACCTGCCGGCATCGGCGCTCGATCAAATAGAGATCATGACCAATCCGCCCGCCCGGTACGATGCCAGTGGCAATTCGGGCATCATCAATATAAAAACAAAGAAAAGCCTTACCGAAGGGTTGAATGGCAGTATAACCCTGGGCGGAACGGTAGGTATATTCAAACGTCGCGATACCTGGTACGCGCCTTTACGTTCCACCACCAGTGTCAACCTCAATTACCGTAAAGGCAAATGGAACCTGTTCGCCAACTATAACTACAACTATCGCGATGGAAAAGGAAGTCTTGAACTTACCCGCCGCTTCTTCGAGAAGGACGGTTCATTGAACTCCACATCCTCTTCACGAACCGATTTTAATTTTCGCAATAATAACCAGACATTAAAAGCTGGCTTCGATTATTATGCCGATAAAAAGAACATCTTCGGCGTGGTGTTGAATGGCTTTGGATTTTTTGGCCGTCCCGCCCCGTACAGCGTACAGGCCATCAGCCGGCCCGACGGCACTATTGAACAGGTGCTGGAATCCAATACCACCAACAGGAATAATTTCTTTAATTATTCAGCCAACTTCAATTACAAACACACTTTCGATTCAACAGGCCGTGAACTTACTGCCGACCTGGATTATATAGGATACAGCAATAACGCAAAAACCACGCTGCTTACAACCATTTATGATGGCTATGGCGGCAATACGCTTGGTAACCTCGCCCTGTTTGGCGATATCCCCGGCCTCATCAATATTTATTCAGCGAAGGCCGACTATGTGCATCCGCTTAAAAACAACCTGCGTTTTGATGCGGGGTTTAAGGTAAGCTATGTAAAAAACGACAATGAAGTAATTTATGAACGCAGCGATAACGGCACCATTCAACCCGATGACCGTTCGAACCACTTCATATACCGCGAGAACATAAATGCAGGCTATGTAAGCCTTAATAAAAAATGGAAGAAATGGAGCGGGCAGGTGGGCCTGCGTGCAGAAAATACGATAGCCAGGGGAAATCAGGTAACCAATGACAGCAACTTTACCCGGAATTACACCAGTTTGTTCCCAACCATGTATGTGAACTATGAAGCCAGCAAAAATCATTCGTTCACGTTATCATACGGCCGGCGTATAGAGCGGCCCAATTACCAGGACCTGAACCCGTTCATCTGGTTCCTCGATTCGTTACAATACCGCCAGGGCAACCCATACCTGTTGCCGCAATACGCTAATAATATTGAACTGCGGCATACCCTAAAAGGGCGGTTTACCACAACCATCAATTATACGATCACAGACGATGTAATTTCACAGTTATTAAAACAGAATACCGAAAAAAGGATCACTTTTCTTACAACCGATAACGTAGCGCGGTTCAAGAATATAGGGCTGGCTATAAATGCGCCGTTCACCGTGGTAAAGAACTGGAATGTGAACCTCTTTGTAAACGTATTCAACAACCGTTATGAAGGCGTTTATTTTAATTCATTCACTGGTAACAACGATCCTATAGACATCAGCTATACTTCGGCCCTGGTGAACATAAGCAACACTTTTAGCTTTAAAAAAGGATGGAGTGGGGAAGTGAGCGGTTTTTACCGGGGCAAAACCATCGAACAGCTGACCATTGCCGACCCTATGTACTTTATGAACCTCGGGGTTCAGAAAGCGATCATAAAGGGTAAGGGCACGCTGCGCCTGAATGTACGCGACCCGTTCCACTGGCAGCAGTTCAGGGGGCGCACTTTATACAGCGATATAGATGTAAGCATTTTCAACCGGTGGGATAATAGAAATATTACAGCCACGTTCAGTTACCGGTTTGGAAAATCGTCGGTAGCGCAGGCAAGAAAAAGAAATACCGGGGCTACTGAAGAACAGAACCGGGCAGGAGGGGGGCAAAATTAATTCGATAATTAGCTAATGTGATAATTAGCCAATGGAATACAGGCTCGCGCAAAAGCATCCACAAAACTGTATTCATTAGCACAACCTGTAACGCCCTGCTGGATTATCGAACTATCACATTAACTTTAATATCACCAAAGCTGTTACGAAGCACCCACCCAATTTCATTATCACATTATCACATTATCGAATTATCACATTAACATTGCTTATTTTCGTGCTTCGTATACTTTTAAGCACATTAAACTATCGCTATGCCTTCGTTTGACATTGTAAGTAAAGTGGATGGACAGGCACTGGACAATGCAGTGAATGTTACCACCAAGGAGATCACCAACCGGTTCGATTTTAAAGGTTCGCACGTGGTGATCAATCTCGATAAAAAAGAATTCAAGATCAACATTGAAACGGAAGATGCAATGAAGATGGGCCAGTTGATCGATGTACTCATCAACCGGGCGCACAAACAGAACATTTCGCCCGAAGCGTTTGACCTTAGCAAAGAAGCTTACCAGAGCGGTAAGTATACCAAGCAGGAGGTTGCTGTACGCAATGGATTGAAACAGGAAGACGCCAAAAAGATCGTAAAACTGATCAAGGACTCGGGCCTGAAAGTGCAGGCATCGATCAATGACGATATTGTACGGGTTACCGGCAAAAAGATCGACGACCTGCAGGATGTGATCAAACTTTGCCGCGAAGCATCCCTGGGAATTCCGTTGCAGTACGAGAACATGAGGAGTTAGGGAATACAGGCTGCAAGCTGCGAGCCTCAAGCTGCAAGCAAAAACAGGCTAAAGCCCAAAGGCAAAAGCGGAAAGCGAATACAGCTGTAAGCCGCAAAACTCAAGTTGAAAGCAAATACAGGTAAAAGCCGAAGGCGTTCCTGATCCTCTTCCTCCCCTTTAGGGGCCGGGGGTGTGGATAAAATGGTGCAGAACAGGTGCAAAACATAACGGCCTTTTTTTTGGAATAGAAACAATATAATAAGTATCTTAGGTATAGAAAGTCGCAGTAGACTGGTAAAATGGTTCAATGCGGCTAGCGGAAAGCATTGGGTTATACAGGTTATACGTGCTCGTAGCAGGTATAAAATGGATCCGGTGCTTTCTTTTTTAATTTCTTGCCTGAATAAATTATTTTTGCCCCCCAGTTAATCAATTTTCCAATTATCTTTAATAAATATTTAAAAAAGTCAGGAATAAAATTTAATTTGGCGGAGTTATGAGGGAGAGCTAATTTTGCGGCTTTGCTGATAAAACCAGTATAACAAATACATTTAAACAGGTAGTACCGCAAAATCGGTGCACAATTAAAATCAAAGAGTTATGAAAAAGGGACTTCATCCCGAAAATTATCGGTTCGTAGTATTTAAAGATATGAGTAACGGGTACAGTTTCCTCAGCCGTTCCACTTCTCCCTCAAAAGAAACCATTAAATGGGAAGATGGTAACGAATACCCTCTGATCAAATTAGAAATTTCTAACACATCTCACCCCTTCTTTACCGGACAGAACGTACTGGTAGACACAGCGGGTCGTATTGATAAATTCAAGAAACGTTACGAAAAGAAAAAATAAAAAGCGTAATTTCAATACAAACATTTTTGTTTTTCATGGCTATACTTTCCCTTTCCTTGTCTAAGGAAGGGGATTTTTGTTCTACAACAATTCAATAACGCGTCTATTAATTCGTTTTATTGCCTGGCATTCGTTAATACTCCTTTAACTCACTGCACTCCTGCTTCTATTGTTTTATTATACTTACACCTGTTCGTATTTATTGCGCTTTTTCCTGAACAATATGCCCGTGGCTAATTGTGTCATTTATACATTTCATAAATGTGATAAAGTATTCCCGAATTACTTCACCCGGTTTAAAGTCTCGCTTTAATTAATGCGCATTGTTAATTGATAAACTGTGTGCTGCTTATCAGTTGATGCTTTTCGAATTCATGACGCTGCCTGTGTATTGCCGGCCATTGCCAGGTCATTTTGCATTGCAGGTGTTTGCTTTCAACTGTTCGCCTTCCGGCAGGCTATCATGATTAGTTGATTTATCTTTTTTAAACCGGAAACGTGGACCGTTACCTGTTGCCGGCATCATTTTTCGGGTAGTTTTGGTTTTTGCCGGGCTTTTCATGGAAACTTTGCTGGCCATTGGAACTGTTACAGCACCGGTGTCAATTGAAATGGGTCCAAACCTGTTAGCGCAGTGTTTGTGCTGATAGTAAACAGCTGAAATGTGTTAGCGCATTGTCTGCGCTGACAGAAATTGGGTCAAATCTGTTAGCGCGAGGTCGAAATCTGTTAGCGCGGTGTTCGCGCTGACAGAAAATGGCCGAAATCTGTCAGCGCGATGTTCGCGCTGACAGAAAATGGTCAAAATCTGTCAGCGTGGTGTTCGCGCTGACAGAAAATGGTCAAAATCTGTCAGCGTGGTGTTCGCGCTGACAGAAAACATACCATAACAAATAGAAAACGTACCGGAGCAAACAGGATATTTATCAGTGCAACCAAGAACAGACCGCCGCTACCATCCAAAAATGCGGCGGTGTCGTGTAAATATGGGTGCATACGTAGATAAGGGCAAAATGAATTAAGTTTGGGCGCTCATCCTTAAAGGGCCAGTCATTAAAAGCCATGTGTTGAAACTGCGAAACGGGCACCGAAACTATGAACTGTGAACTATGAACTGTGAACTATGAACTGTGAACTATGAACTGTGAACTATGAACTGTGAACTATGAACTGAGAACTGTAAACAGAAAACTATGAACAAACGGGTATTCCTTTCCGATAAAGAAGTGGCAGATCACCTCTTTCCTTTTGCCCAAACCCGCCATGCGGCCGAGATCCGTATCGGTATTCTCACCATCAGGCAAAAATGGGAAGCATTGCTGCAGCGACCTGTAACCTTACTTAAAAGCAACGAACAGGCGCCTGCCGACGCCATTGTTTTTGCCGCCAATATTCTGCCAACAGCCGGCTTTGTTAAGTCAATTTTCGATGCCAGTGGCGAGCCTACCGGTGAGCCCGATTACAGCCAGGTAAAGATCCTGCAGTACCCCTGGCATATATTTCAATGGAATGATTGGGCCTTACGTGAAGATTTTCAATTGATTACAAAAAACCGGCAATCGGCTGCCATTCCGGAAACGGTTCTCACCACCAACCCGGGCAATATCTTTATTGAACCGGGGGCCATGCTGAATCATTGCGTCCTGAATGCATCCACCGGCCCTATTTATATTGGAAAGAATGCCGAGATCATGGAAGGAGCGCTTATCCGCGGGCCTTTTGCCATGGGCGAGGGCGCGCTGGTAAAAATGGGCGCCAAAGTGTACGGGGCTACTACTGTTGGTCCGTACAGCATGATCGGGGGCGAGGTCAAAAACACTGTTCTGCTCGGCTATTCAAATAAAGCCCACGATGGTTATTTGGGCGATTCGGTGATAGGCGAGTGGTGCAACCTGGGTGCCGGAACCTCCAATTCAAATATAAAGAACACGGCCAGTGACGTGAGCGTGTGGCATTTCCATAGCCGCGACTACATGCGGGTAGGGTTGAAATGCGGACTAATAATGGGCGATTACTCCCGGGCGGCCATCAATACCTCTTTCAATACCGGTACCGTGGTAGGCATTTGCGCCAACGTTTTTGGCGAGGGCATTCCACCCAAATTCATTCCCAGCTTTACCTGGGGCAACAAGGGGCTCAGCCTTTACGAATTCGAAAAAGCGCTGAGAGATATCGGGAACTGGAAAAAATTAAAAAATCAAATGCTTTCAGAAGAAGAAATAAAACAATTGAAACATATTTTTGGACAATCATAAACGACCATCACTAAAAAAGACGATTTCTTATGCGCAAACAAATTGCTGCGGCTAACTGGAAGATGAATTGTACCTATCAGGCGGGTGAACAGTTACTCGATGAGATCCTTTCAGCCAGCATTGCATTGAAAGACCATCAGCAAACCATTTTTGCTGTTCCGTTCCCGTACCTGATCATGGCAAAAAGCGAAACTGAAAATGAGAACAACTACTTTGTTGCTGCCCAGAACTGCTATAATAAAAAATCCGGCGCTTATACCGGTGAGGTTTCTGTTGAAATGCTGCAATCGATCGGCATACCTTTTTGCGTACTGGGTCATAGCGAGCGCCGCGAATACTTTCAGGAATCGAACAAAATGCTGGCTGAGAAAACCGACCTCTGCCTGCAATACGATATAACGCCCATTTTTTGCTGTGGCGAACCGCTTAACATTCGGGAGGCCGGCACACAAAACAGTTATGTTGAAACGCAATTGAAAGAATCGCTGTTCCATTTATCAGAAAAAGATATCAAACGCATCGTGATCGCCTATGAACCCATTTGGGCCATTGGCACCGGTAAAACGGCCACGTCTGACCAGGCCCAGGAAATGCATGCTTACCTGCGCAGCGTTCTTGCCAAACAATACGGCGAAGCGGTAGCCGCCGAAATTTCTATCCTGTACGGCGGAAGCGTAAAAGCAAATAATGCCAAAGAACTGTTCTCTCAACCCGATGTTGACGGCGGGCTGGTAGGTGGAGCGTCCCTTAATGCGGGAGAGTTTATTACTATAATTAATAGTTTGAAGTAATTTGATCATATAGCAAAGCCCTGGTACATCCGGGGCTTTTGCTTTTATGGCAGTGAATCGGCAAACGTGAAACCCCCACTTCATCGGGGCAGGCAGTGAAAGGGCTCGTGAAATTTGAGATTTATTTACGACCTTGCGCCGCCCGAATTCGAGCCGATTTACGATTGCCGATTGCCGATTCCCACTATTTTAACATAAGTTAAACATTCAATCAAACCCCGACTTTTCCCCATTATTTACTACTGGTTTGATTATTGTTTAACTGATAGGGGAGGAATTGCTATATGGAACATTCAAGGTCTTTACAGGTACTATCCTGGCAACATAAGGAAGACAGGCTTAAATGCCGTGAGTTCTTACGAGACATCCAACAGCAGCGCGATAAATCAACCATCAGGCAGCGCATCGTTCAATTTTGGAAAAACGAGCTGCAAAAGCATGTGGATGCAGAAGAGGCGATATTATTTCCTTTTTTGCAGAAGCATCAGTTCAGCTACAATTACATCAATGTTTTGAAGCGCGAACATGATACCATCCGGTTGCTGGCCGAACGCCTCAGTCGCAACGATGAGGATTATTACCTCTACAAAGCATTCATAAAACTGGTAGACCAGCACAGCCATTTTGAAGATGAGATCATCTTCAGAAAAATGGAAGAAGACATTCCACAACACGAACTTTCCCAGCTTAATGTTTCAATGGCGGCGGTAACAAAATGATAGAGGTCATCATGTGACCCGGCATTGATTGTCATTATTTTTTGTCATATATGTTTAGCCAATTAAAATTGGAAGTGTACATTTACGCCCGAGATGACAAAAATTCTGCTTATAAAAACCGGAGCAGCAGGTGACGTTGTTCGTACAACCGTACTATTGAATGCGCTGCAGGGCTCCGTAACCTGGGTTATCGACAGCAGGTATCAGGGCATTTTGCCTGCCAGGCATCCTAATCTCCATCGCGTTGTTACCCTGGATAATGCCTTGACTACTTTACAGCACGAAATTTTTGATCATACGATTTCGCTTGAAGAAGATGCTGCGTGCGCTTTGCTTGCGAGCAGAGTTCCCACTAAGAAATTAACCGGCATCAGCCTGGAAAATAAAAAGCTCACTTATACTCCCGATTCAGCCCCATGGTATGACATGAGCCTGGTTTCATCATTGGGCGCATCCTGCGCCAACGAAGCCAAAAGACGCAACACGGCCACCTTTCAGCAACTGGTGCTAAGCATGTTCAATTTGCCATTCAACGGTGAGCAATATTGTATATACCGGAATAATCATATAAGACCTGTACCAAAGGTTATTGGTATTGAAACAAGGGTAGGAGCACGCTGGCCCAATAAAGGCTGGAGCGGTTACCCGGCATTGATAACAAAACTGCAGGCCCTTGGTTACACTATAAAACTACTTGAACAACGCGACAGCATCACCGAATACCTCGATGATATCGCCAGCTGCAGTTTTCTTATTTCGGGCGATACCCTCGCCATGCATGTGGCCATAGCCTACCACATTCCATCCATCGCCATATTTAATTGTACCAGTGCGGCCGAGATCCATGATTACGGCACACTGAAAAAAGTGGTTAGCCCGTTGTTACACCAGGCGTTTTACAAGACCAGCTTTTCACAGGCTGTAATCGATTCTGTTGCTCCCAATGAAGTATTCAACATATTCCTTCAGCATAGTGGCATTAGCCCGCTGCAAAAAGCGTAGGATTACGGCTGCGCACTTTGGCAATGGTGTATTCTTTTGAATTTGCCAGCGCCCGCTGCTGCCATGAAACATATTCTTTTTTCTTTTGAAATAACTCTTGCAGGAATTCTGTCAACTGATCGATGGAAGTATAGCGGTAACAACTACTACCGAGGGTAGCCGAAATACACAATGCCTGCGGGGTAATGAATGGGCGCGCATGTTTTATTACATCGAACATATTCCCCGAAGATTTCGTAAGGCCATATACTTCGGGAATGGAAAAACAAATAGCTGTATCGATAACGGAAGGAATGAAAACAAAATGGGCCGCATTCAGCTGTTTATCGAATTCATCCTGGTGAACAAGGCGGGTATCGTATACCGTAACCCGCGTATATTTCAATGAAAGCGATCTTGCCTGTTCAATGATCGCTTTGCCGTACTCGTCCATATAACCGCCCAGCAACGTAATATGCAAGGGCAGTTGTTTTGCCTCCGCCGCTTTCAGCAAGGCAAATACCTGGTGGTAATCGCGCCGCTTTTTATCGAGCGAGCCGGGAACCACGAGGTGAATATGGTCTGCTATTGTCAGCGATACCTGTTCACTTTCAAACACGGCGCCGGGGATATTATGCACTAGTTTTTGTCTACCGGTGGTTTCGCGTAAATAATCAACCATGGTATCAGATACCACATTGAATTCCTTCACCCGTTTTATAATGGCTTTTTTTCCCATGTGATGGAACAGCGGTCTTATTCTCCACGACCAGCTGCTTTTGAACATGCAGTTTATATCATGTACGGTGATCACTACCCGGGCAATGCGCAGCAGTCCTATAACCCATGCATAGAACAAATGATTATCGCTTATAGTATTCAAATAGAAAATATCCAGTCTATGTTTTTTGGCCGCTTTATAAAGCTGGTTGAAGAAACGCCATTTGCCGCGGGTATTGTCAAGCACTTCCCATTGAAAGCGGTCCATATGCTGTTTGAACAGATCGGCAAAGCGCTGATACGTATCGGCATCGGTAAAGATCACCAGTTGGCTGCCAGGCATGTCAAACAGCTGAATCACCGGGTAAGCGCCTTCAAAATGTTCCATTTCAAATATGCCTGTTTTCATAATGCCTTGTTTACAGACCGCGAATTTGGCTAAAAATGCCTAATAAAACGAACCTTTCGCAGTATTTTGAGGATGAATTTACAGCAGGCAAACAATATATTTGCGGGGTTTAAATACCAATCGGCTAATGACACACACAGATCTGATCTATGATTTTGGTGCGCACAAGGGTGATGATTCCGGCTGGTATCTGCAACCGGGCTATCGCGAAGTAGCCGTGGAAGCCAGTCCGCAGCTGGCAAAAGAACTGGAAAGAAAGTTTAACCTGGCCATAGTTACTGGTAAAATGACCGGGGTGAATGTAACCAGGCAACTGATCTTTTGGGTTGATATTCACGCCACCTTATAACGCCATCGATACTGCATGAGCCTGATACAGACCATTTATGAGAAAATGCTGAAAACCGATCTGCAACAGGCAGACCGCAACCGGCTTGTAAAAGGCATCATTCACTCGTTCGTCATCCAGGGTATTTCCATGGTGCTGGTGTTTGCCGGCAATTTTTTACTGGTGAAATTCTTCGGCCCGCAAAAATATGGTGTGTATGTACACGTGTTCAACTGGATCAGCATTTTAACCATACTGGCGGCAAACGGACAGGAAGATATAGTATTAAGCCGTGTGCCGAAATACATTGCGCAGAACAACCTGTTGCAAACCGGGGCGGTAATACGACATGCCAATGTACGGGCAGCCATTGGTGGTATTGCCATCAGCGTATTCTTCCTACTGCTTATTTATATTTTCCCCATCAACAAACTCAGCGAATACCGCTATGAATTCCTGATAGCGTCACTGGCAATTTATTTGTCGGCATTCCTGAGCGTTAACCAAATGGTTTTACAGGCACTGAACCATATCAGGCTGAGCCAGGTAATAGAACGGTTATTAAAACCATTTTTGTTTATCGTTTTCATTTGCGCAGCAGGCATGCTTTCGTTTAATATCGATGCCCGCCGGCTCATACTGATAGCCGTGGTAAACCTGGCCATTTGTACGCTGGTGTTGGGTTACATCGTGTTCAAAAAAACAAAACCCTTTTTCAGAAAAGGCACGGAACGGTACAGGGGACAAGGCATATCGAAACAAACCTTTTATTTTTTAACCATCAGCCTGCTGCAACTGCTTACTTCCAAGATCGGCATGTTGATAATGCCGTATTTTACCGAAGAAAAACATATCGGCGTTTTCAATATTGCTGCGCGGTTTTCAGACCTCATCATTTACCCGTTCTTTTTATTACATGCGGTGCTGCCCCAGTTGTTTGCCAGGCACCACGAGGCAGACCGGTTATACAATCAAAAACTGTATACCGAAAGCACCTGGATCATCCTGATCACCTCATTACCACTATTATTATTGAACCTGGCGGCCGGTCCGTGGTTGTTGGGTTATTTTGGCGAAGCATTTACTGAAGGTTATACCGCACTTGTGTATATGAGCATCTCCAACGCGTTGTTCGCGATCTTCGGGCCAGCCAATACGATACTCATGATGCAGGGCCGGGAAAAAGTATCGGCTATTGCCCTGTTGGTATATGTTATTCTTTTAACTGTTTTAAGCAGTATCTTAATACCTATGCAGGGGATTACCGGCGCAGCGCTGGCCATGCTTTTCAGCAATGCAGTTTACAATATTTTACTGGCCATCTATGCCAAACGTTATACAGGGGTGAGCGCACCTCTTTTCAGATTATTCGAAAAACGGCGCGGGGCATAAATGGCGTGAAAATTCACCAGCGTTAAACTGAGAATGAGAAGCTCAAAAAAGTAGGCATCGGCAGTGAACCAGAAACCGACAGGCATCAGTATGGACAGTATCAGTAAGAACTTATCGTATTTGCGGGTAAAGAACCCGATGATGAACAATCCCTCCATTATTACCCCGGCAATATAAGCGCCATTCACCAGGGCCGGTTGCAGTAACAGCCAGCGGTACAAACCCGCCAGCATGGTATCGGGTTCCAGGTACAAATAGGCGGCCTGGTTCTTTTTCACAATCAGCATACCCTGGTTGGGATGCAGCCATGAGAGGCGAAAGAACTTCCATAAAAACGCATCGGTATAAGCAAATACCAGAAAATACCGCAGTCCCTGCCACAGATAATTAAATGATTTGTAATTCGACACCGTAAATGGAATGGCGATAAGCAGGAACCCGATCTTGTGATTGGTATGATGAGCGCCAAACGTGTTGAACGTAATAAAATATACAAAGTACAGCGCGATAAACGACCAGATGCACCACCGTTTTTCGGGATACACATAACACAAAATACAAAACGCAAAAAGCGCCAGATCGAACAAACAGGCCAGCCAGAAACTGCCTGTTATGATCTCGGGCAGGTGTAAAAAATGCATTACCCAGTAAGAGAGATCTACGTACGGATATTTGATAACAGGCCGCTGCAACTGGTGCAGCAGGGTGTTTGAAAAGAACGACCATACCAGCGAGGCCAGCGTTAATGCAAATACCAGCCGCGCAATGCGTTTTCTTTCCCAGGGCGTGTAAAAAATTATATGTGCTATGGCTTTTCCCATCGATCGAACAGGTGAGTGGAGTCTACAATTAATTTTGATCCGGAATAATGCGCTTTTATGTCATCTACTCGTATGGAATGAACTGGCAGATGCGTAACCTGTGAAAGGTAGCGGGCATACCAGGTAAAAAAGGAATCGCGCTGCGGCCCGGCGTTAAACAGGTTTTTCAACATTTTATTGTTTTCAACATGCCAGTTCAGCTTTGACTGCAGAAAAGACACAGTAGGATCTGTATTATTATTATCCTTTATTTTTTTGTAATAAGAAAGGGGAGAAGTAAGATAGAACCGCGTATCGGAAACCGGTAGTTCGTAGGGGTTCACCAATATGCTATCGTTGACGACCGTTTGCAATATGCTATACTGCTGAACCGGTTCTTCCTTCGCCGAATACATGCCCCACACAAAAAAAGGCGTTACCTGGTCACCGGCCAGGTTGGTGGCGATGGTAAGCACAGCGAAAGTGGTCATAATATAAAACAACTTCTTATTATGATGCCATACCCGGTAAAGGAAAGTTTGCTTCAGCATTTTAGTTGTTCAGTTGTTCAGTTGTTCAGTTTGAAAATAAATAGAATATTTAGTTAATTTCGAACTCACTAACTGAGCAACTTACTTCAGTTTTTGAACCAATTCCACATAATCCATCATCGCACTCTCTTTAGTCTTTCCTTTTAACGACTCCCAGGCATTATACTTGGCTTTTGCCACAAAATCGAACATATTGGAAGGAGGATCGATGTTTACATCGCCTTCGGTGGCCTGTTTGTACAAACTGTATAATTGCAGCAGCACATCGTTGCCCGGCTTTTCGCTGAGGGTTTTACTACGGGCCACAGCCTGGTCAAATTGCTCCTGAATATTCATAGATACTACGTTTATGGTTGCTGCGAAAATAGGCGTTTCCGTTCACTCCGGCCAGCGGAACCCATATTTCACCCATGCCGTTTTTTGCCGCAGCAGGACAGTTCATGAAAGCTCGCAATAATTATGTGATAAATTTATCCCCCATATGTCGTCTGGCATATGATTTTAATCATTATTCGAATAGAATAAAATACGAACTTTAAACAAATGTTCATTTCATGAGAACGGTAGACGACCTTATTGCCAGCAAACCACGTCCGGAGAACATCATACAGCCAGGAGCGCTGGTGATCGATGCATTGCATCTGCTTGAACAGGTAAACCTGAGTTACCTGATAGTAATGGACGGTGACAGGTACAGCGGCGTTTTTTCGGAAAAGGATTACAGCCGGAATGTAGTTTTAAAAGGCCGCAGTAGCAGGGAAGCCCATGTACACGAAGTTATGACCACCGATTTACCGGTGGTAGGCCCCGAGGAAACGGTGGAGCATTGTATGATCCTGATGATAAGGAGCAAAGCCCGCTACCTGGTAGCCATCGATGACAAAAAGTTTATGGGAATTATCACCATTCACGATATTCTCAGGGAAGTGTTGGCCAACAAGGCCGAAGTGTTTGATGACACCCTTGCCGAAGAATTGATCAAAACCGCCGAGGGAAGAGGAAGGATTTATTAGTTTGTGGTTTGTGGTTGCTTCGCAAGTCGAAGTTGCTAATTAAAGGCATCCACCCGAAAGTTGATGGTTTGTGGTTGCTTCGCATTCTCACGTTTCGAATTAATTGCAGCCACCTGCCGAAATTATAATTGCCGGATTTATTAGGTATTCTAATAAATCCGGCAATTAACAACAAACCCAAACCCCAAACGGTATCTACCAATTGTCTGTCCTGAACGGGTTTACCGGTAATCCTTCTTTTCCGAACAAGTTTCCTACAGCGGTATTGGTAAATCCATACCGGACGGCAACGGGCTCTTTCACCTGTTTACTGAAAACCACCAGCTGGTTGTTCTCGATCTTCGCCTCTGCGGGATAAAACTGTTTATCGCTGCCGGCCACATATACCTCGGTTACCTTTTTTCCCTTCGCCATTAAACCGGCTGGCGCATTATCGAAACTGAGATATGCTTTGCCTTTTTTTACTTCCATGCTTTTATACATGGGACTTTTATACACAATTCCTTCTTTTTTATAGGTATCGTGCAGGGCCCAGTTGGCGAGGCGGGCGCCCACATCATGTTTGTTGGTCGGGTGAATATTACCGGTATCGGCCACCAGGTCGGTAATAACCACCATGCCGGTATTCGGGTGGCTCATGGCCTTTGTTTGCGCTTCGCGCAACAGGGCGCCGGTCAACGGAACACCATACCGGTAAGGTGCGATCTGTACATAGTAAAAAGGAAACTCTTTGTTCCATGCCTTACGCCAACTATCGATCATGGTTGTAAACAACTTCGTGTAGGTATCATACATTTCAACATTGCTTTCGCCCT
Source organism: Niastella populi (assembly GCF_002078015.1). GTDB lineage: Bacteria > Bacteroidota > Bacteroidia > Chitinophagales > Chitinophagaceae > Niastella > Niastella populi. Next base: position 66,270 of record NZ_LWBP01000156.1, on the reverse strand, counting down.
GGTACCAGATGGCGCCGGCAATGCCATAATTAATAATAGGAGCGATCATGGCATTGTAGGTATACCCTGGTGTAAGTGGCCAGCGGGCATCAGGCTTTAGTTTGGCGGCACTGGCTTTCAGCTCCGCATCGTTGTTCACCTTTGCTTCGGGAGTCCAAACCTCGGCGGGCGTTCCACCCCAGCTTGAATTCACCAGGCCAACAGGCACATTCAGGTCCTGGTTCAGCTTTTTTCCAAAGAAATAACCAACGGCGCTGAAGAACTTGAGCGTATTTGAATCGCAGATGGTCCATTTGGCGGCACAATCGTCCTGCGGCGTTACGGCCGTTGTTTTGGGAATATGAAAGAAACGGATATTCTTATTGTAGCAGGTAGGTAATTCGGCGGCAATATCGGGCAGTTTGTTATAATAATTCCATTCCATATTGCTTTGTCCCGAACAAACCCACACTTCACCTATCAGTACATTTTCCAGCACAACAGGCGCAGCTGTATTGCTGCCCCAGATAGTGATGGTGAACGGACCGCCGGCAGCCGGCGTTTGAATGGAATGCACCCAGTTGGCATCGCGGGTACCTTTTAACGAATCGGTTTTGTTATTCCAGGAAGTGGTAATGGCGATCTTTTCCCAGGGACTGCACCAGCCCCATAATTTTACGGTTGACTGTTGTTGCAGTACCATGTTACTGCTGATAACAGCGGGCAAACGGATCGCAGCATGAGCGGCAATGAAAAATAAACTGAAGAAAAGGAGCGATGACCATTTTTTCATCTGAAAAATATTTATTTGGTTTTGGCCGGATGTCCGCCCGGATGACCCGTTCGGACGACAACTTACCCCCGGCAAGCCAGGGCAAAATTTTCATTGCCCAGAGGGGCATAAAGAAAATTTGCCATGGACGTTTGAGACCAATAGCAATTTAAAAGGAAATAGAAGCAAATAGAATACAAAAGGTTGTGTTACGTATAAAAAAAAGCCGATAGATCCCTATCGGCCCTCTGCCTGACTGCAACAGACAACAGGCAATATGCAAATAATATTAAATTCGAATAGAACTACAACCGGCCTATTGTCCATTGCTTACTGCCAGTTGCCAATTGAAGACTATGTTCACTTCAATATCGGGATGAATGCTGTACATAACAGGGCAGGTTTGGGCTGCACGTTCCAGTATGGTCTTTTGTTTTTCGTCGACCCGCAGGGAATCGGGAAAATGAAATGTTAAATTTATACCACCAATACGGCGAGGATCGGCCTTCATGATCTTCTCCACATCGATCTTAATGCCTTTTATATCGAGGTTCATATCACGGGCTTTGATACCCATAATTGTTAGCATACAGGTTCCTAGCGCAGTTGCCACCATATCGGTGGGCGAAAACCGCTCAGCCAGCCCCTGGTTATCCAGCGGCGCATCGGTTTCAATAACGGATCCGGATTTTAAATGGGTACAAACCGTTCTCAGATTTCCTTCGTAAACTACTGTTGAGGTCATTATGTATATTTTTACCTTAAATTTACGTTTAATAATCAAATCATAGCCAGTGAAGAAATTAGTTTTGTTCCTTTTGGCTGGTATGCTTGCATCCAATTTGCGGGCGCAGGATAATCCAACTCCCAAATCACCGACAGCAAAAAAAGACAGACAGGCCGCGAAACGTGAAAGGATCAATAACCTGCTTAAGCAGGAGGAAGAAGGAGAGATCATTTTTAGTAAACAAAGCGCTTTCGGAATAAAATTAAATACCGACGGCTATGGGCTTTCTTATGAGATCGGGCGGTTCAAAAGCGCCCGGGTGGCAAATATCTTTCAGATAGAGATCAATGAGAAAAAGCATAAGAAAGAAAAACGCACTTCACTCCTGAACGGGTTTAATTTCAACAGCGTTATTTACGGTAAACTGAACAACTTCTACCAGGTAAAGCTGAACGCCGGCCAGCAACGCATCATCGGCGGTAAAGGCAACAAGAACGGGGTAGCGGTTATGGCCGTGTATACCGGCGGGCTTGCTGTTGGATTGCAAAAACCCTATTTTGTTGACGTTATAGACAATGCCCAGCAACGGTACCGCAAAACCTATCCCACGATTATCGATAGCGGCTATATCGAGCAGGGCGCTTCAGGTTTTACTGTAGGGTGGGACAAGGTGCAGCCGAAATTCGGTCTTTCGGCCAAGGGTGCGCTGCGGTTCGACTATGGCCGGTTCAATGAAACCGTTTCGGCTATCGAGGTGGGATTAAATGCCGAATACTATTTCGGAAAAGTGGCGCAGATGACCTATAACCCCGAAAAAAGCTTTTTCTTCAACGCATATATATCTTTGCTGCTGGGGCGGCGAAAGAATTAGAAGAAAAAGGCAACGAGGCATAAAGGCAACGAGTTTAAATACTAAAGTGAGCTTCTCTTTAAAAGGGGGCTCACTTTTTATTTTGGGGCCCCGGCCGAAAGGCAAAAGCCCCTAAAGCCAATAAAGTCCCCGCATTAGCTTTCAGCCAATATTAGCTTTCCCTGTAGGCTAAATTCCGTATTTCGCTCCCGCCTTCCGGCTTTCGGCTTTAAGCTGTATGCTGTTTTCGCCTTTCAACTTTTACCTGTATACGCGTAACCCGAAGCCTGTCGCTATTCCTCGTTGCCTCGTTGCCTATATCTACCTTATTCCCTCATTTTTCTTTATTTTTGTACGCTAATAGTCAACACTAGTCCAGTAGGTTACTAAATATCAATTTGTTATATCAGCGTCAGCAACCTTTTGGGTTTTGGGATGTTATAATACCTGGTTAGGGAACACCCAAAGGTTTAATCAGAATATATTTGACATATGCAGGAATTACCCGTTATCAGTAGTGTAAATGAATCAACTTCCGTAGTAAAGAAGCCCAACTGGCTGCGCGTAAAATTACCCACCGGTGAAAACTACCGGCACGTACGCAACCTGGTTGACCAACATAAACTCCACACCATTTGTGAAAGCGGCAATTGTCCGAATATGGGCGAATGCTGGGGCGAAGGCACGGCAACATTTATGATCCTTGGTAATGTGTGCACCCGAAGCTGCGGTTTCTGCGCGGTGGCCACCGGCCGGCCCGAAGCCGTTGATTGGGACGAACCGCAACGCGTGGCGGAAGCCATTCACCTCATGAAGGTGAAACACGCCGTACTCACCTCTGTTGACCGCGACGAACTGAAAGACGGCGGCAGCATCATCTGGCACAATACCATCAAAGCCGTAAAAGCATTAAATCCCGATACTACGCTCGAAACGCTGATCCCCGACTTCAAAGGCAGGGCCGAAGATGTACAACGTGTTATCGACGCAGCGCCTGAAGTAGTATCGCACAATATAGAAACCGTTGAGCGCCTTACCCGCCAGGTACGTATTCAGGCCAAATACCGCCGCAGCATGGAAGTGCTGAAGATGCTGAAAGAAGGTGGTATGCGTACCAAAAGCGGTATCATGCTCGGTTTGGGTGAAACAAAAGAAGAAGTACTGCAAACGATCCGCGACCTGGCCAACAGCGGGGTAGACGTTATTACAATTGGCCAGTACCTGCAACCCACCAAAAAGCATTTACCGGTTGTACGGTTTGTACATCCCGATGAATTTGCCGAATACCGCGAAGCCGGCTACAATATGGGGCTTGATTATGTAGAAAGCGGTCCGCTCGTTCGTTCTTCCTACCACAGCGAACGCCATGTAATACCGGGTTACGGCAAAGAACAATGGTTGAAGCAAAAAGAAATGTCGAATATCAAATAATGAATTTTGAATGTCGAAGTAGAAATACAATAAAGTCCTAAATTGCCTGTATTTCAACTTCGACATTTTACATTGAACACTCGACTTTCGATATTGTTTTGCCTTTTATTACCTTCAATCGTTTTTAGCCAGCTGCGCTGGGTAAAAGCAACCAGCGAATTCAACGATCTTCCGGCTTCCATCCGTATATTCAAAACCTCCGATTCTCTGAACGGCCGCCCTTTCAAAGCCTGGTGCGCCCAGATAAAATTAAAAGATAAGAAACTCGAGTTCACCGCGCAAACGGGCGGGGGTAACAGTTATACACCATCAGAATATTATTCCAGAGAAGGTAACCCGTATATCGTTATAAATGGCGGGTATTTTTCTTTTCAAACCAATCAAAACCTGAACGTGATCATCAGGGAGGGAAAAATGGTTGCGTATAATATTCCGGCCCTGAAAAGCCTGTTCAGTGATTCCTTTTATTATGCTACCCGCGGTGCATTCGGCATTTCGAAAAAACGCCGCGCCGATGTTGCCTGGTTGTTTACCGATACGGCCAAACGATGGCCATACGCATTTCAATCACATCCTATTATAGCCAAAGGCAGCAATCCCGATCCTTCTTTTGCCGATCTGCGTACCATTGAACAATGGAACTGGTGGAAGATGCATACCGCCATAGGCGGCGGTCCGGTATTGGTGCAGGAAGGGGCGGTAATGATCACCAACCGCGAAGAACAATTGTATGCCTTTGAAAGAAATGACCGGCATCCGCGAACGGCTATCGGTTATACCCGTAATAACCGGTTGATCATACTGGTGATACAGGGCCGTGCGCCCGGTATTGCCGAAGGCGCCACGTTGGAAGAAGAGGCGAAAATGCTGGTTGATCTTGGTTGTGTGGAAGCCATCAACCTCGATGGCGGCAGCAGCAGTTGTATGCTGGTAAATGGAAAGGAAACGATAGTTCCTTCAGAAAAAGACCAGCGGCCGGTGGCAAGTGTGTTTATCGTTACAAGAAAACAGCCCAAGAAGAAGAAATAATATCGAACGCCCAATATTAAATGTAGAATGTCGAAGTAAATACAGAAATATAAAACTGTATTCACTTCGACATTCAATATTCTACATTCGTTATTCTACATTCTAAACAACCTTATCCGTCTTCGCTTCCCACACCAGCGCGCTTGCGCCGAGGATCGCTGCATCTGCTTCGCGCAGCTCGGAGAACAACAGCTGTACTTTGTTCTGGAAAATAGGGAGCAGGTTCTTCTCCATATGCTCGCGGGTAGGCTTCAGGATGAGGTCGCCGGCCTTCGTCATACCACCAAATAAAATGATGGCCTCTGGTGAGGAGAACATGACGAAATTGGCTAATGAAAGCCCAAGTACCTCACCGGTAAACTCATACACTTCTTTGGCAATTTCATCGCCCTGGATGGCGCAATCGTATACGATGCGGCTATCGATCTCTTCTTTGGCAAAGTTCCGCAACAGGCTGTCGCGTTTGGGATCGCGGTCGAGGAACTCGAGAGCGGTCAACGCAACGCCGGTAGCCGAAGCATAGGATTCAAGCGAGCCGCGTAAGCCGGTGCCTTTATGTAAACGGCCGCCGGGGATAATGGTGGTATGCCCCAGTTCACCGGCAAAACCATCGTGACCATAAATAAGCTGACCGTTTGCCACGATACCGCTGCCTACGCCGGTACCCAGGGTGATCATTATAAAATCGCGCATGCCACGGGCCACACCATACATCATTTCACCCACCGCCGCCGCATTGGCGTCATTGGTGAGCGAGCAGGGAACCCCGAATTTTTCGTTCATGAGCTGCTGCAAAGGGATAAGGCCTTTCCAGGGTAAATTGGGCGCATATTCAATAGTGCCTTTATAGTAATTTCCATTGGGTGCGCCAATACCAATACCACGGATACCGTTGATGCCGCCAACCTGGTCGATGGCAGGTGCCAGCGCGCCGGCCAGTTCTTCAATATAATCCGCCACATCTTTGTGTTTGCGGGTTGAAATGGCCCCCCGGTACGAAATATCTCCCCGGTGATCTACGATCCCAAAAACGGTATTGGTTCCGCCAATATCAATTCCAATGGCATACTCTTGTTGTCTCATTGCTATTTTCTGTTTCTTAGTTTCAGTCATAAACGGCCTCCCGCGCCAACGCGGGAACCGTTTTGCGGCGTGAAGATACCATCTATTTGTGTATTAATGACCACCAGCGCTCTCTAGTTTGTCATAATCAATGCCTTGGGTCTTTAAAATTGCTTTGGCGCGAACCGCGTAAAATGCCAGGTACGCAAAACAAAGTACACCCATAATGAATGAAGCCTGAATTCCAAGGGCCTTTTCGTCGGCCAGCAATCCCTGCAAAGTGCTAATAATACCGCCGCCCATGATCATCATGATCAGGAAGCTGGCGCCCTGGTTAGTAAAGCGGCCCAAACCTGCTATGGCCAAAGTAAAAATACACGGCCACAGGGTAGAGCAAAACAAACCCACACTGATGAAGGCAAAAACGCTTACCATTCCATCTGCCAGCATTCCTATGAGCAGGGCCGTGATGCCACATAAAGAAAAGATCAGCAGCTGGCGGGCGGGATTTCCGCGGCTCAGCAAATCGCCGATGATCAGTCCCACGATCACGATCGCATATACATAAAACGGTGTAATGTCATGATTGGCAATCTTATTGATGAGCAGAAAAACGCCAAATGCCAGGTAAGGCATAACGAAACGTAAAACTTCTTTTACTGATTTCGGAATGCCGAAGGCGCCAATGGAAGATGTCCAGCGGCCCATCATCAGGCTGGCCCAGTATAAAGAAACATACGGTGCAATATTTTCGGTTGGGAAAGGAAGACCGTCGGACATTACAAGATGTTCTTTCATAAAAAGCGGCAGATTGCTGGCGGTTGCTACTTCCACACCCACATATACAAAAATGCCGATCATCCCCAGCCAAAGCTGTGAATAGTTCAACGCGCTACGTTTTACGGCGGCCATGGGAGCGGCAACATCAGTAGGCGTAGCCACTTTGCTGGCTTCATCTGCGTGTTCTATCTTGTTGGGAATGGGCGAGAATTTGAAAATGATGGCTACCAGAATGAACGCTGCGCCCAATATAAGGTAGGGCACTTTTACCGCACCGATATCAGCCACCTGCTTTGCACCGGTAACCGATCCAAAAATAGCAAGGCTTACGATCACCGGGCCCAGGGTAGTACCGAAGTTATTGATACCCCCAGCCAGGCTTAACCGCTGTGAACCGGTTTTGGGGTCGCCCATATTAATGGCCAGTGGGTTGGCGGCCGTTTGTTGAAGGGAAAAACCAAGTCCAACAATGAATAAACCTGTGATCATGATAATAAACGACTGGGTTTCCGCCGCAGGATAGAACAACAGGGTACCCAGGGCCGAGATCACCAGGCCCAGTGCAATACCGTTCTTATAGCCGATTTTGTTTAAAATATCGCCCCCTGTACTTTTACTGATGAGGTTATAAATGACAGAACCAACAGTATACGCTACATAAAAAGCAAAAACAATCATTTGTGATTGCCATGGTTTCAGATTAAGCTTTTCCTGAAAAACCGGGATCAGGATATCGTTGCTGGCCGCAACAAAACCCCAAAAAAAGAAAACAGAAATAAGAACAGCAAATTGCGACCATTTTGTTTGTTGACTCATTGAGTGGTTGGTTTTAGTCTAAAGATTTTTTAAAAGTAATAAGATTTTTGCCATTGCCGGCTACGACTGTTACATATACCTTTTTCGTTACATCTGCCAAGATACCGCTTTAGCAACATGCGGCATGAAATTTTATATGCCCGAACCAGCAACCTGTCATGGTAACGTGACATATACAATCTCTTTTGTAATCATTTTTTTCATAGTTGCGCCATAAAATCAAAATCCTTCCTATATTGAACACACATTTCCTTTTTACTTTTAACCTGAACAACAAGAATGGACATATTACACGTAAGCGCGGAATGTTACCCTGTAGCTAAGGCAGGCGGGTTGGGAGATGTTGTAGGGGCCCTGCCAAAATACATGAACCAGCTTGGCCATACAGCCAAAGTGGTAATGCCAATGTACCGCACCAAATTCCTATATGCCAATGAGTGGGCGGTAGTACATAAAAGCACCACCAATATGGGCAACTGGTGGTTCGAATTCACCATTATCAAGGAAAAGACCGACAAACTGGGTTTTGAACTGTACCTGGTTGATGTGAACGGTTTGCTCGACCGCGAAAAAGTATACGGCTACAGCGACGACAATGAACGTTTTACCGCTTTTCAGATCTGTGTGCTCGACTGGCTGAGCTCGTGGGCAAAAAAGCCCGACATCATTCATGTGCACGACCACCATACCGGCCTTATACCTTTTATGGTAAAACATTGCCTCAGGTACCGGGGGCTTTCGCACGTAAAAACGGTGCTCACCATTCATAACGCCCAATATCAGGGCTGGATGGGCTGGAACCGCAGCATTCTGATACCTCAATGGGATATGTGGAAATGGGGGATGCTCGACTGGAACAATACCATCAACCCGCTGGCCAGCGCCATCAAATGCGCCGACAGGGTTACCACGGTAAGCCCAAGTTACCTCGATGAGCTCAGATGGATGAGCAACGGACTGGAACCACTGTTCGAGTATGAAAAAGGAAAATGCGTGGGTATCCTGAATGGGATCGACGACCATGTATGGGACCCGAACAAAGATGAATATCTGCAACACCATTATTCGATTGGCGAACTGGAAGCCGGCAAGGCAAAAAATAAAATGCTGCTGTGCGATCAGTTCAATCTCGATTTCGATAAACCCCTCATAGGTTTTATTGGCCGCCTGGTTGGCGAAAAAGGCGCCGATCTGTTACCACAGGTTATCAGCGACTCCTTCTATTTTATAGGCCGGCGGATGAATTTCCTCGTATTGGGAAGCGGGTTCCCCGAAGTAGAAGCCGGTCTCTCGGCGCTAAAACCATTATCGCAATACGATTACAATGTATTTATCGGTTATAATGAAGGGTTAAGTCATACCATGTATGCCGGGCTTGATTTTTTGTTGATGCCATCTCGGGTAGAACCCTGCGGACTGAACCAGATGTATTCGATGCGGTATGGCACCGTGCCGATGGTACGCCGCACCGGCGGATTGAAAGATACCGTTGTTGACTTTGGTGATGTGAACGGCTACGGCATCTGTTACAATCATACCAGTATACCCGATGTTACGCATGCGGTATGGCGGGCTGCCGAGCTCTACCACAATAAAGAAAAGCTGCACCACATCAGGCAACATATGATGAAGCTCGATTTTAGCTGGGAAACGAGCGTTAAACATTATATTGATGTGTATTCGGCACTAGTTGTATAATAATTGTATAACTTTAAGAATAAGTCAGAAGTAGGAGACAGGAAGTAATTTCTGATTTTTGAGATTTTGAGATTTGCTGCGGTCTGGGTTGTTCGATAAATCCCGAAATCTCTGAATCTCTAAATATTCTGCCACAGGATATACGAACGAGCAACTCAAGAATTAAGAACCAAGAACTCGAAAAAATAACATCAGATGAGTAAACAAGTGATTGCTGTCATCCTGGGAGGAGGGGCCGGTACACGGCTTTATCCCCTGACCGCCAGCCGTTCAAAACCCGCAGTGCCTATTGCCGGAAAATACCGTTTGGTAGACATTCCCATTTCAAACTGTATAAACTCCGGCATCAACCGCATGTTCGTTTTGACGCAGTTCAACTCGGCATCGCTGAACAAACACATCAAGAACACGTATCACTTCAGTATTTTCAGCAGTGCTTTCGTTGACATTCTGGCGGCAGAGCAAACACCCGATAATCCATCGTGGTACCAGGGTACAGCCGATGCCGTACGCAAGTCGCTCCGTCACCTGAGCCAGCACGATTTTGAATATGTGCTGATCCTTTCGGGCGACCAGCTATACCAGATGGACCTGCAGGATTTCATTGGTAAACACCGCGAATCGGGCGCCGATATTTCGGTAGCCACTATACCGGTGGCTGCCCGCGAAGCATCGGATTTCGGCATCCTGAAAGCCGACCCCGACGGCCATATCACTGCATTTACAGAAAAACCCAAACAGGACATGCTTGTTGACTGGAAAAGTGAAACCAGTGAAGAAATGCAAAAGCAGGGCAGGGTATACCTCGCTTCCATGGGTATTTATATCTTCAACCGCAGACTGATGTTCGATCAGTTGCTGGAAGAACACAAGAACGCAACCGATTTTGGCAAGGAGATCCTTCCCAAGTCGATCGGCGTTCATAAGATCATGAGCTACGAGTACGATGGTTACTGGACCGATATCGGTAATATCTATTCTTTTTTCGAAGCCAATCTCGCGCTTACGCAGGATATTCCGCCCTTTAATTTATTCGACAACAGCAACGCCGTATATACCCGCGCCCGCATGTTGCCCCCGGCTAAAATAAGCGGCACCACGCTCGAGAAAACCATTATTGCGGAAGGCAGTATCATCAATGCCAGCCGCATCGAGAACAGCGTGATCGGTATCCGCAGCCGCATAGGACATGGCACCACGATAGTAAGCAGCTACATCATGGGCTCCGATTATTTTGAGACCATTGAAGAAATGCAGCACTCTGTTGAACGGGGATTGCCAAAACTAGGCATAGGCGAACGTTGTTATATTCGAAATGCCATTGTCGACAAGAACTGCCGCATCGGCAACGATGTGCGTATCAATGGCAGCAATCACCTCGAAAATACAGATCACTCGTTGTACACCATCAAGGATGGCATTGTGGTAGTTAAGAAAGGATCTATACTGCCTGATGGGTTTGTGATATAATACCTCCGGAGCACAAGCCGAGGGTATCTCATTAATGAATGTTCTATTATAAGAGAGGCTGTCACGTTAGCGGCAGCCTCTTTATTATTTACAGTTTCGAGATCTTACCAAGCCAAATTTTTTTCCCACCGAACAATTTAATATAATAAGTACCATTAGCCAGCGATTGCATATTTACTGGAATAAAGCTGGCGCCATTGTTTGTTATCTTTTGCGTAAGCACCGGTTTACCATCAATTGAATAAACAATTAATTGCCCGTTATACAGGCTGGCAGGTACCGTAATATACAATTCGCGGTTTACCGGGTTGGGGTACACCACCAGGGTTTCAACATCTTGTGGCAGATCGAACAAACCGGTAACCCGATTGCTAACAACCGCCGACGTAATGATGATACAATTATTTCCTGTAATGACCACACGATATGAATAGGCCGAATCAATCTGCAAGGCATTATCTGTATAAGCGTAGGCAACCGTATCGGCCGCTTGCAATGGTGGAATAACGGCGAAATTGGTAAAACTGCCGTTGTTGGTTTTCCGTTGTAGTATTACCGAATTCAATACCTGCTGTTTAATAATTTTCCAACTGATCACATGCTGGCGAACACCCGCATCATTCTGAAAAACCAAACCAGGTTGCTGAATGGTGCCAGGTGAAATAAAATCAGCTTTGCGTGTAACCCGGTTCGAAACAATACAGGCCCCTCCTTTGCTTAACAATTGCACCCGATAATTATACAGTGATCCATCTGAAACGGTATCTATATAGCTATAGCTAACTGTACCATTGGTATTGCCCGACGCTCTTATTGCTGCAATGGGTTTGAAGTAGATGGTATCAATACTTCTTTCAATAACAAAATAATCGCTGCCTGTTTCATTAGTAGTAACCCAATCGATACGGGTGCGTTTACAACCCGGATCGGCAGCCGTATCAGCAACTTTTATTTGTTGTGCGGGAAAGTCGTTTTCCTGCACCTGTATATGTTGCAAAAATCCATCTTCGGCCTTATAGGCAATGGTACCGCCATAAAAGTAAGAGCCAGGCGCTGATTTATACAGAATGGCGGGGGTAGGTGTTCCCGAACCATAACCCGCAGGAAACCTGTCATTATTGACGGCATAATAATTCCGGTTTATTATCATTCCCGAACTGCCAAAAGTACTGTCAGTTTTGCCATCACTACGCACGCGAAGCACATACATATTTGTTACATCACTGTTGACCGACTTATTATTGATTAGCCCGCCTACCAATATTCTTCCATCATTTTGCAACTGTAATTTATAGGCTATACCAGGCAGGTAATATCTGCATTCCTGCCCAAATAACGAATCAACAAAGCCATTGGGTAAAAAGCGCACCACCCCGCCACCGTGGTAGTAATTCCCACTGTTTTGTTTTTGCTTATACAGCAGCACAATCTTTCCATCTGGTTGCATCAATGCATCACAAACGCTTATACTGGCATTAGAGTTTGCCTGGTCAAACCGGGCATGTCCGTTGGTACCAAAATCACTATCCAGGGTACCATTTCCCAGTACCCGTACCAGGTGGCAAATTTTGTAGTTGTTGGTGGTGGCAGTTCCTGCAACTATGATCTTATTGTCGGGTGTTAGTATAATTACGCCCCCCATGGTTCCCTCATGCCATACCATAGAAAATGGGTTTGAAATGATCAACAGCCCATTATTGCCAAAACTTACATCGGGGATACCTGTCGCCGTAAGTCTTCCAATGTACATTTTATAATTTGCGCCTCCTGCAGAATAAATAATTTTTCCATCGGGCTGAACGGCAAGGTTACTAATATTTATGGAGCCTTCGTTGGGGAAAAGAGCCGTGGGATCAGCAACACCATTTACACCAAATGAGCTGTCAATTATTCCGGTTACTTTATATTTCCTGATCATGTACCCACTGGTGTGTGACCCCGCCACCAAAAAATCATAATTGGGCAACACTACTACATCGTTTATTATAAAGCCGTTTTCTTTACTTACTACGATCCCCTGATTGCCAAATGAAAGATCGATGGTGCCATCGCTATTATATCTTTTAAAATACCAGTTGGTCAGGTTCCAATAATAATTCTGGGTAATACCTGCCACCAGGAATTTTTTACCAGGTTGTTCTATAACACCTGAGATCCGGTCGTAACTTCCTCCATGAGTGAATTGATAAATACCGTTGTTTCCAAATGAAATGTCAACGTTACCATTTAGGTCAAATTGCCGTAGTAAAAACTGACCGGTTGTATCGTTGACAGTTCCTGCCACAACAATTTTTTGGTTATTGGTCCCAATTTGAGAAAAATTATAATTATACAAGGGGGTAAGGTTATAACTGATCAATCCGTTAACGCCAAAACTATTGTCGATAAAACCCTGTTTGGTAACAGCCATAACACCTACACTTCCTCCGGAATTTGGCCGGGAATTTATTAAAAACGTACTATCTGGCCTCATGGCCATGCCAATCGGTTGCCGGTCGATAATTTCAAACCGGCCGCTCACTCCAAATGAAGAATCCGGATCACCCGTTCTGGCGTTTAATCGCGCCACCACATTTGTACCGTTTCCGGGGCTGGTTTGTGCCAGGATATAGCATTTATCATCAACCGCAGGAAAGAACTGTGTTATTTTCAACTGTCCCATCTGGGGATAATCGCAGTAACCGTTTACACCAAAGCTGCTGTCTGGTTTCCCATTACTGTTTAATCTAAAGCCCTGGAAAACGTATTTGCTGGTGGTTTGCGGGTATAAACTATAAAAGATATTTAATGAATTATCGTTATGCACTACTGCCTCAACACCCTCATTACTCAAATTCGATATTGTATTTGACGCCACCGTGCCATGAAAACCAAAACTATCATTTACACTTCCATCGGTGTTTAATAAAGTAATATTCAGGTTGTCAATCCTGCTTCCCACCACATAATATTTGCCATCCGCCCTGATCTTTATTGTATGCAAGGTATAGTTACTTGCAAGCCCTATCCAGGTGTTCAGGATCCCGGTTTTATTGAAGGAACTGTCTGGCGTACCGTTGGCCAACAAGCGTACCATTGAAATATTGTACCCTTGGGCACTTCCATATAATAATATTTTCCCATCAGGTTGTATCATCATGCTTTGCATATAAGCCGTAGCAGCAATGGGTATTATCCTGATACCATCGGTCCCAAAAGTGGAGTCGTACTGCCCATTCTGCTGTAGCTTTATCACTGCAAATGCGTATCCGCTATTACTATAATTAACCCGGGGTAATGAATAGTTAGCGGCCATCAGGCACGACCCGTCGGGAAAAACCTGTATCCCAGTCAAATAGTGTTCGGGCTGGCCAAAATCTTTGTTATTGATCAGCAGATCGCCTTTTTGGCCGAAACTATGATCAACAACCTGGGATTGTGCAAAATAATCTCCGAGTATAAAAAAGTGCAGGAAAAAAACAGCAAGGGGTAAAGATTTCATGTTTAAGGGCCTTTAAACTAACCGAAATTACACGTGTAACCGAAATATCTACCGCCAAAGATAATTCCCTTAACTTATTTTTCAAACTCGTCACCATTTTCATCATGGCAGCTTTAACTGACTAAAAAAAACTAACTTTTATCAGCGTTTTCGGCAATGCGTGTAGTAAAGTAGCCCCCGAACCATCGGGGCTTTGTTGTTACTGCCGCGTAACCAAACAAAACTACTCTGTTCGCAGGCTATTTACTGGGTTTGATATAGCGGCTTTTATCGATTGTACGCTTATTGTAACGATGGTTATCAATAACACGGCCATGGCAGCTAGCAAGAACAGCCCCGCGCCCATGGAAATGCGATGGGTAAATTTGAGCAGCCATTGGTGCATGAGCAGCCAGGCCAGTGGAAATGCAATTATAACCGCAAGCAGTATCAGTGCCAGAAAATCTTTCGTCAACAGTAATACGATCTGTTGAACCGAAGCCCCCACCACTTTCCGGATGCCGATCTCTTTTTGCCGTTTTTGTGCAGTAAAGGTGGCGAGGCCAAACAATCCCAAACAGGAAATGATAATAGCCAGTGCAGCAAAATACCGCGAGAGTACCGATACCCGCTGCTCTGCCGTATACAGGCGGTTATAATCATCATCCAGAAAGGTATACTCCAGGTCGAGCCCCAGATTGAATTTTTTATACAATGCCTTCAGGCTGGCAAGCGCCGTTTGCTCCTGGTCCGCTTTAATTTTGACAACCACATTCTGGTTATCGTTTGAATATCTTATAAAGAACGGTCCTATACTTTTATACAGCGATTCAAAATGAAAATCTTTCACAACGCCAATAATTGTTTTTTTCTTTCCCCACATGTCGACGATGGTCCCTACAGGTGATTTAAGACCCATGGCGGCAACGGCAGTTTCATTAAAGATAACGCTGTTACTGTCGGCCCCGAATTGGCGCGAGAACGAACGTCCTTCCGTTAATTGTAAACCCATTGTTTCAAGCAGATCATAATCCGCATCCACGCCGTCGAATTCAATCCCTTTCTGTTTGCCCGGCCAGCTGATACCACCTCCGCCGCTATGGTTACCGGTAAAGTTTCCGCTCATGGCAGCGGCATTTACAATACCCGGTAATTTTTTCACCTCCGTAACAAAAGGCCCAAGGCCGTCACGCAGTTTACCTTCATTGGCAAACTGAATGATATTATCCTTATTATATCCGAGGTTGCGGGTATGGATCAGTTGCATTTGTTTATACACTACCAGTACCGAAACAATAAATACAACTGATAAAACAAACTGAAACACCACCAGGCCTTTTCGTACCAGCAACTCGCCGGTTGAGGTTTTTATTTGTCCTTTTAAAATGGCGATGGGGTTAAACCCTGACAGGTACAATGCCGGGTAACTACCGGCAACGAGCCCGGTAAAAAGTGTAATGCTCAATATGGCCGGTATAAAACCACCGTTAAACGAAAGCTGAATTTGTTTTTCCGTTATGCTGTTAAAGGCGGGTAATAACAGGGCGACAATAACAATGGCAATAAGCAATGCTAATAAACTTAAAAGTATCGATTCGCCCAGGTATTGTAATATCAGTGAACGGCGGCTTGCGCCGGTAACTTTTTTTACACCCACCTCTTTCAACCGCCCGGCGGCCTTTGCGGTTGCCAGGTTCATAAAGTTGATACAGGCGATGAGAACAATAAAAATGGCAATGATCGAAAACAACCGCACATATTCAATTCTGCCACCGGCAATAACGCCATTCTCATAGTGGTTATAAAGGTGTTTGTTTGAAAATCGTTGCAGAAAAATATCGCCTTCCCATTTTGCATCCTTTTCGCCATGCGCCTGTGCATACTTCAACCTGCTGAAACCTTTGATCTTTTTATTAAAAACTTCAATGTTTACACCTTCTTTCAGGACAACATACGTATGGGGGTTATTGCTATACCATTTATCCAAACCATTATCTTCCCTGAATGTATCGTAGTAATGCGAATAGCTGAAAATGCAATCAAACTGCATGGAGGCATTAACCGGCGGCGCTTCAAATACACCGGCAATCACATACACCCCGTTCATTTTATCGGCCTGGTCCCAGGTAATGGTTTTGCCTACAATATTTTCGGTTGTATTAAATAATTTATGAGCAAGTTTATCAGAGATCAATACATTGCCTTTATCATCGAGTACGTTGTCTTTATTACCATACAGCAGGCGATAAGAAAAAACATGAAAATAATCGCTTCCCGCAAATTGAGCACTTGCCTTAGTAGGTTTGCCACCGGCATTAATGATGCCTTTATTCTGTCCATAATCATCCATTACAACAACCGGCACGGCATAAGCAATTTCAGGGATCTCATCCGCCATAGATTTCGCCAGCAAACCCGGAGTGGTTTCATGTGTATCAACCGAACCATCGGCATTAGGTGAGGTCTTTATAACCTGGTACAGCTGTTTGTCTTTTTCATGAAAGGAGTCAATACTCAGTTCATCCTGTACCCACAGATAAATGAACAGGGCGCAGGCCAGTCCGGTGCTGAGACCTACCAGGTTCAATATAGTAAACTGTTTATGTTTTAGCAGGTTGCGCCATGCTATTTTTAAATGTACAGGCAGCATGAATAATATTTTAAGATTCTATATGGTCATTATATGGGATCATTCTGTACGTAAGCTTTTTACCGGGTTCATTATTGCCGATTTGATTGAATGATAACTTACGGTAAGCAAGGTAACCAGCAAAGCGCATATGCCTGCTATGGCAAAGATCCACCATGGAATAGCGGTACGGTATTCGTAATGCTGCAGCCAGTTATGCATAAAATAATAAGCCGTTGGTATGGCAACGAATAAGGCGATGACCACCGGCACCACAAATTCTGTCGACAAAAGCCGCCATAAATTAAAGAGCGATGCGCCCAGTACTTTCCTTATACCGATCTCCCGGGTGCGCTGCTCAGTAACATATGAAGCGAGGCCAAATAATCCAAGGCAGGAAATGAAGATGGCCAGGATGGCAAAAAAGGTTGACAGGTTGCCAATTCGCATTTCATTCGAGAACTTTTTCGCAAATTCATCATCCACAAACTTGAACTCAAACGGGTTGCCTTCATTATACTTATTATATACCGCAGCCATTTTCACCAACGCCTGTTGTATGGGTGTATTGGGTTTTAACCGGATGGTAATAACACCCTGGTAACCGTCGAGGAAAAAAATTGCAGGCGGAACGGGGGTATAGGGCGACTGGGTGATCATATCATGCACTACACCGGCAACCGTATAATTTTTGCCGTTGTATTTGACCGTTTCACCAACAACGTTCTTAAGGCCGGTTATTTTTGCCCCGGTCTCATTCAACAGCACCGATGCAGAATCACCTTGCGCATCGGGCAAAAAATCGCGCCCTTCTTTTAAACGCCAGCCAATCGTTTTACCGAATTCCGGCGACACGGTCACTGTTCTGAAGTAGGCTACCAGGTTAGGATCCTTACCCCGCCAGTCGATGCTGTTGTTATTGGGAAAATATGCAGGCGAATGGCTTGAAAGCGCCACCCGCTCCACAATTCCGCTTTGCATAAGTTCATTCTTTATGGCATCATAATGCTTTCGCAACTGGGGGGTGTTCATTGGCACGGTGATGAGCCCATCGCGGTTATAACCTGTGGGCCTGTTGCGTGCATGTTGGATCTGGCGAAACACAATAATGGTGCTTATGATGAGTGTAATGGAAACCGAAAATTGTAATACAACCAGTACCCGGCGCGGCAGCGATGCAAATTTGCCCGGCTGTATAATTCCCTTCAAAACCTTTACCGGTTTGAAAGCCGACAAATAAAAAGCAGGATAGCTTCCGGCGATCAACCCGGTAAACAAAGTGAAGCCAATTGTGAACAGCCAGAATATGGGATTATTCCATACAATGGCGATTTGTTTATCGGCCAGGTTGTTGAAGAATGGAAGCGATAGCTGCACCAGCACAATGGATAGAAAAAAAGCGATAAAGGACATCACTACAGATTCTGCCAGAAATT
Source organism: Niastella populi (assembly GCF_002078015.1). GTDB lineage: Bacteria > Bacteroidota > Bacteroidia > Chitinophagales > Chitinophagaceae > Niastella > Niastella populi. Next base: position 48,131 of record NZ_LWBP01000156.1, on the reverse strand, counting down.
GCCCGATCAGTTGCCCGCGTAATGAGCCCATCGTTTTTCTTACACCCACTTCTTTGGCGCGTATGGCACTGCGGGCCGTGGAAAGGTTCATAAAATTGATACAGGCAAGCAGCAATACAAAACCCCCGATGATGCCGAACAGCCATACAAAATCTATACGTCCGCCAACAGCTTCTCCGTTTTTGAATTCGGTGTACAAGTGCAATTTATCAACCGGATGCAGCATGATCTCCTCTTTCACATCTTTTATAAACGGGGTTGGTACCTGTTTGATGGTAGCGGTTGTTTTATCGAAATCAGCGCCATCGTTCAATTGTACAAATAACTGGCCGCAGTGGTTACTCCATGTTTCCTGTTTCTTAAGCCAGTTTTCGGGGTGTTCCCATGGCAGCAGTAACTGAATATTGTAAAAGCTGGTGTTATGCGGAAGGTCCTCATAAATACCGGCTACTTTCAGGTCAAAAGTATTGTTTACCCTGATTACTTTATTCAACGGATCGCTTTCGCCAAATGTAGCTTTGGCAAGCGATTGAGAAAGCAGAACAGAAGAAGGGTCTTTCAATGCAGCCCGATCACCCCTCACCATGGTAAGCGTAAACATTTGGGTAAAATCGGGCTGCACCCACATACCTTTCCGCGAAAACTTTTTATCGCCTGCACCAACCAGGTATTCGAACTCATATGACGTAAGCGAAAGATATTTAAACTCCCGCCCGTATTTTGACTTCAATGCATCACCCAATGGCATGGCCACTGTTTTACCGGTATATGTTTCTCCATCGCTGGTTTGGTTAAGCATTACCTGCGCCAGCCTGTTATGGTTGCTGAAATATTTATTGAACGAAACCTCATCCCATACCCACAAACCGGCTAATAAGGCCACCGCGATACCGGTTGCCAACCCCAGAATATTGATGGTTGAATGCAGTTTGTTCCTGAACAGGTTGCGGCGGGCAATTTTTAAATAGTTTGAGATCATGTGATTGGCATTTGATGCTTCAGACCAGTTGCCATAAAAATGCCGGAAATATAATCGTTTATAATCAACAATATATAATTTACCGGTTTATTTAACTGTACGGTTTTGATACGGTAAGTGTACGGAAAATAAGTAACTTACTCTCCATTACTCTCCTCAAAGCGATTGCATATGGAACCATCACCCATAGTATTGAATACAGAGCAGGCCATTCAGAGTAAACCCCGTTTCAACTTCTGGCAGATCTGGAACATGTGTTTCGGTTTCTTTGGCATTCAGTTTGGCTGGTCGTTACAAATGAACAATATGAGCGCCATTTACGAATACCTCGGCGCTTCGGCAGAACAGATCCCCGGCTTATGGCTGGCGGCGCCCATGACCGGCCTCATCGTTCAACCCATTGTCGGTTATCTCAGCGACCGTACCTGGCACCCACGGTGGGGTCGAAGAAGGCCTTACTTCCTGGTCGGCGCCATACTCAGTTCGCTTGCGTTATTCATTATGCCCAATGCGTCGGCCATCTGGATGGCGGCCGGCACCCTGTGGATCCTCGACTCATGCATCAATGTTAGCATGGAACCTTTCAGGGCATTTGTAGCCGACAACCTCAATGAACGGCAACGCCCGTTTGGTTACGCCATGCAAAGTATGTTCATAGGTGCAGCGGCATTCATAGCAGGTTTTCTGCCCGGTATACTGGTAAACTGGTTTGGCGTTTCCCGCACAACAACCGGGGGCGGCATTCCGCAAAACATCATGTGGTCATTCTATATTGGCGGTATTATGTTTTTAGCCGCTGTGTTATACACGGTATTCCGGAGCAGGGAATATCCACCCACCGATCCCAACTGGCGGCAACGGCTCGATGCGCAGCATGGCAGCGGCGTCGGTGGCGCCATTAAGGAAATTACCTCTTCAGTGCTCCATATGCCGGCGCAAATGAAAAGGCTGGCGCTGGTGCAGTTTCTCACCTGGCCGGGCCTGTTCCTGATGTGGTTCTATTACACAACCGGCGTAGCGCGCGATATTTTCAAGGGCGACCCCGATACTTCCAATGAAATTTATACCCGGGGCATTGAACATGCCAACGCCACTTCATCGATCCTCAACCTCGTTACATTCCTGTTTTCGTTAACGCTTTTCTTTTGGGTAGCCAAACTGGGTAAGAAAATGACCCATACTTTTTGCCTGCTCATTGGCGGGTTGGGTTTGTTCAGCGTAAAATATATCAGCGACCCGTCTATACTCTATGTAGCCATGAGTATGGTGGGTATTGCCTGGGCATCTATTTTGTCGATGCCCTATTCCATGCTGGCCGGGCATTTACCCGAAAACAAAATTGGCATTTATATGGGCATTTTTAATTTCTTTATTGTATTGCCCGAGATCATTGCGTCGCTGTTTTTCGGGAAGTTCATGGAGAACGTACTTCATAACGACCGGCTGCTGGCCGTACAAATTGGCGGCGGTTTACTAATGGCAGCAGGTATTGTATGCGCTTTAATAGTAAAAGAAAAAACAACCGATGAACTGCTGTAAAAGAACCCTCGCTTTTGTTACCTGTTTCTTTCTGGTTTTGCAATTGACAGCTCAGGACAGCCTTAACGTTTATCCCTCGCATTGGTGGGTGGGAATGAAAAACCGCAACCTGCAACTGATATTTTATAACAGGTTTAAAAACCTGTCTGTAGATAAAGGAGTAATTCAATCGGCTCACCCTGCCATAAAGATCAAAAAACTACACAAAGTTAGCAACCGGCATTACCTGGTGGTTGATGTAGAAATTGCCGCCAATGCTAAACCAGGCAAATATAAAATAAGCTTTGGCGGTATTATCAGGTCTGAATGGAATCATGTCTTTTTTGAACTAAAGCCCCGAAGCAAACAAAACGGCAAAACCCGCATTCAGGGAGTGAACAGCTCCGACCTTATTTATTTGAAAATGCCCGACCGCTTCAGTAATGGCGATGCCGGCAACGACCGCATAGCCGGACTGCGCGATCAAAGCCTCGACCGCTCCGATTATTTCAAACGCCATGGCGGCGATCTCAAAGGCATCCAAAACCAACTTGACTACCTGCAACAACTGGGGGTAACCGCATTGTGGCTAAACCCGGTGCTGCTAAACGATATGCCCGACCGCACCGAACATGGTTATGCTTTTACCGATCATTATACTATCGATCCGCGGCTGGGCGGCGCCAAAGCTTATCATGAATTGATTGACAGCCTGCACAAACGCGGTATGAAGATCATCCAGGATGCGGTGTACAACCATACAGGTATTGAACATTTCCTCTACCGCGATATGCCCGACAGCAGCTGGTTCCATTGGTGGCCCCAATATACCAATACTACCTACAAAGACCAGGTGCTGATGGACCCATACGCAGCTGCCATCGACAAAAAACGCATGAGCGACGGCTGGTTCACCGGCGTTATGCCCGATGTGAACCAGCACAATTCCTTCGTAGCGAATTTCCTTATACAACATGCCATCTGGTGCACCGAAGAGTTCGGGCTCGATGGCTGGAGGATAGACACCTATGCCTATAACGATCTCGCGTTTATGAACCGTTGCAACAAAGCACTGCTCGATGAATATCCGCAACTGCATCTCTTTGGCGAAACCTGGGTGCATGGCATCCCCAACCAGAGTTATTTCGTTCGCAACAAATACAACATCCCCTACAAAAGCAATCTGCCTGGGGTAACCGATTTTCAGCTGAACCTGTATGGTATTGTGCCTGCATTAACGCAGGGTTTTGGCTGGACGGAAGGGGTGAACCGCCTGTACCTGACGGCAACCAATGATTATGTATACACCGACCCAACCAAAAATGTGCTGTTCCTCGATAATCACGACCTCAGCCGGTTCTTCAGTATGGTAGGTGAGGATATTGCCAAACTGAAAATGGGTATCGCCTGGCTGTTGACTTTCCGCGGTATCCCCCAATTGTATTACGGTACTGAAATACTGATGAAGAACTTTGCCGATCCCGATGGCAAGGTACGCCTCGATTTTCCCGGCGGCTGGCCCGGCGATGCCGCCAATAAATTCGAGCCCGGCGGTAGAACGCCTGCCGAAAATGATGTATTTAATTATGTAAGCACGCTCGCCAACTTCCGTAAAACCTCAACAGCGTTAACCACCGGCAAACTGATGCAGTATGTGCCAGAGGATGGCGTGTATGTATATTTCAGGTACAATGCGCAGCAAACGATCATGTGTGTTATGAATGCCAGTGAGGGCGAAAAGCAGCTCGATTTGCGGCGGTTTGCAGAACGAATAAAAACCTACACCAAAGCGCGGAACATCACCGACGGTACCATCGCGGATATAACCGGCCGTTTCAGAGTACCTGGGAAAACGGTATGGGTAGGGGAGTTGCAGCCGTGAAGGGGAAGAGCCCCCTCGTTCTGCTGTATTTTCCCGGAACTACAAAAAAATAAAAAAAATATTCTCCGGTATACGATCTCTTATTGAGTTCGTCTTATAATTATTCATTCTTAATAACAAAGCTGAATTGGTGAGCATACTCGATGATCTCGCCGATTATGTAACCACAACCAGTAATGGCGATAAGACGATGCTGCTCAGCAGCGGCTTCGATATCACCGGCGATAAAGACCTTACACAGGCATTACCGCCCATCGGGAAGGTGGTTGTGGTGAGCGACCAATCCGGTCAGGCAACCACCCGGGTTAACAGGGTAGCCGGGGCGAGGTCATATGTACACCAGTACACCACCGACCCGTTGTCGCCCGATAACGTATGGATAAGTGAAACCACCACCGAGCGGGAACATACGTTCACTAACCTGAGATCGGTTGCCCGCTACTGGTTCCGCGTACTTGCCGTTGGAAAGGGTAAACAGGTCGTTTATTCGCCGCCTGTGGCCAGGGTAATTCAGTAGGCGCCGGTTACTGGTTACCGGTTATCGGGAAGTACAGCTGGCATTACACAGCTTCATAACAACCGGTTCTGCTTCGGTGGGGCCGGTTGTTTTTTCGTGGAATGTGACAGGTTGGGAAGTTGCCTGGATACAGGCATATTCCTCATTGAGTATTCGCGAAGCGGCAAGTTTGGTAGGTACGTCCGGACATGGTAAACATCTAACACTATCCACCCGCACAAACTTCATATCGTGCCATTGACCAGCCACTTAGCGTAAAGAATACAACTCAGTTTATTGATGGGGGTTATTATCAATAAAGAATAAGAGTTTTCACGCAGCCGGCCGGAATGAATATTACTTTTTATCCTTCACTTTTTTATTTCCTGCACATTACATATTATTTTTTGGCATTAATCTAACCTGAAAAACCTGACTCATGAGAAAACTTGTTTTTTTCTTTGGTCTTATTATTAATAATTGCGCATTAGCACAATCGAACTATGCTGTTAATAATGATGGTTCTAATGACTACGTTTCACTTCCAACAAGTGTTGCGGTAAGCCAGTTGAATACGTTCACCGTTGAGGCATGGGTGTATTGGAATGGCACGGGCAACGGATGTATTTACTCTGAAACCGTGCAGGGAAATAACAGCCCGATGTTCAGCATTATTCCCCGTAGTACAAATGGTGGCGGAATAGAATTGGTGTTGAGGGATAATTCCGCTACCGGTCTGGTAATGCAACCTGCAACAGCCACCGTAACGGCAAACACCTGGGTGCATGTTGCAGTGGTACGAACCTCGGCATCAAATATTAAAACCTATATCAATGGCGTGCTAAAAGACAATGCAACATTTACCGCTCCGGCCTCGTGGACTCCCACAAAAGTAAACGCCGGTGTTCGGTGGCGGGCCAGCCAGTCAGATTTTTTTGCAGGCAAAATAGATGAACTCAGAATATGGAACACGGCCCGTTCGGCGGCCGAAATAGTAGCCAATATGTTCAATAAAAACCTTGCAAACAATGCAACAGGACTGGTTGCTTACTATCGTTTCAATGAGGGCAGCAGCACCACCGCTGCCAATAGCTGCACCAATACCAGCGGTGCAGATGGAACACTGACTAACGGGCCCACATGGGCGGCAAGTCCCATTCAATTTGCAGGAAATGCCTTGCATTTTGATGAGGGCAATGACCGGGTCATAGCGCCTTTGCCCACTACCGCCACCAGCAATGTAACGATGGAAGCATGGGTGTATCACCAGGGAGGCACCGGTACCGATCATCTTATTATGGTAAATGGGGTCATGGGTTCCAATGGTTATGCTTTGTTTTTAAATACTTCACACAAATTGATCGTACTATTTAATGGCGTAAATACCTGGAATACGGGCATAGGCCTATCCACAGGCCAATGGACACACCTTGCTCTCGTTATTGGCACAACGGGTTTTACTTTATATAAAAATGGCGTGAATGTTTACTCCAATACCGGTACCCCGAATACGCCTTCTGCTAATTTTATTTTAGGGTTTAATACGGTTGCAAATGGTCAGCCATTTGGAGGTATGATCGACGAAGTGCGGATCTGGAACACGGCCCGTACCCAAACCGAGATACAAAATAACATGAATAGTGAAATTGCCCCTTCCACTTCCGGCCTTGCTCTGTATTATACGTTCAACCAGGGTATTGCGGCTGGTAATAACACGGGGCTTACCGCTTTGATCGACCAATCGGGTAACGGCAACAATGGTACGCTCACCAATTTTGCACTCAGCGGCAGTACGTCCAACAACCTAACGCAAAACAGCAACCTGGTTATTCTGCCGTTGCGGTGGATTTCCTTTATCACAACAAAACAATACAACAATGTATTGCTTCAATGGAGTACGGCACAGGAGCATAATACAAAAGATTTTCTTGTGCAGCACAGTATAGACAGCCGTAGCTGGACCAACGTTGCCACCAACGCTGCTACAGGCAATAGTTCTTCAATCAATAATTACAGTTATCTGCATACAGCTCCTCTACAGGGCATGAACTACTATCGCATTGTGCAAAGAGATGTTGATGGAAGATTTGGTTATTCGGTCATAAACAGTGTAAAGTTTAATACGAACAGGGAAGGGGTTCAGGTAATGAACAATCTTATTGCGAGCGGAATATTACTGGTAAAAATAACCGCATCCATAGCAACACCCGTTTCCCTGCATTCCGGTAATGGGAACCTGCTTTGGCGCAGGCAACTGGCTCCCGGCATACATAGCATCGATGTGAGCCGTTATGCAAACGGCATTTATCTTTTAAAAACGGGAGAACAAATAGAAAAGATAATAGTGCAGTGACCAATTATTAGTGTGAAGAAAGCCCACCCCATTCGCCGCCGCGTTAAAGAAATATAACTGCTCCATAGGATCGCCCGAATATTCAATGCCCTGATGAAGCAACTCAAAAATGATTCAAATTGCCAACAATATGAAACAAATTGAATAAGCGGTTATAGGAAGTCTCGGTAACTTTTGGATGGTTTAATCATTAATCATTTAAAAATTATCTTATGACGAGAAAGTCTTGCCTTTTGATCGTTGCCATTATTCTTAGTTGCGGATTGAGTATTAAAGCCACCTCCTCATTTAAACCCGTTACTTCCGCTCCCGGCCTGCATGCACCGGCTTTTGTCTGGACCTTCACCTACGCCTTCGGCAATGGCCCCATATCAGGCTTAAGCTGGTCGGGCAATTACCTGTATGTTTCTTCCGGCAATTACACGGTATATTCCGCGAACGGATACGCATTCCTTACCCCATCGACCCCGGTTTATTGTAGTGCCGAGGATAATGAAAACACCTACGTACAGGTTTATGTCACCGGCAGCCACAACGCTGTTTCATACTACGATTTCTATCGCTCTCAGCAATAACCGACTGCATTTCAGCATGAATACAATAAACGGGGCAGCATTTCTGCTTCCCCGTGTATTGCGCTGAAACCTAAGGCACGTTTATTCTTTTAATTGACTTACATTTCCTTCTGCATTTCGTTCGGCGTTCTTCCACTCGCGAATTTTCGTAAAAGGCAGCTTCAGCAAATTGCCGATCGTTAGCTCTTTTTCGTTTGCATACGCCGGCACGCCGGTTACTATTTCATGCTGGTGAAGATTTAGCCGGATAGTTCGGTGTATTCTGTCCCAAAAGGAAAATATGATCGAATAGTTGCTGTCTGTTTCAGTTTTTATCATGGAATGATGTACGCCATGCATTCTCGGCGTGACAACTATTTTATTCAAAAGCTTTTCAAACCGGAATGGAATTTTCATGTTGCTGTGATGAAACTGGGTGGCCGCTTCGAATACGATCTCATAAACAAGAACGGTTAGGGGTGAGGCGCCGGTCAGGAGCACTGCAGCGCCCCTGAAAAAAACGGATGCTATCATTTCTCCAAAATGAAACCTGAATGCGGTGGTTACATCGAGATCCAGGTCTGTATGATGCACCAGGTGAAACCGCCACATTAGCGGAAGCTTATGAAGTAAAATATGCCAGATGTAATTGCTGTAATCCAAAAGTAAAAAAGCTATGGCGAATTTTATGTATTCCGGGGCATTATAAAGGTAGTTCAGCCCGAAATGCCAGGCCTGATTGCCCGATGCCAGCCACAACATGGCGGGAATGAACAGGATCCTTAATAACGCAAAAGCCGGCAACGAAACTACAAAGTTGACGATGAGCCTTTGTATACGGCGTTGAACACGTTTTCTCAGCTGAAATTTTGTTTCAAGAAGAAAAAGTAGCAAAAATAGCCCTATCAATATAGGAGTGCCCAACTGATCAAAAATGGATCTAATCATCTCTCAATTTTTTTCCTTCCCCTTTTTTGGTCTGCCACACCGCATCCCGGTTTAACCCCAATTCCTCCTGTATTCGGGGCGACGAATGCTTTGGCGCCTTTCCCACCATCATTTCAAAATATCGAATGCCATCCTTTACATTGGCCCAAAAATGCTTTGGTGGTTTGTAGCCATAAGCCCGGTATTTATTTGGCGGCACTTTTCCTTTTTGCCGAACCAGGTTTTCAAAATCGCGCACCCAATTATCGAATGAAGTCATGAATTCGTTTTCGGTGATCATATCCTCTGCCTGGTTATCGCTGTACTTTTTTCCTTTTCCATTTGTACAGTGTTTCCATAAGCGATCGGGCACTTCTACGCCGCCATACCTGCATTGCCACACCAATGGCGCATAGGCATCCCGTTCATTTCCGAAGGGTTCTTTCCCCGGATCGAAATAATTTTTGTGTTGCAGGATATCCGGCCTGCCTGTTTCGTCCAATTCGTCGCCCCCTTCATCGCCATAACAAAAGAAGGCTGCCGTTCGGCCCTCAAGGTGGTTCAAACTTATCCGCTTCCATTCTTCGGTATGTTCCAGTGTCATTGCTTTTTCGGGATTCTTATGATCTATCGTTCTTTCGTCGGGGTTGCCACCGTTCATGCATACCAAACGGTCAAACAAAAGTTTCAGGTTACCGGAAGGCGCATACCAGTTTATCGGCCCGATGATCGCCCAGGCATCCGCCATATCCAGTCGCGCATACAGGTCAAGGTTCCACATCAGGTCGGGCTCTTTTTTACTGTTCTTTTCATAACAGTTACATGGCCATACACAGAGCGCCATCGAAGTAGATACACAGGAATTACAACTTTGAATTCTTTCCCGTGCATAAACATTTCCCAGGTCTTCATAATCAATTTCCCAATCCACCGGCAGCATGTCGGCCATCTTCAACATCAGGGCCCTCGATTTACTGTCAACACCGGGACAATTATATTGCCTCCTGTTCGACCCGGAAATGATCAACACCCTGAAAGGACGCTGTTCCGTTGGAAGTTTTGCGTTATCGTCGTTGGGTTTCATTATTCAGATTGTTTATAAGCGCAGCAATGTTCCTTTTACAATTTGTGGTTCCTGATAAGTTTTCTATGCATTTCAAGTAATTTCTCCTGAGAATACCCGAGATAATACAGCGCCCAGATGCGATAAAAAATACGCTGCATTCTAAACACGCCGTTGTCAAGGTATTTTCTTGCAGAAGTAGTGACATAATCATTCATTACTTTAAATTTCCCATGTCTTTTTATGCGATGAATGATCTCCTGGTCTTCCATCATCAACAGATCTTCCCTGAAACCACCTGCATTTTCAAACAGCTTCTTTGTCACAAACAAACTCTGGTCGCCGAAACGAACGGCATTTACGTCAAACCGGGTGAACCAGGCATTTGCTTTCAGAAACCAATGATCATGGTCAAAAGCGAGCCGAAAGCATCCACTTTGATAACCTTTGCTATGGGCATTAACGATGTCTGTACTAAATCTTTTCGGCGGAATGCTGTCTGCGTGCAGGAAATATAAGATCTTTCCTTTTGCCGCCGAGGCGCCCCGGTTCATTTGCTTTGCTCTTCCTTTATCACCAGTAACAACCTTTACACCTGCCGATTGTGCTATGGAAACCGTTCCGTCCTCACTTGAACCATCAGCTACAATGACCTCCTGGATTAAATTTTCCTCGTCAAGGTCCCATAACTTTTCTATGGTTGTTTTGAGGTGTGCCTCTTCATTGTATGCAGGTATAATAACGCTTATCATATTACCGCCGTTTCGATAACATTAAATATGTATATTTTTCAGGTCTTCTTCATGATCGATATCTGATAAAGCCGGAAGCAGGTGTGTTGAAATCTGCAATTGTTCACAGGCAGCAAGGGTTTGTTTCAACACCTGGTCAGTGCTCCATTGTATGTCATTGAATAACCCCGGGTAAAGTTTTTTCATTCCCAATAAATAGTATCCTCCGTCCTTCGCGGGACCGATGACCACATCGTATTTGTCGAGGCATTCGAAAGCTTCCGTAATAATCAGCGTGGTGAGCTCGAAACAATCGGTTCCTATGATCGCTGCCTTCTGATACCCTTTACCAAATACCGTGGCGAATGCATGGCGCATTCTTTCTCCCAGGTCATTGCCGGCCTGAACCTGCTTTTTATAAGATCTATCGTTCCATATATCACCCCCATCGATTTTTTCGGAGTAAAAGACCACCTTATCGAAGGGCAATCGTTCCGTAACGGCAACTGTATGCTCCAGCAAGAGTTCATAAACAGCCAACGCCCTCTGCCTGCCGATGGTGGCGGCGAGCCTTGTTTTTACCTGCCCATATACCAGGTTCCGTGCGAAGATCAGCAGTGCCTGTTTCATCATAATAAGGTTTAAATACAATTATGCTACCGCGCCGCCACAGCTGCTTCCGGCGCCCGCGGTACAACCATAACAATGTTGACCAACCACGATACTTCTTCCCGTTAAAGCCTCCTTATTGAATTCAGCAATATGCCTCGAATGACAATCAACTTTCAGTTCAAGCATTTGGTTAAAATCGCAATCGTATATATATCCGTCCCATCCGATCGAAATGGTGTTCCGGCACATTACGTTGGCAGCGGCAACAGGATTATAGGCATTTACCAGTTTCTCCATATAGGTTTCATATTTACCCGATTCAAGCAAATAATTCAGAAAGCGGCTGATTGGCATATTCGTTATGACATACAGGTTGTTAAAGCTGATCCCAAACCAGTCGAGCAATTTTTGTTTATAATCCGTTTCCAATGTTTGCTGTGGTGGTGGCAGCGAGGCGCCGCCCGGATTGTACACCAACGTCAGTTTCAACCCTGAATTTTCTTTTCCATACCCCACTGCATTTAACATTTGCAGGGCTTTGATGCTATCTTCAAAAACACCGTCGCCTCTTTGCCGGTCGGTGTTTTCTTTTGTGTAACAGGGCAATGACGCTATTACCTGTACATTATTCTCTTTGAAAAATTCCGGCAGGTCATGATATTTTTTATTTGCCAGGATAATAGTAAGATTGGAACGCACCAACACTGTTCTGTTCATTTTTTTTATTTCGCCGACAAACCAACGAAAATGCAGATTCATTTCGGGTGCGCCGCCTGTGAGGTCAACGGTTGTAAATGATTGATCATTCCTGATAATATGTAAACACTGCTGCATGGTTTCTTTCGACATGATTTCTTTACGGTCGGGTCCGGCATCCACATGACAGTGACTGCAAACCTGATTGCACATCTTACCCATGTTTACCTGGAAAATGTCAATGGCGGCAGGCTTGAGCGGAAACAGGCCGGCCGCTTCGAGTTTTTGCTGAAAAGGCGCCAGGGCAAAGTTTCCTGTTTGCCCGTGCTCGATTATTTCAATCTGCTCATGAACATTGGCAAGAAAATTATGCTGCGCCTTCAGGGTTTTTACTTTTTGCATATCGTTTGTCATTCTTTTTCTGACTTTACCACTTTTACGCCGGGGGTTCAGCCAACTCATACATGCCATTGCCGTCAATCGGGAGAAAACTTCATTATAAGGGTTGGGCGTCAAACATTTCCCTGTTTCCTTTGGCAACCGGCGGAAATTTCACCTTTATTAAACCCTGCAATTATGCGGCCACCATGGGGGCCGAAGGAGCACGCGCAGGACCGTACCGGGGATTAGATCCAAAATTCAAAACACCAGGCGGGATATGCCCTGCTTCAGACCAGGGAAAGCTACCCGACAGTACAAGACGGCCCGAATATCAAATTCATTATATTAGCGGCATGTTCAAGAAAACGTTACTTGCCTGCTATGTGACCGCACTCACATTGCATCTTTCTGCCCAAACAAAATGGCCCGCCTTTACACAGCAAAGCAAGCCCTGGACCCGCTGGTGGTGGATGGGAAGCGCCGTTGACGAAAAGAATATCAGCACCAGTTTACAACAATATAGCCAGGCCGGATTTGGCGGGGTAGAAATTGTACCCATTTATGGCGCCAAAGGTTTTGAGCACCGGTATATAAAATATCTGTCGCCCCAATGGATGAAAATGCTCGACTATACCGTACAGCAATCGAATGCCCGCAACATGGGCGTTTATATTTCTGTTGGAACCGGCTGGCCCATTGGCGGTTCGCATGTAACGGTACAGGACGCCGCTTCAAAACTTTTGGTTCAGCAATACGATCTAAAAGCGGGCGCCGCATTGGCACAGCCTCTGGTCATTAACGATCCCAAACAAAAAGAGGCGGCCTCTCTAAGTGCTTTAATGGGTTTTAATAGTAATGGCGAAGCCATCGATCTTACCGGTAAGGTAGATGCCGGCGGCAACCTGCAATACAATGCTGCCAGTGACCTTAAACTGTATGCCGTATTCACCGGCAAAACGAAACAGGCGGTAAAAAGAGCGGCGCCGGGTGGGGAAGGGTTTACCATCGATCATTTTTCAAAAGCGGCAACAGTCAACTATTTCACCATCTTCGATACGGCCTTCGGCAATTCATCACATGGTGTAAAAGCTTTCTTCAACGACAGCTATGAAGTATACAATGCCGACTGGACGCCCGATTTCTTCACCGAATTTCAAAAGAGAAGAGGGTACGATCTCAGGAAATACATCAACCTGTTCCTGTCAGATTCAAACGATGCCACAGCGCGGCTGAAATCAGATTACCGCGAAACCCTGGCCGATCTCATGCGTGAGAATTTTTCGACCGTATTCACCCAATGGACCAATAAAAGAAAAACGCTTTCGGTTAACCAGGCGCATGGTTCGCCCGGCAACCTGCTCGATCTGTATGCCGCATTCGACATACCGGAAACGGAAACATTTGGCAGCAGTTATTTTCCCATCCGGGGTTTAAGAAGGGACAGCGCCGACATTCGAGATGTTGATCCCGATCCCAATATGCTAAAGTTTGCCTCTTCTGCGGCCCATGCCTATGGCAAACCGCTCACCAGTTGCGAAACCTTTACCTGGCTCACCGAACATTTCAAAACATCATGGAGCCAGTGTAAACCCGAAGTTGACCAGGTATTTCTCTCAGGCATCAATCATGTTTTTTATCATGGAACAACATATAGTCCGGCCGATGCCAAATGGCCCGGCTGGTTATTTTATGCCTCGGTGAACTTTGTGCCCAATAACAGTTTGTGGCCGCACCTGAAAGGCCTGAACGATTATATAACGCGTTGCCAGTCTGTTTTACAGAGCGGCGAACCCGATAATGAAATACTGATCTACTGGCCGGTATACGATGCCTGGCATAATGCAAAAGGAATGGATATGCCATTGAAAGTGCATGATGTAGACCATTGGCTGCACCCCACACGGTTTTATAAAAATGTGGTGGCTTTACAGAACGCCGGTTATTCGCTTGACTTTGCCTCGGACAAAATGCTAGAACAGGCACACGCTCAAAATGGCGGTTTACGGGTTGCTGCAAAAGGAGCGCAACACCAATTGTTACTGGTGCCGGCCTGTGATAAAATGCCCGTGGCTACATTAAGGAATATACTCCGGTTGGCAAATGAAGGCACTACCGTGATCTTTGAACAGTTCCCGCACGATGTGCCCGGATTTAATGACCCCGAAAAAGGCAGGCAGGAACTGAAGGCGCTGATAGCCGGCATTCAGCTTTCCGCTGGTAATAACCAGTTACAAACCGCAGTGGCAGGGAAAGGAAAAATAGTAGCGGGCGATGTAAACGCCGCCCTGAAATACCTGGGTATTGCGCCTGAATCCATAGCCGCAGGCGGTTTAAAATTCATTCGCAGAAAAAAACCGGATGGCACATACTATTTCATTGTAAATAACACAGCCAATGACGTCGATGAAACTGTTGTATTACGAAATACAGCCAGTACCCTTTTGCGTATGGACCCGCTGAACGGACAGATCAATTCGCTGCCGCATCATCAGCAAAACAATGCAACGGCAGTGAGGTTACAGTTGAGATCGGGCGAATCGGTTATTCTGAAATTGAGCAACATAAAAGAAACGGCCATCCCATACCGGTATATGCAAACGGCCGGCGAACCAATAAACCTTCACGATAACGGCTGGGTGTTACAATTCACAGAAGGCGGTCCGCAACGCCCGGCCACGAAAAAAATGACCACTATTCAACCGTGGACGGCTTTCACTGATGATTCAACCACGCAATCGTATTCGGGCAGCGGGGTGTATACTACAACCTTTACCCTTAAAAACAAAGCGGCTGATTACATTTTGCAGTTGGAAAAGTTGTATGAATCTTCCCGGGTGATCATCAACGGTAAAGATGCCGGGCTTATCTGGAGCCTGCCATTTGAACTGAACGTAGGAGCGTATTTGAAAGAAGGGAAAAACACCATCAGCATCGAGGTACGTAACCTCATGGCCAACCGCATCAGGGATCTGGACCGCAAAGGCGAAGTTTGGCGCAATTACCACGAAATAAACTTTGTGAACATCAACTATAAGAACTTCGATGCCGCCAAATGGAAGGTGCAGCCTTCGGGTTTGGAGGGCGCGGTGAAACTGATTCCGTTAAAATAATTCTAATACGAATTTAATAAGGGTTCAGGGTGTGCCACACTTTTGAAGTGTGGCACACCTGCTCCTTTTATGGGTTTGGGGCAGCGAAATGTCAATTTAACATTAGAATCCGCTAATATCCTTTGAAATGCCTGCATGTTTTTATATTTTAGTCCCCAAACCCTTAGTCATGAAATACCTGGCTGGCCTCTTAGCCATTGTAAGCCTGATGTCATCCTGCGGATCACCACATCAATTATCTTATGGCGGCAATTATTCTGACCCACCGATAACCCAATCACTGTTTGCCGATAAAGCGGCCACTATTTCGGAAGAAAACATTCAAAAGATCCTCGACGGTAATTATTCACTACCCAAACAATTGCGGGTTGCCCTAATAAAACTCGAAGGTACGCAAAAAAGATACTACTGGAACTACTGGAGCGACGAGGCGTATTTGAAAACACAACAAGCCTACCTCGACTCATTCACCGCAAAACTGCAACAATCGCCGCGGGTAATAAAGATCACCTCCATTCCGGACATGTTATTGTCAAAGGCGCCGGCATCGTTCACTACATTACGTGAATCGGCAGTGCGCATGCAGGCAGATGTAGTGGTGGTATATGCCATCAACAGCGATATTTATACAAAATATCGCTCGTTCAAAAGGCCAGACGTAAAAGCGTTTGCCACTACGCAGCTGATCATAATGGATGTGCGCACCGGACTGGTACCCTTTACCACTGTGGTTACCCGTGATTTTATGGGACCGCAAAACAAAACCGACATTGAAACGGATGAAGCAAGAAACCGGGTACAAAACCAGGCGGTATTACTGACCATTAATGAAATTGGCGACCAGGTGACAAAGTTTTTAAGTAAGGAGTTGAAATGATAATGAAACTATCAATAGTATCCTTTGCATTTTTGTTCATTGCCGGCTCGTATTCGCCAGAACATGATACTGGTACAGGCTGCAGGCACTATTACAGCCAGCCGCTCAATAAGAACGTATATACAACAACAGACATTGAACCGGAATTTGCGGGTGGGCCGGCGGCTTTTCTGCGTTTTCTTAACCGCCATCTGAGGTATCCACAGGAGATGATAGACAATGAAGAATTTGCAAATGTAAGTTCCATGTCGAAAATGAAGTTCATAGTAGATACTGACGGAAGAATTATCAACCCGGTGGTACATGACCAGCCCGATACAACGTTGCTCAACCCCTTTGAAAAGGAAGTACTAAGGATCATCAGGCTAATGCCCAAATGGCAGCCCGGTGTGTGTGGAGGCAAAACAGTAGCTGCAGAGGTGAACAGGCCAATGATAATTTGTATTCGACCGGAAACAGTTGAATAATCCTAAACACAAAGTTCCAATGAAATTTTTCCTTACAATACTGATCCTGATCTTAACGGCAGCCACTCTAACACATGCGCAGGTTACCGACAGTGCCAAACAAAAACAGGCCACTGTACAGGCTGATTCTGTTGTAGCGGCCACCCCTGCAGCAACTGAACCCGTGGACGATGGCGAGTTCTTAGGCTTTCTCTTATTTTTTGCAATGGGCGTTTGTGCAATAATTATGGCTGGAATAGGGATAGGAATTCTGCTAACTATCGGAGCGTTATTTATTGTATCGGCCATGGTAACAGCAGGGATCATCTCTGCTTCGGTTATTGTAGGAATTTATACCAGGTCACTGACCAAAGGATTTAAAGTATTTTTTATCTCGTGCTCAATTGTAGCAGGTTGCACTTTCGGCGCGGCAGGGTTGTGGTTGTTGAACTTATCTACCCATTGGCATGATACATTAAATGCTATCCTGCTGGGTGCGGGCTGCGGACTGGTATCCGGTTTGGCAGGCGGCATGATCTCATTTTACTTTTTACAACGCCTGGTTGCCAGGTTACGATCCAAAATCACAATCCCAATAATACCCAAATGAAAACCATTTCTACAACCCTGGTGACCGTTCTATTGTATTCCTGTGCCGGAAACAATAACAACGAACAACCAACAGTTCTTAAACAAGACAGTATCAGCATTCCTATCAGCCGCGACAGCAGCAGGCTGGTTAAAGCCAGTGTAAACAAATGCACAATCGATAACGAAGTAGCCTCATTGGGCATTGGGCTGGTAATAGCCCCCAAGACCTTTACCTTGTACGACGACAGCCTGCTTGCCGGTAAGCCATTGGCCGTTGACATGAACGAACAAAACGACAGCCTGGCCAACATATGTACCATGGTGTTTGATCCCGAATACGGGCTTATGCATTTTGCCTGCACAGGCGAAACGGAAAACGCATACCGGGTGCTGATCAACCGGTCGGAAACGAAATATTTACCTAAAAAACAGATCCAGTTCGAAACCTGGGAGCAATACCTGCTGCATTCGTTTGGCGTAAGGCGTAAAACAACTGCCACCGAAGAAGAGGACAAACCATTGACCGAGCTGCACAGATCCCCCAGCGATACGGCAGCTATTTTACCGCTGCCGGCCGGACACGAAATGTTTTGCGCCATGCAGGTACAGGGCGATTGGTTACAGGTAAAGTATGACTGTTTTTACAACGATGAGGACAGCAAATATGAAGGTCAGCCCTGTCATAACTTCATTGACAAATGCGACAACGCTCAAACCGGCTGGATCCGCTGGCGGCAGGATAATAAATTGCTGATTGATATTTTTTTGATGCCGTAAGAAGCTGGTAAACTAACATTGCTTCCATATGAAATACAACCAGCTTATCGCTAAATAGCATTGCCATGCCGCCGCCCCAACATCTCCCATTTAAAAATAATTTCGTAATTTCTGGGTGATATCTGACTGCAAACAGGCACTTATTAGTAAAGCAAGCCTATGACCCAAACGATGGAAATAGAAGATATTGCTGCGGAAAGGAAAGTCCTTTTTATGCAATTGTACCAGCAGGCATTTCCGCTGGTGGCTAAATATGTACGTGACATGGGGGGCTCATTTGAAGAAGCCAAAGATGTTTTTCAGGATGCGCTGGTCATCTATTATGAAAAGGTGGCCACAACCAACCTTAAGCTGCAATACAGCGAAAAGGCCTACCTGCTCGGCATAGCCCGCCATTGCTGGGCAAAGAAAAACAAACTGAACAACCGGTATACATCGCTTCCCAACTCGCTTGACGGTTTAGCCATGGAAGAAAGCCCCGCTTCAACCGCAACTGGTAAACTGCTCGATCTGTTGCACGCCTCCGGCAAAAAATGCATGGAGCTGTTACAGGCATTCTATTACGACAAACTGCCCATGAATAAAGTAGCCGGCCTGTTCGGTTTCTCCACCGAACGCTCGGCCACCGTACAGAAATACAAATGCCTCGAAAAAGTAAGGGATCTTGTAAAAGATAAATCGTTAACGTATGAGGACTTCCTTGAATAACATACAACAAATAGACGATTACCTGTTGCAATATGCCGGCAAAACCGACCGGGCTTTATTCGAGGCGCGCCTGATACTGCAACCTGCCTTACAGGAAGACCTGTTATGGCAACAAAAAACATACGAGGTCATAAAACAATACAGCCGCCGCCGGTTAAAAGCCGAAATAGAAATGGTTCATCAGCAGTTGTTCACCGAACCGGAACATCATTCTTTCCGCCGGAAAATTATGGCCCTGTTCCATCGCCCGCCTAAACATTAACAAAGGCGTTTCGCACTGATAGAAATAAACAAACCACATAACTTAAATAGCGATCATATGACAAATATGAAACAGGATTTTCGTGCCTATGCCGTTCAACACCACCACATAGGCAGCCAGTACGTCGACGGGTTTATAGCCCGCACGGAAAACCGCTTTATTCCCATGGCTATGACGCCCTATATTACAGAGGAAAGGCAATTGAACGTTGCTCAAATGGACGTTTTTTCAAGGCTGATGATGGACCGCATCATTTTCCTTGGCGATGCGGTGGACGATAAAATAGCCAACATCATACAGGCACAGTTGTTATTCCTGCAATCGGCCGATGCGCGGCGCGACATTCAATTGTACATTAATTCTCCGGGCGGTTCGGTATATGCGGGACTGGGCATTTACGATACCATGCAATATATTTCACCCGATGTGGCCACCATTTGCACCGGTACCGCCTTATCGATGAGCGCCGTACTGTTATGCGCCGGCGCAGCCGGCAAACGTGCTGCCTTACAACATGCCCGCGTAATGATACACCAGCCTTCAGGCGGAATACAAGGCAATGCGTCCGACATCGAGATCACGATGAATGAAATAAAAAAACTGCAACAGGAACTCTATTCCGTTATTGCGCGGCACAGTGGTCAATCCTATGAAAAAGTGCACGAAGCATCTGACCGCGACCACTGGATGAAAGCGCAGGAGGCCAAAGCATTCGGCATGATCGACGAAGTACTGGGCGAGGCCGTTACAACAACAGCTGAGGCTGCCGCCTAGCGCCTTCCGTTCCCCATTCTTTAAGAATATCTTTTACTGTTGACCGGTAATTATTGCCGGTCATTTTCTTTCCCCGCCTTGGCGCTACAAGATCTTTATCATTTACCTCAACCAGATGCAGTTTGGTAGCATACCAGGTTGTATGCATCCGGGGAATGGCCAGCCCAAGGATCATCCCCGGCAACCCGTTGAATGATTCCGGTCCGCCGGTGGTAAGGATTTCATCGGTATAAAAGGCGATCACTACAATGGAATCCATTATGCGGCCCACGGCCTTGCGGCAATCGAACTGCGCGATCTTTCTGATCTCAGGCGTTATCTTCCAGTCGATCTTGCGAAGCGAATCAGCTACCAGGTACTGATCGCTGTAAATGTTCCGTTGGGTCACTGATGCATTGCTGTCGAGCCGCGTGAAGATCGTATTCTCAGAATCAAATACACCCCAGAACTTCGACTGTTTTATTTCGGGATCACGGCCCGTTTGAAACAAGGTGCGGTCGCCTTTGAACGTGAGATCGTAATAATAGGTCACAAATTTCGACATGCTCTTTTTGGCCGCTTCATCCCACATACTGCCTTCTTCCATAAAAGCATGCTGGTTTGTTTTGCGTTCGTATTCTATTTTTCCCTCGGTAATAAATTTCTGCTGCTGCGCCTGCAGGGTGGGGGGCAGCAAAAAGGCCAGTATATAAACGAGTATCTTCATTTTATAATAATTAGTTGTTCAGTTGTTCAGTTGTTCAGTTGTTCAGTTGTTCAGTTGTTCAGTTGTTCAAACTCGCTCCTAATAGCGAGCCAGTGAAATTGATGAACTCAATAACTCATGAACTGAATAACTGAACAACTTAAGAATCCGTGTTTACCAGCTTTGCGGCTTTCCGTTCTTGCTAAAGTTCCAGATGAACGACAACAGGAAGTTCCGCCTGATGGTATCGTATGTTCTTTCCGAAACAAAGTTGCTGTTGATATTCCGGTTGAACCCGATATTCTGATCGAGGATATCATTGGCCGAAAACCGCAAACGCGCTGCATCATTTTTGAAGAGCTTCCGGTCGATCCTTACATCCCACCTGATAGAATTGTTATTCCGTTCAAACACACTTGTTTTTTGGCGGATATTGAAATTGCAGGAACTGCCGATCTCCAGTTTCCAGGGCAGGTACACCCGCATATCAATATGATGGTTTTGCGTCCAGAATTTAGTGACCAGGTCGCTTCGTAACGATGATTTCGAAATGTTACGCCTGAAACTGGTGTTTATCCAGATCTCGAATTTCTTCTCTTTTTCATAACTTAACGTGGGGCCGGCGCCGAACACATAACTGTCGTTCTCGTTCAGTAATTCGCCAATGAAATTGGTATTATGATTTATATTCCACTCACCTTCAATACCCACCCTGATGCCCAGTTTCTTAATTTTCTGCCCATACCCCATCCAGCCGTTCATGCGGTAATTACCATCCACGTTCACCGGCCGGGTGGTGCGTTTACCGGTTGTGGTATCGAGGATATTTATTGAGCTGAAATCATTCTGCGTGGCATTATAATTCACACCTGCATAAATACCCCGTTCGGAAAGGAACTTGTAATTGTTGTACCGCAGGGAAAAGTTATGGCGGAAAGCCTGTTTCAGATCGGGATTCCCCTCCCTGATGTTCATCTGGTCGGTAATATCCTGAATGGGTTGTATCTGGTCGATGCCGGGCGCCCGCGTACTGCCGTTATAATTGAACCGCAGGTTGCCATTTCGTCCCATGGTCCAGTTCAAATTTGCCTGCGGAAAGAAATTGGTAAAGTTGTAACTGATGGCCGAATCGCCGCGCAGGTCTTTGCGGGTAAATTCGGCATAAGATACATTCATCCCGAAGGAGAACGAGATCTTTTTGGGTTTGGCATACCGGTAATTGATGCCGCCCGACTGGGTAAGCACATTAAAGCTGTACTCATTGCTCAGCGAATCGATCTTATCTTCATATTTCCCAACCGGATTAATTTTTTCAAGTGTGATGATGCCCGACTCCCGTTTGTTGTTATCGACGCTGTAATTGAACTCGAGCAACGATCGTTTGTTCAGCGGTTCGGTATAGGAAATACGTGCGTTCACTACCGAGTTTTTATTGTCGATCAGCTTTTGCTGGTCGAGCACTTTGGTGCTATCGATCCCGATCTTATAGTAATGATTATTGGAAAAATAAATACCGGTTGAAGTGTTTTCGGTATAATTCTGCCGGGCACTCAGCGATAGTGTTCTTCCCTGTTTTCTAAATTTCTGCCGCCATAATAACGTGGAATTGAAATTCTTTCTATTGGCATCCACATTTGTTTCGCGGTCGATTATGCTGAGCGTATCGCCATTCCCGTTCAGTGACTCCTGGTGAAAATTACTTTTGCTGAATGAATTTCCCTGCGATCCCTGAGCGGTTATCTTCAGGCTTGAAAGCGAATCGATCTGAAATTCATACAGGCCGCGGACCATGTTCCGGTTTCGGCTGCTGAAACTGTTGCCAAAGTCGTTTGTATACAGGATAGAATTCGGCAGTTTATTTTGACTAAAAGTATTTCCCTGTGCTTCGGTATTCAGTTTATTATACTGGTAACCGCCGTTGAAATGAATTTTATCGGCATTCCATTTATTCGAATAATGCAGGCCGCCATTCCAGCCCTTTGGCAATCCTTCGCCCCAGTAACTGCCGCCGCCAAATTCATCGTCGCCACCGCTAAAATTTATCGACATGCCGCCGCCGTCTTCGGAATTCATTTCCATAGAAGCGCCGCCATAGTTCGTGCTTTCCTGCCAATCGAGCCCGGTACGGCCGGTGCTCGACATGATACCGAAGGCCGACAATTTCCGCTTGCCCTTAAAGGCATTTACCATCAGGTTACTATTCCAGAACTTATTGCCATCGGCCCCGGCCTCCAGTTTTCCGAAATACCCTTTTTTCCGGTCTTCTTTCAGCTTCAGGTTGATGGTCTTTGTTTTCTCCCCGTCATCGATACCGGTAAACTCAGCCTGGTCGCTTTTTTTGTCGAAGGTTTGAACTTTATCAACCGCATCGGCGGTGAGCCCGCGGGTGGCAATGGTAGGATCGTCGCTAAAGAATTCTTCCCCGTCAACCAATACCTTTTGCACGGTTTCGCCCTGGGCCGTTATTTTGCCATCTTTATCTACCTGCAAACCGGGTAATTTTTTCAACAGGTCTTCCACCGTAGCGCCGGCAGCCATCTTAAAACTATCGGCCACATACTCGGTGGTATCGCCCTTGATGCGAATGGCCCCCAGTTTATGTTGCACCACTACTTCCTGCAGCAACTGGCTTTTCAGGGTCATGGCGACCTTACCAAGGTCAACGGTGGCGCCGGAGGCAATCGCTACCCGGTCGAAATAATCGGCATAGGCGGGGCGGGTTACCATAAGGATAAATTTACCGGGCGGCAGCTTTTGTAATGTAAAATTTCCCTCTTTATTGGTACGGGTAAAGGATACCAACACCGAGTCGGCTGGCCTCAATAATGCTATAACTGTATTGGAAAGGTTTCTTTTTTCCGAAGTATCAATTACTGTACCTTTAAGAGCAGCATCCTGGGAAAATACGGGAATGGAAATGACAAAAAGTACGAAAAAGAGTGCGGTTGTTTTTTTCATGGCGGTTAGGAAAAGACAAAAGCGTAAACGCATATTAACCTGTTAATATGTTTAAGAAATCTCACCCTTGTACGCCTTTGTGGTTGAACGAATGTCTGGAATGAATTTCGTAAATGGACAAACGTATTCTTAATTAATCGTTAAAGAAACCGATAATCATCTGGTTGCTATTATCAAGACAAGTAACAACTGAACAAAACCAATAATCAGGCATGGATATGGTAAAAAAATATGAAGAGATCCATTTTGTAGACAGTACAAAAAAAGTATGGAACTATTCATTTTTCACAGAAGAAGATGTTCGAAACTTTCAACAGGGAACGCATTATCGCTTATACGATCTGTTTGGTTCGCATGAAGTAGAGGTACTGGGAACAACAGGGTATTACTTTGCCGTATGGGCGCCCAATGCCACCTATGTTTCGGTGATCGGTAATTTCAACGACTGGAACCCTACCATTCATCCCCTCTATGTACGGCTCGACAGTTCGGGCATCTGGGAAGGATTTATTCCAGCTTTACCTAAAGGAGAAGTTTACAAATATCATATCGACGGTTTCAAGGGCGCCAAAAGCGACAAAGGCGATCCCTATGCCAATTTCTGGGAGAAACGCCCCCATACGGCGTCGATTACCTGGAACCTGAACTATACCTGGAAAGATGAAGCGTGGATGAAAACCCGCGGCCGGCACAATACGCTTGAGTCGCCCTACAGTATTTATGAAGTTCACCTTGCCAGCTGGATGCGGCCGAACAAACATGACGAAGAATCATACAACACCTACGATCAGATCCGCGAGCTGATGGTTCCATACGTGAAAGAAATGGGGTTTACCCATGTTGAGTTTATGCCGGTAATGGAACATCCGTTCGATGGCAGTTGGGGTTACCAGGGCACGGGGTATTTCGCCCCCACCTCCCGCTTCGGCGATCCGCAAAGTTTTATGGAGCTCATCAATGCCTTCCATGAGGCAGGCATTGGCGTTATCCTCGACTGGGTGCCTTCGCATTTTCCCTACGATGCGCACGGGCTGTTTATGTTCGATGGGGCCAACACCTACGAATATGCCGATATGCGTAAAGGTTTTCACCCCGACTGGAACAGCTATGTATTCAATTACAAAAGGGGAGAAGTGAAATCATTCCTTATCAGCAGCGCCCGCTTCTGGTTCGATAAATACCATATCGACGGTATTCGGGTGGATGCGGTAAGTTCGATGCTGAAACTGAATTATTCGCGTACTCACGGCCAGTGGGAACCTAATGAATATGGCGGCGATGGCAATATAGAGGCCATTTCCTTTATAAAAGACCTGAACGAAACCATCTATCGCGATTTTCACGACGTGCAAACCATTGCCGAGGAAGCTACCGACTGGCCGGGCGTTTCGCGCCCCACATTTGGGAACGGACTTGGCTTTGGCATGAAATGGATGATGGGCTGGATGCACGATACGCTTGACTATTTTAAAATGGACCCCATTTACCGCCGGCATTACCAGAACAAGTTTTCGTTCAGTATGATGTATTACTACGACGAGAATTTTCTGTTGCCCTTAAGCCATGATGAAGTGGTACACGGTAAAAGCCCCATGATCTTTAAAATGCCGGGCGATAACTGGCAGAAGTTTGCCAACCTGCGCACGCTGTATACATATATGTTTACGCATCCCGGGGGGAAACTCTTATTCATGGGTTGCGAGTTCGGCGATACCAGTGAATGGAATTATAAAAGCGAATTGCAATGGAACCTGTTGCAGTTCGATTCGCACCGTGGGTTGAAAGATTGCGTTCGTGATTTGAATAATTTATTACGTAACGAGCCTGCGATGTATGAAAATCAGTTCAATATTTACGGGTTCGAATGGGTCGACCTGAACCATCCGGCAGAATGTGTGGTGGCATATCGCCGTAAGGGAAAAGACCCGGCCAATGATCTGCTGATCATTTTAAACCTTACCCCGGTGGCGCGGCACGACTGGAAGGTATATACGCACGGGAAAAGTGAATGGCGCGAGATCTTTAATTCAGACGCCAAACAATATTGGGGAACCGGAGATGTATTCAATCCGGAAATATTAACAACCTGTCTGGATAAAAATGATAATATGTATGAAATAAATGTGCACCTGCCGCCGTTGGGAGCAGTAGTTTTGAAGTAAAGATATTTGTGAAAAAGGTGTGGTATCCGCCAGCTGGCGGATGCCACACCTGAAACACCGGAAAAAGTTGATAACTATGAAAAGCATTAACCTCATTTTAATGTTTGGAATCATTTCCAACATTACTTACGCCCAGTCTGACAGCGCTGAATATTATTTTAAAAAAGGAGTAGCCGAAAAGGAAGCCCGCCGCTTTCGTGAAGCGGAAAAGAATTTCTCCAAAGCCGCCGGTTATTCACCCAACGATGCCAAAGTACAGGCAGGCTGGGGGCAGGCGCTCCTCGAGCAGAAACGTTATATGGAAGCGCGCGAAAAGTACAAAGCTGCCTTTGCGATAGATGCGAAAGATCCTGAAGTGCTGGAACAACTGGCCATACTTTCGTTAAATACCCGCCAGTGGAACGATGCGGTTACCTACGCGAAAAAAATGCAGGAAGCCAAAGTTGGCAATTCCTCCAACTACATAATTGCAAAAAGTTTTTACGAGCAGGGAAATTATGGCGAATGCCTGAAGTATTGCGAACTGGCGTTTAAAGAAGATCCCAAACGGGCTGAAACGCCTTACATCGCAGGCCGCAGCCTGGTTGAAATGAGCAATTACAAAAAAGCAGCCGGTTGTTTTGAGCAGGCCATCGAGCGCGACAGCACAAAAGCGAACTGGATGTATGAGGCCGGACTGGTGTATTACGCCATTCCCGACGATAAAAAAGCCATTTACTGGTTCGAAAGAGCCGGCGCCAAAGGATACAACCGCAGCAACGATTATATTGAAAACCTCGCCAATGCCTACCTGAACATAAAGAATTATGAAAAAGGACTGGCGCTGATGCAGGAAGTGTTGCAAAAGAAACCGCAGGATATGGAACTGCTGTACAATATTGCAGACGCCTATTACCAGACCGGCAAATACGACGATGCCATCAATTACTGGGATAAAGCCCTGGCCATTGATAAGAAAAACGCCAACGCACTATACATGATCGGCCTCTCGTATCAGAAAAAAGGAGAGAAGGCGAAAGGCCAGCAGTTGTGCGATAAAGCCATTGAAATGGACCCGTCGTTGAAGAATTTAAAGCAGGAGCAGAAGATGCCGGGAGGTATCTAATAGGTAAATGTTTCTTAAGAAACAGATCTATCAATCACAACAGCATTTAATTGGCAATAAATACAAAGCCCAGGATTAACTCCAGGGCTTTTCTTGTTTAATAAAAGTTTGTATTTCCTTGCCTTTACCCATTGCCTATTGCCTATTGGTTCTACATTCTATCCGGCACCCGTATTCCCAGCAATGCCATCCCCGATTTAATAACATGGGCGGTCATTTGGTTTATCTGTAAACGCAATTCTTTCTTAACGGGCGTTTCAGCTTTCAGGATGCTATGCTCGTTGTAAAACGAATTGTACAACTTCGCCACCTCGTACACATAACCGGCAATGGCACTGGGGTTCATTTCATCTCCGGCCTGGCGAATGATATCAGCGTATCTTTCCAGCTTAATGATCATTTCTTTTTCCAGCGGCAACAGGTCGGCGCCAGGTTCCCCGCCGGTATACATTTCTTTTCTGAATACCGATTGTGTTCGCGCGTAGGTGTACTGTACAGCGGTAGCCGTAAAGCCATGCAGATCTATCGACTCTTCGGGGTTAAAGATCATCCGCTTTTGCGGATCTACACGAACCAGGAAGAATTTAATAGCGCCGCTGCCAACTATTTCGTCCAGCTCCTGCAATTCCGCTGCGCTCAATTCTGCAGTTTTGTTAAGTTCTTTTTCTTTTTCTTCTCTCTTCTTTTTTGCTTCACGGATCATTTCATCGAGCATATCATCGGCATCAACCACCGTACCTTCACGCGTTTTCATTTTACCGGTAGGCAGTTCCACCATGCCATAGCTTAAATGGTAAATGCCGTCGGCGCCTTCAATACCCAGTTTCTGACAAATAAGTTTCAATACCTTGAAGTGATAGTTCTGCTCGTCACCTACCACATATATACTCCGGTTACAATGAAATTCTTTTTGCTTTTCGTGGGCAAGTCCAATATCCTGGGTAATATACACAGCGGTACCATCGCGGCGGCGAACGATCTTTTGATCGAGCCCGTCGCCCGTTAGATCGACCCATGCACTGCCATCATCTTTAAGGAAGAATACTTTTTTGCGCAGGCCTTCTTCAACCAGGTCTTTACCCAACAGGTAGGTTTCGCTTTCGTAGTAGATCTTATCGAAGTTGCTGCCAATACGTTTGTACGTTTCATCAAAACCTTTGTACACCCAGCTGTTCATAGTACGCCACAGTTCCACCACATCGGGTTTACCGGCTTCCCAGTCAACCAGCATTTGCTGGGCGGCCTGCATGATCTCGGCTTCTTTTTCCAGCTCATCTTTTTTATCTTTCAGGTATTTGAGCGCTTCTTCTTCCGTTTTTCCATCAGCAATTAATGCAGCCAGTTTCTTTTCCAGAATGGGTTTCATTTGTTCTTTCAACACGTTGCCAAACATTACATAATAATCACCCACCAGGTGGTCGCCTTTAATACCTGTGCTTTCAGGCGTGGCGCCATTACCGAACCGTTGCCAGGCGATCATGCTTTTACAGATATGAATACCGCGGTCGTTGGCGATGCAGGTCTTCACCACTTCATACCCATTGGCCTTATAGATCTCGGCTACGCTCCAGCCCAGGAAATTGTTTCTCAGATGACCGAGGTGCAGCGGTTTATTGGTATTGGGCGAAGAATATTCAACCATTACCCGCTGGCCATTGCGCGGCTGGCGGCCATAATCCGCATTATTGTATTGTTCTTTCAGGAATTGCAGCCACCAACTGTCGCTGACTGCGAGGTTCAAAAAGCCTTTGATCACATTAAAACCGCTGAAAAGGGCGGCATTTCCAGCCACCAGGGCCTGGCCCAGTTCAGTACCTAATTCTTCAGGCTTTTTTTTCAGGGTCTTCAGCAGGGCAAAGAGCACCACGGTATAATCGCCCTCGAACTCGGGTTTTGTTTCACTAACCGTAATGGAAGAAGGCTCAATGTTTACCTGGTACAATTGACTGATCTGTGCGCTTACTGCCGACTGAATAACGGAAACTATTGCCATTCGTTGATTTTGAGGGTGCAAAGGTACGGTTTTCAGCGCTTGCCCCGCTTTGCGGGGTTTCAGTTTCAGGTTCCAGGTTCGGGCATGGTTAACGGGCACATGGTACCTTCACCGGGTTAAAACAGGAGAGCCCCTTGCCTAATAATTGAACCGGGGTGGGCAGACAATAGTAGCGGAATAGTACCAATATGGTAGTCTAATGGTAGGGGAATGGTAGAAATATAGCCTGGGTACTGTACCGAGATACTCTACGGACACTACAGGAACACATAGGCGCCAGAGAATACCCAGAGAATATTCAGAGAATACCCAGAGAGTATTCAGCGCTATTTTAGAGCTATTCCAGTCAATACCCCTACAACAAACTTGTGTCATGCCAAGGATCCCAATTCTGGTTTAGATGAGCCACCCTTTAGAACCCTTTGGTGAGAGACCCACTTTGGGGCCCGCATTTTTATCGTTGACGCGTCATTAGTACCTGTTGCGAACGAATAATTTGCTTTTTACAATCAATAACCGCCATTGTGCGTTGAAGAAGGTGGATTGTGAGTAGAATGGACGGGGGAAAATTTCAAGAGCCCCTGCCTTCGGCAGAAGCTCTTAAATGGTGCTTAGGGGTTAAACTGAACTCAAATATGTAGTATTTTATGAGAACAAATGCAGTTGTCGCATATTATTGATTCAGGTCAATCGGACACTTAAAAACATTGAAGGTTTTCGCCGTTTTGGCAAAAAAAGAGCGGTAAAAGCGGTATCCGGGTCCGTAAGCTCATTAAATCTGAATGAATGGGCGAACGGCGCCGGTGTTTGTTGTTATTCAATTACCTTTGTACCGTACAAATAACCGAAAGTGAAGAACCTGATCAATGCCGTTATAGACTTCTTTTATCCTTTTTTTCGCCGGTTCATGCCATTACAAACCTTTAGGTATGCAGCTTGCGGGGGAGGCAATACCATATTGGATATAAGCCTGTATGCCATAAGCTACAATTTCATTTTCAAAAAGCAGTTGGTTCATACACCCATTGGTATAAATATCAGTCCGTATATAGCGGCTTTCCTTGTTTCCTTTGCTATTACTTTCCCATTGGGCTTTTATATGAGCCGCACCATTGTATTTCCGGGATCAACTTTGCGTGGCCGTATTCAGTTGTTCCGGTACTTTTTATTGGTGGTATGCTGTATATCGCTGAATTATATTTTTATTAAGTTGTTTGTTGAACAGTGTCATTTATACCCCACGGTAGCTAAAATATTCACTACGCTCATTGTAGTAGCCTTCAGTTTCATTACCCAAAAGAAATTTACTTTTAAAGCAGACGCTGAAACGCCGGAGATATTGCAGCCCGAAGATGCAGCAGAGCTGGCGACTGTTGAGGAAGAGGAAAAGATAATTAGCTAATGTGATAATATGATAATGTGATAATAAGATAATGAATACAGCATCGAGGATGCTGCGCATGATCGGTTTGGGTGCTGACGCAGGGGTTTACGATTGCGATATAGTCAGGTTTCGGAGAATAAGACTGCTGCACCAGAAGCATTATCACATTATCATATTAGCAAATTCTCACATTATTTCACCCCGCCGCTCCAGAACCAATTGCCTTCTTCAGTATAAAACCATTTTCCATTACCGTTCACCGTTTCGCCCTGCATGGTAAACCCATCATAGGCCAGTTGTATTCCGGCATTGACCATATTCGTTATCTTATATACTTTACCCGGCCCTGCACGCAGGTTCAGCCGGGTTAACGTGGTCACTTTACCGAATTTTTCGGTCTTGCTTATTTGTCCGTTCACATGTTGTGTGCTGCCATTCACGAGGGCGATAAGCTTATCCATATCCACCTTAAAACCGGGGCAGTTCTTTAAAGAATAAATTTCATGATGCCCTATAATATGCAGGCGGTCAGCCGGAATGCTCCAGCGTTGACACATTTTGCGAATGAGTTCGGCACTGGTGGCGTACATGGCGTCGGTCCACTCGCTTTGCTCGTTGCCTTCGTGTTCTACCCCAATCGTATAATAATTGGGGTTTATATACATTCCGTCGGAAGTTTTTTTAATGAGCGGCCAGGTAGGGTCATGAATGCGGCCGGCATGCCAGGCGGTATCGATCTCATCGACATACTGGTGTACTTCGCCATTCTTGCCAATACCATAATGGGCCGACACCTGCGACAGCGCGCTGCAGAACCAGCTATCGGTGCCTTTTAGCGTTCCATCCATAACATGAATAACGATGGCTTCGGGTCGGTAGGTCCTTCTTCCCTGGGTAAAATTGGGACTTAAAACAGGAGTGATGTTCATATAAATGATTTAACCCTGTGCAGGGGTGTTCAAGGCTTCATCCACCACTTTTTCCGACAGGGTTTCCGAAGCAGTTCCTTTGTTTTCGGTTATTTTCAATGCGGCGTAGGTGGCCGAACTTAATCCAAGCAGTATCAGGTTATTGTCACTGACGATTGGAATTAAAAAGTCGGTTGAATGCAGCAGGCATTGCGCCAGGTTGGGATCGCCTTTGGCAAAATCCGATAAACAAAAGTTGGGATCGCCGAGGTTACCCAGCGTGGAGGAAATGAACCAGATGCCGAACACGGCATTGAAAATAATAGCCTGGAAACGCTGAATGCTTACCCCGTTCTGATCTGACAGGAGATCGAGAAAAAAATTGCTGGTCTTGATGTCCTGATGCCGGAATACCAGCGAATTCTGCTGATCTGCCAGATCGATAACCCGGGCGGCGGCCATGGTGCCGGCGCTGATACCCAGTAAAACCAGTGTAGACGTGTGCAAATTGGGTGCATGCCCGGTTTGCAGCATGATGGTGGTAAAGGAGGTCAGAATGATCACCGACCACCAGGCTAACTGAACCCGTGACCAGCTATATGGCCGGGGATTGGCCTTGCTGAGGTCACGCAGCATATTGAACTTTCGGTCGCAAAAAACAATGCCAGCAGTCAGGATGGCAAATAGGGCCCAGAACTGAAAAACCATAAGAGAATTTTTTAAGGGACATTATTTAAGGTCAATCCCTTTTCTTTCAAAGGGAATGCCGGATTTCAAAAACTATCGTTTTACTCACGGTTTATTCGTTCTAACTGAAAATCACCCGGTTCTGCACAGTAATTCTACTGCGTATAACCGGTAGCTTAGGGGTGTTGCGTGAAGATATAAATACATCACTATATGTACAAGGGTGGCGTCACTGTTTCTTATTCGATTTGGGTCAATTAGCGAATTTGCTAATGTGATAACTGAATACAGCATCGTGGGTGCTACGCGTGGGCTGGTTTAAATGCAAGAAAGTAACTACAACTGCCATAAAGGGAGTTTTCGGAAAACAAGCCTGCCACACCTGAAGCATTATCACATTATCGAATTATCAAATTATCACATTTACATTTCATTCTGCCAGCAAAACTGACATTTTTGCACCCTTCTCCCTCACGGCATAATCATTGATAACCATATTGGAACATTAAATTCAGCATATATGGGAAAGATAATAGGAATTGACCTCGGTACCACCAACAGCTGCGTTGCAGTAATGGAAGGAAATGAACCGGTGGTAATTGCCAATGACGAGGGACGCCGTACCACCCCGTCTGTAGTGGCTTTTCTGAAGAACGGCGAACGTAAAGTAGGCGATCCGGCGAAACGCCAGGCCATTACCAACCCGCATAATACCATCATGAGCGTTAAGCGTTTCATGGGGCGCAGGTTTGACGAGGTGACAGAAGAGATCAGCCACTGGAGCTATAAGGTAGCAAAAGGTGACAATAATACGGTACGTATTGACATAGACGGCCGCTTATATACACCCCAGGAATTATCTGCCATGATACTTCAGAAAATGAAGAAAACAGCAGAAGATTACCTGGGTCAGGAAGTAAATGAAGCCGTAATTACTGTTCCGGCTTACTTTAACGACGCACAACGTCAGGCTACCAAAGAAGCCGGTGAAATTGCCGGTCTCAATGTACGCCGTATCGTGAACGAACCTACCGCTGCGGCGCTGGCTTACGGTCTCGATAAAGGCAAACACGATCAGAAGATCGCAGTATTCGACCTTGGCGGCGGTACATTCGATATTTCTGTACTGGAACTGGGTGATGGCGTTTTCGAAGTAAAATCAACCAATGGTGATACCCACTTGGGCGGTGACGACTTCGATAAAGTGATCATGGACTGGCTGGCAGCCGAATTTAAGAACGATGAAGGCGTTGACCTGCGTAAAGACCCGATGGCTTTACAACGGTTGAAAGAAGCTGCTGAAAAAGCAAAAGTTGAATTGTCTTCTTCCACCGAAACAGAGATCAACCTGCCATATATAACCGCAGTTGACGGCGTGCCCAAACACCTGGTAAAGAAACTGAGCCGCGCAAAATTCGAACAACTTGCCGATAAATTATTCGAACGCTGTCTGAAGCCCTGCGAGCAGGCGCTGAAAGATGCCGGTTTGTCTACTTCTCAAATCGATGAAGTGATTCTGGTAGGTGGCAGCACCCGTATTCCTAAAGTACAGGAGATCGTAGAAAAGTTCTTCGGCAAGAAACCCAACAGAGGTGTTAACCCCGATGAAGTGGTAGCTGTAGGCGCTGCTATTCAGGGTGCGGTATTGACCGGTGAAGTAAAAGACGTACTGTTGCTCGACGTAACTCCGCTGAGCCTCGGTATAGAAACTATGGGTGGTGTAATGACCCGTTTGATCGATTCAAACACAACCATTCCCACTAAAAAATCGGAAGTATTCTCTACCGCCAGCGACAACCAGCCTGGTGTTGAAATACATGTGTTGCAGGGTGAGCGCCCAATGGCCAATCAAAACAAGAGCCTCGGCCGCTTCCAGTTGACAGACATTCCACCTGCACCCCGTGGCGTTCCGCAAATTGAAGTAACCTTCGATATCGATGCCAATGGTATCCTGCACGTGCTGGCAAAGGATAAAGGCACCGGCAAAGAACAAAAGATCAGGATCGAAGCCGGCAGCGGTTTAAGCAAAGACGAGATCGAAAAAATGAAGAACGAGGCAAAAGCCAACGAAGCTACCGATAAGGCAGCCCGTGAAAAGGTTGACAAGGTTAACCAGGCCGACAGCCTGATCTTCCAGACCGAAAAACAATTGAAAGAATACGGCGACAAGATCCCCGCTGATAAAAAAGCGCCTATTGAAACTGCGCTGAATAAGTTGAAAGAAGCGCACAAATCGCAGGATCTGAATGCTATCGACGCTGCTACAACGGAAATGAACAATGCCTGGACAGCAGCCAGCGAAGAGTTGTACAAAGCCACACAAGGCGCACAGGCCGGCGGCCAGCAACCTGGCGACGGTCAGCAACAGGGCGGCGGTAACAATGGCGGCGGCGGTGAAAACGTAACCGATGCCGAATACGAAGAAGTGAAATAAGGACGACAGGAGATTATAAAAGACGAAGGCCCTTCGCTTTATTGCGGGGGGCTTTTTTATTTTGGGATTTTGAGATTTAAGGATGTAGGATTTCAAAACTGATCAGCAAGCTTGCGCTGGACTAAATCTCTAAGTCCCGAAATCAGCAATCACCTACACCTATAAATATACTTACGAAGAATTATTTAAATGATCTCCATCTTTTCCATTAAGAAAGATGCATTCTTATTCTTGGCCACGCCGCGTTGTAATTTGTAATCGAAAAGGAGTTCGTTATTACGGATGGTGCTTTCAAAACAATAGTTGTTTACCTTTCCCGCCAGTTCGTCTTCCAACCTGCTCAATGCCAGGTCGTGCGTGGCAAATAAAGTAAGGCACCGGTACTGCAACAGTTTTTTTATGAACTGTTCCGAGCCATGGGTTTTGTCTTCCGAATTGGTACCGCGCAAAATTTCATCGATCAAAATAAGCACCGGCACTGAATTTTGTTGCAGGTAATGAATGATCTGCTGCAGGCGTTTCAATTCGGCCATAAAGTAGGAGGTATGCTCCTGCAGCGAATCGCTTACCCGTATAGAGCTGCGAATGACCATGGGTGTAAAGGCAAATGAAGCTGCACAAACCGGGGCGCCGCATTGTGCCAGTATGAGGTTTACCCCCAGTGTTCGCAGAAAGGTGGTTTTGCCCGACATATTTGAACCGGTTACCAGTACCAGCTTTTCATTTATGCCAAACGTACAATCATTGGCCACCCGTTCTTCGGCGGGGATCAACGGATGCGCCATGTGCGTAGCAGAAATGGAAATACCACCACTGTTTACAGTTGGGTATTGATTGCCGGGAAAGTTTGACGCAAATGTCGCCAGGGAGTTCAGGCATTCGATCATGCCCACGCAATGGATCCAGTCGTTAAAATGGGCTTTGTGTTTTTTCTTCCAGCTTTCCAGCGCCCACAGGCATTGGATATCGTACATAAAAAAGCTGTTCAGGAAGATATTTACGATAAGGTTCAGCCGCTGATCGAACATGGCCGACAGGCGCGACAGTTTCTTCACCGCCTGGTGCGCTTCGGTGGCACTGGTTTTTTCTTTTTGCAGCAGCGCCGAATTACCCGTTTCCACCTTACAGAATAGCGATAATATAGCAGCGTATTGATCTAATATGGTCTGCTTTTTTCCCAACAGGATGTGTTGTTGCTGAATATGTTTGGCATAGGTGCCGATAATGATCCAATTCAGGAAAACAACCGGAATAAGCAGGTAGTAGTTTCCCGAGATCAACCAGTAGATCAACAATACGGCGCTGTATATAGAGGTAATGAAACGCAGGGCATTGATCTGGCCCTTACCATGGATGATGGCCGGCCGTTGCAGCCAGCTGGCGATATCGTGCAGGTTGCCTTCCTTTTCTTCGTTCAACAATCCATGCGCGGTAAGCAACTGCCGTAATTCCTTTTGGGTGCTTAACGCCTGTACCGCCTGTTGTTGCTGTTCTATTCCGTTTTTTACCAGCGGCGGCTCTTGCAACATGGCAGCCAGTTGCTGTTTGCCATGCCAGGTGGTGGTGCGGTTGAGTAAATGATATAAAGAG
The DNA here is from genome assembly GCF_002078015.1 of Niastella populi. Classification (GTDB taxonomy): domain Bacteria; phylum Bacteroidota; class Bacteroidia; order Chitinophagales; family Chitinophagaceae; genus Niastella; species Niastella populi. Next base: position 12,488 of record NZ_LWBP01000156.1, on the reverse strand, counting down.
CCGGAACCGAAGATATCGAGGTCGCCCGAATTATTGTCGTTTGATGAAAAAGCCGCGCCATTCTCAAATTTATTCGGCAAATGCCGCAGTACATTCAATTCATTGGTGTTGATGAACAGCAATTTCTCCAACAACGCCTTGCGATCGTTCAGGCGCCAGGCAATGCGTACCAATATGGCAAAAGCTGCGGCCAACAGCAGGGTAGCGGCCATCCAGCCCGTGCTATTGGTAACGATATATTTATATATGGCCCAGCCAAACACAACAAAACAAGCCAGCCGCAATGCAGCTATCAGCGTGGTTACGGGCTTTATTTTTTGTAAAGCTTCCTTATAAGACTGCACTTTTTCCTCGTAGTAAACAATGGTGGGCTCCATAATAATTGTTGGTGTATATAATTTTTCCGGAATGCAAGATACGGAATCGTGAATCGTGAAACGGCAAACGTGAAACCCCGACTTCACCGGGGCAGGCAGTGAAAGGGCTCGTGATATTCGAGCCGATTGCCGTTTGCCGCTGTACTCCGTGCTGAGGTTTGCCGATTGCCGTTTCACGGCTGCCCATATTCAATAATTCCCCAATACTTCCACAAAATATTACCGTCACTTAAATATGAATTCACAGGCATCTTCACTTGTGTTACACTGTTATAAACCTTAACTTTAGCTACGTTAAACGGTTTTGGCAAATGGAATTTCAAATCTTATCCCATGCCGGTTTATTGGTAAAAAATAAGCCCGGCAAATCGCTTATTTGCGATCCCTGGCTCGTTGGAAGCAGCTACTGGCGCTCGTGGTGGAATTACCCCCCTGTAAGCAAAGACCTCATCAATTCGCTTCAACCCGATCTCATCTATCTCACCCATATTCACTGGGACCACTTTCATGGCGATTCATTAAAGCGGTTCCCGTGTAACATTCCCATTATTGTTCCGAAGGGAAATTATACACGCATGAAAGACGACCTGTATTACCTCGGGTACAAAAACATCATCGAATTAAAACATGGCGAACGGTTTCAGCTCGACGCCGGTTTCAGCATTACATCGTACCAGTTCTGGATGTTCCTCGACAGCGCGCTGCTGATAGAATGTGATGGCGTAAAACTGCTGAACCTGAACGATTCCAAACATATGGGGCTTACACTTCGGCAGATCACCCGCAAACACCGGCCCATCGATTTTGTATTCAGAAGCCATAGCTCGGCCAATGAACGGCTTTCCTATGAAATAGTTGATGAACCCGAAACGCCCGTTGACGACCTCGACCGTTACATAAAAGAATTTGCGCAAACCGCACAGGCAACCGGCGCCCGGTACGCCATTCCTTTCGCCAGCAACCATTGCCATTTGCATAAAGACTCTTTTCATTTCAACCGGTATATTCAACATCCGCTGCTGGTGGAAGCGTATTTTAAAAAACATGGCATACAAACACCCCAGGTGAAAGTAATGTTGTCGGGTGATCGCTGGTCAACTGAAACCGGCTTCCACATCAGCGACAAAGACTGGTTCACCAACCGCGAAACCTTACTGGCAGAATACTTACAGCAACAAAGCGAAAGCCTGCAAAAGTTTTATAAGCTGGAAGACGAGGCGGTGATCGAAAAACAGGTAGTGACGGAGTATTTTGGGCAATTCTCAGCCAGTTTGCCGTTTTTTATCAGGCGTTATTTCAAACCCGTTCAATTTACATATGTACTTTCTGCAGGCGGCGCTACAAAATATATTTTCAACATCAACGTGTACAAGGGCAGGGTAGAAGAGCTGCCGCCGCACACCGTGCTCGATCATGTCACTTATCCTATACAAATTCATACTACCGCATTTATTTTTTTACGCGGCATTGAATTCAGGATCTTCTCGCATATGTGTATTGGCAAACGTGTATTTTATAAGGTAACGTCAAAGCGAAAAAAATACATGGAAGCCCTGAACCTGGTGTTCAACGCCTATGAATACGACCTGCTGCCCATACATAAACTGTTTACCTGGCGTTCGGTTGAAAGCTGGACAATGCGCTGGCGGGAGGTTGTCCTTTATATACTGTTAGTTAAAGACAAGCTTATTTACGGGAAACTGGATTTTGAGAAATATTTGAGATAGTTGTTCAGTTGTTCAGTTATTCAGTTGGTCAGTTATTCAGTTGGTCAGTTGTCGATTTACGAACTGAATAACTCAATAACTTATGAACTACCGGAATATAAGCTAAGAACCACAAAGGGGGAACAAAAGACTAAATACCCTTTAATACTACCTGCACCGTCTCCGGCGTCTGCTGCATCAGTTCAATCGTTTTGCCGGTGATCATCTTTTGTAACATCACATCATTATAATGCCTGATGGTAAGCAGGGTGAGCCCTTTTTCAACCTGAACTTCAAAGATGCCGGCGGCAGCGAGGGCCAGTTTTTCAATTTTTTCGGTTTGGTTATCGAGACAAATCTGAATGGTTACCGCTCCGGTCTGCATGAGGTTGGGTTTTATTTTACTATCGGCCAGCAACTGGTACAGGTCGGCCACCGGTTTTTCGCCAACAAACGAAAAATCTTTCGAGTGCAGTTGTATCAGCACCTGGTTCTGTTTCAATACCACTATCGGCGGCAGTCCTTTCAGGCTTTTTTTATGAATGACGGTGCCGGGCAGGTCTTTATTCAGAAAACATTTTACATACAGGGGAATGCCTTTGTTCTGCAGCGGTTTTATCGTTTTCGGGTGAATCACCTGCGCGCCATAATAGGCCATTTCAATTACCTCATCGTAATTCAGTTCGCTTAACAACTGTGCATCGGGGAACAATTTGGGGTCGGCATTCATCACACCTTCCACATCTTTCCAGATATATTGTCCTTCGGCGTTCAGCAAATTCGCAAATACGGCGGCAGTATAATCGCTGCCTTCACGGCCAAGGGTAGTGCTTTCGTTCTCATCGGTAGAACCGATAAAACCCTGGGTTACGATCACCTTATGTTCTTTCAGCAACGGCAACACTACATTCTCTACTTTTTCACCTGAATAATGCCAGTCGATATTGGCATCGCGGAAATTATCGTCGGTCCTGATGATATCGCGAACGTCGACCCAGTGATTGGCGAAGCCGGCCTCGTTCAGGTAAGCGCTTACAATAACGGTTGATAATAATTCACCGATGCATACTACCTGGTCGTAATAATAATCGAAACCCTGTACCGGTTTGTCATGCAGCAGCCACTCTACTTCGGTAAAAAAATTGGTGAGCTGTTCAAGCGTTTCGTTGAAATTTTTAACCAGCAGGTACTTGGCCGTGGTAAGATGGCTTTGTTTGATGGCTTCGAACAATTGCAGCGCCGCCTCTTTTTTATTATCATAGAACGCTTCCACAACTTTTTCCAGCGCGTTGGTGGTTTTACCCATGGCCGAGATCACAATAAGCAATTCCTCACCCTGGTATGATTTTAATATATGTGCAACCTGCCGGATACTTTCTGTACTGCTTACACTGGCGCCGCCGAATTTGAAGACTTTCATTGCTGAGTTGATAAGTTTACAAGATGAAAAGTTGATAAGGGAGAGCAAAAGTAGTGAAAGAAGTCAGAAGTCGGAGGTGAGAGGTATGTTAGAAGTAGAAGTTGGGGCCAGATGTAGGACATATACGTGGCTGGCCATGTTGGATTTAGAGATTTTGGGATTTGGAGATTTTTCGATTTTGCGGAAGGCCTGGATTAAGGAAAATCCCGAAATCAACAAATCTCAAATCAAAAATTGCTTCTGTTTTCCCTACCTTCGCCAACTAACAACTGTTAACCAAAACAATGGATTGATCTATGACCACTATCAACAGAAATGTTTTAACCCTTGACGAGTTTACCATTCAGCAGTTAAGAGATTTCCCCCATGCCACCGGAGAGCTTAGCGGTTTGTTACGCGATATCGGCCTTGCAGCCAAACGGGTGAACGTGGAAGTGAACAAGGCCGGACTGGTAGATATCCTCGGCGATGCAGGTTCCATCAATGTACAGGGTGAAGATGTAAAAAAGCTGGATATTTTTGCCAATAACCAGTTCACCGGTGTGTTGCAGCACGGTATCAGTTGCGCCGGTATTGCCAGTGAAGAGCTCGATGAATATGTTGCATTCGACGATGCGGTGAGCAAGAATTCGAAATACGTTTGTTTATACGATCCGTTAGATGGTAGTGGTAATATAGATGTGAATGTGTCGATCGGAACTATTTTCAGCGTATACCGCCGGGTGAGTGAAAAAGGCACCGTTGCCACAGAAAAGGATTTCTTACAGGCAGGCAGGTACCAGGTAGCTGCAGGTTATATCGTTTACGGCAGCTCTACGATGCTGGTGTATGCTACCCGCCGCGGGGTGAACGGTTTTACGCTCGATCCTTCCATTGGCGAATTTTGTTTAAGTCATCCCAATATAAAATGCCCCGAGTTCGGAAAGATCTACTCCGTAAACCATGGCAATTTCTTCCAGTACGAACAGGGTGTTCAGAAATACATCAATATTTGCCAGAAAAAGAACAAGGATACCGGCGGCCCGTATACGCAACGTTATATCGGCAGCATGGTAGCCGATGTGCACCGTAACCTGATCAAAGGCGGCATCTTCATGTATCCCGGCACGATCGAAAAACCCAAAGGCAAACTGCGTTTGTTGTATGAGTGCAATCCGTTCGCATTTATTGCGGAAGTGGCAGGCGGCCGCGCTACGAATGGAAAAGAAAGAATTCTCGATGTGGTGCCAACAGAACTGCATCAACGCAGTCCGCTCTTCATCGGCAGCAGGGGCATGATGGATGAACTGGAAGAATGCTTAAGGCTGAAGGCTTAACGCTTAACGCCAGCCCCTCAATATTCAGCCTCATAACGAAAAGGCGGAAGGCTGAAAAGGAAAAATGCGGCCGTCTATTCTTACAGCCGGAAAGTTCGCGAACTGGCGTTAAGCCTTCAGCCTTTAGCGTTCAGCGTATTTCTGGTATAGTATTAGCTTTGCTGCATCAAAGTCATTTCATGAAACGGGATATGTGTCGATTTATAAGCATTTATACAATTTTCATTAGCATATTTTTAACAAACACCGGTTGTGAGTCTACCAAATCGTCGGGTTCCGGCACAAGCGGCAGAACTACCGGCAAAGAGAGCAGCACCAAAACAACTTCAGAAAAAAAGGTGGTCGTAACGCCTTCTACGCCCGTTGTTGAGGCAAACCTGGCGCCTGGACTCGAACGCCAGGTCCTCGACCTGGTAAACGATTACCGCAAAACAAAGAAACTGGCGCCATTACAAAACAACGCCGCCATCGAATACCAGGCGCGCCGTCACAGTATGGATATGGGTACCCACCGCATTCCATTTGGCCACCAGGGCTTATCCTTCCGCATAAAATATATTCAGGAGAAAGTGCCCGGCGCCACAATCGTTGGCGAAAATGTGGCATTTGGTAACCTGTCGGCTAAGGCGGTTGTCAGCGGCTGGATAAAAAGCACCGAACACCGGAAGAACATGGAAGGCAATTTCAAATACACCGGTATCGGTGTTACCCGTAATATGCAGAACCAGCTTTATTTTACCCAGATCTTTGCCAGGTGAGCGATATTTTCGATTTGAGATTTCAGCATTTGACAATTTATCAGAAGGCTAAAACTTTTTGAAATCTCAAATCTCTACATCTAAAATCTGAAATTGCTTTCCAGCCCCAACCAGCCTGCCAGCTATTCCATTTCCGGGCACCCGTTTTCAAACTTTCACGCTATCTTGTGGCATAAATACAGGAAAGGCCAATGAGCAAGGTGATCATTTCAGTAAAGGACCTGAAAAAAAATTACGGACAGTTCGAAGCGGTAAAAGGCATCAGCTTTGATGTTATTGAAGGCGAGATCTTTGGTTTGCTGGGTCCCAATGGCGCCGGTAAATCTACAACGCTCGAGATCATAGAAACGCTGCGCGAAAAAACCTCCGGCCAGGTGTTCGTGGGCGGCTTCAACCTCGATACAGAACAAAATTCCATAAAACAACTTATCGGCGTACAATTACAAACCTCGGGTTTCTATCCCGGGTTGAACCTGGTAGAACTGATCGACCTGTTCGCCGGTTTGTACAATCGTACGATCAACCCGCGCGATCTGCTGAAAATGGTGAACCTCGAAGACAAAGCCAAAAGCAAGTTCAAGGACCTCAGCGGCGGACAAAAACAACGCTTTTCAATAGCGACCACGCTTATCAACGATCCAAAGATCATTTTCCTCGATGAACCCACTACCGGCCTCGATCCACAGGCGCGCCGCAATTTGTGGGACCTCATTAAAAGTATCAGGGCCAAAGGCACTACCGTTATCATCACCACTCACTACATGGATGAAGCCGAGGTGTTGTGCGATCGCATTGCCATCATCGACTCGGGAAAGATCATTGCACTGGCAACGCCCGATAAACTGATCGACGACCTGGTAGCCACCGGTTTTGAACGCCCCAAAGAAGTAAAAAAAGCCAACCTCGAAGATGTGTTCATTCATATGACGGGACACGCCCTCCGGGAAGAATAAATACCAATCAGCTAATTTGCTGATGTGCTAATTAGCTAATGCTTTATATTCGGATTCCCGACAGCTTGCCCTTTGAACTGTATTTCATTATCACATTATCGAATTATCAAATCAGCACATTATGGATCTACGTTATCCCATCGGCAAATACGAACCGCAACCATTTTCCGACAAACAAAAACGCGAATGGCTGCAGGATATTCAGTTCTTACCGGGTTTACTCGAAATGGCCATTGAAAACCTGGATGAAAAACAACTGAACACACCCTACCGCGATGGCGGCTGGACGGTGAAACAGGTAGTGCATCATGTGGCCGACAGCCATATGAACGCTTACGTCCGTTTCAAACTGGGTTTAACGGAAGACAAACCGACCATAAAACCATACGAGGAAGCGTTATGGGCCAACCTGAATGATGTAAATGCAGTGCCCATCAATATTTCCATTACGTTGTTATACGCTTTACATACCCGCTGGCATTCGGCTATCTTAAATTTGCCTGCAGACGTTTGGAACAACCGCTCGGTTTTCCACCCGGAAAGCAAAAAAGAAATGTCGTTGTATTACCTGCTGGGTTCGTACAGCTGGCACGGCCGGCACCATGTGGCGCACATTACTTCGTTAAGAGAAAGAAATGGCTGGTAAATTCAATGTGATAATGCGATAATGTGATGATGTGATAATGGAATACAGATTGCCCCGATGAAGCCGGGATTTGCCGTTTCACGATTCACGATAGACGATAAAAAACAGAACAATGAGAGATCTAAAATGGAAGACCATCAAATCGGAGTATTTATTCAAGGACCTTTGGTTTACCGTGCGGAACGATACCTGCGAAAGACCCGATGGAAAACTGGTTACCCCGTATTATGTGTATGAGTTCCCAACCTGGGTATCGGCGGTGGCGTTGACAGAAGATGGAAAGATCATCCTGGAACGGCAATACCGTCATGGAATAGGGGACACGAACTACGAGATCCCCGGCGGTTGTGTTGATGATACCGATAAGAATTATGAAGAAGCGATCGCCCGCGAACTGCTGGAAGAAACAGGTTACGAGTTCACGCACTATGAATACCTGGGTAAAACCTGCGCCAATCCTTCTACCAATAATAACTGGATGCATTTTTACCTGGCAACAGGCGGCAAAAAAGTAAAAGAGCAGGAATTCGACGATAATGAAGATATCGACATTCACCTGGCTTCGATGGAAGAAGTAAAACAATTACTTCGCGATAACCAGATCATACAATCTATGCACGTTACCGCGTTGTTTTATGCACTACGTAAATTAGGTGAAATACAATTTTAAGTTATTCAGTTATTCAGTTATTCAGTTGGCTCGCGATTAATAGCAAACTCTAGAACTCTAGAACTCATGAACTCAGGAACTCATGAACTAAATAACTGAATAACTGAACAACTTACAAACTAACCTCCCCAACCACAAACACACTACCACAAACAACGATCAGATCGCGCTTATCGGCCTTACTCATCGCCTGCTTCAAGGCGGTATTCACATCACTATAAGTATGGCCATTTAACCCAATGGCCTGCGCCCGGGCGGCCAGTTCCGTTTCAGGCAATGCACGCGGTATTTGCGCACGGGTGAAGTAATAAGTGGCTTCTTTGGGCAACAGCGCCAATACCTTTTCAATCTCTTTATCTTTAACCAGTCCGATCACGATATGCAAATGCTGGTGATCGCTTAGTTCAATTTGTGCGGTGATCTGTTTTATGCCATCCTCGTTATGCCCTACGTCGAGCACCACTACCGGGTTGGCATGAATAACCTCCCAGCGGCCATGTAACCCAGTGAGTTTTTTTACCTGCTTCAATGCCTGGTGCACATGCGCATCGGTTATTTTATACCCGGCTTTTTGTAAATGATGCACCACTTCCAGCACGGTAATGCAATTCTTGATCTGATAATAACCGGGCAGGTCGAGCTGATACGTGGTGCGTTCACCGGAACCGGCAGGCGATACCTGCATCAATAACTGATGGTGCTCGTATTTCCATTCAGCTACATATCGTTGTTGATCGGCAAAGAACAGGGGCGCCTGTTTTTCGACGGCCACCTTTTCAAAAACCTCCCTGGTTTCAGCGGCTGTTTCTCCAATTACAACCGGTACCTGCTGTTTAATAATGCCTGCTTTTTCAAAAGCGATGGCAGGGAGCGTATCGCCCAGCAGGTTCATATGATCCCAGCCGATATTGGTGATCACCGACACTTCGGGTGTAATAACGTTGGTTGAATCAAGCCGTCCACCGAGACCGGTTTCTATTACGGCAATCTCTACCTGTTCGCGCACAAAATAGTCGAATGCCATAGCCACGGTGATCTCGAAAAAAGAAGGCTCTATTTCATCTATGGCAGGTTGAATGCGTTCTACAAAATCAACGACATACTGTTTGTCGATCATTTCGCCGTTTACGCGGAAACGCTCCCTGAAATCGCGCAGGTGGGGGGAAGTATATAAACCGGTTTTATAACCGGCCGTTTGCAATACCGCCGCCAGCATATGACTGGTAGAGCCCTTGCCATTGGTTCCGGCAATGTGAATGGTTTTTATTTTATTGTGCGGGTCATCGAGGTACGCACACAACCTGATGGTATTACTGAGGTCCTTTTTATAGGCAGCTGCGCCGATACGGCTGAACATCGGCAGCCTGGTAAACAGATAGTTTGTCGCTTGCTCGTAGGTCATCGGTATAATTAGGGCGACAAAGCTAAAAGAAAACCATGAAAAAAGGTGTGCCGCACTTTCAAAGTATGGCACACCTTTCAATATAAATGGACTAGTAAGTTTTGGGCTTTACTTAGTTAGTGACCTTGAAATTCATTTCGAATGTAACGATCTGCGTTTCCGCCGCGTTTTCATCGACATTCAGCTTAAGTTCCCGGGCTTTTCTCTTCGCTATTTCTACCAGCTTCGCACCGCCGGTAGTTCCTCTCGGAACAATTTCAACCCCAAGTACATTACCATTGGGCCCGAACTTAACAGCTACCACTACCTTGCCATTTTCATTAAAATCATCTCTGAAACCGGGCCAATTGGTTACTTTTCTGCTACCCAGGCCCGACCTGATGCCTATTCCGGAATTTCCACGGCCGCCACCGGTATAGTTTTTAGAGTCAGGATTACCGCCGGGTTGTCCCTGGTCGCCACGGCCGCCTGCAATACCTTCACTGCCGCCTTTTTTATAGGTAGATGCTTCATTACCGCCGGTACCGCTTCCATTAACGCCTTTGAACACCGCTTTTGCGCGCGGCGCCGGGGGCGCAGGGTTTTCCACCGGAACCGGGTTCCTCACCGGTTTGCTTTTCACCACTTCTTTTTCGGGAACTTTGGTAGCCTCGGGTTTTGCCACCGGTGGCTTTTTAATTACCGGGGCCTCTTCATCTGTATCGTCGGTTTCGATATCTTTTACATCTTCCTTTGCAGGTTCTGCTTTGGGCGGAACATAGGCTGTTTGCTCGCTGGCAGGGGCAGGTGAGCCGGGTTCAAATGGCTGATCATTGCCCATACCGATATCACTGTTACCGAGGTTCACTTCAATACCTTCATCCATAGGCGGCTCTGGTAACGGCGGCATGCCCCATTTTACAAAAAAGAATATTACCAGCATTAACCCACACACCAGTGCGGTATAGCTGCCTGCCTGCACATTTTTCTTTGATTCTGATTCCTGCGTCATGATCAGTAAAATTGATTACTAAAGATAAGATTATTAGTTGAAAGGGTTAACAGGTTAACAAGTTAACTGGTTTACAAGTTGACGAGTAACAGGTTTAAAGATCATAACTAAATACGATCTGAATAAATTTTAACAGTTCTTTTATCTAACGCACCCACACATCGTAGGCAAACCTGATAATGGTAGCGCATACAACGATGAGAAAGAAGATCCTGATAAAAGTGTTGCCGCGTAGGATGGCGAGCCGGGCGCCTGCCCATCCGCCCAATGCGTTACATAGGGCCATAGGAAGCGCAATGGAATAAATGATCTTACCCGTGAGTGTAAAAAATGTTATAGAACCGAGGTTGGTGGCCAGGTTCACGAACTTGGCATAGGCGCTTGCTTTCAGGAAATCGAAACCCATTAGTCCGATAAACGATAAGATCAGAAAGCTGCCCGCACCCGGACCGATAAACCCATCATAAAATCCAATGATCAAACTAATTAACAAGGAGTAGGTCACCTGCTGGCGGAAGCTGTGCGCTTTTTCTATATGATCGCCAAACCGTTTATTGGTGTACGTGTAGATGGCTACAATGACAAGCATGAACAGCAACAGCGGTTTCATGAAGCTGTTGTTTACATGGGTAAGCAGGGTAGAACCGGCAAAGGCTGCGCAGAACGCAACAGCGGTCATTAACCCTATAAGTAACCAGTTCACCGGTACACGGCGGAGGTATTGTACAGTAGCTATACTGGTGCCGCTGAATGAGGGAATTTTTAACGTTCCCAATACGGTGGCCAGCTGATACTGAGGCAACAGCACCAATGCGGCCGGGGTTTGAATTAAACCGCCGCCACCGGCAATGGCATCAGTGAAGCCGGCAAGAAAGGCGAATACACACAAAAGAAACAAAGTCATCAAATTGTATTATCCTGAAAAAAATTATTGTTTGTTTATGAGTTATTCAGTTGTTCAGTTATTCAGTTGTTCAGTTCGGAGTAATTCCAATCAAAGGAGCCAAAACTCAATACCTAAAAAACCAATGAACTGCATAACTAGCGCCTGCCCCCCAGCACTCCCATAAACTGTTTCCATGGGCCTACGGCTTCATCGTATTGTTTGGCCATCACCCGGCTTATTTGATGAATATGTGTCATATCGTGTACTACCCACGCTGCCAGTAAATGCCGTAAAGTTACCTCGCCCAGCACGGGATGAATACCTGTATTGTTTAACAAATCGGGAGAAATTTCTACAGCTTTCAATTGTGCAAGGTTTTCTTTTCGCAATACTTTAAACTCATCGAGCAACTGCGGAAGTGTTTTTCCCCGGCCTTCTTTTATATGGCCTTCCATATCGAACGGGGTGAACTCCTTGCTGCCTTCGCCGAGGATGATCTGGGTTCGCGGGATCCAGTCCGTTTTTTCACCATGTACCAAATGCGCTACAATTTCGAAGGGAGTCCACGAATCGCCGCCTTCATTGCTGTAGATCCATTCATCGTCGAGACCGTATAATAATGACTCGATCACCAATGGTGTTCTTTCCAACACCGGTATTGCTTTTTCAAGTTCAAATTGCATACAGTAATATTTTATACAAAAGTAAGTTTATGGTTTATTGTTTATAGTTTTTAGTTCCTTCAAACTGAATTTGCTTTAAACTTTCAGCTGTATTCCTGTATTCGCTTTCAGCTTTAAGCTGTATTCCGTATTCGCTTGCAGCTTTCAGCTTGCAGCTTGCAGCTGTATTCCTGTATTCGCTTTCAGCTTTAAGCTTTAAGCTTTCAGCTGTATTCCGTATTCCTGTATTCGCTTTCAGCTTTAAGCTTTAAGCTTTCAGCTGTATTCGTATTCCCTAACATTCGTTCGTTCGGTTATCCGTTGCTGATCATAAAAAATACATGTCCCAAAAACATTTATAATCATTTTACAGCCCTGGACATCATAATGCTTTTTTAATAGAAACCGCTGCCATGGCGGCTTTTAACATTTTATACACGGTTTTAGCATCCTAAAAATGCGGTTGAGTTGATTTTCACCACCCCAAAAGCCGCAGTATGTTTGCATCATCAAAACGCAACACACCTTAAAACATACAATTATGAAAACTGATTCGAGGAATTTTGGAAAATTGGCTATCGTAGCGCTGGCTTTTACCCTGGCATTTTCTACTCCAACAATGGCCAATGATGGTGGGAAAGATGATCACAAAACAGAATTGAAATTCATCGGCAACCTGGAAAACCAACCGGTGTTCGAAC
>NZ_LWBP01000155.1 GCF_002078015.1 Niastella populi | reverse complement strand
ATTCAAGGTTTACCATCGTTGGTCTTTGGGGTCAGTTCATATTGAAACCACCTACAGAGGAATTTCCTCATTTGCCGGAAAATGAAGACGTGACCATGCATCTTGGAAATATTTTTGGTATCCCTACCGCTGATCACAGCTTAATACGGTTACGATCGGGAGAATTGGCATATCTCACGAAGCGATTTGATCGAACTGATGATG
>NZ_LWBP01000154.1 GCF_002078015.1 Niastella populi | reverse complement strand
TCCTGAAATTTTCATCACGCCCTGGCATTGATGCCATCACTTTCTTTGAAACTACATTGTTCTGCTTTTTAATTGGCAATGCTGATATGCACTTGAAAAATTTCGCACTGCTTACCAATGAAGATAATGATATTATATTATCCCCGGCCTTTGATTTGGTAAGTACCAAGGTAGCTATGCCTGAAGACAAGGAAGAAATGGCTCTAACTATTAACGGCCGGAAAAGAAAACTTAAAAAAAATGATTTTGATT
>NZ_LWBP01000153.1 GCF_002078015.1 Niastella populi | reverse complement strand
TGAGATTGTAAAATTTGGCAATCTTGTATCCGAAGGTGTTATTCAAGTTAAAACCGGAGATGAAGTAGGGAAGCTCGCTTATGGTACAGGAAGTATTCCCTTTGTAAGAACATCAGATATTTCGAGTTGGGAGATTAAAATTGACCCAAAACACGGTATCAGTGAAGATATATTCAAGCAGTTGCAAAACAAGCAAGATGTTAGAGAAAATGATATTCTAATGGTTAAGGATGGGACCTATTTAATTGGCACCTGTGCAATTGTTTCTAAATATGATACTAAAATTGTTTATCAAAGCCATTTATATAAAATAAGAATACTGAAGCCAGAAAGAATTTCTCCATATCTTCTTCTAGCGATTTTGTCCTCAGAACCAGTTCAACGACAAATTAAATCAAAGCGTTTTACTCAGGACATTATCGATAGTTTAGGTTCAAGAATAAACGAGCTTCTGCTACCAATT
>NZ_LWBP01000152.1 GCF_002078015.1 Niastella populi | reverse complement strand
GGCTATGTTGTATGTGTTTGTCATGGTGATCTGTATTATGATCACAAAGCTGGGGCGTTTGCGCGGGATGATTTATCGTGGTATTATCAATTGATATAGACTTTATTTTTGCAACAGGTGTTAAAAAATTGCAACAAAAAAGGCATGCATGAAGTAGTATACTACAGCCATGCATGCCCGCTTATACAAAATTTTTCCGGTATAATTTATCAATTGATAATAGCTATTTTAGCTGATCCTGGTCATCTAACTGGTCTAAATACCTGATTAGGCCAGTCTTCAATTCATCAAGACATTTAGTGACCTTACCTTTTCGTTCCCCAATCTGGAAGAATAAACGCTGGTAGTGGTGCAGATCTTTCTGAAACGCTGTTGACAGAAATGTCATTATATCCTTGATAGAAGCCTTACCGTTGTTAAAAAAGCCGCTGGCATACAGTGCATACCCCAGTTCAACAATATCGGTAATCG
>NZ_LWBP01000151.1 GCF_002078015.1 Niastella populi | reverse complement strand
GAGAAAAGCCTGATTGCATACGTAGTTCCAGATAAAGTTAGAGCTTTTGCCGTTAACCAGATTCTCAATGCCAATAAAGGCGATCTTGAATTTGGTGCAGCCTTGTATGAGATGGACAATGGTGTGAGCATGTATTCATACAACAGGTCTGAGGTTAAAATGCTTTACACGGAAGTTTTTGAGCTAAAAACCTACTATAAACATGGTATTGTAGTTCCAAAAGATGCGTGTATAATTGATGTAGGGGCGAATGTCGGTGCATTTTCAATTTTTTCATTACTCACGTTTGAAAACCCAAAAATATATTCCTTTGAACCGTTAGCTCCAATATACAACCTGCTTGAAAAAAACATACGCCTGTATAATGGAAATGTCGAAATTTTTAACGTTGGAATTTCAGATAAGGAAGAAGAAGCAATTTTTGATTATTACCCATTTGCTACCGTATTGTCAGGAAGACATTCTGAAAATTATG
>NZ_LWBP01000150.1 GCF_002078015.1 Niastella populi | reverse complement strand
AATCAACCCGCGAGCACCAGATCACCGAGAACTCGAACATGGCGAACGCTTATCGCGCAGCACAAACATCAACCATTCGCAACGCCAATAAATTTTTGTACAGAGATCCCGATGACCCGGAAGCGTTGCCCGAAGTAGTGCTGCCTTATGGCGGTTTCTACAACCGGTCTGAAGACGCCCTTATGAACTTCGATATCAGGAACAGTTTGAATTATACCAAAACCATTGCGGGGAAACATGTTGTGAATGCATTGGTTGGCCAGCAGATAAAGTATGCCGACAGGCAGCACTACTCCAATACAGGTTATGGTTACCAGTATGAGAATGGGGGCGTTCCCTTTACCGATTACCGCATCCTGAAGCAATCGATAGAAGCGAATTTCCCATACTATGAAATGAGCAGGGAATATGACCGCTTTGTGGCATTATATGCGTCTGGTACGTACACATATGATTCGAAATATAATTTTACCGGTACGGTAC
>NZ_LWBP01000149.1 GCF_002078015.1 Niastella populi | reverse complement strand
TTGCAGGCATTTTGTACCTAGTACAAAAATTGATATAATTTATTAAAATGGCTCTCTATGTAGACGGTTTAATTTAGTATTGTATAGATTGAAAGCTGAAATATAAGTTTAAAACTTCGAATAGGGAAAATAATAAAAAACACCCATAATTAATTGGTATTAATAATATTATAAAATTAAATTTTTGGTATAGCTTTTGACCTTTACAATGAGTAGAAACCGGGTCTAATTGTTCTTCAATAACTTGAGTAAATTTTTCCCCAAAAAATGCAAATCGTTAAATGAAAAACTAATACTCACCAGTCAATTAAAAAACAATGAACCATCCTAAGAGAGTGTTTCTTATAGATGATGATGAAGATGATTACTATTTTTTTAAGATGGTGCTAGACACCTTCGAACATCGTATAGAACTGATGTATGATCGGGACGGTGAAGCTGCATTTAAGAGGTTGTCTGAGTTAAATACCGAAGTTCCGGATTTA
>NZ_LWBP01000148.1 GCF_002078015.1 Niastella populi | reverse complement strand
AATTATCTCTCAGGTAATGAGCCAGCTGATTGGACTGTTCATCCAGCTCTCTATAAGTCAGTTCTGTATCCTCAAATACTACGGCTATATTCCCTGGAGTCTTTGCAACCTGCTCTTCGAATAGATCTACTATTGTCTTGTCTTTTGGATAAGCTACGGCCGTATCGTTGAAGGTGACCAGCAGCTTATGCTTCTCTTCTTCC
>NZ_LWBP01000147.1 GCF_002078015.1 Niastella populi | reverse complement strand
TTCCGACAAGTAATCTATTGTTCCTAAAGACTGGTTTGCATTTTGCGCAAATTCATTGATTAACTTATCAAAATGTCTCATCAGTTGCTTCAACGATAACTCGTCATAGACATTGAGATTATATTTAATATTTATATTTAATGAATCAGCTGATGGGTTAACTAATATATTAAAGTGGTAATTGGATCGTTCAAATACTTCCACAGACTCTATGAACAATCTTTCTTCCCCCTGGCTATTTAATACACCATCACTCTTCAGTTCCTTTACCGCATAGTTCTCAAATACCATGATATGATCCA
>NZ_LWBP01000146.1 GCF_002078015.1 Niastella populi | reverse complement strand
ATCTTCCTGATATCAAGGTGAACGATAAATCCGACCCCGAGACCTCAGCCTCGTTTATTATAAGAGGGATCAGGCGACAGGACAGGTTTGTGATATTGATGGATGGCATCAGGATCTCGTCTCCTACAAATGAAGCGCTTCCCCTGCTGGAGAATTTTCCCATTTACCTGGCAAAACAAATTGAAGTGGTGTATGGCCCCGGTTCCGCCCTTTATGGCGCCGATGCCA
>NZ_LWBP01000145.1 GCF_002078015.1 Niastella populi | reverse complement strand
GTGTATCCTATGTCATGCTATTTATCACTTAGTTCTTAGTTCTTTTATTCGAAACTCAAAAGCAGCTGCAGGCATCACTATTGATGTTGTTTGTAGTTTATGGCTGCTGTTTGTCTAAATTTTATTGACAAGCCGGCAACAGGCTCTAAACTTGCGGTTCTCGCGAAGCTTATTGCCGATTGCCGATTGCCGGTTGCAGTTTCACAGCCTGCCCCGATGAAGTTGGGGTTTCACGACAATAAACATATTATGACATTTGATTTAAATAATCTGTTACGCGACAATATAAAGAAACTTGTTCCCTATTCTTCCGCAAGGGATGAATTCAAAGGCGAGGCCAACACCTTTCTCGATGCCAATGAGAACAGTTTCGGGTCGCCGCTTACAAAATGGTATAACCGGTACCCCGATCCATTGCAGTTAAAGGTGAAAGAAAAACTATCATCCATAAAAGCCGTACCGGTTGAGAACATCTTCCTTGGCAATGGCAGCGATGAATGCATAGATGTATTGATGCGCGCGTTCTGCGAGCCGGGGAAAGATAATATCCTGATTTGTCCGCCCACCTATGGTATGTACGAAGTAAGCGCGCATATCAACGATGTTAACATAAAAAAGGTTTCGCTTACACCTGCCTTTCAGCTCAACCTGCCGGCCATTGAAGAAGCGATAGATGACAACACCAAGATCATTTTCTTATGTTCGCCCAATAACCCAACCGGCAACTCGCTCGACCGCGACGATATTGAGATCATTCTGAATAATTACTCCGGCATCGTTGTGATCGATGAAGCGTATATCAATTTTTCACGTTTTCGCTCTTTTACCCAGGAACTGAATGATTATCCCAACCTGGTGATCTTACAAACCCTGTCGAAGGCCTGGGGGCTGGCGGCGCTGCGCGTTGGTATGGCATTCGCTTCGCAGGAGATCATTCACGTGATGAACAAAATAAAACCGCCTTACAACATCAACCAGGCTTCACAGGAGCTCACGCTGCAGGCGCTGGAAGAGGTTGGACAGGTAAATGATATGATCCGTGAAATAGTGGCCCAGCGCGATCTGCTGGCGAAAGACCTGCTCACCATTCCGGTGGTTCAAAAGATCTATCCTTCCGATGCCAACTTTTTACTGGTGCAGGTTACAGCGCCCAAAGCCCTGTACAAATATTTGCTCGAAAAAGGCATCGTAGTGCGCGACCGCAGCAGCGTGGAATTGTGCGCCGGTTGTTTGCGCATAACGGTAGGTACGCCTTCAGAAAACGTTTCGGTTGTCAATGCCATTAAAAACTGGGATCGTGAATCGTGAAACGGCAAACGTGAAACCCCGGCTTCATCGGGGCAGGCTGTGAAAGGGTTCGCGAAAACTGGGATTTATCCACGACCTTGGGCCGCCCGAAATTCGAGCCGATTGCCTAAGCAGGCCGCGCTGAAGTTTGCCGTTTCACGTTTGCCGTTTGCCGACGTACGCCGCGCTGAGGTGGCCGATTGCCGTGCTAAAACAGTAATTTTAAAACCCGCTTGTATAAAAAGCGCTTTAAATATTGCACAATGAAAAAAAAGTTCCTGCTTGCATGTACAGTGATGATCGTCGTTACTGCATTTGCCAATGATACCACCAGGCTCCATTCTTCGGCTACAGCAAAGGCATTGAAAGAAGACGCGCCGCCGATCACGCTGCCCCAGGGTTTTACGTCGGTTGTAGTTACCAGCGGCCTCGGCAAAGCCCGCCACCTGGTTGTAGCAGCCAATGGCGATGTATTTGTAAAACTCGAAAAACTGAAAGACGGGAAAGGTATCATCAGGCTGCATGATGGCAATGGCGATGGCAGGGCCGATGAGATCAGCGGCTTTGGGAATTACAGGGGCACCGGCATCACTATCAAGAACGGTTACCTGTATGCATCATCTGACCAGGATGTTTACCGCTATAAGATCGATGAAAAAACAGGTACGGTAGATACCGCTTCGGAACAAAAGATCGTTACCGGGCTGGTTGCCAAAAACCAGCACGAAACAAAATCACTGACGCTCGATAACGAGGGAAACATTTATGTGAACATCGGCGCCCCTTCCAACTGTTGCCAGGTGCAGGACCGCGTTAAAGGTTCACCGGGACAGGACCCCTGCCCTATTCTTGAAAAAGCAGGGGGGATCTGGCAGTTCAAAGCAGATAAAACCAATCAATCATATGGCGAAGGTGTTCGGTATGCTACCGGTTTGCGCAATGTAGTGGGGCTCGACTGGAACACGCAGGTAAATGAACTGTATGTTATGCAACACGGCCGCGATATGTTATACCAGTTCTATCCCGATCTGTTCAGCCAGAAAGAAGGCGCGGAAAATCCATCTGAAGAAATGTTCCGCATTAAAAAGGGCGCCGATTGCGGCTGGCCATATTGCTATTATGATGTTGACAAAAAAGAAAAGCTGTTGAACCCCGAGTATGGCGGCGACCGCAAAAAAACTGACCGCTGCGCCGATAAAACAAAATCGATCGTACAGTTCCCCGGTCACCTTGCGCCGAATGCGCTCCTGTTCTATACCGGCAATCAGTTTCCCGATAAATACAAAAACGGTGCTTTTATCGCCTTCCACGGCTCATGGAACCGCGCACCGGAACCGCAGGCCGGCTTCTTTGTAGTGTTCGTTCCGTTCAAAGACGGTATGCCTTCAGGTAAATGGGAAGTTTTTGCCGACGGGTTCTCGGGCTTTACACAAGGCGCCTCTACCGGAAAAGCAAAATACCGCCCCTGCGGACTGGCACAGGGCCCCGATGGCTCATTATATGTTTCAGATGATAACAATGGTATGATCTGGAAAGTGAGCTATGGCAAATAGCCAGTTACCAGGTTCCGGTTCCCGGTCGCCAGGCCATGAATCTCAGTGTGCCCGGCAATAATTAATGTATAATTTTTTTGGCTGGCAACTGGTAACCGGTAACCTGCATCTAGCATTCACCCAACACAGTAAACATATGAAAAAGGTAATTCCCGCAGTATTCGTTTTTATTTTTGCCACCGCATTTGCCATACAACAGCAACCAGCCGGTTTAAAAGCGGCTATTGCACGCGGTAAAACAGTATATGAAAACGCCTGTCTCGCCTGTCATCAGCAGGATGGCAGCGGTGTTCCCAATATGAACCCGCCGCTCGCTAAAACGAAATGGGTGCTGGGCGATAAGAAAGCATTGACGAAAATTATATTGAAAGGATTGCAGGGTGGTGAAATAGAGATCGATGGCGATACATTTCACAATCCCATGCCGCCCCAGGAATCGGTGTTGAACGACCAGGAAATTGCCGATGTATTGACGTATGTTCGCAATAGCTTTGGCAATAAAGCCAGCATGGTAACAATGGCTGAAGTAAAAGCATTACGCGCAAAACTTAAATAAAAACAGAACCAATAAACTTACATTTTTGAAACGGATTCTATTCATCGACCGCGACGGTACATTGATCAATGAAGCGCCTCCCACTTACCAGTTGGATTCTTTTGACAAGCTCACTTTCTATCCCCACATGTTCGAATACATGGGCCGCATAGCCCGTGAGCTGGATTATGAGCTGGTAATGGTTACGAACCAGGATGGACTGG
The DNA here is from genome assembly GCF_002078015.1 of Niastella populi. GTDB lineage: Bacteria > Bacteroidota > Bacteroidia > Chitinophagales > Chitinophagaceae > Niastella > Niastella populi. Next base: position 147,582 of record NZ_LWBP01000145.1, on the reverse strand, counting down.
GCACTGCAGGTTTTCCCGAAGATACCTTCTGGCCCCTGCACAACCTGGTGATGAAAAGCCTGGAAGGCGAAGGCATTCATTTCAGCGCGGTGCATATTGACAGAACCTTCCCAAATGAAAATGCCCCCACCCGTAAACCGGGCACAGGCTTGTTAAAGCAGTACCTCAATAACCCGGCTTACGACATCGAAAACTCGTATGTGATCGGCGACCGCATCACTGATGTTCAACTGGCTAAGAACCTGGGTTGTAAAGCCATTTGGCTGAACCTCGATTCCAGCCTCGGCGCCGGTGAAATAAAAGACAAGGTTGATGAGCTGCGCCCGGTGATCGCACTGGAAACAACACACTGGAGCGTGATATACGAATTCCTGAAGCTGGGATTACGTAAAGTAGTACATGAACGCAATACCAATGAAACGCAGATAAAGATAGAACTGAATGTAGACGGAAGCGGTAAAGGCGCCATTTATACCGGTTTGGGCTTTTTCGATCATATGCTCGATCAGATAGCGCGCCACGGCAAAATGGACCTCACCATCAGGGCTAACGGTGACCTGCACATTGACGAGCATCACACCATTGAAGATACCGGTATTGCCCTCGGCGAAGCGTTTGCCAAAGCGCTGGCCGATAAACGCGGGATGGAGCGCTATGGTTTTGCCTTACCTATGGATGAAGCCGATGCCAAAGTAGTGATCGATTTCGGCGGCCGTAACTGGATCGTATGGAATGCCGAATTCAAAAGAGAACGCATTGGTGAAATGCCAACGGAAATGTTCTTCCATTTCTTTAAATCTTTTTCCGATGCCGCCCGTTGTAACCTGAATATCGAATGCCATGGCGATAATGAGCATCATAAAATTGAAGCCATCTTCAAAGCATTTGCGAAAGCGATAAGGATGGCGGTTAAAAGAGATCCACTTTCCAATTATTTGCCCAGCACCAAAGGAGTGTTGTAGGATGTTAACTTAAAAGTTATTCAGTTGTTCAGTTATTTAGTTCATAGTTCATAGTTCATAGTTCACAGTTCACAGTTCACAGTTCTTAGGTCTCATATTACAGCTCCCAGGTTTTAATTTCGAGACTGTGTTAGTGAGGTTGTCAGTGAAAAAATGCCTTAACTGAACAACTGAACAACTGAATAACTGAATAACTCATAAACAGTGAACTAATCCGGTAATACAGAGTGATTGACATTTTTCTTCCTGCCCCCAATATTCCCCGCAATACCCAAACTATAAAAGAAATGATTGCTCACCGTACTGGTAACGGCTACGCGGTACTGGCCATTGAAAATAAAGAACGCTTCATCGAAAAGATTTACCTGCACGCCGATACCGGCAGGAATGAATGCGCCCCAATACACCCTGTACTTTGAAATACCGGCGCCCAGCTGCGCGAACGGGCTCACCCAATACCGGTTCGAAAACAGCTTGGCCTTTAGCGACACATCGCCTTCAAGCAGCAGATTATCCTGGCCCAGGGAAGTGCCGTCACGTTTATAATAGTCGATGAAACTACCGGTTAAAGTGCCCGCGAAATCGAAATGCCCTGACATGCCATTGATATAGTTCAGCGCAAGCCCCGGCGACATTTCCTTCAGCTTGCCAAATTGAGAATTACGCAATACTTCACTCAGGGAAGTAGCGCGAATGTTTTCGGCGGTCTTAAAATCATTGAAGAAAAAATAGATCCCCAACGTAGGTCGCTGTATATCATCCTCCTGGCTAAAAGCAGGCGCCAGTAGTGGCAGGACGGCCAGCAGTAATCCTACGTTTTTATTCATAACCGGCTATGTTTGGAAGAACCGTTCCAAACAAAAATAACCGCTACCCGTAAACTGGAAAAATAAATTAAATGTAAAAATCAACAGGGCTTACCAATTACGAGCTGAAACGGAGATTCAGGTACCGGTAACCGGGCGCCAGCTGCCGGTTACCAGTTACCGGGCAAAAAATTTATACAGTCTAATAATTGCCGAGTTGCCCGGAATCAGGGCCTGGCAACCGGGAACGGGGAATTGGTAACCGGTGATTACCTGGTAGCCATATCGGCTTCTTCGGGTTTCTTTTTACCCAAATACGTGATCTTCACCCTCGTTAAACCATGGCCGGTATAACCGAGGGCTACGGCGGCGGATTTGCTCATATCTATCAACCGGGGATTAGCCGGGTGCATGCGGTCGTTGATGCGTACCAGCACGCTTTTATTATTTTTGAGGTTGGTAACTCTTATCCAGCAATTGAGCGGGAGTGTATTGCACGCGGCGGTCAGCTTTTTCTGGGTAAACACCTCATCGGTGCAGGTAAGCTTTCCTTCGAACTTATCGGCATAAAAACTGGCCACACCATATTGTGTTACAGGCACATTCCGTTTCTTATTCAATGCCACGCTATCCCTGCTTTGCGCCACAGACACAAAAAAAGAGCATATCAGGACTGTTAAAACCAAAACATTTTTCATGGTATAGAATTTTAAAGGCTGAAAGCAATCGTAACTATAGTGCCTTGTTATCAAAGTACCGTTCACTCAGTACCCGGTCTTCCCCATACACATCATTATAAAATTTTATATCTCCATCTTTTACCTCACAGGTGAAATACCTGATAAAAATGGGCACCCTCGGAAACCCCGACACAACATGTTTCTCCTGGCGGGTTATCCAGTTTCGCAATGTGTCGGGCGGAAACCGGATGGTATCGTTCCTTACCAAAAAGTTGGCCAGTTTCAGGAATTCCCGAACTCTTACACAACCGTGACTGAGCGCCCGGTTCTCTTTCGAGAACAGCCAGCGGGCGTTGGTGTCGTGCAAATAAACGGCATATTTATTTGCGAAGTTGAATTTCAATACCCCCAGCGAATTATCGTCGCCCTGCCGCTGTTTGATAAGGTACGGGAAATTATTTTTGTTAAACTTCTTCCAGTTCAGGCTGTCGGGGTTCATTACGCTATCATTCTTGTCAACCACCATCAGGTTCTGTTTCCGCAGGTAATCGGGATTCGCCTTTATTTTCGGCAGCATTTCACCGAAAATAATGCTGTAAGGCACCGTCCACTGCGGATAGGTAATGAAATTCGACACATTTGACGTCAACAACGGCGTTCGTGTCTTTGGCTGCCCTACTATAACGTTCGATTCCAGTGCTACATTACCCGAGTCAACGATCCTCATGCGGTAGGCCGGGATGTTCACCCAGATATAAGTCGTTGGCATTGAATCGGGTAATAACTTAAACCGGTCTAAAGTAATAGCTATTCTTTTAAATTTTTCCCAGTTTGTATTGTTCAGGCTGCTTACCGTGCCGGCGTTCAGCTTTCCGGTTTCGGTAATTCCCTTCTTCCGCTGGTATTTTCCAACCACCAGCTTCATCGATGTGGTATCGAGGTAATCAAAGGGCGACTCCAGCAGCCCTTCTTCAAACAGCCGTTGTTTCAGGATGTTATAGTATTCGGGAGTATTTACCGCCGGGTAAGGGACATATGTATATTTCTTAAGTGGTTCTGCTGATTGCAGGAAGGTTTGCAGCGCGGCCTTCAACGAATCGTAGGCCACGTGTTTCGGTTCCAGGGCATGCATCAGCCCTGCCACATCTTTGTTTTGCCATAACGTATCGAACAGGCCCAGGTAAGCCTGGGTATTCATGCTGTCTTTTCGCAGTGTAACGCTGTCATAAGGCAAACGGCCTTTTCGCAGGTCGTAACACATTCTGAAAAAGGCATCTGTGAGCAGAATTTCGCCCCGCGACCATAAAGCGGCATCCTTGCGCCCAAGCGTGTCTTCGATAGTTTTTTTGCGTATATTCTGTAAAATGCGGTAATGATAATCGGATTGGAATAAGCCGTACTCCCTGGCCCGGCCAATGAATTCAAGCAGGGAATCGCTCAGGGGCAGCCATTTTTCCTGGGTGCTCCATACGGGTTCGAAACTTCTTTTTGCGTAGATCTCGTTAACCAGGCTGTCCTTTGCAAGCACCATGGAGTCGTTCAATACACCGTCGCTGGCAAGTACAAATTCGAGGGTGGTTTCAATGTTGCGAACAATGCTTACACTCAGCGCTTCCGGCTGGATCACAATGTCCTTTTCTTTAGGCTTTTCGGGCTTTTCGGCGGCCTTTCCACGACTGTGACAGGCCACCAAACTGAGCGCTACAATTATCAAACACCAGTGAAGGCCCGAATTAATACATTTTTTCATGTTTATTGATCCTGGTTATCCGGAATAAAAGTTTGTATCTTTTCACTTACCAATCTGGCTTTTAAACCGGTTACAATGTTATACAAAATAGTGCTTACCCGCTGTATTTCCGTAATGGCTTTCCTTATTTTTTTCCACGTTACCCAGTTGCACGGGCAGCAAACAGCCGTTAGTAAGTATGGGGTGGCGGTTATCGATAAACTCACTGAATATCAACTGTCTGTAAAAAAAGACCCGGCCCATGAAATGGTAGAGCTGCAAACGCTGATACCGGGTATCGTATACGACCTGCGTTACGGCACAATTAACAATTTTATGCATCGCCAGATGTATGTTCCGGCCACCCGGCATACCTTTTTGCGGTTGCCTGCCGCCCGGGCCCTGGCGGCCGTTCAAAAGGAATTAAAAAGCCGGGGATACGGGCTGAAGATCTTTGACGCCTACCGGCCGTACAGTGTAACCGTAAGTTTTTGGGAACTGATCCACGATGAGCGGTATGTGGCCAACCCCTCCAAAGGCTCGGGACACAATCGCGGACTGGCAGTTGACCTTACCATCATTGATTTGAAAACCCGGCGCGAACTGGATATGGGCACCGGGTTTGACAATTTCACCGATACGGCCCATCACAGCTTTACCGGCCTGGCTCCAGCCGTGCTGGAACACCGCAAATTATTGACGGAAACCATGGAAAAACACGGGTTCAAAAAGCTGGATACCGAGTGGTGGCATTTTTTCTGGAATAATGATCGTGGGTATCAGGTGCTGGATCTGCCATTTGATAAACTGGCTTATTAAGGAGCAGGTTGGCAAGGTTGGTAAGTTGACAGAACATGTTAACGGGTTGACAAGGAAATACAGAAGAATGCCATTTATTTTCAATTGAAGGCAGGTTAATTGTATTAGAAGCCTCCGTTCAGTACAATTACAACACAGTTCAATTGAATTAACTACTCAACCGGCCGCACAAAGGCAAATCCGTTAACTAAACTTCTCCGTTTTTTCGGCCCCGGTAACATTCCTGTCACTACGAATTTGAATTTGCAGGTTGGTGATCCATTCGGCACAGCCCTTTTGATACAGGAATTCGTTCACTTCATGAATAACTTTCATTACAGCATCATAGGTGCCTTCGAGGATGGTGGCAAAGGGCGTGACCTCGTATCTGATGCCGGCCTTTTGTATAATGGCAATGGCCTCATCAACCCATTCATAGGGATGTTTGTCCAATACAATAGGCACTATCTGAATAGAAGCATTGATGATGTACTGGTGCATAAAGGAAGATTAAAGATTGAACGGGCTCCCTGTACTGATAACCGCATCGGTATTTATGGGCCCATATATATGAGGGAATTCATCTGCGCCTGCAGGCGACCATTCATAAACAAGGCGGCTTTGTATTTTTTCAGTTGCTATTTCAAGCAATACCAGATCGGTGGCGCCTTTAAAATAACGCTGCAGCACCCCCTGAACCTGGGACCTGGTACAACAATGAATAAAGCCTTCTGTTTCAAGGGAAGGGGCGGCATAGGAACCTTTTGCGAAAGCCGCCTCCCATTCATTGCAGGAAGTAATATGATAGATAACAGGCATTGTTTAGATCAACCGTTTGATGCGTTGTTCAAGCAACAGCAGATCGGCCAGCACCATGGCGGTAACGGCTTCGAGCACTACCGGCACACGCAATGCAATGCACAGGTCGTGACGGCCTTTTACCGAAAAATTCTCTATTTCACCGCTTTCCCAGTTGAGTGTTTGCTGGTCCTTTGGTGTTGAAGAAGTAGGTTTTACCGCAATGCGGAAAACAATTTCATTGCCATTGGTGATACCGCCTACAATGCCGCCGGCATGGTTGGTGCGGGTTTTACCGGTCATATCTTCAATCGCATCGTTGTGCTCGCTTCCGTACATCCGGGCGGCCGCAAAACCGGTCCCGAACTCGATACCGCGAATGGCTGGAATGGCGAATACGGCATGACTGAGCAATGATTCGGCCGAATCGAAGAAGGGCTCGCCCAAACCTGCCGGTAATCCGTTCACGCGGCATTCAACAATGCCACCTATAGAATCTTTATGATCGATGGCATTCTGTAATCCTTTTTCAAGGTCCTTCTCACCACCGATCTCGAGGATGTTGGCAGTAACGGTTGCACTGCCCAACAGTTTTTTGGCAATAACGCCTGCAGCCACGAGCGCTACCGTTAGCCGGCCGCTGAAATGGCCGCCACCGCGGTAATCTTCATTACCGCCGAATTTCTGGTGGGCTACAAAATCGGCGTGGCCGGGGCGCGGAACCGCGCGTTGCTTTTCATAATCGCCCGAGCGGGTATTCTTGTTCTCGAATAATATAGTAAGGGGAGCGCCGGTTGTTTTGTTGTTGAACACCCCGCTTTTAAAGATCGGCAGATCGTCTTCTTTACGCGGCGTGGTTCCTTTTTGGGTACCGCCTTTGCGACGCTCGATATCAACCAAAAAATCTTCTACCGTCAATGGCAAACCTGCCGGACAACCATCAATATTCAAACCCACACTTTCACCATGCGATTCACCAAAGATGGTTACTTTGAATATGCGACCGAAACTGTTCATTTATTCTAATATTGAATGATCTCGTTACTATTTAAACATCCTGATATTAACTGGCCTCTGACCGGCTACCGGCAATCGTGAAACGGCAAATCCCGACTTCATCGGGAAACGTGATGAACGCTATCAACCCTGTCAACTTTTCAACTGCGCCGCGTTAAGCTTTTTGCGTTTAGCTCAGGCGTTGGGTGCAACGCTCTTTTTATTCACAATAGCGCCCAATTCCTGAATATGCTCATAAAAATCGGGGTACGATTTATTGATGGCCTGGGCTTCGCTGATAGTGGTTTCGCCGGTAGCCTTTAATGCCGCTACGGCACAAGCCATGGCAATACGGTGATCGTGGTGCGAATGCACAGCGGCTCCCTTCAATGCCGTTACGCCTTTGATCAGCATCAGGTCGTTCTGCAATTCTATTTCCACCCCCATTTTACCAAACTCTTCCTGCAACGTCAATGCGCGGTTGCTTTCTTTATGGGTAAGCCTTCCTACCCCTTCTATCACCGTTGTGCCTTTGCAATAAGAAGCCAGGGCAACCAGCGGCGGAAACAGGTCGGGGCATTCGGTGGCATCGAACTGGAACGCTTTCAGTTCTGCGGGCCCCACCTCAATCTGTTCTGCCTGGATGCTGAGTTTGGCGCCGCATGACTGTAAAGCCTGCAACACGGCACGGTCGGCCTGGGTCGACTGCACATCGAGCCCTTTTACCGTAATGTCGCCGGCAATGGCGCCGGTAACCAGTAAAAAAGCAGCGCCGCTCCAGTCGCCTTCAACCGTATAGGTCTTTTGCGGGGGCGGCGGCATCGAGGCAGCAGGCGCTTTGGGATCGGCCGCCTTGAAATGGAACGCTTCGTAATTCCTGTTCTCCACTTCCCAGCCAAACTGTTTCATTACAGCCAGCGTAAGATCGATGTACGGTTTGCTCTTCAGGTTATCGACAGTAATGGTTACGCCTTTTGCATTGGATGCGGCATAGGCCATTAACAAACCGGTGAGGAACTGTGAGCTTAATGAACCGTCGATGGTTATATCTTTTGGTGTTAAAGGGCCCTTTACCTGCAAGGGCAGTTTGCCTTCGCGCGATATGATCTCTACACCCAGTTGCGGTAATACTTCGTCAAAGAAATCCATGGGGCGGGTTACCAGGCTTCCTTCGCCATTGATGGTAATGCGCTTATTGCTCATCGATACAATGGGCGTGAACATGCGGATACCCAAACCACTTTCGCCACAGTTTACGGTTCCGCTTTCGGGGTTAACACCGCCGGTGCCGGCAATCTTTAATGAACCATCGGCCAGCGTTTCCACTTTTGCGCCCAGGTCTTTGATGACACCGAGGGCAGCTTTATCATCATTGGAGTGGCCGGGATTGCGAATGACGGTTGTTCCCAGGTACAATAAAGACGCGGCACAACCTCGTTGCATGGAGCTTTTTGAAGCCGGCGCCTGAATGGAACCTTTTATTTGAGATGGTTGAATTGTTACGATCATGTTTAAGTTGATTAGTTGACGGGTTAACGGGTTAACTGATTAACCCGTTAACTTAATCAACACGTTAACTAAGTTCATTTACGATCTTCTCGAGCTGCACCATAGGAATAGGCTTTACTACCCCTTTCCCCAGTTTCTCCAACAGCACAAAATTCATTTCTTTTTGCTCACGCTTTTTATCCATTTTCAGTACTTCAAAAGCCTGTTGCTTATCGAAGTTGGCCAGCGTGGGCAATCCATATTGGTCAAGCACTTTTATAACCCGGTCGCTGTCTTTAAAACCAACCAGCCGGTTCGAGATCTGGCAGGCGGCCGTCATACCGATACTGATGGCCTGTCCGTGACTGAGCTCATACATATTTTCAATGGCATGCCCGAGGGTATGGCCAAAGTTCAGCAAGCGCCGTTCGCCTTTTTCAAACTCATCGGCCACCACTACGGTTGATTTAATGTCAGCGTTGCGGCGAATGAGTTTGGCCAATGCCGGTTTGTTCCTTTGGTAATGGGTGATCTTATTTTTTTCCAGCTCTTTGAATAAGGGGAGATCCTTTATACAGCTGTGCTTGATGATCTCGGCAAAACCGTTGATCCATTCCTGTTTGGGAAGCGATTTCAGTAAGCTGTAATCGTATAGCAGGAATTGCGGTTGCCTGATGGTACCTACCAGGTTTTTGTAGATACCTACATCGATCCCGTTCTTACCGCCGATGGATGCATCGACCATGGCCAGGATGCTGGTGGGAACAAAACCACATCTTATTCCCCGCATGTATACCGCCGCCACATAACCGGTAATATCGGTTACCACACCACCGCCGATACCTATGAGCCAGGTGCTGCGGTCGGCTTTGAACTCTATCAGTTGTTCAACGATAGAATCAACCGTGGCCTGTACTTTATATTCTTCGCCCGGCTTCAGGGAGATGCAGTTCCACCCTTTCAGCTTCTTTTTATGGGCCTGGAAAATATGTTCGTCCGTAATAAGCACTGCATGATCTTTGCCGATCATTTTTTCCAGTCTGGAAAAATCGGCATCGAAATAATAATTTACGGAGGCAGATGAAAACCGGTAACTTTTTGTTTGCATACCACTTATCAAATCTGAATTTTCTGAAACACTTCCAGCTCACTTTCCAACGTCTTCGTTTTATGATGTTCTTCCTGTTTTTCAATATAGTCCAACACCTGTTTCACACTACTGGGGCTAATGCTCAACGCAGCAAAGCTGTCATCCCACTCGAAGTGATTTTTGATGAAGTTGCCTTCATTGATCCAGGCGGCCGATTCGGTACGGATGCTTTTCATGATCTGGGCCAGATTCTGCGTAGCCATCATTTGCACCACGGCATGCATATGGTCTTCGGTGCCGTTTACCGACAACACGTTGATACCACTTTCAGTTGCATGCTTTTTAATGTGGGCGAAAAGTACCGTACGAACAGGCTTTGTCAACAAAGGTTCTTTGTTCTTTACGCAGGTAATTACATGAATGAACAAATACACTTTGCTGTTTGGGCTTGTCATATAGGAAGTCTTATGGAGAATGGTCAATTGTCAATTGTCAATGGATTTCTCTTTTGAGCTCCCCGTTTAGTTCGGAATCTCCGGATTCGCGGGTTATCCACCATTCACCATTGACCATTCACGATTTACGAATTCATGATCTTATTCTGATGGTTAATGCTCTCCATGTGAACGGCATCAAAATATTTGGTGATGAACTCTTTGCTCAGGTTCAGCTTCTCGCCTTTTTTGAATGCTCTTTCCAGGATCTCATTCCAGCGGTTGGTTTGCAGAATGGTGATGTTATTGTTCTTTTTGTATTCGCCGATCTTTTCTGCAATGCTCATACGCTGGCTGAGGATCTGCATCAGTTCATCATCGAGGTGGTTGATCTGTTGGCGCAGTTTTTCAAGCGCGGCGTGAAATTCTTCGGAGTTGATATCTTCTTTACGCCATACGATCTGTCCGATCATTTCGCCCAGTCTTTCAGGAGTGATCTGTTGTTTGGCATCGCTCCATGCTTTATCGGGGTCTATATGGCTTTCGATGATCAGACCGTCCATATCGAGGTCAATGGCTTTCTGGGCTACATCGAGCAGGATATCGCGGCGGCCGCTGATATGTGAGGGATCGTTGATCATTAATAATTCCGGGTTGCGGCGTTTCATTTCAATGGCCAGGTGCCACATGGGCGCATTCCGGTATTCGGTATTTCCGTAAGAGCTGAATCCGCGATGGATCAAACCAATTTGTTTGATGCCTGCCTTGGCCACACGCTCAACGGCGCCGGTCCACAGTTCCAGGTCGGGATTGATAGGGTTCTTGATCAAAACGGGAACATCAACACCACGTAAGGCATCAGCTACATCCTGTACGCTGAATGGGTTAACGGTGGTACGGGCGCCGATCCACAGTACGTCTACGTCGAAGGTCAGTGCGTCTTCTACCTGTTTGGCGGTTGCTACTTCCACAGTTACGGGTAAACCGGTGATCTTTTTGGCCTGTTGCATCCAGGGTAAACCCTTGGTGCCAATGCCTTCAAAGCTGCCGGGACGGGTGCGTGGTTTCCAGATACCAGCACGAAGAATATCTACCTTTCCTGTTTTTGCCAAACGGGTGGCTGTTTCCAGTACCTGCTCTTCTGTTTCGGCACTGCAAGGTCCGCTAATGATCATAGGACGCTTTTTCCACACCTGTTGCACGGTCTCTCTCATGGTTGTTGATGTTTGTTGCATATTAATTTTCAATTTGATAATGTGATAATTTGATAATGTGATAATGAAATGAAGACTTCGTATCTCACAATTAGCTAATTATCACACTATCAAATTAGCTAATTATCTTCTGCTATCCGCTTCATTCATCCTGATCCTTCTACCCTTATAATTTCTTCCGTCAATAGCCTGGATCATCTGGCGGGCTGCCCGCTTATCGATCTCGATCCAGCTATTCATTTCCTTCATATCTATTCTGCCGAGCACTTCTTTCTGCAGTTCGCTCATATCTAAAATGAACTGCAGGAAACTGGCTTTGTAAAAGCCGTCTTTGGTGCCCAGGTTTACAAATAACTTGGTATAATCACCGCCACCGCCGGCGAACCTTCTGCCGCGGGTATCGGTAAATGACTTTCTGTCGCCACCGGCGCCGTCCCTTCTCACTGTTAACCTGTCGCCTCTTTCACGGCGTTGTTCACGTACGTTCAGGTCTTCGGCGTTCTCATAATATTTCAAAAAGCGGTCGAACTCCATGGCGGCTACGCGCTTCAGGATCTCTTCCTTGCTCATGTCGGCGAACTTCTCCTCGAGCATAGGCACATAGGTTTCGTAATCACCGTGGTTCACCTCGAGCGACAACAGCTTATCCATGAAATGGTAGAACTGTTTGCGGCAAACATCTTTGCCGGTAGGGATCTCGAGCTTGTGAAAAGGCGCCTGTACAATGGTTTGTATCTGCCGCATTTTTCCCAGCTCACGTACATGCACGATTGACATACAAACCCCTGTTTTACCGGCACGGCCCGTTCTGCCGCTTCTGTGGGTGTATACTTCCACATCATCGGGCAGTTCGTAGTTGATCACATGCGTGATGCCCTGTACGTCGATACCGCGGGCGGCCACATCGGTTGCTATTAAGAGCTGTAAGGTCTTATCCCTGAAATCACCCATTACCTTGTCGCGTTGCTGCTGCGTAAGGTCGCCATGCAATGCGTCGATATCGTATCCTTCACGGGTCAACTTCTCGGCAATATCCTGGGCATCGGCCTTGGTACGGGTGAAAATGATGCCGTAAATGCCGGGGTTGAAATCGATCAGGCGTTTCAGCGCTTCGTACCGGTGCTGGGCACTGGTGATATAGTACTGGTGATCGATGTTCTTGTTGGCCGAATTCACTTTACCTACCGTAACCTCAACCGGGTCTTTCATGTAGCGCTTGCTTACCCGTTTAATTTCAGGTGGCATGGTAGCGCTGAACAACCACGTGGCTTCACGTTTGGGAGTGTTCTTTAAAATGAACTCAATATCTTCCTGGAAGCCCATGTTCAGCATTTCATCGGCTTCATCGAGGATCACGTACTGGATCTGCTCTAGGTCGATGGCCTTGCGTTCGATCAGATCGATCAAACGGCCGGGTGTGGCTACTACGATCTGCACGCCTCTTCTCAACTCCCGGATCTGTTGTCCAATTGGGGTGCCGCCATAAACAGCCACCACAAACATACCGGGCATAAACTTTTTAAACCCTTCTACTTCGTTCACGATCTGCATGCACAATTCTCTCGTCGGACACACCACTAATGCCTGGGGATGCTTGGCCTGCTCGTTCACCAAATGCAAAAGGGGTAACCCAAATGCAGCCGTTTTACCGGTGCCTGTTTGTGCCAATCCCACCAGATCTTTGGTGCCGCTCAATAAAACAGGAATAGCCTGTTCCTGTATCGGCGTGGGATTAACAAATCCTAAAGCATTGGTAGCCTGAATCAGCCGCTCATTTAAACCCAATGCATCAAATGTTATCATAGTCAGAAAATTTGGCGCAAAGGTACTGTTATTATGGCCGTTGACCTAAATAAAATCCGGTTCAAAGAGCAATTTGATGATATCATGTTAAGCCGGCCTTTTACCGGCCGTCTCGTATAATTTGTCTTTCTTACCATTCATTCTACGAAACCCGGACGTAGCAAGGGTTTCGGGATTTATCTATTTCTATTCAGCATTTTAGCTGAATCAACTTTGTGGGTTTTACGATCCCCGGTTGCAATCATGAAACGGCAAACCCCGACATCATCGGGACAGGCTGGGAAACGTGAAAGGTCCTATACCCAAGCCTCATAATTATTTGCACGCTTCAGGCTGCCTAAAGCAGAAATGCCAAAACAAAGAACTCGTGACCTGGAACTGTATTTACTCCTCCCCCTTTAGGGGATTGGAGGTACTACTTAAGTATCCTCTTTATCGTATTCGCCTGCTCAATGAGCTCCTGCAAATAAGTGTAGTTCTCCTTTTCGAGACAAGCCTTGAACTTACGCAGCTGGCTGATGTGCTCATTCAATACATCGAGCACATGCTCGCGGTTCTGTTTGAAGATCGGCACCCACATGGCGGGATTACTTTTCGCCAACCGTACTGTACTTTCAAAACCGCCACCGGCCAGTTCAAAAATGGTATCTTCTTCTTTCTCCTTTTCCAGAACCGTATTGGCCAGTGCAAAGGAGGTAATGTGTGAGATGTGGCTGATATACGCCGTATGCATATCATGGCTGTCGGCATCCATGTATACCAGGTGCATTCCTAATTGACGGTAAACTTCTTCAATGGTTGCAACCGCGGCCGCATCGCTTTTTTCTTTTTCACAGATCACGCAGGAACGGCCAACGAATGCATTGCGTACGGCCGCCTCCGGACCGCTGTACTCAGTACCCCACATGGGGTGGGTTGCCACAAAGCGGCGGCGCATGGGATGAACGTCCATAGCAGCGCACAACGCATGTTTGGTACTGCCCGCATCGGCAACGATCTGTTTATCCGTTACCATATCCATCACCTGCTGCATTACGCCAATGGTGGCGTCAACAGGTATGGCTACATAAATGAGGTCGGCCTGTTTTACCGCTTCTTCAAGGGGCAGCGCTTCATCTATCAAACCCAGCTCTATGGCTTTTTGCGCGCTGGCTTCGGTACGGCTTACGCCGATCACTTTTTTAACCAGGGCCCTTTCTTTCAACGCAAGACTGAAAGAACCGCTGATCAACCCTACTCCGACTATGGTAACAGTATTGAACATTTCTATTTAACTTTTAATGCTGGTTTAAATTCTTTGATCCGTTCAATGCTTTCGGCAAAACGTTCTTCAGGACTGCAAAGGCTTACGCGGATGTACCCGTCGCCTGCCTTTCCGAAGATGCCGCCGGGCGTTATGAATACGCCGGTTCCATACAGCACTTCATCGCTGAGCTCATAACCGGTTTTATAGTTCGAAGGGATCTTTGCCCATACGAACATGCCGGCCTGACTTTTATCATACACGCATTGCAACAGATCGAGCAGCTCAAATACTTTCTGGCGGCGTTTTTTGTAAATGACGTTCACTTCATCGTACCAGCTTTTGGGCAATTGTAATGCTTTTGCAGCCGCTAATTGCGCGGGCAGGAACATACCGCTGTCCATATTGCTTTTAAACCGCAGCACTTCATCGATGCGTTCTTTGGCGCCGCTCAACACCCCTACCCGCCAGCCGGCCATGTTATGCGATTTGCTGAGCGAGTTCAGTTCAACAGCTATCTCTTTTGCACCCGGCACATGCAGGATGCTTGCCGGTGCATCGTTGAGAATAAAACTGTAAGGGTTATCATGACAAATAAGAATGTTATGTTTTTTTCCGAAGGCCACTATCTTTTCAAACAGGGCGGCTGAAGGCAACTGACCGGTAGGCATCTGCGGATAGTTGATCCACATTAATTTGAAAGTGCCGCCGGCTGCCACCAGTTTATCCAATGCATTAAAATCAGGCTCCCAGTTGTTGGCTTCGGTAAGATCGTAGTCAACACACCCGCCGCCGGCCAGCTTTACAGCGCTTCTGTAAGTGGGATAACCGGGGTTGGGCACAAGTACTTTATCGCCGGCATCGAGATAGGTCATGCAGATGTGCATGATCCCTTCCTTACTACCCAGCAGGGGTAATATTTCGGTTTCGGGGTTCAGTTCAACATCATACCATTTTTTGTACCAGTCGCTGATGGCTTTACGTAACACCGGCGATCCTTTATAGCTTTGATACGCGTGCACGTTGGGTTTGGCGCTTTCTTCCTGCAGGGTCTTTACCACATCGGCATGCGGCGGCAGGTCGGGACTGCCTATACCGAGGTTGATCACGTTCTTCCCCTGTTTGTTCAACTCATCGATCTCCCTCAGCTTTTGCGAGAAATAATATTCGCCAATTCCTTCCAGTCTCTTTGAAGTTTGCATGGTATAATATTTCCTGGTTCGTTTATTTGAATCGTTAGTGACTTATTTTGCTGTTACCGGGTACCGGGCGTTCCGGTATTTGTATTTTCCGGTACCCTGAACCGGTAACCGGCAACCATTATTCAACATTCTTTCCTTTCTTATACACCCCATATACTTTCACTTCTTCGGTAATAGGCTGCATATGTTTTATAACATCATTGAACTGGTCAATGGTCTCGAATTCCATATCTGCATGAAAGCTGTACTTCCAGTCGCTGCCCGGGATAGGAAAGCTTTGCAGTTTGCTCAGGTTGATACCGCCATCAGCTATACGGGTAAGTACCCGGGCAAGACTTCCGCGTGAGTGATCGGTTATAAAACTTACCGATGCTTTATCGGCATCAGTAACCGGTTGTGCTACTTCCCCTGGTTGCAGCACCAGGAACCGGGTATAGTTATTTTTCATTGTGTGAATGTTGGGCGCTATCACTTCGAGGCTGAACAGATCGGCGGCGAGTTTGCTGGCAATGGCGGCTATGTGTTTGCTGCGGTGCTGGTGAACATGTTTGGCGCTTAAGGCCGTGTCTTCGGTTTCAACCAGCTTCCAGTTGTATTTATCGAGGTACTCGAGGCACTGCTGAATGGCCATATAATGTGAATGCACTTCGCGTATATCTTCAAGTTGTACCCCGGGGTTAACTAACAGTTGTTGTTTTATAGGCAGGTAAATTTCGCCGATGATCCTGAGGGTACTTTTTTGCAACAGGTTGTAGTTGGGTAAAATGCTGCCGGCGATGGAATTTTCGATGGCCATAACGCCACCGTTGCTTTCCTTTTTATTCGTGGCAATTTTGATCAGGTCGCGAAAGGTGGCGCAAGGTATTACTTCTACATTTTTTCCAAAGAACTGGCGGGCTGCCACCTGGTGAAAACTTCCTTCATAACCCTGTATAGAAACCTTGATACCAGTGCCTTGCATGCCATTTGATGCTGGCGTTGCGCCGGTGATCTCCTGTTGTTGTTTTCGGTCGACCATAGATTCTTTTTTATGCGTGCCGTTGAATAAGGCATAAAAAAAGTCCCGGCTTTTGGCCGGGACTTCTTATGTTGATCTTTTTGTTTTTTATTTAGTTGTCAACAAAAGCATTCCCGGCCTACTTTTAAAGTAGAAATAAAAATAAAAGTAAAAGAAACCGTATGCTTTTGAGATATTCATCGGGTCAAAAATAACAACTAATTACTTATGTTCAAACTTTTTTCAAATTAAATTACTGCATCCAACCCCGGCTTTTAGTCACCAAACCCTGTCTGGCAGCTAATTTCAGCGATTTTAAAACCCGGTTTCCAACTAGACTATTCCAGTCGTTTCCCAATTTGGTCGTCGATCAGCTTGAATAAATGAAAAGGTTTATAGGTGCGCCAGTTGGTAAGCTCCATCAGCTCTATGTAGCGGTTAAGGCGGGCATGTTTGAAGTCGTGCTGCGTTTGTTCGGGCATGTTCAGGATAGCGATCCAGCCATCTTCATCGGTCACTTCTTCAAACCATTCCTGGTAATAATCTTTATCGCCGCTGTGAAAGTTCAATACGTTCTCTGCAATGAAAATGAATTTCGTAATACCTTCATAAAAGAAAACATCCGTTACCTCGCGCTTCAGTTCCATGATATCATTTTCGATGGCATCGTTCCACTCGCCTATCAGTTCTATGATGGCATACTTCTCTTCATAATCGGCCATCAATGTTTTCAGGTACATGGTACGGGAACCGAAATCGTCCCATTGCGGATGGATATAATAATTGTAAACGGTTTGTGAAAATGTAAACTCAGAATACACCCTCCCGAAGAATGGTGATTTCTCGTCCTGTTCACTGGTGTAAATGTGACGCCAATTATAAAATGGTTCTATTTCATGCATAAATTAAATCAATAGGCAATAGACAATAGGCAAGTGGCAAAATTACCTGAACGCCGGGCCCTCTTATTATCATCGCCTGTCTCAGTTTCATATTCAGCATTTAATTAAAAATCAATTAAAAACTATGCCACGAAGGCAACTGGTGATTTCTGATTTTGAGATCTCTTCATTACGCTGCATTTAACCAATCTATAAATCCCGAAATTCAGAAGTCCCGAAATAATAAAAAAAGGCTGTAGCAATTTACAGCCTTCGCAATGCGGTTTCCAAATATTTTTTATTGTATTATTCTACCATCAGCTTGTCGGTGAAAATTGCTTTTTTACTATTACTTAACACTTTCACCATATAGGTACCTTTTGACAAACCGGCTTTTACATTTACGGGTACTACCTGTGCGCCATTTGCGATCACCGCTATTTTTTCAGAGATGACCTGGCCGGTAAGCGTAACCAGCAGTATGGTGTACCGGCCGGATTCCTTACTATTGAAGCTTACATAGATCTGGTTGGTGGCAACCGGGTTTGGATATAATGCAATTTTTTCATTACGGATAAGCGCCCTGTTTATCAATGGCACTGAAGGAACGTCTTTGGCAAAGGCCAGGTTGCCATTGGCAAGGTCCGATGCATTGAACACGGTTCCCTGAATGTCGATGCGGGTGGCCGCCCATGAGCTCATATCAACTTTGTAATACCCTTCGGCAGTATTGGCGCTGCTCACGATCAGAAAGCCTTCGCTATCTACCACGGCGCCATTGGTAGTAAAGGCGGCCGGCAATCCTTTTATTTCGGCCAGCCAGGTAGCCACTTTACTTTGAATATTCACTTTGAACACCTGGCGGTATGCCGATATAACATACAGGTTACCGGCTGCATCGGCGATCATATCGCCCCCCCAGCCCGTAACTTTTGCATGAATCGACTTATCGCCGTTGGCAGGATCGTCCTGCAAAGCGCCCAGATCGGTTATAACGGCTTTACGGCCGGTGGTGAAACGAATGAGGTGGTTGGCATCGTTGCTCAATGCATAGCCATCTCCATCGGCTCCAATAACCATACGGGTTATGTGATTGGCTTCATTATTTATATCGGTTACAGGTGAAAACTGTTCGTTATCGAAGTAATAGATCTTTGGCTCCTTTTCATCGAGATCGATATACCGCAGCTGGTTCATGAACAAAGGAGCATAATACAAACGGTTGTGCCGCTGATCGTATGCACATGCGGCCGACAATGAAGCTACCGGCACCGTAGCATTGGTAGTTGCACCGTTTGTGGTAAGCGGTTTTATTTCTTTACCGGTTCGTGCACTGAACACCGTGAAATTGGTTTGCCTGGCATCGAACACCGAACGGGTAACGGCCCCCGAGGTAAAGTCGATCTGCTTTACATCGGTCCAGTTAAAATTTCCCTTTTCGGAACTTGTTATAGCGTAGGCGGTAGTTTGTCTTTGCTGGGCAGTTAACTGCGCTGTGATCAACAACAGGCATGATGCAAAAGTAAAGCTGTACCTCATAAGTAAAAGTTTAATGATATGTACTTAAAAGTTACAGCTTTTTGCGAAGGTTTCAAAATCGTGAAACGGCCGACGTGAAACGTGAATCGTGCATCGGCAATCGTGAGTGGCCTCGCGAAAGGAGAAACAGCACCCCCCGACTCCATCGGGGCAGGCTGTGAAATAACTTGCGGTAATTTCAGCAGGAAATGCAACCCTGCGCCGCTCA
Organism: Niastella populi; assembly: GCF_002078015.1. Lineage (GTDB taxonomy): Bacteria > Bacteroidota > Bacteroidia > Chitinophagales > Chitinophagaceae > Niastella > Niastella populi. Next base: position 128,714 of record NZ_LWBP01000145.1, on the reverse strand, counting down.
AAAACCGATTGCTTTCCGCCTCGTTGCCTCGTTGCCTCGTTGCCTCGTTGCCTCGTTGCCTTTTTCCTATCTCAACGAATCAACCGCTTTTTTAACGCTGCCGTATTTCAGTAACAGTTCGCGGGCTTTGTCATAACTATTGATGCCGGTTTTTTCCATAACCATTTTGGTGCCGCGATCGACCAGCTTGCTGTTGGTCAGCTGCATGTTTACCATTTTGTTATCCTCTACCCTTCCTATCTGGATCATAACGGCGGTGGAGATCATGTTCAGCACCAGTTTTTGCGCGGTGCCGCTTTTCATGCGGGTGCTGCCGGTAACGAATTCGGGGCCTACCACCACTTCAACCGGCAACTCTGCGGCATTGGCCAGCGGGGAGCCGGCATTACAGGTTATACAACCGGTGATGATGCCTTTTTTACGGGCTTCGGTCAACGCGCCTATTACATAGGGCGTGGTGCCGCTGGCGGCAATGCCTATAACCACATCCTTTTCATCGATGGCATGTTTCATAAGATCGGCCCAGCCCTGCTCCCAGCTGTCTTCAGCCTGTTCTACGGGGCGTTGAATGGCTATATCGCCGCCGGCAATGATACCGATAACAAGGCCCTGTGGCAGGCCATAGGTGGGGGGAATTTCGCTGGCGTCAAGGATACCGAGGCGGCCGCTGGTGCCTGCGCCTATATAAAACAACCGGCCGCCGGCAAGCATTTTATCAGAAATGGCGGCTACCAGTTTTTCAATCTGGGGAATGGCTTTCTCCACTGCAGCAGGCACCTTCCTGTCCTCATTATTCATGTTGGTAAGTAATTCATGAATACTCATTTGATCAAGATGCCGGTAATCGCTCGACTGCTCGGTTACTCTGGTAAAATCTGCTGCCATATTTCTGTTGTTCAATGTTTTATTCGGGTTACTCACAAATTCGGGTTTTTATTGTACATGGTATTGGATAAGGCCTTCCATAGCACCTTTCAGAATTTTTCCCTGGTCAAACTCGTAGGAGTGGCACAGATCATTTATTATATCATGGAACGCAAAAGCCACGCCGCCTACAAAATGGATGGGGCTGTTCCAGCTTTCCGGGAATTTACACAGGTGGGTGAAAAAGAAGTCATTCAACCCGTCTTCGATTATATTTTCGATCATATAATGTCCCCGGTTCTCCGACAGGAACAGGCAAAAAGTAGCCATGTACCTGTTTGCCAGGGGCTTCCGGTATACATTCTCCAGAATATCAACGGGTGTTGCACTATACTTTTTTTCGAACTTATAACGCAGCTCTTCATCAAACGTATTGTACAAATAATATTGAAGTACTTTTTTGCCCAGGTAGGCGCCGCTTCCCTCATCGCCTAAAATATACCCGATGCCGGCCGCCTGCCGGGTTATGGTGTTACCATCGTAATACACCGCAAAAGAACCGGTACCCAAATTACAGGCCATGCCTGCATTGCGGCCGTTCAAAGCCCTGGCTGCCGCCAGCATGTCGTCGCTTACCTCTATGTCGGCTTTTTTAAAAACAGTTGCCAGGGACTGCCGTACCATATCCACATTAACCGGGTTACGCATGCCGGTGCCATAATAATGGATCTCCTCAATTACCGCCGATGCAGGCAACTGCGGCAGTAATTCCTCCTGCAATAAGGTCACCGTTTTTTCTGTATTGAAGAAATACGGACTGATGCCCTGAGTGAAAGCCGTTGTAGTGCTTTCTTTCGATTCTGCCAGAAACCATTCACATTTTGTTGCTCCACTATCTGCCAGCAGTATAGCCATATTTTATAACCGTTTAGTCGAATAATTCCAAACCCTTAATACAGGCTCATTTATACATATCAGCCATCCCGCGAAGGTAAGACGCCTAGCTGAAACAACCATGCTGAAGGCCGGTCCAATAACCTGCATAAAAACGCAAACCGCCTGAATTACAGGCACCTGCCGATACCGCTCATTTGTTTGAAGTGTGGGAATCATGCGGACTGTAACCATTCAAAACAAAAAAACGTTACTTGCAAATTAATTATGAACTTCGCCGAAATTTTGCAGATTTCTATCACTTGCGAAGCTGTTTCGTTGCCCCTCCGGCAAATTCACTGACAGTACGCAAAAGGCGGAAGGCAAAAGGCGGAAGGCTGAATCCCGAATTTTGAGATCTTCGAAATTTTTCGGGCAGACTATATTTCGAAGATCAGCGTTAAGCATTCGGCGTTAAGCGTTAAGCCTTCAGCGTTAAGCATAAAAAAACTATACAATTTCAAATGAAAAGACTTCAAGTATGGATGCCACTGTTGTTTTCGTTGGTTTTGATTTTGGGCATGGCCATTGGTTCGGCATTAAGGGATAACGTTCCCGGTTCGCGCAGTATTTTTAACAGAGGCAAACGATCGGTTTTACAGGAGGTGGTTGACCTGGTGAATTTAAGATATGTTGACAAAGTAAATACTGACACCCTGGCCGGGGAAGCCATACAGGCCATGCTGGCCCACCTCGATCCGCATTCCGTTTTTATTCCTGCTTCTAACGTGGAAGAAATAAACGAAGACCTGCAGGGCAATTTTGAGGGCATTGGAGTTGAATTTTTTATAATAGACGATACGGTACATGTTACCAATGTGCTTTCCGACGGCCCCAGCGATAAAGCCGGACTGAAAGTGGGTGATAAATTCCTGAGAGTGGGCGACTCGGCGGTTGCAGGCAGGTCGATCACGGGCGACAAAATAAAGAATCTCCTGCGCGGCATTGGCGGCAGCAAGGTTAACGTTACCATTCTGCGCAATGGCAAACCGGTTGAAACGGTCATTACCCGCGGCACCATCCCTTTATATTCGGTCGACGCCGCCTATATGATCGATACTACTACCGGTTATATACATTTGAACAAATTCAGCGGCACTACCTATGAAGAGTTCATGAAGGCCATGGAAACCCTTAAGCAAAAAGGCATGAAAAAACTCATCTTCGATCTTCGGGGCAATGGCGGCGGTATACTCACCGAAGCCACCGATATTGTCGATGAATTCCTCGATGACGAACGACTGATCGTTTATACCCAGGGCAATAAACAGGAAAAGATAGAATACCTCTGCAAACGCCCCGGTTTGTTCGAAACCGGCAAACTGGTGCTGCTGGTTGATGAAAGCTCCGCATCGGCCAGTGAAGTTGTGGCCGGCGCCCTGCAGGACTGGGACCGCGCTACCATTATCGGCCGCCGCACTTTCGGTAAAGGGCTGGTACAGGAGCAATACGACCTCAGCGATGGTTCTGCTCTGCGCCTTACCGTTGCCCGTTATTTTACGCCCCTCGGCCGCAATATTCAAAAGCCATATAACAAAGGCCGCGATGCCTATAATGAAGAGCTTGCTGAACGTTTTGCAAACGGCGAGCTGGTAAACGGCGATACCGTTACCAAACATACCGGCCCCGCGTTCAGGACCAAAAAAGGCAGGATCGTATATGGCGGCGGCGGTATTACCCCCGACGTTTTTATTCCGTTCGATACGGCCACGTTCTCGAGCAATGTGTATGTGTTGTTCGACAACCAGCTGTTCAGTAAATTCATTTATACCTATTACCAGCAAAACAAAGCCTACTTCGACCAGTTTAAAGACCCGGCTGATTTTGCGCGCCGTTATAACGATACCCGCACCGCCTGGAACAGCCTGATCGGTTATGCAGGCAGGAACTCTATTAACATTCAAAACGTACCTGAGCGTGATAAGGTGGAGATCGAAAAACGCATCAAGACCTGGCTGGCCCGGCAGATCTGGCGAATGGAAGGATATTATGAAGTGAGCAATTCTGATGATACGGCTATTTCGAAAGCGTTAGAGGTGATGGGGAGGTAGAGTTGACGGGTTGACAAGGGCAGGCTCGCTGTAAGTTGAAAAGTTGATGCAGTTTATAGAGGTGATAAAGGATAACCCGCGTTTCTGAAAACGCTCTACAAGATTCAAAGTTGAATGGAATACTTATAAACAACAGTCCCGCTCCGGTAACCGGGGTGGGACTGTTGTTTATAAAGCAAAGATGCAAATAATAGGTAATCGCACCATCATTGAAAAAACTATGAACTATGAACTATGAACTATGAACTATGAACTGTGAACTGTGAACTGTGAACTGAACAACTTCAAGCCGCTCTTCGTTCAGCCTGATTCTGTGGATCAAGCAGCTCTTTTTTCTCCACTTTATAGGAAGCAATAAGGCCGGCTCCGCCGCCGATTGCTAAAAATGCAAACCACAGGGCCGGGTTCTCATAATCGTGCAACATGTATTGGGTAACAAAATAAGACAATGCCAGTCCTATACCCGCGCCCATCAAAAGCAAACCCCATTTCAGGTTGGTATATGGTGCCGGACGGTTTACCTTTTCTCTTGGATTATATCCTTTCTCAAGCATTGCAAGGTTTTCACGCTTTTGCAAATACACAATACCAAAGATCAAAGTGAAAAAAGAGAGAAAAAGTATAATCATTACAATGGCTTCTCCTGGTTGCATACTATTTAAATTTTATTATTGTTAGGGTTTTAATTTTTGTAGTACCGATACATCAACTATGACTACCGTCCTGCCCGGCCGGTTACAGGAGTTCACAGAAATTATTTCAAAAATGAACAGAAAAGTATCAAAACCGAACACTCCTGTAATATTTACGCTGAATAAACTACTGATAATCATGGGATCATATTTCCGGCACAGGCAATGCCTTTTCTTCCCCGATAAATTAAGGAAGATACTGTAACCTGATCACTTTCAACATCGTCATAGTTTAAATAATGCAAACCGGACCGGCTGATAACGAGATCATCAACAAAGTGCTTGGGGGCGAACAGGCACTGTACGCGCATTTGGTAAAACGATACCAGAATTTCGTTTTTACCATTGTATTGCGCTATACGATCAGCCGGGAAGATGCTGAAGAAATTGCCCAGGATGTATTTGTAAAGGCTTACCGCAGCCTGGCCGATTTCAGGGGCGAATCAAAATTCAGCACCTGGCTGTATACGATTGTCACCACTACCTGTATCACCTTTTTACGCAAAAAGAAAATATCCGTTCATTCGCTCGACAATGAACATATATTTGAAGTGGCAGACAATCAGAACGCTACTTTCAGGGCGAACCAGGTAGAACAGAAATCGAAAGCGCAGGTAATTAATGAGGCTATTAAATTATTGAGTGTCGACGATGCCCGTATAATCACTTTATTTTACCAGGCAGAACAAAGCCTTGAAGAGATCGGCCGTATCATTGGCGTTGACCCGAACACCGCTAAAGTAAAACTGCACCGCGCCAGGCAACGGTTGAAAGAGAAAATGGAAAAGCATTATGCGGAAGAAGTAAAAGATATGGTTGGTTAGTTAACTTAAAAACAAAACAATGAGCAGTCAACAGAATATGGAGGAACGTTTGTGGGAATACATCGATGGTGTTTGCACCGGTGATGAGCGCCTGTTCATCGCTGAGCTGATCGCTTCTAACCACGCGTGGCGCCAAAAGTACCAGGAGCTGCTTGAATTACAAACCCTGCTGAACAACCATCTGGAGCTGGACGAACCTTCCATGCGTTTCACACAAAACATCATGGAATCTATAAGCAAACACCATATTGCGCCTGCCGCCAAATCGTATATCAACAAACGGATCGTTTGGGGTATTGCGCTCTTTTTCTTTTGCAGCATTATTGGTATGCTGATAGCAGGTTTTGCACAAATGACCTGGCCGGCAACAGCAACCGGCGCTTCATTAATTGACTACAGCAGGATCAGTAAAGTAGATATGAGCGGCTTTTTCAACAATACTTACACATCGGCATTTATGATGATCAATGCGGTACTGGGCCTTGTGCTACTCGATATGTACCTGAATAGAAAAAAGCAGGAGATCGCCAACCAGCATAAATAACCGCGTCACTGAACTTCGTCTTCTACAAACGAATTTTCAAACTCGGGGGGACTCTGGTTATTCAGTTGTTCAGTTCATAGTTCTCAGTTCTCAGTTCATAGTTCATAGTTCATAGTTCTCAGTTCTTAGTTCTTAGTTTTTGCATCCTTCTTTAAATGTAAAGTCCCACCCCGGTTACCGGCGTGGGACTTATTATTTAGAAACCTTTATTTGTATTCCTGCTGCGAGGCATGCAGAAACGCGGGTTATCCTTTATCACTTTATCAACTTTTCGCGGGCCCGAACCTAGTTAACTCGTCAACTAGTCAACTAATCAACTAATCATTAAACTTTTTCTTTAATTCCGCCAGCTTCGCCTGGAAGGGGTTCAGCGGTTCAGCCTTTTTCGGCTGTGCTTTTCCGCCACCGCTGTTCTGTTTGCGATCGCCGCCACCGCTGCGTTTTTCACCACCGCCTTTTTGTTGATCTTTCATGGTAAGCGAGATCCTTTTACGCGAAACATCCACATCGGTAACGGTTACCATTACTTTCTGCTGCAGTTTCACTACCTCGTTGGGATCGCTTACATAGGTATTACTCAGTTGAGAAATATGCACCAGTCCATCCTGTTTTACGCCAATATCAACAAACACCCCGAAATTGGTAATGTTGGTGATGATGCCCGGTACGGTCATACCCGGTTTTACATCTTCGATGGCCTTGATGGTATCATCGAAACGGAACTCCTCGATCTGCGCACGCGGGTCGCGACCGGGTTTTTCCAGTTCCTTTAAGATATCATCGATGGTATATTCACCGATGCTTTCTGTGATGTATTGTTTTTTGTTGATCTTCTTGCGCAGGTCGCCTTTTTTGATCAGGTCTTCCAGCGAAGCCTGCAGGTCTTTTGCCATGGCTTCCACCACGTGATAACTTTCGGGGTGAACAGATGAATTATCCAGCGGGTTGTCGGCATTGGGAATGCGTAAGAAACCGGCGCACTGCTCAAATGATTTGGGTCCCATCATCGGCACTTTCTTCAACTCTTCACGGGTTTTGAAAGGGCCGTTCTTGGCGCGGTACTCGACAATATTTTTAGCGAGTGTGTTGCTTAAACCTGATACGTACACCAGCAGGTGTTTTGATGCGGTGTTCACATCAACCCCCACAAAGTTCACCGCACTTTCCACTACCCTGTCCAACGCCTCTTTCAGGCGGGTTTGGTTTACATCGTGCTGGTATTGTCCAACCCCAATTGATTTGGGATCGATCTTTACCAGTTCGCTCAGCGGATCGAGCAAACGGCGGCCGATACTTACGGCGCCACGTACGGTAACATCCTGATCGGGGAATTCTTCACGTGCAACATCAGATGCGGAGTAAATAGAAGCGCCGCTTTCATTTACCTGGAACACGCTTACGGTTTTACCGAAGTCGATGCTGCGCACCAGTTGTTCGGTTTCGCGACCGGCGGTACCATTACCTACACCGATGGCTTCTATATCATATTTGTCAACCAGGAATTTTAATTCGGCCACACTCTTCTGCCATTCGTTTTGTGGCGGGTGCGGGTAGATGGCGGTGTTGTACACCAGGTTGCCCTGCGCATCAAGGCAAACCAGTTTACAACCGGTACGGAAACCGGGGTCGAGCGCCAGCACTCTTTTAGAGCCCAGTGGTGAGGCCAGCAACAACTGACGCAGGTTCTCGGTAAACACCTGAATCGCTTCTTCATCGGCTTTGTTCTTGCTCACTAACCGGAATTCGTTCTCGATAGAAGGTTTCAACAACCGGTCGAAAGAATCGTCAACCGCTTTCTTTACCTCACTGGCAAAAGGGTTGTTGTTCTTTACAAACGTTCTGTTGAGCTCCTCAACAGCGGTTTGTTTATCGATATTGATATCCATAACCAGGTAACCTTCTTTCTCGGCACGGCGTATAGCCAGAATGCGATGGGAAGGGCTATCGGCCAGGTTCTCATTGAACTCAAAATAATCGCGGTATTTCTGCGCTTCCTCTTCTTCTTTTTTGCTGCTCAATACCTTCGATGTAAGCTTGGCTGTTTCGGTGAACTGCTGCCGCACTTTATTACGGGCCTGTTCATTTTCACTCACCCACTCGGCAATGATATCGCGGGCGCCCTGCATGGCTTCTTTGATATCCTTTACCTGCTCGTTGATGAATTTGGCGGCTGCTTCATCAGGATTTTCAAGCCCCTGCTCAAATACCATTTTCGCCAATGGCTCCAGTCCTTTTTCAATTGCCTGGGTAGCCCTTGTTTTGCGTTTTGGTTTGTAAGGAAGATAAATATCCTCCAGTTCGGTAGCATCGAAACTGTTATCGATACGGTCTTTCAACTCAGGCGTTAATTTGCCCAACCCTTCAATGGTTTTGATAACCGTTTCTTTGCGTTTATCCAGTTCAGAAAAATAAGCGATCTGCTCAACTACCTGGGTAATCCCAACTTCATCCATATTGCCGGTCGCTTCCTTCCGGTAACGGGCCATAAAAGGAATGGTAGCTCCTTCGCTCTGCAACTGGTGAATATTATTGATCTGCTTAATGCTGAATGATAATTTTTCAGCGATCTTCTGAATGTACTTTACTTCCATCTATTGAGAATTTGCAGTTTTTTTAATATCGTAATTCCGAACCTGCTTCCCTTTTTCAGCTCCTTAACGTCAGACTTCCTCCAAAGGGGTCGCAAATGTAAGGTATGCTGACAAACAAAAAACTTGTTTTTACCAACAACATTTTTTTATAAAAAACGTACCGGTTTTTTATTGGGTGTGCTCAAAATTATGACATATATAGGTTGGTCCCGGCTTTGTTTATAAGTAAAAAAAATACTAATTTCCATCAGCTTCCTGCTCATGCAGATAGTGCTTTGCAACGACCCAACCTGGGCCATCTTATATATACAAGAGAACCAATAAGACTTTCGTAAAAAGGCATCATGCCACCCCTTCGGTAAGGGCTTTTGCCAGAAATTCATTCACAACCTCGGGGCAGGTCATTACCAGCAAATGTCCGTGCCGGGGAATGGTGAGTGTAGGTTGTGTAAACTTCACCGGCAATATCTCATCTCTTCTTCCGTGAATATGCCATACCGGTTGGGGAATGGTTTCATTTTGCCAGTTAAGAATGGCATCGATGCTCCAGCGTATTAAACCGGCGTCGCTTTCATTGATGATGTCCCAGAGTAATTTCTTATCGTCACTTTTTTCGCGGGTGAAGTACCGCTTGGTGGCGGCCGATGATTTCAACAACGATACCGGCACCAGTTTGTGCAATTTTATTTTTCCGGCCATTCGAAAATACCCGGGCAGCTGTTTCGATACCGGTACACTCGATATGAGGATGGTTACGGCAGGTTTGTATTGTTTGGCAATTTCAGTGGCCAGCATGCCGCCAAATGATAAGCCAACCAGGGCAAAAGGTTCGTCCCTGTTTATTTTCGATGCCAGTCGCATTGCATACGAAGAAAGCGTATCGTCTTTTTCCGGTGTTATCCATTCCAGATGTACGGCTTCGCAACCAGGCGGCAGCGAAATGTATTTAAATACACGCTTGTCGGCAGCAAGTCCACTAATAAAATACACTTTCATAATAAGGGTCCCCTCTGCAAATTTAAACCCGATCCCGGGGCCGCTACGTTAAAAAATCATCAAAGTATTGATTCTAATTGCACAAAGGTAGCTGCCGCGCTGATTGAAAATCAACCTGCCGGGGGAAAAACGTACCTTTGCAGCCAACAAACTACATGCAATGGATATTAAAAATAATATTCTCGAAACGATTGGAAATACGCCACTTATCAAGCTCAACAAGATCACTAACCACCTACCTGCCACCGTTGTAGCCAAAGTAGATTATTTTAACCCGGGAAACTCTATAAAAGACCGCATGGCGGTTAAAATGATAGAAGTTGCGGAAAAAGAAGGTAAATTAAAGCCCGGCGGCACCATCATTGAATGCACCAGCGGTAATACGGGAATGGGGCTGGCCCTGGCAGCCTGTGTAAAAGGGTACAAATGCATTTTCACGACCACCGATAAACAATCAAAAGAAAAGGTCGATATCTTAAAAGCCGTTGGTGCCGAAGTAATTGTTTGTCCAACCAATGTTGAACCCGAAGACCCGCGCAGCTATTATTCCGTAGCCCGCCGCCTGGCCAAAGAAATTCCGAATTCGTTTCACTGTAATCAATACGATAACCTCGCTAACCGGCTCGCCCACTACGAAACCACGGGCCCCGAAATATGGAAACAAACCGATGGCAAAATCACCCACCTGGTTTGCACCGCCGGCACCGGCGGTACGGTAACCGGTACGGCTATGTACCTGAAAGAAAAGAACCCTAATATTAAAATATGGGCGGTTGACGTGTACGGTTCGCTGCTTACCAAATTTTTTCGCACAGGCGAAGTAGATATGAATGAGGTTCACCCCTATATATCGGAAGGTTTTGGGGAAGACTTCGTTCCGGAGAACTACGACATGAGCGTCATCGATCATTTTGAACAGGTAACCGACCGTGATGGGGCCATCATGGCCCGCCGCCTGGCGAAGGATGAAGGGATCTTCTGTGGTTACAGCGCCGGCAGTTGTATACAGGGACTGATGCAAATAGCAGCCGCCCACCCGCTGAAGAAAGACGACCTGGTAGTTTGCATCTTCCACGACCATGGCAGCCGCTATGTTGCCAAGATCTATAACGACCAGTGGATGATGGAAAGAGGTTTTATGGATGTAAAAACATGTAAGGACATCATCAATAACCGCGGCGCCAAACAAAAACTGGTGACCATCGATCCTGCCCGTACCGTGTCGGATGCGGTAGAACTGATGCGCAAGTATGACATCGAACATATTCCCGTAATAAATGGCAGCGGGCCCGTAGGCGCTATCAGTGAAAGCGGTTTGTTCCAGAAAATATTTTCAAACCCCGATATAAAAAATGCCGCCATCGAAACCGTAATGGAGCCCGCCTTCCCTATTGTTGATTTCAATACGCCTATTGAAAAATTGCGCACGCTGATCAATAAAGACAATGGGGCGGTGTTAAGTAAGGATGAATTGGGGAATTACCATATTGTTACCAAGTATGATGTAATTCAGGCGTTGGGCAATTAGCTAATTTGATAATTCGATAATGTGATAATGGAATTTCATTATCGAATTATCACATTATCACATTAAAAAACAAAGCGCCCCGCTATTAACAGGACGCTCTTGTGAAATCTTGTTCAGGTACTTTGGACGGTTTTTACTAAGGACTGGTTTGCTGATAGAGATTTCTGGTTTTCATTGATATTGGATGCGGGGTACGGATCAAAACCAAAAAACTTATTATCAAAAAAAATTCAGGGTTTAGGGGCTTATTCTACAGTTTTAGGATTTAAGGCCATTCGTAAATCCGGTACGAATTTTATAGGGTACGTCAACAGCGTAATAACATAACAAAGATGCCAATGTTTTGGCGGTGACGGAACTTTATTCGATCAATGGCATTCCTTCTTCGTTTAATGTGTATAAATTCCGGATTAAGCTGGACATATTCGCTCAAACCCTTACTGGAAGCGCATTTCAAACATGTGCTTTTATAAAATGTTTGACCAGGATCAATGTAAATAAAACTGTATATTTTACACTTTCGTAATACTACTTTCCCTTAGAAGAAATACTACGCTTAACAGTAAGTGATAGCTACGACTTCTGCAGTAAATACTGAACAATTTAAATCGAGAGTTTCTGCTCTTGTTAACATTTGCTTCTGTATTACCTTTGTCCCTGAAGTTGATTGATTACTAATCAATCTATTCCAATGTTCAGGAAAAACCAACAGCGTTCAATATCCAATAAAAGATCAAGAGAAATCCGGTACCAGTCAACTTCAAATAAGAACAATCCAATATCATTCATAAAATCCATTATCCAGATCCAATGTCCGTGACAAACGAATATCCGTGAAAAACCACCAGTATATCCTTTGATTAACCAGTATTAAAATCCAACGTCCGAAAAAGACCGAGGTAGTTCCAATTCCTGTGTGTTAAAAACCGTCTGCTTAACTCCAATAACCCCTCCTGCTAAAACCGTACAATAGTTTTTAGCAGGAGGCAGCAGCGGTCTTCCAGGCTAAACGCCGAACGCTTAAGGCTTAACGCAAAGCCTCCTTTCCAAACTTTTCTTACAAAACACGCCATCCCCCACGTTCTTCTTCCAGCATTTCAATATCGAATTATCGAATTATCAGTTTAGAAAATTAGCACATTAGTTTTCCTACCTTCGCAGCTGTATTTCATTATCACATTATCGAATTATCACATTAGCAATTAGCCATGCCAGTCTACACCGATCAGTTGGGCCGCTGGGTTGATGTACCGGCCGAACCACGCCGCATTGTATCGCTGGTGCCATCGATAACCGAACTGCTGTATACCTTACAGCTCGACGATCAGGTAACAGGTATTACCAAATTCTGCGTACATCCCGAAAGCTGGTTCAGGCAAAAAACAAGAGTGGGCGGCACCAAGAACATCAAGCCCGAAATCATTCACGAACTGCAACCCGATCTTATTATCGCCAATAAGGAAGAGAACGTAAAAGAACAGGTTGATGAACTGACGAAAAAATACCCGGTATATATAACAGATGTAAACAACCTCGATGATGCGCTGGAGATGATTGAGCAGATCGGCTTGATCACCGGCAGGCAAAACAACGCCGGGCACCTGCTGAGCCAGATCAATACGGCCTTCACTACACTTCAAATCACCAACAACCAACAGCGAACCGGTTACCTTATCTGGCGCAATCCATACATGACCATTGGCCGCGATACCTTCATTCATGATATGCTTTCCCGCTGCGGGTTACAAAACATCTTTGGCAATACTACCCGCTACCCCGCCATCGATACCTGGCAATTGAAACAATGCGACCTGCTGCTGCTTTCATCGGAGCCCTTTCCCTTTTCGCAAAAACATATTGATGAACTGCAACCACTGTTGCCTCACACCAGGATCATGCTCGTAGACGGTGAAATGTTCAGCTGGTACGGCAGCCGGCTGCTGAACGCCCCCGCTTACTTCAACAGTTTATTGGGTAGCATATCTTAAATTTGCGTGAATCGTGAATGGCCTCGCGAAACGTGAATCGTGAAAGGGCTCGCGAAATTTGAGATTTACTTACGTCCTTGCGCCGCCCGAAATTCAAGCCGATTGCCGAAGAAGGCCGCGCCGGGGTTTGCCGTTTCACAGCCTGCCCCGATGAAGTGGGGGTTTCACGTCTGCCGATTCGCCATTGACCATTGACCATTCACCATTGACCAATTATGAACTCAAACATAGATAATAACGAGCCCAATAAACCATCGCGAAAAAAGCCCATGTTCCCGGTGCACGAGCGGTTACGTGCCTACCTGAAAAATCATGGCCGCGAGCAAAAACTGCCCGTATCTTATAACGACCTGCTGCGCATCACCTATTCTCTTCCCCTAAAAGATAAAAAAGGAAACGATACCTACTGGGAAACGGTGATGTATGATATGCGCGACTGGGAATATATCAGGGGCGGACTGGTTCAGATGTATGCCATTCTGAAAACAGAGGGCGATCTTACCTTTACCAGCCACCTCGATGTAGCGCGCATCGATTATTGCAGCTTTGGCAATTCGAACCCATTCCGCATCCGGATCGTGAACAAGTATAACGACAACTACGACCACTACTATATAAAGATCGCCGATGCCTCGCGCATTTACGGATTGGAGCTGGAACATATTCTTTCACCCAACCGTATCACCTACCTTACCAATCAAAACACGCTTATAGAAGAACATATACCCGGCATTCCCGGCGATGTGTTCATAGCCAATCACCTGAACGATCCGCATACCAACAAGATCAGGCTGGCAAAGGAATTCGTGAAGTTCAACGAACGCTGTTTTGTACGGTTGCTGGGCGATATGCGCTCGTACAATTTTGTGGTTGATATTACCCCCGATATAGAGGATTATCAATACCGCATTCGCGCTATCGACTTCGATCAGCAGTCGTACGAAGGCCGTAAGAATTTGTATATGCCGCAATTCTTTAAAGAGAACAATGCGTACGTTGATCTATGTTCAAAACTGCTCAATAAGGAAAGTATTCACCAGTACCAAACAGAAGAACGCACCATGATGGCCTTCCGGGTTGCCTCATCACGTTTCCGGCTTATGGAGTTACTGAACATTATGTCCAAAGACCAGATCTCGGTTCCCGCCAAACTGCACCAGTTGCGCACCGAACTGGGCGACTACTTTCACAACCAGCAATTTTATAAATGCAATTCCATGGGGCAGCTGGTTAAACGCCAGTTGAAACAAACCCTGCAAAAGAACCTGAAACTGATCCAGAAGAACCTGGGTAAGTTTGAGGATTAAATCCACCCAATCAACCATGCAATTCACCATAACCGGCTATTCAACCGCCATGTTTTCAACCTGGTATTTCATCGAGGAACTCAAACTCCTATTCGACGCCGGCGATGGCGTAAGCGCCAGCCTTTTACAAAAAAGCCGGAAAATAGAACATGTATTCATCTCGCATCCCGATCGCGATCATTTGACCGGACTGCTGCAGTTCAATCAGCTGAATGCCCGGCCCGGTTACCCCGTAATATATTATCCCCGGGACAGCAGTTCTTTTCCGGCGCTAAAGGATTTCAGCAGCCGGTTCGATCCGCATGTATCGGGCGCGGTATGGAACCCAATTACACCCGAGAGCAATCTCCGCATCAGGGAAGACATCATCATCAAAGCCATACACAATGGCCATGTGCCCACAAAAGCAGGCGTAAAAAGCCTGAGCTATAAGGTAATACAATCGAAAATGAAATTGAAGCCGGAGCTAACGCAGCGCTCAGGAGAAGAGATAAGACGCATCATTGAAGAACAGGGCAAAGCCAACACCCATACCGAAGTTCAAACCACTTTACTCGGCTATTCGGGCGATACGCCCGTGGAAGACCTTACCCGTTGGGAGCATACGAAGATCCTGATCCACGAAGCCACTTTCATGCATGAGGACGATAACCAGATCTTCGCCCATGGCAACAAACACAGCTATCTCGAGGAAGTGCTGGAAATGGTAAGCCGCTCAAATGTAGAACAGCTCATCCTCGGTCATTTTTCGGCCCGCTATTCGCCCGAACAGATCGACCGCCGCATACGTGAACTGTGTAACCGGTATGCCGTCAACATCCCCGTGTTCAGGGTATTACCCGGTAAGGTGGCAAGCGATATACTGAAGGCGAAACCCGTTAACGCCTGAAAGGCCGGCCGCCAGCTAGCAGCCACCAGCTCAACCTGAAAGCTAAAGACAACCCGCCTTTTGCATACATTACCATTTCTTAACATTTAAATCGCTTTCCGGCCGGGCTCCAATAAATCAATGACTTACGACAAGGCCACCGTTATCATGTAACAAATACGCCTGCATTCATTGCTAAATTGACTATCTTCGCCGCTTATTAAAAAAATAGATACTTCATTAAATATTTTTCAACGCTTTTGACGTTCAATAAATAACAACACGCTTTAACACTGAAAATGATGAAAAAATACAAACCAGGAGTACTCTTTGGTGAAGAACTGGAAGCCCTTTATAAAGACGCTAAAGAAAACCAGTTCGCGTTACCCGCAGTTAATACAATTGGCACTAATACGATCAATGCGACCCTTGAGACAGCCGCAAAAGTGAATTCACCTGTCATCATACAATTTTCTAACGGTGGTGCACAGTTCATTGCCGGTAAAGGTATGCCCAACGATCAGTTGCAGGCCAATATCTCCGGCGCTATTTCCGGTGCATTGCATATACATAACGTAGCAAAATATTACGGTGTTCCCGTTGTGCTGCATACCGACCATGCCGCCAAAAAATGGCTGCCATGGATCAGCGGTTTGATCGATGCCGGCGAACAGTTCTTCAAAGAGAAAAAACAACCTTTGTTCAGCTCACACATGCTCGATCTGAGCGAAGAGCCGATCGAAGAGAACATTCATACATCAGTTGAATATTACAAACGCATGGCGCCCCTCGGCATGGGTATTGAAATTGAGCTGGGTGTTACCGGTGGTGAAGAAGATGGCGTTGACAACAGCGGTGTTGAAAACGATAAATTATATACACAACCACAACACGTGGCATTTGCGTATGAGCAATTAGGCAAAATTGGCCGCCTGTTCACCGTAGCTGCCGCATTTGGTAATGTGCACGGTGTTTATAGTCCGGGTAACGTGGAACTTCGTCCTGAGATCCTGAAGAACAGCCAGGACTTCATCAAAAAAGAATATAAAACCGGCGAAAAGCCCGTTTACTTCGTATTCCACGGCGGCAGCGGTTCTCCCCAACACCAGATCCGCGAAGCGATCAGCTACGGCGCTATCAAAATGAATATCGATACCGATCTTCAATGGGCGTTCTGGGAAGGCGTTCTCGGCTATTACAAAAAGAGCGAAGCGTATCTGCAGGATCAGCTGGGCAACCCTGAAGGGGCTGACAAACCAAATAAGAAATACTACGATCCGCGCGTATGGTTACGCAAAGGTGAAGAAACATTTATTAAACGTTTAGAAATTGCATTCAATGATTTGAATTGCATCAACAGAAACGCTTAATATTTAGAATTTAGCTTTCTATTCCTTTACAGGTTTAAAAGATTATGATATCAGACCCGGCGGTACCGCCGGGTCTTTCGTTTTACTGTCCCGGTATTTATGGGATACGGCATATCTTTGCGCAGCCGGAATACAGGGCCAAAGCGAAAAGCAGAAAGCCTGCAATTGAAATGTATCTGGCTTTACGCTTTAGTTTTAAGCTGTTATCTGTGGCTTATGAATTGCATTCACGATTGACAATTCACACAAACTAAATAATAAGTATGCCGTCAAAAAAAATCATCGATCTGCTTGGTGACAAAGCCTCTTATCTTTTAGAGCACAAGAGTACTACCATTGACAAATCAACCATCACGCTTCCCTCGCCCAACCACATTGAAGAGATCTGGCTCAACAGCAACCGCAGCAACCAGGTATTGCGCAGCCTGCAATCATTATTAGGCAACGGGCGTTTGGCCAACACCGGTTTTTGCAGCATCTTCCCGGTCGACCAGGGCATCGAGCACAGCGGAGGTTCCGCTTTCTCGCCCAACCCAATTTATTTCGACCCCGAAAATATTATCAAACTCGCCATTGAAGGTGGTTGCAATGCCGTAGCCAGTACATATGGTGTACTGGGTATCATGAGCCGCAAATACGCACACCGTATTCCGTTTGTTGTAAAGATCAACCACAATGAGTTTTTAAGTATGCCCAATAAATACGACCAAACCATGTTCGGCACCATCAGGAGCGCCTGGAACATGGGAGCCGTAGCAGTTGGCGCTACTATATACTGGGGCTCTGCCGAAAGCGCCCGCCAGTTGAAAGAAGTGGCCGAAGCATTTGAACTGGCGCACGAATTGGGCATGGCCACCATTTTGTGGTGTTATACGCGCAACAGCGGTTTTAAAGTAGATGGCGTGGATTATCATACCGCAGCCGATTTTACCGGTCAGGCCAATCACCTGGGCGTTACACTGCAGGCCGATATCATTAAACAAAAACTGCCTACCAACAATGGCGGTTACCTGGCAACCAAACATGGTAAAACCAGTAACCTGGTGTATGACAAGCTCACCAGCGATCACCCCATCGACCTGTGCCGTTACCAGGTATTGAATTGTTACAGTGGCCGGGTGGGGCTGATCAATAGTGGCGGCGAAAGCAAGGGCGCCAGCGACCTGGCCGATTCGGTTTATACTGCCGTTATCAATAAAAGAGCAGGTGGTATGGGACTGATCCTTGGCCGCAAAGCCTTCCAGCGTCCTTTCAAAGAGGGTGTTGAGCTGCTGCAGGCTACCCAGGATGTGTACCTGGATAAGGATATCACCGTGGCCTAGTTTTAAAGTGACACTTCTTTGACCTGAGAGTACGAAGTAAGTTGACGAGGTAACAGGTTGACAAGGGTCTTCAAAAGGTGGTGTCACCGTTATATAATAGTAAGATAAAGAAAAGGTGAGCCCGCTATTGACTGCGAAGCTCACCTTTTCTTTTATGACGTACAGCAAACCTGAATTTATTTAGCGCCTGAGCCGTGGGACTATTCTTGCTTCCTGCCTCCTACCTCCTACTTCATAATACAGGCTCACCCAAACCACTATACGTTTTTGTAACAAACACGATCATTACCAACGATCATGTCCACGACCATGTCCATGACCGCGACCATGATGGTGACCGTGTCCATGTCCACGTCCACGGGGACCGCGATCGTAGTAACCGCCGCCTCCACGGGAATCACGTATGCAGGTCTGGTGGCCCCTGTAATCCCTGTAACGGGCATAAGTAACGCGGTGCTCGCGGAAGTGCGTATAAGGTCTTGGACCGTTGCAAACCACTTTATAACCGCCATACAGATCGTACCCGCGATAACGGGCCGGCAAGCTGGCTGAGAACACCCACGATGGACCGTTCAGGTAAACGAACTGTTGCCGGGGTACATAATAGTAACATTCGATATCGGGCAGGTAGTAGTAATCGACCGAAGTGTAGCCTGCGGGTCCCCACATAGGCTGGGCACCGATATTTACACTAACGCTTACCTGTGCTTTTGATGAATGAACTGATGCTGTTGTTAAGATGGCAAGAATTGGCAGAACCTGTAGAACCCGTTTCATAAATCATCGTTTTTAGTTACTGCTGAGAAACCAAAATACATACCGCGTTTAATTGAAAATGTGTACAACCGTTCAATTAACAAACTTTTGCATACCAACTGTGTTTCAGCATGTTATTCGTTAATGACAACATAAAAATGAGGGTGGTTGCAATGATTTATGATATCCTTTTCAAATGGTGAATGGTCAATGGTGAATGGTGAATGGCCTCGCTGAACGTGAAACGGCAAACGGCAAACGTGAAAGAGCTCACTAATTTTGGGAATTTATTTATGACCTTGCACTGCCCGACATTCGAGCCGATTGACAATTGACGAAGCAGGCCGCGCCGAGGTTTGCCGATTGCCGATGAAGGCTTTAAGCTGCATTTACACTCTACGCGGTTAACTTATGAACTAAAGAACATAATAACTTATAGACATAAACACCGTTCGATTGTTCAATAACGTTACTACTACACATTACATCACAATGGTTGAACCGGGCATAAAAAAAGACAGCCAGCCATGCGGCCGACTGTCGTGATCTAGCAACCCCTAAACCAGCGAAATCATTAAACGGGTAATTTTTCAGAGCAACTTAACGATGCTATGTATGAACAAAGCTTCACCCGCTACTAATTAAAGCCGGTACTAAAGACACCTCTCACCTCCGGGATATCTTTACTATAATTTTCAATTATTTATCTTCATGCAAAGCAACATGCTTGCAGGTTCGTACAGTTCTAACTACGTTTTAAAATAGTGTTCATGAAGGGCCTAGCTTGCATAATATCCAAGCTTTAAATTCTGAGTGCAAATACATTTGGGAGGAGTTCTGCTATATCCGTTTGTTCCTGCAAGTTAGTGTTTAAGAGAAAATAAAAAAATTTTTTTAGGGTTTTTTAATAATAAAACGTGTGAGCAAAAATTCACGTGAATTGCTTGCACCACCCGCATTTGCGCGTTTTTACCAGCCGTATTTTTTAGTGCTTACCGCTTTGCTCAAGCGTATTGCATTTCAATAAAATACACATAAATGTAGAACGATAAACGCCAAACGATGAACGAAATTCACTATTTACTATCCGCCTGTAGTATTATGCCCTGCACATTTATTGCAGTTATTCCATCATAAAAAAAGCCCCGACGGTACCGTCAGGGCTTTCGTATTGTATTATAGTTATTTAGCCGCTAAAAGCCTTTCTTTGGCTCCTCTCCTGTTCCACTCTTTGCACTCTCCGGCATCTGAATGGCCAGGAACTCATTTCCATTTAGCACCAGTTTGGCCGCCTGCTGTACGTCTAACGGCGTTAGTTTGTTCACGTACTTTTCATAATGAACAAACCTGTCGGGATCGCCGCCCTGTAATTTGTACTGTAACAACTTTTCCACCCAAACACCATTCTCTTTCATGTTCAGCTTATGCTGTTCGAGCCATTGTTTTTTTACCTTGTTCACATACGAGGTATCAGGGCCTTTCGCTACCATACTGCTGAATTCGTTTTTGATCGCCTTCAACAGCGTATCCACTTTTTGGGGACCGCAAGGCAGGTTCAGTACAAAACTGTAATTACTATACGGGTATTTTTCCAGTTCGGCATAAGTGCCGCCGCCATAAATGCCCTGGATCTTTTCGCGCAGCTCTTCAATGATGCGAATGTTCAGCACTTCACTCAATGCATGCGCTTTCAGCTCGAGGTCTTCATTGTATGGTGTTTCACCGGTATAAAAAGCCAGGATCAGGCTTTGATCTTCTTTTCCCTTATATACGTTCAGCGTTCTTTTACCTTCTACCGGACGTACCTTATTATCGGCGAAACTGAATTTTTTACCGGTAGCGGGCAAACCGGCTATATATTTTTCAATCAACGGTTTTATGTCAGTTTCTTTAAAACTACCGGCAAACACAAAGTGCATTCCACTGCAATCGCCAAAACGTTCCTTACGGATCTCCATCACGCGTTTGTAATTCACTTTATCGAAGTAGGCGCTGTTAGGCACGGCCACCGGCGCCATGGGATCATTATTGAACAAAGTTTTATACAGCGTATCGACGAACGAAGCGCGCGGATTGGCGCCGATCATGGCAAACTGCGTTTTGTTCCGTTGCAAAAAAGCCCCGAACAAAGCCGTATCACCGCGCGGCGCTGTACTATTGAGATAGATTAACTGGAACAGGGTTTTCAGATCTTTCACGCTGCTGCTGCCTCTGAAGCCTTCCGAAATGGCGGTAAACACCGGATCAACGCTTACTGTTTTACCGGCCAGTGCCTTACCAAGATCAGTAGGCGAAAACTGGCCAACGCCCATGGCTACCGTAGCAGGTACCATGTACTCGGCACTGTATTTATCGGCCAGGCCGTAATTGTTTTTACCACCGGCACGGGTAGCGCCCATCAGGATCTGGTCGTTCTTGAAATCGGTTGGCTTCAATGTTACCGTAATGCCGTTGCTGAGTACATAATCAGTGGTTCCCAGTAAAACGTTCTTTGTAACCTTAACCACTTTGCCACCCACCGGCTCACTGCTTAACAACGTTGAAGCAACCGCTTTTTCTTCATATGGCTTTATATCGGCCTTTGTTTTCGAGTCAATGATCGCCAGCAGTTCGCTTTCTGCAGGCAGTTTATCGGCTTCCTTCGGCTCGGGACCGCTCAGGTATACAAACAGGTTCTGCTGGCCTTTGATGGCTGCCGACACCGCATTTACTTCATCGAGTGTTATGGCAGGCAGCATCGCTTTCACATATTCATACTCTTTCTCAATGCCCGGTATGGGTTCCTGCACCAGGAAATTGTTCACGTATTCCTGAACATAATCGGCCGACTCGGTTTTGGCGCGGTTGTTAAATGTTCTTTCATATTGCGCCTGTATTGATTTCTTGACCCGCTGTAATTCGGGGGCGGTGAAGCCATACCGTTTTACGCGCTCTATTTCTTCAGCCAGTACATTCATGGCTCTTTGCACATCGCCACCGCCGGCAGCAGCCATTGTATTGAACGACTGGTAGCCGCGGGCATACGATTCAAAATCGGCATAGGCGTACAGGAAAGGCGGATTCTCTTTTTGCGTTAGCTCCTGCAACCGTTCATTCAGCATAGAAACGAACATTTGCTCTATGAGCTCTTTACGGTAGTCGCCAACAGTTACCGCCGATTCCTTCTTAACAGCCGGGTAATTGATGGCCACATTATAACTGGTTGCTTCTTTATCGGTTACAACCATGGCCTGTGAGGAAGTGTAAGGCGGCACCTCGGCATATTCCCTTTTGCGGGGCGAGGCCGGGTTGGTAAGCCCCGAAAAATGTTTCTTCACCATGGCTTCCGCTTTGGCCGGTTCAATATCCCCCACAACGATCACGGCCATCAGATCGGGCCGGTACCATTCCTTGTAAAAACGGCGGATATTATCAACGGGAAAGTTCTTTATGATACTGTCTACCCCTATCGGTAACCGCTTTGCGTACTTCGAGCCTTCGAACAGGCGGGGATAGATCTTTCTGAAGATGCGTTCATTGGCGCCCTTGCCCAAACGGCTTTCTTCCAGAATGATGGCGCGCTCGCCATCGATATCATCATCGAGATAGGTAACGTTGTGCGCCCAGTCTTCCAGCACCTGGAAACCTTTTTCGAGATTACCGGGTTTATCGGTTGGAATGGGCAGAATATACACCGTTTCATCAAAACTGGTATAGGCATTCAGGTCGTTACCGAAGCCAACGCCTATGTTCTGCAAAAAGGAAACGATATCATTCTTTTTGAAATGCGTTGTACCGTTGAAGGCCATATGCTCGGCCATATGGGCCAGCCCCTGCTGGTCTTCGTCTTCCTGAATGGAACCGGCATTCAGTACCAGCCGCAGTTCAACTTTCTGCTCTGGTTTCTTATTCTGACGAATGTAATAGGTAAGGCCATTTGCCAGCTTCCCGATCTTCACTTTCGCATCTACCGGTAATTTGCTTTGGGTGTTCAGCTGAGCAGCAGCATCCTGAAAAACAAAAATGCCCAACAGTAGCAACAGCCACCGGGTATGAGCATGCAAAGAGTACATCATGATAGGTGTTTTTGGACTACAAATGTATTGGTACAGGGGGATTGTTGAACGACCGTTAGTAAAAAAGAAGTGAGAAGAGCATTATTCCTCAGGTACCGCCACTAATTTTAACAACTAAATATCATAAATAGAAAAGGGGAACCCGCCAATTTTTAGCGCGTTCCCCTTTTTATTATCTTCTTACGTCATACTTACTTCCTGCCTCCTGTTACCATTCCTACAGCACACTCCTATGTATGATCAATTAACAAAATATCATTTAGCCACCTCTTCAATCACCTTTCCCACACAACCACTGGGCATTTGAATATGCAGCATAGCGGCCAGCGTGGCGGCTATATCTGTCATATAGGTTTCGCGGTTGGTTTTGCCTGCAGGCACCTTCCAGCCATAAAATAACAGCGGAATATGCGAATCGTAGGGATTCCAGGCGCTATGGGTGGTACCGGTAGCGCCGCCTTCCATATAGCCCGATTGCAATAATACCTGAATATCACCGCTTAATTTCTGATTATAGCCATTGGCTACCATATCGCGCTGCGTCGCGGTCAAAGGCACTTCCATAAACTTATCAAGCGCAAATACGCGTGCAACTTCCGGCTGGCGGCCGAGGTATTGTACAATCGTTTTTTTGATACCATCCTCATCGAGCTTCATTGAATCGATCAGGTGGTGGTTCAGGTATAACTGGTGGTTATAGTTTCCAATGATCAGTTTGCTGCTGCCGTATTTTTCATTCAGCAGTTTGGCAAGGTCCTGCGACCAGCGGCCGGCTGGCGCATGTCCGCCCGGTAACTTATGCTCCTCACTAAAGCCGGGCACATGCGCTACGGCATGGTCGGCACTAAGGAACACGAGGTATTGCCCCTTTCCTACTTTGGCATCGAGGAAGCTGAAAAAACCACCCAGTTCTTTATCGAGCCGCAGGTAATCGTCTTCCTGCTCAACGGAGTTAGGGCCAAAAGCATGGCCAATGTAATCAGGAGAAGAAAAGCTAACGGCCAGCATATCGGTGATGTTATCGGCGCCCAGTTGTTCACCGGTAACGGCGGCTTTTGCCATTTCAATGGTAATGGTATTGCCATATGGTGTGCTGTTAACAGCGCCATAGTTTGAACCGGCGAATTTCTTCAGGTCATACGGAAAACCTTTCTGCTCGGCGCCAAACGGTTTGCCCTCGTATGGTTTTTCGTCTGCCGTGCTTTGCACATACGAGTTGATGGGGTACAGGGTGTTCCAGCCCAGACCATAGTATTTGTCAACCAGTTTCTTTGCATTGAAGTCCTGCGCCCATTTCGGCAGTTCTTTCATGTAATAGGTAGAAGAGATCCAGTTTCCATTGCGTGAATCGTACCAGTACGCAGCATTGGCTGAATGGCCGGCTGGTAAAATGCCGCCTCTGTCCTTTACGGCAATACCGATCACTTTGCTTCTGAAGTTGGTGGCGAGGTTCAGTTCATCGCAAATGGTTGTCACCTGCATATTCCGGGGGCTCATTGAACCGGCCGTACCTGCGGCAGCGCCAACAGTTTCAACGCCTGGATCTTCGGTACAATAAACACTGCGCTGTTTCAGGGGATCGTACCAGCCGTTGCCAATAATACCATGAATGGCAGGAACACTGCCGGTATAAATACAGGTATGGCCACAGGCGGTGACGGTGGGCACATATGGGATCAGCGTGTTCTCGCAACTGAAACCTTTGTTCAGGAAACGTTTGAAACCGCCGTCGGGCGCATAACGGTCATAATAGCGATAGAGGTAGTCCCAACGCATCTGGTCTATTACGATACCAACCACTAATTTAGGGCGGCTTAAGGCTGTGCCGGAAACCGTGCTGGTTTTGGTTTGAGCGGGAGCAATAAAACAAAACAGCGAAAAACAAATCGTTGCTAAAAGAAGACGCATTAAAAAAGTTTTGGCAAAGATAACCGGCTGCTCAAACCCCAACATTAAAATTTCATAAAATAACAAACACAAACGATTGCTTAATAGTTTGATTGCTAATTTGTTTGAATGGCCGTTTTTTTAAACTTTTAGCTATTTGCTTCAAATATTCGCTTCCAATATCCGTTTATGCAAACAACGCCGGCGCAACGAATTCGTTCTGCGGGGCGGGCATTAAACCATGCGGGCAAGGTTATCAAACCGTTAAAAACGCTACCTTTGCGCCATTCGCCAAAAACAGCAATAACCCTATTAATAAAATCCATATTATGGCAGATATTTTTGAAAGATTACTAAAAAATCAAGGTCCATTAGGTCAACATCGTGAAAGAGCGCATGGTTATTTTGCGTTTCCTAAACTGGAAGGCGAGATCGGGAGCAGAATGAAGTTCAGGGGGAAGGATATGATCGTGTGGAGTCTGAACAATTATCTGGGGTTAGCGAATCATCCCGAAGTGCGGAAAGCCGATACTGAAGGCGCTGCTCAATACGGATTAGCTTTACCAATGGGCGCCCGTATGATGAGCGGAAACTCAAACAACCATGAGTTGCTGGAAAAAAAGCTGGCCGCTTTTGAATCGAAAGAAGATGCTATTTTAGTAAATTTTGGTTACCAGGGCATGGTAAGCCTTATCGATGTATTGTGCAGCCGTCACGACATTATCGTATATGATGCTGAAAGCCATGCCTGTATTATAGACGGGGTTCGTTTGCATCCCGGTCACCGGTATGTTTTCAAACACAATGACATAGAAGATTTTGAAAAACAGCTGCAACGCGCAACCGCGCTGATCGAAAAACAAAAAGCCGGTGGCATTCTGGTTATTACCGAAGGGGTTTTTGGAATGGGCGGCGATCAGGGCAAACTGAAAGAAATTGTTGCACTGAAAAAGAAATACGAATTCAGGCTGCTGGTCGATGATGCGCATGGCTTTGGCACCCTGGGCAAAACAGGCGCCGGCGCCGGTGAAGAACAGGGCGTTCAGGATGATATTGACCTGTACTTTTCTACATTCGCCAAATCAATGGCCTCTATCGGCGCATTTATCGCCGGTCCTAAATCTATCATCGATTATATCCGCTATAACATTCGCAGCCAGATCTTCGCTAAAAGTTTACCTATGCCGCTGGTTATTGGTAACCTGAAGCGCCTTGAACTGCTGATGACCCGTCCCGAGTTGAAGAACAAGCTGTGGGATGTGGCTGCCAAACTGCAAAAAGGCCTGAAAGAAAGAGGTTTCGATATCGGTAAGACCGATTCGGTAGTTACTCCTGTGTACATGAACGGCGGAGTTGAAGAAGCAACAGCGATGGTGATGGACCTGCGCGAGAACTACGGTATTTTCTGTTCTATCGTAGTTTACCCGGTAATTCCGAAAGGCCACATTATTTACCGTTTAATTCCTACGGCGGTGCATACCGATGAGGATATCCAGAAAACACTGGAAGCGTTCTCCGATACCAAACAAAAGCTGGATGCAGGCGCTTATAAAGTATCTGCAATCCCCGATATGGCTGAGGCCTGATAATAACTTTGCCCGGGTTTACATTGGGTCAAAGTTGACAACATATTGAAAATTAATGCATCCCGTTCCGGCTGAGCCCGAACGGGATTTTTTTTGGCCAAAATGCCTAAACTGGTAACCGCATAAATAAGAAAATATATGAATAAGCGTTATTACCTATTAGAGTTCAATGGTTTTCAATAGTAAAAAGACGTAGAAAAAACACTAAGCATGAAGTGAATTTTATTCCGGCACCCTAATATCAATATCTATGAAAGCGGTCTGTGTGCTGACCATGCTGTTCATGCTGTTTACAGCTGATACGGCAAACGCACAATATAAAAGACTTACCGACAGTGTGAATGTACAAATACGGCTTCACCCCCGGAAAGCGAATAATCCGCGGGTTGACTCTGTATTGGTCATTTTCGACCGCTATGATCATACCGGGGCCGGCGTTGTTAAGAATATCTACTACCCCAGGGATAACATGTTCACCATTCCCAAAGTGCCCGAAGGCCGATACTACATTACCATTTACTGCCTTGGTTTATACAACGATGTTTTCAACGATCTTATGTTCATCAATAAGCGGCATAGCAATAAACTGCGCTATAAATTAGGGCATTCAGATGAATTTGTGCCCGGTACCTTCATTCCTACCATAGAAATTGACTTCACCAATCTTGCTATTACCAATATCAAGTCGTTCAAATAGGCCAAAAGCTGAGGTAGGTGCAAAAAAATAGCCTCCCGGAGGGGAGGCTGCACTAATCAAATACCATTAACCATTAAACCTTATCCTATGAAAATTCAAATATAGTATGAAAATCTCAAAGTATAGGGCGTATCTATCTGGTATTTTTACTGTCTGGTTTCAATAATTGATTAAAGTCAACACGAAAATAAATCAAATTTAGGTCCATTTTAATTATCTGAATAATAAACGCAACCGTTTGCACTAATATATTATTTAATTATATACTTATCTTTTGTCAGGTAACCGTTTCAATTTTCAATTTCTTCAATCAACAATACATTCCTATAAAATACATGTAAAGTATTTTGTTTCAGAAACCTTACCTATTTACATCTTTATGTATTTGAGCTTAATGAATACATAACATTGATCATATACTTCGCAACGGTCATTTCCAGGCGCCATGCCATAAGATCGAATTGATTTATTTTATAATAAACTCCGGTCACCCTTCTACCAGCTCGACTTAAATCCCTTCCGGTATTCATCAAATGGCACTTTGCCAAACTTGCCTTCGCCGAAATATCTGGCTAAAAGCTCAAATTCATTGGGGGCCAGAAAACCGGGAATTGCCTGTGGTTCGCCATCGGCGGGAATGAAAACGGTAGTGGGGTAACTCAATTGACCGTTGGTAAGATAAATAGCAAAATCATGTGTTTTATGGCGTGTATTGAAGTCATAGGTCTTACCATTCCAGGTAATTGATTTACGGCCTTCGGCATCAAACTTAACCGGGTAAAATTTCTGCTGCACGTAACTGGTCACGTTCTTGTTGCCATAGGTTTTCCTGTCCATTACCTTACACCAGCCGCACCAGTCGGTATACAGATCGATCAACACAGGGCGCTTTTCGGTTTTCAGCGAGGCCGCTGCATCGTCGAGGCTCATCCACTTCAGTTTTTCCGCCGCGGCACCTTCCTTCTTCTTCCCCCAGTTCCCTTTATCTGCGTTTACCGCAGGCTTTTCGCCGCATGAAAAAACAACTACCCAGCAAAACAAAAGACACATTTTCAATGTTTGCATCTGTATTTTTGTTTAATAACCTAAAATTAAGTCATTTCCATGCACAAAATAGTGTTGGCCATTACCGGCGCCAGTGGCAGTATTTACGCCCGGTTACTGATTGAAAAGTTGCTGACCATTAAACAACAATGGCAGGATGTTGGGGTGGTTATGACCGATAACGCCAAACAGGTTTGGGAAACCGAACTGGGCAATACCGATTACACCCAATACCCCGTTACATTCTATTCAACCAAAGACTTCACCGCGCCCTTCGCCTCCGGTTCGGGCCGTTATAATACCATGATCATTGCCCCCTGCTCTATGGGCACCCTTGGCCGCATTGCTACCGGGGTTTCGAGCGATCTTATTTCGCGCGCCGCCGATGTGGTTTTGAAAGAACGCCGGAAATTGATTTGCGTGGTGCGCGATACACCTTATAACCTGGTGCATATCCGCAACATGGAAACGGTTACCCTGGCTGGTGGAATAATTTGCCCGGCCACCCCCTCCTTCTACAGCCGCCCGGCCACCATTGAAGAAGCGGTTGCCACCGTTACCGACCGGGTGCTTGACCTGGCGGGACTGGATATAAGTACCTACCGGTGGGGAGGCGAAAATGAGAAATGAAGAATTAATAAGGAACATATCTCAGTGAGCTTTCCATAAATGATATTCACCTTAAATCATCCGAAAACGGACAGTTTTCATATCAAAATGGTATAAAATCATATGAAAACATACCTTTTTCATATGAAAATGGTATCAAATCATATGGTAGCGTACTGTTTTCATATGAAAATGGTATCTGATCATATGAAAACACATCATTTTCATATGAAAATGGTACAAAATCATATG
This sequence comes from Niastella populi, assembly GCF_002078015.1. Lineage (GTDB taxonomy): Bacteria > Bacteroidota > Bacteroidia > Chitinophagales > Chitinophagaceae > Niastella > Niastella populi. The sequence continues at coordinate 99,950 of NZ_LWBP01000145.1, read as the reverse complement.
AAAACGCACCGTTTTCATATGAAAATCCTAAAAAGCAAAACCCCGGCATTGCCGGGGCTCCAGAATAATTTAGTTATTACGGTTAGGGCTTTCTATCGCAAATCTATCACTTCTACGCCGGGATATTTGTTCTTATCGAACACAAACAGGTTATCGGGCAGGTTGGCCGAGCCATTCATGGTATTGATGGTATACACCATTACGTTGCCCGCTTTATCAAGTACGCGGGTGCTGTACAGCGTTTTGTTCTGTTTGTCGATCAGCAGGTATACTTTGTGAAATGGTTTGGTTTTATCAACCGGGGTCATTTCAATTTCCTGCACTCTTTTCCTGCCTACCATTTTATCGCCATTCAGCTTGTACAGGAAATCCTTATCGTAAAAGTTAGAGAAGATCTTTTGCGGAGTTATGGTATTGGCCGAATTATCGGGTTTGGTGATAGTTACCTCGTTGGCCGATTTATCGTACGTCCAGATATTGGTGCCGTCGCAAAAAACCTCCTGGCTGGCTCCGGAAAAACTTACCCGGTAGCGGGGGCCTTTGAGTGAAGCAGTACCTTTTTTGGTTCCCAGCACATTGCCTTTATTGTCTTCATTCTGAAAAGTGAAGGTGGCCTGTACCGCTTTAAAGGTCTTGAACTTCGCGCTTACCGCATCCAAAACTTTTTTGGCGGCGGGGTCGCTTTGTTGGGCAAAACTTAGGGTAGCTATGAAATATGTAGAAATTAATACAATTAGGCTTTTCATTATATGAATGCTTTTGTAAAGGCCGCAAAGATATTGGTTATAACCTTTAGCGGCAATAATAAGACGTGAAATGTTAATGGGGGTTGTATTTTAAAATCACATTAACAAAGTTCTAACTTCTTAAATTATATCGGCCAGCAGCTGATCCAGATCGGCCTCAGTTTTTATAAGCACATCCCGTGCCTTGCTTCCCTGGCTGGGCCCTACGATACCGGCAGCTTCCAACTGGTCCATCAACCGGCCTGCCCGGTTGTAACCCAGTTTCATCCTTCGTTGTAACAACGAGGTTGAGCCCATCTGGCTGTTCACTATCATACGGGCAGCACTTTCGAACAGGGTATCGCGGTCATCGAGGTCAAGTTCCTTGCCTTCGAACTGCTTTTCATCAACATATTCGGGCAGGAAGAATGCCTGGGGATAGCCTTCCTGGGTGCCGATGCATTCGCAAATGCTGTCTACCTCGGGGGTATCAACAAAGGCGCATTGCAGGCGGGTGATTTCACCATTATAGGAAATAAGCATGTCGCCCTTACCGATCAGCTGCTCGGCGCCGCCGGCATCGAGAATGGTACGGGAGTCGATCTTTGAAGATACTTTAAAGGCAATACGTACCGGGAAGTTGGCTTTGATGGTACCGGTGATAATGTTCACCGATGGACGCTGGGTGGCGATGATCAAATGGATTCCTACCGCACGGGCCAGCTGCGCCAACCGCGCAATCGGCATTTCCACTTCCTTACCGGCCGTCATAATAAGGTCGGCGAACTCATCCACTACAAGCACAATGAATGGCAGGAACTGATGCCCTTTCTGCGGGTTGAGCTTCCGTTTTATGAATTTCTCGTTGTATTCGCGAATATTACGGGCGCCGGCTTCCTTCAACAGGTCGTACCGGTTGTCCATTTCAATACACAGGGCGTTCAGGGTATGGATCACCTTTTTGGTGTCGGTGATGATCGCCTCTTCCTCGCCCGGTAATTTGGCCAGAAAATGCGTTTCAATATGGCGGTACAGGCTCAGCTCCACCTTTTTGGGGTCAACCAGTACCAGCTTTAATTGCGATGGATGTTTTTTATACAGCAGTGATACCAGGATGGCGTTCAAACCAACCGATTTACCCTGGCCCGTAGCACCGGCCATCAGCAGGTGCGGCATGGTGGTAAGGTCAACAATGAAGTTTTCGTTATCGATCTTTTTACCTATGGCTACCGGCAGGCTGAAACTGTTGTTCTGGAATTTCTCCGATGACAGCATACTGCGCATACTTACCACGGTCTTTTTCACATTGGGCACCTCAATACCTACCGTACCCTTACCCGGAATAGGGGCAATGATCCGGATACCAAGGGCCGCCAGGCTCAACGCGATATCGTCTTCCAGGTTTTTGATCCGCGAAATGCGCACCCCCGCAGCCGGTACTATTTCGTACAACGTTACGGTTGGCCCCACGGTGGCGCTGATCTTTTGAATATCGATATCGTAATTCTTCAGTGTATTGATGATCTGGTTCTTGTTTGTCTCCAGTTCGGCGGGGTCCTGAATGATGCGTTCGCTGCCATGCAGCTCGAGCAGATCGAGACCGGGGAATTTATAATTACGCAGCTCGAGCGACGGATCGTATGGTTCCTGGTTAATTACAGGTTTTACTTCCGGTTGCACTTCCTCAACCGGTACATCCACCGGCTCATTTACTTCGGGATACGATTTTATCTCAAGCTCGAGGTCAGGCGCCGGTTTGTTGTTTTTATTTTTTCCGGTAACGGAAGGCGTTTCAACCTGTAGTGGAATTTCAGGTTTTTCGGGCTCTTCCACCTCCTCTTCTATATCTTCTTCCACATCTTCGGGGTGTTCTTCAACCGGTTCGTCTTTTTCTACCAGTTGCAGGTCTGTTTCAACTTCTTCATCCGGATCTTTAGGTCCCTTTTTCAGCACGCCCATGCCATCTTTGAGCTTATTGCCGGTTTCTTTAATCACTTCGGGCTTTAAAACTTCTTTGGCAACCACCAATGTTGCCCCTTCCATCGCAGTTACAGGCTCCGGTGTTTTTGTTTTACCCAACGAAGGCGCTTTGAACACGGGATTAAAGCGCCAGATAATATAAGCCAGTCCGGCCACAAGCAGTAATGCCGCCGTACCAACGCTGCCTATCATTCGCACCAGCCAGTCGCTGCACATATCGCCTACCGCTCCGCCCCAAGCAAATGCGCTGCCGCGGAACATAAAAGCAAATACCACACTGAAAAATAACAGGCTTACTATTACGTAGCGCACGTTGCGCCAGAGGGAGAATATTCTGGAAGCGAGCAAAGCATTTACGCCTATTACGAAAAAGAGGCTGCAGAACATAAAGGAGGCGGCGCCAAACCCTTTATAAAAGAACAAATGTGAAATATATGCGCCGAGGTTACCCAGCAGGTTGGTAGTTTTTACTTCTTCACCGGGTAATAAAATAGCGGCTCCCCTGAACACTTTATCCTGGTCTTCGCGCCAGGTGAACAGGTAAGATGCAAAGGCAATAAACAAGAACAGGCTGACTAATAAAGCGAAAGCACCGGCTATCTTATGGGTACGTTCGTCCTTAACCAATTGTTTCACCGTAACCTGAGCTTCTTTTTCAGGTTTGAACTTTTCCGGATTTGCTGGCTTTTTCTTTTCTGCTTTGTCTGCTTTTAAGCGGTTGGCCATGGTCGCAAAGATAAGTAGTTTAGGGTATAAGGGAGAAGGGTGTGAGAAGAAGGTAAAAAAGCACGCTGCATATGTTAACTTTTGTTTAGCAGTATATCATTGCCGGGTTCCGGGTTCCGGCTGCCAGCACTAAAACCGGGATCGCTGATTGTACTTACACCTGAAACCTGTATTCCCGGTAACCGGTACCGGGTTCCTTCAAACTGGTAACGCCCCGTATTAAACGGTTTCCCTTATTTGTTGTAATTTTCAACTTCGAAACTAACTCTCCCCTGTGCAACACCGGGACAAAATATGACCAGTAAAAGCCATCCTCGATTTGTATCTGCCAACGCTACTCGCCGTCATCCTTATTACAAGGTCATCAAACATACATTTTTTTATATCCTGCTTTTGGGTTTGGCCTGTAATAGTTATGCACAATGGGCCGATTCGAATATCGTGGATGTAGCGGCTATCCGCTATCAAAAAGCCATTGGCAAACATTCCCTGTTTACGGCACAACCCAAACAGCAGATCCCCGATGCGGATATTTTTAACCTGCCCTATAAGCAGAATCCCGGCAATTACCTGCCGCACGACCTGCCGGGCAAACTGATCGAACGGGATTGTTTTTTACAATTCATGCTGAAGAATACCGACGATACGGCCATTACCGTATGCTTTATTCCCGGTTCGTTTTGCCGCAAGGTAACGTTGTTCAAAGCCAATCCCGACAATATAGCAGGCACTTTTGCGCACATGCCCGACAGTCTTACTACCGATGAACGGTATGACGGCGTTAAACAGATCACTGTGCAGCCGCATGAAACGGCCACCTATTTTTGCCGGTTCAACTTTGTGCGCACCAATATAAATTCCCTTATTCCCCGCATTATCAGGCACGATTACCTCGAGCAATGGGGTATAGCGCAACGCAACCGCGATTCGTTGCTCGATGTGTTCACTTACACGGTATCGGGTGTATTGCTGTTCATGATCTTTTATTCGCTGGCTGTTTATATCCAGAGCCGCAACAAGGAATTCATTTTTTATGCGGGCTACACCTTCCTTACCTGTTCCCTGCTTTTCCTGAAATCATACCTCAACTACAGCGCTACTCCCTTTAACTATTTTTATGAGGAGTATCTCGATTTCATGATCATGACGGGCAGCGTGGTGTTGTACCAGATCTTCATGCGAAAGTTCATCAACAGCAGGGAGCAATACCCGCTGCTCGATAAATTCCTGCATTTCTTTTCGCTGCTGCTGATCGGCGCCAGCATTGTGTTCTCCATCGTGTACTTTCTTACCGACAAGTACATTATGCTGAACATCATGGAAAACTTTATCATCAAACAGGTATTCTTTTTAACAGGAATGTTCTTTATCATCTACAGTATTAAAAAGAAAAATACCCTGCTCAATTACCTGGCGGCAGGCAATGCGGCCCTCATCATTTTTGCCGTTATTTCCTATATCATCATCATCACCGGCTGGAAGCTGGTCGAAAACAATATCACTTCCATCTTTAACCGGGCGCTTTTTTATTATGAGATCGGCCTGGTGCTGGAACTGGGTTTTTTCCTGTCGGGACTGGCGTATAAAAACCGGCGCGATATCATTGAACGGGTAAAAGAACGCGAACGCCTGAAACTGGAAAACGAACGGAAAGAATTCGATAAACAAATGGCCGTAATGGCGGCCAAACAGGAAGAGCGCAACCGCATTTCGGCCGATATGCACGACGAACTGGGTTCGGGCGTAACGGCCATCAGGCTTATGAGCGAGATCATGAAAAGCAGATTGAAAGGCGAAGTAGTGCCCGAACTGGAAAAGATCTCCAACTCGGCGAATGAATTATTGGGCAAGATGAACACCATCATCTGGACCATGAAAAGTAGCAACGACACGTTGGAAAGCCTGATCGCTTACATCAGAGCGCATGCGATAGAGTATTTCGATAGCACGCCTATTGAGTGCAAAGTGCAGTTGCCCGCACTTATACCGCAGGCGGAAGTGAGTGGCGAAAAAAGAAGGAATATCTTCCTGAGTATAAAAGAAGCGCTCAACAATGCCATGAAGCATTCCCAGGCTTCGCAAATACAGATCATTATTTCAACCAGCGACAAATGGCTAATGATAAAAGTGAGCGATAATGGCGTAGGCATCGATGCCGATAAATTACGCCGGTTCGGCAACGGCCTCAGCAATATGCGCCGCCGGATGGAAAGCATCGACGGTTCATTTAAAATAGAATCGGAACTGAATTGTGTGCTGACGTTCGAAGCTCCGTTGTAGGTTTGTGGTTTATGTTTTGTTGTTTGTGGTTCTTTATACGCGCGAACCCCGATAAATTTCAGGCAGTGTAAATCGGGAAAGGAGATCCAAAGCGCGCCAGCAACAACAAACCACAAACTACAAATAACAAACTGCTTACGCCTTCCTCAATACAGCCAGGAACAGGAAGATCCATCCTATAATAAAGAACAATCCCCCAATTGGTGTAACCGCGCCTATACCACGCATGCCAACGGTTTTGGTGGCCTGCAACATGGTGAGAATGTATAAAGAACCGGAGAAAAGTATAATGCCAACAATAAAGCAGATCCCTGCGTACTGGAGATGCTTCCCGGGGAAGTTTCCAAACAGGATGGCAACGGCCAATAATGCAAATACATGGTAGAATTGATAGCGCACCCCGGTTTCAAAAGTAGTGACGGTTTCGGGGGGAACAATTTTCTTTAATCCATGTGCGCCAAAAGCGCCGAGAGCTACGGCCAGTGCGCCCAGAATGGCGGCCGTTTGCAGAAAACCTTTATGCATGTAAAACGGTTTGAATAAAGTCGTTCATAGATATGGCATCTTCCTTATTGATAATTACATCCGCCTGTTCATAATACATCCGGCGTTCGTTCAGTTTACGAATGATGTAATGCTTCAGGTCTTCGTCCTGGATATCTTTCAGTAATGGCCGTTGTAAACGCTCTTTCATCAGGCGGTGCAACAGCACATCAACCTGGGTATTGAGCCATACCACCGTACCATACTTTTTCATGAATTCGATATTGTTGAAAAAGCAGGGCGTGCCGCCGCCGCACGAAAGCACCATATTGGTATTCTCATCGACGATCTTCTCCAGCACATCTTTTTCTTTATTACGAAAGTATTCTTCACCAGACTCGCCAAATATTTCGGGAATGCTTCGCTTTTCTTCCTCTACGATCACTTCATCGAGGTCATAGAATGGTAAACTCAGCTTTTGCGCAACCTGTTTGCCCCAATGCGTTTTTCCGGAACCCATGAAACCGATCAAAAATATCCTCATTACGTCGCAAGTTATTTAAAAGCATTGAAACCGGTAACATCCATACCGGTGATCAGCAAATGTATGTCATGTGTGCCTTCGTAGGTAATAACACTTTCAATATTCATCATATGCCGCATAATGGAGTATTCGCCGGTGATGCCGGCGCCGCCCATGATCTGCCGCGCTTCCCGCGCAATAGACGCCGCTATTTCGCAGCCATTGCGTTTGGCCATGCTTACCTGCTGCGGTGTGGCTTTCTCATCATTCATCAAAACACCCAGGCGCCAGTTCAGCAACTGCGCCTTGGTGATCTCGGTGATCATTTCGGCCAGCTTTTTTTGCTGCAATTGAAAACCGCCGATGGGTTTATCGAACTGAATTCTTTCTTTCGAGTACCGCAGGGCGGTATCATAACAATCCATAGCCGCCCCCACTACACCCCAGGCAATACCATAGCGCGCCCTGGTTAAACAGCTCAACGGGCCTTTCAGCCCTTTTACATTGGGCAGGATATTCTCCTTTGGCACCTTTACGTTGTCGAATACCAGCTCACCGGTGGCGGAAGCCCGCAGGCTCCATTTGTTATGGGTGAGCGGCGCCGTAAACCCTTTCATGCCGCGTTCCACGATCAGGCCGCGCACCTCGCCCTGTTCATCCTTTGCCCAAACGACGGCAACCTTTGCATAAGGCGCATTGCTGATCCACATTTTGGCTCCATTGAGTATTACATGATCGCCGGCATCGGTAAAATGCGTGGTCATGCTGCCGGGGTCTGACCCATGATCGGGTTCGGTTAAGCCGAAACAACCCAGCCACTCGCCATTGGCCAGTTTGGGCAGGTATTTGCGCCGCTGGTCCTCGCTGCCGTATTCATAAATGGGATACATTACCAGCGACCCCTGTACCGAGGCCGTAGACCGTATGCCGCTATCGCCGCGCTCCAGTTCCTGCATCATTAAACCGTAGCTGATGTAATCCAGTCCACCCCCACCGTATTCAACCGGTATGGTTGGGCCGAAGCACCCCAACTCCCCCAATTGCAGTACAACCTGCTCGGGGAATTCCGCTTTTTGAGCAAAATCTTCAATGATGGGCGAAATCTCTTTTTTTACGTAATTACGAACGGATTCTCTGACAAGTTTCTGTTCGTCGGTCAATAACTCATCCAGTAAGAAGTAATCCGGGCTGGTGAACAAATCGGTTCTGATACCCATGACTAAACTGATTTTTCGATATTAAGCTAAAAGTAAGACAAGTTTGTGGTTTGTAGTTTGTGGTTTGTGGTTATTTTATGTGCACCCGCCCGATAATCCGGAGCCTGTCTTCCTCCTGATTTTTAGAGCTTTAAAAATTTAGCAATCGCTCCAAAGCGCGGCAGGAACCACAAACCACAAACCATAAACTACAAACAAATATCGCGAGCCATGCAACATCATGATCTTACCCATGTCTCTATATAAAACAACCTAAACAGATCATTTTGGAGCTGACTGCAAACATCATCCGGGATGAACTGGTAGAAGGCTGTAAACGGGGCGACGCCCATTGTTATCAGCTATTGTACCGGAAATATTCCAAAGCTATGTATAACACCAGTTTACGTATCGTAAACAATACAGCCGACGCAGAGGATGTGCTGCAGGAATCGTTCCTTGACGCATTTCGCTCCCTTCACGATTTCCATTACCGAAGCACTTTTGGCGCCTGGCTGAAAAAGATCGTCATCAATAAATCGATCAACATTCTGCGTAAACGGCGGAATGACCTGACTGACATTGAAAGCACCGAATTACAGGCGGTAACTGAAGAAGAAACGGTAAGCGAGGAAGATATACAGTACAAAGTGGAAGAAGTGAAAAAAATGATCAGCCGGCTGCCCGATGGCTACAGGACCGTACTGAGCCTGTACCTGCTGGAAGGTTACGATCATGAAGAAATATCTCAGATACTAAATATTTCTCATAACACTGTACGTACCCAGTACGTGCGCGCCAAACAAAAACTGCTGACTTTTTTAAAACAAGGAGTTTGAATATGAGCAAGGGTCTTGAACAATTTATGCGCGACAACCGCAACCAGTTCGATACGGATGAGCCCGGTGAAAGGGTTTGGAAGAACCTGGAACAGGAACTGACCGCTAAAGAAAAAACCGAACAAAAACAAACGTCGCAGGGCGGCATCATCAGCATGCTGAGAATTTTACGGTGGACAGCCGCCGCAGCCATTCTGATCCTCGCCGGTATAGGCATCTATTCGCTGTTGAATAACCGCCCGGGTAATAACCCGGTGGCCGTTACCCCGCCCCAACAAAACAGCCCTGCTGTAAACGACAAGTTGCTGAAAGAGATAAACCCCGGTTATGCAAAAGAAGTAGTTCAATTCACCCGGCTCATTGAACAACGACAAAATGAACTGAAAGAAATAGAAAAAGTAAATCCTAACCTGTATAAAATGTTTGTTGCGGATATCAATAAACTGGACAGTTCTTACAACGCGTTGAAAAAAGAATTACCTGAAAACCCTAACCGCGAACAATTACTGGAAGCCATGATTGAGAACCTTCGGCTGCAGACTGAGATCCTCAATCAGCAATTAAGCATCATCAACCAAATCAAAGCATCAAAAAGTAATGAACATGACACTATCTTTAGCAAAATATAGGTTCGCTTTATTTATTGCCTGCGTGTTGACATCGGCGCAGGCCATAGCCGGAGACCCGTTGGTGGAAAAAAAGAAAACGTACACCAAATCCTATAACGTAAGCAACAGTGATAAAATCTCTTTCACAAACCAGTTTGGCGAATTAAAAATAAATACCTGGGACAGAAATGAAGTGAAAGCAACCGTTATCATTACCGCCGAAGCCAACACTGATGAAAAGGCACAGGCCATCCTCGACCACATTACCATCGAGGATGGTAAAAACAACGACGGCGTATATTTCAAAACAAAATTCGATAAAAAGAAAGATCCCAAATGGAGCAAGGGTGAAAAACAGGGATTTCACATAGACTATGAAGTGTTCATTCCCGCCCGCAATCCTTTGTACGCAAAGAACGATTTTGGCCCTACCAGCATAGGCGACTACCAGGGCGAGGTTACCCTCGAAAGCAAATTCGGCAGCCTTACCGCCGGCAAACTGAGCAATGTAAAACAGGTGCGTATTGAATTTGGAAAGGGAACCATCGGCAGCATCAACAACGGCAGCCTGGTGGTCAAATTTTCAAAGGCGGCTATCGACAATCTCGATGGTGCGGTGAATGCAGTGTTCGAATATTGCGATGTAGCCAAACTGGGAGTTGATAACAATACGAAAACCCTTACCGTAAAGAACAGCTTTTCGCATCTTTATCTCGATGTAAATACAAACATCTCGGCCAACGTTGATATCAGCACGCATTTTGGCGACTTCCATAACAAATCGAACATAGAAATAAAGGAAGAAAAGGAAGATAAAGAACAACATGGACCGAAGTTCAACAAACGCTACCTTGGCAAATCGGGCAGCGGCAGTACAGCCATGAAAATAAAGTCAGACTTCGGACAAATAACCATCGGCCACAACCTGAACATCAACATGAACAAGGACGAAAAAAAGAATAAAGAGAAGAATAAGGAGAAGAAGGGGACTGTCAGGATCTGAAGTTGAAAAGTTGATATAGTTGATAAAGGTGATAAAGTAAATACAGGGAGCGCACAAAAACAGCAATCCTTTCCCGTTTCACAATTTGCAGTCAGCAGCGTCGAGACGCGCTACAACGGGAACCCCGGTATAACAGCCGGGCCCCGTTTTGACATAAATAAAAAGTGGGCCTTCCGGTTTGAACAGGAGGCCCACTTTTTATTTTTATAAGGGGGGCGCTCTTCCGGAGCGGCTCACCCTGGTTATCTTAAAACTGTCAGAACAACCAATACCACGTGATCCATATTCTTGGATCGGCTACACTAACCTGGTCGTAAGTATTGGCGCTGCTTTGAACAAAGTAATAACCGTTTGGCTGGTACATCTGGCTGCGGGTTTGCGCTGCGGCACCTGTTGCAGGCCAGGGCACGGCGGGGTCGCGCAAATCAATTTCATTAAAGCGTGCCAGCCCGTTCGAGGTATTGATATTCATGGTTACCCACGAACCATTTTCCACATCGAGCACCTGTTCGGCCTGGTCGAGGTAAATGGTAAAGAAGGCATCGGCGCCATTGGTATTGCCCTTATACAATATAAAATAGAAATCGGCCGTATCGTTCTTCAGCGCTTTGATGTTATAGGCATCGTCTACCCCATTTACATGCCAGCCGTCGAACGAGATCCAGTAATTATCACCCGAACCGCTTCGTTGCCACCAACGGTTGGAGGCATTTCGCACATCGGAATTGATGGGTGTGGTAAACCCACCGATCGTTGCTGCGGTACCGTTCACCGTTACATTCATGGTTTGGGTGCCGGCATTATAACTGGTGATACTGAAACCGGGAATGTTCGCAGAACCGTTTACAATGGGGTCTGAGAAATAAACGCCATTGGCCCAGAAGTAATACCCTCTCGTTACAGTATTCGTTTGCGCGCCGCTTATCCATGAAACAGATACTTTTTTAAGCGTTGTGTCGAACTGCAGCTCATACTGAGTGCCCGCGTAAACAAGCCTTTTGAAATACAGGTGGATCTTCCAGTAGTTGCGAAAATTAACCACCCCGTTGGTCACCTGTTTACTGGCCCACACAGCGCGGTCGCCCTGCGCCGCTTTTCGTAAGCTGAGCCTGCTGCCATTAAAACGGCCGGTTAACCTGATGCTATCTGCCGTAACGGTATCTATTGCAAATTCAAAGTCAGATCTCAAACCCTGCCCATACGTTCCACCGCTCACTGCGCCATCCGGATCGCTGAGCATGTGAATGTAAGAGTACGTATCGAAAATAAGACTGGGTTGCTGCAATGCCTTCAACCGGTAGCTGCTTTCCCTAATGGTGGTAGCGGTTGTGCTGTCGAAATCACTGTACATTTCAACCCGGTTGCTTTCATTGAAGCTAAAATAAAACCGGTAAGAGCCGCCATCGGCGGTGGTGAGGTTGGCATTCCAGCCATAGGTTGAGCCCGACAGGGCCGCCTGGTATTGCTGCAGCGTTTCATTAAGCCGCTCATCGGGCGATTTATCAAACGCATTGTCATCGTCCTTGCGGCACGAAGCAACCAGGGTTATTATAGCGAGTAAGAAATATATCAGGTTCTTGTTCATACTTATAACTTATTACTTATAACTTATAACTTATTTGATCAATGCGTTGATCGAGTTACGGGTGCGGGTTTGTAAACTGGCGAAATTGATGCCCCACACATCTTTGAAATAATTCACCACAATAGCCTCTTTCTCGCGCAGCTTGCTTCTTGCTTCTGCGCTGGCAATATTATTCACGATGGCTTCATACCCGGCTTTGCCTTCCGAAAGCATTATCGAGATCATTTCCACAAAATCCTCATCGGCGGCCGACATCGCATATGCTGTAATAAAACCTCTTTCATTGGCCTCCGCATCCAGAACATTGTTCCAGTTGGAAGTATAACCGCCTACGGAAATGCGTCTGAAATCTTCAGGGTACAATACCGTCTGGTGCAGGATGTGGGCAAACTCGTGCTCGATGGTATGGAACATCATTTTTATATTCACCGAATCGCTTTGAACATAGCCAGGCATGCCTTTTATTCTGAAATCATTCAGTACATACAATACTATGCGGCGGCCGCCTTCGGCAGTACCAAGGGTAATGGTACCGTCGAGGTTCCAGTTGGCGCTGCCTACCAGCACAAAGAACTTGGGAATATATTTCTGCATGAACGTTTTTCCTGCTTCGGCCACATAGTTATCGATCCACACTTTTTTAATGGCATCCAGCACCGGAATGATCTTTTCCTCCCTGGGCGGCGTAAGGGTTTTGTCGAAATCGAGTTCGCCCTGGTCCCATTTATACTTGGCAGCAACATTAAAAGGATCGGTAAAGTTGGTTTTGATGTAATTATCGATGGCGGTAGGCGCCCAGGTATCACCACCCAAACCGGGTATCGCGCTCACATCGCCAAGGTCATCTTCCTTTTTACAGGCTGCTGCCAGCAAAATGATACATAAATATATTTTGATGCTCCTCATTTTAAGAATCAGTTTATTGTTTGTGGTTTATTGTTTGTGGTTATCGCTTTTCGGACTTTCCTTCTTTTTCAAATACTTCCAAATTCCACATCCGAATTCTTCAGATTCCCTTTTTTATCTCGGGTTTAACTGCATTCCCGATTGGCTAACCGATTCCGGCAACTGGAATACCCGTTGTAATGAGTTCCCTGGCAGCGTAAGGGTTTGACCATCGGTAGTTGTATGAACAACCCCTATTTCATACCTTAAAATATCGAACCAGCGCATACCTTCCTGCACATATTCGGCCCGTTTAAAATCGAGCAGTGCATTCAGGGCATTTAGCCTTACATTGGCTGAACCATAATACCCCTGCAACCTGGTGGGCGTTATGCTATGGGTGGCAGCATTATAGTTAACAATACGGGTACTTGCATAGGTGTTCAGGTCGGCAATGGCGGCATTAGCATTACTGTTGTTCAGATAAATGTTCGCTTCTATACGGTTGAACAATACTTCTTCGGTAGTGAACAAAGGCACCATCACGTACGGCAAACCGATATTGGCATTTACCGAGTTACGCACAAAATACTCGTTGATCTTCGGTATTACATAGTTATTGGTACCGGCGGTATAGGTTTGGTAAGAAAAAGCCCACTCGCCGCCAGTTACATTCTGGCTGAAGATCTCATCACGTATTTCAGAATTCATTCCATAGCGAACAGTGTAATAATTGCGGCCCCATAAAGAAGCGGTTTCACACAACAACAGGTTGGCCGTTTCGGTAGCTTTTTGATAAACCGCAAACAGTTCCTGCGGCGTCATAGTGCGGTAGGTAGTGTTCCAGGGGCGCAGCATGGAGGTTATATTACCGGCTGCAAATACCGCGTTGGCATGATTGAGCACTTTGGCAAAATCACCTTTGAACAAATAGAAACGGGAAGCAAAGGCGTTGGCCGCCGCTTTGGTAAAGTGATAACGCGGTATAGTGTACTTCGTATCATCGATAAGCGGTAAACCTGTCGTAAGGTCCTGCTCTATCATTTGATAAACGTATGCTACCGTTTTGCGATCGTATTGTTTGAACACCACTTTCTCGGGAGTGGTTACATAAGGAATGCCCAGATCGGTGCTTGCCGTTGAAGGATCATACACTTTTGCAAAGAAGGTTACGAGCATAAAATGTGCATATGCCCGGCATACCAGCGCCTCCCCTTTCTGCGCGGTGTATCCGGTGCTGTCGGCCCCTGCGTTGGCTATGGCTTCCAGCGCCTGGTTGGCAGCGGCAATAGCCGTATAACAGGCGTTCCAGTAAAACTCCGGAGAATCCTGCTGGTTATCGGTTACATCGCGAAAGAAATAAGGATCGACATTGGTTTTATCCTGCACGCCCGTGCCTTTATCGGTTACGTTATCCGATATGGATTCGGTAAAGGCCATATAGTTTGCCTGGGGATAAGCAGTACCCAGCAACTGCGATACCTGTTCGGGCGTTGTAAGCGCAGCCCGGTTATCAGGGTTTTTATCGAGGAACTTTTTACATCCTGCTGCGGTGAACAGCAAGGCGTATAAAGAAAAATATGTTATTTGTTTGTACATGGTCGCAAATTGTAATTCTTTAGTTATTCAGTTGTTCAGTTATTTAGTTGTGAGTTATTGGGCAATCAGATGATCTTAACAACTCATGAACTCAACAACTCTTATAGCCCCATTTTCAATGAAAATGTGAACTGTTTTTGAACGGGTTGAGCAACACCACCGGTATTGAAGAACTCGGGGTCCTGCCCTTTTAACTTTTTATCTGAATAAATGAGCCAGGTGTTGTTCGAAACGGCCTGCAATGCCAGGCTGTTCATGCCTATCCTTTTAATGATAGCGGCCGGCACCTGCCAGGTGAACGAAATATTCTTCAACCTCACCATATCTCCCCTGGCTATACGCTCAGTTGAGTAGTTGTAATTGTTATAAGGTGTGTTACCGCCTAACCGCGACTGCTCGAAAGCGCCGAGGATCGAAGGCACCGAAGTGAACTTCTCATCGCCGGGCATCGTCCAGCGGTCATAGAACTCTTTCGGCATAGCGTCGAGATCAGAATAGCTGTTCCTGAATGCAGGATATAACCTGATCTTATTTCCGGCCTGATAAGTAATGAATACGCTCAGGGTAAAATTTTTATAGCTAAAGCTGTTCAGCCAGCCGCCGGTGAGCCTGGGATCAACGGGACCTTCATACACCAGGTAGCTGGTGTTCTGGTCCTGCAGGTATACGTTATTGGCGATCTTACCGGTTTCATCAACAAACTGCGGTATACCGGTAAAATGTTCCAACCCTTTGAAGTTGATCGAGAACAGGCTGCGTACGGGATAACCCTGTTTGTTTCCGCCTTCGGCAGCAACCAGGTCCCAGATAAGGGGCTCGTTGCGGGCGTTGGTGATCTTATTGGTATTGTAACCGGCGGTGATATTGGTACGCCATTTGAACTTTTTGTTATTTACCAGTACATAACCTACCAGCAATTCAATACCCTGCGATTCCATATCGGCATAGTTGGCCGCTTTGTATGGCTCACCGCCCACGCCTGAAGTTTTAACCAGGCTAATGAGGTCGAAGCTGTTGCGATGGTAAGCATCCAAACTGAAATTCAACCGCCTGTTCAGCATAGTGGCATCGATACCTACGTTAGCGGTATACAATTTTTCCCAGGTAAGCTCAGAATTTTCGAGGTTGGCCAGTTGAATAACCGATTCCCTTTCTGTTAAATAAGTTCTGTTGGTATTGATGTTCTTCAATACGATGTTCGAGTTGGTGGCGGGTCCCATGCTGGCAGTTAAACCATAGCTGGCGCGAACGGTAAGGGCATCCACCCAACCGACACTGCTCATAAAGTTTTCCTGCTCTACGTTCCATGATCCGGCTACGCTCCAGGTGGGCAGCCAGCGGGCCTGCCGCGACCGGCCCAGCCTGTTTGAACCATCGTACCGTACGGTTCCGGTTAAGTTATATCTTGAATTATAAGTATAGGTACCCGAACCGTAGAAGGCCACAAAACGGTCAAAGTCTTTCGACATGCCATAATAAGGGAAGTTCAGCTCGATGGTTTGCTTCAACACGCGGTAGTCGATAAATGGTACACCCCCGTTCTCGTACTGGTATCCATAACCGGTATTGTTGAAGTTCTGCCTGTCGGCATACTTTACCTGCTGACCGATCAACGCGCTGATGCTATGCAGTTCGTTGATCTCTTTGGTATAGTTCAGGGTGTTGCGGAAATCGTAGCTAAGCAGCTGGTCTTCGGTACGGTTATAGAAACCGCCATAGGGCAACACCACTACCGGTTCTGCATCGGGATTTTCAGGATCGCGGTACAGGAACCTATTGTTCGCTCTGATAGTTGATGTATTTGCCGAGCGGTACGCATTGGCCATGTTCGACGATTCGGTGATCTGGTGCTCGCGGCTCGATTTCACGAAGCGCAGGGCGCCTACAAATTCATACCGCAGTTCGGGTGTGATCTTGTAGTTAAGGCTGCCCTGCAAGCGAAGGTCGATCACTTTAAGGTCTAAATAGTTATTCTCCAGTTCGGTGAGAATATTGAACGGCGCAAAATTGCGGCGGAAATATTCACGGTTACCCTGTTCATCGAAAGCCGTTAAGGTGCGGCTTGAATTAAGGGCATAGCTGAATGGATTGATATCGAAATCGCGGTCATAGCTGCCATCGACCGGGTTGCTGTTGCGCGAAAGGGCGCCGGGCGCTTTTTGCTGGCGAACCGATCCTACGGTGGTAAAATCGGCAGACAGTTTATCGTTAAATCTATAATTATTGCGGAAGTTGAGGGTGTACCGGCTCACCTTATCGGCGATCGTCCAGCCGTTATCGCCAAAGTAGCTGGTAGAAAAATACGATTGTGAACGGTCGGTACCCGAAGAAATACTTAAAGAATGTTCCTGCAGGAAGTTATTGCGGAAAAGCAGGTCGAACCAGTCGGTATTGGCCCGGCCATACCGGATCAAAAAAGCCTTTTTGGCTTCGGTCGTATTTTGCAGTACGAATGAACCGTCGGGGTTTACCTGGTTCAGCAACTCGTACATTTTGCCATATACGCCATTATCCTGCCGGTCGAGGATGTTGGCATTGAGACTGCCTTTACGTTCCAGCTCGGCAAGTACCGACATCTGCTGGGCGGAGTTCATAATATTGAAATCGGCATAGGTAGGTTTCAGGTAAGTGCTGAAATTGCCGATATAATTTACATTGGGTTTTCCGGCGCGGCCTTTTTTGGTAGTGATCACCACTACCCCGTTCATGGCCCTTGCGCCATAGAGGGCGGCGGCTGATGCATCCTTCAAAATGTCGAAGCTTTCAATATCGTTGGCGTTCAAACCGGCTACGGCAGAACCTAACAAAGTGGTAGGGTCGCCGCTCGACAGCTGGTCGTTCGAAATGTTTACGATATCCTCGAGCACCACGCCGTCAACCACCCACAAGGGTTTGTTGTCGCCGTTGATGGAGGTGGCGCCGCGCACCCGCACTTTAGGCGCCGTACCAAAGGTGCCCGATACGTTCTGTACCGAAACCCCGGCAGCGCGGCCTTCGAGCATGCGGCTGATATCGGTTTGACCGTTCAGTTTGGCATCATCCATTTTTACGGTAGCGGCGGAACCGGCGAATTTCTTTTTTTCGATGGTCTGGAAACCGGTTACGATCACTTCCGAGAGGGCCCGGCCGCCTTCGGACAAATGCACGTCTAAAAACTTCTCGCCGCGGTAAATGACGGTTTGGGGTGCTTTCCCGGTATAGGTAAAACGGAGACTATCGCCCCGTTTTGCTCCTATGGCAAATTCACCCGAAGTATTGGTAAAGGCACCTCTGCCACTCACCAGGTTCTGTACAGATACCTGGGGCAATACACTGCCTTCCTCCGAGCCGCTGACCTTACCTCTTACGAGGGTGGTATCCTGGAAAAATGGCGTATCCTTTATATGGTTGAAAATATTGAATGCGTGGGTTGTGACAGGCAAACAACCAGCTACAAATACCAACAACAACAGTTTTTTGCAGGTTGTTTGTAGAGCTTTTGCCTCAGAAGCGTTTTGTTTAAAACGCATAGCAATTAGATTTTGATTACTGAAGAATAGGTTAACGTTCTTACGGATCCTGGGAATCGAATATTCAAAGTAACCGGCCGGGCCTGCGCATTGAAAAATGCACAGGCCCGCAGGTTAATATAAGATCTCTATGTAGAAATAAATACGGTAAAACTTTCAACCCGGTTTTCCCGGGAAAGCGTTCTATGGGGTTATCAGAATCACCTATAATGATTTCTGCAGTTTATAGTTTTCTCAGTCTGGAATTTTGTAATAATCCTTAACAGCCTGGTAATCGGTTCCCATACGCCCAGCTGGCACACCACCCGGAATAATAACATAGCGGAATTGATAGTATGTTTGACCAGCTACAGTTTCTGTACTTGCGTCCTGTGATGCATACATCGTAATTTTTCCTGGCGTATAATAAAGATTCAGACTTTCAATATAAGCGGCTGCATAGTAGAAATCTGCAATAGGCAAAGGAAAAACAGTCTGAGAAGCAGCGGTACCTATGTTTAAATATACTTTTACGGTACCTGAATCCAGTATTGCTTTAGTTAATTTGGGAGCATCGATTTCAGCTGTCCATACCACTGTATCACCATCGTTATTTGTTTGTGGCTGAAATTTAACGTTAAGCCAACCTGAGAACATAACATTAGCCGTTCCGGTATCACCCTTGGCACCATCATCGCCCTTTTTACAGCCTACGTTGGTCGTTGACAAAAAGATCGTGAAGAACGCCACACAGGTAACAGAGAGGACTGAGAAAACTTGTTTCATAAAATGTAAATTTTGATTATGTAGATGATCACTAAGCGTATACGTAAAAAACTCCTTAAAGGCTGGGTATTATTGCAATTTAAGGATTTTTAAACTGTATGGATTTTAATATGAAATAACCCGGATTGCGCGGCTATTCCGAAACAAATAGCGATAACCTTCCGGCCGGCGCCTGCAACAGCTGCCAGCCCGTTTTTTGAAGCTACAATGGCTGCATTAAATTTAACGGGAAAAACCGGGATTTCCAGCGTAAAAATAAGGCCCCCGGACCATTCGAACTTGCCGAAATCCGGGGGCTTTTAATTATAGTGCTTTTCCGCTAGTCAAAATTTACCCGAGGGCGCGGTAATATTTGGAGGGCCAACCGGCATTGCAGCCGGTTCATCGATCTAAAAGGGGGCAGATCACCGATCATGGGTCACCGTTTGTCGGGCTTAGTTGGTCCTCTGCTCGCCATTGATGATCGGAGTACCATTGTTGGCCGGGGTTCCATCATTGATCATCTTGAACACAACGCGCCGGTTCTTCTCGCGGGCTTCAGGGATATCCTTTCCATCAGGCGTTGTTTCTTTCTCTATCGGGCAACATTCGCCAAAACCTCTTGGCGACAGCTGCCTTGGCGATACACCGGCTGTTATCAGGTATTCGGCGCAGGCATTGGCCCGGCCTTTCGACAGGAACTCGTTCGATTTAACCGATCCCAAACCATCTGTATGCACATTTATTTCAAGCACCACGGCCGGGTTGGCTTTCAGATAGGCAGCTATCAGATCGAGGTACGGATACGATTCCTTCGCGATCTCGGTTTTCAACTCGAACACGATCTGGTAGGTAACCTCCGTCTTATTTTTAAACGGATCGGGCTTTTTGGTCAAACATAGCTCCTGGGCATGTACCGTATCCCCTTTTGAAGGGTAGGCCATGAGCAGGCCGCTCTGGTAATCATCCTGAGCGCCGCTGATCTGCAGGGCTATCCCGGCGTCGGTTTGAATGGTATACCGCCCGCCCGCCTGTGTTTTTATAGTTGCCACGTCATTGCCACGCGGGTCTTTGGCGGTTACAATAGCGCCTTCGAGCGGTTGTTTGGTATCACAATCCAGCACCACACCCGTAAATACCTGGTGGTAGTTCTTGGTCACTGAGAACAATTCAAGACAGCATAAGGAGAAGCGGTCGCTGCTTATCAATGCATCCTCGAGCAGGCCTTTACCCCGTCCTACGAAATAGATGTCGTCCTTTTCCGAATTCACCGGGTAGCCAAGGTTCAGCGCTACCGTCCAGGAACCCGAAAAATAGCCGGTAGAAGAATACAGGTCGAAGCCGCCCATACCGGTTCTTCCGTTGGAAGCAAAAACCAGCGACTGGCTGCCGCCATGGTAGAACGGCGCTTCTTCATTGCCCGTGGTATTGATGGCCGGGCCCATATTGGTTATTTGTGTGGGCATTCCCTTGCTGTCGAGCGTGGCATACCAGATGTCAAAACCGCCAATACCGTCTGAACGGTCGCTGGAAAATAACAGATATTTACCATCGGGGGTAACCTGGGGTTGGCGGGAGTTGAACGATTGTTCGCTGAGTTTGCCATCGATAACCACCGGTTCGCTCCAGCGTTCGCCATTGCGCTCACTCATGTAGATAGCCGATATTTTTTTCCCGTTTTTCACCATCCAGCTGGTAAAGAACATTTTTGAGCCATCGGGTGTAAAGGCCGGCGTGCCAAGGTGCGTATTGCGGGGAGCCGCCACGTTTATCTTTTCCACTTTGCCAAAACCGCCGTCCTGTAAAGCGGCGCTGTACAGGGCGTTACTATAACCTTCAGCACGGGTTGAAGTGAACGCCAGGGTGTTGCTGTTTAACCAGCTGGCTGCATAATTGGCGCCTTCTTTATTGATATTGTTATTAAGCCGTTCGATCTTGATACCTGTTGGGCCATTCGACAACTGCTGTTGAATAAAAGTACAGTTATCGATCTCCTGCTGGGCCGCTTTGGTATAGATGTCGCCTACATTATTTTCCTTAATGAACTTGTTCAATTCCTGTTGCGCAATAGGATAGTTACCGTTTGCACGCAGGCAAATACCGTAATAGTAACGTGCCAGCGGGAACGTGGTTGAATCTTTCTTCAGCAATAATTTATACCATTGTTCGGCATGGATATAGTCGTTCAGATTGTAATAACAATCCCCCATATGGTATAACAGGTTGCCGTCGAGCCCGCCCAGATCATTGGGGTTGATCAATGCAGCGCCCTGCTTCTGCACAACATAGGCATTGTAGCCGGAATGGGAAGGCGTTTTTCCGCTCAGGTACTTTTCAAAATAATGTGCGGCTGAATAATAATCGCCTTTGGCATAGAACTGCTCGGCCACCCGTTTAAAATTGGTTGCCTGCGCATTGGCACAGGCTGAAGCCATTCCTAAACCGGCGATTATTAATATATGCTTAAACATAATATGCTGATTTGCTAATGAGATAATTTGGTGAATGGTGAATGGTCAATGGTGAATTATCATTTTCTTACTTTTTACCTCTTGCTTCTTTTCCTGAAATCGCCTGCCATTCCCGTCAAACAACTTTTTTTTCTGGAGCTATTCCTACAACCGCGGACAAACAAAGGGTACCGCATCCTGTTTTATCGATTTACGACCAATGAGCGTAAGCGATATTTCGAAGTTGTTGGCATTGCCTGCCATTTTTCCCAGATCGCTCATATTTACATCGTAGCTCACGCTGATCATATAGTTCTTGTAATAAACACCGGCATAGGGCGAAAAAGCATCTTTGAACCGGTAGTTGCCACCCAGTAAAAAGTCGGTGGTTTCATTTACCCGCATCTGGGCATAGGCGCCAACCATTTTTTCATCGGCATTTCCCTGGCGCATATACAACACGTTGGGTGTAATGCTAACATCTTCGTTCAGGTTATATTTTATACCGCCGTGGGCTGTTAACCGCATAGGCATTTTTTCATGTTCTCCGGCCAGGAAGGGATCCTGCGGTTGCGTTAAGTGATAAGCTGAAATTCCACCAAAGAAGTTGGCTTTTTTACCGGGCGTACCATCGAAGTAAACTGCACCAACACCGGCATCGAACGCAATGGCCGATGTTTTGCTAAATGTTTCTCCGGTTGTAGTGCCGGGCGGCTGGGGGCCAAAATCAGGTCGCCACAAGCTGCCTGAGGTGAACTTCGAAGGATCGAACCGGCGGTTGATAACGCCAAGGGCCATTCCCATGGATATCTGGTGATAACCGAAGCGAACACCATTATAGGCCATGGTAGCGTAACCGGTTAAATAGTTATAACCTATGTTGCCCGCACGCTGGTTCATCACATTCAAACCCAGGCTTACGTTCTTATTCGTTACTATATCGGCAGATATGCCGGGCGTGGCAAAAGCATTGCTGATACCTCCCCATTGACTACGATACATAGCCGTAACCCGGTAATTACCATCAATGGCGCCCGTTAAGGCCGGGTTCAGCCATATGGGATAGGCATAGTATTGCGAGAAGTGCGGGTCTGTTTGAGAATGACCCGTAAACGCTGACACTAGCATCAACAGCGACAAGCCGGTTTTTATAAGATATCGCATTACAAACGGTTTTTTTAGGGTTATTGATTACCGGATTAAATTGAACGTTCCTTTCTGGTTTATTTTGGAGCCATTCGACAATGCTCCCGTTACCACATACACGTATACACCAACAGGCTGTGGCTTGCCTTTGTAAGTGCCGTCCCATGTTCCCTGCGGATCATTGGTTTCGAAAACCTTTAGTCCCCATTGGTTAAAGACCATCAAACGCATAGTCTTCATTACGTTGCTGTAAATCTTAAAGTGATCGTCTATATTGTTACCGTTGGGCGAAAAAGTATTGGGAATAAATACCAGGTTTGTTTGCGCCTTGCCCTGCACCGCCAGTGATAAATATTCAGGGCAATCTATACGGGCGCCCAGCGCTTTCACTCTCAGCACCACGCTGTCTGTCGGTTTAAGACCGGTAACCAAATGGGTTGTGCCAAAAGCTCCTGAAGAAGGTACGGTCCAGGTGGCGCCTTCATCGACCGAAACGCGGTAACCGGTAGTACCGGGAACTGCTGTCCAGTCAAACTTTATCGTGTTCACGCTTTCTTCACTAACCGACAGCATGGGATTTGAAAGCGCACGGCAAATAGAAAATTCTATGGCCCCGATATCAGGTGTTGTTGTGCTTCTGGTAACGCCGTTGATATCATCGGCCAAACCTACGCTGGTACCTTTATCTTCGAATGGTATCTTGGTTGGTGTAAGATCGCCGTTGGCTATATCGTGATAAACGGGGTCGATAGTTATTGAGTTGGCGTCGCGTCCGGTAGCCTGCCAGTCAGCCATCGTATTATAAATAGAACCGGCCACATATCCTATGAAGTTGATACCGGCATTGGAAGTAATATATAAGTTGTTGTAGTTGGCGATCATGCCGGGGTCGTTGATATTCATGTATACACAGGATTTTTGCCCGGTGCCGCCCCTGCGCAGAACGATGCTGTTATTTATCAATTCAATTCCTGGTCTTACCACCCCGAACATTCCGAAACCACGGGTATTACCTACAGATTTGGAAGCGGTATCCTCCAGCGAAACGGTGTTGTGATAAAACTTCAGATGACTCGAGGAAATGGTATATAATCCATATTGCCAGCCGTTACCGTTGAAGTTATAGATCAAATTGTTACTGACCACATTCTTATCGGCGGCAGCCAGGACATTTACTCTTTCAAAGTGGATACCTTCCAGCTGAACGGTCGAAGACTTCACTTTTTCCGACAAATTATGGATCCTGTTCCTGGTAAGCGTTAATGCAACGTTTGCCCTGAAAACATTTATACCGTTGAAATTGCCGAGAACAGTACGCGTAGGCTGGCTGATATCGTTGTTATCGATCACAGATCCGGCAGTACCGGCTATAAAGATGCCATAACCGGCATTATCTTTTAATATATTGTTCCTGAATACATTTCCTATTGAATACTCCTGACCGTCAACATTCGACTTTGAAGCACAGGATATGCCATAATACCCGCCGGTAATTGTATTATTCACAATAGTATTGGTATCGCAAAAATTGTGAGCAATAGGGTCGCCCGGATCACTGAGACCCGGATTGATAACAATACCGGCATAATGGGTATTAAGTGATGTGGTATTGATATTGATCTTACAGCGCCTGATGGTGTTATGATCGGCATCGCCCGCAATCTGAATGCCGATACCATAATCATTTACTGTACCCAGCACGTTCACATTCAGACTATCGATAGTAATGTAATCAGCGCCATTGAGTTTAACCACCGCGGTTAAATCGGGATCGTTAGGTTCATATTGAATGGTAGCGCCGTTACAATTAAATGTTACCGTTTTTACAGGTGAAGTGTTTACAGCCGGAATGATCAGTTGCTCATTATACGGACCGCTGCCGCTTGCCACATTAAATACCACGGCACCATTGATTCCGCACTGCATCGAAAGGGACACATCTCTGAAGGAATTGAAATTGGTGCCGCCTGTTGGCAGGGCGTCATTGATAGTATAAGTGCCTCCGTTAAGCGTAGTGTTTACCAGCACGCGTACAGGCGGAGTAAACGCTGTAACAGCGCCGCAGGCAACCGCAACGCGGTAGAACAAGGTGGAAGTGGGTGTAACTTCATAAGAAGAATAACTGCCGGCCGCAGCCACATTGGTAAATGTACCCGATGCGGTGGTGGATGTTTGCCAGGTATACGTTTGTCCGTTACCTGCCGAATTACCCGATAAATTAAAATATATCCGTGGGCCTGAACATAGGATTGAATCGGGCAATACATTGATGGTGCCTGCCGTAACAGGTGTTGAACAGGCCGCGGAATTGTATTCATAACAACCAGGGTCGGGTGCAGCAGCGCGAACAGCGGCGGTAATATCGGCGGTAATGCCCAGCGCAGCCATGGCCATGTTATCTATTATCTGCGCAGTTGGTCTTAGGTCGAAACCGGCAAGGTTGGCATATGCGGGGTTGGCATTGGATGAATACAGATCATAGCCGGTATTCATACGCCACTCTGAAACCGATTCATAAAAATTTCCATCATAAAAACCGGTTGCGCATATGGGCGACAAGCCCGTGGGAACATAATAAACGTTGTTCCTGCCAGTAAAATTCGTGGGTATGTTTCCAAGGTAGATCCCATAATTTTGCGTAAATGTTGGACGGGTTACGGTAACGATATTATTTGCCACATTTACATTTGCTACCTCTTCGAGGTAAATACCATACGACTCCTGGCCGGGAAGGCTCTGATCGTCGATCGAAATAGTGTTATGATAAATATTAAGATAACTGGCTGATAAAGAGGTGAAAGGCCCTCCACTTGACGCAATACCCCATATTACGTTACCGCATTTCAGATCATAAATAAGGTTATTGGCTATAAGGCATTCCTTGCCTGCTTCGCTTTCTGAAGCAATATAAATGCCATATAATAAATTACCCGCAGAAGCATCAAAACCATGTATTTTGTTACGGGTAACCGAAAGGCTATGATTCACCATACTCACATATATACCATATGATCCATAAATAGCATCAGGCCCGCCGGTAATTTCATTACCATCGATCAATGTATTAGACGTATAGTAAGTTTGAATGCCAATATAAATTGAATTGACGATCATATTGCCTACTATCCTGTTCCCACTCATAAATACAGGTGCACCCGATACCGGTTGAGATGAAAGTGTAATACCTTCAAATGAGCCGGTAATGGTATTCTGCTGTATCAGATTATCATCGCAATTGCTGTTTCCGGCATCGATAGCATAACCGTCGTTACCGTTGATAACAATGCCAGCATTAGCCTGGGGATCATCCCAGTTGGGCTGATTGTTGACGAAACTGTTTCTTATGGTATTATGATCGGCATTGTTGAGCAAATGAAAGCCGTAACCATACTCGCCGCCGGCAGCAGCCTGGGGCACAACAACCAGATTATCGAAAGTTATATAATCGGCGTTGTTCAGCTTTACACCTGCGCGCTGGTTACTATTTGTAGAAAGAAAGGTAAGCGTTTCTCCATTACAGTTGAATGTAATGGTATTGGCAGCCGAGGTACCGGCAATATTGTTAATGATCACCTGCTCATTATACGGACCGCTGCCTGCAACCACGTTAAACGTTACGGCGCCATTAACACCGCCCGATAAATGAGCTACAGCTGCAGCAAATGAATTGAAATTTGATCCGCCGGTTGCAACCAGCCGGTTGATGGTAAATGTACCCGACACCTGTGCATTGGCGCCCAGGAAGAAAAAACCTAAACAAAGGGTAAACAGAATACGGTTATTAAATACGCACTTGCGTAAAATTTTTCGCATAGCCGATGATTGGATTTTAAATTTCAATAGGATAATGGACCTTTATTTATGTTTTAAATTGCTGCAACTTAAAAAACCAACTACCGGGTATATTTCGATCATTGGCTAATGGTTCCCCCATGCAACAACATACCCATGTAAGAATTTTCATTCTAACAGGGGCTTACGGATTTATAGGTACATAGGGTAATGACGTTTTAATACGTACTGCATTTTCACCGTAATACCGTAGTAATACGAGCTTTCACTTAGTATTTCTTCGCAATCCAACTCAAATCACCTACAACAGTTACGGAAAAGGCTTTTGGTATCTTTACGTCTTTAAGTATTTAAGAACGCTTTTTAACGCCTGCAATTGTGTGCACCCCTGTGTGTTGGGGAAAAATTAATTCACATTTTTTAAATCGAAGTGTGTGAAAGTAAATCTTTTATGAAGAGAATTGTATGGGTAAAAATTGTAAGGAAGAACGGGTTACCTGGTAGCAGATACCGGGTTATTACAGAATGCCCGGTCAATTGTTCCCTGTTACGAAATCTAAGGCCCGGGAACCGGCAACGGGTAACTATTTGAGATACCCGGCCATTTCCTGCTGGTAAGCTGCCGCGATTTGTTTTGCTTTTACAGCAAAATCTTCACCGCCGGAAGCATAAATAACGGCGCGGCTGGCATTCACCAACAGCCCCACCTCTTTATTCATCGCTTTTTCTGAAATATCTTTTAAACTTCCGCCCTGCGCCCCTACCCCCGGCACCAGATAAAAATGATTGGGCGTAATGGCGCGGATGTTGGTAAATTCCGAAGCCTGCGTAGCGCCTACCACAAACATCAACTGATCGGCTGTGCCCCACTGCGCGGTTGTGCGTAATACTTTTTCATACAACAGTTCATCGCCTGCTTTCTGCAGTTCAAAATCACGGGCGCCGGTATTGGAAGTAAGTCCCAATACGATGGTCCATTTGTCTTTGTACTCGAGAAAAGGCAATATGCTGTCAGATCCCATGTAAGGCGCTACCGTAATGGCATCGAATTGCAGCGTTTCAAAAAATGCTTTGGCATATTGTGAAGAGGTATTGCCAATATCACCGCGTTTGGCATCGGCAATTTTAAAATGGGTTGAAGGAATATAAGCGGCTGTTTTCTCCATCGC
Source organism: Niastella populi (assembly GCF_002078015.1). Classification (GTDB taxonomy): domain Bacteria; phylum Bacteroidota; class Bacteroidia; order Chitinophagales; family Chitinophagaceae; genus Niastella; species Niastella populi. The sequence goes on along the minus strand of NZ_LWBP01000145.1, from coordinate 72,708 downwards.
CCCCCAGCCGGGAATGCCGAGGGCTTCATAAAATGCGGTGTTGATCTTATACCCTACGCAATGATCCCTGGTAGCATCGATGATCTGTTTATTGAATTCAAAGATAGGATCGGCCGTTGATAACAGGTGTTTCGGGATCTTTGTAATGTCTGTATCGAGGCCTACTATCAGATAGCTTTTTTTAGTGCGTATTTGTTCAACCAGTTGCTGCCGTGTCATGCGTGTTGGAGTTGTAAAATTTGTCGCAAGATATTAGTGAATTGCCATACTTCCTCAAAAGTATTGTATAATGGTACGGGGGCCAGCCGTATTACATTGGGTTCGCGCCAGTCTACAATAACGCCGGCGCGGGCCAGTGCATCAAAAACCTGTTTGCCCTGTTGTAACATCAACATAGATACCTGGCTTCCCCGTTCCGCCTCTGTGCGAGGTGTAATGAAATCAACTACAGGTTCCGTTTGCAGGCCGTTCAGCTCATCGAGCAGGAACCATAACCAGTTGTTCAACAGCCTTCTTTTCGTTTGCAGCCGGTCAATGCCGGCTTCCATGAAAATATCGAGCGCAGCCTGGTGTGCCGCATATAATAGCGCGGAAGGGGTGCTCAATTGCCAGCCCTCTGCCGAACGGTTGGCTTTAAACCCTTTCTGCATCAGGAAACGGGTGGCAGTATCGTAGCCCCACCAACCGGCAAACCGGTGCAGGCTATCGTCGTTATGATAACGTTCATGTATATAGGCGCCCCCAATTCCGCCGGGGCCCGAATTCATGTATTTGTAACTGCACCAGGCGGCGAAATCCACGTTCCAGTTGTGCAATTGCAAAGGAATGTTGCCGGCGGCATGGGCAAGGTCGAACCCTACTTTGGCGCCAACCGCCTGTGCCGCCTTTGTAATGGCCGCCATATCGAACACCTTGCCGGTATAATAGTTCAAACCGCCCCACATTACCAGGGCCAGTTCATCTTTATGCTGCTGAATGGCCTGCAGTATATCCTCGTGCCTGATATTGTGTTCACCGGCACGGGGCGCCACTTCTATGATAACCTCATTGGGATCGAAGCCGCAATACTTCACATGCGTTTCAAGCATATACTGATCGCTCGGAAACGCCCTGGCTTCACAAATGATCTTATTTCGTTTTTGCGTTGGCTGATAAAATGACACCAGCAGTAAATGCAGGTTCACCGTAAGCTGGTTCATTGCCACCACTTCATGTGGCAATGCACCCACAATCGTTGAAAGCGGTTGAACAAGTTTATCGTGGTATTGCAACCAGGGCTCCTCGCCCATAAAAAATCCTTCCACACCATAATTAGCCCATTTGTTCAATACCTGTTGCAGGTAACCGGCAGTGCGCTTTGGTTGCAGGCCAAGGGAGTTGCCCAGAAAATAGATCTGTTGTTTTCCATCTATAACGGGCATTATGAACTGGTCTCTGAATGAGCGCAGTTCGTCTTGCTGGTCAAGCATTTGAGCGAATGCCTGCGTGTTTTGAAATTGCATGTAGTTTTTGTTGGTGAATACAAAATACAGCTGCAAGGTGCAAGCCATAAGCTGTAAGCAAATACAAATACAGCTAAATATCAACCTTTAACTCATATTCCTGCTTTCACTTCGACATTCAACATTCGATATTTTCTATTTGTATTTCCTTTCTCGTTTCTAATTTTTCATTCTTCATTTCTCATTTCTATAACGTGCCTGTTTTTCCTCCATCCACAGGGATGCTTACACCATTTACATACGAGGCTGCGGGCGAAGCCAGGAATGCAGCTACCGCAGCCAGTTCCACCGCTTCACCAAAACGTTTCATTGGTATTTCGCTTTCCATTTCCTGTTCAATTACATCAGTTGACACATTTCGCTTTTCCGCATTGTTCTGTATCAGGCTGTTGAGCCGTTGCGTTTTGGTAAGTCCCGGCAAAATATTGTTCACCGTTATATTGAACTGCCCTACTTCGTTGGCAAGTACCTTCGACCACATAGCCACGGCGCCCCGCACCGTGCCTGATACCGCCAGGTTGGTGATGGGAATGCGTATAGACGTTGAGATCACATTGATGATACGGCCGTATGCCGCCTGCTTCATTGAGGGAATTACTGCCTGTGCCAGCAACTGGTTTACGATCAGGTGCTGATTGAATGCCTGTAAAAACGCCTCTTCCGTTGCATCGAGCACCGAACCCGGTGGCGGGCCGCCGGTATTGTTTACAAGAATATGTACCGGCTGTTGCTGCACATGCTGCCCGATCACCTGTTTTACCTGTTCGGGTTTACTGAAGTTGGCCACCAGGTAACCGTGTTGTTGCCGCAGGGCGATATCGAGTTTTTTCACTGCCGTTTTCAGTGCTTCTTCATTCCTGGCCAGCAGGGTACAGTTAGCTCCCAGCAATGCCAGTTCTTCGGCAATGGCCAGCCCAATTCCCTGTGTGCTTCCGCAGATAACTGCATTCCGGCCTTCTAACGATAAATTCATGTTACTGTAAATTTATAAGCTTATCGCAACTGTATTTCATTTTTTCAACTATCAACTTTCAGCTTCCCATTCAGCCCGTCAATCATCTTCTCATTTCAACAGGTTGGGGTAATCGGTAATAATGCCATCAACGCCAAGCGCTTTCAACTTGTCGATGCCCGCTTTATCATTTACCGTCCAGGGAATTATTTTCATCTGTTGTGCATGGCATTTATCAACCAGTTCTTTATTTACCAGGCTATAGTGCGGACTGTAGATGGTTGGTTTAAACCCCAGTGCTTTCAGGTGTTCTTCAAACGAACGCTTATCAAAATCCTCGATCAGCGCCGCTGTTCTTACCGCTGTATGTCTTTTATGCATCACCCGCAGGGTTCGAAAGTCGAATGACTGAATGATCACGCGGTCACTGATTTTGGCTGCATTGATCACTTTCATCAGCGTGTTTACAAATTCATCGGGCGAAGGGTGAAAAACGCCATCGGTAACGGGTTGTGTTTTTGTTTCGATATTATAAAACACCATGCGGCCGCCGTTCAGTTTATGATATGCCTCTACGTTTGCTATCACCTCTTTCAACAATGGCTTCGTAGCTTTCATCCGCTGCTGATCGGGAAAGCGGGGATGCGGCTTCAACCCCACATCATAGGTTTGCGTTTGCGCATAGGTCATGTGGTAGATGTTCAGCTTGCGCTCATCCTGCTCAGTTATATATTTTCCATCGGGGCCCGTGGTGATCTCATGATTGAAAAAAGGCTCATGTGACAGGATAACCTGTTTGTCTTTGGTGATCACCGCATCCATTTCAAGGGTGGTAACACCCAGTTCCAGGGCCTTCATCATGGCAGGAATGGTATTTTCGGGCATCAATCCCCGGCAGCCCCGGTGACCCTCTATATCAAATGCAGGTAGCAATGGTTTTGAAACTTTTTTAGATGCGTGGCAGGCGAAAATCAGCCCAACGAGTAACAGCAACTCTGTTACTTCCCTAAATTTAATCATATAAGATTTTTACAGTAATGATTCAGGGATATTGGAGCAGCAATCAAACTTAATGTTGACCTTAGTTGGTAGTTGAACTTATTAATACCAGTGAACCTTTAGTTACCGGTTACCAGTTGCCGGGTTCCGGGAACTGGTAACCGGTAACCGGGAACTATTCTATTACTTCAGCCACTTTCGCAGCGCTTACGTTGGCATTACGCATGGCAATGCTGCGGGTGGCATTGGCTGCAAATTCTTCAAAGGCCTGGCGGGTGATCACATCATCGCTCACCATGATAGGAATTCCTATATCGCCGCCTTCGCGAATACTTTGTACCAGTGGTATTTGCCCGAGGAATGGAAGATCGTATTCTTCAGCCAGGCGTTTACCACCTTCTTTGCCAAAGATATAATACTTATTATCAGGAAGTTCGGCGGGTACAAAATAACTCATGTTCTCAACAAGGCCTATGATCGGCACTTTTATCTGTGCCTGGCTAAACATGCCGATGGCTTTTTTAGCATCGGCCAGGGCCACATCCTGCGGCGTGGTAACAATTACGGCGCCGGTAACAGGCACCGTTTGCACCAGGGTTAGGTGAATATCGCCGGTACCGGGGGGCATATCGATCACCAGGTAATCCAGTTCATCCCACAACACATCGGTCACAAACTGGCGAATGGCGCTGCTGGCCATGGGACCGCGCCAGATCACCGCATTTTTTTCATCAACCAGCAAACCGATACTCATCAGTTTTATGCCGAACCGCTCCAGCGGCACGATCATTCCTTTCTGGCCTTCGCCCATGCTTTTCATCATGGGTCTTTCGCCCCGCACCCCGAACATAATGGGCACACTGGGGCCATAAATATCGGCGTCCATCAACCCCACTTTAGCACCGCTTTGAGCCAGTGCAAGTGCCAGATTGGCGGATACCGTGCTTTTCCCTACGCCACCTTTTCCACTTATTACCGCAATAATATTTTTTACTTTAGGCAGAACAGACCCCGGATCGGTACGGTTTGAACTGGTATTGGAAGTAAAGTTCACTTTTACAACTGCCTCTTTATTAACCAGTGATCTGATCGCATTTTCGCTGGCCCTTCCCATCAGGTCTTTCATTGGGCAGGCTGGTGTCGTAAGCACCAGGGTGAAAGACACCGCATTCCCGTTGATCTCAATGTCTTTTACCATGTTCAACGTAACAATATCCTTTCCCAAATCAGGTTCCTGAACGTTCCTCAATGCATCTAAAACTTTCTCTGGGGTCATTCATCTAATAGTTTTGTTAAAAAGATTTATTTGCCACAAAATTAACCATTGGGGGGAGTATTTTGTTGAAGTATTTTAGTCATTATGTATATATTTGACGGGCATGAAAAGACGTTTACTTTTTCTGGTTACACTGGCGGTTGCCATTCCCTTTGCCTCTAAAGCTCAGTTTGAAAAACTGAAGGATTCCGTAGTTCAGCTGTACGGTGTGGTCATGACCGCCGACAGTCTGAAAGCCATTCCCTCGGTAACAATCATGATCAAAGGCCAAAACCGCGGTACCATAACCAACGAACAGGGCGTCTTCAGCATAGTGGTGATGAAAGGTGATATCGTCGAATTCACCTCGGTTGGTTATAAACCTAAACTGGCCGCCATTCCCCGCGAATTAGACGGAAATCAATATAGCTTACTTCAATTGATGGTTACCGACACGGTTTACCTGCCGGCCACCATCATCAGGCCCCGCCCCACAAAAGAACAGTTCGAGCGCGATTTCGTGAACGTGTCGATCCCTGATGACGATATTGAAATTGCCCGTAAAAATACCGATGAAGGAAAACGCAGAGTACTGGCCCGCACCCTCCCCCGCGACGGCACCGAAAGCTCAAACATGTTTTTGCGTAATAATTCACAACGGTATTACTACAGCGGACAGGCCCCACCTCAAAACATCTTCAATCCTGCTGCCTGGGCTGAATTTATCAAGGCCTGGAAACGGGGAGACTTTAAAAATCAGAATTAGATAATTCGATAATGTGATAATTCGATATTTCGGTAATGGAATACAGTTCCATTATCGTGTCTGGCGATTCTGTTCATAGCTAATTTACTTTATTACACTTTCGACGAACACTCGTTAGTTTCCCTTATTTTTGCCTGCACTAATATTTGGGTATCCTGTAGCTAAAGAATGTTGCGGCCTGCAAAAGATGGCTCGAAACAGGCGAGCCCAATTATCAGAACCTGTCCCGCTCTGCGGGATTATCACATTATCACATTATCAAATTATCACATTATGAATATCGCTGTAATCGGCGCCGGCACTATGGGCAATGGAATAGCCCATGTTTTTGCGCAGAACGGTTTTAAAGTAAACCTTATCGATGTAAATGCCGCCCAGCTCGAAAAAGCCGTACAAACCATCCAAAAGAATTTCGACCGGCAGATTGCCAAAGGCGCTGCTACAGAAGATCAGAAGAATACCGCCCTGGCCAATATTACCACGTTTACCGACCTGGCCAAAGGGGTTGACGGCGCCGGACTGGTTGTAGAAGCCGCTACCGAAAACATAGCGCTTAAATTAAATATCTTCAAACAGCTCGACAGTGTGGCCCCGGCCAATGCCCTGCTGGCCACCAATACCTCTTCCATTTCCATTACGCGTATCGCCGCCGTTACCAAACGGGCCAGCCAGGTGATCGGTATGCATTTCATGAATCCCGTACCGGTTATGAAACTGGTAGAGATCATTAACGGTTATGCCACTTCGCAAACGGTGACCGACACCATTGTTGCCCTAAGCAAACAACTGGGTAAAGTACCTTGTGTAGTGAACGACTATCCCGGCTTTATTGCCAACCGTATCCTGATGCCGATGATCAATGAGGCCATTTACAGTTTGTACGAAGGCATAGCCGGCGTGAATGAAATAGATACCATTATGAAGCTGGGTATGGCCCACCCTATGGGACCATTGCAACTGGCCGATTTTATAGGTCTCGATACCTGCCATTCGATCCTGAACGTATTGCACGAAGGGTTCGGCAATCCCAAGTATGCGCCCTGTCCCTTACTAACCAATATGGTTACCGCGGGTTACCTGGGTATGAAGACCGGTGAAGGCTTCTATAAGTATACTGCAGGAAGTAAAGAGTTGGTTGTGAGTGACCGGTTCAATGCTTAATCCATTAGTTATTCCGTTATTGAGTATTCAGTTAAACGCAGAACTGAACAACTGAACAACTGAACAACTGAATAACTGAACAACTGAATAACTGAACAACTCACCACCCAAACGTCTTTTGCCATTTTTCAGGTAAGGGCAAATTGGGAATGGTGTAGGCCGGCATGCGTTCGCCATCGTAATAAATAAAATGTTCGAGGTGCCAGCGGGTAGAATCCTTTTCACTCCATTGGTTCGAAGTGTATTCCTCCTGGATCTGTAACTGCCCGTTCTCCCACATATATTTTCCATAAAAGCCGGTGCAATGCTCGCCGAGGTAAACAGATCTTTCCTCGGCCGAAATACCGAAATCATAAAACGAGCGTATCTGGGGCATATGGTCGAAGTTATCGGCTTCGCTATTGTAAATATAAACATCCCGGCAGCCGGGCCCCGAACAGTTACAGGTACCTGCAGAATAGTTCCAGATGATAGACAGATCTTTAAAGCCATCGAAATTCACATCACAGAACTGGATGGCGCTGTCTTTTATAACGCCGAAACCATTCATTACCTGGCGCAGCTTCCAGTTATTTTCTTTCAGAAAAAAGAAGAAGAGGTTCTTGTTCAAAAAACCGACAACAGCATGTTGTTTTTTATTGGTGCAGATGTTTCCCTTGTAGAATTGTATGCGGTGGGTATCGCCATCGAAAACGGCCAGGGTACTGAAACGGTCGTCCCGTTTATGGCTATCGAGGTTCCTGATACAATAATCCTTTAAAAAAGATATTTGCTCGGCGCTGTCCATTGCCTTATCCAGTAACCTTTCATAAGGAACGGAATGCACCGATAAGGTATCTTTCGATTTGTTTTTGCCCCACGGACTGTTACCCGAGTTACAGCCTGCGAGTACAAAAAGGGACAGGATTATTTTAATAAACCGATTCATACGCTATCAGACCTCTATAGCGAAAGATACTACAAATTACTTTTCGATATTTCTACATTTCTGATCTCTTTGAATTTATATATCGCCTCCTCCAGCCTTCCCTTTGGTATTCCGATCACCAGGCGGCAGAAAAGGTTCATATCTTTTTCCAGCACCTGGCAGTTGAGCTGTTTTACCTGCGTCATTACCTCGTTCATTTGGGTATAATCGAACTGAAGCGTATATACCACCTCGATGGGTTTCGGAATGATGGGCGTTATCTGCAGGGCAAGCGAAGCAGCTGATTTGTAAGCATTGATGAGGCCCGGAACTCCTAACAACGTACCGCCAAAATAGCGCACGACGACCACCAGGATGTTGGTGAGCTTTTTACTGTCTATTTGCCCGAGTATGGGCTTACCGGCCGTACCCGATGGTTCACCATCGTCGCTTACCCGGTATGTATTATTATCGAGCCCTATACGATACGCAAAACAATGGTGCGTGGCTTTGGGATGTTCTTTTTTGATGGCTTCGATGTTTTTTTTGAAATCATCAACCGATTGAATGGGATACGTATAGGCAATGAACTTACTGCCACGGTCTTTAAACTCTGCGGTTACGGTGCGGTCGATCGTATAAAAAAATTCGGGGTCACTCATAATTGAATGTAATTGATTAATGGCGGGTAACTTATCCATAAGCGATCAATGCAATAGCGCCCAGCGACAGTGCAATACCCAACCAATTGGTAGCCGAGAGCTTTTCTTTAAAAATTAACAAGGCAACCATAGCCGTGAACAATACAATTCCCATGTTATTGATGGGAATGATAGCCGAACTATTGTTTGCATACCCTTTCAAAGCGCCCAGCAAACACCAGATAGAAAAGTAATTCGGTACACCAATGCAAATTCCTGCCAGCAAGGCTTTGCCTGAGAACCGCTGTTTACCCGTTGCGAACAGGAATAACAGGACGATCAGGCCCGTTGAGGCCGCCACACAAAACGCGGTGATCAGGTACGCATCCTGGTTACCGGTATTTATAAATGCCTGTTCAACAAATTTTATCATGGTATCGAGCAGGCCGCTGCCAACGAATAGCAGCAAAGGCATAGCCCATACGAACCATGATACCTTTTTACCTTTTTTGTCATTGACCGCCGGCCTGGTGGTGAACCATACTGCCAGCAATGCCAGCGCCACTCCGGCGATCTTTAATGCTGTTCCCTTTTCATTATATAGGTATATTGAAAATACAAATGGGATCACCAGTGATAGCTTATAGGCTACCGTTGCCGCCGCCACGCCGATCTTTTGCACCGTATAGGCTGCCAGGTTGAACAGGGAGATAAATCCACAACCCATTACCAGCGCCCAGGGCAGCCACGGCTCCTTTGCCAGCGAACTGTTTACCGGAAAGCTGCCGTTCACCATACTTCCCGTTATTACACAAACCACATAATTATACACAATAGCCTGCAGGTTATTGATACCTAAACGGGCAATGAGCTTGAATGCAATGGTAAGCCAGGCAGTAAGTATAATACTGGCAATGAGAAAGAATAAACTACTCAAAGTACCAGGGTTTGCGGGTTCATGAAATATTGGAGGGTATCTGAAAACAACTGTTCCTGTTTATGTAACCGGCCGGTGTGCATACGCGGTGCGGGTAATCCGTGCTGAACTACCATTTCGTTATTGGTGATCACCCGTATTTCATCCCACAGGCCTTCATCGATGAACGACTGCAATAACTGCGCGCCGCCTTCCACCAGCACACTCTGAATTTTTAACTGATATAAAGCATGTACGATCTGATGCACCAGGTTCACATCCTGCGTAACCTGGTAATACAACAGGTTGTCCTGTTCTTCATGTTGCAGGCTGTTGAACACGATGGTGCTTACCTGTTTGTTGAACAACTGCAACGACGATGGCAGCCGCAGGTTCATATCAACCACCAGCCGCACGGGATTGGCGCCTTTCCACAACCGGGTGGTCAAAGAAGGATCATCGAACAACGCCGTATTGGTGCCTACCAGAATAGCCGCTTCTTCACTGCGCCATTTATGCACTAGGCGGTTGGTGTAGTCATTGCTGATCAGCAATCGCTCCCCACCGGTTTCACCGCCAATTTTTCCATTGGCCGTTTGCGCCCATTTTAAAACTATATACGGACGATGTGCTGCATGAAAAGTAATAAACCGTTTATTGAGGTCTTTACAATCCTGCTCCAGCACATTCATGGTGACCTGCACACCGGCAGCCTGCAGTTTTTCCACCCCTTTGCCATCGACCTGTTTAAAGGGATCGCGGCAACCGACGACCACATGCGGGATCTTTTTTTCGATGATCAGGTCGGCACAGGGCGGCGTTTTACCAAAATGTGCGCAGGGCTCCAGCGACACATAGATCGTTGACTGCGGTATCAGGTGCCTGTCGGCCTCCTTTACCGAATTCACGCAATGCACTTCGGCATGCGGACCGCCATACTGCTGATGGTAGCCCTCGCCTATGATGCGGTTTTCATGTACCAGCACGGCCCCCACCATGGGATTGGGCGCTACGTAACCGGCAGCCGACCGGGCCAGCTGTATACAGCGCTGCATATATGTTTCGTGAATATTCAATGGTGGGTCGATGGAAATAAAGCCGCAAATATAATCCAAAATCCGCCATCTTTGCCGCTATGACCTTATATGAGGCACAACAGCAGCTGACCACATCCCTGCACGAACTGTACGATAACCGCGAGGCCGCCAATATAGCGGACTGGGTTTTGGAGCATGTTACCGGCATGCGGAAGATCGATCGTATTATGCACAAACAGTCGCTTTTGTTGCCCGAACGGCTTGAGCAGTTACAACAATATACCCGGGAGCTGCTTACGCACAAACCCGTGCAATATGTTTTGCACGAAGCCTGGTTTAGCGGGATGGCGTTCTATGTTGATGAGAGCGTGTTAATTCCCAGGCCTGAAACGGAGGAATTGGTGGAGTGGATTGTGGAAGAAGTAAGAAGTAAGAAGTACGACGTACGAAATACAGGGTCAGGAATCGACGGGCTAACGCCACCGTTCGGCGATCCCGAAAATAAGGACGCCTCTTACCTCCTGCCTCCTACCTCCCACTTCAATATCCTCGACATCGGCACAGGCAGTGGCTGCATCCCCATCTCTCTTAAAAAGAAACTGCCTCAGGCAACCATCTATGCCTGCGATGTAAGCGAACAGGCGCTTGCGGTAGCAGAAAAGAATGCCACCACCCTGCATGCACCGGTTCAGTTTGTACAGGCCGATTTTTTAGATGCTGCCAGCTGGCCCTCGTTACCCGCCGTTGACATCATTGTAAGCAACCCGCCCTATATTCCACACAATAATCAAAGCACAATGTTGCAGAACGTGCTGGCCTGGGAACCGCACCTTGCGCTGTTTGTGCCCAATGAAGACCCGTTGTTGTTCTATGACGCCATTGCCCGGTTTGCCAGGGAAAAACTACTTCCCGGCGGAATGATCTTTGTGGAAATTCATGAAGATCTTGGTGCGCAAACAAAAGCGTTGTTCGAAGCCTATGGGTTTACTGCAGATGTGAAGAAAGATTTTCAGGGGAAGGACAGGATGGTGAAGGCTAGTTTGATAATGGGATAATTTGCTAATGTGCTAATGGCCCAACAACAGGATCTCAGCAGGTCAACCACTCTATAACTTCCGGGCAGCGGCCTTTACTTTAGCCAGTTGCATTTCAGTATGGCAATTTTGGCTGCCCTGATTTTTCGAAGTAGTCCTCCATGCTTAATGGCTTAAAAGACTGATTGTATCTCACAAAGGGATACCATTTCGATATTTTTGAATCACCTGCTGATTGGTTGTTTTTAATTCATTATACCCCTGCATAATACCAAGAACATCGGAGGTTCTTTGCACTGTTAGTACAGATCTCTCCTGTTTCAACAATTCCATTTTAGTTCTGATGCTGTCATTTATAACCAGTTTGTTTTCATTTGCCAGGTAAATCATTGCTTCCATGGCATTCACGGCATATAAATAATTGGGTGAATAAAGCAAATCATTGATCAACGCTAATTGCCCGTTCCTGATCAATGCAACAAAATCTTCAGGAGGCTGATAATAAGAGTAGCAGCATGCGCTGTCGCTGTTGTATTGATTATATAGAATGTTATTGATCCAGTCGTCTTTTTTTGCTTTGTCCGATGGTAGATTAAACCTGTAGTCTTTATTGATCTCGGCAGCTTTTGCCAGGTTTTTTTGTAAGAAACCTGTGGCAATTATATCGGCATAATCCCTCACGCTGATCGGAAACTTCAGTTTAGGAATTACAAAGGTTTTAAACATCTTAAAATCGGTGATCTGGTTTCCGTGTAAGCCACACCTTCCAATGGAGTTACTGTTTAATAGAATGCTTTTTCTTATTACAATGTTACCAATACAGTCAAGTTTTACATCTGCATGCAAATAGGGTCCATTGATAATAACATGAATTACCTTAATTAATCCGATGTCAGTTTCTGTTTTATTGACTTTTGCAAACCTGGTTTTTCCAAACCTGATCTTTTTTAATTTGCCATTCACCTGGTTGGCTTCAAATGTGCTGTCGAAAAAACTATTTAAAACTTCTATGACCGGTATTTCTTTTTTCAGCAAATTCTTTTTGTAACCGGCAGGGTAAACCAATGAATCATTACAAATATAATTTCTAATTCCCTGTTCTACTGAATCGAGGTACCTGGTATTGGCAAGGCTGTAAGACTGCTGCGCATATCCTTTTTCAATGCCAGGTACCGACAAAGCCACCAGGGCAAATATGATATTAAATAATTTCATCTTATTATGGATGCTACTTGTAATCTCCACGGCAAAGTGCTTCCCCAAAATAAAAGCCCACAGTGTACAAATGCGTCACCGTGGGCCTTTGGAAATTTATGTTTCTCCGCCAGTTGGCGGGCATCACTTCACTTTCGTATCTACCAGCAAGGTTGACCGGGCGCCGAGGTCGCGGGCAACGCGCATAACGGCCACCACATTCTCGAGCGGTACCGTTTTATCGGCATTGATGGCAATCGTTGCCTGCGTTGAGTCCTTCTGCACATACGGCTGTATAAACGCCGTCATTTCCTCAATGGAGATCTGTTTACCATTGATAATATACTCTCCGGTTGGTTTAATGTTCACGATCACCGTTTGTTTGGCCTTGGTATCGCTTTTTGCTTTCGGCTGCGATAACCTGATCACATTCGGATTGGCCAGCGTAGAAACTATAAGAAAGAAGAACAACAGGATGAACAGGATATCGTTCAACGCTCCTGCATGCAACTCCTGGTGACCTTTTAATCTTCTTCTTAAATTCATTTTATTTCTTTTAAAATATCAGGTAAAGGTATGGCGTCCGAAATCAGGGGCTAATGCATTTAATTAAGCTTCCCGAGGGGCGAACAACCACAAACCATAAACAACAAACCAAAAACTATCTGGTAGGTTCCTGTAAAATATCGAGGAACTCGGCGCTGGCCACTTCCATGCGGTTCACGGTTTTATCGATCTGCGCATTCAGGAAGTTATAAGCCACATAGGCCAGCAAACCAATGATCAACCCCGCTGCCGAAGTGATCATTTTGGTATAAATACCCCCGGCAATCTGTGCAGGTGTAAATTCACCCGATGCATTGATATTATAGAACAACTGCAACATCCCAAAGATGGTACCGAGGAACCCGAACATGGGCGCTATTCCATATACCAGCGACAAAACCGACAGGTTACGCTCCATTTTATAAACCTCTATCTTACCTACATTTTCCATGCTGCGCTCTATTTCCTCTATCCTTTTTCCTACCCGTTGCAAGCCCTTATCAATGATACGGGCAACAGGGTTCTGTGTATTCTTGGCCATAGACCGGGCAGCGGTAAGATTGCCGCTGATCACATTATCACGTATGATATACATGAAGTTGGGATCGATCCGGCTTGCTTTTTTAATAGCGATAAGCCGTTCAAAAAAGAAAAACACAGCCAGTACAAACAACAATCCCAGCGGAATCATGAGGGGACCGCCATTAGCCAACAGGTCCATCACATTCATAACATGTTCGCCCTGAGTGCCCGGAGTGGCAGCTTTTTGCAAAGAGTCGGCGGAGGCGGTGGTAGCGGGATTGGTAACTTGTAAAAAAAACCAATTCATCCAGATATTGTTTTAGTGGTGTAAATGTAGGCAATAGTGTGCCTAAAACGACTCGAACGATTTAATATTTCTTAAAAGTTTGCTAATTGAATTCCCTGATAGTCAAAATTGTACAGCTAATGAATCGTTAATTCCGGCTTTGATTGTTATCGCCCTTCATCTGCATCATAGCCATAATTTGCTGCATGTTCCGCTGCATACTTTCACTGCTGCCATCGAGGAAGATGATATTACCCTTGCCCACTTCAGCAAAATTCTTGATGGCTTCCGTCCACATACTGAACAGGATCACATTCGTATCGAGGTTCGCCTGTTTCATTTGCTCGGCAGCCTGGCTCATACCACGGGCAACTTCTTCGCGGAACAACGCCACACCCTGACCGCGTAACTGGGCCGCCGTACGTTCAGCCTCAGCCGCAATTTTAATGGCATTACCTTCCGCTTCGGCCCCTTTTGTTTTGGTGATCAGCAGTGCCTGACCCTCATTTTCTGCCGCAGCCTTCAGGTTGTTACTGGCCACCACCTTGCTCATACTGTCCATAATTTGCTTATCGAACGTAATATCGTTGATCTGCAGGTCGAGCAGGTGATACCCCCATTCTTCCAGCAAATGATCGATCTGCTCTTTTACATACTCCACTATTTCCTTACGCAAACCGAGGATCTCGGCCTGGCGTTTGGTGGCCACAAATGAGCGGATGGTACCCTCGATAGTGCGGGTAAGCGCCTGCATGAGGTCGCGCTCGCTCAGGAATTTAAAAGCTACTTTCTTGATAGTTTCTTCATGAGAATTCTGAACCGCATACAGCAACATGCTTTTGAAATACACGTTTGCCTGATCGGCCGTTACCGCCTGGAACTCCATTTCCACTGAACGGTTCTGGATACTAACCTTACGGCTGATCTGTTCCAGGAAGGGTATTAAAAAATTCAGGCCAGGGCTCAATACACGCCGGTATTTACCAAACATGGTAACCACACCAATAAATCCCTGGTTAATGGTTTTTAAACCGGCAAACAAAATCAGTACGATAACAATGACCCACCAATAGGACGTAAGGAACTCCATAAGATTAAATTTTAATGAAAAGTACGGTAAATGTGCAAATATCCAAATAAGCCCAGGGAAAATCCCGCTTTAAGTCATCAACGCTCCCCGATTTGAACGCATGAAGCCCTGGCATGGTTAATTGATGAACTATAAAACAATTCCACATGTTAACTTTGCTATAATGAACTCAAGCAATCAATTCGACATTATAATCGTTGGCGGCGGGCCTATTGGCCTGGCCTGTGCCCTGGAGGCTAAAAAAGCGGGGTTACAGTATTGCATACTGGAAAAAGGCTGCCTGGTGAATTCGCTGTACAACTACCCCATCAATATGACCTTTTTTTCTACTTCTGAAAAACTGGAGATAGGCGGTATTCCGTTCGTGAGCAATAACATAAAACCAACCCGGCCCGAAGCGCTGGAATATTACCGGCGCGTGGCCACCAGCAATAAACTTACCATTCACCTGCAGGAAGAAGTTACCGGCATTACACCACATAATGGCAAATACGAGGTTGTTACCACCAAACAAACCTACCATACCACTTTCGTGGTGATCGCTACCGGTTTTTACGATATCCCGGTAATGATGAACATTCCCGGCGAAGACCTGCCCAAGGTGGTTCACTATTATAAAGACCCGCATTTTTACGCCATGCACAAGGTACTGGTGGTAGGCGCCAATAACTCGGCGGTTGACGCGGCGCTCGAAACCTGGCGCAAGGGCGCCGAAGTAAGTATGGTCCTTCGGCACGAAGGCATTGGCAAACGGGTTAAATACTGGGTAAAACCCGATATTGAGAACCGTATTAAGGAAAACAGCATAAAAGCCTATACCAATTCTACGTTAATGGCCATCCGCGAAAAGGAAGTGGATATTCAAACACCCGATGGGTTGGTTACTATTGCAAATGATTATGTGATTGCCATGACCGGCTATCAGCCGCATTGTGATTTTCTGCAACAGGTAGGCATTCATTTGTCAGACGATGGGGTGCTTCAACCAACCTACGACCCCGATACCATGGAAACTAATTTACCTAACATTTACCTGGCCGGCGTGGTTTGCGGCGGCATGAATACCCATGTGTGGTTTATTGAAAACAGCCGCGAGCATGCGGTGCTGATCATTAATTCTATAAGGAAGAAAATGGGATTGTAGGGAAAACAGCAGGTCAAAGCTGTAAGCTGCAAGCTGCAAGCTCCAAGCAAATACAGGGAACAGCCCTAAGGCGAATACAGCTGCACGCTACAAGCTGCAAGCCGCAAGCAAATACAGGGAACAGCCTAAAGGCGAATACAGCTGCACGCTACAAGCTGTAAGCGAATACAGAATACAGCTGCAAGCTACACGCTGCAAGCTCCAAGTGAAGGCAAAATACAGCTGAGCCGAAATCGAATACAAGTTAAAGCCTAAAGCGAATACTATATTCACTTCGATATTGGAAATTCGTTATTCAATATTCTTCTGTTATTCTATATTCCCTTTTTCATTTTTCATTCTTCATTCTTCATTTCCCTGTATTCAATATTACCACCTATTCTTTTCTATAAACAAAGATCTCCACCCTCCTGTTCTTCTTCCGCCCCGACGGAGATCTATTACTGGCTATCGGCTGCAGGTACGCATATCCTCTTGCAACAAAGTTTACACCCAGCGATGGCATTTTGGTCATGAGGTATTGTTTTACCGCTACGGCCCGGCTTAGCGATAACTCCTTGTTATATTCATAACTGCCGACGCTATCGGTATGGCCGTTCACTATTACCGAATCCATGGAACCTGACAGTTTGCGCACAAAACTATCGAGCAGTTCATTGCTTTTTTTTGAAAGTTCATAACTGGCAGAAACAAAATAGATATCGGGAATAACAAGTGTGTCAACATGCTTCACCAGGGGAACGCGGGTAAGGTTTAACTTAGGCCGCGGAACAGGCGGGTTCTTTAAATAATTATTGATCCTTTTTTCAAGCCGGCTATGCCTGTCATCCTGTTTATAGATCCGCCATTTTTCGCGCTCGGCATCCGCACACATCCGCTCATTAACATCAACGGGCGTCAATGAAATATTATCGAGCAAAAAAAGATATTCATCCTGGAAATCGGGTTTTAGCGCACCGGTATAATCGGCTCTTTTAAAAAGCCCGATAGTAAGAAAAGCTTCATTACCGGTGGCGGTATACACAAACCGCGCCTTTTGCCATTTATTGGGGGGCTGCGATAAAGCGGCGCCGCTGCGCACATACCATAAAGCCGGTTGCACTTCCCTGAAATTTCTTCGCTCGTACAAATAGTCTTCAGGCGAAAAATATACGCCGATGCTGTCGAGCACTTTATTGGTGGCGCATACCTGAAATTCAAGCATATATTGTTTGCCCTTGCGCAAACCGCACAACAATTGCGTTATGAGAAAATTACGCACGCCGCGTTTGTTCACACTGCCTGCCGTTAAACCAACATAGTGGAAACCTTCATAAGCTATGGCCATATCGCCAAAATAGTAATTGGCCTGGCCCGATGTGGCCACCCATGCTTCCGGCGCGCAATATTTATGGAATTCTGTACAAAGATTGGCCTCTTCAAAACCACCGTTGGCCACCAGGTTCTGCGAATACCCTGCATAGCAGGTTATTAATGCCACGGATATGGCGGGGACGAATTGACTTATTAGCTTCATAGATAGGTTTGACAATGGAATGATTCTAAATTAGTCAAAAAAACCGGTGCGGGAGGTTGTTTTGTTTACGTTGATTATGTTGTAGTTATTTAAAAAGCTACACGTTATTTTATTTATACTGATAGCTCACATGATCTGCATTATGGCCATTTAGATTTCATGACAGCCACTTTAAGATCAGTACACAAATTGCCATTTTCATGATGGCCGTCAGTAAACCAATCAGCATCAGCCTAGTACATATTTGATCAATATCAATAAAACTATCCCGCCCTTGCATATAGAAAAAATAGTCTATACATTTACCCGGCGCTTACATCTGCCACAATCCTTCGAAACTCCAGCGTACAGGAACAAAGTCTCCACCAGTTTACAAATTTTTCATTCATCCTTTTGAAGACCTCCGATCAAAGCTTCTTCTTATACACGTAAGAAAAGCATTCCTCCAATTCCTCTGGGCACCCCAAAATTTATTCATCCCAAAATCAAAAGAAATGAAAAAGATCTACTCTTTTATAATGGTAACTGCTGTTGCCATTACTGCAAACGCTCAATTGGTTATTAATGAAAATTTCTCTGGTTTTACAAATGGCGACCTTGGTACCCAGGGTGGATGGGTTCAATTAGGCACTGGAACCGACGTACAAATTGCTACTACTACACCATTAACCTACGCAGGCTATACCAGCGGTTTTCAGTATGCTGTGGTTTCTTCTACTGACGGAACCGACCCTCGCAAACCTTTTTCCGCTTCGGTTAGCACTTCAGGTAACAAAACCTTTTTTATGAGTTTCCTGGTGCGGGTAACTAATTTACCTCAATTAAACGAAGGTCCTGATGATGCTATAACATTTGAAAATACAGCTAATGGAACTTTCCCCTGCCGGTTCTATATGAGGGAAGATAATGGCTCCAGCAACGATATAGAGTTTGGTATTGCTGTTGGAACCGCAAACCCGGAATACACTACCGGCAATTTCCAATACAACACGACTTACCTCATAGTTATAAGATATGATGTTGTGTCGGGTGCTGACAATGACGATGCGTACTTATGGGTAAACCCGGCGCTGGGTGCCGAACCTTCAACAGCTATTGCAACAGGCGCTACCGGCGCTAACCAGCAAAATACTGATGAAGTTGTTTATGGCTCGCAGATCAATGCAATGCGCATATGGCAAACCGATGAAGACGATTCACCTGATGCTGCTTACGATGGTTTCCGCGTAGCCGCCGGCGACAACTCAGCTGCTGCATGGGCCACCCTTTCACCTGTTGGCGCTCCCCTCCCCGTTCAGCTCACCAGCTTTAACGCCAGCGAAGAAACCTTCGGCACCAAACTGGTTTGGAATACTGAAGAAGAAAGCGGCATCGTAAGTTATGTTATTGAGAGAAGCACCGATGGAAAGAACTTCTCCGTAATCGGCAATGTAAAAGCGGCTAACTTAAGATCATACAGCTTTACCGATGCGCAACCTGCTGCAGATAACAACTACTACAGGCTGAAAATGGTTGAACAGGATGGCACGTTCAAATACAGCTTCATCATTAGCCTGAAAGCTAAACTAACGACCAATATTAGTGTATCACCCAACCCGGTTAAAAACTTCGTGATGATCCAACACCCGAAAGCAGGCGTAGCCGCACATATTCAGATCATCAGCGCAACCGGCCAAACCATAAGGGACATTCGTTTGTCGGCCAACGCGGTAATTTCAAATGTAGATATGAGTGGATTAACAAACGGTTTATACCATATAGTGTTTAAGAATGGCGCAGAGATCTTTAGCAAGACAATTTTGAAACAATAGACAGATCGGCGACACTAAAAAAAGTCATTCCTTTCAACGGGAATGACTTTTTTATTGAGATCGTAAAACGTGAAAGGGTTTCCTTATTCAGGGCTCGCGATTCCGCATCGATTCGCTGCACCTTCCTATATCAACTATATCACCTCTATTACCTTTTTAACTTCCGGTCAACCCGTCAACTCACTCATCATACCTGTACAAGATGATCTCCACCCGCCTGTTCATCTGCCGTCCCTTCGGGGTTTTATTACCGGCCACAGGCCGCCTGTAGGCAAAACCTCTTGTTACCGACTTCTCCCTGAGCCCTTCTACCTTATTCGCCAGGTAATCTTTAACCGAAGTGGCGCGGTTAAACGATAACGTTTCATTATAGGCCAGTTTGCCAATACTATCCGTATGCCCTTCCACTATCATGGAATCAATAAAATAGGTGTTCAGTTTACCGGCAAAGCTGTCGAGCATATTAAAGCTCGCCGGACTTAACTCGTACCGGGCGGTAGCGAAAAATATATCGGGGATGATCAGCGTATCGATGTGCCTGATCTTAATTTTTTTTGTGACCGTTGGCGGCAGCGGAATTACCGGCGGCGGGGTGCGGCGGTACCGGTATATTTTCCGGTCGAGAATGGTATGCCGTTCGTTCTCTGCATAAATTTCATTCTTTACACTATCGGCCTGAAAACATAATTGCTCCGTTGAGTCAACCGGCGTAAGCGAAACATCATCGATGTAAACATTATACTCACCCCTGAAATCCTGCACCATGTTTTTATAATCAACCCTTTTATAACAACCGATGGTTATAAATCCCTCTGTTCCGTTTGCGGTATAGATCAGTTCTACTTTTTTCCAGTTGCGGCTGTCTTCGCTGGTGTTCTCCCTTCCATTGCCCGACCACAACTGGGGTTCAATATGTTTGAAATATCTTTTCTCGCACAGATAGTCCTGCCCGGAAAAATAAATACCTATACTGTCGAGGATGGGATTTTTCGAATGCAGGAACATTTCTAGTTTGTACTGATTGCCGTTGCGCAACCCGCACAACAGGCGGGCACGAATAAAATTGCGGATACCCTGCATCCCAAGGTGGCCTGCGGTTACGCCAACATAATGAGTGCCGCTATGCGCTTTCACCGCATTCTTCAGAAGCGTAGCATCGAAATAATAATTGGCATGAAGGGAAGTCGCTATCCAGCCTTCCGGCGCACAGTTCTGTATATATTCAGTGCAGATATTCTCATCTTCAAAACCTCCGTTGGGAACAAGGTTTTGGGAATGGAGAATTTTGTAACTGAAAAACAACAGGCAATATATAAGAACAGGTTTCATCGTAAACGGAGCATGCGAAATTTGATTATGCGGTAATCAGATAATATGACAATTGAATACACCCTGTACGCGTGAACTTCGGTTTTATAGGGAATGGCGAACTCTAAAGCATTATCAAATTATCACATTAGCTATTTATCACATTATCCTTTTTCTTCCCAGATACAAGCCAGGTGCACGATCGTTTCCACGCTTTTTTGCATATCCTGCACGCTCACATATTCATGTTTGCCATGAAAGGCCATTTCACCTGTAAAGAGGTTCGGACAGGGCAAACCCATAAACGACAACCGCGACCCATCGGTACCGCCGCGCGCGCTCATTTCGATCAACGGCACACCCGCACGGGCTATCGCTTCCTTTGCATAAGCCGAAACATGCGGAAATTTATCGAGCACCTCTTTCATATTGCGATATTGTTCACGCACTTCAAAATCGGCCTTCGCCCCGGGAAAACGTTGTAAAACCTGCGCCAGCTTTTCCTTTAAGAGGTTTTCATATTCAGCCAGCTTTGCTGTGATAAAATCGCGAATGATGAACTCGAGCGTAACCTTTTCGGCAATACCATTTATACGCACCGGATGAACAAAACCATTTCTCTTTTCGGTGGTTTCGGGCGACAATGTATCTGTTGGCAGTGCTTCGAGGAACGCGCCGGCCACTTTCATCGCATTCACCAGTTTGTCTTTTGCATAACCCGGATGGGCGCTTACCCCATGAAAGGTAATGGTAACGCCATCGGCCGAAAATGTTTCATCTTCATATGCACCGCGTTCACCGGCATCGAGCGTATAGGCAAACTGCGCGCCCAGCTTTTTCAGATCGGCTTTATCAACCCCGCGCCCGATCTCTTCATCGGGTGTGAACAGTATTTTGATAGCGCCATGTTTTACATCGGGGTTGGTCATAAAAAAATGCGCCATATCCATGATCACCGCAACACCCGCCTTATCATCGGCGCCCAGCAGGGTGGTGCCCGATGCCGTAATGATATCCTCACCTTTCTTTTTCAGCAGGTACGGATGATCAGCGGGTGAAATAATCTGCGTGGGATCATCGGGTAATACGATATTCCCGCCATCATAGTTGGTATGCACCAGTGGTTTTACCCCGGCGCCGGTACAATCAGGTGCGGTATCAACATGCGAGCAATAACATATTACAGGCACTTCTTTTGTTGTATTGGCCGGAATGGTAGCATACACGTAACCATGATCATCGAGATGCGCATCGGAAATACCCATACTCTTCAATTCCTGCACCAATACACGGCTAAGGTCTTTTTGTTTTTCGGTAGACGGAACGCTGGTTGATTGCGGATCGCTTTGCGTATCAATTTGCACGTAGCGTAAAAACCTTTCCTTTACGGTAAAACTATATTTAGTAAACATGTAAGCTGTATTTTTGGCAATATAACTCAAATATCGATCAACTTAATTCCCTCATGAGCTCCTACAGGTTTTCTCCCGTAATAAAGCAAGGCTGGGTGCGCGCAATACTGCTCTTGTTCGCTTTTATTGCCTGTTCCGTTATGGTATCCCTCATCACCGGTTCTATAATGGGCATATCGCCGTTTGCTTCGAAAAACACCGTAACAAATGAACAGCTGCTGAATATAGCCATCACCTCATTGCTCATAAATGCCATAGCGGCCATAGCCCTAACGGTGACATTCCGCCGCATCATCGATCGAAAACCGGCAAAAAGCCTCGGCCTGCAATGGACCTCTTTCGAGGCCGACGCATCGATCGGTTTTTGTTTGGGCGCCGCCATACTGGGCGCCGCCAGCCTGCTGTTATTTGCAACCGGAAATCTAGAATGGATCGATGCGCACTTCATAGGGCAGGATCTTTTATTAGGTTTACTGCTGATGGTATTGATAGCGCTTACCGAAGAAATTGTTTTCAGGGGTTACATCCTCAACAACCTGATGGAATCGATGAACAAATGGGCTGCGCTCGCCGTTTCGGCCGTTATGTTTGCACTGGCCCATAGCAGTAACCCCGGCATTTCATCTGTTGCCATGGCCAATTTGATGCTGGCGGGTATGCTGCTTGGTATCAACTTCATCTATACCCGCAATATCTGGTTCGCGGTACTTTTTCATTTTGGCTGGAACTTCATACAGGGACCGGTTTTAGGTTATACCGTAAGTGGCTTACCGTTAAAAGGTGTATTGCAGCCAGCTTTAAAGGGTCCCTGGTGGCTTACCGGCGGCGGGTTCGGACTGGAAGGATCATTCATTACAACCTGTTTGTTTGCACTTGCCCTGCTGCTTTTATACATCGCATATGAAAGAAACGTTGCCGCCAAAATGATAAAGGCCAGCCAATAACATATTTGTAAAATCGGATTATTCTTTCTACCTTTTTACAAACTAAAGCTGGCTATTATGAAAAAGTTACTCATTGGCGCCCTCGTAGGCGGTATTCTTCTTTTCCTTTGGCAGTTTCTTTCCTGGACTGTTCTGAACCTCCACGGCAACGCCTACCAGTACACTGACAAGCAGGACGCAATCATGAACTTTTTAAGCACGCAGCTCGATAAAGAAGGACAATATCACATACCCGGGCTTCCCCCCGATGCAAGCCGCGAACAACACGAAGCGCTTATGAAAACGATGGAAGGAAAACCCTGGGCATTGATACAATACCATCAGTCATGGAAAATGAACATGGGTTCAAACATGATCCGTGGCCTCATCGTCGACATGCTGATCGTTGGCTTTTTCTGCGCGCTCATCAGCCGCATGAATTCGCTGAACTTTATAGCCATACTTATTTCAGCCCTGTTCGTTGGCATGATCGTTTTTTTCAATGTGCCTTACACCAATCATATCTGGTACCAGGGATTCGACCTGATGGCTTATTTCTATGACAGCATTGTGGGCTGGGGCCTCGTGGGCATCTGGCTGGGCTGGTTATACGGGAAGAAGAAAGCATAACAATTGAAATAAAAAAGAAAGGGTGAGCTTCTCTTAGCGGGAAACTCACCCTTCTTTTTTCTGAAAAACTATGCTGAGATCTGCAGGTAAGTGTGCCACACCTCGAAGGTGTGGCACACTTATAACTATTTAGTGGCCTTTTTAACCGGCGCCTTTTTCTTCGCCTGTGTTGCCTGGTTCGCCTTAACAGCTTCCTCTGCCGCCTGCTGTGCCGCTACTTCGTCTTCATACACGGTTTTCCCTTCGGGAATTTCCATAGTTGTGAAAACGGAGGGCAGAATGTAAATGATATTGGGAAGGGAATTGTGACTGGCATCGATAAACTTCCAGTTAAGGCCATTGTCGTTCGACTCACCTACCAGGTAGGTATACACTTTTACCTTTCCACGTGACTCGTCCCATTTTTCACGTACTTTTTCAACAACACACTGCCATTGGTCGCTGTTGTCGTTCATCAGATGCAACAATTTGGTTTTGGGCATCTTTTCTTCGCTTTTAGGTTCATCGCGGTAATGGATGGCGACCGCATTCTCCTTAAACCCTTCTTTACCGCCATAGAATTTAAAAGCACTTGTACAGGTCAGGTTCATGTACGTGTTCCAATCGGTGTAAAAATCGGCTTTTACCAAACTATCGGCAAACCGCAGGGCATTGCGGGTAGCAATTGCCGTATCGGACTCCGGTAACGGTTGATCGGTTGTGGAAGTGGCGGTTTGGTCCTGAGCGTAAACAATACCAGATAAACAGAATAATAGCGTGCACGTAACTATGCGTTTCGTGGTTTGTATCATAGGGTATAAATTATGCCGCCAAAATAGATAAAAAAAACGGGCAGGTCAAGATAGGAAAACTACGAGGTGAATTGACAAGTTGATGGGTTGACAAGGGAATACAGGGGTGTATAAACGACAAAGTAGGAAGTAAGCAATCTGACGCTTCTTACTTCCTACTTCTTATTTCTTAATTCAGGAATTTACGGCATAATGATGCGCGAAGGAGCAGCACCGATCTCAACCAGTTCGATATCGAACACCAGGTCTTCACCAGCCAGGGGATGGTTGGCATCGAGCATTACATTTTCTTCACCAATTTCGGTTACTACCACCGGAATTACGTGTCCTTCAGAATTGGTCATATTTAAACGCATACCAACTTCCAGCTCCATATCTTCAGGGAATTCGCTGGCAGGGAATGCAACGATCATATCGGGATTTTTGGGACCATACGCTTCAGCAACCGGAATCTGGATGGTTTTTTTGTCGCCCACTATCATACCCATAACACCATTATCGAACCCGGGAATTACCATCCCGCTTCCCACTTCAAATTGTAGCGGCTCACGACCAGCTGATGAGTCGAAAGTTGTTCCATCTGTTAAACGGCCATGATAGTGTACCTTTACGGTATCGCCGCTTTTTACTTGTTGCATACTATCTTTATTAGTGTTTAAAATGTCAGGAAAATCAACTCTCCCCTCCCACATCGCTGCATTCAAAAAGCTCAAAAAGTGAACAAAAGCGAGCAGATAAAAAAGCCCAATTCCCTGGCTGCAAAGTAACAGGAATAATTTTGGGCAGCCAATAAAAGTTTTTTGATGAAATTTGCTGAAAAAGTGGGGAATTTCCTCCCTTTTCAACACCAACCTATTGGTAAGAAATCGTAAGACGAATGCAAGAAAACAAACCATCGATAAGCGGTCAGCTACGGATTATTTTCATGGGAACGCCTGAGTTTGCAGTAGCTTCACTCGATGCGCTGGTACAGGCAGGTTGCCATATCATTTCAGTGATCACTGCACCCGATAAACCTGCCGGCCGGGGTATGAAGCTTACAGAAAGCGCCGTAAAGAAATATGCGGTTGAGCATCAGTTACCGGTGCTGCAACCTGTTAAACTTAAAGACCCGGTATTTCTGGAAACATTAAAAGAATTACAGGCCGACCTGCAGATAGTGGTGGCTTTTCGTATGTTGCCCGAGGTGGTATGGAACATGCCACCCATGGGTACTATTAACTTACATGGCTCGCTGTTGCCACAATACCGCGGCGCGGCGCCCATTAACTGGGCTGTTATCAACGGCGAAAAAGAAACCGGTGTAACCACTTTTAAACTGCAACATGAAATAGACACCGGCAATATCCTGCTACAGGAAAGTTTTCCCATAGGCGATGACGAAACCGCCGGCGAAGTACACGACAGAATGAAAGACATCGGCGCAAAACTCTTAGTTAAAACCGTTGCCGGATTAACAAACGGATCATTACAGGAGATCCCTCAGCAATCATTGGCTCACGCACCGGCTACCAGCTACCGGGAAACAGTTCCAACGGTTTCCAATGAAACACTTCATCTTAAACATGCTCCTAAAATATTTACAGAAACCTGTAAGATCGACTGGAACCAACCCATTGCAGCGATATACAACCTCATAAGAGGTTTATCGCCCTACCCCGCTGCATTCACAACGTTGAATGACAAAAACCTGAAGATCTACAAAGCAAAAAAAGAAAACCATCCATCACCCAAAAACCCCGGCAGCATTGAAACGGATAATAAAACCTATCTGAAATATGCCGGCGCCGATGGATATATTCAAATCACCGAACTGCAACTGGAGGGAAAAAAGAAAATGACGGTGGAAGAGTTTTTGAGAGGGTTTAAATATGGGGAAATGAAAAAGGAGAAATGAAAAAGGAAATACAATATCGAATGTTGAATGTTCAATGGTGAATGTAGAAGGGAATTCGGCATGCAGCGTCCTGAATGCTGTTGCGCCTAACGTAAGCGATCAGGTGCCGTCACGGTTTAAGCGGCAGCGCGAGCGCCTGCCGCGATCCTGTATTCCATTATAGAATTATCACATTATCGAATTATCACATTAGCATTTGCGACCCAAGCCGCAAATGCACCAATTATAACAAAAGCCTGTGAACTCAACTCAGTATGTCACATCTACATAGAACTTACCCATTTCAGCACCCAACTCGGCCGCTGCTGCATCGCTGAGGCGAACAGTAAGGCCAACGCTTTCACGCATATCGGGCAGTTGTCCCAGCACTTTGGCAAAAACTGATTTATTGGTAGAACTATAAGTGATCTTTACAATAGTACCCACCGGTACATTATTCATGAGGGCATAATATTTACCGTCTTTCCAGCCACTGGTACTTCTGAAAATACCGGCATTACCCGCTGTTGATTTACCGTTGCCATTGTAACCCGAACGGAAATAACCGCCTTTATAACCGGTATAGCTGCTTTCATTTCCAACCGGCGTGGTGGGTTTTGCCGTTTCTGAAGCGGGTGGCGGTGTGCCCATTTTATTTTCTTCTTTCTGCGGTTCCTCTTTCTTCAGTTCTTCCTTTTTAGCCTCAACCGCTTTTGTTTCCGTTGGTTTGGTTTCTGCCGGCTTATCTGTTTTTACAACAGACTGCTCGGTAACAGGTTTGGTAACGGTGCCACCCGATGCGGCAACCGGCGTTATTATTTTCTTTACCCCGGTGGCAGCCAGCGGCGACTGTGTAGTTTTTACCTTCAGATAACCTACTATCAGCTTCATGCCGGCCATCAGCTGATCATTGGTAATACCGTTCCATTTTTCAAGCGTTTCAACAGGGATCTTATTGTGATTCTGGCTAATGCGGTACATCCATTCTTTTTCCCCTACAATATGATAAACGGGAACGAAAACCTCATCTGTGCCCTTTTTTCCATCCTGTGTAAAGTTGTTGGCCGACAACGGCACTTTCAATTCCTGACCAATGTTCAGCTTATCCATGGTGGCACCGCTGAGGGCGGCGATCTCTTTTGCCGGCGTGTTGTAAATACGGCCTATAGCATACCATGTTTCTTTGGGTTGAACCGTATGCAACAGGTAAAGGTCAGGAGAAGTACCCTGCACTGTCATATCAGATTGTGACCACACAAACTGAGTTAGCAATAGAAACGCGATGATTAAAACTCCTTTGAACTTCAGCATAGGTTATGCATTTCGTATTCGGTTGCAAAGATGCAATATATATTTTAATTAGCGCCAACGGGGATAACTATCGCTCCGCGGGCAGTTACTGGTGTTCACGGAATATCGGGAGCTCTTTTCAGGATGCGCCATCCCTGGGGATAGTAATTATTTATCCTGTTCTGCAAAACCTTTATCCAGCCAAGGTTGTAGTGCTCGAACTGAACCAGGGTCCAGCCTTTTTGACCGGTTGTAATGGTAACATCATCCCTGCGCAAATATTGTATGGCTTCTTCCCTTTTTAACGTTACTGCAACAATTGAACCGTTTACCAGCGTGCTTACCGCAAGTGCGTGATCGGGCACCAGGTCGTTACCGGCAATTTTACCAATGGTAGTGCCGGCGCGGCGCACATATACATTATCTACAATGGTGAGCAATTCTTTTTCGAGTTGCTGCGGAAAGGCAAACAGGTCTTCCTTTTGTTTCCACAACTGCATGCCGCTACCGGTTTGCAGCCAGGGTTGTAAGATAGCCGATTCGTTCTTCGATGCTTTTTGCAGTGCCGGTCGTTTAGGCATACGAACTGTATTACCGGTTCCTTCCTGTTTGCGAAAACAACTGATAAAAAAGCCTTCTCCTTTTACTTTATCGGGGAAGAAGCGATAGCCATATGTTTTATGTTTGTCTGACCGCGTTTCAACAATGCCCCACGCAGCTTCTGTTTTCAAAGGCAAACTGTGAACAGTAAACGCATCCATTAACCAGTCGCCAATATTTTCATCCTCTTCTTTCGAATAGGAACAGGTAGAATAAATAAGCACGCCGCCCTCTTTTAAGGCGGGAAACACATCGGCCAGAATGCGCTGCTGGCGCTGATAGCAGAGTTGTACATTGTGTTCGCTCCACTCGGCAATGGCTTCCGGTTCGCGCCTGAACAAACCGGAACCCGAGCACGGCGCATCGATAACGATCACATCGAAAAAGTTTTCCAGCTTTGCAAATGCCACCGGATCGGCATTGGTAACAACGACATTGGCCCCACCCCATTTTACCGAATTCTCTTCCAGTATGGCGGCCCTTGATTTTATCACTTCATTGCTCACCAGTAAACTATCGGCACTGATAAGTGATTGCAGCAGGGTTGATTTACCGCCGGGCGCAGCACAAAGATCGAGCACCCGCAATGGCTGGCTGGTATCTGATGTTTGCATAAGCGCCTGTTCAAGGAACATACTCGATGCCTCCTGTACATAGTACGCTCCTGCATGGATCAACGGGTCGAAAATAAATGCCGGCCGCTCTGATAAATAAAGGCCGTAAGTGCACCACGGTATCTTTGCTGAGGATGTTATGGAAAAGTGCTGCTGAAGCCCCGGGGGAATGCCCTTGACCATTGACCCATCACTATTCACCATTGGAATTTTGCCCGGATTAACCCGAACCGACGTAACCTGCCGGCCGCTTTCATGTGTTTGCACGAACGCTTCTTTATCGAAGCCTGCGACACCGGCTAAGGAGCCAAGTAATTGTTGGGGGAGCTGCACCCTGCAAAACTATGAAATAATGCGTTAATGAAGTTCTGGCGAAGCCAGGCAGGGCATTAGAATTACATTAACGCAAAGTCCCGCCACGGGGCGGGACTTTAGCTATGGATCATTTTCGTTACAGCAACTATTTTACAACTTTGTCGGCTCTGAATTTCCTGGTGGTGATCAACTGGCCGCGCACATCGTAGAACTTGAAAACGCCCTCGCGTTTATCGTTTACATATGTACCGGTTTCTTTCAGGGTGCCATTAGGGTTATATTCCGTCAGCAACCCGTTCCTTTTACCGTTCTTGTAATGAATCACGATTCGTTTATTTCCGCCCTGGAAAAAAGCGCTGTACTGGTCAACAACGCCGCTGGTATCGCGGTGCTCCATTTCCTTGGGTTTACCATTGGCATAATAAGTAGTTGTGGTGCCTACCAGCCTGTTGAAATTCACAATGGTATCGGTCTTTAATAAACGGCCGGTCTTTGTATCGTATGATTTGGCAGCCTGGAACTTACCTTTTTCTTTAAAGTGGATCTCGGTTTTCAGCTTGCCGAACAGGAATGACTTTTCAATGCCTTCGGTATGATCGTCGTTCAGGTATTGATACTCGTAGGTGAGATTGCTCTTTGGCTTCGCTATGGCGGAATCATCTACTTTAGACAATGTATTTCCTTCGTCCTGCGCTTTACTGAGATGGCAGGAAATTACAAGGATAGCGGCTACTAAACAGGCACTTTTTGTGATCATATAGTACGGTTGTCAATTATTTTCGGCTAAAATACTGGAGATTTACTGCACCCGCAACACTATGGCATCCAATTATTTACAAACACAATAACACACAAACACGGCAAATCCCCTGCTATGCAATGCTTATAACGGAAGATGGGGTGCATTTAGTGTTTTTTACATGGCAATTTCGCTCAACAGGTCGTTATCGTCGTTTGGCTGCTGCGGTTTTTGGGCAGAAAAGCATTGAACTATAACTATGACAAAAAAGATATGACCAATTATAACGCCCGCCCAGTAACTATACATCTGAACCCGAAACAGGCTTTGCATTACAGGGCTCGAGGGAATTACCAGGTAAGAAAAAAACAATGCGCCAATATAAAGTAATGGCAGTACTGCAAAGGAAAACAGGGAAAGGATGAGGTGCGCCCAAACGAATTTTCGTTCTTTTATTCTTCTTCGAACCACCCGATAAAATACTACTTCAACCAGAAGAACCGATGGCCATAAAAACATCCATAAAAAAGCAGCGGTTGAAACGCCGTAGTTCTTCATGTTGAACCAAAGGGCAAGCAACGACTCAAGAAGACATACGATCATCGTTACCAGCATAAACCGGAATGGCGTATTCCAGGGTTTGACGAAAACAGCGGTCCCGCTACCCATATTATAAATTCTTGATCTCCCCTATCAGGTCCTGCAACACCTTTTTGGCATCGCCGAAAAGCATAGAAGTTTTGGGTTGAAAGAAAAGGTCGTTCTCGATACCGGCATAACCCGGTTTCATACTGCGTTTGTTCACGATCACATTTTTTGCCAGCTCCACATCGAGAATGGGCATTCCGTATATAGGAGAAGAAGGATCAGTTTTGGCAGCCGGGTTCACTACGTCGTTCGCTCCGAGGATCAGTACCACATCGGTTGTCGGGAACTCGTCATTCGCGTGTTCCATTTCGAGCAGTTTGTCATAGCTGACATCGGCTTCGGCCAGCAAAACGTTCATATGGCCGGGCATACGCCCCGCCACAGGATGAATGGCATACTTCACTTCAACGCCTTTGCTTTCGAGTAATTTTTCCAGTTCGTGACAGGCATGTTGCGCCTGCGCAACCGCGAGGCCATACCCGGGAACGATCATTACTTTATTGGCATAGCTCATGACAACCGCAGTATCGCTCAGGGTAATTTCTTTATAAGCGCCCTGGTCTTTTTTAGCTCCGCTGGCAGCGGCGCCGCCGCCAAACGAACCGATCAATACATTCTTCAGCGAACGGTTCATGGCCTTACACATAAGAATGGTCAGCAGGGTACCGGCAGCACCTACCAGAATACCACCCGTTAACATCACTTTGTTGTTGTACAGGAAACCGCCGCAGGCTGCCGCCACGCCGGTAAACGAGTTCAGTAATGAAATAACCACCGGCATATCGGCCCCGCCGATAGGCATTACAAACATAATCCCGTATACAAGCGATAACGCAACGGTTGCATAAAAAAGAAGATGGGCATAGGTTGTTTGGTATTGATACGACATTACCGCCGCCACCAACACCAGCGCCAGCATGAGCAGATTTACGATATGCTGGCCGCGGAACGACATATCCTTTATTTTACCGCTCAATTTTCCCCAGGCGATCATGCTGCCGGCAAAAGATACGGTACCAATAATTGCGCCTGCAATGATAGTAAGGTAATGACCGGCTGCTACATATTCAGACAGCCCAAACAAATCATCGCCTTTGTAATTTTTGTAAAGGTGATCGAACTCAACGGCCGAAATAAGGGCCGCACAGGCGCCACCCATCCCATTGAACATACTCACCATTTCGGGCATGGCCGTCATTTTTACTCTCCTTGCGGCCAGCGTTCCTATTACCCCGCCAATAAGAATGCCCCCGAAGATCCAGGGATAGTTGCCCAGTCTTTTGCCATCTTCTTCATACAGGAAGATGGTTCCTATAATAGCAATGCCCATACCGGCAGCCGCCAGCAGGTTACCGTTGCGGGCGGTTGACGGGTTCGACAACATCTTCAATCCTATAATGAACGTAACCGAACCTACGAGGTAGCAGAGGGTTAGTATACTTAATTCCATAAATCGTTTTGTTTTTACTTAGAACCTGGATTTTGCTTTTTACCTTTTCCTTTGAACATTTCCAACATGCGGTCGGTTACCACAAAGCCGCCCACCACATTCAATGTTCCTAAAACCACCGCCAGAAAACCGAGGACGAGCGCCACGTAATTATGCTGTTCGGCCTTGCCCATAACAATGATGGCCCCAATGATAACCACACCATGGATGGCATTGGCGCCGCTCATCAGTGGCGTATGCAGCACGCTGGGTACATGACCGATAACCTCGATACCAACGAAGATCATCAATATAACGATGTAGATCATTTGCTGATTATCGGCTATCCAGGTAAGAATTGCTTCCATATAGTTAGTTTGTAATAATTTATTGGCTGAGTAAAGAGCTGTCCCGATGCTTCGGTCGGGATGCCGGCATTTATCGCCGGTATGCAACGCAGGAAAAGCTACTTAGCGTTCAGAATGCCGGGAAAAAATGTATTCCCCCATTAGCACATTAGCAAATTAGCTAATTGCTTTAACCCGGTCGTGCACCACCTCGCCATTATTGGTAATGCAGCAACCTTTCACCAGGTCATCGTCCCAGTTGAGATTGATCTTTCCTTCCTTATCGATGATCAGTTGTAAAAAGTTAAGCAGGTTTTTGCCATACAGTTTACTGGCATCGGAAGGCATGGTGGCCTGCAGGTTGCTGTTGCCTACAATATGCACGCCTTTATATATTACCGTTTGATTGTTTTTCGTAACGGGCGTATTGCCACCGGTAGCTGCCGCAATATCAATGATCACCGATCCTTTGCGCATAGAGGTCAGCATTTCTTCTGTAATAAGTACAGGCGCTTTTTTACCGGGTATTTGCGCGGTGGTAATAACGATGTCGGCTTTGGCAATGCTTTCGGCAATTCTTTGCTGCTGGCGTTGCTGATAATCGGCCGACTGTTCAACCGCATACCCGCCTGCTTTCGATGCATCGGCGGCGCCTTCCACTTCAATGAATTTGGCGCCCAAACTCATTACTTCTTCTTTTACGGCGGGCCTGGTATCGAACACTTCAACCACCGCACCCAAACGGCGGGCGGTTGCAATAGCCTGCAAACCGGCTACCCCGGCGCCCAGGATCAATACTTTGGCCGGAGCAATACTACCGGCCGCCGTCATGAACATGGGAAAATAGCGGCTATAGGTGTTGGCCGCCAGCAATACCGCTTTATAACCGGCGATATTGGCCTGTGAGCTCAACACATCCATACTTTGCGCCCGCGTTGTACGTGGCAGCATATCGAGACTGAATGAAGTAATTCCCTGCTTTGCCCATTGCTGCATCACCGCCACATTGAACAAAGGCTGGTATACCCCTATCAGGATCTTTGCACTCAGGCTTGCCGCCTCTGCGAACGGGTGAATAGCTACCAGTATGTCGGATGATTGAATAACTTCCTGCCGGGTTTTTATTACCGCACCGGCTTTAACGTAGTCTTCATCGTTATAAAAGGATCTTTCGCCGGCGCCCGATTCAATTTGTACAGTAACGCCTTTTTTGGTGAGGGCAGTTACGGCTTCGGGCAAAAATGATACGCGGCTTTCTTCGGATGGTTCTTTTAAAACTCCAATCGTCATAATCAGGTAGTAGTTATGTGATTCAAGGTAAGGAAAATTTAAGTTATGAATGGCGCTACGCCGGAATAGTATTTTTTATTGCATTCTTACCGAAAATTAATAGCAGGGGTAAATGGGGATGCGCCCCGGTGGTTTCCGGTACGATGGGGGCAGCCCTTCAATTCCTGATGCCAACTATTTTGAAGACCGCTTTCAGAACCGAACCGTAAAATGCTGTTTTACCTTGAACTGATCGCTGAAAAACACCAGTCCAACAAAAAACAGATCGATGGAAAGCGTTACTGCCGGGTTTTCCTTTACCTCTTCCCAGGCTTTTTCCATTTCGGCGCTCCAGTGAATGTCGTCAAAGATCACCAGGCTGGCATCGTTCAAATGGGGCAACAGCTGGTTGAAATACCGCACCGTGGGTTCGTACCGGTGATTGCCATCGATAAATGCCAGATCGAGTTGCGGTAAAGCGCCCAGTATACCGGGCAGGGTATCATCGAAATTGCCGGTTACCTGTTGTATGGAGGATAACTGAAGAGATTGAAAATTCTTTTTCGCCTGCGCGGCTATGGCGCGGCTTCCTTCTGCCGTAATCACCTTCGCCTGCGGATTGGCCAGGGCCATATACGCCGTTGATACACCCAGCGAGGTACCCAGCTCCAGAATATGTTTGGGTTGATAATAATTTACAATACGAAATAAAAGCTGCGCCCATTTTCTCGATTTGGCGGCATGGCGGGCAATGGAAGCCACTGACCGCTGATTGGTTTTGCTGATGGTGGAACCCGCACCAAAATCTTCTACTTCGAGAATGGTTTCATCCTGCAGCAGTTTGCGGCGCAATGCTTCTACCTGGTTGTAGGCATAAAAGTTCCGCCTGTCTACGAGCACCTTTCGTACGAAGTCGTAAACGAATGGCGAATGAATGCCATGGCCCCTGCCATTCAGCGCGGTGAAATAATAGGAGGAATATTTTTTTATGAGCTGCCAGGAGGAAAACATGGCCAAAAATATTGAATATCGAATGATGAATACTGAATTTCGAAATAAAACGAATGCATTTAAAACTTCAACATGCTGCATTCGTTATTCGGTATTCAACATTCGCCTTTGCCACACCTGAAAACTATAATCATACGCATGTTTTGCATCGGCGGTAAAATCGAGTTGGGACAGCAGTTCCCAGTCGGCTATATTCATATCGGGGAAAAAAGTATCGCCATCGACGGAAGTATGTACGCGGGTAAGATACACCCGGTTGGTAATGGGCAGCGTTTGTTTATATATTTCACCGCCGCCAATGATAAACGCTTCTTTCGCATCGGCTTCGGCGGCGGCAGCCATGGCTTCTTTGATGTCATGTACCACCCGAACGCCGTCTGGCTGCCAGCCGGTTTGCCGGGTGATGACGATATTGGTGCGGCCGGTAAGCGGTTTACCCAGCGACTCATAGGTTTTGCGGCCCATGATCACGGGCATACCCCAGGTAGTATTTTTGAAGAACTTCATATCATTAGGCAACGTCCATAACAACTGATTGTTCTTCCCGATTGCATTGTTTTCGGCCGCTGCGACCACCTGGCTTAAAAGCATAAGAAATATTGAATATTGAATGTTGAATAATGAACTCCGAAGTTTACCTCTTAAGGATGCTTTTTGATCTGGCTGTGTCAATGCTTTTAACAAAAATCCTTATTAATTGATCTACTTCTTCAAAGGCATTATCAACTTTCGTGTGTTTAATTAACGGTTTGTCTTTTATTATACGAAGATTGATCCTTGTTTCCCGCAATTCCTTCAGTGCCATCTTCATTTTATGCAAAAAATCGGTTCCGGATTCCGCCGCCTGAGCCTCGCCGTACATTAAACCCGGCGCAGTTCCACTTTTCGATAACTGATGTTCAAGATTATTTCCTGCTCTTGTACCCGGTAGCATATCACAAACTTCCAGTACCATACAGGCAAATGCCACCAATCTGTCTTCGAGATCAAACTTCTTAATGTTATTTTCCATATTAATGAGGGATTTTATTATTACCATTTCTCATTCATCATTCCTCATTAATACTTGTATTTATTTCGACATTCTACATTCGACATTCTACATTCGATATTCGACATTCGATATTCGACATTCGACATTCAACATCCTACACCGCCACCGGCGCCTTGATCGCCGGGTGACACTGATAGTTCTGCAGGGTGAAATCTTCAAACTTAAAATCAAAGATGTCTTTTACCGCGGGGTTCAGCTGCATGGCAGGCAATGGAAACGGCTCGCGGCTCAACTGCAGGTTCACCTGGTCCATATGATTGCTGTAAATATGCACATCGCCAAACGTATGTATAAAATCACCCGGCTCCAGATCGCACACCTGGGCGATCATCATGGTGAGCAAAGCGTAAGAAGCAATATTGAACGGAACACCCAAAAATACATCGGCCGAACGCTGGTACAACTGGCACGACAAACGCGGCCGTCTCCCGGCAGCTCCGCCAGCTGGCGGAGGAGGAGATACATAAAACTGAAACAACACGTGACAGGGCATCAGCGCCATCTCGGGCAGCTCGGCCACATTCCAGGCGCTTACGATCATGCGGCGGCTGTCGGGGTTGGTCTTTATCTGCTTTATGACGTCACTGATCTGGTCGATGGTTTTTGCCCCCCCGCCTGTTGCCCAGCTACGCCATTGTTTGCCGTAAATGGGTCCCAGCTCGCCCTGCTCATTGGCCCATTCGTCCCAAATGCTAACCCCGTTATCTTTCAGGTATTTGATATTGGTTTCCCCTTTCAGGAACCATAATAATTCGTGAATAATGCTTTTAAGATGCAATTTCTTGGTGGTCACCAACGGAAATCCCTGCTGCAGATCAAAACGCATCTGGTAGCCAAAACAACTGGTAGTGCCCGTTCCGGTGCGGTCTGATTTATATACACCGTTTTCCTTGATATGCTTTAAAAGTGACAGGTATTGCTCCATGGCCGCAAGTTACGAAAACAGACAATGTGCTAATTTGCCAAGGCGATAATGTGATAATTCCGACCAAAGTTGGGGATAAGTAGGAATAATGTGCTAATTAGCTAATGTGCTAATGTGCTAATGGAGCATTCGAAGTAATAGCAGGATTTGCCTTAAGCGTGGCACCGGTATTTTACAAAAAAATGTATCATGCCCATCCAATTGCGCCCGATCTGCATATACCGGAAGCTGAATTCACTTTCTCATTTGTACTTCTTCATTTCAAACTTCTCATTTCCCGAAAAAAAATAAAAGCAGCTAGTTTCGGCGCTACTGATAAAAATCCATAAAACCTATATGTAAATAGCCCATTCAAGGTGTTTCCGAAACCGGCACCCGGTAACCGGAAACAACGCCTACGCCAGGCTGACGAAGGTTCCATCTAATGGTTCTGGCCGGCCAGGTTAAATCCATTGCCGTTCACCACATGCCCGTTCGACCCGTTTAATTTGGTCCCGTTCTGCTGTTGTGCTGCCGGTGGATTGCTCAGCGATTTCGACAGATCGCCATAGATCTTTGACAGCAACTGATTGTTGGTGATCAGTTTGCCTTCCAGATCTTTTGTTTTTGCCTGTTCACGGCTCAATGATTCCTGCAGCGAAGTGATCATATTCTGCTTATCATCGAGCACCAGCTGCAATACAGCCTGCTGCTGTTGTACCTCGTGCAGGTTGCGCTCGAGATTCTCTATATGCCCGGTCTTTGAACGCAGGTTATCCTGGTGCTGCCTGTTCTCTTCGCGGCTGCGCTCAACAGCCTGTTGCCATGCGCTCACTTCTTCCCGTTGTTGCTGCAGTTCTTCCCGCAATGCGTGCATCTCGCGCTCGAAATTCTCTTTCTGCGTTTGCGTTTGCTGCACCTGTATCGTCTTATCAGCCGCTTCCTTCTCTATTTCACGGAAGGTTTTAATGCGTTGCTCCAGCTGGTTTTGAAGGAATTCGATCTGCAGTTTCTTTTCCTGTAATACATCCTGCAGGTATGTTTGATCAGTGATCTTGTTCTTCAGTGCCGTTTTTTCTTCTTCCGCTTTTGTAAGCAACAATTGCATCTCTTTTATCTGTTGCTCGTAATTGCCATATTTGTGCTCGCTGTTGGCCTGTGCCTTCTGCTGCAATGCGGCATTTTCCTCTTTTAACTGGTGCAATGTCATTTGCAGTTGTTGTACCTGCGCTGCCAGTTCGTTCTTCTCATTCTTGTATTGCAAACCCAGCTCATCGACCTGTTTGGCAAAATAACGCTGCAGTTCCTCCGATTCCGATTGAGATGATTTTGCCGAGTATTCCATGTTCTTCAGCAAATTCTCGAGGCGGGTCAATTCTGCAGCATTCCTGTCTTTCAATTCCTGCTGGGTGCGTAATTTTTCCTGTAGCTGAGCAACGGTGTCCTGCAACGTTTGTACCTGCAGCTGGCTTGCGGCCAGCGCTTCGGGCACCTGCTGATCGCCACTGTTCAGTTTGGCATTGGCCTGCGCCGTTTCAAGCGCCTGTTGCAATTGCGAAACCTTCAGTTTATATCCGTTTATTTCAAGTTGTACGCGGGCGCTGGAATCGTCATTCTGCTTTTCGGTGCTATATGCTTTATTGAGAAGATCGGAGTATTTGCCTTCCAGTTCACGAAAGTCCTGTTCGAGCGTTGCGTAGTTCTCACGGTACCGGCGTACTTCCTGCTCGTACTTCTTTATCAGGGGCTGATTGTCGGGATTGCTGCCGCTTGCAAGCCAGTCGGGCACCGGCTGGTTACCACCATTAGATTCTGTTGCCACAACCGTATGAAAACCTCCATTCTCCATATAAGCAGGTTCGCCGCCCTCAGCACTTTTCTTTTTGCGCTTATAGTGAAAGAATGTGGTTACCATAAATGCAATGATAGTCCCGGGAATAGCGATCCACAGCACTATTTGCAGAAACTGTTTTAACTCGTACATGGAAACGAGCAGAAATCCCAACATATGAAAAGTTTTAGGTACACGTTTAGCTAACAGAAACGACAAATGGCTTCAGAGGGACGGTTGGATTAAATTATGTATACTACGGTGTGAGGGGTATGGTACATTCTAAAAGCAACTGCATCTGGGCTCAATAATAATACCAAAAAAAGGTTAAAACAAGCATTGGACGTTTGTTTTTTCCACAAAATGACATGAAAAAATACGGTCGTCATTAACACATGTTATCTTTAACGTATATGTTTTTATCTTCAGGTTATAACAAAACTTTAAAGTTTCGTAGGGGTATGATAACTTTCAGTTGTCTCTTATGATAAAACTTATTGGAAGCAATTATATTTGGAGCGGATTATCAACACATTAAAGTGGCAATTCCGAATACAACCATCACCATGAAGCCGCTGTCGGCCGACAGCGAACTGGAATTTGAACAGCTTTTCAAAGAACATTTTAAAAGCCTGTATGCCTATGCTTTCACTATACTGAAGAATGAATCCATTGCCGAGGAAACGGTGCAGAACGTTTTTTACAAAATATGGGAGAAGAAGGTCCCCGACAATATTCAAACATCGCTCAAAGCATATTTATACAAAGCGGTCTACCATGAAAGCCTGAACCATCTGAAGCATCAGAAAATAAAAGCCCGGTACCAGGTGCATGTTATGCAGCAAACCAATAACCATAACGATCAGGGCGCATCCCGGAAAATACTGGTGAAAGAGCTGGAAGAAAAGCTGCGCGATGCCATGAATGCCCTCCCCCAGCAATGCCGTACCATCTTTCAGATGAGCCGGTTCGACGGGTTGAAGTACCAGGAGATCGCCAATCAGTTGGGGATATCTGTAAAAACGGTAGAGAACCAGATGGGCAAGGCGTTGAAACAATTACGCGTAAAGCTGATCGATTATTTACCAATATTCATGTTAGCCTTTTTCTACATATAATTATATATATGTCACTTATTAAAAATTACCCTTATTGAAAAGCTATACACAACATATGGACGATCTGCTGGTAAAACACCTTACCGGTGAGGCTACGGAAGAGGAATTGCTTCAGGTAGAACAGTGGCTTGCATCAGATGCAGCGAACAGGCACTACTTCGAGCACTTCAGGCTGATATGGGAAGAAAGCGTTCAACTGGCCGGCACCACACAGGTAGACGAACACCTGGCCTGGCAGCGATTTCAAAACCGGGTTCAACAGCGTTCATTCGAACACCCCAAACCCAGGGTATGGTCAATGAACAGCCCCATGACGCGGGCAGCCGTTATCGCCGGCCTGGTCATAGGCATTGCTATTTTCACCTATGTACTTTTCCATAACAATCCGGGTACGGTAGTGCGCATGGCTACCATCCAGGCCACCAACATGGTAAAGGCCGACTCCCTGCCCGATGGATCAGTGGTTACCTTAAACAAATATTCACAGGTGTCTTTTCCCGAAAAATTCAGCAGCGGTAAAAGAGTATTGCAATTGAACGGGGAAGCATTCTTTAAAGTAGTACCCAATAAACAAAAACCCTTTGAAGTACATACCGGCAATGTGACCATCACAGTGGTAGGCACTTCATTCAACGTAAGAAGCCGGGGCGATACCACCGAAGTGATAGTTGAAACCGGCATTGTAAAAGTAGCCACCGGAAAACACACTGTAATGCTGAAAGCGGGCCAGAAGGCCATTACCGGTTTATCGGAAGACATCCTGCAGAAACAAAGCAACACCGACCAGTTGTATAATTACTACCGCAGTAAAAAATTTGTATGCGATTCAACCCCTTTGTGGAAGCTGATAGATAAACTAAATGAAGCATACGATGTGCAGATCGTTATCGAAAACGAGGCGGTTCGCAATGAACCCTATACCGTTGTTTTCGACAATCAACCGCTCGACAAAATTCTGAATATCATTAGCTCAACTTTTAATACCTCTGTAATCAAAGAAAAAGGAAAGATCATTCTACGTTAACTTGCACGCAGAATTAATAACCATGACAAAACTACGGGGAGCCCTTCCTTCGATCATAGCATTATTTTGTCTTATAAGTACGAATTCATTTGCACAAGGCGTGCTCGATAGAAGGATCACTATTGAAGCAAATAACCAACGTTTGTCAGATGTATTAAAAGTGATCAGCAACAAAGGAAATTTTTATTTCTCCTATAACAGCAGTATTATAGCCCGCGACAGCCTTATCTCATTTTCGGCGTACAACAGATCAGTAAAACAAATACTCGATCAGCTTTGCGGCAGCCGGTACAAATGGCAACAAAATAACAATTACATAATATTACGAAAAGCGCCTGTAACCGCCCCTGTGCTGGTGGCCAACCCCACCCCCACTCCCGAAAAACTGTATACGGTTTCCGGAATCGTTCTGAATGGTGAAACCGGTGAAAAGGTGGGCAATGTGACCATTTATGAAAAAAAACGGCTGGTTTCAACCATGTCTGACGACAAAGGCTATTTCAAAATAAAACTGAAAAGCCGGTACAGCACAGCAACGCTTACCATAAGCCGGGAAATGTTTGAAGATACCACCGTTCTTATTCAACCCAAATTCGACCAGCAGGTAACCATTGTTATGACCCCCGTCATCGCCAGCGAACCTGTGGTAACCATTAGCCCGGTTGAAGATGAATTACCCGACACCATCATCGTTAAACCACCCACCGATACGTTTACAACCGCTTCCATTGCAAAAGAAGAAGTAAACCAGGTAGAAAAAACCCGCTGGGGCAAACGCCTGTTATCGGCCAAACAAAATATTCAAAGTATTAACCTGAAGAAATTCTTTGCCGACCGTACTTTCCAGGTTTCGTTAACACCCGGTTTAAGCACACATGGCAAATTAAGCGCACAGGTGGTCAACAATTTCTCAGCCAATATCGTCGGCGGTTATACCGCCGGGGTAAATGGTGTTGAACTGGCCGGCGCATTCAATATCAATAAAAAAGATGTAAAATATTTGCAGGCGGCCGGCTTGTTAAATATAACCGGCGGCGGTGTGGAAGGCGCTCAACTCACCGGTGTTCACAACCACGTATTACACGATGTAAACGGTTTTCAGGCAGCCGGCATCTCCAACTTTATAAAAGGTTCCGTTACCGGGGTACAAGCGAGCGGAATATATAATCATGTTCATGGTAATGTTGCCGGTTTGCAGGCATCAGGTATAGCCAGTTATGTAAAAGGCGATTTTACCGGCGTTCAGTTAAGCGCTATTCACAATCACGTATCCGGATCGTTTACCGGTATACAGGCCAGTAACATTTCCAACTTCGTAAAAGGCAAACTTATCGGGCTGCAGCTCAGTAATATCCATAATGTTTGCTACGACAGTGTATTCGGTTTGCAGGCAGCTACTATTGTAAACTTCGCCCACAAAAAAGTGTCCGGTGCGCAGCTCTCGGCTATCGGCAATTTTGCCAATCGCGAAATGAGCGGTGCACAAATTGGAACCATGTTCAATTACGCCAAAAAATTACGGGGTGTGCAGATCGGCCTTATCAATGTATGCGACACCTCGGCCGGTTACAGTATTGGCATCATCAATATCGTTTTCAAAGGCTATCATAAATTAGCCTTCTCTACGAATGAAGTATTGAAATACAACGTCGCTTTCAAAACCGGCAACAGCAAACTATACAGCATCCTGCTCGCCGGCTATGGAAGAACCTCATCGAACGACTGGGATTCAGATACATCACAAATTTTTTCATTCGGTTACGGATTGGGCCATGAATTTTCCATCGCAAAATGGTTCAGTATCAATCCCGAGTTTACAGCCCAGCATCTTTTTATCGATGACGGCGAAGAAAAAGACGATGATGAATCAAACTCAAACACTTTGGGTAAGTTCCATTTACAATTCAATTTCAAAATAGGCAGGTACTTCTCCATTTTCGGCGGCCCTTCTTTCAATGCATATTATCAAAAACAAACAAAAGCCGGGCCTGCCAACAACATCGATATACCTGCACCGGGTTATCACACTTTTGAATTGTGGGACAATGACGTCAAAGGATGGATAGGCTGGAATGTTGGCATCAGCATTTTCTAAAACACAGTTTTTATTCATATAACATAGGGGAACAATTTCGCTCAGGTGTCATACTGCAAATTATATTTCTATGATAAATGGGAAAATTGCAGTATGCCTTGGGGCCTGCCTTGTGTTGAAAAGTGTTGTATCTGCGCAATCAAATAACAGTCTACCACCAAATATAAATACACCTGTACGCATCGGAGTTATACCCGGCATCAGTACGCAGGGTAAAAAAGATTCCATTACTACCAGCTACTTTTCATTGAACTTATTCGGCGGAATGACCGGCGGCATAAATGGCGTTGAGCTCGGTCACCTGTTCAATATAAACACGAAACGCATGCAGGGCGTTCAGTATGCAGGGCTTTTCAATATCACCAGGGGCAATGTGAACGGTTTACAAATGGCAGGGATGTTCAACAGTGATAAAAGCAACCTCACAGGCGCTCAATACGGCGGCCTCATGAACT
The DNA here is from genome assembly GCF_002078015.1 of Niastella populi. Classification (GTDB taxonomy): domain Bacteria; phylum Bacteroidota; class Bacteroidia; order Chitinophagales; family Chitinophagaceae; genus Niastella; species Niastella populi. The sequence goes on along the minus strand of NZ_LWBP01000145.1, from coordinate 29,746 downwards.
ATGTGAAAGGGAATGTGCGTGGTTTACAACTGGCCGGTTTGTACAACCAGGTTTCAGGAAGCGTTACAGGCGCACAATATGCCGGCATTTGCAACTACACCGGGCAATCGGTAAAAGGTTTACAACTGGCAGGTATAGCCAACATCAATAACAAAACTACCAACGGCGCTCAGATAGCAGGCATAGTCAACTACACCAAACACTTAAAAGGATTTCAGCTGGGCCTTATCAATATTGCCGATACCTCCAGCGGATATAGCATCGGTTTGCTGAACATCGTTCGCAAAGGATATCACAAGATAGCTGTAAGCACCAACGAAGTACTGAACGTTAACCTTGCCATCAAATCGGGTAATGCCAAACTGTACAATATTCTTATGGTGGGCGTCAATGCAGGGAATGACGATAAGATCTTTTCCTACGGTTATGGCATCGGGCATGAAATGAAGATGGCCAAATGGTTCACCGTTAACCCCGAACTTACTACACAATACCTGTACCTCGGTAACTGGAATTATATAAACCAGTTGAGCAGGTTTCAGGTACTGGCCAACTTCAAACTGGCAAAGGGAATCGCGCTTTTTGCCGGCCCGGCGTTCAACGTTTATTATTCAGATCAGCCCGAAGCTGTTAAAGGATACAAATTCCTGGTACCCGATGATAGTTATAACTCATTCGAGCTCTGGCATAGCAATGTCACCGGCTGGGTTGGCTGGACGGCAGGGATTAGTTTCCTTTAAAACAGATGAATATTGAATGTTCAATGTAGAATATCGAAATGAAAACAGGGAAATGATAAATGAAGAATGAAAAATGAGAAATGAAAAAGGGAATACAGAATAACAGAAGAATTTTGAATAATGAATTTCCAATATCGAAGTGAATACAGTATTCGCTTTAGGCTTTAACTTGTATTCGATTTCGGCTCAGCTGTATTTTGTATTCGCTTGGAGCTTGCAGCGTGTAGCTTGCAGCTGTATTCTGTATTCGCTTTCGCCTTTCAGCGTTCGGCTGTATTCGCTTGCAACTGTATTTGTATTTGCTTTAGGCTTTAGGCTGTTCCCTGTATTTGCTTGTGGCTTGCAGCTTGCAGCGTGCAGCTGTATTCGCCTTTCGGCTGTTCCCTGTATTTGCTTGCGGCTTGCAGCTTGTAGCGTGCAGCTGTATTCGCCTTTAGGCTGTTCCCTGCATTTGCTTGCGGCTTGCAGCTTGTAGCGTGCAGCTGTATTCGCCTTTCGGCTGTTCTCTGTATTTGCTTGCAGCTTGCAGCTTGTAGCTTGTAGCTACATCCTCATTTCACACTTCTATAAAAAAATTCTAAAAACTACTATAGGGGTAACATTTTACTTAGTTGTCACAATACCAAACAACCAACCCATGAGCAACAAATTGTTCACTTTGCTTATAGCAGGTATGCTATATGGCCTCACGGCTATGGGGCAGTTAACGCAAACCATCAGAGGCACGGTTACCGACCAGTTGCTTCAAACACCGGTAGCCGGCGCAACAGTGATCATTACCGGCACCGATAAAAAAATAGTTGCCGATTCCATGGGTAATTTCAGAATACCCAATATGGCTGCGGGCACCTATACGCTTGTGATCTCACACATCAATTATAACGATGCCGTTGCCAGTAACATTATAGTTAATACCGGTAAGGAAGTAGTGCTCACTATTGCAATGGAAACCAGGGTTAAAACAGAAAAAGCGGTCGTAATTACCGCCGGAAGCAAAAAGAACAGGCCACTCAACGATATGAGCGTTGTAAGCGCCCGTGCATTTACGGTTGAAGAAACTCAACGATATGCGGCAGCGGTGAATGATCCGTTGCGAATGGTTACCGGTTTTGCCGGCGTGGCCAGCGCCGATGACGGCGGTAATGAAATTGTGATCAGGGGAAATGCGCCAACCGGGTTGTTATGGCGCATGGAAGGCGTTGATATTCCTAACCCCAATCACTTCAGTGAAGCAGGCAGCAGCGGCGGCGGTATCAGCATCCTAAGTTCTCAACTCCTGGCCAACAGCGATTTTCTAACCGGCGCATTTGCCGCCGAATATGGAAATGCATTAAGCGGCGTATTCGATCTCAAACTCAGGAAAGGTAATAATGAAAAACGGGAGTATGCGCTGCAGGCAGGTGTATTGGGCCTGAACGCTGCTGCCGAGGGGCCGCTATCGGCATCGCATAAAGGCTCATGGCTGGTGAATTACAGGTATTCAACTTTATCGCTGCTTAACAAGATGGGACTTGACCTCGCTGAAGGCACAACCAATTTTCAGGATCTTTCGTACAACATATATATACCAACTAAAAACAAAGGAACTTTTACTGTGTTTGGTTTCGGCGGGCTTAGCTCGCAAAATCAAAACATTGAAACCGATAGTTCTAAATGGGAAATGCAGGATGACCGGTACGCCGGTAAATTTGTAGCTAATACCGGCGCTACCGGCATCACGCATACTATTCCCGTCGATGATCAAACCACACTGAAATCGGCGCTTGCCTTTTCCTACACCGCCAATAAGTTCAATGAGCTGTATGCCGAGAACAGCAAACTTGTTGTAGACAATTACAAAGACAATTACATCACCAAAAAGATCCTGGTATCTTCTACCCTCAACCATAAGGTAAATGCCAGTAATGCATTCCGTGCCGGCGCCTATGTGAATTTCATTTTCTTTAAGTATTACAAACTTTCCAAAGAAAACCAGAATGCACCGCTGCTCGAAACCATAAACACTTCGGGCAATACGCAAACCGTACAGGCATATATTCAATGGCAATACAAACCGTACAATAACCTTACGTTCAACCTTGGCATGCATTACCTCGCGCTTTTATATAATAACACCGGTAGTGCAGAGCCTAGAGCTTCGGTTAAATGGGACCCCGACAATAAAAGTTCACTTGCCTTTGGTTATGGTTTACACAGCCAGTTGCAGGCACTCGGCGTTTACTTTGCCAAAGACGCCGGTAACACCAACCCCAACAAATTTATTGATCTTACCAAAGCGCATCATTTCGTATTATCCTATAGCCGGCTGGTGGGTCATCGCTTACGGGCAAAAGCTGAAATATACTATCAGCAATTGTATAACGTACCGGTAACCGTAAACGCCAATAAAACATTTTCCACCCTCAACATCCAGAACGAATTCGTAACCGATCCGCTTACCAATAATGGCAAAGGCAGAAATTACGGTATTGAACTTACCCTGGAGAAATACCTCGATCACAATTTCTATTATACAGTGAACAGCTCCCTGTATCAATCGAAATATACCGCTGCAGATGGCGTGGAAAGGAACACCCGTTTCAATGGAAATTACCTTTTCAATGCGGTAGCAGGAAAAGAATTTCCGCTTGCCGGACAAAAACGCGTGCTGGGAATAAATTTCAAGGTCATTTATTCAGGCGGCTACAGAACAACGCCTATCGATCTGCCCGCATCGCAACAGGAAGGATATACTATTTATAAAGAAAAAGAAGCCTATAGTTTACAGAATGCGGCCTATTTCCGCCCCGATTGCCGGTTCAGCATAAAATGGAACCGGCAGCGGTTGACCAGTACCCTGTCGCTCGATATTCAAAATGTGATCAACCGTAAAAACATCTTTAACCAGGATTACGATCTTTTGAAAAACACAACCATCACCAACTATCAGAACGGCATTATACCCGTACTGAACTACAAAGTTGAGTGGTAAACAAGCCCTGCCCTGCCGGCGACATTCATTTATTATTTTCAAACATTTCACCATGAAAAATTTCCCTTTAGCACTTTGCGTAATGCTGTTATTCGTTGTTTCGTCGTCCACATCATGCAAAAAAGTAACAGGTAAAGGCCCCGTCGTTATCGAAAGCCGCAATACAGCTTCTTTTGATGGACTCGTTCTTAAAGTTCCGGCCGACACCTATTTCACCCAGGATTCCGTGTTTAAGGTGGAGCTGCATGCGCAGGAGAACATCCTCGATGAAATTGAAACCACGGTTATCAATAACAACCTGACCATCCGCCTGCGTCATTCCGATACCCGGCTCAGGACAAATGATGGCATTTCAATATTTGTGAGCGGTCCCGACGTACGTTCGTTTAATGTAGATGGTTCGGGTTACATCGAAACATCGAACCCCATTACCCCGGCCAATTTGCATTTGCGCGTGGAGGGCTCGGGCAGCATTAAGGTGAAAAACGTCACCACTTCAGAAGTAAATGCCGCTATCGACGGGTCGGGACATATCAACGTTAGCAGTGGAAGCGCCAATGAAGCCAATGTAAGTATCAGCGGCAGCGGCCTGATGAATATAACAGGTATTATGGTAAAAGATGCAGACGCCAGCATCAGGGGCTCAGGTAATATCAGTTTATTCGCCACGCAAACCCTGCAGGCAAATATCTCGGGCAGCGGTACTATTTTTTATAAAGGCTCGCCAACGGTTTCAAAACATATTTCCGGTTCAGGATCGGTAATACAACAGTAGCGCTATAGAACAACAATACACTTACGAATAATTTTTGAAAAAAAGCAACTGGTAACAATTCGATAACCTAAACTTAATATAAGGTCGTAATCACTGTGGAAAAGGCTTGACTTTTATCAACATCTTTCACGTTTTTTCCACATTAGAAAAATAAAACATCAACACCGCATTTTCCTATAGCGAACAGGTATATTTTTGGTGGCGTAAAACGAGATTTCCCTAATAATTTCTTAACCCACTAATTGCCGCATTATGAAATGGGTGTATGTTAACCAGCCTTCTGCTTATATCAGAAAATATGAACTGACAGAAGATGGAAATACCAAACTGGTAATAAAGTTTAACCTCGATCAGCAAACAGTACGTATCAGTAGTGAAGAAAACCATCGGCTCTTTTTTATCGGTAAAACCGGTTTATGGCATAACAAAACCATTTTAAAGAATGAATACGGTGTAGAGATCGGCCGCCTGGCAATTGACAAAGTACATGGAACAGGCATTATTGAAATGGAAGGAAAAAGATACAATTATACCATTCAGAACGGCTCGGAACTTGTGATCTTTGAAAATAGCGTATCAGCCCCATTTGCCGTTTGCGATATGACGGAAGCGCCCTCCTTCACTTCGCTGTCGGCTACCAAATACAGCAATGAAGAGTATGCCTGCTTTTTACTAGGCATTTGCTGGTACCTGTTTCCGCTCACCCCAGCCGAACAAACCGAATACATTCCAACCACGATAGCTTAATATTTTTGGACATTTATGTTACCAAAAACAAAAGCCCCCGGCTGAGCCGCGGGGCTTTGTTATGTCGGGCTTATAATTAACGTACAAACATATTTTGAAGAACGGTACGCCTGCCGCCGTTATTGATCGTAATGAAGTAGATCCCTTTCTGTAAGCCGGCATAATCAACAGGCAGTGTATAATTGCCGGGTGAAAATACCTTATTGGCTATGGTTCTTATCAGGCGGCCATCTGCCGAATACAGGTTCACCATCACCTTTTCCCAACCGCTAACGCCAAATCGCAAGGTAGAGACGCCGGTTGTGGGGTTTGGCAGCACCTGCGGCGCTGAATGCAACATGTCGACCTGCGTTACGGGCGTTTCTGTCGCCATACGCGAACCGGTTGCCGCACTGCACGAGGCTTCCGTTGGATTGGTACCACTGATCTCTATCCAGTCGATCATCGCAAACTCTGAGGACACGGTTGTTTCAAGCCTGATCTTGTTGGCGCCTGCCACCAGGGTAACGGGTATTTGTGCAGTGGTGGTCCAGGTGCTCCAGGTGGCGGTTTTGGGGAAGGCTACGCTTGCATTTACCTGTACGCCGTTGACAAGTACCCTTGCCGTTGTGGCGCTTTGCGAACCGGCATTGGAATATCGCCAGCGAAGATTATAGGTGCCTGCTGCACCGGCGCTTACAGCCCAGGTAATGCCCTGTCCGCTCGAATTGCTCAGGTTGATATAATATCCGCCATCAGCGCCGGTATAGGAATTTTGTCTCGACCCGTTGGCGCTGCAATAACCGATGCCAGTACCCGACTTATCATCGATGCGCAGGGTGGTACCGCCGCCGCCACTGGTAGTAAAGCTGGCAGTAACACTGGTATTGGCGTTCATGGTAACTGTAGTGGTGGCGTTTGTGCCGCTGGCGCCGCCGCTCCAGCCGGTGAAGCTGTAACCCGAAGCAGGTGTTGCGGTCAATGTAACAACCGTGCCGGCCGTATAGGAGGATGCGTTCGGACTGCGGGTAATGCTGCCGCCTGCGGCCGGACTAACCGTAGTGGTTAACGTATAACTTGTTCCGGTGCCATTGGTGAAATTTGCTGTAACCGTTCTGTTGGCCGTCATGGTAACAGTTACCGAAGTTGAAGTTCCGGTAACATCACCGCTCCAGCCGGTAAAGGTATAACCACTGGCAGGTGAAGCGGTGATGGTGACTACAGTGCCCGATGCATAGGTTGTTGCATTGGGACTGCGGCTCACTGTACCGCCGCCGGAAGGTGAAACGTTGGTGGTCAATGAATAGTTCGTAGAAGTGCTGCCCGACTCAATAGCTCCCAGGTCAGGTGCGGAACCGTTATATGAGATGCCCGTTGAAGTAACGCCCGCATTGATGAGGTCGCTGCCCGAAGCAAGGTTCAGGAACCCGCCTGCGGTTGGGGCTGCATTGGCGCCTGGTGACAATGAAACGAAATCAGCCGCATTTACAGTAAAACCGCCGGCAGCGCCCTGGAATGAGTTGGGCGCCGTTGCCGTACCAATTATACGATCGTTCGATCCGCTGAGGTACGACAGGTTATTTTTGAATACACTGGTACCGCCATCGAAATTGAAATTCCGCTCGGCGTTATTGTACCCGGTATTATTGGTCATTTCAATGGTACCAAGGTTCCTGTTATAGGTAAACCCATGTTTGCCATTATTAAAGGCCACACATCTTCTTACAATATGGTTCACTGAAATATCTTCACCCCCCAGTTTAAAACCGTTCTTGTCGCCGTTTCCTGAAGTAGAACCATCGGTGAGCCGGCCGTTTGAATGCGCAATACAATGCTCGAGGGTTACCGCACCGATCGGGCCTGTATCGGATTTTGTATACAGGTCCCAGCCATCATCGATGTTATGGTGCGATACACAATTCCGGAACACATTGCCATTGCCGCTGGTTAACTTGGCGGCAAAACCATCCGCATCTTCATTATCGGGATCTTTGTTATCATGTGCCTCGCAATTCAAAATGAGGTTATTGCTGGGCCACTGACTGATAGAGTTGTAGGAAGTATTGTAGCGGCTTAACTGTAAACCCGAATCGGCATTCCTTCTGAAAATGCATCTTTCAATGGTATTGTTATCGCCCGACAGCAGCAGGCCATTGTCGCCGGCGCTTTCGATGATAAGCCCCCTTACATGCCAGTAGCTGCCATCCAGCACTATACCACGATTAGAAGAGGAAATGGCCATTCCGGCAAAACTGATAACCGGCACTTCGCTTCCATAAGCAAATAATTTTTTAGTAGCCGACGCTGTTCCGCTATTCGATTCGGTAATTACAACAGTTGAGGTTAAGTTATATGTGCCGCCACGCATATAAATAGTACCTCCGGCGGCAACGGTGGCCAGTGCATTCGCCAGTGTGGTTGGCGCTGTGATAGATGTACCGGAATTGGATGCGCTTCCGGATGGAGAAACGTACAGGTCCTGAGCATACGCGCCCAGGTAAACAGTAAACAGGGCAAGCAATGAGAATAACATTTTTTTCATAAAACAAGCTTTAGATAATAAATAATAATACACGGAACGCAAAACGCACAATGCCAGTTCGCTAATGCGCAGGCGGTAACGCTTCGCATATTCTGCGAAGATGAAACAGCAGACGCTACCCGAATTTCGGGTATTGGCGTTCAGCCTTAAGCTTTAAGCGTTCAGCATTGATGAAGCTAACTCAGCAGATCGCAGGCTTATTCAGGGGAGTAGTTCTGAAAAGCAATAAGCAGGCAATCGCTATTAGCATAACGGGATCAGGTAAACGGGTCGGATGATTCTGTTACGGGTAATTGTAGAAAATTTGGGAGATGGGTATGTAACTAATGGAAAGTTAAAAAAGAAGTGAGTTAAAAAGAATAATGTGGATACATATTTTTTACGCAAACGTTCCCGGAGCCGCAACCCATGCAATTGACTATCGTTGAACAATAACCGGCGACAAGCGTGAAGGGGCAAATGGCAAATCCCGAAAAATCGGGTCAGGCTGTGAAAAGGTACCCGGCGTTATAACCGGCTTTATTCCGGTAGTCGGTAACAGGCAGCATTGTTTACTCAACAATCTAAAAATTATAATGCTTTTGAATCCTTTAACAGGCTATTACATGGGCTGCCTTTAAAATTTCTTTATGTTAATATGAAGCCGTTGCTATTTCATTGACAATGAGGACGGCAATCACGTTCTCTCAGGGCTTTTAACAAATGCCATTTTTTATGGCACGCTTTTTCAACTATCTATTCTGTGCCGAAGAAATTAATTGATAAACCTAAAAACACAGAATTATGAAAAGGATATTTTACTCAACCACAGCAATTGTAATTAGCGCAGCATTGTTGATGAGCGCCTGTAAGAGCGACACAAGGCTGGCCTCGGAAAGCGTTCCCGTAACGCCTGCTTCCATTTCACAAACTGAATATACAGAGTTCAAAGAGTGGAAACAGCAGCAACAACTGGAGAATACGACTAAAACGACAACTGCCGCCAAAACAACCAGGCCGGTCGTTGTGCACAAACATTATACGGTAAACAAAACAACGCCAGCCGTTGCTACACCTGTCAAAAAGAAAAAGGGCTGGAGTAAAGCGGCTAAAGGAACAGCCATTGGCGCCGGGGCCGGTGCTGCAGCCGGTGCGATTCTGGTAAAAAACAACCGGGCTTTGGGTGCGGTGATCGGTGGTGTAGTGGGTGGCGGTGTTGGTTATGGCGTAGGCCGTTCGATGGATAAAAAGGATGGAAGATATTAGGGGAAAGCCTATAGCTAAAAGTCTAAAGCTAAAAGCCAATAAAGGCCCCTGTAGGGCAGCCCCGGAATAATTACAGCATTAACAACTATAAAATACACCAGAAAATAAACAAGCCCCGACGTTCCCGTCGGGGCTGTTTTTTATTTGGTTTAATGGAAGGCGCGTCTTTTTATTGAGTTTTTTATCAGTTTTTAGGCTACCTGCCCCCGGTTTATGATCGACAACAACATATTATTTAAATCTGTAAAGGGTGCGTCTTTTGCGACAAAACCGTCTGCTCCCAGCTGAATCCCTTTGTTGATATAAAGGCTGCTGTCCTCCATGGAAAAGAAAATGATCTTCATTGCCGGCCAGTCCTTTTTCAAATGCACCGTGGTTTCCAGACCATCCATAACCGGCATGTTTATATCGAGCACACAGATATCCGGCATTTTACCCACATGCAACTTGTCAAGGAATTCCTGACCGTTTTCGGCTTCCATAACTACATTGTAACCCAATGATTTAAGTCGGAATTTCACACTTTCACGAATAAGGGCGTTGTCATCTACAACTGCTACGGTGATGGGGAGTTCTTTTTTCATAGTTACTTCATTCTTTTTTTCTGAAAATCTCGCTACACAATCGTTAATTAGGTTTTAGGTTTCAGGGAATCTCACTCAAAAAAGATGAGTGCATCCCTTTATTATTAATACACCGGAGTGAACAGTTCGACAAAAGAAAATTTCAGAAACCTCAAAAATGAATAGTTTTCTATTTTTTTATAAGTATTTGCACTTAAAAAAGCACGCATATACTAAAGTGAGCAAGCCACCGGCCGGAAGCCGGGAGAAAAAGAACAACAAACTATAAACGACAAACCATTAACCGGCCATTACGGTTATGCCCCCACTCCAACAGCCCTGATCAGTGTTTTCTCACCAAATCGCTTTTTCACACTGTCGATCGCCTGGTACAGATTGATCATTTCCTGTGTATCGTCGAATAAACTGATCTGGTAATTGCCCGGAATTAAATGAGTGAACCGGATGCCCAATAACCTTACGAGTAAACGCCGTTCATATAGCTTGTTGAAAAGTTCTTTCGCCGTTTTCAATAAAACATGGTCGGCATTGGTGTAAGAGATAGTTACCTGTTTGGTAAAAGTCTCAAAATTAGAATACCGTATTTTTACGGTAATGCAGCCCGTGAGTTTGTTCTGCTGCCGAAGCTGAAAAGCAATTTCCTCTGTCATCCGCACCAGCTGGCTATGCAGAAAACCGGTATCGATGGTATCGCTTTGAAATGTTGTTTCGGTTGAAATGGATTTCTGCTCATGGTAGGGCACCACCGGTGTTTCATCGATACCGTTTGCCTTCCGCCACAGATCGATCCCCGGTTTACCCATCAGGTTCTCCATCATTTCAATGGGGATCTCGCTGAGCACCTTCACCGTTTCTACTCCCATTTTCAACAGTTTGTAACCGGTTTCCCTGCCAATGCCCGGAATTTTTATAATACTGAGCGGGGCCAGGAAATTCTTTTCATTCCCAAAAGGTATTTCCAGTTGCCCGTTCGGCTTTACCTCATTGGTGGCCACTTTGCTTATGAGTTTATTGGAGGCCAGCCCCCAGGAAATGGGCAAACCGCTTTCCTTACTGATCTTTTTCTTTAGCTGGTCGGTGAATTGCAAACACCCGAAGAACTTATCCATTCCGGTGAGATCGATATAAAACTCATCGATACTTGCTTTTTCAAAAAGCGGCACCGTATCCCTGATCACATCGGTGACCAGCCGGGAATATTTGCTGTATGACTCAAAATCGCTTTTGATAACAATGGCATCGGGACAAAGCCGGCGGGCCACCCGCATCGGCATGGCGCTATGCACACCGTATTTTCGCGCCGCATAACTGCAGGCAGCCACAACCCCGCGGTCGCTGCCCCCGCCTACCAGCAATGGTTTTCCTTTCAGCTTTGGATTGCGCAATTCCTCTACCGATACAAAAAATGCATCCAGGTCAAAATGAGCGATATGTCTGTCCTTCGATAATAACATGGTTTGCTATTTAATGGTATCGTAACTGCGTTTCTTAAAACCAACCTTCTCCGTTTTGCGGGCTTCTATACTGTACACGCCGAAATCATCGACCACCCGGCCGGTTATTTTATAAAACCCGCCGCTATGCAATGGATATGCGCGGGCCGTATCGGGAAAATGAACGGTATCGACCCAATCGAGGTTATGATCGATAAATGTTCCGAAGAACATGAGATCGTTATTTTTTGTTTGCACATGTTTGGTAGCGATATAATAAACCAGCACGGTAACTATTTTATGCAAATGACTGCCTATTTCCCGGGCAGGTATATAACCGGCCGGTTCTTCATCAACCATGGCAAACGGATTGGTCAACGTAAAACCCAGGATCTCTTTTTGATCGTACAGGTCATCGATGGCATTGTCAGTTAGCTTCGGCAGGGTGAACTCCACCGGTTTTTCTTCAAATAATGAATCACTGACCGGGATATGCGCCTTATTCTTTTTTTGCAGGAAGTTGGCTTCCCACAACAATTGCTTTTTTGTTTTGCCGGTAAACCGGAACGCGCCCACACTCACCAGTATATTAAGCTGCTCGAGGCCAATATCGGTGCGTTCTATAAAATCCTAAATGCAGGTACGCCCCGCCGGTCTTCCTCTCTTCAACGATCAACTGCATCGCTTTATCCTGCAAGGCTTTTATATGAATAAAACCGGCATACACTTCATCACCTTTTATGGAAGTATAGATATCACTGTTATTGACACAGGGTGCATGTATAATACCGCCGGCCTTCATCAGTTCAAGAAAATACAGTTCGGTTGAATAAAAGCCGCCGAAATTATTGATCACTGCCACCATGAATTCTTTAGGGAAGAAAGTTTTCAGATACAGGCTCATATAACTCTCCACCGCAAAACTGGCCGAGTGCGCCTTGTTAAAACTGTAACCGGCAAAACTTTCCATCTGCCGCCATACTTCATTTGCCAGTTCATCGGTATATCCCAGGTGGCGGCAGTTCGTGAGGTACTTTTCTTTTATTTGCCTGAACTTGTTGTTCGAACGGTACTTGCCGCTCATGGCCCGCCGCAGAATATCGGCTTCGCCCAACGACAGTGCGGCAAAGTAATGCGCTATCTTTATAACATCTTCCTGGAACACCATTACCCCAAACGTTTCACTTAAATGTTCTTCAAAAAGCGGGTGCAGGTAAACCACTTTATCGCGGTTATGGAAGCGGGTGATATACTCGCGCATCATACCCGATTGCGCCACACCCGGCCTGATGATGGAACTGGCAGCCACCAGCGTTACATAATCATCGCACCGGAGCTTTTTCAACAATTGCCGCATGGCCGGTGATTCTATATAAAAACAACCGATGGTCTCCGCCTCCCGTATTTGTTTTTTGATGGCTGTATTGTGCCTGAAATTATGGAAGTCGTGAATATTCACATCTATGCCTTTATTGGCCTTTATTAACCGCAGGCTTTCTTTTATATGGCCCAGCCCGCGCTGGCTGAGGATATCGAACTTGTTTATACCTATGTTCTCTGCCACAAACATATCCATCTGCGTGGTGGCAAATCCCTTAGGCGGCATAAACAGGGCGGCATATTCATTGATGGGTTTTTCCGTCACCAGCATACCGCAGGGATGAATGGAGATGTTGTTGGGAAAATTCTTCATGAGCGCGCCATATTGCAAAATGATACGTTGTATTTTATCTGTAGGGCTGGCCGTTCGCTGCAGGTTCTTTATTTCGTCGATGGGCAGCCCAAACACCTTTCCCAGTTCCATGATGATGGCATCATGCTGAAACGTAGCATACGAACCTAAAAGCGCCACATGCTTCTTTCCATATCTTTTAAAGATATAATCCATGATATCGTCGCGGTCGGTCCAGCTGAAATCTATATCGAAATCAGGAGGAGAAGTTCTTTCCGGGTTCAGGAAACGTTCGAAATAAAGGTTCAGTTCTATAGGGTCTACATCGGTAATGCGCAAACAATAAGCTACAATGGAATTGGCGCCGCTCCCCCGCCCTACATAATAAAACCCGCGCGACTGGGCATACCTGATAATATCCCAGTTGATCAAAAAATAGGAATTGAACCCAAGATCATTGATGATCTTCAATTCCTTTTGCAGCCGTTCCTGTGCCGCTTTATTTTGGCGGCCATAGCGCGCAATCAATCCTTCTGAAGCCAGCTTTTCCAGCAACACCCTGTCATCTTCAACGGTGGCACTAAAGCATTTTTTATTTTTATCAACCTTGAAATCCATTTCAATGCGGCAATCGTCAAGCAGTTTGTAGGTGTTCGTTACAATAGCAGGAAATTGCCTGAACTGTTCGAGCAGGGTAGCCGGGGAAACAAATATTTCATCGGGCAAAGCCTGTGTTTCAACAGGCAGTTTCGACAATAAAGTATTCTTATCAATTGCCCGCAGCAGCCGGTGCAGGTTGTAATACTGTTTGTTTTGAAAGGTCACCGGCTGGCGCACGACAAATTTGTGGTCGTAACTCTTCCAGTCGGTACCAAACAATTTATTTAACTCAGCGGCCAGTATGCCGATATACTCGCCCGGCAACAGATCACCGGGAGCCTTTCTATCAAAGGGATAAATAATGTACACATCAGGACTGCCCTGAAAATAAGCGGCCGCATCGTAGGGAAAGTTTGCCTTTTGTTGAAGATGGAATGATAAAAACTCGTTGACACCCGCAAAACCCTTGTTGTTCCTGGCTATTAAAATATAAAGCAGGGTATCTTCATTTCTTATTTCTACCCCCACTACCGGTTTTATTTCTTTCTGCCGGCAGAAATTCACAAAGTCCCAGCTATCGCAGGTACAATTGATGTTCGTTAATGCCAGCACATGTAAACCATGTTCAGCAGCGGTGTTCACCAGTTCTTCCGTTGAATAAGTTCCGTATCGTACACTAAAATATGTTCTGCAGTTTAAGTACATAATGCCCCGTTGCTTTACATCAAAGCTAGCACTATTACTAACTTTTTTAGCATACAACAACTAAAGGCATTAGTACCCGAAAGATCATAACAATCTTCAATACAATAAATTGTTTCGAAGCAAAAGCTTTAGAAACAAGGCTTGCAATACAGTGGTCGAAGTACGGAACGTACTTTAAAAGGATGATGCGTAACTTATTTTGTTATGATTCAGCATTAAAAAATACATGTTGTATTTTCAATTAAAAACCCCGTTTTTTTAAACGGGGCCTGGTAATATCCAAAAAAGTTCAGCTTAGTTTTCCTCGGTATACTTTTTGAAATTGTCCAAAATAGCCTGCCAGCCAGCCTGTTGCATTTCAAGAGGATTCTCGTTCTCAGGATCGAATGTTTCGGTTACTTTGGTTTCGTTGCCTTTGCCTGCAAATTTGATCTCCACCCTGCGGCCATCGCTCATTGTATATTCAATCAGTTCATTTGTTTTTACTTCGTCATACACGCCTTCAAAATCAAAACCAAAGCTGCCATCCTTTGCTTCCATGCGGGTATTGAATTTACCGCCTTTGGTTAAATCATTTTCAGCTCTGGGTGCATGCCAGTCGGGAGAAGGAGAACACCATTTTGTTATATGCTCAGGCAATGACCAGAATTTCCAAACTTTTTCAACAGGCGCATTAATTGTGCTTTCTACTGTGAGTCTTGTTACATTAGTTGTTGACATTTTTTTGTTTTTTTATTAGTTAATAAGATATGCTCGATTGACAACACAAACTTACGCCAGGTTTACACAACGCCTGATGGGCGAAAGGGACAATTAAGGGGGTAATTCACGACTTATTGTGTTTCACCCACACGCATGGCGAATTTTAGCCATAAACAAGGTAATTTAGCATGTTTCAATTCAATACCAGCCATTACTTAAAATAACGATTGCTATGTCTGCCACTCACTCACACCAATGCAGCTGCGCGGTTTGCCATGATAATGAGATCAGCCGTGCAGAAAAAGAACTGCATATAGAAGTCTCCGAAAACGGCCGCCGTGAATTCATAAAAAAAGCAGGCCGGCTTGGCCTGGGCCTGGGTATCGGGGGTGGACTGATAACCACGCCGCTCGCCGCTGCCGCATTACACGATGAAGACGCTACGTATAAAGCCAACAGCATGCAACGCAACAAGGCCGTGCAAAATGGCAAAGCGCCCATGCTTACCTTATTACATACTGCCGACATTCATTCGCAGGTGATGGCACACGATGAATTCTTTATCGAGAACGGGAAACCGGTCTTTAAAAAACGGGGCGGACTGGCCAGCCTGAAAACGATGATCAATACATTGCGCAAACAAAATGCGGTGAATACGCTCGTCATCGATGGCGGTGATTGTTTTCAGGGCAGTGGTATCGCCGCCCTGAGCGAAGGCAGGGCCATTGTACCATTGATGAACAATATTGGTTACGACATAATGCTGCCGGGCAACTGGGAAGTGGTTTATGGCAAGGAAATGATGATGCAGGACATGTTTGGTTATAACGCGTTGAAAGTGTGCGCCAATATGTATCACGATACCAATGATGAAATGAAGGGTGATCTCATCTTTCCACCTTACTTCGTAAAACATATTGCCGGCATCAAAACAGGGTTCATCGGTTACAATGATCCGCTTACGCCAAAACGGCAATCGCCCGCCTATTGCGACGGCATCAAATTCACACCGCCTGAAAACAATGTAGCTAAATACATTAAGATCCTGAAGGAGTATGAAAAATGCCAGTTGGTATTCCTGCTTACACATATGGGCCTCGCGCAGCAATTTGGCCTGTCGAATATGGAGCAGATAAAGGGAGTTGATTATATTCTTGGCGCCGATACCCACGAACGGCTGAGAAAACCAGTGCAGGGAAAATATGCAAAAGTGACCGAACCGGGCGCCTTTGGTTCCTTTATTGCCAAACTGGATATCGTAATGGAAAACGGCGTTATCAAAGACCAGGTATATCAACTGCTCGATGTCGATCCTGAGAAATACAAAGCGGATGAAGAAATGAAACGCCTTATTTCTACGGCAAAAGAGCCTTATAAAAAAGAACTGGACCGGGTAATAGGAAAAACAAAACTGCCACTGGTAAGGTATTATGTAATTGAATCGCCTATGGATAATTTCATCACCGATGCCATCATGTGGAAGTTCAAACCCGATATTGCGCTGAGCAATGGTTTCCGGTTTTGTCCGCCCCTGGTACCCGACCCCGCCACAGGCATGGCCCACATTACCGTGGATTATTTATGGAGCATGTTGCCGGTTGATAGCGAAGCGAAAAAAGGTTCTATTTCGGGCAAACAATTATGGCAATGGATGGAAACGGAACTGGAAAATGCCTTTGCCCAAGACCCTGCGAAACGGCTTGGCGGCTGGGTGGTGCGGTTCAAAGGCATGGAGGTAAATTTTACATTGGGTAACGATGCGGGCAAAAGAGTGAACTATATCAAAGTGGCCGGCCAGCCCATTGACCTGAACAGGGAATACAGTTTTATTGCCTGTGAACGCGAGGGCGACCCCGATACCACCATTTGCCGCGTGCAGGGCGTTAAACAACCTAAACTGCTGGGGCACACCATGCATAAGGTCATTGAAGAATACCTGGCGGTGCACTCTCCTATTGCACCCGTAATGGAAGGAAGGTGCACGGCCACCGATGCGCCCGCTACCCTGCTTACCCAGGTAACAGGATTGGGTTATGAGTTCAGGTAAAATAACGGGAGCCATTTAGAACGCCACCCTGAATGTTAAGATAGGCCTCCGGCCCGGCTTCTTTAAAATAAAATGGAGGAATGCATCTTTCGATAACATTCCTCCAGGTTCCAATCTTTTTATTCGAGCGCTTAGGAGCTGATTAACCTTTTAATTGTTGTTGCTTTTTCAGGAAAGCAGCGAGGGCCTTGATACTATCGGAGTCGATATAATCAACACCCAATTTAAGAACTTCGGTCCAGGCATCATCGAAATCAGGCACATTCCATAAACGTACCAGCTTTCCCAGGCTATGTGCTTTATTGATGTTCTTTTGCAGTCTTTCCAGGTCTTTTTCAGGAATAGGACCATTTCCTTTCCATTTTGAATAGTTGATAAAGTTATCGCTCAGCATGGCTATGCGCGATAACGCTTCCTTTGAGTAGCGGTTGCTTAACAAGCCATCGAACACTACAAATGAAGGATATGAGATATAGGTATTAGGGTAAGGTTTGTTACCGCTGATCAATACTTTAAATTTGGGTGAACGGGTAAGTTCAGGATACTTCTGTAAAAGATCTATTATTTTGTTCAACGCAGGAATTGCTTCAGATTTAATATCTACCATCAATACCAGCGAGCGTGAAGTATCGGCATAAGGATAGCCTTTATTGGTTTGAATATATCCCTGAATAGGTTTCAGGTATAACTCTTCCAACGTCCGGTGCTGGGGAATATCCCGCTCGGTATGGGCTACCAGTAATTCATCATTTGCCAGCATCACATCGGCTTCAACACTACCAAACTGCAGATTGTAGGCCGAGAAGAGCGGAGCCGACTGCTGGTAGTCATTGTGCGAGTGCGCATTGTTCGTTGAATAAGACTTGGGTTGAGCAAAGGCTGCCGAGCATGAAAAAGCAGCAACTAAAAACATAATCTTTCGCATAAAAATTGGATTGGATCTTTTTTGCAGGGTTAACAATTAATGTCCATCTGGCAATTCGGATACTTCCTGCAATCGGAGTGAAAATGATATTAGTGTGACGCAATATTACAAATTAAATGTCATTAACACACCTAAAACAAAAACAATACCACATACAAAAAAATTACTTTTTCAGGCAACCTTTCTGTCAAATAATTCATCGTGGTATAAATATGGAAAAAGTTATCCTATAAACGAAAACCGCTAAAAAATATTGCCAAATGCACTGTTATAACCCAGTGCCTGTAAAACAGCCTGACACACAGGCAACAATGCATGTTAAGCATGTATTAACCTTTGTATAGAAAATGCTTAAAGGTGTGCCACACTTTGAAAGTGTGACACACCTAATTAGGTAGAATGATGTTTAATTATTGATCGTTCCCAGGTATACGCTTGCCGACTGCCTGCTTCTGTCTGCAGCAACGAATGCCGCATAAATATGATAAGTTCGTTCAGGGATGGCAGACCGTATATGCAGTGTATCTGACCCGCTGTATTTGAACTGGCCGGTGATATTATAATTTGCTTCGCCATTTTCTATATCATATGCCAGCATCATTATCTGATCATAGGCCTCTTCATACCTTTTGTCAACCGCATCCCAAAGTATCTGCAATTCATCAGGCGCGGTCTTTACCGCCGTTATATTTGCCGGCAAGGGCAGATCGCCAAAACTTACCTGCACCAACGCCGGATCTATAACCATGTTCTTACCATCAACCACAAATGCATTTTTTAAAATACATGATTTGGCGGCAAGAAAACCTTCCACGGTTGAACTGTAGCCCTTATAACCCGCCCGCACAAATTCTATTACAGGCTGCAGCCAACGATGCGCCATGCCGAATTTGTTACGGTTTTGCTGCTCCATTTCATGTGGCGGAATTGTACGCTTATGGTACAGCGATTTCATATAAGGAATCCCTTTCCAGGAGGAGCCGATCACTGTACCTACTTTGCCTTTGAAGCTGCCGTTTATGCCATCAAAATAAGTTGCCATAAAGTTGATTTAATGGTGAAGATTCGTAATACAATATAGATTAATGGCATACAATGCAAAATATTTTAATACTTAACGTACATTAAACACATACAAAACGCAGAAAATGCCTGGGGTTTGTCTGGGTTTGGTCTGGGCTTGGTCTGCATTTGCCGTGCGATTTAAAGCACAGAAACCACAACCAGTCAGCCATCGTTTCCCTTACAGCCGGTAAAAAGAAAGACGGCCCCGGCCGGAAATGCCTGGTGGCAGCGCAATTGAAAAAAAGACCGTTTAAAATTGTGAAATTTCAAATTATCCGCGGCAGCTGGCCCCTGAGTTGCGCGGGATGAAAGCATTTCAGTAAATTTATCCCGCACCAACTTTACACCTTGCATTATGAAAAAAACGTTCCTCTTATCGATCATTGTTATTGCGCTTAATCACGGCACCGCCTTCTCACAAAACGTATCTTACTCCCTGTTCAATGGCAAAGACCTCAGCGGCTGGCATGCCGATGTTCCTGACATGGACAATAACCCTTCTGCTAAAAATCCTTTTGTTGTAAGAGACGGTATGCTGGTAAGCCTCGGAAATCCCAAGGGACATTTGCTTACCGATTCGGTATATAAGAATTACCGGCTGCAGGTAGAATATCGTTTTCCGGGCAAACCCGGCAATTGCGGCGTGCTTGTACATGCATCAACGCCAAGGGCGCTGTATAAGATGTTCCCGAAGTCACTGGAAGTGCAAATGATGCATGAGAATGCCGGTGACTTCTGGTGCATTCAGGAAGATATTACCGTGCCTGATATGGAAAAACGGCGTGGACCCAAAAATGAATGGGGTGTTTCCGAAGGGAAACAACGCCGCGTAAAGAACCTTACCGACAACTCTGAAAAACCATTGGGGCAATGGAATACCATGGTCATTGAATGCAAAGAAGATAACATTAAAGTATGGGTGAATAACGATCTGGTGAATGACGGTACCGATTGCACCGCCTCGCAGGGACAGATCGCTTTACAGGCCGAAGGTTCAGAAGTTGAGTTCCGGAAAATTGTGATCACCCGGTTGTGATAGCCGGAATACATCAGTCGCAGGGTATTCCAAACAGGTCGAGCCCATCGGCCCAAAAATGATCTACCGAACCTTTGGTATCTGCCCAATAAATGGCGCGGGACGGGAACTTACATTTTGATTTGTTATTTTTCTGTGCCCACAGAAAGTCATCGTTGTAGGTAAAATAAAACTCACCCACATGGGCAAATGTTTTGGTTTTTATACTGTCTGAATAGTCGCCCGGGTGCCGGGCATCGTAGTCCTGGATAGTTTTTTCTATTATACTGTAATCTTTTCCATAATTAAGGTCAATCAATTTGTCGGAACAAAAAACAGGATGGCCAATGGACTTCAGGGTTTTCCTGTCGAAACAAAATGCAAAAATATTGCTCATGCATTGGTCGAGCCCATATACAATATCCTTTACTTTGGTTTTCGTAAAACCTTCGGTGCCGTAAACATAGAACTCCCGGTCGAAGTATTGTCTGAAGGCGGTTTCCAGCTTACTGCTTTTCAGCAATTTATAATAACCGGAAGAATCGTACATGGTATGCGTTTTGGGGATGCCCTCCGTTGCATAAATACCGTCTGCTTTGGCAATCTCATTGAAGATACTATCGAGTAATCCCCTGCGTTCGCCAATGGCGCTCAATGGAACTACCAGGGCAGTGGTTTTAGGCGACAGTTCATATACGGGGTAGAATAGCTGCCGGTCATTTTCATAGGTCCATTTATCAAGACATTCATTGGGCACATCGTATTCATACAGCACACCTTTGGCGGTATCGAGGTAAACCCATTGAGCGGTAACGAAACGCTGGTTCTCGCTGCCTTCATCGGCAACATCGTGCCCGATCTGGTATACGAGGTATTCGGCGGTATCGGTTTTTACCACGCTATCAAAAAGCCATTCTTCATGAATATTGCTTTTCCGGTCGTACTTTATGATTTCATTTTCAGAAAAAGAAATATAGGACATCAGCATAAAATCAGTGCGGGAGATCGAAAACCCGGGATATTCAATTTGCGGTGGTTCCGAAATGTGGGTTTCTATAAGCGCATCGGCCTGCATGGTATCTATTGGGTTCATCTGGCCATTTACTAAAGCAGTTTCGGTTCCAATGGGGTTCTGGCAACCAGATAGCACGGTAATAAGGGTAAGGAACACTACCAGTTTGTTCATAGTTTAGGGGATTTCTGGGGCAAATGTCGGAAAAGGATTGGTTTATGCAAGGTTATAAGCACTTTTTCCTTCTGCCAGAACGGCATTTATCCTGTCATTACCTCGCCAGGCTCCGCTGTAACTCCGTGCGGTAAACGGGAATATCGGTTATTCCATTGTGTGACTGCCCCTCCAGGGTAATACGGGCATCCTGCCGTTTGAAATGGGATCGCAGTTTCAGAAATGAGCAATAATCAATCACTTCGTGGTGGTTACCATGAAAGATCACTACCGGCAATTTGCAATGCTTTAAGTAACTGTTTGTTTCGAACCTACTTACACCTCCGCATCTTTCATCATGTAGCCGGTGAACTTTCGTTTTACGCCGAGGTCTTTCAGTTCATGTATAAGATCGAAGATCTGATCGCTCGTCCAGCCGTCATCGCCATGGCGCATTTTCACTATTTTTTTGCCTTCATTATATAAGGTGCAAATGTTTTTATCTTCATTTTTCTTATAGGTATCGCCATGCTTATAGGTAAACTCTATGTTTGAGATCCCGAATACCAGTTCTTTTTTCTTCCTGATATAGTTGCGGTAAATAAAAATGAGCCTGCCCTTCTCTTTATCTACCTGCACCTCACTTAATCTTGATAAAAAAAGATTGTAAATAACGATCAGCGGTATAAAAATGCCACTCGCATACACGGCAATCATTGGCTTTCCCGTAACAAACGCTGCAACTGACATCACTGCCACATATGCAAAAATGTAGTACCACTCGCTTTTTGTATTGGCTTTGTAGATGGTCACGCATTATTATTTTTACTCATAAAGACGCTTGATAAAAAGAGCAGTTAAATATAATAATAATCCCGGTTCCGGTAAAACTGCGCTTACCCGAACCGGGACTAAAATTTATAATTTGTCTCTTACTTAATGAATCTTCCGGTAATCGTTTTACCGTTCTTCACCGCTGTTACTATATACAAACCTGAAGTCAGTTTAGAAACATTCAGGCTGTTGTTCACATTCTTCGCCTGCAATACTTCTCTTCCTGAAAAGTCGTACACTTTTATCAGCGCACCGGTAAGGTCCTGTTCGCTACGGAACCTTAGCTCGTTAAGTACGGGATTTGGATATACCTGCAAACCGGAAATACCAGTGATTAACCCAGGCTGTGGTTTCACCGGCGCTACCGCAAACACTTTGAGGGATGTTGTAACGTCATTGAAGCCATGGGTAACCAGGCATGGGTTGTCAGTGCTGAACGATTGCGAATTACCCGTAAAATTATCATTGGCAAATAACTGGATCTGGTAACCGCTGTTCACCTTCAATGATGAAATATCCTCGTTCAGAATACCTGACGCCTGTAACTGGCTTAGTGTATAATTTCCGGGGGCAAGCGCTATTGCATAGCCGCCATAATTGCAATCTTTATATACTGTAGCTGCTGATATAGCGCCTATGGCACTGATCTTAAGGGAAGAAGTAAGATCATTGAAATTGTTTGCCACCAGGCAGCTATTATCGGCCGTAATGACAACAGAAGTTCCGGCAAAGTTGTTGTCGGCAAATAATTCAACCTGGTACCCATTTGTTACGCGTAAGGAAGAAATATCATCATTGAGGATACCCACGCTTTGTAACTGGCCTAATGTATAACTACCGGGCAGTAAGCCA
This sequence comes from Niastella populi, assembly GCF_002078015.1. GTDB lineage: Bacteria > Bacteroidota > Bacteroidia > Chitinophagales > Chitinophagaceae > Niastella > Niastella populi. Next base: position 7,148 of record NZ_LWBP01000145.1, on the reverse strand, counting down.
ACAGCGGTGCCGCCGAAACTGCAATTCCTATAAACGGTTGCAACAGGCGTATTGGTAACTGTTACCGCTACCTGTGCAGAAGACTGCGAGCCGCGGTCATCGGTTGCAACAGCAGTAATAACATAAGAACCGGTTGCCACGTTGGTCCAGTTGTAGGCAAATGGCGCGGTTGTAGCTTCACCCAGTTTTGTACCGCCGTTGTAGAACTCCACTTTGCTGATAGTTCCGTCGTAGTCGGCTGCGTTTACGGTAATGGCAACAGTAGCTGGTGCCAGGTATTGAGCGCCTGCCAGCGGTTTCAGGAAGCTAACCGTTGGCGCCTGGTTCGTAAGCGACCTGATGCGCAGCGATGAAGTTGAATCGTTCAATCCAAAACTTACCAAACAGGCCGTATTGGCTGTAAAGCTGGTGTAGCTGCCCTGTAATGCATTGTTCTTATACAGCAACACTTCGTAACCGTTGTTAACGGTAAAGGAAGAAATGTCCTTATCAATAATGCCACTGGCCACAAGGTCAGCAACGGTATATGCCCCGGGTGCCAGGCTTATGGAATAACTTCCGGTATAATTACAATCCTTATAAAAAGTAGTTACCGCATTGGCGGTTCCACCGGCAACTGAACCATTGATGGCATAATACCCCAGCGAGCCATAGTTCGTATAACCGGTAGTGGCCGGATCGCCGGACCCGATACCTGTAACGGAGATAAAATACGTACCGGCAGAAAGCGTTGCGCTCAATGTCGCATTTAAACCATCAGGATTCGATGTGGCGAGCACATTTCCGGCGTTATCGTACAAAATAGCCAGCACATCGAGGTTGGGATGTTTTGTTGCCGGAGCGATGTTCAAAGAAACCGCGCCGCCAGTTGTTGTAAAGGTAAAAAAGTCGGCATCGCTGGTAGTTTCGATATTACCGGCAATAAATGCGCTTCCCGTACTGCTGATGGAAACCGTTGATGCGGCTGATCTCGTGTTACCATGGTCGTCAGCACGGAACCCTACCCCATTGGCATTGTTACCGATGATAGCCAGGTCGTCCTGCGTTTGGCTTGAGTTGGCATAATCGCCCTTGCTCCATTGTACAACAGGCTCGTAATAACCGGCGCCCATGATCGGCGCCCAGTTGCCCTGGCCTATGTAATATTCCTCAACGGGGTTTGTTCTGCCGTCATGACTCAGTCCGAAGGTATGCCCTACTTCATGCGAGGCCGCATCACCGGCGCCTTTAATACCGCCGTTAAAAACCCAGCAGGGCGTTTCATTGCCCCAGGTAAATGAATTCAGGTAAGCTACACCACCAGCACCAGGCGCAGCGGTATTGGTGGGAGTAAAAATGCAACGCATACGCCTGTTTGCCGGATAGCTGTTGTACACAGCTTCACTGGTAGTGATATTGAGTTTGAACGGACTGAAATCTTCGCTTACCAGTTGCCACACTTCGTACCGTTCTGCATCTGATAAAGTTGCCGGCGCCGCATTGATGGGGTTGCCGCCATTCCAACCGGTTCCTGAAACATATTGTCCGTCGAAATCGAGCAGCACACAACCATTGGCGTTGGGAAAGCTTTGCAGGCTGTATAACTGACCGGCGGTTAGCGCTGCTGCAGCACTTACTTTAGCGGCTGAAGGCGCTTTTTCATAATCGATACACAACACCTTCTGTATATCCGTTTCAGTAATGTAAATATTGCCGTCATTGTCTGAAGAATAAACAAATGCCCTCTTTGTTCGGCGTAAAATAATATTGCCTTCTGCCCTCCCGCCTTCAATACGAATAAAAAAAGAAGAACCGGGCACATTTTCTATTTCTCCAACAAGGTATTCGTTACCGGCAGCTGAAGATTGGCGGAAGTTGACCTTTCCGGGCAGTGAATATGCAGCGGTAACACGCAACATCAAACGACCCGTAACACGCTGTTGAGGTGTTGTGTTAATTTGTTTGCGAAGATCCGATAGCACATCGGTAGCCCGGCCCAGTAGTACCGGTTTTACCTGGCTATAGCCGGCCATGCCAAGCAGCAGCAGGCCGGATAGCAATAATGACAGTTTTTTCATAATACACTCGATTTTTAATGGTTAAATGAAAGCTCGTGTTGGGGAATGTGCATACAGTGCCTGTTCATGGTATTTTACCAGGAAACAGCTTGCCCGAATGGCATCATGAAGAAGGATTTCATTAGCGCCCGACTTGCAGTGGCAGGTACCCGCTGTACATTTTGTTGGGGAGGGAACGTTACGTAACAGCTATATACCTATGGCTATATTTTCATTGAAGCAATTACGTCGTATTACTTTTTCGTTGTATAACTTTTCTCATTCGGACAGGTTTTTATCTTAAGTGTTAAAGATATCCTGTTTAGCAAATTGCACGCAATAGTAAATGCCCCCGTTTTGGCCAGAGTTTAGGGTAGAAAGGCTGGCAAAGATCAAAAATTACTCACATTATCAAATACTTCCATTTAATTTTCGCCTGTATTGTAATTCTTAAACAGATTAGCGTAATTTTCTTCCAGGTTTCACTACTAATTGAGTGAATAAATAAACAACCAATTTCGACCAACTCCTAAAATCAACAGTATATGGGATTATTCGATTTTATCAGGAACCAGTTCATCGAAGTTATTGACTGGGTTGATGACACCAACAATACCGTTATTTATAAATTTCCCGATAAAGGCAACCAGATCATGAACGGCGCCCAGTTAACTGTGCGGGAATCACAGGTTGTGGTTTTGATGAATGAGGGCGAGTTTGGCGATGAATACAAACCTGGCCGGCATGAACTTACTACCCAGAACATGCCGATCACAACGCAGCTGAAATCATGGAAGTATTTATTCGAATCGCCGTTTAAAGTAGATATCTTCTATGTCAATACGAAACTGTTCACCAATCTGAAATGGGGAACTTCTAACCCCATTATCATGCGCGACCCTGAATTTAAACAGGTGCGTGTAAGATCATTCGGTACGTATACCATCAGGGTAAAGGATGCCAAAAAGTTCATAAAGGAATTTGCCGGCACCAACCCCTGGGTGTCTGTAGACGCCATCAGTGAGCAATGCCGTAATGCCATTACCAGCAAACTGGCTGAAGGCCTCGCTGAAGCAGGTGTTTCGGTACTCGACCTCGCAGCCAACTTCACCGAAATAGGCAATAGACTAAAACCCATCTTCCAAACTGATTTCGACGCCTGGGGTATTGAACTGGGGCAGTTCTATATAGAGAATGTGAGCCTGCCTGAAGAAGTGGAAAAAATGTTCGACAAGGCTACGCAGGTGAATATGATGGGCGACAAACTAAACCAGTTTAACCAGATGCAGGCTGGTATCGCCCTCGAAAAAATGGCCGATAACCCCGGCGCAGCAAACATGGGCGGTTTGGGAACCGGTATTTTACTCAACAACATGATGCAGGCAAATACGCAACCCCAGCCGCAACAACAGCAAAACGCAGGTAATGCTACTGCCGGCAACGATCACCAGAAAATGATCGATCTGTTGAAACAACTGGGTGACCTGAAAACAGCCGGTGTTATCACGGAAGAGGAATTCAACCAAAAGAAAGCCGAGATCTTAGGCAAGCTGTAACCGAATCCCTACGACCATCTTATGGAACAAGTACAACAAGATTCCCTGTTGCTATTCCCTTGCCCGGGATGCAAAGCACAATTATATTTCAACCCACAGCATCAGCAACTGGAGTGTGAATACTGCGGGGTAAAAGTAGCTATCGATAATGGCGCCGACCGCGTTAAGGAAAACAGCCTGCGCCAGCAAATGTCTGAAGCCGGCGACCCCACGGTTGTTATTGAGCAAAAAGTACATAAGTGCGATCGCTGTGGTTCGCAAACCGTTTTTGTTTCCGATACACCCACTTTTGTCTGCAGCTTCTGCAACTTCGAGGTAGTGAACCCGGTAGCTTATAAAACCCGCATCGTTCAGCCCGCTGGTATTATTCCTTTTAAAGTCGATCAGCAATCATCGATCAAAATTTTTAAAACCTGGCTGGGTAACGGCTGGTGGGCGCCCCGCGACCTCAAAGAGTTTGCGCGGCAGGATGCACTGCATGGCATTTATGTTCCCTTCTGGACCTACGATGCGCAAACCTATAGCCGCTGGAGCGGTTATGGCGGCCGGCATTATTATGTTACCGTAAGTGATACGGATGCCAATGGCAACAAAACCACCAGGCAGGAACAAAGAACGGAATGGATCTATCGTGAAGGGAACTACGAACAAGCCTTCGACGACATTCTTATTGGCGGCGCTACAGAATTAACACAAAACGAATACGAAAGTATTTATCCTTATAACCTCGAAGAACTGGTGAACTTCGACGCCCGGTACATATCTGGATTCAAGGCCGATGTATATGACATTGCAGTACAGGATGGATATGCAAAAGCCGAGGACTTTATGGAACGGGTGATCTATGACGAATGTGCGAACCTTTGCCGCATAGATACCTATCGCGACCTGGAAGTGGATACCACGTATGAAGGTCAAACCTACAAACATATTATGTTGCCGTTATGGGTTTGCTCTTATAAATACAAGAACAAATCGTATCACTTTCTTATAAACGGACAAACAGGAAAAATCTATGGCAAAAAGCCGGTATCGCCTGTAAAAGTAAGTATTGTAATAGTACTGGCGCTGGCGCTTATCCTTGCCATTTACTTTTTCTCACAGCAATAGGATAAAATGATCATGAATGGCTGACAATTTTTACTTCACAGCCAATATAGCGATGGCTTATGTAATTTATTGGTTAAGCAATTGAACCTTAATGCGTTTTCAAAAGAACGGCCGGCCACCGGGCTCATTCAATAAAAAGGCAATCATTGACTTATTGTTGAAATATAATGTGGAGTTGTGTATATATTTGTCCCTAAACTTAAAGATGCATGCGTTCGATCAATCTTGTTTTTAGTATGATATTAGCCCTCGCGCTCACGGGATGTAGTAATAAGGACAAAGGTGGTGGATGTACAACCGCAGCAGAAGATGATGCCAAAATGCAGAGTTATATAAGTGCCAATGGCATTACGGCTACCAAACATGCCAGTGGAATGTATTACCAGATCATTGAGGCGGGCAGTGGAGCAACCCCCACAGTAAGTTCAACTGTGAAAGCAACATATACAGGTAAATTCACCAACAACACTACCTTCGACGGGGGAACAGCAAGTTTTCCATTGTCGGGCGTAATTGCGGGCTGGCAAATAGGTATTCCACTTATCAACCAGGGAGGAAAGATAAAATTGATCATTCCGCCTTACCTGGGTTATGGATGTGATGATTACAGGGGTATTCCGGGCAATTCCATACTTGTTTTTGATGTGGAATTACTGGAAGTGCAATAAGCCAGGGGAGTGCAACAACTCCGGAACAATCTTCCAGCTGACGGCTTCATCCCAAAAAAGGGGATGTTTCAAAAAATAAACGAAACTCCCCCGGATCGATTAATTCCAGGCAGGACCGGCATACTTTTATCCGTCCGGCTGTTATTATGTAAGTGAATACGTTTACTGAGCGGAATAAAAATAAAATCCTATTTGGACAAAAAATTTCCCGGAAGCCGCAAGCCTTCTTCACTGGCTACGACCTTGAGCATAACCTTTTGAAGCCCTTTTGGAATCAGGTCGATTTCGGGTTGAGTAAGCGGCTGAAGCAGCTCAATGAATTCATCCTCGTCATCATAGTATCCGAACTGCAATACCCATCTGCTATCAGATAGCAGCCGGATGGCCATTTCTTTGTCCTCTTCATAAATATGCACTTTGATTACCGCCCACTGTTCGTCGCCCTCATCTTCAAAGTAAACGTCAACGGCATCTTTGCTCACTACTTCCGTAACGATCTTCTCCACCAGGGAGCCAGGATGTTTTTTTACCAGTTCTTCGTATGTCATATTGTTTGCCAAAAGTGTTACAAATATAATGAGTACCGGGGATTCGCTCTTTTAATTAGTTTTCGGGCAACAAAAAGCCCCTGAAAGTCAAGGGCAAAGGAGTGGAGTCCGCCGGCAGATTGTCGAGTCGCTCAGGAAAAGTTTTTTTTCAAAATCGGGAAGCAGGGATCATTTGGCAGGATGAGGAAGGATACGGGTTCCAATATACCCCTCATTATTTACAATCAAAATGCCAGTCCTGTTAGTCTTACACTGCCGCTTAGGCCCGAGCCGTATAAAAGTAATACCATGATTCCCTTTTTTGACGGTTTGATTCCTGAAGGATGGTTATTAAACATAACACTTAAAAATTGGAAACTGGACAGCCGGGAAAGGATGGGTTTATTATTGGTTGCTTGTAAGGATTGCTTAGGCGCGGTAAGTATTGAAGTCATTGAAACGAAAGAAGAATAATGAGTAATAAACGATGTTTATATTGTTATCAGCCTTTAGCTAAAGACACTGATGAGTTCCATGAAAAATGCTGCCGTAAATTCTTTGGCACTTCTGCCCCACCCCTCCTGGATTATGATAATGCGCAAATGCAGGAGTTGGCAAAGCAAATTGTAATCAAAAGCATTGCAGCAACCGGTGTATAACCCAAATTATCAATAACACTGGAAAAAATACCTGGCGACCCCAAGCATTCAAGGTTTACCATCGTTGGTCTTTGGGGCAGGTTCATATTGAAACCACCTACAGAGGAGTTCCCTCATTTACCGGAAAATGAAGACGTGACCATGCATCTTAGCAATGTGTTTGGTATCCCTTCAGTTGATCACAGCTTAATACGGTTAAGATCAGGAGAATTGGCATATCTCACAAAGCGGTTTGACCGAACTAATGACAGCAAATTAGCGATGGAAGATATGTGCCAACTAACGGAAACCCTAACAGAAGATAAATACCGGAGCTCTATGGAAAAAGTGGGAAAACAAATCCTGAAATTTTCATCACGCCCTGGCATTGATGCCATCACTTTCTTTGAAACTACATTGTTCTGCTTTTTAATTGGCAATGCTGATATGCACTTGAAAAATTTTGCACTGCTTACCAATGAAGATAACGATATTATATTATCCCCGGCCTTTGATTTGGAAAGTACCAAAGTAGCCATGCCTGAAGACAAAGAAGAAATGGCCTTAACTATTAACGGTCGAAAAAGAAAACTTAAAAAAAATGATTTTGATT
>NZ_LWBP01000144.1 GCF_002078015.1 Niastella populi | reverse complement strand
TGTCGGGCGTTATCAATATCATCACCGAAAAAGGCGAAGGCCCCGGCCAGGTTGAGGCCAGAACGATGGCAGGTACCCAGGGCTATAGTAATCAACATCTTTTTTTAAGAAAAACATTCAAAAAAGGCCTTAATCTTACTGCCGGCGGCCAGTATTTATACGACCGGCAGCCTGATTTCTCTAAGATCTATCCCGAAGTGTATTCAATGGCTGCGCAGCAAACGGGGTCATTCAATACTTCCTATGGACCGATGCAGGCCGATCAGCCGGTAGAAAAGGGAT
>NZ_LWBP01000143.1 GCF_002078015.1 Niastella populi | reverse complement strand
AAGTTTTCTCAGTCGGCGGCACATCTTCGCCAGCATACATTGTGTCATGTACATGTAAGATCTGTAGGCAGGCCTTATTACTGGCTGCAATACTAATGGCAAACTCCAGCGCATTTAAAGACGCCCGGCTGTAATCGGTTGGAACTAAGATCTTTTTTATCATTTCAATTTTCCTTTCAACAAAATTTTATTCGCAGGTTCGTTTTGAATCATGAACTCCTCGCTTTTTTTTTAATTGCTTTTTTGCCTGGCCGTTTATAAGCAAGGGTATCAGTAGCGCTCCGGTTCAATGAAATGACCACTGAGTGAAGCGAATCGTTTTGCAAAATGAGTTTTCTGTTTTCATCTTTATAATCAATTGTTTTTTTCAATAGTCCGCCATTTGCGACAATCAGAATGGCAATTATTGTAAACAATAATATATAAACTGACTTATTTACTTTCATGACAAGTGATATTTGATGCATGAATTTAACCGGCCTTAACTAAACTGTAATTAATGTACAATTAGAA
>NZ_LWBP01000142.1 GCF_002078015.1 Niastella populi | reverse complement strand
AATAGCAACTATAAAAAAAGATGTGGTAAATGTTAAAATTGGTGAACATGAAGAGCCAATATATAATTTAGGGGATGGTATACAATCAATAATTATTTTGACTTACCCATTATTTTTTAATCAAGATAAGAACTTAAAGGTTTTTATTGAAGAGCCGGAGTTACATTTGCATCCTGGATACCAACGAATTCTTTTTGAGACATTTTTAAGACCTGAATTTAAACACTTTGAATATTTTATAACGACACATTCGAATCATTTCCTCGATCTTACTTTAGAGAAAAACAGCATTTCCGTTTATGCTTTTGAGCAAATTAAAAATAATACTGAGAAGCCAGATTTTTCGATAATAAACGTGGAGAATTCTGATACAAGTGTACTGTCGCTTCTTGGAGTTAACAATTCTTCAGTTTTTCTTACTAATTGTACGATATGGGTAGAAGGAATTACAGATAGAATTTATATACGAAAATATTTACAAATTGTTCAAGAAGGTAAAGGCGAAAAATTTTACGAAGATATT
>NZ_LWBP01000141.1 GCF_002078015.1 Niastella populi | reverse complement strand
GCTGGTCAATGCAGGATTTACAATCAGAGTCAGTGTTGCAATGGAATCGCAACCGGCACTGCTTGTCAGGGTTACATCGTAAGATCCGGCAGCATTATAAGTATTGCCATTCCAGGTGTATGGCAGCTGATTAGCACAGATAGTTACTTCAGTGGTGCTGGTAACAGCCGGGTTGACAGAAAGCACCAATGTAGCAACTGAATCACAACCAGTCGCGCTTGTCAGGGTTACATCATAAGACCCGGCGGTATTATATGTATTGCCATTCCAGGTATATGGCAATTGATTGGCACAGATAGTTTCTTCAGTGGTGCTGGCAACAGCCGGGTTGACAGATAATACAAGTGTAGCTATTGAGTCACAACCGGCGTTGCTTGTTAATGTCACGTCATAAGACCCGGCGTCATTGTAAGTATTGCCGTTCCAGGTGTATGGCAGCTGACTAGCGCATACTGTGACTTCGGTAGTGCTGGTAATAGTCGGGTTGGTAGTTAATAAAAGCGTTGCTATCGAATCGCAACCGGCCGCGCTTG
>NZ_LWBP01000140.1 GCF_002078015.1 Niastella populi | reverse complement strand
TATTCACGGCACGTTCCACCATTGCTTTATCTCGGTTATGCGAAACTTCGCATAAGCGGGACAAGGCTATGGTGGAAAAGGCTGTCAACATCGTGTACAGAAACGTTTACGCCCCGCTGCGGCATTTTACCTTCAGTTCGCTGGCCGAGATCAATCATCACTTCCGCCTGCAAACAGACAAGATCAATACGCAACCCTACAAAGGATCCACTTTTAGCAGAACAGATCTCTTTGTTCAGCAGGAGCAATCCCTATTGCGGGAGCTTCCGTCAGAACCCTGCTTATTGAAAAAAGGAACTATCCTGACGGTGCAACGTAACTATCATATCCAGCTCACTGAAGATGGTCTATACTATAGCGTACCCTGGCAGTATACAGGAAAGAAAGTAAAGGTGTGGTATGACCACAAAACTGTAGAGGTCTATTACGATCACCAGCGTATTGCAGTTCATCCCAGAGGCCGTCAGGGGTATAGTACCGTTCGCGATCATATGCCACCCAATCACCAGCAAGCCAAAGCAGCCAATGGCTGGAGCCAGGAGGAGCTTTTGAGTA
>NZ_LWBP01000139.1 GCF_002078015.1 Niastella populi | reverse complement strand
TGTATGAGCTATCTCCTCTTCAGGAGGGAATGTACTACCACTGGTTAGCTGAAGGTTCCAGCTCACTTTATTGTGAGCAGACCTCCTATAGGGTGCGGGCCGAAACATTAGATATAGAAGTGTTAAAAGGAGCGTATGACCAGTTAACAGCCCGGCATGCTGTACTGCGCACCAGTTTCAGTAATGATTATGCCGGCAGATCGTTGCAAATTGTAAGGAAAGAAGTACCGGGTAATTTTAGCTATGAAAAGCTGGATAGGGAGGCGGAGCAACAAGCACAGGTAGCGCTGATCAGGAAACAGGACAGGGGCCGGGGCTTTGATTTGAGCAGGGGTTCCCAGATGCGGTTGCATGTGATTGATCTGTCGGCGGGAGAATATGAGTTTATCTGGAGTCACCATCATATCCTGATGGATGGGTGGTGCACGAGTGTACTCATCAATGACTTTAATGAGCTGTTAAGTGCCGCAATCAGGGGCAGTACAGCAGACCTGCCGCCAGTAATGCCATATTCTGATTATATCAAATGGTTAAAAGCCATAGACAGGGAGCGTTCAC
>NZ_LWBP01000138.1 GCF_002078015.1 Niastella populi | reverse complement strand
GAACCAGGAAGCGCTGACCAAAGAGAAGTTCTTAGCAAGTCCTTTCAAAAAAGGAGAGCGCTTTTACAAAACAGGGGATCTGGGCAGGTGGCTGCCTAATGGGAACATAGAGTTAACAGGCAGAAAAGATGACCAGGTAAAGATCAATGGCTACAGGATAGAGCCAGGGGAAATAGCGCATGCCTTATCAAACCACCAGTACATAAACCAGGTGGTGGTGCTGGCCAAAGAGAACGAGTCAGGAGAAAAAGAGCTGGTAGCCTATATTACTTCACGGGTTGAGCAGAACATGCTTGATTTGAAATCTTATTTAAAAGAACTGTTGCCGGAATATATGGTTCCGGCGCATTTTGTTCAACTCGAATCAATGCCATTGACAGCTAATGGTAAGATAGATAAGAAATCACTGCCTGACCCGGAAGGATTGGAACTCTCCAGTGGCGTGGAATATGTGGCTCCGCGCACAGAACCCGAAAAGGTTTTGGTTTCCGTTTGGTCAGATGTATTAAAGCGAGAAGGCATAGGAGTAAAGGATAGCTTTTATAACCTGGGCGGAGACTCCATCAAGTCGATA
>NZ_LWBP01000137.1 GCF_002078015.1 Niastella populi | reverse complement strand
CATCAGCAGAACGGTTGGCTGGTTTACTACGGTCTATCCATTTGTATTGAATGTCGCCGACTCTTCAAACCAAACAGAGAGCTTGGTAAACGTAAAAGAAGATCTGCGACGAGTGCCTAATAAAGGAATCGGTTATGGTATTTTAAACTACTTAAGCCGGGAAGGGCTTGAAAGTAGACTTACCCCGGAGATCACCTTTAATTACCTGGGAGATTTTGGAAGCAATGTATCCAATGAAAAAGATTCACTGTTTGAGTATGCATCAGATCGTATCGGATTCAATTTATCAAAGGAAAATACAACGGATGCGATACTGGATG
>NZ_LWBP01000136.1 GCF_002078015.1 Niastella populi | reverse complement strand
GATGTATCGGGGATGCTGGTAAGGGGAGAACTGGGTATGTCGATCCGCTATTCAAGTTCAAGATATGATGTAGCAACAATCAGAAAATTAGCCGGGTCTTATAAGAAGAATCTGGAGTTTTTAATAGAGGAATTGGCCAAAGCTAAGGATACTTATCTCACCCCTTCAGATTTAAGTTTCAAAGGGCTGAGCCAGCAAGAGCTGTCGAAGCTCAACACAGATCATATGCTGGAGGATGTGTATGAGCTATCTCCTCTTCAGGAGG
>NZ_LWBP01000135.1 GCF_002078015.1 Niastella populi | reverse complement strand
GATGGGCTTTGCTTCAAAAAGAATACGCGGCAGGTAAAAAGCTTGAGAAGGAGCGTACTTACTGGCAGCAGGTCTGCGATCAGCAGATAGCAGGTTTACCCCAGGACAAAGCGGTAGAAGCAGGTGAGGTAGCTGTAATAGATTCTTCTGAATCTTTTGCCTTAGATAAGCAGACCACTGAGTTATTGCAAACCCGGGTTCATGGGGTTTATAGCACAGAGATAAACGATGTGTTATTGACAGGTTTTGGCCTTGCCCTCAAAGAAGTTCTCTCAGTAGATAAAAGCGTCTTAAAGATGGAGGGTCATGGAAGAGAAGAAATTATCGAAGGTGTA
>NZ_LWBP01000134.1 GCF_002078015.1 Niastella populi | reverse complement strand
AACCCTGGGTCAACATGGCAAGAATTTACAAGAACTACTTGTTTACAACTATTTTCCGGGTTATTGTTTGGGCCAGGGTTTGGATTTTTACAAAATAGACTCCATTGCTCAGCGTTGAAACATCCAGGCTTATGCGACCGCCATCGAAAGAAGGTGACCTTACTTCTTTAACGGCTCTGCCTGATTGATCGAGGATGGTGATGGTTGTAAAACCATTGGTATTACAACCATCGATAAATAACTTGCCGCTGGTTGGCACAGGATATACGTTCAATATTGCAGGGTTAATGGCTTCATTGGTAGTTTTTGTTGAGTTAGTTACTGTTCTCAATCCTGAAATAGCATTATTATAACAGTTGCCTGTATATTGGTAGGCTTCGATTATAGGACTACCACATGCAATATTATACCCATATGTATTTATAGAGGCTTCAAACTCGCTACCAGGCTGGGCATCAAATCCATTTTGAAGCTCTATTATAGACCCTGATCTGTATGCTACAGTTTGACCGGCAGGAACTATTACATCCACATCGTTTTCGGTGGTGATACTATTATCAGCTTTTTCTTCTGTTCCCTGGCTATATGTAACACCTGTTATTAATTTGTCTGAGATAAAGGTTGGGTTTTCAGTATAGTTTGAATACGGAAGCGGGTATTGCCATGAATATCTTGTATAATGCCGCTCCCTTAAATAAGGATCCATTGTTCCCTGCGACACATCTATTTCATAATCATGAATATAAACAATGGGCTTATTTTCAGGATCGTTTTTCCTTTTTAATACAGCTTTTAATCTAAACCAAACTTTAGTTTCCTTACGAGCATTAAAAGCAAGACCATTTATGCATTCAATATTAACATAGGGGGTCTGAAACGTGTGCAACTTTTTTTCCGTATCAAATGTGGTAACCTGTAGCCTTCCCGACTCCAGATCGGGGCGCATTAAATTATAATCTACATAAAGAGAGTAACCGTCGTAGTTCTCAAGTCTTACATTTTTCTTAAATAGATCATAAGAAGCAATATTATTTGCATCAGGAAGAACTTGCCCCACTATAGCACCTTGAACAGAAACCAAATCCAAGTCGGCGCTATTATATGACACTTGTAAATCGTTTTTCACTTTATAGGATAAATAATCAGACCTGTCAGTGGCGATACAACATTGCGAATAGCGGGCAGCGTGGCCCCTTGTATATAAAACCGAATCAGCCCTTGGCGTGTTTTTTAAATTCACCAATCCAAGCGGGCATTTGTAATAAGTAGCATTATCATTGTTTATTTGAATAGTACCGGGAACCCGCAAAATAAATGACTGCTGTACAGTCTTGGCAGTGAGCGTACCATTCAATTCCATATCATACGAAGTATAAGTAGGCATGGAGGCTGGTTTATTTGCAGAACCACCTGAAAACAATCCGATCATTTCTCCAACGAATTTTAAAATGGTCCCTGCGGTTCCTGTACCGGTAGCAAGACCTGTGGTTGCATCACCCAACATTGTAAGGAAGTCGACGTCGTTGTTCGAGTTATTGCTAACTTTAGTAGCCTCCTGTTTTATTTTACCTTCCACACTGTTTTCAGAAGGATTTGACTCTGACGTTTTATCTTTAACCCTTTCAGCAAAAGTTTTGGCCACATTTCGTATTTCAGTAAGCGACTTGCTGAACTTACTGAATTTTTCCCCTAAGGCTGAAAAATTATATGTTTGTCCGTTGCTTGAAGTAGGCGCATTTTTTGGCACGTATGAAAAACTATACAATGAAGGATTACTACCAGATACGCTTCTTCCTTTAATGATTGCTTTCATTTCATTGGTAAGTACTCCATAAATTGTAAATTTTAAGCCTGCCCCGGTATACGCCCCGTCCTGAATGTTTGGGTCGAAACCTGGATTGAATTCAGCTACATTCCATCTGGTAGATCCCCCTTGTTCAGTTACTGAAACCACCTTCTTTCCGTATTTTTCTGATAAATTAGCGCTACGAAAAGCTTCTGGTGTACCTGCCAATTCATCACCAAGCGATGTTGTGGCAGGGTATGGGGAAGGCATAGTAGGTTCCATGGTCACAAGCATGGAGGTGAATCCATCCGGAGTTTCCGTTTTATAAATAAACACTCTTATTAGACCAGTATACTTATTATACAAAACAAAATAAGGGTAGGCTGTAACATGGGTACATCCAAAATCTCTTTGTAACAGCTCCCAGCCTTTTGCCTTTGTATAATCTTCATTTTGTGAAATTATGTCCAATGCACTTGTAGGTGAGTTTACAAAAGGAGAGCCCATTGCAGTTAGTTTCGTACTTATACTGCTGGTGCGGGCGTACCAATGTTTACAAAAATTAGCATCCGTTGGTTTTATTTCCCAGTTCCAGTTAGAGTTACCGCTTGCATCACCATAATTTCCACATACAAACTGGTTGGCAGTGATATCTGAATAATCATCTGCGCAAGCCTGTGAATATCCTTTAAATGGAAGGATACTCAGACATATAAATATTAGCTTTAAAAAAGTTTTCATATCCTTCTGTACAAGTTTTAATGTCAATGTAATTCCTTGTCCATACAATTTGAAACCCTGATCATTTCTTTCTGATTTCCTTTATCTCCTTTTTCATTTGCTCATTCTCTTTTTTAAGCTCGATCACATATAAAGTAAGCTCTTCGATTTTCTCCAGCAGCTTTACATTCATTGTAGCCAGCTCAAAACCTCCTTCCTTTTTAACTTCTTTTGCTGAAGGAATTCCAGGCAGGTGTTTGTTCTGATTGATGTAATTTTCCAAATTTGACAGTGGTCTTAAAACGTATGTAGAATCAAAAACATAATCTGCAAAAGAAGTATTGGTAACTTTTACACCGCGGGCAGCTATTTTACCTTCTACAGCGAGCTTAAATTCGCCAGGATTGGCAGTACCAATGCCAACATTACCATCATAGGTTATACGCAAACCTTTGCTTCCATTACACCATGGGCCAATTACAAGTGCTCCTGCATTTGGATTATCTATAGTTGACGTTTTCCACATAAGCATGTGGTCACCTGCCTGTGTAAGGCCATTCCATGCCCCTTGTGAAGAATTGGTTTGAAGTGTGATGTCTTTTTGAGCAGTATTACTCAACCAAAGGCCATCGTTCTGACTGTTAATTGATACAGTTAATTTTCGTATAACATTTGGACCGGTTCCAATACCAACACTTCCACTCGCGCTGATTGTAAATCTTTCCGTTTGTGACTGACCAAATACTCCACTGTTCCAAATAGCGAGCCGGCTGTCTGCCTCTTTTGTAATAGCAACACCGCCGGCTGAATTATCACCCAATAAAATGCTTCCATAGTTTTGTGTGTTAATATGTAATTGTGTTGCTGGTGTAGTTGTACCAATGCCGACATTCCCATCTCTGTATGTATCACCGGTAGTGGTAGCGCTTCCACCCCATTGTGCAAATGAACCGGTTCCAATGAATAATAAAGCAACTGAAGTTTTTAAGGTCTTTTTCAACATAAAATATAATTTGATGGTTAAGAAAAACAAGAGGATATCCTGTTCAGCACCCAAGCCGAAGAATTAAACAAGTTGATGATATAAGAGAAATTTGTTTACGGTCAACTGCAATTGTTACAATGCAGTTCATTTGCTCTATTGGTATGCTTATATAAAAAGACGTTATGCAGGAGACTGCAGAAGTGTAAAGTTTCTACTTGCATAAATAAGGTTTAGATGTTGTTCAAATCTAGTGAAATAGCAATCACAAAATTCTTCTTTTTAATATCCGTGCAGTTTTGCCAATAAGCGTGTAAAAACGACCGATAAGTGTGTAAGATTTTTTATTGCCGGCCACTTTACTGTCCGTATATCCAATACCGGGTTACCCCGAGCTATTTATCGAGGCAAAACTATGATGCTATAGAATAGAATCCTAATATCGGGAAGTTCTTCTTTGCTCACTTATTCACCGGAGCATGAAAGTCATCACTCCATCACAATCACATACCCGCGTTGGTCCTTCGAATGGCTGCCAACAATAGTGTAGGTGCCACTGGCATGTATAAATGGTTTTAACCAGGAAGGGCATGTTTTCAACTGGTCGATTATCTGCGCAAATGAGTAAGCCGGCCCTTCACAAAAGATCCACTCTTTGGCATCTTCGGGAACGGCGGTAATTGAATAATTGGGGAAAGAACTTAACACCGAACGCACTTCATTGCCGCTTTTTTCATCGCCGGCCAGGTAAAAGCTGGGCGTGCCTTCATATTTTATAGATCGCTCGCCATGTTCCCTGCTTACAACGGTTATGGCAGCCCGCAGCCATATCACGGCTTCGAGCAGGCCCGTATAAAACCACGCCAGTTCACCATGGAAATGTTTCTGTACAAACTGTACCATTGCCTTATAAAACTGACGTACGTATTTACTGTCCTTCCGGGTGCTTTCACCTTTGAAATGTATTATAGTACAGGGAGCAAAATAGTAATTATGGTACCCTGCCTGCTGAATGCGGTAACTCAGGTCTATGTCTTCACCATACATAAAGAACTGCTCGTCGAACCCGCCGGTTTTGTCGAGCGCCGCTTTTTTTACCATCATGAACGCACCTGATAAAATATCTACCTTATTTGTTTCCTGGTTGCTAAGGTGGCCCATATAGTAACGGGCAAAGATCTTTGAATGGGGGAGCCAGCGGGTTAAACCGCTCATTTTACAGAACGATACCCACAACGAGGGGAACCCTCTTTTCGATTCTTTCAAATACTGGCCCGTACCATCTATCATTTGCACCCCAAGCGCACCGGCGTCGGCGGTAGACTCCATAAATGCAATGCATTTCGTAAAGGCATCTTCAGGTAAAATGGTATCGGGGTTCAGGAAAAGGATATATTTTCCGGCAGCCTTTTGAATTGCCTGGTTATTGGCTTTTGAAAAGCCCTGGTTCACCGGATTCTTTATGTATTGAACAAAGGGGAAACGGCCCTGCAGGTATTCTATGCTTTTGTCGGTTGAATTGTTGTCTACCACCCATACTTCCACATCAGGCCCGCCGGTTTCAGCAGTCACCGCCCCAATAGCCTTCCGTACGGAACATAAACATTGTTCCAGAAAGTATTTAACATTATAGTTCACAATAATAACAGACAGCAGCATAGTGCTGCAAAATAGGACAGAAGTTTCAGGTTACAAGGTCCAGATTACAGGGTAATTTCATTCCGGAACCCCAATTATCAGCCAATAACCCTTTTGCCTCCCCTGCCCACTGTAACCTGCAACTTGTAACCCGGGTAACCCCTTATCTTTGCGCCATGTTAAAAGAAACTTTAATAAACGCCACCGAAGCCGGCGCCAAAGTGATGCAGCATTATTTTAATTCTAAAAATCTGCTGATCAGCAATAAAGAAGGTATCAATAACCTGGTTACGGAAGCCGATCACGCTTCTGAAAAAGCCATTTTCGATACCATCAAAGAACAGTTTCCCAACCACTACATCATGAGCGAGGAAGCGGGGGAGATCATCATGGACAGCGAGTATAAATGGATCATCGACCCCATCGACGGAACGGTGAACTATGCTCACGGTATTCCCATTTGTTGCGTTTCCATTGGTTTGGAGCACAATGGCACCATGCTCATGGGCGCTGTGCTTAACCCGTTCATTAAGGAGTATTATTTCGCCGAAAAAGGCAATGGCGCTACGCTCAACGGCGAGCCCATTCACGTAAGTATCGAAAGCGACATTAAGAAATCGTGCCTGGTAACCGGTTTCCCATATACTTATATCAACCTCCCCAATGGACCGCTGGAAGCATTCTCCCGGTTCATCAGGGCCGGTATCCCGGTTCGCCGCCTCGGTTCAGCCGCTATGGACCTGTGCTGGGTTGCCGCCGGCCGGTTCGACGGTTTTTATGAGCATAAATTACAGGCCTGGGACAGCGCCGCCGGATTTTTAATTGTAGAAGAAGCGGGTGGTAAAGTAACTGATTTCGAAGGCAATCCATATTCACCCTATCAACCCCATATCGCCGCTACCAATGGAAAGATACACGACGATATGTTAAAATGGGTGAACGACAAGGCATAATTCCGCGCCTTCGGCGCGTTAAATTGGCAATAAGCAATTGGCAGGGGTTGCTGATTTTCGCACCAAGCCATAATTCGCAAATTTCCTGTTGTTCATTGCTTCCTGTCAACTGACACCCTGTTAGCTGCCGAATAATTCTATAACTTTAATATTCTTTTTCAACTCCGCCCTCGCTTCGCGAAGCGAGGGCGGAGTATTGCTATTGATTGTAAAAGATTTCATATTAGCACCATGAGTGAAAGCAGAACAGAAATTAGTTCCCTCGGCGAATTTGGTTTGATAGACCATTTAACGAAAAACATAGAGTTGCAGAACGCGTCTTCCATACTGGGCGTTGGCGACGATGCGGCGGTGATCGATCATTTTGGAAAACAAACCGTTATAACCACCGATCTGCTGATCGAAGGCATCCACTTCGACCTGATGTATACACCCCTGAAACACCTTGGGTACAAAAGCGTGATCGTGAACCTGAGCGACATCTACGCCATGAACGCCACGCCCACACAAATAACGGTAAGCATTGGCATCAGCAACCGCTTTAGCGTGGAAGCCATCAGCGAATTCTATGAAGGAATTTATGCAGCCTGCGAAAAATATGGGGTCGACCTCATTGGCGGCGATACCAGTACTTCGCAAAAAGGGTTCGTTATATCGGTTACCGCCATTGGTGAGGTAACGCCCGGCAATTTTGTAAAAAGGAATACTGCCCAAAAAGGCGACCTGCTTTGCTGCAGCGGCGACCTCGGCGCAGCTTATGTTGGACTGCTGTTCCTCGAGCGAGAAAAGCAGATCTATATGGAACACCCACAGGTTCAACCCGATCTGGAGGGAGAAAGTTATGTAATCGGCCGCCTGTTGAAACCCGAGGCCCGCAAGGATATAATAGAGTTCCTGGAGGCCCAGAACATTGTTCCCACATCTATGATGGATGTGAGCGATGGCCTGAGCTCAGAAATACTCCACATTTGCGAACAAAGTCAGCTTGGTTGTGTATTGTATGAGGAAAAATTGCCCATAGCCGATGAAATGCGCAAGGCAGCCTTTAAATTTGAAATAGACCCAACGGCCTGTGCGCTCAGCGGTGGCGAAGATTACGAATTACTGTTCACTATGAAACAATCTGATTACGAAAAGATCGTTTTAAATGAACAAATTAGCGCCATAGGTTATATGACCGATGCCGCTGAAGGAATAAAAATAAATACTAAAGGCGGGCAGGTTCACAATATTACCGCCCAGGGCTGGAACGCCTTTAAAAAATAAACGGTGATTGCATGATGCAGAAGATATCCTACGTAGCCATTATTGTTTTTGTCACTGGCCTCATTGGCTGCTCTGCATCGCGACAATCATTTGATCCTCAACATAAATACACCAAAAAGCAACTACAGCAGGATTATCGTGTGTTCCGCGGTGTTCTGGAAGAATCGCACCCCAGCCTGTATTGGTTCACCCCAAAAGACAGTATGGACCTTTTCTTCAATGAGGGCTTCAACCGTATTTCCGATTCCATGACCGAAATGCAGTTCCGCAATGTACTTTCCTACGTTATCAGCAAGGTGCATTGCGGGCATACCGCAGTAAAATATTCCAAACAATACGGCCGGTACATCGATACCGCCAAATTGAAAATGTTTCCCTTGAGCTTTAAGGTTTGGGGCGACTCTATGGCCATAACAGCCAATATCAACAGAAAAGACTCGATCTTAAAATACGGCACCCTGGTAACCGCCATCGATGGCTATAGCACCCGCCAGCTTACCGATTCTTTCATGAACTACATTTCGGGCGACGGCAACAGCATAACCGGCCGGTACCAGTCGCTCAGCAACAGCGGTTCGTTTGGAAGCCTTTACCGGAACATAATCGGGTTGAAAGATCAGATAGCGGTAACCTACATCGATAGCACCGGTGCAGAACAAACGGTAAAAGTACCTGTGTTCGACCCGGCCTGGAAGGACACTACCAAAAAAGCGCCCGAAACACCCACTATTGCCGCACCAAAGCCACCCAAAGAAAGAATGCGGAACCTGCTTCCTTTAAGCGCCCGTTACGTTCAAATAGATACCACGCTTTCTTCTGCCTACATGACGGTTCATACATTTGCAAGGGGTAACAGATTACGGTCGTTTTACCGCAAAGCTTTTCGCGAACTGAAACGCCGCAACATACAACACCTGGTTGTTGATGTAAGGACCAATGGCGGGGGCGATGCCGGTTTGTCGACCCTGCTGACCCGTTACCTGGCCGATAAGAAATTCAAACTCGCAGATTCGTTATACGCAGTTCGCAGAAGCAGTAAATACCACAAATACATTTCGTGGCAGCCCTTCTACTGGTCGCTGATGCAGTTTGTAACGCATAAGAAAAACGACGGGCTGTACCATTTCGGTTATTTTGAACGCCATTATTTCCATCCCAAAAAACGCCATCATTTCAACGGCGATATTTACCTGGTTACCGGCGGCAATTCTTTTTCTGCCACCACCCTTTTTGTAAAAGCATTACAGGGACAACAAAACGTAAAAGTAATTGGGGAAGAAACCGGCGGCGGCGCCTATGGCAATTCTGCCTGGATGATCCCCGACGTTACGTTACCCAACACCAGGGTGCGCTTCCGCCTTCCCAAGTTCAGGCTGGTTATGGATAAGGACCTCGTAAAAGAAGGCCGGGGTATTATGCCTGATATTATAGTGGCGCCTACCCGCGAAACCATTCTTCGTGGAATTGATCCCAAGGCGGCAGTTATTCGCCGTATCATTATGCAAAAAAAGAAGATCGGTATTGCTCAGCAATAAACCCGTTCCAGTTCCAGTAAATTATCAAAGACAACAAAGTCGGCGCGGTAGCCTTCTTCAATTTTACCCAGCTTTTTATCTTTAACAAGCTGTGCGGGATAAGCAGCCGCCATGCGTAATGCCTCTTCGAGCGATATACCTGCATGAGCAACCGCATTTTTTACGCATTGCAGCATGGTCAATGCAGAACCTGATAAAGTACCATCGGGCAATGCGTAGCGGTCGCCGCTGAACAGGTGTTGATATTCGCCTGAAGTGGTTTCGGCCACTGCATCGGTTATAAAGAAAAGCCGGTGTTGCAATATTTTTTTTGCGATATGTACAGCCGCATAATCCACATGCACCCCATCACAGACAATACTGCTCATTACAAAAGAATGGTTCATGATAGCGCCTACCATACCGGGTTCGCGGTGTTGCAATGGCGACATGGCATTGAATAAATGCGTGGCGGCAGGAATGCCTTTATTAAAGCCTTCCATGGCCTGCTGGTAGGTTGCATTGGTATGGCCGGCGGAAAGAATTACATTATGCGCTTGCAGTAATTTTATAACCTCATCATCGCATTGTTCCGGCGCCAGCGTCATCATTTTAAAAACACCTTCGCCTTTTTTCAACAGCATTTCCACTTCGGCCACCGTTGGCTTTTTCACACAGTTCGCCAAATGAGCGCCGCGTTTCGAAGCATTGATGTATGGCCCTTCGAGGTGCAGGCCCAGCAACCCTTTTCCACCCTGTTGCCAGTATGCGCGCACCACTTCAAAGCCCTGCACGAATTTTTCGATCGTATTGGTGGCCATTGTGATCATAAAATGGGCACATCCGCCATGCAGGCAATATTCATACGTAGCTTTTAACGATTCTACGCTGAGTTCCTGTGAGAACAATTTTCCGTTGCCGCCATAGATCTGCAAATCTACAAACGCCGGGGCCAGGGAAAAGCCTTTCAGGTCTTCGTTTCTGTATTGCGATGGAATGCTGTCTGCATTTACCAACCCTACTATTACCTCGTTATCTGTCAATACCGCCTTGTTGCTTTCAAAACTTTCGCCTGTGAATATTTTTCCGTTGGTATATGCTGTGTACATGAATGATTTATTGGTTGGCCTCCCCCGACCCCCTCCGGGGAGGGGGAGAAAATATGATTTTATTTACGCTATTATAAACCTGTCTGCATCTTTCAAAAAGGGCAATTTGTTTCTCACCTCTTCCAGTGAATCTTTTTGCAGGGTAGTGGTAAACACATCTTCATCATTGGCCTTGGTATATATAACTGTTCCCATTGCATCGACGATCATACTATCACCGCTGTGATAAATGTCATTGCCATCATTCCCTACGCGGTTCACGCCTACCACATAACACTGGTTTTCGATGGCCCTTGCCTGCAACAGCGTTTTCCAGGCATGGTTGCGCCGTTCGGGCCAGTTGGCAACATATATCAACACATCGTATTCGGGCCCCTGTTCAATTACTGAAGATCCTGTTTCCTGTGGCGGCGGTACCGGCTGGTCGTGCGCCTCCATTTCTGAAGCTACCAGGTCGGCCAGGGACGATACCGTTGGTTTTTGCCTGCTCCATACCGGAAAACGCAGGTCGTAACAAACCAGCAGGTTGATCTTCCAGCCCTTTACAGAAGCGATCAGTCGTTTATGGCCGGGTGTATAGTGCCGGTCTTCCCGGCCGTAGCCAAACAAATGCCGTTTATCGTAATAGCCGTATTGCCCGTTAGGCAACATCCATACCAGGCGATTATAGTAATTGCCTTCCTCTTCAATGATCAAACTGCCGGTAAGGATGATCCTTCTTTCGGCCGACAATTTTTTCATCCAGCTTATGGCAGGACCATCCATTTTTTCGGCCAGTTTTTCTGCCTGCATACTGAAACCGGTAGTGAACATCTCGGGAAGTATTACCACTTCCGTTCGCTGTTGCAGGCCCCTGATCTTTTCTTCGAACATTTGCAGGTTGGCGGTTTTGTCTTCCCAATGCAAATTGCTTTGTATGGTGGTAATGGTAAGTGTCGACATGTGAATAATTAGTGTACCAAAGGTAATAATTGTGCATTTCGCCTGCGTTATGCTATTTTGTAATTTTAATATTTTTAAAACTATGAGAAGCGCAAGCGTTCACGAACTAAAACAGGAATTATTACAGATGCCGGCCGCCGAATTAACCGAATTGTGCCTGCGGCTGGCAAAATATAAAAAGGAAAATAAGGAACTGCTGACCTACCTCATGTTTGAAGCGCACGATGAACAGGGTTTTATTCAAAGTATAAAGAAAGAAGTGGATGAACAATTTGAGCAGATCAACCAAAGCAATTTGTACTATGTTAAAAAAACATTGCGCAAAATACTCAGGAACGTAAACAAACACATCAGGTACAGCGGTTCTTCACAGGTAACCGTTGAGCTGCTGATCTATTTCTGCAAATCGATACGGCAAATGGGTATCCCCATTGAAAAGAATACGATCATTGCCAACCTGTACAAGGGCCAGTTGGAGAAAATAAACAAAACGGTGCTCAGCCTGCATGAAGACCTTCAACACGATTATTCAAGGGAAGTGGCATCGCTTGCTTTGTAATGCCTTGCATTAGAAAGGTATAAGTACATTCACCAGTCATTAACAAATTCTTCTGTTTTTGCATACAACTAATAATTCCCATACGTTATCTTATAGATAGAATTGTTTTTTGGCATGTAGCATCCAAAAACGGGTGTGGTGCGTAATTTGTATAATAACTCATGTAATGTTACTACAATGAACATTTCAATCAGGCCGGAAGAACCGGACGACATAGATGAGATCTATGAATTAAACAGATTGGTTTTTGGGCAAGACACTGAAGCCAGGCTGGTTGATCACATTCGCCAGGGCCCCAATTTTATTCCTCAGCTTTCACTGGTGGCTTACTCAGATGAGAAATTAATCGGATATATTTTATTTTCGAAGATCGCAATTACAAATGGCGATTTCAAATACGAAAGTTTGGGAGTGACCTCTATGGTTGTGCATCCTGAATTTCGAAAAAGAGGAGTAGGCGCTAAACTGCTTACCGTTGGTTTACAAAAAGCTACCGGGCTCGATTATGCCGATGTTTTTGTTTTAGGGCATGAATTCTACTTTCCAAAATTTGGTTTTTTACCTGCTGCCCGCTGGAATATAAGACCACCGTTCGAGGTGCCTGCCGAAGTGTTTATGGCATTGGAACTAATCCCCAACGCATTAAAAAATGTGTCGGGGATCGTTGAATTTCCTATCGAGTTCTCAGTTATATAAAAGCTTCTTCGTTTCACTCCTACAATTTATACCGAACCGCCAGGCCGTGTGATAAACCGGTGAAAGGCGTTATAGAAAGATTCGGGTTTTTGATAATTCTTGTTTTGTGCAATTTAGGTACCAGTATGCCGGTTAATGTTCCCTGTGCCAGACCTAAAACTACGTCTGAAGGGAAATGCAATCCGCCGCGGTACCGCCAGTATGCGGTTGCGCCGGTAGCTGCGCCTGCCAAACCATACCATACCCATTTCGCTTTCGAATGTGGGTGATAATCGGCCCATACCTGGGCAAAGAAGAAAGTTGAGGTGGCAACCAGTGCTACGTGCCCGGCAAAAAATGAATTCTTTCCGCCGCCCCGGGTACGATAATCCAAAGGTGTTTCTTCATGCCATACATATGGCCGGTAGCGGTTGGTGAAGTAAGTTGAACCCGTATACAACAAGCCGGTTACCGACATAGCTTCGAGGTATAAGAACGACAGCTTGGCAATGTCCTTTCTCATTTTCTTATCGAACAGGAAAAATATCGGCACTGGCATGGAACCATAGAATGGCAAATAACTGATATTATCTACCTTCTCATTATAAGGCCGTATGGCCCAGCGGTCAAAGCCGGGTATATTATTCCTGTCTAATGCAAGAATAGTTTCAGCATCTGATGGGTCCTTACTGTAAATTTTCGTAAAGGCGTATAACGACCATAATGTTCCCGTAGCGGTCACCGGTATATCGGCGCCCCAGTTCAATTTATACACCTCTTTGTCTTCGGGTTGCTCTATTTTTTCCGGCTGTTGAAAGGACAATGTATCGCGAGTCAGAATTGCAGTATCGGTTTGTGCATGTACTGATGCGAATACAAGAAGGACAGCCGGAACAACTACATATAACTTCTTCATTGCTATCCTTTTGTATGAATAATATGCTTGTATACATACAGTTTTGCAATCCCTATGCCATGGGCATAGTGGGGAATTACAGGTAAAGCAACGAGCGGGGAATAATGCAGGTGAAGACAACCAGTCAATGATCCCGGATAGTCTGTTTGGATGTGATCGCAATAGTGCAGACCATCCGGGAATCAGTGTATATAACGCCGGTTATTTTTTTTCTTCCGGCGGCGGTTCGTCAGTGAAGTATTGCTTTTCGGTTAGCGAGTATACCAGTTCAGCTACCAGTGCCGTCCAACCGGTTTGGTGGCTGGCGCCAAGCCCTGCGCCGGTTTCGCCATGAAAATATTCATAGAACAAAATGAGATCGGCATTTTCAGAGCGCTGATAGAACCAGCTATAGGCGCCATGTGCAGGCCGCTTGCCATGCTGGTTTGGCTGAAACAAAGTGATCAGTCGCCGTGTCAATTCTTCGGCTACCTGTACCAGGTTCATCTTATTTCCTGAACCTATTGGGCATTCAACTTCCAGCTCATTACCATAGAACTCACCAAAGTGGCGGATCGATTGAATGATGATATAGTTGATAGGCATCCACAACGGGCCGCGCCAGTTCGAATTGCCTCCAAACATATCTGAAGTGGAATCGCCGGGTTCATATTGGATCTTATATTCGATACCGCGAATGTTCACCGAGAAGGGGTTTTGCTCATGGTACTTCGATAAAGCGCGTATACCCCAGGTTGATAGGAACTGCGTTTCATCGAGCAGGCGCTGCAGCAGGAACACTACCCTTTCTTTTGGCACCAGCGATAACAGGATCGTTTTGCCATCGCTTCTTTCTTCGTTGGGCCAGAACTTATTATTTTTCTTCCGGTAGTTCTCGAACCAGGTAATGCGTTTTCTGAAATCATCGAGTTTATCCAACATGCGCTTTTCGATGGTCGATACCGCAAAAAGCGAGGTTAGCCCTACTATTGAGAAAATGCGTAAATGCAATGGTTCAGAACCGGCGATCGACAACGTATCATAGAAGAATTTATCTTCGTGGTTCCACATACCCTGTTCGTTCAACGCTTCCGCTATCATTACAAAGTGCTCGAAGAATTTGGTAGCCGTATCTTCGAATGAATTGTCGTGCATGGCGATTTCAAGCGCCATATCCATCATATTCAAAGCATACATCCCCATCCAGCTGGTGCCGTCGGCCTGCTCAAGTTCCATATCATTATGCACAAGATGGCTGCGGTTGAAAACCCCGATATTATCGAGACCGAGGAAGCCGCCCTGGAACATGTTGTTGCCATTGGAGTCTTTCCGGTTTATCCACCAGGTAAAATTGATGATGAGCTTCTGGAAAATGCGTTTCAGGAACGGGATATCACCCTTGCCCGTTTGTTTCTTTTCAATCCGGTACACTTCCATAGCGGCCCAGGCCTGCACGGGCGGGTTAACATCACTGAAGTTCCATTCATACGCCGGCAGCTGCCCATCGGGTTTCATATACCATTCGCGCATGATGAGTGTGAGCTGGTGCTTGGCAAATACCGGGTCTACCATTGCCATGGGAATACACTGGAATGCGAGGTCCCATGCTGCATACCAGGGATATTCCCATTTGTCGGGCATGCAAATGATGTCCTGGTTCTTCAGGTGCTTCCAGTCGTGGTTGCGTCCCGTTTGCCGGGCAGCACTAACCGGTGAGATCTGGTCGCTGGTAGTGAGCCAGCGTTCTATATCGAAATGATAATACTGTTTGCTCCATAACAGACCGGCAAGTGCTCTGCGCGAGATCTTCGCCAGCCCGGGTGTTTTTGTATTCTGCAGTACTTTTGCATAAAAGGCGTCGGCCTCTTCCCTGCGCAGTTTAAAGATATCTTCGAAGCCATGCTGAAATGGCGTTTCTATGATCTTGTTGCTTAAGCGCAGATATATATTTTCTGACCGGCCGCCCTGAATGCGGAACTTATAAACAGGCGCAAACTTTGTTCCCGATTTCTTCTGGCGCAGCGCCGCAATATTTTCTCCTTTAATAATGGCTTCGTGAAAAGCATCTTTGGTAAAAGGAGATAAATTGGGTTTACCGTTCACTTTCTCGAAATTGGTTTCGTTCTCGGTGAACAGGCAATCGCGCGGCGGTTGAAAATATAAATAATATGTGCCCAGGCGATGGTGGGTAGCTTTCACCGATGTTTTATCGCGCCAGGCAATGGCCGGCTTTTTCTTCGATGCATCATGGCTCCAGCGATTGTAAAACCATAGCGTAGGCAATACCGTTATCTCGGCCGATTTGGTATGATGGTTATGAATATTGATCCGAATGCAAATGTCGCGCGAGTTTTGTTTGGCGTAGGTAACGTTTACATCGAAATATTCATTGTTATTGAATATGCCTGTATCGAGGATTTCATATTCGGGCTCGGTTCTGGAGCGTTGTCTGTTGGCCGCCAACAGTTCGTCGTATGGAAATTTCTGTTGCGGGTATTTATACAAATACTCCATGTAGTAATGCGTAGGCAAATTGTCGAGGTAGTAATACAGTTCTTTTACATCCTCACCATGGTTGCCTTCATAATTGCCGAGGCCAAACAGTCTTTCTTTCAAAATAGCGTCCTTTCCATTCCATACAGTGACGGCGAAACACAGGTTCTGAAAAAAATCAGAAATACCTGCTATTCCATCTTCTCCCCAGCGATAGGCGCGATAGCGGGCCTGGTCGTGGGTAAAATAATTCCAGGCATCGCCGTTCGAGCTAAAGTCTTCCCTAACTGTTCCCCATTGGCGTTCGCTTAAATACGGTCCCCATTGTTCCAAAGGAATTTTCCTCGTGGAATTAACCGCAAGTCGTTGATGTTCTGCACTCATGTTCCGTTTTTCTTCTGCTTTTAAAATAATCAATGCGCTGGCAAGCGACCGGCGGTAAGCATCAATTAATAGTTATCGGATTTATCCCATGATGAAGTTACTGTATTAGATACATTTAATAAAAGATTAGCCCCCAGTTTATGGCCGGAATTAAATAAAATATAATGGCGGAAGCAGGGTTTACAGGTAAGCCACAATACAATAAATCCATTATTTGCCCTGGCCCTTATCCATATTCAAAAAGGGTTTCATCATATCTATGGGCACAGGGAATATAGTGGTTGAATTATTTTCCGTTGCAATCTCTCTTAATGTTTGCAGATATCTCAATGTTAGCGCACTGGGCTGATCGCTGAGAATACGGGCTGCATCGGCCAGGCGTTGCGATGCCTGGAATTCACCTTCTGCAGCAATTACCTTCGACCTGCGTTCGCGTTCTGCTTCAGCCTGTTTGGCCATTGCGCGCTGCATTTCCTGGGGCAGATCTATTTGTTTTACTTCTACATTCGAAACCTTTATACCCCATGGCTCTGTATGGGTATCGATGATCTGTTGCAATTTCTGATTTATCTTTTCGCGTTGCGACAACAGGTCATCCAGTTCAGACTGACCCAATACACTTCTCAATGTCGTTTGCGAAAACTGTGAAGTGGCCATTAAAAAATTCTCTACTTCAACAATGGCCCTTTGCGGTTGTATTACCCTGAAGTATACTACTGCATTCACCTTTATTGAAACGTTATCTTCTGTTATTATATCCTGCGGCGGTACATCCATTACCACAGTGCGCAAACTTACTTTTACCATTTTATCAATAACAGGTATAAGCAGGATGAGCCCGGGACCACGTACAGATACAAGTCGTCCTAACCTGAAAACAACGCCGCGTTCGTACTCCCGCAAAATGCGAATGGCGCTGCTTAGCACAAAAATGAGAAATAGCACTATGACAATAAGCGAAGCCGAAATTGGTAATGTTTCCATATAAAATGTTTAAGCTGATGGTTCGTTATACGGTTCTACCTGAAGGGTGAAATTCAGGAACCCGGTTACTACCACTTTTTTTCCTTCGGGAATTAGGCCCGACCGAGAAATGGCTTTCCATATTTCTCCATGCATTCGCACAGTGCCGCCGGGGTTCAACTCACTTAACGACAGGCCAATTTCACCGATCATTGCCTCGAGCCCAACGGCCGGTTTTGCCTTTTGTGCTTTCAAACCCATTCCTATTACATACAGGAAGAAAAGAGAACTTACTGCTACCGCTGTTATGATCACCGTCCAGGAAAGATTTGCCACTGCCCACGTGCCATCTGTTCTTATAAGCATCATGGAACCCAGCAATAATGAAATAACACCGCCAATGCCCAGCAATCCGTGACTCACAATTTTTATTTCGAGCAGGAACAGTATTACGCCAAATACTATGAGGGCCAAACCAGCATAGTTTACCGGCAATGTATGCATGGTGTACAACGCAAGTATCATACATATGCCGCCAATGATACCGGGGAAAATAGCGCCCGGACTGTACAACTCAAAAATGAGCCCGTACAAACCCAGCAGAAATAAGATGTATGCTACATTGGGATCACTGAGAATATTCAACATCTTTTCGCCCCAACCCATGTCAATCGATTTTATGGTTGCGCTCTTTGTATTCAATACAACGGTGCCGGTACTAACGGTAACCTGTTTGCCATGGATGTTCGTCAATAACTCATTTTCACTGGATGCTATCAGGTCGATGACATTATTTTCAAGCGCTTCCGATTCGGTAAGGGAAACGCTGTTGCGAACTGCCTGTGCACCCCATTCGGCATTGCGCCCGCGTTTGGCTGCAATTGATTTAATAAATGCAGTGGCATCATTGGTAGCTTTCGCGCTCATGATGGTATCCATTTGTCCCTGCGAACTAACCGGGTGCGCTGCGCCAATATTGGTGCCGGGCGCCATGGCGGCAATATGTGCGGCCATGGTGATGAATACACCTGCCGAACCGGCATGCGCTCCGCCGGGTGATACATATACAACTACCGGTACCGGCGATTCAAGTATATCACCTACAATAACACGGGTGCTTTTCAGCAAACCGCCGGGTGTATTCAAACGGATCAATAAACAGGTTGCGCGTTCGGCCTGCGCTGTTTCAATTGCACGATGAATAAAGTCGGCAGTAGCCGGATTTATGGTAGCATCTAATTTTATTGAAATTATTTTCTGCGCATGCAATGGCCGGGCAATAGCCAATAACAGAATGAAGTATAGTAGTATGCGCCTCATAACATTCAAATAGCTTTATCGCGGGTGAAGCAGCAGATGCCTGCTTAATCAGTTTTATACAAACGGGCGGGAAACAGATCAAGATCCGGTTTTCGCAGATACCTCTATCTGTAATTTACTAAAATTGGGTGGGAACAGCAAAAGAAAAGCTTAAGGCTTAACGCTGCTTTCCAAAATGGGTTCTTCCCAAATAGACCTGACGGCCTGAAAACAGGGTTTTGTATTCAGCGAATTAACGCTAACCGCCTGCCTTCTGCAATATCTTCATTTCGAAATGAACATAACAGCCCCGGCATTCGGTATTCAGCGTTCAGCGTTTTGCGTTAAGCCTTCAGGTTTATAATAACCAACCGAGCAGTAAACATAACAATACAATAAAAGGGGAGGGGATCTTCGAAAAACTAAGCAGCAGCCAGGTGCCGGCAATAACCGCTATATTGATTATACTAACGGTATGAAAACCGATAAACGAAATATCGCGCATCATATATATGGTACCGGCTACCATTATACCAACCACTACGGCATTGATGCCTTCGAGCGCCCGGTATACAATTACATAACGTTGCAGGTTATGCCAGATGGGAAAGAAGAAAAGTACAAGTAAAGCGCTTGGTAAGAAAATAGCAACTGATCCTATAAGGCAACCGAGTAATTGCCAGCCGGTTCCTTTATCTTTCATGGCCATGCCACCCATAAAAGAAGAAATAGAAAAAACGGGACCGGGTATGGCTCTTACAATACCGGCGCCGGTATAAAAATCATCGCGCTCGATATTGATAACATTTTCTTTTTTATTCAGGTTCTTGCGAATAACCACAGGCGATTTCGGGCGCTCAACATATTGCTCGTACATCATAGGAATGAGCACCTGCCCGCCGCCGAAGACCAGACTGCCAAAGCGATAGGTATTTTCGAAAAGGTTGAGCGGTCGACGGTTCGGCCAGTCATTTTTTCTGGCCAGTTCACTCACGATACCAGCGGTTAAAAATATAAAAGCGAATAACCAGATGTTTGCCCATTTTATTTTTTTAACGGGCTGCGCTTTTTCGGGAATGCGTTTATCGCTGAGGTTGGTAACAAAACCACCTACTACAAGCAAAATGGGAAAGACCCATGGCGACTTGAACAGGAAATAAGTAGTGATGGTGCTCACCATCATTATTATTCTGGTAATATTATTATGGATGGCCAGTTTGAACGACCTGGTTGCGGCAAATGCGAGAAAGCCCACGGCCATGGGTTGAATAAATTTAAATGCCCCTTCACTCATTGCCTTGCTGTCGAAGAATTCAAGCAGAAAAGAAAAGGCGCCCATTAATATACAGGCCGGGGCGATCCAGATGCCAAGGGTTAAAATGGCCAGCGGAATGCCGCCCCGTTTATAACCGATCAATGTTAATACCTGGGTAGAAGAAGCGCCGGGCAGCAGTTGGCAGAAAGCATTATACTCGAGCAATTCCTGTTCGGTAACATCGCGCCGCCGATGAACGAATGTTTTCATCACCATACCAAAATGGCCTTGCGGTCCGCCAAAGGCAGAAACGCTATGAATAAAGACCGCTTTCAAAAAAGGTATGTGGCGCAGAATTATCATTCCCAATTTTTCAAAACCCCGAAAGGCACAAGTTATACAAAGTTGCGATAGGTCAGACGACTTATAAGGATGGTTTCCAGCGCGAACGGGGTTCAAAATAATTCCAGCACAGGGCGGATAGCCGCCGGGTAAGTACCCAGGCCTCATTTGAGTTGTCCCAGCTTTGATCCTGCAGATTTTTTGTTTGAACTGAAAATATGTACGGACCACCCGGAGCCATTACCAACAGGATCTCACTACGCGATGCATTTACACAGCCATTTTTCGATGCCACAAATATGTACGGTGGAATTTCCGCGATGGCCTGTTCATCGTTAAAATTTCTTCCCAGCAGGCGGATCATTTTTTCGCCGGCCTTTTTGCTGATGATTTCGCCGCGGTATATTTTCTCCATCAGCGTTCCCATTTCGCGGGGCGTGGTTTGTCCCCACCCATACTGTTGGCGGTTCGCTTCGCGGCCCGGCGTTCTCGAATTAACCCGGGTAAATTTCATTCCCGCCGAATCGAGGAGCTCGTTTATGCGTGTTCCGGTTCCCGCCAAACTTTGCAGCCAAAGGCTGGCGGTATTGTCGCTGGTGGTAAGCATTAGCATCAGCACTTTATGCAGTCCTATTTTTTCGCCGCTTTTGAATGAACCCAGAATATCCTCACCCGCATATAATAAAGAATCTTTGTATTCGAGTTGCTGATGATATTCCAGTTGGCCACTTTCCATTTTATCCTGAATGCCTATCAATATGGGAACTTTTACCATACTGGCGGTTGGAAAAATTGAATCGGCATTCACCATGGCTACTTTTCCCGTGCGCAAATTTTTTATATATACGCCAATATCGCCATGAAGGTCTTTTACCAGCGCTTCGATTTGTTGCTGCAACCGGTGATCGGTTTTTTGGGCGGAAACAGAACAGGCAGTAAATATCAGGAATAAAATTAATGTATATATTTTCATAATATGATTAGGTTCTGACTATTTCTTCCTGTCTTCATTGGGGGCGGATATTTATTGACGCGATGGCAAAGATTGAAAACATTGGGCAACCGGTTGTTGATGTTGGTCAGCTGTAATAATGAACCACTTCGTTTCGTATGTTCGTTATAGATAGTAACGATTCTGCTGTATTTCTTCCAATACTTTGTCTGGCACCAGGTAGCGAATAGATTTTCCCTGCCTGATGCAATTACGAATATGCGTGGCAGAAATCTGCAGCAACGGCGCATCGAGTATGGTTATGGTTCCTTCCTTAAAATTATTGACGACATCATGGCCCGGGCGGCGGTAAACGAAAATAGGATAGTGGTGCAGAATGAATTCATAATTTTTCCATTTGGCCAGATTTTCAAAACTGTCGCTTCCCATAATGATTGCGAACTGGTGTGTGGGATATTTTTCCTGCAAATAGGCCAGGGTATTTACCGTATAGGAAGGCTGCGGCAGTTTGAATTCAATATCGCTGGCTTTCAATTTCGGCTCTGCTTCAACGGCAAGCTGCACCAGGTTAAAGCGATTGTAGGCACTTAGTAAACTCGCCGATTGTTTGAATGGATTTTGAGGTGATACAACCAGCCATATTTGATCCAGATCTGAGTTCTGTAACATATAATTGGCAATGATCAAATGGCCATGATGAATAGGATTGAATGACCCGAAATACAGTCCGACTTTCATTTGATAATTAATTTCCCGCTTTTAAAGTTCCTGAATAGATCACGCTGTTGGCGACATTTATTATTCTGCAAAGAAACAGAATTCAGGGGGAAGGATTCAGGTAGAAAATTGAGACTGATTTATACTGAAACCGGGTCAACAAAAATATCCCTGCCCAGTTTGCATTGTATTTCCTCAAGCTTGTAAAATGGCATGGGGTATTCAGCAGGTAAGCAGATTTACCAGGTGAGCGTAGATCCGTAATTCGCTGGAATGGCATATAGCTTTTACCTTTTGCGCCGGCTATTATTGCATCGGCTGCATTCAAAGAAGAATTGTTTCATTACTATCCTTCGCCGGTTCAAAACTCAATTGTATTTCCTGGTGAAATTGCTGCTTCTTAAAATAACTCTGCCGTACATGTTTAAAACTACACGGCAGCAGTTCGTAACCGTTCCATCAAACTTTGTGCGCTTTTTCTTTTACTTCGTGACTTGCAGTTTAAAGTTCGTGACTTTCTGTTTATTGTTCGTGATCTCCGAATATAAGTTACTTACAATGGTTCATTGCTCAGCGACAATGGTGCATTGCTCAGCAACTTTGAGTTATTGCTCCGTGACTTTGGTAAGTAAGTTGATGACTTTTGAGTAAAAGTCATGAAGTTATACCCTGTAGTTTCAGACCTATAGCAGGAAAGCACATACTTATGCCGTGAAGTCGCTTACCTGTTCAGGGAAGTCACCTACTTACGTACTGTAGTCACGAAACAACACGGTTGTGTAAGCAACTTTTTTGTTTCACAACTTATATAATTGAAAATGTAGCTTAACAGTTAATATTTCAACGATGACTTCAACCCACACTTCGAACGCATAAATAATGTATACAGGCAGGAACCCGGGATGTTGCTGTCAATTCGTATTTAACGAGAAGTTTTTCAGAAAAGGATGGCAAAAAAAGAACTGGGAGCTACTAAGCAGCTCCCAGTTCTTCTACAAATATGTTGTCGGCTTCATTCAAACGCAGGCTGAGATTATAACCAGCTACAGTTATTGAGATGGGATCGCCCAGGGGGGCAACCTGCTCTACCTTAACCAACTCTCCCGGTACGCAACCCATTTCCATTAGTTTAAGAAACAGGTCGTTGTTTTCAAAAGAAAGTATCCGGGCAACGGTTCCTGTTCCTATTTCTGATAATCGTTTCATAATTCAATAGTCAACAAATGTAGCTTTGTATTAATTAATACTTGTTACGAATTTCGAAAAATGCAAAAGAATAACACTACTGCCCCTATTTACTTCCATTTTATGTTACCCGTTTCATTTTCCCAGCGCACCCTGGTAAAAGAGGTGATCAGGGATCTTTTTAAAAAGGAGAAGACAAAACTGGAACAACTTCAATACATATTCTGTTCAGATGATTATCTGTTGGAGATAAATAAACAGCATCTGCAACATAACTATTACACCGACATCATAACCTTCGACCTTTCTGAAAAATCCAATGCTGTTATTGGAGAAATATACATAAGTGTTGACCGGGTAAAGGAAAATGCCCGCAATTATTCCGCGTCTTTTAAACAGGAACTCTTACGCGTCATCTTTCATGGAGCCTTACATCTCTGTGGGCATAAAGACAAGACCGAAAAAGATCAGGTTCTTATGAGAAAGGCTGAGGATAAATATCTACAGTACTTCTTATCAAAAGTCAAATAGGCTGGTTCCACGTGGAACAAAAAGAAGAGAAGGTGGTTTCAAGAACTGCCCAGGTTTGGACAATTATAAGGGAGTGCCTTCCTTCTTTAGGTTAATTCAAATTCGGCCGCTTATTGTGTCAACAGGAGGTAGGCCAGACTCATCATAGACAGCAGTATTATAATAGGTCCTTAGACCTATAACCATCCTGGAAAAAGCCTCTCACGAATATCCAACAATCATCTTCCAAAGTAAACTTTCAAACCCTTCCATAAGTCGCAATTAGATAAATCAACGAGTCGAACCTGTCTTAAATACTAGCGCCTCCCTGTTTAAGAACCCTTAATCACCTTCCAAGATAAACTTTCAAACCTTCCATAAGCCGCAATTAGATAAATCCACGAGTCGAACCTGTCTCAAATACTAGCGCTTCCCTGTTTAAGAACCCTCATATAGTCTCCTTTGCCTTGACCTAAACATAAGAATCTTCCTCTTTTATCAGGCTTCATGCCGCGGGATTGCACTTAAGGATACTATCCAGGTCGCGACACAGATTTCCACCGAACACCATTAAACAACAGTTACCTCCATCTACCTATACGTTTATCAATAGAATCGGAAAGTATCTACCATGCATGTGTTATGTTGCAGATAATGTTAATGAATTCCGGATAGCTGATGCCTACCCAACCAGATCATTACACCGCAACCTAACAAGAAAAGAGGGCAGGTCTGGTCAATATTATATACCCGATATACATTAATAGGTTCACTTTTCACCGTAATAATGCTTGAAAGAAAGGTACCAGGGACGCTACCTGGCAATACACCTCACACTAGAGCGAATGAAATGTAATTCCCGGCAAGCGTATTACTCTAAACAAATACAAATTGCACTCCGACTTATATACAGAAGAGAATATGGGAATACCGTAGCACCGGAAGGTCGGCTATAGCGTATGGAAACTCCATTATATACCAACCATCAAACAGAGCCTCTAGAGCATGAGCCACAACAAGTCAATAAACTGGAACCATTGGAATAAGATAGATCTTCAGGGAAAAGGATGGATAATATAGAAGGGATAAATCAATTAATAGACTCAAAGAAGAATGTATGATATACCCACCACGACTAAATAAACCAAACAGAGAAATTTAAACTATCCAATAGGCCAGCCCTCAACCCTGATTTAATTCATATGAAACTCCTAAGATTCTCTTATAAATTAAGATCGAAGAAGAAGTTCGCCTATAGTCAGCCTGAAACCATCAAAGTTCCACGTGGAACACAGAGGCAATAGTCAATAAACGAGCAAACAGGGTAAAGGGAAAATAATAAAAAGCACTAATAATTTACAAGATGAGACGCGCAGCGTATTGCGCTTCTTTCCCGCTTGAAAGAGGTTAGCCATAGGTATCGAAGCGCATTCTCAACCAGGAAGAGGCTTTAAGTTCAGGCATTTTTTGATAAACGTATATTAATGATCAATCCCAGCCACACTATTTAAGGCCTTAAGGGTGGGAACATAACAGATGCCTACCATCAGAATAAAGCCACCATAAGAACCCTTAATAATAAGCCGGATGGAAAAAATACCGGACCATAATCCACCGAAAAAGGAGAGGAGTTAGGCATAGTGAAGTATACAGGTTTACGGCATCGACCCAAACGGGCATGAAAAAGGATAACAAGCAGGTAGTCTGGAGTAAAGACATCGTTGAAAACAAGAGTTAATTGAAAGAAGAATCACTTCAGACTAAACAGATAAGAAGAACTCAACAAGCTATCTATCGGCATAGAAAAGCCTGTGGACCAGAAGCGCCTATTAATAAAAGAATGTTCCGGATCCTTACCTATCAGAAATACCTTCGAAATCACCACATTACTTCATAACACACACTAATACCATAAGTAATCCTCAAAAGGTGAGGGGAAGCCCTTAAATCCAGGAAAAAAACATCCCGAGTAACGTAAAGAACTAAAACGCCCTCAGCACCTAAATGAAGTTTAAAATAAAAGAGCGCTGTCAAAGGTGGAAGAAGCATTGTTTCAGCCCTTCATTCTATTCTCCAATTGAAACTTCAAGGAGAGAGTACCCCAGTAAATTCAACAATCAGCAGGATGAAGCATAGACAACACCGGCCTTATTATACTGAATAATGGCAAGCAGTGCAGGAAAGGGTAGAAAAAGGGGTGTTTCAGCCAGCCTACCTAATCTCAAACTGAAGCCTCGGGGAGGATCTATACCCTTTAAACATAACACTCAACAGGATAAAGCAAATACAACACCCGGAAAACATTGCCTTATACTACGGAATAAAGGAAAAGCATTCCAGGAAACGGTGGAAAAAGCGTTGTTTCAGCTATACTCTCCCTCCAAACTGAAACTTCGAGGAGTGACTAAAACTTATATCCATAACAAGATGAAGCATAGACTAAACCGAAAAACCCAGGGCTTGTTCTAAAGAAGAAAAGAACGTTTTTAAACTCTTCCAAACCTACCAGGTACTCCCTCTCAACAAAACCACCTACAGCACCCTACGAATGAGTAACATAACATGTTCCGCCAGCCAATCAGAGAAAACCTCGATAGACCCAATGAGAAGAAGCACCTCAAAGAGGAAACACTATAAGGCGCCCATCACTTCAATCTTCCCATTCAACTCAATTTCAGATAAACATGAATGTTCCCCTACATATTGAAAATCCTCCCGGGAATATAAGAACCACACATATAGACAACAGCACAAGAAAAACGAAAAACAAATGATATGATCCAGGTACTAAAGCAGTGACCTGATAAGGGAAGCAAAAAGATGAAGTCTCAAGATCCAAATGACATCCCACCAACAACATCAAAAACATAAAGAACGCAAGAGGGGGGTTGAACAGAGAATAACGGCATGCAAAAGGATTATCTGTCAAAACCTAAAGCAGTACCACAATGGAAAGGACCCAGACAGGCAAAACATACACGAGTAACGGCCGGCAAAAAAAGTCCAGGGAACTACAAGTACAAATGAAGAAGCAGCCCATCTTTTCAGTTCGAACAGGTTCGGCTGATAGAACAGAAAAGAAGTCTTCTCTGAACCAGACCTTTGAACCTGCAGCATTCAACTCTCGGTATATGTGGTTGTTCACATATACTACTTCAACCTAAAGTACACCGTAAATCAAAACCTCGGGTATAATAATTCAGGCAGGCAGGCTTATTTCCCCGTGGAAAGTAGTACCAAATAAAAATGGGCTTACAGCATAGCTGGTATATCTTATCCCTTTCGCGCTTCATAAAATTCACCCAAAACACCTGTTACTACTCCTTATTTACCCTTATCCGTTTCTTTCTCTTTTTACCCCTTGACGGCCATCATGTAATTTTGCAACATGTTTCCAGAATACGATATAATAGTAGTAGGGGCAGGTCATGCCGGTTGTGAAGCAGCCGCGGCAGCCGCCAACCTTGGTTCCAAAGTTCTATTGATAACAATGAACATGCAAACCATCGCCCAAATGAGCTGCAACCCGGCCATGGGTGGTATAGCTAAAGGACAAATAGTTCGCGAAATAGATGCCATGGGCGGATACTCCGGAATAGTCACCGATATAAGTATGATCCAGTTTCGCATGCTGAACCTGTCTAAAGGTCCGGCTATGTGGAGCCCCCGTGCCCAAAACGACCGCATGTTGTTTGCCGCCACCTGGCGCGAAATGCTGGAGAAAACACCGAACATAGATTTCTACCAGGATATGGTTCGCTCACTCGTCATAAAAGATGGCCGGGCCTGCGGGGTTGTCACTGGCCTGGGTCATGAAATAAAATCAAAAGCTGTTGTTATCACCAGCGGCACCTTCCTGAACGGTATCATTCATATTGGTGAAAAACAATTCGGCGGTGGCCGCGTAGCTGAAAAAGCTGCCACCGGTATTACCGAACAACTGGTTGAATACGGCTTTGAAAGCGATCGCCTGAAAACCGGAACGCCACCCCGTATTGATGGCCGGAGCCTCGACTATAGTAAAATGGAAGAACAAAAAGGAGACAACGAAGTAGTTGGCTTCTCATTTACCGATACAAAAAAACCTACTGAACAACGCAGCTGCTGGATCACCTATACCAGTCAGAAGGTTCACGATATTCTCAAAACGGGTTTTGACAGGAGTCCTATGTATGCCGGTAGGATAGAAGGCACCGGTCCCAGATACTGCCCGAGCATTGAAGACAAGATCAACCGTTTTGCCGAACGAGAAAGACACCAACTTTTTGTTGAACCCGAAGGCTGGAACACTGTAGAGATCTATGTAAATGGCTTCTCCACTTCTCTGCCCGAAGAAGTTCAGATCGCAGCCCTACGCCAGGTGGCCGGCTTTGAAAACGTTCGCGTTTTCCGTCCCGGTTATGCTATAGAATATGATTACTTTCCACCAACCCAGCTCAACCATTCACTGGAAACAAAACTCATCAGCAACTTATTCTTCGCCGGACAAATCAATGGAACTACCGGTTATGAAGAAGCTGCCTGCCAGGGGTTGATGGCCGGCATCAATGCCCATCAAAAAGCAAAAGAACTGGATGCCGTTATTCTGAAAAGAAGCGACGCCTATATCGGTGTGCTTATCGATGATCTCATAAGCAAAGGAACCGAAGAACCCTATCGCATGTTTACCAGTCGCGCCGAGTTTAGAACAATCCTTCGCCAGGATAATGCAGACATTCGCCTTACTGAATTAAGCTATCGGCTCGGACTTGCTTCGCAGGAACGAATGGATAAAGTGATCAGTAAAAAAGATGGCGTTGGAAAAATAAAAAATATTCTGAAAGAGCTCCCACTTGAGCCGGCTGAAGCCGATGGATTCCTTGCAGAAAATAATTCCGCACCGCTGCCTCAAAAACAGAAAGCCATCCAGCTGCTGCTGCGCCCGAACATTACACTTGAATCGATGATCGCCGGTTTGCCAAAAGTGCGGCAGGCAATAAACGGATTCACAGACGAAATAATAGAACAGGCAGATATTCAGATTAAATATAATGTATACATAGAAAAGGAAAGAGAACTGGTAAAACGAATGAATCAGCTCGAAGATCTGCTGATACCAGAAAATTTTGATTACGACAGAATTTTGTCCCTGTCAGCTGAAGCAATGCAAAAATTCAAAAAAATAAAACCGCGTACACTGGGCCAGGCAAGCAGGATCAGCGGTGTTAATCCCAGCGATGTTCAAATACTAATGGTGTATATGGGCCGATAACTTGTTACCCAAATTAGCAGAGATCTTTTGTCGCTTCCTTCTTCTAAAGATCTCTGCTAAACCGGGAATATCGCTATTCTTCAATTGTAGTCTGTGCGTGTCACCAAAAAATTCAAAGAGATAAAGAAACGGTATAAAATGAACCGTCAATAAAAAGTGAAGAAAATACCGGTTATACCTGAGAATAGGGAAGAGGTTCCAAAAATACTCTTCGGATGTTCGACACCGTATTTGCATATTTCGGATCAGAAGATACTCTCTTCCAGTCGGCATCAGCGCCAAAGGCCGCCCAGTTCTTATCGCGTTCTTCCATATTCTTAAACGTGATCATATACGTTAAACAGGGAAGATTTGCACCTGCAATCGCTTCGCCAAAAAAGACGGGAGTCAGTTTCGTCTTATAGAAAATAGGAAATTCTTCTTCATTGAACATTTTCACTTTCCTTGTTACAGCATCCTCATTATAACCCTCATATGTTCTCAATTCAAAAATGCGCGGTTCTTTGGCCGGAACTTTTACGACTGGAAATCCTTCGAACGCCAATAACAAAGAAGTAGTGATTCGGTTATACACCGGCTTGTCTGCAGGCACTTTGTTCCAGGCTTCGCTGCTTTTTAAATAAGCATCATCTTTCTTAAGATTCGTATTGATAGTGAGATATTCTTCGAACGACGGGTAAGCGATCAGTAAATAAATTTTAGGCGGCTCCGATTTCCCTATCTCTTTGAAAACACCAACCGTTTTAACCCCATGTTTATTCAATGCCGGAATAAGTGCTTTCTCAAAATATTCATGCAATGTGTCCTGACTGCCCCGAAACCGTATTTCATATTCGCGCCATTCGTACAGTTCCTTCTTCACCGCTTTATCTGCACCGGCAAATGCAGATTGACCAAGTAGCAAAGCGGTTGAAGTCATTGCTGCATTTTCAATAAATTTTCTTCTTTTCATATGACAAGGTGTTAAGTGGCTATTCGAAAATGATCAGATCGACAATCTCTTCAAGAAATCGTTTATCGGTTTCATCGAATGCAGCAAGCTCCGCACTATCCACATCGAGCACACCCATCACTTTGTTTCCGCGAATGATTGGCACAACGATCTCTGACCGCGATCTGCTGCTGCAGGCAATGTGACCTGGAAATTTTTCAACGTCGGATACGATGATCGTTTCCGCTTTCTCCCAACTGGTTCCGCAAACGCCTTTCCCTTTTTTGATACGTGTACAGGCAACCGGTCCCTGAAACGGGGCCAGCACTAACTGGTTTTCCTTCACCAGGTAAAACCCTACCCATAACCAGGTGAACTGTTCGAACAATGCCGCTACGATGTTAGCCAGGTTGGCAACCACATCGGGTTCGCCTTCAACCAATGCTTTTATTTGGGGAATAACTGACTGGTACTTTTCTTCTTTTGTGCCCTGCACAATGCTCAGATCTTCTGCCATGGAGCAAATATAGTTTTATTGATAATTCAACAAAACTCCGCTCATCTAAAACAGCTTCCCTAACAGGCATTGTGTTGAAATAGAGCCTTATTCATAGGTTATCCACAGATTTTTCCACATAACAATAACCTATTCCCTTCATAATCAACACCAACTTGCCTCAAAAGCAAGATGGCAGTCTGCAACTGAGGATTTCAACCCTTCAACTGAAAACTGCCAACCGGGCTATGTTAATCTGGAAAATGAAAGCGTTTTTTGCCTACAAACCATATTGGGCGCTGATCTCGAGCATACGATCAATTGGTTTCTTAGCGGCTTTACGCAATTCTTCGTCCATCTGAATTTCAGGTGTTTCGTATTCCATGCACAGGTACAGCTTTTCCAGGGTATTCAGCTTCATGTGTGGACAATCATTGCAGGCGCAGCTGTTATTCGGTGGCGCCGGAATAAAAGTTTTGTTGGGTGATGATTTTTGCATCTGGTGCAAAATGCCTGTTTCGGTAGCAACGATGAATTCAGTGGCTTCGTTTTGCTGGGTGTATTTCAGCAAACCAGTTGTTGACCCAATGTAATCGGCCAGGCGAAGAACCGCTTCCTCACATTCGGGGTGGGCGATGAACCGCGCGTTGGGGTGACGGGTCTTCAGCTTAGTGATCTTTTCGAGGCTAAAGATCTCGTGAACCATACACGCACCATTCCACAACACCATATCGCGGCCGGTTTTCTTCACCAGGTAGGCGCCCAGGTTTTTGTCGGGCGCAAAAATGATCTTTTGATCGCGGGGCACACTTTCAACGATCTTTTGCGCATTGCTCGAAGTAACGATGATGTCGCTCAGCGCTTTGATGTCGGCGGTACAGTTGATGTACGAGATCACGATATGATCTGGATATTTTTCCTTGAATTTTCTGAACTGGTCGGCCGGCGCACTGTCGGCCAGCGAACACCCTGCATTGAGATCGGGCAACAGCACTTTTTTGTTCGGATTCAGGATCTTGGCAGTTTCAGCCATAAAATGCACCCCGGCAAAAACAATGATGTCGGCATCGGTATTTTGGGCCTTTTGCGCCAAACCCAAACTATCCCCAATGTAATCGGCCACATCCTGAATATCGGGCTCCTGGTAGTAGTGCGCGAGCAGGATGGCGTTTTTTTCTTTTTTCAATCTTTCAATCTCATGAAACAGATCGAGCGTTGGATCAATTTCAATGTCGAGGAACCCGGCCTTCATCACATTTTTTTTTGCTGCAGCAAGGTGGATATCTTCCATAGTATTTATATTAATTCTATTTTATTATAAAATACCTATTATTATTACGGCTGTGAATTCGTGGATAAAATGAAAGCCGTGAAATTTGGTAAAGTTACAACAACCTGGTTATCCACGGTTTTCCACTTTCTTTCAACAATAAACAATCGTGCAGTGGCTTAGGTTTTAGGTAGTTTTCCACGCCGGTGGATTAAAAACGACCGGGAAAAATAGAACGATGTTAGCACATAAAAAGTCTGTTAGATGGATGTTGAATAACTAAGGGTTTGTACCCACCGGGTGGTAGGGAAAACTATTCACCAGAACTTATCGGCCAACTATCCACGGAAAGCGAAGTGCAAAAACCGGGGTTATCCACAGGTTTTCGGGGTTATACAGTATCCCCTGTTTGTAGTGTTTTCACGGTACTGTTCCACGATAGGTGTGCCACACTTAATTTTCCGCGGCCGGGTAATTGTGGCACACATGTAATTAAGGTTGTTAACATATATGTGAATTCTAAAACCTTTACTCGTTGCTGGTTTTGAGTGGTTTTCCACAGTTTGTTCATAAACTTTTTTCTCCTATTTTTGCCATCCTTACAAAAAGAGGTATACCTATAATATGTCAGTTAT
This sequence comes from Niastella populi, assembly GCF_002078015.1. Taxonomy (GTDB): domain Bacteria; phylum Bacteroidota; class Bacteroidia; order Chitinophagales; family Chitinophagaceae; genus Niastella; species Niastella populi. The sequence goes on along the minus strand of NZ_LWBP01000134.1, from coordinate 125,235 downwards.
TCAAACCATCCGCGACAAAGCAGCGTGGATTATCATTGGTGCGATTGCATTAGCCCTTGTAGCCTTTATCGTACAGGATGCCCTTCAGGGTGGAGGCGGGGGATTGTTCAGCGGTAATTCCACCACGCTTGGAAAAGTAAATGGTACCAGTATCGATTTTCGCGATTTTGAGCAGCGCTACAAAATGGCCGAAGAAAACCAACGTGCGCAGGGTTATCCTATCAATGATCAAACGCGCAACCAGATCCGTGAAAGCCTGTGGAACGAATTCGTTGAAGACGCGTTGATGGGCAAAGTGTATGATAAACTCGGAATCACAGTTTCTGACAAAGAATTAGGCGATTTATTATATGGTGCCAACCCGCCTCAGATGTTAAGGCAACAGTTTACCGATTCAACCGGCGTATTTAACGCACAAATGGCTTACCAGGCAATTAGATCACTGAAGAAAGGTACTCCTCAATACAATAGCTTCTGGGGCGAATATATTCCTGCTCTCGAAAAAGGCCGTCAACGGGAGAAATTTACCTCACTGATCGGAAAAAGCATGTATGTTCCAAAATGGTTGCTCGAAAAAAGCAATACCGAGAACAGCCAGCGCTCTTCCATTTCATATGTGAACGTTCCATATTCTTCTATCAGCGATTCTACCGTTACAGTAACTGACGAAGATGTGCGCGAATATGTGAATAACCACAAAGAGATGTACAAACAGGAAAATGAACGCAGCCTGGTGTATGTAACTTTTGATGCTGCCCCCAGTTCTGCCGACAGCCAGGCGGTGTACAAAACGGTGTCTGATGCAAAGGATGCTTTGGCTGCAGCTAATACTGTTCCGGAAATTCAAAATGTACTTGCCAATAATTCAAGCGAAACACCATTCTTCGATGGTTATGTATTGAGCAGCCATATGCAAATGGGCAATGCCGATACACTTCGCAAACTGGCCGATGGCGCCGTGTTCGGTCCATACCTCGATGGCGGTAATTATACCCTCGCGAAAATGGTTGACCGTCGCAGCATGCCCGATAGCGTTAAGAGCCGTCATATCCTGATCAAATTCAATGATCCGCAAGGGCCTTCCAGAACCGATAGTGCTGCTAAAAAATTGATCGATAGCATTGAAGCTGCTATCAGAGGCGGCGCCAGTTTCGATAGCATGGTTGTTAAGTTCAGCGACGATGCCGGCAGCAAAGAAAAAGGCGGCGAGTATGAATTCGCTTCCATGCAGTTTTCTAACCTGAGCAAAGAATTTGCTGAAGTGATCTTCTATGGCAATACCGGTGACAAAAAAGTTGTGAAGGTTGAAAACCAGTCTTACAGCGGCTACCATTATATAGAAGTATTGAGCCAGAAGAAAATTGAAACCGCGTACAAACTGGCGTACCTGAGCCGCCCGGTTGTACCCAGCGATGAAACTGTAAATGGCGCGAGCGGAGCTGCCGCTCAATTTGCAGCTGAAAGCCGCAACCTGAAAGATTTTGAGGCAAACGTTGCAAAAAGAAAATTGAATAAATTCCCGGCTGAAGTGAAAGAATCCGATTTCATGATCATGGGCCTGGGCGAATCACGTGAAATAGTACGTTGGGCATTCAACGATGCAAAAAAAGGCGAAGTGGCCGAGCATGCCTTTATGGTAGGTGATAAATATGTGGTGCCTGCTCTTGTCAATGTTTTTGAAAAGGGAACTATGTCGGTTGAAAAGGCACGTCCATTGGTTGAGTACAAGATCCGTAATAATAAAAAGGCTGAAAACATCATTAAAAAGATCGGTAATGCTTCTACCCTGGAAGCCGTAGCACAGGCTACCGGCCAGCAGGTATTGAAGGCCGACAGCATTGCCTTCAACAGTACCTTTATTCCAAATGTGGGTAACGAAATGAAAGTGTTGGGTGCTGCTTTCAACAAAGATTACCAAACCAAGATCTCTGCTCCTATCAAAGGCGAGATCGGTGTATTTGTTATAAAAGTCGATAACATTTCCGCTGTGCCTAACCCATCTTTCGATGTTAAGACACAACAGGAAAACATTCAAAGACAAATGGGCGCTATGACCGGTTACAGAACAATTGAGGTGCTGAAAAAAGCCGCTACCATTAAAGACAACAGAATTAAGTTTTTCTAGGTAATAAGCTAAAGAGTTAACGGGGTTGACGGGGTTTATACCGGTCAACCCCGTTCTTTTTTTAGAAATGGCTAAAAATTAAGGTGTTACTTGGTTAACCCGTTAACATATTAACTCGTTAACATTTTCGCCTTACCTTTGTACCTGTTTAGTGAAAATGAATATTATGAGTGAAGAAATTGTAAATAAGGTCGCACAAAGCCAGCTGGTCACCCTCGACCTGGAAAGCTATTATCCTGCAGAAGAAATTGCGGTCTTTGACCTGAAGCCGCATTTATTCATGGAGCTGATCCTGAAAGAAAAAGAATTTCGCGTCGCACTACAAAATAACGATTGGAGCGTTTATCAGAACAAAGTGGTTGCGGTTACCTGTACTGCAGATGCCATAATTCCTATGTGGGCGTATATGCTGGTAGGTTCATATCTGCAGCCGGTGGCAAAAGATGTGATCTTTGGCGATGAACAGGCAGCCCGTCAGAAACTGTTTGTACAAAATATAGAAGCAATAGATACGGAACCGTTTGCTGATAAGAAGATCGTTGTAAAAGGTTGCGGCGATATACCGATAGGAGAGTTTGCTTACCTGGCCGTAACAAAGAAGTTAATGCCGGTAGCCAAAAGCCTTATGTATGGCGAGCCTTGCAGCACCGTTCCCATTTATAAAAAGAAATAACTAACGAAAGCCGATGCCACCGCGTCGGCTTTTTTTTGGTCGCATAAGAAGTGTGCCACATTTCCAATTGCGCGGCCAGGTTAAATGTGGCACAAATACAAGTGAAAAAACCAAAACCGGCCAATCATGGACGTTGAAATATTAGCACGGATCCAATTTGCATTTACTATCGCCTTCCACTACATCTATCCGCCTTTAAGCATTGGGCTTGGTTTATTGCTGGTGGTTTTTGAAGGACTGTACCTGAAAACCGGCAATAAAATGTACGAACAGGTAACCCGTTTCTGGATAAAGATCTTCGCGCTCATTTTTGGTATTGGTGTGGCCACCGGTATCATTATGGAATTTGAATTCGGCACCAACTGGGCAACGTATTCGAAATACGTGGGCGATATCTTTGGCAGCGCTCTGGCGGCGGAAGGCATTTTTGCTTTTGCACTTGAATCGGGCTTTTTGGGAATACTCATTTTTGGTTGGAACCGCGTAAGCTCGCGGGTGCATTTCTTTTCTACGCTCATGGTATTCCTGGGGTCTATGTTCTCTGCCATCTGGATCGTTGTGGCCAATTCCTGGCAACAAACGCCGGCTGGTTATCATATTGTAGGGAAGGGGTTGGAAGCCCGCGCCGAGATCACAGATTTCTGGGCCATGGTGTTTAATCCCTCCAGCATAGACCGGTTGATTCACGTTTGGATCGCCGCGTTCCTCGCCGGCATCTTCCTGGTATTAAGTGTGAACGCCTGGTATATCTTAAAAGGCAAACATCTTGAAATTGCAAAACGTTCTTTTAAAATAGCCCTTTTGGCTGGAACCATATTTTCATTGTTACAATTATTTGCCGGTCACAGAAGCGCAGATGTGGTTTATAAACATCAGCCGGCAAAACTCGCAGCGCTCGAAGGCCATTACGATTCCATGGCTGTGGCCGATATGTACCTGATGGGGTATGTAGATAATAAAAATCAAAAAGTTACCGGTATAAAAATTCCCGGCGGTTTATCCTTCCTTACCCAATTCGATTCTGAAAAACCGGTAAAGGGATTGAATGCATTTAAACCGGAAGAAAGGCCAACACAGGTAAATGCCATCTTCCAGTTCTATCATATTATGGTGGCCATCGGCATGTTTATGATCGGGTTAACCGTATATGCGTCGTGGCTGAGCTTTAAAAATAAACTGTTTGAAAAACGATGGCTGATGTGGATTTTTGTTTGGGCGGTTCTGGGCCCGCAGATCGCTAATCAAACCGGGTGGTTTGCTGCGGAAATGGGCCGCCAGCCCTGGGTGGTATATGGTTTGTTGAGAACTTCCGATGCCCTGTCGAAAACAGTAACGGCAAACCAGATCGTGTTTTCACTCATCCTGTTCACGGTAGTGTATATGTTGTTATTCGTGTTGTTCCTTTATTTACTGAACAAGAAAATTCAACACGGCCCGGTCGATCATGGTACCAAAGAAGATATCGATGAAGGCAGCAAAAGAGATAATCCCATTCTCGATCACTCGAACGGGCGTGCATAGATTTCGGATTTAAATCTTAAAATCAGAAATCTCAAAATTCTGCGGTGCCTATTGTAATCATTGCTATAAATTATTAAAATGGAAACATTCTTAGGTATAGACTACAATGTTTGGTGGTATCTCGTTTTTGGCGCGGTGATAAGCGGTTATGCCATCCTCGACGGATTTGATCTGGGGGCCGGCGCATTGCACCTTTTATTGAATAAAGAATTAAGCCGCCGTATTGCATTGAATGCGATCGGCCCGGTATGGGACGGAAACGAAGTATGGCTCGTAATTGGCGGCGGTGCTTTATTTGCCGGTTTTCCCGTAGCCTATGCGGCTATATTTTCTGCTTTTTATGTACCGTTCATGATCTTCCTCGTGGGCCTCATATTCAGAGGCGTTGCCATAGAATTCCGAAGTAAGGAACCGGGACTGTTATGGCGCAAAACCTGGGATGTCGTGTATTGCGTGGCTTCTATAATAATATCCCTATCGCTGGGCTTAATGCTGGGTAATGTAGCATTGGGAATTTCATTGAACGAACAAAAGGAATTCAATGGCGACTGGCTTTCGTTCTTTAATTTCTTCTCTATAATGGTAGCCATAACTACCCTCGCCCTGTTTATGATGCATGGCGCCATTTACCTGGTTATGAAAACGGAGAACCGGCTGTACACCAAGTTATATATCCTGGCCCGCCAGTTCATCATCTTCTTTGTATTGAGTTTTGTGATCACTACTTTGTATACATTATTATATGTTCCGCATTTGGGCGATTTCTTCAGGGATCATCCCTCTTCATTTATCATCCCCGTACTGATGGTACTGGCCATTGCCAATATTCCACGCCAATTGAAGATCGGGAAATACCGGTACGCATTTATCAGTTCCTCAGTAACCATTTCATTATTGTTGATAATGGTGGCGCTGGAAGTGTTTCCTTATTTATTGTATTCAAGAAATAATCCGGCCAACAGTATAACAATTCACAATGCCGCCGCCTCGGCAAAGACCATGAAGATATTATTGATCATTGCACTGATAGGTACACCACTGGTGGCCACTTATACTTCATTTGTATTCTGGACATTCAAGGGAAAAGTGAAGCTCGATGAAACCAGCTATTAAGTAATTGCTGATTTAGGGATTTCGAGATTTAATGCAGGATAATTATTTATGGATGATAAAGAACTTTGGAAGTTTCAAATACGAAAAAAACTTATGCTTTTTGGAGCACTGCTTTTGATTGGAATAATTATAATCTTTGTAGCAACCTGCAATGGATAATTTCTGATTTAGAGATTTAGGGATTTCGAGATTTGTATTCTCGAAATCCTTAAATCAGCAATCCCTAAATTATTTTATACTGGCGCCTACACGCTCAAGTAAAGCCTTCGTTTTTTTGATCCCTTCTTCTTCACTAAGTTTATCGCCTTCGTATTCAATACCCACATAACCTTTGAAACCGGCAGCTCTCACCACCTTCAACATTCTTTCATAATCTGTTTCAATGCAGTTACCCTGTTCATCAAAATCATGGGTTTTGGCGCTAACGCCTTTGGCGTAAGGCATCATTTCGGCAACACCTTTATAGCGATCGTACTCTTCAATACATTTGGTTCCCCACAATTGACCGTCTTCGCGTTTAATACAGAAATTACCGAAATCGGGCAGGGTGCCTACATTTTTCCTGTTCACGGTTTTCATTACTTTGGCCAGCCATTCGCCGTTGGAAGTAAAACTGCCATGGTTTTCAACTATTACATTGATGCCGGTTTTGGCGGCATATTCGCCCAGCTTTGAAAGCCCATCAATAGCGGATTTCTGTACCTCTTCACTACCGCCGGCGCCATAGGCATTCACGCGAATAGATGTGCAACCGAGGAATTTGGCGGCATCAACCCATTTATAATGGTTTTCCACAGCCTGTGTTCTTTTAGTTACATCGAGGTCGCCGAGATCGCCTTCACCATCGCACATGATCAGGTGATTTTTAACCCCGTTGTCTTTGCAGCGGTTCAATAACTTGGCAAGGTATTTTTCGTCTTTAGCCTTGTCTTTAAAAAATGTGTTTACATATTCCACTACGCTTATGCCGTAAGTATTTTTCGATACGGCGGGAAAATCGAGGTTGTCCATTTCTTTTGCAAACAGCTTCCTGTGTAACGACCACTGGGCAAGCGAAATGGTAAAGAACAAAGGCGCGGCTGCGTCATTGTTCCCTAACGCATTAGCATTTGTTTGAATATCGTTTGAGGCGGTAATAAAAGATAATCCGGTGGAAGCGGCGCCAAATCCGGCTGCCAGTCCACCCAGTTGTTTTAAAAAATGACGGCGATTCGAGGGCATGTTTACAATTTTTGGTTGAGTTGCTGAATTTACAACATGCCCATAATATATGGATGGGTTTCGTGTTAAAACCACCCTCTTTTTCTGAAAAAGAACAGCATCCAGATCGGGATGATCAGCATCAGACCAACGGCAATAAAAAATCCCCAATCGTTATGCAGGTAGGGGATCTTATCGAAGTTCATTCCGAAAATGCCGCCGATAACGGTAGCAGGAGCCAGTAAGCAGGTTACTATGGCCATTACCTTCATTACCTCATTCATGCGCAGGTTCACATTATTTATATACAGGTCCTGCATACTCATAATAATATCACGGTAGTTTTCGCTAAGGTCAAAGGCCTGAACAATGTGGTCGTAAACGTCTTTATAATATTTTGTATGACGGTCTTCAAGCAGTTCGCTTTCGCTGCGGATAATGCCATTCAGCAGGTCGCGTACAGGAGCGAAGTTCCTTTTCAATACGATCAGCTCCTTACGCAGTTTGTTGATGCGGGCCAGTGAACGGGTATTGCTATTGCGGATCACTTCCTCTTCTACAACCTCAATTTGCTCTCCTACTTTTTCCATTACGGTAAAGTAGTTATCGACGATCATATCGAGCAATGAATAACACAGGTAATCGGCGCCCCGTTGCCTGATCTTGGCGTTGTTTATTTTCAGCCTTGTTCTAATGGGGTTGAACACATCGCGGCTTGCATCTTCCTGAAAAGAGAGCACAAAATTTTTTCCCAGAATAATACTGATCTGTTCACTTTCCACTGAATTTTTATCGGGGTTGTAGTAAAGCATATTCAGCAAACAGAAAAGGATATTATCAACTTCGTCCATTTTCGGACGTTGGTTAATACTGAGTATATCCTCAATAACCAGCGGGTGGATGTCGTACCCGTAACAAATGGTTTCCACATCAACCTTACGCAAACCATCTATATTGATCCAACTGATATATTCGGTATCCTTGCAATGTAAACACTCCGCAACGCTTTCAACATTATACTCCTGTATTTTGGAAGCATTGTACTCATATACCGAGATCTTTACGTCTTTGGCTTCTTCCCGCTGGGGAACAATGGTAGGATTCACCTGCAGTATTTCCTTGGTTCGGGCCGTGCCGAACAATGATGGCAACATTAAATAGCGCAGGTATTTCTGAGGACTCATATAACAAAAATGGCTAAAAAATCTGAAATACAATACCCTCCGCTTTATTATGCATGGTGTGGGCATTAAAAGCAGCCCTGAATGGCGTACAATATATTATAATTAGTCCACGGCGTTAATGGTGAGGTCGGCGCCGAGGGTATTTCCTTCAATTTTCAGCATAACGGGGAAGGCGGCATTGTTCAAAACCCAGATGCGGGTAGAACCAGCGGCATTTTCCATAAAAAAAGCATCAACCGGTTTGCCGGCGATCTTTAATTGCTGTTGTTCTGCAGGCGTTTTAACGGCAAAACTTTGTTTATCGAAATCAAATTTTTTGTCGTTTTGCAGTTGGTCCCATTGGGCTTTTGAGAAAACCAGGATCGTTTGGTCATCGGCCAGTTCTTCCTCGGTGCCGGGCGATGGCTGGCTCCAGAAACCCTTCATTCCACTTTCAAGCGACTTATTTTTCATAACCCAGGTTCCGGTGCCGAAACCTTCGACATTCCAGCCCACTTTAAGATAACCGGCGCCTACCGAATCAAGGGAAAAAGTGCAGGGGAAAGTTTGGCCATTTACATACGCTGAATAAGCCAGCTTTGTGCCTTGTTTAATAACGGGCGCAAATTTGTCCTGCGCCCATGAAGAGGCTGCCGCTGCCAGCAGGCAAAGCCCCAATGTGATTTTTTTCATACAACAGGTTTTTTGTGAATTTACGAAAACGCTCAACGCAAAACGTTTAATGCTTAACGCCAGACCCAGCACGTTCGGCATTTTTTTACTGATGCCGGCACTTCCTGACAAAACAAAAACGGAGCGCAAAATGCAACTCCGTATTCGTATACCATTACCGTTGTAATTATATTATTATTAATTACAGTTTCTCATAAAGGGCCCGCAATTTATCGCGGGTCATAATTTTTTCCCAGTCTTTTCCGAGTGCGTTTTCCCATAACGGTTTCATGCCAAGCGATACATTGATCATGGTATCGAACTGTTCATCGGTCAATCCTTTGCAAATGCCAACGGGGATATCGATCTTGTTTTTCTCCACCATTTTTTTGAACTCTGCCACGCCTGCGGGGTAGTACGGCTCGAGGTGGTTCATAACAATACAATTGCCAATACCATGTTTGGTGCCCAGCAAATAACTTAAGCCGTAACTCACCGCATGGGCAACACCCACCTGTGAATAAGCGATGCTCATTCCCCCAGCATACGAAGCCATCATCAGTTTTTCATCGCATTCGGTATCCCAGCTATCTTTTTCGAGGAAGATATGCTGGCACAAATTCAATGCTTTTTCACCATATGATTTGCTGAACTCGTTCAGGTAAGTTCCCTCCAGGCTTTCAATACAATGGATATAGCAATCCATGCCGGTATAAAAGCGCTGGTTAACGGGCGCGTTGGCTATTAATTCAGGATCGAGTACGATCTGGCTGAACGGCGTGAAGTCAGAGTTCATACCCAGTTTACGGGTTGGTCCGGTAAGAACGGTGGTACGGGAAACCTCGGCGCCGGTTCCGCTCAAAGTGGGAATACCCACTTTGTAAACGCCGGCCTGTTTAACCAGGTCCCAGCCCTGGTAATCGGCAGAAGAACCGGGGTTGGTCATCATTAAGGAAACCGCTTTGGCCAGGTCGAGGGTAGAACCGCCGCCAATACCAATAACGCCGCTCACAGTGCCGAACTCATCTTTTAATTGTTTAGCCAGTTTATCAACCTGGGTGGTTTTTGGTTCGTAGGTAACATCGGCAAAAATTATTTTGTCTTTACCACGCAGGGGAACGCGGTTTACAAGCGGCTTGCCGTCGCCGGTAGCGGCGCCCTTTTCAAAATAATGATCTACGAGGAAGATCATGGGCGCATCGCCTTTTCTATGAGGAGCTAAAATTTCATCGAGCTGGTTAAAACTGCCGTGGCCGTATATTACATAATCGACCATTTTAAAGTTTCTGAACTTCATATGCTTACGCTAAATGATTTTTAAAAGATACTGTGATTTAGCCGTGCGAAGGTCGGAATCAATGGGCAATTGGCAATCGGCAACCGGCAAATAATTCCTTGCTTCTGGCGGATTATCACTGCCCATTTTTCCAGTCAAACGCACTGGAAACCGGTCAAACGGCCCGGGTAATCCATAAATTGCCCATTGTTTATGGCCTGCTGCAAATTGTTTTACTCCCACGCCGTTTTCAAAGGCCATACTTTGGCAGTTGGAATACGGGTAGCGCCATTTTCGGTAGTGTTTGGGCTGTTTAAGGGTGTACTAAATCTAATCATTTTAGATGATATGGCAACTGAACAACTGCCCCTTCGCGGGAATTCGTAACTTGAAAACGATTGGCAGGGCCTCCGCTTTAACAGAATGGTGATAAGCCTGATGAGGGAACCGCAACGCAAAAAATGTAACCTGTATAAATATAACCATCCAATGAAAATAGCAGTAGCGCAAACAAAACCGGTAGCCGGTGATATCGACAGCAATATTAAAAACCATCTTTCGCTTACCACACTGGCTGCGGACCATGGCGCCGATATAATTATTTTTCCCGAATTGTCATTGACCGGTTATGTGCCCTCCCTTGCAAAAAAATTAGCAACCGATATCAACGATAGCCGTTTAGCAGTTTTTCAGCAACTCAGTGATGCAAGGCAGATCAGCATTGGAGTGGGGCTGCCTACAATAACGGCAAAGGGTATTCATATAACCATGGTAATACTTCAGCCGGGTAAACCGCGCCAGGCCAACTCAAAAATGTATTTGCATGCCGATGAAGAGCCCTTTTTTGTGAGTGGCGACAACTTACCCGGGTTGATCATTAAAAACACGCCGGTTGCCCTGGCCATTTGTTATGAAATTTCAGTTCGCGAACATTCGGAAAATGCACATCACAGCGGGGCGCAGTTATATGTGGCCAGTGTGGCAAAGACTGTAAAAGGGGTTGAAAAGGCGTGGACGGGCCTGGGCGAGATCGCAGCCAATTTTGGAATGATGGTATTAATGAGCAATAGCGTTGGTCTGTGTGAAGATGGTTTATGCGGAGGCAAGTCTGCCGCATGGGATGAGGGCGGTACATTGCTTGGCCGGCTGGATGATAGCAGCGAAGGCATTTTGATACTTGATACCGTAACCAGGGTGGTAGAAATTAAAATGATTTAACAGGGAGGAGGGGTGCTGTGGCCCAACAGGGCCTTAAATAAAGAAGCGATTACCTTTATAAGTTCAGATAGATAAAATCTATCATTTTATAGAATAATACTATGAAAATCTATTTTATTTTTTGGCATCTTTGCGCCATCTGACCAACGCCCCTGTGCGGGCATCGATTGTTTCCCAGCCATTTTTACGTCGAACGCTAAAAGCTGAACGCTTAAGGCCAATGTCAAATTGGTTTTTGCGGTAAGCAGTGCGGTTAGCATTTAAAAAATTTAAATCAAAATATGAGTAACAAAGTGTTGTCTATCGGAACTCAGTTCCCGGCATTTAAGAAGAAAGCGGTTGTATCTATTGAGAAAGGCAAAGAATTCATGGAATTAACGAATGAGTACGCTACCTCAAAAGGAAAATGGACAGTAATGTTCTGGTGGCCTAAAGATTTCACTTTCGTGTGCCCTACTGAAATTGCCGAGTTTAACAAAAAACACAGTGAATTTACAGACAGAGATGCCATTTTGATCGGTGCTTCAACCGATTCGGAATTTGTGCATGCAGCGTGGAGAAGAGATCATAACGATCTTAAAGACCTGAAATTCCCGATGCTGGCCGATACTTCAAAATCACTGGCTGAAGAACTGGGGATCCTCGATTCAGAAGAAAAGATCGCTTACCGCGCTACTTTCATCATCGACCCTCAGGGAATTGTACGTTGGGTAAGCGTATACGACCTGAATGTAGGCCGTAACGTACAGGAAGTGGTTCGCGTACTGGATGCTTTGCAAACAGACGAACTGTGCCCCTGTAACTGGCAGAAAGGTCAGGAAACACTGACTACCCAATTAAGCATGAACTAATAAAAGAAATTAACATGAGCCAGGGAATAGCTATACAGAACGAGACTTTTTCAAACCTGTTGAACGATCTGCAGATTCCGGAATATGTTCCTTCTGCCGCTGCGCAGCAATTGCTGGCGGCCGAATCGAAGTATATAAAGGACCTGAAGATCAATGTGAGCAATGTGCTGAACAACACGCAATACCTGAATAAAAAGGAAGCGTTGTTACTGGCCTATGGCGTTGCGGTAAATGAAAAGTTCGATCTGCTGAAAGAAAGTTTCCGTGCGCAGGCGCAGGAAGCAGGTGCAACTGAGGCCGAACTGGCAGAAATAGTTTCGTGCACATCGCTGATGAACGCGAACAATATCTTCTACCGGTTCCGTCACTTTATGAATAAGGATTTTTATACCAATACACCGGCCGGTATAAAAATGAGCATAATGATGAACCCTGTTTTAGGCAAGGAGTTCTTTGAACTGGTGAGCCTGGTTATTTCATCGATCAATGGTTGTGAAATGTGTATTACTTCTCACGAACAATCCATTTTACAACATGGCGGTTCTGAAAGCCGGATCTTTGAAGGCGTAAAACTCGGAGCGATCATAAAATCGTTGATAACGGTTCTCGCCTAAAGGCGAAAACAATGTTGAATAATGAATGTCGAATTACGAATAATGAAGTGAAAATAACTTCAACATTTGATATTCGACATTCATTATTTTTTGTTAGGCCACCAGGGCCGCAGCGCCAAAAACGCCGGCACTGTCGCCGAGGCTGGGTTTTAATATCTGAACGTCGACCCGGTTATTGAAAATGAATTTATGCAGCGATTCAACGCCCGCAGTGTATATACTGTCGATATTGCCAACGCCACCACCCACAACAATTACATCAGGATCGAGCATATTGGTGATCACCGAAACCGCTTTACCAAAAAAATGGTTCAATCGCTCGATGGTTTTTACAGCGGCCTGATCATTCCCCTGCACGGCATGGGCCAGAATATCTTTCAATGAAAGCATGGAACCGGTAATGCTTTTATAGTACCGTTGCAAACCGGGGCCCGACAATACCGTTTCTACACAACCTGAACGGCCGCAATAACAGGGACCGCCCGATTCATCGAGAAAGTTATGCCCCCATTCACCGCCGATACCGTGTTTCCCGTTCCACACATGGCCATTTATTACAATACCACCGCCAACGCCGGTACCCATAATAATGCCGAACACCATTTTGGCATCGGGCGCTTTTTGTTTTACCACGCCCCAGTGCGTTTCGGCAAGGGCAAAACAATTGGCATCGTTGGCCAGTACACAGGGAAGTCCGAGTTTTGTTTCGAGGTCTTTTTTTAGCGGCTGTCCATTCAGGGCAGTGCTGTTACAATTTTTCATTGTCTGAAGAATAGGGTCCAGCACGCCGGGCGTTCCTATTCCAATGGCAGATGGCTGCAGACCTGATTGCTGCTTCATCGTTTGTACCAGCCTGTCTATCTGGTTAACAACGTGTTCATATCCCTTTTGTCCTTCCGTATCGATGCGGGTCCTTAAAATGGGCTGCGGGTTGTCTAATGAAGGAACGATTACCCCTTCTATTTTTGTGCCTCCCAGGTCGATACCCCAAAGTGGTTGCGTCATGATGTTGGTTGAATAAGCGATTAAATTAATACATTTAGCACATTCGAAAGGCCAAATTGCCATAGTTCGTATGCGCTGTAAGGGTTAAGTACGGGAAATTTATCTATTGTAATAGTCTGGCTGCTCTTTCCAGGTCTTCGGGCGTATCAATTTCTACACCCATATAATCGGTAACGACCATTTTTAATGGAACGCCATTTTCGAGATAACGGAGACATTCAATTTTTTCAGCCGCTTCCAATGGGGTCATGGGCCAGGTGGTAAAGCTCATCAGGGCCTCTTTGCGAAAGGCATATACACCAATATGTTCATAATAGGTGATCACCGCTTCGTTGTTACGTGGATAGGGTATGATGCTTCTGCTGAAAAAAAGCGAGTTCATATGTTTGTCAACCGCTACTTTCACATAATTGGGGTCGGCAATGAATTGCGGTTCTTTCAGCACCTGCATCAGGGATGCTACCTGTATTTTTTCACCCGCTTCGCCCTCAAATACCTGAAGCAGTTTTTGAAGGGGTTCTTTTTTTACAAACGGTTCATCGCCCTGCACATTCACTACAATATCCGTTTCTATGTCGGCCACTGCTTCGGCAATACGGTCGCTGCCGCTTTCATGCTGCTGCCGGCTCATACAGGCCCTGCCGCCATTTGAAACAATTTCATTATAAATAATTTCACTATCGGTCACTACCCATACTTCATCGAATAAATCCGTGGCTACGGTATTATCATAGGTGTGACGAATAACAGTTTTATTACCCAGCTGCTGCATCAGTTTGGCAGGAAACCGGGTTGCCGCATAGCGGGCCGGGATCATTGCAATTTTTTTCATCGGGATAAAGATAAGAAAAGCAGTAATGAATGATGGCTAAACGCACTCATTTCATTATATTTGGAAAGAGCTGCTTTTTTCCTCCAGCGATTTGCCTGCCAGTCATTGACATAACCAAACTAATTTGTATGCAAGCCACCGAATTGCTGAAGACTTATTTTGTCGATACCAATACCTGGGACGAAATGTACATGGACGCTTCTGTTCGTGAGCAATACCAGCGGGTGGTGGCATTTATGCAGCAATTGAGCCTCGAAGAACTGAATAAAAAAGAAGAGCTGGCCAAACGGCTGTTTATGAGCCAGGGCATTACGTTCACCGTTTACAGCAGCGGCGAGGGCATCGAAAAAATATTTCCATTCGATATAATTCCACGTATCATTACCTCCGCCGAGTGGGAGCATATCGAAAAAGGCATCAAACAACGGCTAAAGGCCCTGAACCTTTTTCTGAAAGACGTTTATCACAACCAGTTCATATTGAAAGATGGGGTAGTGCCCATTGACATGATATATAGTTGTCCGCATTATTTGCGCGAAATGTATAATCTTTCGGTGCCGTACGATCTGTATGTACATATTGCCGGTATCGATCTCATTCGCAACAACGATGGTTCGTTTTATATACTGGAAGATAACCTGCGAACGCCAAGCGGCGTAAGCTATATGCTGGAGAACCGTGAAATAACCAAACGCATTTTTCCCGACCTGCTGCCCCAGAACAATGTGCGAAGTGTAATAGAATATCCTAATATTTTGCACAGGAACCTGGTTTCTTTTTCTCCGCGGCAAATAGCCAATCCCACCATTGTTTTATTAACACCCGGTATTTATAATTCAGCTTATTTTGAACATACCACGCTGGCCCGGCTTATGGGGGTAGAACTGGTGGAAGGGCGCGACCTGGTTGTGGATAACCACCGGGTTTATATGAAAACCACCTATGGCCTGCAACAGGTAGATGTTATTTACCGCCGTGTAGATGATGAATTCCTCGACCCGCTTGCTTTTAATCCCAACAGCGTATTGGGTGTTTCGGGTATCATGAATGCCTATCGCAAAGGCAATGTGGCCATCGTAAATGCTGTGGGCAATGGAGTGGCCGACGATAAGGCCATTTATTGTTATGTACCCGACATGATAAAATATTACCTGAACGAGGAACCCATATTAAAGAACGTGCCTACCTATCACCTCGATAACCGGGACCAACGGCAATTTGTTTTTGACAATATCACCAACATGGTAGTGAAAAAGACCAATGAAAGCGGTGGTTATGGCATGTTGATGGGCAATAATGCCAGTGAAGAAGAAATTACGAATTATTGCGCGGCCATCAATAAAGACCCGCGTCAGTTTATTGCACAACCCATCATAAGCTTATCATCGGCGCCCTGTTATATGCAGGGAAAACTGCAGCCCCGCCGGGTTGACCTTCGGCCATATGCCTTATGCGGGCCAGACGGGATTGAAATTGTGCCGGGCGGTTTAACGAGGGTAGCGCTGCGCGAAGGATCACTGGTGGTGAATTCATCGCAGGGCGGAGGCAGTAAGGATACGTGGGTGCTGGCGGGGTAATGGAAATGAGAAATTAGAAATAAGGAACTGAGAAATGAAGAAGGTAACACAGAAATGTTGAATATCGAATGTCCAATGTTAAATGTCGAAGTGGAAAACAGGAAATGAGAAATGGCAATTCCATGTTTTGCTTTCAGCTTTAGGCTGTTTGCTTTGCTCGTTGCCTTTGCTTTAATCTTTTATTATATGGTAACCGCAAACTTGTTACCCGAGAATTTGTAACTAAAACAACGTACTGATTAATGCTTAGTAGAGTAGCCGATAGTTTATACTGGATGAGCCGTTACATTGAACGCAGCGATGGTATTTTACGAATGCTGAAGGTGAATTATGCCTATTCGCAGGATAGCATCTCAGAATTTTCGTGGCGGCCGGTACTTCGGCTGTTCACCTACCTCGAAGAAACCGAAGCCAAACAACTGGAAACAAATCCCCGCGGCATTCTGCAATACATTGTTGCCGATAAAGGAAATCCCAATGCCGTGGTGAACATTGTGACCCGCGCCCGGGAAAACGCCCGCAGTGTGCAGGACCACATCACCAAGGAACTATGGCAGTGCCTGAACGACTACTACCATACCACCAAAGAAGAATGGCTGACCCACTGGTTGCAGAAAGACGATCCTATCACCATCCTGGATGTGCTGATAAAACAGGGTTTGCTTTATTACGGAACGGCCGATATTACCATGTCGCGCGGGGAAGGATATTCTTTTATGAATATCGGGAAGTTCCTCGAACGCGCCATTTTATCGGTTGACATTTTGAATGTACGGTTCATCAATAACCAGTATAATTCCGATACCGCGGCCGATGCGCCTTACTGGAAGTATCTGTTGCTTTCCATTGCCGGTTATGAATTGTACCTGAAAACCTATCGCACGGGTTTTGATGCCCGCAACGTAATTGAACAGGTAGTACTTAACGATCATTTTCCCCGCTCCATTATATACTCCATCACCCGGCTGCAACGCTATTTCGACCGGCTGAAAAAAGAAGGCAAAGTGAACAATTACCAGCAGCTCGATTTTATGATCGGCAAACTGCTGAGCAAGGTTCGTTACTCAACGGCGGAAACGATCATTAGTCAAAACCTGCATCAGTATCTGGTTGACATCAAAAATGATCTGTACGCCATTGCCAATGCACTGAATCAATGTTGTTTTGCATATAGTTAAAACAGTAAGGAACCTGTATTTTTGCCAACCATGCCACAATTCAAAATTCATCACGTTACCAGGTATACTTACGAGGTGCCGGTTCGCGATAGCGCCAACCAGATCATTTTGTTCCCTGTAAAGGATGAATACCAGACAGTTTTGAAACAGGACCTCGTTATCACCGGGGAACCTGCCGTAGATGTTTACAAGGATTATTATGGAAATGAAGTAGGGTCGTTCATGTTTACCGGTGCGCACAGCGAACTGAAGATCGACTCAAAAATTGAGGTGGTAACCAAAAGCAGGCCCCTGCCCGATGATACCATTCCCAAAGAAGAGCAATGGGCCGGTTTACAGGCTATTAGATCCCAGGTGCCGTTCATTGATTTTCTTAAGCAGGAAAGCTGTGAAGCAGTTGGTGAAATAAAAAGCGATACGCAGGTAGGGCAATACATGCAGGTTACGCCGCTGGTTGCAGCGCAAAAGCTGAACGAATATGTTTACAAGGAATTTCAATATATACAGGGTGTAACCAGTGTGGAAACCACGCCCGACGAAATCTGGAAACTGAAAGCCGGCGTTTGCCAGGACTTTGCCCACATCTTACTGGTGATGCTGCGTATGATCAGTATTCCCGCCCGCTACGTAAGCGGGTATATTTGTCCCAACCGCAACGGCATGCGCGGCGAAGGCGCTACCCATGCCTGGGTAGAGGCTTATATTCCCAACTATGGCTGGCTGGGCCTCGATCCCACCAATAATTGTTTTGTGAACGACCTGCATGTTCGGCTGGCGGTTGGCCGCAACTTCAGCGACTGTTCGCCCGTAAAAGGAACTTATAAAGGCACTTCCAACCACAGCCTCGAAGTAGGCGTTTCGGTAAGTTACGAAGACGGCCATGTGCAGGACGACCATGCCACTATCTTAATGCCGCATCCAATTACCAACGGCGGTAACAAAAGTGACGATAATTCGTACAGAAGGTATATGGAAATGATACAGCAACAGCAATAATAAAAGTTTATGGTTTGTTGTTTGTGGTTCTGCTATTGCAGCATGCCTGCAATTAATCGGGCCCTCTAAATTTCGGGCAACCACAAACCATAAACCACAAACTGTTTAATAGTCGGTCTTTATATTCTTATTAAAGGGAAGCTTCAATTGATACGAAAGACTCTCATCAGTACTATCTTCCAGCACATCTAACCCATAATGTAATTGTTTGGGATCGGTATAGGCAAAGGTGCCGAAGAGGCGGTCCCACAGGGAGAAAATATTCGCGTAGTTGGTATCGGTATACGGGCGTTTATAATGGTGATGCACCTTGTGCATATTGGGCGAAACGAAGATCCAGCTAATAGGTTTATCGAGCCAGAGCGGAACCCTGATGTTGGCATGATTGAAATGCGTAAAGATGGCCGACATGCTCCGGTACAGAAAATACATGCCGATCGAAAGCCCTATCATGTACACGCCGATGATCGTAAAGCATTCCCTGAAGATCCATTCGCCGGGGTGATGGCGGGTACCGGTAGTAACATCAACCTTGGTATCGCTGTGATGGATCATATGAAACTTCCACATGAACTTCACCTTGTGCATCATGTAGTGCGGTGCATACTGGGCGAAGAAATCCATAAACAACAGGCTCAGAATTATATTGGCCCAAAGAGGAAGATCGAACAGATTTAGTAAACCGAATTCATGGTCGGTGACCCATTTACAGGCAATGATGGTGATGGAGCCTAAAACGATATTCAATACCACGGTGGTGAACAGGAATACGAGGTTTACCCCCGCATGTTTGTACCGTTTCCACGAAAACCGGAAAAGAGGGTAATATCCCTCAATCAGCCAGAATAAGATCATGCCGCCCATCAGAATGGCCATTCGTTGCCAGGGGGCGATATTCTCCCAAAATTGCATAAAAACGTCCATGGCAGTACATCGTTTGTACCAGTAATTTACGCTAAAAAATCCGTCAGGAGATGAGGCGCGGGGGGTTTAAAAGCATGTGGAGCCGCCTAATTCATTAAGTGGGGAGGGTTAATAATTTTCACTATCAAAAAAAATGTAAACTGTACTTCCTTTATGACCTTTTTGATCGGATTTTATTTTCGGCCATTCTGTAAAATAAAAAAATCCCGCCTGAAGCGGGATTGCTGTATTAATAGCGAAGTAAATATATAAAAATAGCGATCAGGTGTTTAACATTAAAGGCATAACCAGCATCAGCAGTTCTTCATTTTCGTCCTGGTCACCGGGGCGAATGATACCGGCCTTGGTTGACGTTGATAATTCAACAGTAATATCATCAGTATCGGTAGCGTTCAACATTTCGATCAGGAATTTGGCGTTGAAGGCGATCTGCAGATCTTCACCATTGTACTGACATTTCATACGTTCGTTACCTTCAAACGAAAAGTCGATATCCTGGGCCGTTAACTGCAACTGGCTGCCGCTGATACTTAATACAACCTGGTTGGTGCTTTTGTTACTGAAAATTCCAACCCGGCGTAACGCGCCTTGAAAATCGGTGCGGTTAACCGTTAATTTATAGGGGTTATCGGTAGGGATAACCACTTTATAATCGGGGAAACGCGCATCGATAAGCCGGCAGCTTAACTGGGTAGTGCCATGGGTAACGAAAAGGTGGTTGCTGTTATAACTGATGGTAAGCTCATCATCGTTCACCGGCATGGCTGCTTTCAACAACGTAAGCGGTTTTTTAGGTACGATGAGCGAATCGGTTTTCGGACAGCTTACATCTGTACGTTTGTAACGAACAAGGCGATGTGCATCGGTAGCAACGAACTGCAAACCTTTTTTATCCATTTCGAAGAACACCCCTGTCATGGCCGGACGAAGATCATCGTTACTTACGGCGAACAGGGTTTTATTGATGGCGGTTACCAGGGCCGCAGAAGAAACGGTGAATGAATTGGTATCATCGGCCACCGGGTCTTTAGGGAAGTTATCGGGGTTTTCACCCATCACTTTATACTTACCATTATCGCTGGTTATTTCAACAGCGTAGTTCTTATCGATATTGAAAGTGAGCGGCTGCTCGGGAATGTTCTTCAGTGAATCCATCAGGATCTTGGCCGGGATACAAACACGGCCGGCATCTTTCGCCTCAACCTCCAGCTGAATTTTCATTACTGTTTCCAGATCAGTGGCAACTACCGATAGTTGATTTTTTTGTACATCGAACAAAAAATCTTCCAGGATAGGCAGCACCGTATTGGCATTGATCACCCCGCTAATCTGTTGTAATTGTTTCAATAAGGCCGAAGATGAAACGATAAACTTCATATAACTGATTAAGATTTGAGCAAATATAGGGTTCTGACTGAATAAATTACCCGGTTTTTTTAAAACACGAAATCCACAAATATGCTATCTTGCCTTTCAACGGTATTGAAAAACCGGCCCCTGAAATGTGTACCGGGTGCCGTTTTCAAAAAACGCCACATTCCAAACCGTAGGAAGCATAAGCAGGTCGTCGGCACCGGTTAACTGCAAAACGGCAAAATTCATTCAAATTACGACCGGGGTGGTTAAGGCGGCTTTCCCATAAAAAAATGCTGGATCCGCCAAAGGCGGAAACGCTCTTAACGCTGAAAGCGGAAGCCTTTCGTAAAGGAATTTTATGCCCTTGCGCATCGCCGCATCGCTAATTGCCTTTGTTGCCGGTTTCTACCAGCCAGAGAACGAATGGCTTAACGTAGCGAGAACAGATATACAATGAAAGTGAAATACGATATTCCGTGGTTTAAGCGTTAAGCATTGAGCGTTAGGCCTTAAGCTTTTTGAAGGAACCTGATTTTGTATCTAAAACAATAAAACCTTATATGTTTGACAAACTGTTCGGACGAGGTAAAAAGAAACCCGACAACCCGGATATCTCTTTTGGCCGCTATTCCGATAATAACAAAACGGTAGAAAAAGTGCGCCGCTGGACCGATGCCGATAACCTGTTCAAACAACAGTCGTATTACGAAAGCATCGATGCCTTTTTTGATTACCTGGCCGATGATAAAGAGCGCAATGTGGTGCTGCAGCGAAATAACGATAGTGGCACATTCCAGATCTTTCAGGGTTCCAAGATCGTTCGCGGTGAATTTGACAAAGAAAGCCTGAAGGCCGAAATTACCCTGGCCCGGATGCCGCAAGCCAGCGTACCGGTTATGCGCCGCCTGCTTGAAATGAATTTCAGCCTCTATTACAGCCGTTATGCCCTCGACAACGAACGGTTGTGCATGCGGTTCGACAGCGATATAAAAGCAGCCAATCCCAATAAATTATACTACGGGTTAAAAGAACTGGCCATTAAAGCCGACAAACTCGACGACCTGCTGGTACAGGAGTTTGCCGCCCTGCAAACCGTAGATACCGAGCATATCATTACCATTCCCGATTCAGAGAAAGAAGTGAAATACAGCTTCATGATGCGCTGGATAAAGGAAGCGCTTGATTATATCGCCACACTGGATGCCGATAAGTTTTCGGGTGGAATTGCCTACCTGTTGCTTTCGCTGGCTTTCCGAATCGATTATTTGATTTGTCCTGACGGCAAATTGCTCAACGAACTGGAAAAGATCGTTGAGATCTATTACCGCAAGGATGAAAAACAAACCATGGAACGCAACCAGGGCATGATAGAAGGGTTCAAAAAGCTGCAGAGCAAAACGAAGGAGGAGGTTTACCCATTCCTGTTCAGGGCTAAACATACTTTCGCAATTGTGGTTCCGCAACACCATCAAACGGTGGTTGACGCCATTAACGCCGCGGCGCAGAATGTGGTCTGGTACCGCGATAACAACTATCCAACGGTTGCCAATAATGTAATGGAATATGCCCTGTCGTTCAGCCAGTACTCTTACAGTTTGCCTAAACCGCTGAGTGATCTTGTATTGTTATTTATGCAGATCAGTTACAGGGAATATTTTGAAGCGCTCGGGTTTACCGTTCCGTATTATGACATCCTGGCCAATCAATTCAACCCCGAGGCTATTCGCCAACGGATAGATGAGATCATTGGCGCCTGGCAAAGTAAATATCCCAAACTGCAATTCAGGATGGATACACTTAAGTTCAACAGCCTGGTTGCATTCAACAGCAGCTTTAGCACGGAGCTCACCGCTTTAAATTTCGATTCTAACTAAAAATTATAATGTGAAGCTTTAAAAATGCTACACTTCATTTGCGCGCACGGAGAAGTGTGACACTTTAGAGCCACAATAAAATATTCAAATCAATGGTTCAGGATATAATAGGGCAGTTTCATCCCGCCATCATTCAAATAGCTACGCAAACCGGTACCGGTACGGGGTTTTATTTAAAGGAGTATGATGTTATTGTAACCAATGATCACGTGGTGCAGGACAATGCAGAAGTAACCATCGCCGGTAAAACGTTTGAAAAAACCTTATCACGTGTTTGGTACACCGATCGCAAGCATGACCTTGCCTTTTTACAGGGCCCGGCCAATGCTGAAATACCTGCTATCCGCTTAGGAAATTACGATGCGTTGAAAGACGGGGATGAAGTGCTGGCCATTGGCCATCCTTTCGGATTTAATTATTCCGCTACGCAGGGGGTTATTTCAAAAGTAGACCGTATTCGCGATGGGTTGAAGTTCATCCAGATCGATGCGGCCATCAACCCCGGGAACAGCGGCGGCCCGCTGGTAAATTCCAGCGGTGAAGTAATTGGGGTGAATTCGTTCAAGGTGCAGGGTGGCGATAACCTTGGTTTTGCCTTACCGGTAAATTACCTGCGCACCGCGTTGCAGTTGTATGCACCGCATAAAGGCACCAGCAGTACCCGCTGCCATAGCTGCGATTACCTGGTATTGCCCGGGAATATCGATTCGGAGAAGTATTGTCCGGCCTGCGGTACCGAGGTAAAGCTGCCTGTAATGCCCGAGCAGGAAGCTGTGCCTACCGGTGTTGCCAAAACAATTGAAGATATACTGAAAGAACTGGGGAAAGACATAAAACTTGCCCGTGAAGGAGTGAATCGCTGGGAAGTGCGTGAAGGCAGTGCGAAGATCAAGATCACTTACAATGCAGAAAATTATTTTGTGGTAGGCGATGCCTATTTGTGTCAGCTTCCGCAGGATGCGCTAAAGATAAAACCGCTGTACCAGTTCCTGCTGCAGGAGAATTACCGCACCAATAGTTTGGTATTGAGCTGTCAGAACCAGAATATCGTATTGTCATGCATCATGTACGACCTCGATATTACCAAAGATGGCGGGGTAAAGGTGTTTGACAACCTGTTCAAAAAAGCAGATTATTATGACGATCTGTTGAAGAATGAATATGGATGTTTGGACCGGATGGAAGAATAGTAAATAAGTATATCAGGTGTGGTACACTTTTCTTTGCACAGTCAGCGAAGTGTGCCACACCTTTTTTGATCAGCATGTTACAACGAAAGCAATTAACCAAAGAGCAGGCGTTGCAGAAACTGCGGCATTACTGCGCGTACCAGGAACGAAGCCATGTAGAGGTGAAAGAAAAACTGTATTCTTTCGGGTTGCGTAAGCAAATGGTGGAAGAATCGATGGCGCAGTTAATAGAAGAAGATTACCTGAACGAAGAACGTTTTGCCATCCAGTTTGCCGGCGGAAAATTCCGTATGAAGCAATGGGGGCGCGTAAAAATAAAACATGAGCTGAAGCAAAAGCAGGTAAGTACGTATTGTATAAACAAAGCCATGAAGGAGATCGATGAAGCAGATTATGAAAAAACGCTAAACAAACTGGCCAAACAAAAATGGGGGCTGGTAAAAGGAGCGGGCGTGAACGGGTTCGTAAAAATGGCCAAAACAACCGATTACTTATTGCAGAAGGGGTATGAGCCCGAGTTGATCAGAAAGGTGGTGGCTGAGTTGAAAGAAGAGAAGAATGAGTGACACTCACGCCCTCCAGGGATCTGTATTCCGTTTCCTGATAGTAAAATAAAAAGTTGAACCTTCGCCGGGTGTTGAATCAACCCATATTTTTCCATTGTGCAGCTCGGCTATTTTTTTACAGTGCGCCAGTCCAATGCCGGTTCCTTCATATTCATTCTTGGTATGCAGCCGTTGGAAGATAATGAAAATGCGCTCCCAGTATTTATCTTCAATCCCAATTCCATTATCGGTTATTTTGAATTTCCAGTATTCCTCTGCCGGCATTGCCGATATGGAGATAACGGCCGGTTGGCCGGGTTTTCTGAATTTAATTGAATTACTGATCAGGTTTTGAAACAGCTGTTTCATTT
The DNA here is from genome assembly GCF_002078015.1 of Niastella populi. Classification (GTDB taxonomy): domain Bacteria; phylum Bacteroidota; class Bacteroidia; order Chitinophagales; family Chitinophagaceae; genus Niastella; species Niastella populi. The sequence goes on along the minus strand of NZ_LWBP01000134.1, from coordinate 100,961 downwards.
CAGTGGCATATCCTGCAATTACCGGCAGCCTGTCGATATGTACAACCGCACCGCTTTCCTGTACAGCCATGGTAAGATCGTTCAATACCTGCTGAACAACGTGGTTGCAGTCGATGGGTTCAAGAATGCGTTCGCGGCCCAATCTTGAATAATCGAGCAGATCCTGCACCAGGCGCCGCATTCTGTCTGAAGCATCGGTAATATAGTTAATGTATTTGGTCACATTTTCGTCTGACTGGTCTTTATAATGGCGTTTCAGCAACTCAACAAAACCCGATACGGTGCGTAGCGGTTCCTGCAGATCGTGTGAAGCCACATAAGCAAATTGTTCCAGTTCAATATTTTTCTGCTTGAGGTCTTCGGCATATTCCTTTTGCCTTACCTCAGCTTCCCGTTTTTCGGTAATGTCGCGAATAAATGCGCAAAAGAAATCGGTATCCTTTTGCCGCATTGGTATAATGGTTAGTTCAATAGGAAATTCTTTTCCCTGGCGGTTAAGGGCGGTAATTTCGATCAGTTTGTTTATAACGTTATGCTCGCGGGTGGTTAAATACCGTTTCAGACCCGCCTCATGAAGTGCGCGGTATTGTTCAGGAATGATCGTATCGGAAAGCCGGCTGCCTTTTATTTCGGCCTCAGTCCACCCAAAGATCTTTTCCGCCTGGGGGTTCCATACAGTAATACATCCTTCGGTGTCAATACAAATAATGGCATCGAGGGCTGAGTTCATGATGAGCCGGGTGGTTTCTTCGCTGGCGCGTAAAATGGTTTCGGCTTTTTTTCTTTCACTTACATCGGTAATAAAAGCAACGGCCATGTTCTTCGTGCCTAGTTTATAATAACCCAGGCTGATCTCTACCGGGAATGTGCGGCCATTTTTATCGCGGGCAAACAGGTCTTTGCCCAATCCCATGGGCCGCGCCTTTGGCGCATTGAAATAATGTTGCCGGTGATGGCGATGAATATCTCTTAGCGGTTCGGGAATTAATAACTCTATAGGTTTTCCGGCCAGTTCATCCCGGGTATAGCCAAATAGTTTTTCGGCATTGGGATTAACCAGATTGATATCACCGTTTTCATCTGTCACCAAAATGCTGATAGTGGCATGTTCAAATAAAGATTTGAATGCTTTTTCATTTTCGAGCAGAATTTCATTTTGATCTTTCATAATAACTTTCCAAAGGTGTTAGCATGACTCCGGAAAAAAACGCGATATTATTTTTTGTATCACTTCGGGTTGAAGGGGTTTGTTTTCGAATCCTGAGATCTCGACATTTTCCTGAGCCGCCAGTTCATCATCGGGGTTTAAGGAAGTAGTGAGCATTACCATTACAATATTTGCTTTTTGGTTTGGCGGCAGCTTTTGGTAATGCTGCAGGAACTCCCAGCCATCCATACCCGGCATGTTGATATCGAGAAAAATAAGATCGGGGCGGGGGTGCTGTTTACCATTATCGAATGAACCCGTACCTGTTAAATATTCCAATGCTTCTCTACCGCTGGTAACTACCTGAACATGATGCGCACAACCCATTTCTTCAACAAGTAACTGGTTCAGGAAATTAGTTGGTTCATCATCGTCGATGAATAGAATGCACATAAGTTTTTGTTTCATCAGGAGAAATGCTTTTTAAAACGAAACGTTACAAACCATTGCCTTATGGGCTTAACCAGACTAATTAACCAATTGAAAATGTTGCGCGGGGAATATTTGCGTCACAGGGTTGGGAAATTGATACCATCGAACATTAAATGAACCGGCAGCCTGAAGTGAAAACGATAACAGTTGATTGAGGGTCAAATGCAAGCAACCGTCATGTATAAGTAAAAATAAGCATATTTCATGTAAAGGCAATTGCTTTTTATACCGGTACTGATAAAAAGAAGAACCCCGTTCCGATAGATATCTGGAGCGGGGTAATTACTTCATTAAGGGATCCTTGGTAAACGTGTTGGTTTTAACATCAGGATTGGACAGGTTTCACAAGGGTTGGATTCGGACGGTTTTTTCAACTATTGGATTCAGATAGTTTTCAAGGGAAATGGATCGGGTATTTCAGGAATTGGATATCGTTAACTGTTAACAACACAAAGATGCTACGCCAGTAAAGCATTTCAAACAATTTCGCGGTGAAATTCCACGCACTTTATATTTAACTTATTATAATTTACTTACAAACCCCTAGATCACGCAGGGCGACAAACGCCGATTTCTACCTGCGGCCTTTAGAAGCGCCAACACTTCCACATACCCGCCGGTCAACCCTGGTTATGATCATATTGGTAACTTTTTAACTTAAAACGCCCAACCTTAAAACGATGTAACCCGTAAAAATCTAAATTGGAATACACAGGCGTCTTATCTACACAAATTGCCATTTTGTCTAAATGTAGCCGGTTTTACTGTGCAACATGATAGGTTTTATGGTGGTTTTTGCATAAATTGATACCTCCAGCCCTGAAAGACAATTAAAATGCCCGCTGTAGCGGTATTCTGGTACAATTATTTATGACAAAATAGCAATTCCCGACAATGATTGTCGTCTCATTATAAACCAACGAAAACCAGATTCAATGCTAAAGGACGAAGTTTTTAAGGAACAGACACTCAAACCGGCTGATTTTAAATTCAGTAAAAAAGTTGCAGACGTTTTCGACGACATGGTGAACCGGTCGGTGCCATTTTATGCCGAAATGCAACGAATGGTTGCGGAATTAGCTGCAAATCATGCACTTGACGGTACGAATGTGTATGACCTCGGCTGTTCAACCGGAACTTCATTTTTGCTGATGGATAAAACGATCTCGAAGGATGTACGGTTTGTTGGCATCGATGATTCGGCGGATATGCTTCAAAAATGCAAGAGCAAGCTGGATGATGCGGGCATTAGCCGGCCCTATGATCTTTGCGTTGGGGATCTGAATAACGGAGTGGAGATCAAAAATGCATCCGTTGTGATCCTCTGTTTAACGCTCCAGTTCGTACGGCCGCTGTACCGCGAAAAGCTGCTCAAAAAAATTATTGACGGGTTGGTCGATAACGGTGTATTGATCATCGTTGAAAAAATTCTGGCCGAAGAAAGTCAGTTCAACCGCGATTTCATCGACTATTACTACAATTATAAAAGGCGGCAACATTATAGCGAAATGGAGATCTCACAAAAACGCGAAGCGCTTGAAAATGTGCTGATCCCCTATAAATTAAGTGAGAATATACTGATCCTGCGTGAAGCCGGTTTTTCGCATTGTGAAATATTTTTCAAATGGTATAACTTCTCAGGCCTGATTGCCGTAAAAAATTAAAAGCACCAAATAAGAATGATCTCGATCGGTAATTTCTTTTTCCGGTACAGGAATTTTTTGTTCCTGTTCCTGTACCTGGCTTTATTTATTCCCTCGCCTCCATTATTTTCTCCGGAAAATTTTGGTACCAACTACTTTTTATGGCCGGTGATTTTCGGCCTGCTCATTACCGTAAGCGGCCAGCTCATAAGGGGAGCAACCATAGGACTGGCCTACATCATTCGTGGCGGTAAAGAAGGAAAAGTGTATGCAGAAGAACTGGTTACCAGCGGCATTTTCAATCACTGCCGTAACCCATTGTATGTAGGAAACATTTTAATGTTATGCGGCGTAGGCGTGTTGTCGAATTCCCTGTTGTATGTTTCGGTGTTTATTCCTTTTTTTCTTTTTGTATATCAGGCTATCGTGCTTGCCGAAGAAAAATTCCTGCGCAACAAGTTCGGCGAACAATACGACCGCTATACAAAGACCGTAAACCGCTGGCTGCCTGATTTAAATGGCATTTCATCTACTTTTAACAGTATGCAATTCAGGTGGCGCCGCTGGATCCTGAAAGAATACAATACCCAATACATCTGGCTCACCGGCATTACCCTTATTTTATTGTTCAAATACCCTGAAATTACCAATGAGGATCCCAGGCTGCGCAACATACTGCTGGCCATCATTCTTCCCCTGCTTGGTTTCGCGTATCTGTTTGTAAGGTATTTGAAGAAATCGGGAAAAATGAAGGAGTAGCCCGGGCTCCTGATGGGGCGTAAATCACGCATCAATGCTGAAGTTTCTTAACCGTTTCACGATTAAATTTGCATCGGGAAGCACCCAGTTAACATGGCCAATGGATCAATTCATCGGCAAATGTGTCAATTGGTGCCACCCTTTTAGGAACGAGGGGCAAAACAATTGTAATTTAAATCGTAAACAGATGGAATGGAGGTATTTGCCGGCGATATAAAACCTTTAACGTACTCGCGAAAAGAAAGGGTGATTGCTATCATCCTGCTGCCACCCCTTGCGGTTCTACTGAACTTCATAATTTTCGGAACCCAGTATTTCTCTTCGTTGGGATACTTTATTATCTCTACAGGTATAACCCTGGGCGTTATAGCCCTGGTATATGTTTGTTGTGGCATGGTAGGGGTGAGCCTGCGCAATCGCTTTCCCAAATATGGTCAAACTTTCAGGCGAATAACCATTGGTCTCGGCATTTACATTGCGCTCACGATAGCCGCTCTTAGCATTTTATTCTGGGGGTACGACTATACCGGCTTTATGGGTTACCAGATAAGCCTTACTACATACGGGTTGACGCTGATCGCAGGCGCCTTCGGTAATCTTTTGGCAACCAGCCTTAACGAAGGCGCTGCCTTTTTTGAGCGCTGGCGCGAAGTGGTCGATGAAGCGGAACAACTGAAAAAAGAAAACCTGCAAAGCCAGCTCGAAGGCCTCAAAGGCCAGGTAAACCCGCACTTTTTGTTCAACAGCCTAAACTCCCTTTCCTCCCTCATAAGCGATGATCCCGAAAAAGCCGAAAAGTTTCTCGATGAAATGAGCAAGGTATATCGTTACCTGTTGCGCACCAATGAAGATGGGTTAACCACCCTGCAGGCCGAAATGGATTTTATATATTCCTATTTTCATTTGCTTAAGACCCGCTATGGCGACGGGCTTGAAATGAAAGCCACCATTGAAGACCGCTTCCTCTGCTATATGATACCGCCGCTCACCCTCCAAATGCTGGTTGAAAATGCAGTAAAACACAATATGATCCTGAAAGACAACCCCTTACAGATCCTGCTGCTTACTACCAACAGCGGAAAGCTCATTGTAAGCAACAACCTGCAACGGAAAGACAGGATGGTATCATCGAACAAAGTGGGACTGAGCAATATTGTGAAGAAATACCGGCTCATGAAGCAGGAAGAGATCAGTGTTCGCGACGATGGGAAGGAATTTGCCGTTGTTGTGCCGCTTATTCACCCTTAAAAAACCACAACTCATCCACCGATCTGGCAATTCATGCCCGCCTGGTAAGCGATACAGCGCATGATTTGTAATTTGCATCTTCCACAAAACCACGGACATCATGAAAGTACTTATTATTGAAGACGAAGAACTGGCGGTAAAAAAGCTGCAAAAAACGTTGGCCAGTGTTGACGCCACTGCTGAGGTAGTTGGGGTGGCAGACAGTATCCGCAGCTCGGTAAGCTGGTTGCAGCAGAATCCATCTCCCGACCTGATATTGATGGATATAGAGCTGGCAGATGGCCAGAGCTTCGAGATCTTCGATAAAGTAGAAGTGAAAAGCACGGTTATTTTTACCACCTCATACGATGAGTACGCCCTGAAAGCATTCAAGGTGAACAGCATCGATTATTTATTAAAGCCCATACAAAAGGAAGACCTGCATGCGGCGCTGGAAAAACTCAAAGGGCTGAAAACGCTCTATGCCAATAACACAGCCGCCCCTTCGCTCAATGTTGATAACCTGGTAAAAGAGTTGCAACAAAAACTGCAACCAAAAGAATACCGCAAACGCTTTTTGGTAAAACATGCCCAAAAACTGGTAAGTGTCGATGTTGAAGAGATCGCCTATTTCTACAGCGATGGCCGGCTGAACTTTTTCAAAACAACTGATAACCGCAAATTCGTTGTTGATTATACCATGGATGACCTGGAAGATATGCTCGATCCCGATCAGTTCTTCCGTATCAGCCGCGCATTTTACGTTGCGGTAAACAGTATCGACCAGATCCACGATTATTTCGGCAATCGCTTATTACTGAATTTAAAACCCATTGTTGATAAAGAAGCCATCGTTAGCCGCGAGAAGGTTACCGATTTTAAGAAGTGGATGGGGAAGTAGCTAATTTGCTAATGTGATAATTCGATAATGGAATACAGGAAGGGTTGATAAAGAGAATAAGTATATCGAATATTGAATGTTCAATGTCGAAGTGAAACGCATAATGGGTTTGGCCTGTGGGCCTTGTGCCTTCAGCTTCTGTTTTGCATTTGATCTTCACGAAAAAAGCGCTCGGTTCGAAATATAGAAGCCGTTTCACGACAATCAACAGCAACTTTCAGGGTAAAATGATATTTATTGATTCATAGATAAACGTACGGTGGTTCCGGTATTGATCTCCGACTTCAATGTGAATTTGGCATCGACGTTTCCGGCGCGGCGGCGCATTTCGCTCAGGCCTCTCGACAATTCAACCAACTCCACGTTAAATCCTTTACCATCGTCGCGAATGCATAACGTTAGTGCAGGGTTTTTATATTGCAGGTTCACCTCGATGTATTTTGCCTGCGCATGCCGGGCGGCATTATTCACCGCTTCTTTGAAAATGCTCAGCATTTCATACCGCGTTTCCATTCGTAACCGCAGGTCCTTCGCCTGTTCATCTACCTGAAATATGATCGACGGCGTATACATGCTTTCCATTTCAGCCGCATAATCTTTCATTCTGTCGATGGTATGCCGCAGTGTATCACTTTCAGGATTGATGCTCCAAACCATATCGTACATGGCCTGTACCATACGATTGCTGCTGTCGCTGATCTGGTTAATATATTCCCTGGTTCGTTCCGTATCGGTATCGATCTTTGTTTTGGCCAGCTCACTGGTGATGTTGATACTGCTTAACGAATTACCCATGTCTTCGGTTAAACTCGTTGCAATGCGGTTGCGAACGCTTTCTGTGGCTTTTATTTTCTGCAACCTTAACCGGTCGATCCACAGGAACACGCCCAGGCAAACAAAAACGATCAACCCGAAGAACCACCAGGTTTGCCACCAAACGGGTCTTACTTTAATGATAAGTGTTGTAATATTTTTCGCGGGTCTGCCTTCAGCATCTTCTGTAAGCGCTTTGAAAGTATAAGTGCCCGGCGGTAAATACGGATACACCGCCTGATTGGTAATATCGGCATGTACCCAGCCTTTATCGATACCTTCAAGTTTGTATTTAAGCAGGGAGTTACGCTGAAATAAGAGATAAGAAAGTTCGATGGTAATGGCGTTCTGGTTCGGCCCCAGCTCAATGCGCTTCAGGCTGAGCAACGAATCAACCGGCAGCGACTGGTTTTGCACTTTGAAACCGGCAATGGCCACATCGGGCAATGAGTCGACCATTACAAAATCTCCGGGATTAAAAACAATGAACTGATTGGTGCTGCCAAACACCATTCGCCCATCGGGCAAAGTAGCTGACGACCCGGTAACGAACCGGTCGTTGGCAATGCCATCGATGCGATCGAAAACCATAAACACCCGCAAATTTTCGGGTTTGAGCCTGAACATGCCGGTGGTTAACGTTACCCACAGGTATCCATCCTTATCTTTTTGAATGGCAGACACATCAAAGGGCATGCTCGACGGTGTTATTATTTTTCGAATGGTTTGCTTAACAGGATTGTACACGTTAAACCCGCCGCCGCCAATCATAACCGCAGTATCGTTGTAAATACAAAACGAAGTAACCACCATGGTTTGCAGCCGTTGTTGCGGTGGCCCGTCGGTAGTAAAATGATGAATAACGCGGTTGTTCCTGGTATCGACGACATAAGCGCCGTTTGCGCTGGTTCCTACCAATAAATTACCGCTTTTATCAATAGTGAGGGCGTTAATGGTGCGTGCATCAACTTCCGTAATTTTTTCAACGTTCGTGGTGAAATTATATTCCGTTTCTGTTCTGGTGTATTTGAACAAACCGCGTGTATGGGTTCCTATCCACAGATTGCCGTATTTATCTTCGGCAATTTGCCTTACCGTCGATTGCTCAAGCGCGGGCACATCGAAATAAGCCGCACTTTTTGTTTGCCGGTTGTATTTATATAACCCGCCCGGCTGTGTGCCCATCCATACTATATCAGCATCATTGCTTTGCTGCATGCACCAAACCACGATGTTATTATTTTCAGGAATGCCTTTGATGTTCAGCGGTATGTTTTTGAAAGAGGAGTCGTAGCGGTAAATTCCATTACCCCAGGCGCCCATTAAAGTGGTGTTGTTATTGTCGGTTAAAAAACAAAGGGCTGAACCTTCACCGGGTATGTTCTTTGTGCGGTTCATGTGATGCACATTCTGAAAAAATTCATGGCCGGGGTTGAACCGGAACAACCCATTATTATTGGTGGCTACCCAAAGGTTTTCTTCCCTGTCTTCCCTGAGGTCATGCACCGTTTCAAAAGAAATACTCTGGCCATTGATGTAACCGTTGTGTACGAGTTGAAATTTGTTTTCTTTTTCGAGGTAGCTGGCAAAAATATTACCGCCCTTAATCCAGATGGTTCCGTTCTTTTGTTCTATCATAGCGCTGGGCTCGTGATATTCCTTTATCAGCGGTAAAAAGCTGTAGTTTTTTAGAACGGTGGAATTGTTTTGCAGATCGTAACAATAAAAAACCGGACAGCCTACAGTTGGCGGCCAACTGAGGAACCAAAACCGGTGTTTTGAATCGAGCAGCATAGGCGCCACATTGGGAATATGCCCATATTGTTCAACCAACAGTTCTTTTTCAACATTGTGACCTGAATAACTCAGGTTGTTGGTACGGGTGTTGAAAACTACCAGTCCGGAATCGGTGCCAATATAAAATTTGCCCGCCTGCGCATCTTCGCAAAAAGAAAGAACGGGCCATTTGGGCGGAAGAGGGATCAAATGACTGGCCGGCACAAATTGTTTTACTTTTTCATCATACACAAGCAATTCTGTTCTGAAACATAGCAGGTAGATATTGCCGCGGCTATCGGTAAAAAACTTTTTATCGGCCTGTACGGAATTCTTTTTTGTGTACGCGATATTCACGGGGTTGAACCGGAAGCGCCGGGTGTCGAAGGTGCCCACATGACCTGCGGCTGTCAATAGCCAGAGATTGTCCTTTTTATCGCGGAAAAGATGATTGATGTTGTTTTCGGGAATGCTGCCCGGGTCTGACTTCCGGTGACGGAAAGTAACAAAACGGGTGCCATCAAAACGTTGTAAACCTGTTACCGTACCTACCCATATATAACCGGCTTTATCCTGAATAACGGCTTTTACTTCATGCCCCGCCAGTCCTTTATCAGTTGAATAATGTGCAAATGTGTATTGCCTTTCATCCTGCGACAGACAAACCAGGCTGCATACACACAAAAACAAAATGATTAGGGATAAACGCTGCACAAAAAAATAATGAATTGACAAATATAACTTTTGAAAAGATAAAATGTGAATTTGTAACGATGAATTGTTGATAATGGTGTTGAACCGGCAAAAATGGATAATGAATTGAGCCGGAAAATTTCTGATGGCGGCAGTTCATACAAATTCAATGACAACTCATGCAAATTTTGCTTCCTCCACGGCATCTTTGAGATCTACTTTTTCCAGGTTTATTTAATACAACCAGGCACCTGGCCGGTGGCATAGACCGGGCAGGGCCCTGTTTGCATGACACCATTTTGAATCGTATTATATAGTAAACCGGTCATCAGGTAAGAATGATTTTACCAACATGGCTATAAAAACAAGCGCTGCAGGTGAAAAATTATGCCTGTGGTTTTTTTATGAACCGGAAATTGTCGATATTAATTTTAGGCCTTATGCGCCAGTTGTATGCTTGCTTTCCTGATATCGGAAGTGACATCATGAATTATTCTGAATTCATCGGTAACTGATTTTACCGCCCGCAGTAATTTACGGGTGTCTGTATCAGTTAATCCCTGTTGCAGTTCTTTTTGCCGGTTGATCATCAGATTGCTCAACCGTTTGTCAATCTGTTGCCATTGCGGTTCACGCATGGGCTCTGCAGGCGCTTCTTCTCCATCGATGATCGCTTTTGAAACACACAGTTCCGATTCGATATAATTGGTTACGGGAACAAAATCCTTTGTTGCATTGATGGCGGCGAATTGCTGGCCGAAATGCGACAGGGTGGCAATATGTGAAGTGAGCAGGTGGTTATACACAACAAACTGGTGAACGGTGTTGACATTTTTTTGCTGCCATTTGGGTTCTGCCAGCATTCGGGTAAACGCATCTGATAAATTCCCCAGGGCAACAAATGCTTCTTTACGGCTTACGCGGTATTCGGTAGGGAGAACCGGTTTACCCATAAATTCGGTAACCACGGTTTTAAACCAGGCGGTGTTTTTTTCAATGGCCGTGGCTATATAACCCGAGATCTGCTCATGCTCCCAAAGCGGTACCAGTAACAGGTTCGCAATAAAGGCGATGGCCGAGCCAATGGTAGTATCGAGCAGTCTGTCTGTAAGCACGTTTTTGACAGGGGAAGCGTATAATAGCTGAAATATCAACAGTACATAAGGCGTCATAAAAATAACACTCCACATATAGTTGGTGCGTAACAAACTATATGTACCAAGCATCAACACCAGCATTATAAAGAACAACGCGGTTCTGTCATGTACAAAATATAAGATCCCCAACCCCACGATGGCCCCGGCCACTGTGCCAAACAACCGTTCGAAGTTTCGCTTTTTGGTCAGGCTGTAATTGGGTTTTAGGATTACGATAATGGTAAGAAGTATCCAGTAGTTGTGACCAACCTGCAGGAACATGGAAATGATATAACCGGCCAGTGTGGCCAGGCTTACCCGTAGTGAATGCCTGAAAAAGTTCGATTGCATGCTCAGGTTATCGGTAAGCACTTTCAGGCTGAAGTTCTGCCGGTGAACGAATTTGTCATAATCGGCCGGCTCGGAAGGAGTGACCTTTTGCTGATAACTGGTGTATAAGTGCAGGTTGTGAATACGATTGGCAATGTCTTCAATGTTGCTCAGGATGTTCCGCATGGTAATGAAATACCCGAGCGTGTCGGGCGTTCTGTTTTTATTCCTCAGTTCTATATAAAATATGCGGGTTTCTTTTATGGCATCGGCAAGGACTGTTGTTTCGCGTGAGCGGCGGCCGCTTTTTACGGCAATACTGATGTCATCGAGCTCCGCCGCCAGTTGTAAAATAAGTTGACGATAGCGCTCCATTATTTCGGTTCCCTCAGATGTGGCGTGCAGTTCCTTATAATCGTCGTGATAGGTGGTCATGATCTTTTCAAAAAGATCAACCAGGCTTCTGAACAACATCAACAGGGTTCGGCCCGTATTGGTTGATTCTTTAACGATGTAACGGCTTTTAAACAATAGTTCCCGTACCAGTTCCTGCTCCTGGTGAACGGTCACCTGTTGCTCTATCATTTGGCGATACGCTTTGTCATAATCCGTTGTTTCATCATAGAACAATGCCCTGATGCGGATGTAATTGGCGGTGGCGGCGATACATTCTCCTAACGCCTGTTGTGCTAGTTTATAAGGGGCAAACTTGTGTAATAACAAACTTAACCCGGTATACCAAAGTCCGCCCAATAAAATATAAGCGGCCTGAATGATCACCTCTTTACCCTGGCTGGGATGCCCGATCTGCAAAACCATGATCAATAGCGCTGACACCCCTATTGAAATGGCGCGGCTGCCGTAAACGCCGATCATGGAAAAAACAAAACAGCAAATAGTTATAAGCGTACCCAGCATAAAAGGATAGGCTGCGGTTAAACTGGTTAAAGTTGCTACCACAACAAGGAACAACAGGCAGATTAGCATACCATTACGCCGGTGGTGAATAGGGCCGGGGTTATCGGTGCCACTGACGCACATGGCGCCCAGCGAGATGGCTACCCCTTGCGACAACATATCGAAATAGCTGAAAATGAGCGCAGGCAGCACCACGCCTGCTGTAATACGTACTCCGGAACTGAGATAATAACTGTACAAAAAGCTCTTATACTTCTTCAGATAATCCATGGGTAATTAAAGTACGTATTTTAACGAGTGTTTGGTACAAAAAGTTGAAAATAAACGATTGCGACGAGCCCTTAGTATAAAAAGGCGGGATAAACATAAAAGGGTCGTTTGACATTTGATAAAATGTTGCCCGATCGTGCAAACTGATGACAGGAGTTGATCTTTTTAATTTGTAAAGTTGTAACTTTAAAGAACTGTATAACTATCGCCACAATCCCGTACAACGCACTCCTAAGACTTATTGATTGAAAATACCTGCTATAATTTTTGAAGCGAAGGATATGCCGTACTCTTCCCATTATCGTTGCATCGCACGGACAACCTGTGTCTGCACATTAAAATATACACACCTTGTTCGTAAATCCTTCCCCTGATTTGTATAACATATGCCACGCTTTTGTATATGTGCGAAAAAAATTATGCAATTTTTTAAACGCAAAATGCTTTAGCGGGAGTGGCATTATAATTTCAACATTTTTAAACAACGCTTTAACATTAAGTACATGATTCGTGCGTATTAACCATCGCACTGTAAAGCATCGGCCAACTCAAAGGCTCAACAATCAAAATAGCAAACTCTTCCCCCTGATCGCATAGAATTTATTCGTTTAAGGTTAACATATATATAACGGCAATGAAAGCAGGCCCACCCCAACTATGAAAATTCAATAATTCATTTGCTCATGTAAAAAATCAAAATTATGGAGCTGGAAGAACCTGTTTTAAAAATTTTACGTAAGAAGTACCAACCGTCTTCTTTTATTGAAACGCATTGTAACCGCTACGACATGGCATTTAAAACCGATAAGGAGGGGGATGCCATTGTATTGGTTCTTGGCCGTAAGGATGATACTGGTCATATAAAAGGCGAGCGCTTTACGCGCCGGCTTCGCCAAATGGCCAACGGCCGCATTGTGAAAGAATATTGGGAACATAAAGGCAAAGCAAGCTAGCAGGGATGGGTCCTGACCACAAAAGGGCAAATTACCAGCATCCGTACCCTACTTTTTCTTTCTATTAATAACAAACGGCCCACTCTTTGCTCATATAGTATCCCTCAAACGCTGTCCGGTAAACTTCCATAATACCTGCTTTTGCATAAACAGGCAAAGGAGGAACTATATTATAGAAGTCTTTGAAAAAATGAAAACAATGAAATGCTGTTTTGGCCTGCTAATGTTAGTTGCCGTAGCATGCAACAGTCGCACACCCATACACGTACCTCAAACGACAGATACCACATCAACTACCGATTCGGTATTTAATGCTGGTCAGTTTATTCCGGATGAATCGGGTTCACCCACTTCTTTTGTTCCCGGTTATTATACCGGCACAATACCATGTAACGATTGCCGCAGCATTACGCGGAAAATTCTTTTTTTAACCGATCACCAGTTTCATTTGAAAGATGAGTTCAATGGAATTCAGTCGCCGCCGCTTGAAACGGAAGGCCGCTGGCAAACAACCAACGATCAATTGCAGTTGCTGGTAAACGAAGAAGTGTTCAAACGCTTTGCGGTTACGAATAAAGGCCTGAGTGAATTGAGTATGACCGGTGCGCCTGTTCCATTGTATCCCAATGATTATTTAAGCCATATACAAATTGGCGCCGATAATATTGCCTGGATGGAGAAGAAGAAAGCCGGGATTGATTTTTTTGCGCTTGGCAACGAGCCGTTCTGGCTGATGGAAATTGATGTGGATAAACAGATCAGATTTCTACGGGTTGATAGCAGTGAACCCACCGTATTTCCCTATGCGCCGGCGATAATTCAAAACCGCCGGTATATTTACACGACGGGCAAAAATTCAGATTCTATGCAAGTAATTATAACGCCTCAATTTTGCAGCGATGGTATGAGCGATAACTGGTATGAATATAAGGTAGAGGCAAAGTATAATGGAACGATGTATATGGGATGCGGCGTGAAGCTGAATGGTGAATGGTAAATACAGCTGCTAGCTACACGCGAATACAAATACAGGCGAAAGCCTAAAGCTCAAAGCCGAAAGCAAAATACAGGAGCAAGCCGAACGGGCTGCAGGCGCTGTTCTTCAACTATTTAACTCCGCCTCATCAACCAGTTAACTCGTCAACTATCTACTTGAAGTTCGCAATTCAATATTCTGTATTCCCCATATCACCTTTATCAACCCCGCCTCAACTACCTACTTCACCCCCTTCCTTCTCCGGCAAATGAGCCACATCTTTCCATATCGCTTTTTCATCGGTAAGGGTAAGCTCACCGCCTCTTAGCGCCCGGTAATACGCTTCCCCGGCAGCAATTGCTTCGTCCCTGTCTTCTCCCTGTAAGGCAGCATCGTATTTATCTTTCAGCATTTTTAATTTATCGCTTTTATTCAAAAAGCCAACGGAAATAAAAATAATGAGAAGAAATCCAAACGCTACGAATAATAATTTTTCTGTCAGGGTCATTCGTTCCCGGTTTATTGTAAAGATACCAACTGTTCCTTGCCTGATTATTTAATCTTCCACACATTGTTTTGCCGGTTGGCATCGGGTAACACCTGGTCGGGATCGATGGTAACAGTGGTTACAGCGCCCGTTACCGGAACGGAGAACGTATAACTCGAATGTTGAAACCAGGTTTCTACAGGCAATTGCATCCGCTGTGTGCCGCCATTGTTGAACGTCAATTGCACAACAACCGGCATAACCAGTTTGTCGAGGTTGGTAATAGTGATATTAGCCTTGTTATCGGCTACGGTCACCTGTTGTACCGCCTGGTCGAGCGACCAGTTATGCTGAAACCAGCCGCGCCAGAACCAGCTAAGGTCCTCTCCGCTTTCATTATCCATTGTGCGAAAGAAATCTTCAGGCGAAGGATGTTTATAAGCCCATTGCTGAATATATCTTTTGAATGCATAATCAAAACGATCCTGTCCCAGCACATATTCACGCAATAGGTACAACCCAAATGCCGGTTTGAAATAAGAGACCGGATGGCGATAGGTTTCGGGAATTGCGTCAGCAGCCATCATCATTGACGGTGCTTTGGGATCGCTTAGCCAGGGAAGGATTTCATCGGCCGGGTTGCCACCGCCCGGTGCATACTCACTATCTCGTTTAGGCGCATACTCGCCTTTATTGAAAGCATCCGATGCATAAATACCAATGAAGGTATTGAAGCCTTCATCCATCCATGCGCTGCGGCGTTCATTGGAACCAACGATCATGGGAAACCAGTTATGGCCAATTTCATGCGCCGTTACCCAATACAGTTCCTTGTTCTTATCATTCATTCCATCGAACAGGATTCCCGGGTATTCCATTCCGGCGGCAATGCCTGCTTCATTGATGGCAACAGGGTAGGGATATACAAACCATTTTTGAGAAAAATGTTCAATAGAAGCCTTCAGGTATTCGGTTGAACGGCTCCAGCCATCATAGCCATCGCTTTCAACCGGGTAAACCGACATAGCAAGACATTTTTTTCCATTGGGTAAATTAACCCGCGCGGCATCCCACATAAATGCGGCGGAAGCGCCAAAAGCTACATCGCGCGTATTATTCATTTTAAACCGCCAGGTAAGCATGCCTTTCCCGACCGGCCTGCTTTTAGGGTCGGTTACTTCCGCTGCAGAACGAACCATTACCGTTTTATCGCTGGCGCGGGCTGCATTAAGGCGTTGCATCTGTAGTTGAGTAAGTACTTCATTGGGGTTTTGTAATTCCCCGGCGCCGGCCACTATCATGTTCCAGGGCAGCGTTACACTGTAATCAAAATTGCCGTATTCGCAATAAAATTCACCGCTGCCAAGAAATGGGTGGGTGTTCCAACCCTGCAGATCATCGTATACGCACATCCGCGGATACCATTGTGCAATTTCATAAATGGTACCGTTCTTAGTTCTTACATAATCTGTTCGGCCGCCAAAAGCGCCCGGAATGGTATAATGATATTTTATATGAATGCTTACGACGCCGTTTTTTGCCGGCAGCGCCCTTTCCAAACGGATCTGCATACGCGTATCGGTCACAATGTACTTCACCGGGGTTGTAGCAGCACCCTGGCCGATCTTCACTTCGTCAATTTCAAAACCAGGGGTGAATTCCTGTGGTTGCTGATCGAACAGGAAATTGCTGCGCGCGCCTTTCTTATAGATGTTCTGTTCAAGCAATAACCATAATGATCTTAATGTATCGGGACTGTTATTCGTATACTTTATGATCGTATACCCGGTCAGCTGTTGTTTGGCTGTGTCGATGATTGCCTGCAAATTATAGTCTGCCCGGTTTTGCCAGTAGGCTGGTCCGGGTGCGCCACTTGCCGACCTAATGGTATTGCCATTATTTTTATAAAAACCCGGTGCAAAGGCTTCTGCCGGATTGAATTTCGATTGGGTAAAACCAGGAAATGAAAAAAGTAAAACGGCTGTGACTGATAATAATAACTTGTACATGCAGGTGTATAATTAACGTTCAGCAATATAAATAAAAAAGGTATGGCACACTTTCAAAGTGTGCCATACCTGTAATTGAATATTCTAATTAAAATTAATAATCGCTCGGTTTTGGCGCGCCGGTTTTTGGAACACTGTCTTTTTTGGCCGGTGGGGCTGGTTGTGCGGGCGTACCGCCGTAATCATCAGCCGATGTGCCGCTTCCATTCATTTCGCCTTCTATAAAATCCCCTTTGGGTTCGGTCCAGTCGCGCAGTGTGTCAACTACCATACCCTCCGGTTTAACAAACGCTACTTTACTGTCGAGCCCGGTGGTTTTATCTTTTAAACAGTTTGCATAGAAGTAAGCCCAAACCGGTAACGCCACGGAAGAACCCTGACCAACGGCTGTGCTGCTGAAGCGAATGAAACGATCATCGCAACCCGTCCACACACCGCATAACAATTGTGGTGAATACCCCATGAACCAGGCATCACTGTTGTCGTTGGTTGTACCGGTTTTGCCTGAAAAATTGGCTACGTTGATGCCATAGCTGGCGGCGCGTTTACCGGTGCCATGTTTCATAACACCATTCATCATGGTCATAATGTTGTAAGCTGTAGCCGCGCTGATCACTTCTTTACGCTCGGAAGTAAATGACTGCAGCACATTACCATTTTTGTCTTCGATGCGGGTAATGTACATAGGTTTTACCGAAAAACCGCCTGCAGGGAACATGCTGTAGGCGTGCATCATTTCGTATAATGAAGTTTCACCACTACCCAGGCATATGGCCGGTACAGGTTCAATTTTGGTTTCCACACCCACATTTTTCAAAAATTCAACAAAACGCACGGCGGCATCATTGCCCTTGTTGCCGAGCTGTTTCATTATAAAGGCGGTTGCGCAGTTACGTGATTGGGCAAGCGCTTCGGCCATGGGCATGGTTTGGTTGCTGCAGGAAGCAGTGGTAGCAGGTACAACTCCGTAGCCTTCAAAGTTCTGTTGTACGTCCTCCACCGGTGTGGTAGGAGTAAAGCCGCCGTTTTCTATGGCAAGGCCATATAACAGCGGTTTAATGGTACTGCCAACCTGCCGTTTTGTACCAGTATTTGCGTGGTCGAATTTGTAAGTTTTGAAATCGATACCGCCCACCCAGGCCTTTATGGCGCCGGTTTGCGGATCCATGGCCAAAAAGCCTGCCTGTAACATGGCACGGCTATATTTGATGCTATCATATGGCGTCATTACCGTATCTATCTGGCGTTTTTCATTCCAGGCGAAAACGTTCATTGGCGTTTTTACAAAGAACGATTTACGGATCTCATCGTCACTTGAACCGCTCTTTTTCATGCTTTTCCAGCGATCACTATGTTTCATGGCCGCCTCCAGCACATTTTCATGGTTTTTCCATACGGAACCGTTCTTTATATTTTTTTGCGCACTCAATATTTTCTGCATTTTGGCAATGTGCTTTGAAACCGCTTCTTCGGCATATTGCTGCATGCGTGGGTTAATGGTTGTATAGATCTTCAAACCGTCTTTATAGATGTTATACGGTTTTCCGGTCGCCGGGTTCTCATGTTCCTTACACCATTTTTTTAATTCTTCGCCCAGTACGCTGCGGAAATAAGGAGCGAGGCCGGTATTTTCATTCAGCTTTTTATAATTCAGTTTTATTGGCTCTTTGCCCAGTGCGTTGGCTTCTGCTTCGGTAATGAAATTACTTCTCACCATTTGGTGTAAGACTGTATTCCGTCTTGGTTTAGCACGATCCGGGAAGCGGCGGGGATTATAGATCTCTCCTTTAAGCATACCTACGAGTACTGCAGCTTCAGAAGTTGTTAAATCGTTGGGTTCTTTTTGAAAGAAGGTTTTGGCGGCATTTCTGATACCATAAACATTATCCCCAAACGCAACGGTGTTCAGGTAAAGCGTAATGATCTCTTCTTTCGAAAAATTGCGTTCCAGCTTTACCGCTATAATGGCTTCCTTTAATTTCTGGATCATGCGCAGAACGATATTACGGGTGCCCCAACCTTCGGTGAACAGGTTTTTGGCGGTTTGCATGGTAATGGTACTGGCGCCGCCACTGGTACCAAAAGAAGATAATGAACGGGCGAGCGAACGGCCGTCGATACCATTGTGCGAAAAAAAACGCTCGTCTTCAGTGGCAACGAGGGCATTGATCACCTGCTGGCTGATCTCTTTAAATTCTACATCGATGCGGTCTTCAATTAAGTATTTGCCCATAAGGCTGCCGTCTTCGGCATATACCTGGCTGGCAACAAGTGCGGTGGGATTCGACAACTCTTTAATGGAAGGCATTTTGCCCAGCAAACCAATATTGGCAGCTACGATAAGCAGAATTCCAAATAACAATCCGCTAAAAAAGACCCACCAGAAGATTTTTATTCCCTTTTTCATAGATCAGAGATTATAGGTACAGTACGCTTTGAATTTTAAAAAAGCTAATATAATGACAGGCGCTAAAAATAGTAATAAGCCCTATTATTTTCAACGGTAGGGAAGAAAAGTTCCAAGTTTTTAGTTTAAAGTAAAGTTCAGGTTCAAAGTTCGCTGCTTCAGCTGGGAACTTTGAACTTACGAGGTGGCACAATATACAATTAAACCGCCATCGGTATAGGCGGCCTGCCGGAATTAACATTTACCAAATGCAAAGCCGGCCGGTGATGCTAAAAAGCACAGCCGGCCGGCATTTGAATATATTGCGATATGCGGTAAGCCCATCCCGCACCGATGCTCCCGGGCGGCGTTCTTCGTTCCGCCTTAAGCGTTTGCAGTTTTTTGTCTTGACGGAATGACGATATTATTTTTTACACCGGTTGATGCTGCATTCGCCGCTGATCTTTGATCTTTGCGATACCTGGCCAGGTTTATCAGCAATACGCTCAGCAGGATTACCGCCAACCCTATAATTTGTAAAGTAGTCATGTGCTCACCGGCGAAAAGAACGCCCAGTAAAACCGCAACAACCGGGTTTACATAGGCATAGGTGCTAACCTGGGTGGCCGACCTTACCTGCAATAGCCAAACGTAGGCACTAAAACCAGCCAGAGAACCCATTGTTATCAGGTAGATCAGCGAAAGCCACGAACTGGTTGTTACGGCCTGTACATTGAATGAGCTCCATTCATTATTGATGAAACTGGCCGGAACGAAGGCAATACCAGCGGCCATCATTTGCCAGGCGATATTCACCGTAGCAGAGGTTGATGTTGATTTGTATTTACTGTATAAAGAACCGCCGGCCCAGCTCATGGCGCCAATGATAAGCACAATGAGCCCGATCACCTGGTGGCCATTACCTGCGCCCAGCGCCTTGGTAGTTTGTTCACTGAATAACAATATAACGCCAATAAAGCCTACGATCAATCCAATGATGGTATTACGGCTGGTAAGATTTTCGTGCCATTTAGGTTTGTCGAGCACAACAAACCAAATGGGCGCCGATGAAACCAATACGGCTACCAGCGAACTTGCCAACGATTGTTCGGCCCAGATCACAGCGCCGTTACCAATGAAAAGCATCAGCAAACCGCTCATCAGCGCCGGTTTTATATGTGACCAGTTAAATAACTTTTCCCCCTTTATAATACCCCAGCCGAGTAACAGGCCGCCCGCAATAAGAAAACGGATTGCGCCTAAAATAAATGGCGGAATTGTTTCGATGGCGCGTTGGATAAAGAAATACGTGGAACCCCATACCAGGTAAACGGTTGCAAAGGCAATAACAACCATTACAGGACTAGCGCTTCTTTTTGTACCAGTGGACATAGATTTAATTTTTAGGAATCACCAATTGTTGTTGCTCTTTCACGGTTTCCAAAACGATGGTTGTTTTAGTGGATGCTATGTTAGGGATCTTTTGCAGTTGCGTTCGCATCAGTTGCATCAGTGATGAAGAATCTGCGGTACGCACCTTTATAAGATAACAATCTTCACCGGCAATATGATGCACTTCCTGCACCTCAGGTATAGCCGCCAGCGACTGCGCTGTATTACTGCTGCAGGTAAACCCTTCTGAAGAACGAATAAAAATAAAGGCCAGTAATTTCTGTTGAATAGTGGCGGGGTTTATTTGAGTAGTGTACCCCTGGATCACTTTTTTCTGCTCAAGTTTTTTAACTCTTTCAAGTACTGCAGAAGGCGCCATATTTAATTCGCGGGCCAGGTCGGCATTGGAAATACGCGCGTTGGCTTGCATAAGCTCGAGGATCTGGAGATCTGTATTATCTAAAACAACATCCATTCCGATGAATTTTCTGTAAAAGTAGGGTATTTCTGAATAATATTCTGTGACAGGGAGTGTTTTAAGAAAATTATTGTAAATTTGCAGGGTGTTACCGAATAATTATCAACTTGTAGCTGTTAGTGTTTGAATTACAGGCGATTATAGAACAACGAGTGTTAGTATGTCGTAAGGCAGGATCAGTAGAGGTTGAATATTCCGGGTTAGTAAGTTTCAGTAGAAAGTTTAGCCATGAAAAAAGTAAAGTCATCTGTTGCAGGATGGCTTTTTTTTGTAAAAGATTCCCAAATTGTGATGATAAAACATTGGGTTATACGTTTGTAAGCGGTAATTCGTTAAATTGAACACTTCCTGATCAGTTATTCGATGTTGAAATGGCTTTTGTAACTTTACATGTTTAAAATTGTTAATTATGTCACTGTTTAACACAAATAAGAATAAAGACAAAAAGAAAGGCAGTCCAACTACAGGCAACAAAGCGCCCATTCCAACCAAAGGAAAAAGCAACACGAAAGGAGCTGCCAAATCAACACGTGTGGCCGGTCGTGCTCAAAGAGGGTCATAGTACCATCGTTTCCACATAACGTTGTTAAAAGTACCCACTTACCGGTAGGGTGTTTTATAACTTGTTGATCAGAGGATCTTCAATTAAAAATGTTTTAATGTAAAACTACCAGCTGCCTGCCTGGCTATTCCGGCATAGTTGTTGGGAAATTACCGTTTTAATTACATTTAAAAAGGAGGGTTCTTATGAACACAAGAAAGAACGCAACAAGAACGAGAACTGAGGAGTTTGAATTGATGGTTGACAACATTCCGTTTATTGTAAAAGCCACCTCTTTTCAAACCTACACCATGGAAACGCAATACCGGGTAAGTGTAAATGGAAGTCCCGTGTATATTTTTGGATGGCATCCGGAATTGAAGAAAGTAACGGCCATCGACAGAGGTACTGCCGCGAATAATATTCCGCCGAAGGTTGCTGACGCAATAGGCGATCAGTTGTATAACCGGATGGCAGCGTGAGAATACCTTTTGTAAAATTTTAAATGAAGCCCCGAGCTAATCGGGGCTTTTTTTTATTGTAATATTTAATTAACTTTCCATTTAATATATAAAACCAGAATATAACGGTATGGGCTATAGTACAATCCTTTTCCGCCGTTATATTTCATAGCGCAGCCAGCGCTGCATTCGAAGAATTAAACCCTTAATGAAACGGTTGTTTTTTCAATTTAATTGGTTTTGATCGCTTTTGAACTAATTATAAAATACGATTATGCTTGCATAATAGAAGTTTTGTTGTATGCAGTCCTATATTAACCACCTGCTTTCTGATATTGCCGAAGCCTGCCGGGAAGAACGACCTGAAACGTATTCATCAGCATCCGCCGAAAATGATGTGGAAGCCGTTGAGCGATATTTCGAGGAAGTGGAGCGTTGGCTCGAAAATGAACCGGAACATGATTTCAGCTACTATAGCGGTTTGCAGAAAGAACAGTTTCCGCCGGCGGAAAAACTTACCGATGAGCAAATGGAATCGGTGAGCCTTGCGTTTGAAAAGCTGTTATTTACCTGGAATATCGGGGTAGAAATGCCCGAGAAATTACCGGCACCCCAAAAATATAATCTGCTCGTAAGCGTACTTGAAAGAAAAGTAGCCATTGTGGAAAACGGATTTGAAACCATTGAGTTTTGTTCGTACGACCCGCCTTCCTGTCCGTTCAATGAATGGTGCACCTGTAAAGAGCTGGGCCTCAAAGATCATTATGATGATGATGGGGAGGATGTTGATCCGGATAGTATTCCTTTTTAAAGCTGTTAAAAAATTGTGCGGTTTCTTTTTCTGAAAATGGAAATCGTAAACATACCTTTGGCCGGTATAAAGGAAAAATATTACTTATGGACATCAGCGGCAAAATTATTCAGTTCTTACCGGTTCAATCGGGCCAGGGAAAAAACGGTACCTGGAAAAAACAGGAATTTATTCTTGAAACCGGCGATCAGTATCCTAAAAAGGTATGTATCGCTGTTTGGGGCGATAAAATTGATATGGGTAGCTTTAAAACCGGCGATCTGGTTGATGTTTCTTTTGATGTGGAAAGCCGGGAATACAATGGTCGTTGGTACACCGACGTAAAGGCATGGAAAATGGGTAAAAAAGGCGGCGCCTCAGGCCCCGACACCAGCGCCAGCTATAATGATGTACAGGGAACATCTTTCACTGCATCATCGGGCGGTGACGACGATCTGCCATTCTAAGCAGCCTTATTAAAAAATGAGCGGAGATAGTTACTCGCATTATATGCATTAACTACCTCCGCTTTTTATATTGCGAGAACCGTCCTTGCCGTTATTGAATTTTCAGATTGTATTTCTGTGCCTGCTGCCTGATTATTTTTTCAATTTCACTCTCCAGTGTTCGTTCATTCGTTTTTGTTGACCGGCGTGCTTTTTCTGCAGCAATAAATGCATCTCTCTTTACCGATACAGCGGAGATCTCTTTTTGAATGTTTGTACGTTCCCTGCTTTTGGTGGCGACGATCTGTTTTATCTCGTTCCGGCTTTTATTCTTTAGCTCGTCGGGCAGTGTGTTCAACGCTACTTTATCCAAAACAGTGGCATCGTCATTGCTGGCATCAACCAGGTCCCAGCTTGAATTATTGTACAATTGCTTCTTGCCTTTAACAGCAACCCGCTGTGCGGCTGCAGCTTTGTTATTTTTGTAATTCAATTGATCTACTTCAGCCTGTTTTGATGCATTGGCCCTGCCTGCTTGTCCATAACCGATATACGTGGCGTTCAACTGAATATTCAATTGAAATAAAACAGTGTCGTATGGTGTGGCAATATCAATCACTTCAGCATTCTGATTGATATTGGTAAAGCTGCCGGTACCGCATTCGCTGCCCAGGTTCCAGTGTTCTTTTATGCCCTGCATTCTGTCGCCGCAATAGATGGTATTGATGATAACACCTTTTTTCTTTGCTTCTGAGCACGCCCTGGTAAAAGGAATATCACCCTGTAGAAAATCTTCGTTGCCGGCTATGAAAATAACTTTATAGTTATCGGGACTGGCATCCCATTCAAGGCTGGTTAATGAAGTGTACATAACATGCCCGCAGTATTCATCGCCGCCATTGGTAGTCAGTTTGAAAAGGTTACGCGATACTTCATCGAGGTCGCGGGTAAAATAATTGATCTGTTTTACATAACCTGAACGGGAATCATTGGTAGGGCGGCCATATTCATATAAGGCAATTTCAACGGTTGGAGCAACGTCATTGCAGGTAGCTTTACCCAGTACGCTAACCATATTCCATAATTGGGCTTTGGCCTGTTCTATCAATCCATCCATACTGTTGCTTACATCGAGCAGCACGGCAACCTGTACTTTTCTGGCGGCAGGCGGAGCTGGATGTTGAGGCAATGGGTTTTCGGGTGAGGTTGGTTGCGCAGCCAGAGGCTTTTTATAATACATGAACGCGGTAGCTCCCATGATCAAAAGACTACCGGCAAACAGCTTATTCAGGGTGTTCATAATTTTCTGGTTTTCTTTTCAGATGCATTCATTTTGGCTTTACATAAACGAATAAAAAATATCAGGTTGCTTTTAGATTATTTTAACATTTATGCGATTGGGTTCTTTCGCTTATTTTAGTGGTTGTGACGGAATTAGAAAAAATAGCATTCAAGAACAGGTTAAAGCTGGCCGGCGAGCACATCATTGAACAGCGCATCGCTGCCGCGAAAACGCTTATCGATAATGCGCAGGAGGCTGCCAATAATGAAGAAAAAAGTTCTGCCGGCGATAAATATGAAACGGCGCGGGCTATGAACCAGTTGGAAAAGGAAATGCATTCGAAACAGCTGGCCGCGCAGGTAAAGGAACTGGCCTTGTTACATGAAGTAAAAACCGATGTAATTTATACGAAGGTTTCCCCGGGCGCCTGTATTGAAGGGGCCGGAATGATCTTTTTTATTGCGGCGGGTTTGGGTAAACAAACAATGGAAGAAAAACTGGTACTGTACCTTTCGCCACTGGCCCCACTGGCAAAAACCCTGCATAGCAAAAAAGCCGGTGATCTGTTTGTATTCGGTGGAAAGGAAGTTAGGATCGATGCGGTTTATTGATATGGACTGCCAGGAGTTTTCTGCCTTCTTTTACTGTATCTTGCGCCCTTATAAAAACATCATACTAAGTACAATGGCATCAACAAAAATTACAGTTAACAGCAATGGTTCTTTACGGGTAGAAGGTGATTTTGAGATTGTAGATAAAAACGGAAATGTATATGACCTGGGTGGCCGTGAAGTTGTTTCCATATGCCGTTGTGGTATGTCACAGAACAAACCGTTTTGCGATGGCTCACACAAAGGGCATTTTGAACATGAAGCGGTTGCTTTCAACCTGCCGCCCAAAAAATAAAACTGCTCCCGGCAGTTTTATTCTGCACTGGTGCTAACGGATTTCAGTTCTTCAAAAATCCCCGTCTGTCTGTTTTTACGAACATTATCCCAGTTAAAATAGCGGCCGTTCATTGCCACGTATACGCCTGGCGGCAGGGATTGTACAAAAGCAAGAGCGCTGCCGAGGTTGAACAGGCCATCGGAACTACCGAACTTAATGGGAATCATGGCGCCGGTTAAAACAATTGTTTTACCGGAAACCTGGTTTGCCAGCACCCGCGCTGTTTCTGCCATGGTATCGGTTCCATGTGTTATTACGATCTTCTCTTCTTCACATTGCTCGCATTCATCTGCAATATAATTACGGTGGTCGGCGGTCATTTCAAGGCTGTCGATCATCATCAGCGTTTTGATATTTACCGGTAACCGGCTTCGCCCTAATGAAAGCAGCTCCTGCATGTGGGTATCTTTAAAATACAACTCACCGTTCAGTTCATTGTATTCCTTATCAAAAGTTCCTCCCGTAATAAAAATGCGGATCGCCATAGTGCAATATTTGATGATGCAAAGATACCCTCTTTATCAGGCATTTATAGAGAAATTGAATATGTGAATGAACGCAGAAGAATCGTTAAAAAACATTCATTGTACATGTAAAAGCGGTTGATATTATTTAACGATACGCTGAATTTGATGTTGACACAATTGTTGATTTTTACAGTTCATGTACCATAATATGCATTTCAAACTACTCATGTAAACAACAGCCCCGTTCGCTTGCTAATATTGCATCGTGCTTCACCGCCAGCAAAGTATAGCCAATACCGCAGAGGTGAAGATGAACAAATTACAAACAACACATAATTACAAGTATGAAAAAAGTTTTCCTGTTGGCCGGTGCAATGGCCATGCTGGTTTTAAGTTCCTGTAAGAAAGACAAAGATTCAAATGATGACAATAACGGGGGCCACACGAAACTGTTAAAGAAAGTTACAAAAACAGAGAATGGTAACACCAATGTATTCAACCTTACCTACAATGGCAGCAAACTGAGATCATTCAGCAGCGCCGATGGACTTGAGTCAACCGTGTTGACGCTCGACGGTTCAGGAAATATATCAAAAATTGAGTACAGGGACCATAACGACTATACCACCTATACTTATTCGTACCACGACGGTATTCCGGTTTCAGGCACTGTAAAAACAATTCAAAAAGTTGCCGGTGAACCCGATGATATCATCCAGGATGATGTGCTTACCTATACGGTAGTAAATAACCAGGTTACAAAGATCGTGAAGGAAATGAAACTGGCCGATGAAACGGAAACAGCCAATATTACTTATGGCAGCGATGGCAACGTGGCGAAAGTAACGCTCGAAGGCGATATGCAGGGAACTGTTGTTTTTACCTGGGGCATAAAGCGACCCGGTTTTCCAACTGTTTCAAAATGGCTGCTCGATGTTGGGTACACGCTTCAGTTTTTTGCCCGGAATGAAATGTTGACCGCCGGTTATGATTTCGAAGGCACCTTATTCGATTACACACTCACAACACAGTATACATATGATAAGGACGGATATCCTTTAACCTCCAACGACGGAGAAATTCAGTTGAAGTTTGAGTATTAAGCACTCAGTATAAGCCGAAAAGCAAAAGACATCCCCTGCCATTTTTGGTAGGGGATTTGTTTTTCTTCCCGTGCTGTTGCGCCGGATTAGTCAATTTGCCGCCAATTCGTTCAAAATGTTATAAAAAAGCAGGGAAAGGCCTTAATGCTGCTATTTCGCCGATGGTGATTATTTTTGCAAACTAATACGATCAGGATGAAGATACTTTTAGTTGAAGACGAGGCTGCATTGGCTGGGATGCTAAGTAAGGGTTTGAAGGAAGCGGGATATGAAGTGTCTGTAGCGCCCGACGGCCTAATTGGTCATGACATGGCATTCAAGAACCAGTTTGATGTATTGATTCTTGATATTATGTTGCCGGGGATGAACGGCATGCAGTTATGTAAAGAATTGCGCCGGCAACAGGTTGATACACCCATCCTGATGCTGACCGCCCTCGGCACCACTGAAAATATTGTGGCCGGTCTTGACAGCGGTGCAGATGATTACCTGGTGAAACCTTTCCAGTTTGCCGAGCTGGAGGCACGGCTAAGAACGCTGGCCCGCCGCAAATCACTGGGAAATAACAACGGGCAAACCGATATATTGCAGATCGGAAACCTTTCGCTGAATACCAGCACCCGTTCGGCCACCCTGAATAGTGAACCGGTGAACCTGACTGCAACGGAATACCGGCTGCTTGAATTCATGTTACAGAACCGGGGCCGGGTGTTGAGCCGCATGGAGCTTTTGGAAAATGTGTGGGGCATCGATTTCAACATGAGTACCAATGTGGTGGATGTATATGTGAATTACCTCCGTAAAAAAATTGATACCAATCCCGCCCAGAAACTGATCCATACCATGATAGGGATGGGATATATTCTTAAAGAAGACAAAAAATAGCCTGCCACTTGAAAATTCAAACACAAACCGCCTTACTCTTTACCGTACTTACGGCCCTGTTGATCCTGTTCATCAGCTTTACAACTTATTATTTTGTAAGCCGGTTTGCATCAAACGATTTTCTGAAACGGCTTGAATTACGGGTAAGAGTAGCTGCCAAGTTACGGTTCGAACAAAATAAAGTTTCGACCGTAACCTACCATGAACTGCGGCGGCAATACCTCGAAGTACTGCCAAAGGAGCAGGAATACCTGCTTACCTGGGATAGTGTCAGCAATACTATTGAACCTAAGGTACCTAACCTGCCCCAGTCATTTTACTGGAATGTAATAGAAGCGGGTGGTAATACGGTATATATAGAAAAAGGAAAAGTGCATTATGCAGGCATTTTATATCATGATGACGGGAAGAAGTACCTGGTTATAAAGTCGGCGGTGAACGATTACGCCAACCGCCTGTTGGGCACCTTACTGCGGGCAAAGATCGCAACATTTATTGTAGGTGTGTTGCTGGTATTTACAGTGGGCATATTCTTTAGCCGCAAAACTTTCCAGCCGGTGCGGCAACTGATCAGTAAAGTGCAGGACATCAGTGCGCATAATCTTCACCTGCGGTTGGAGCTTAAGAAAGGTAAAGATGAAATGACCGAGCTGGCGCATACATTCAATACCATGCTCGACCGCCTGCAAACGGCATTTGAAACTCAGAATAATTTCGTGAGCAACGCTTCGCATGAACTGCGTACACCTTTAACCACTATTATGGGCGAAGCAGATATTGCATTAAAGAAGGCCCGCACCAATGAAGAATACCGCCAGAGTTTACAGGTGATCTTAAATGAGGCCGGCAAACTGGATCATTTGACCAGCAGCCTGCTTGCACTGGCGCAAAGCGGATTCGATGGTAAAAAACAACGCCGCACGCTTGTAAGGGCCGACGAACTGGTTTGTGAAGTAAAACAGGCTATCGATGAATTACATCCCGATAACCGGGTACAATTGCATTTTGGTGAGCTTCCGCCAAACGAACAACAGTTGTTAGTTGAAGGAAATTATCATTTATTGAAACTGGCTGTAACCAATATAGTGGTGAACGCCTGCAAATACAGTAACGACCGGCCCGTGCAGCTTACACTCTATGTAGTGAAAGACAAAATAAAGATCGGCATCGTCGATGAAGGCATAGGAATACCAGCTTCTGAGCTTAAATATGTTTTTGAACCGTTTTACCGGGCTTCCAATACCGACAGGTTTGAAGGTCATGGAGTAGGGCTGCCATTGGCTCGTAATATTATCCGGTTACACAACGGAGAATTACTAATAAGTTCGCAGGAAGGAAAGGGAACCAATGTAGAGATCGTTCTGCGTTCACAGCCTTCTTAATGTTTCTTAATGATTCTAATCCTATTCTTATTTCCTTTTTAATGTATTCTTAAGTATGTCTTAAGGGCCTCTAATTCCATTATACCAGCTTTGCAACTGTAAACGTCATTGTTTAATTTAATGATTACAGTATGCGCAATGTATTGGTACCCACCGATTTTACTCCTGCAACTTTTGATCTGGTAGAGAATACCATTCAAACTATGGGCGAACAGGTATTGAACATCATGTTGTTCCACGCTTTTCAAATGCCATTTTTTGCCGGCGACCTTATAAGAAATCAACGGAAGCCATATCATGATCTGTTAACGGATGCTTTTAGAAATAACTGCAAACAAATAAAACAACAGTATCCTAAAAAGGTAAATACAATTACATTCCGTCACCTGTATGGCAATACGCCTGCGGTGTTCCGCAATTTTGTTGATGCCAATGAGATCGATCTTATTATTTACCCCGAAGATCATGAGTTCATCAAGGTGCACGCCGATAGCGTAGATCCTGAACAGATGTTCAAAAAAAGCGGCCTTCCTTTACTGCGCCAGTTTAAATCAAAACGCCGGGTAATTACCATGCCCGAGATCCAGGCTGTGGAAGAAGAAGCTGTTGCCCTGCTGAGACTGTTGAACGCACAACGTTAATGAGTTACGTGTTTTCGGTTGATGAACTGTATGAATCTTGATTCATTAAGCTAAACTTTACGTGGATGTTACTAAAAAAAAATATACCGATAGGTTATGTGTTTGGAAAAGTAAAGGTTGAATTGGTCATAATACTGTTGTATAGTTTAGCCATTGCAGTAATACATGAATGGTTCCTCGAGGTGCCGATAAGTATTCCATTAGCGGTGCCGGCCGTATTGGGCACCGTAATATCATTGCTGCTTGGTTTCAGAAGCAATCAGGCATATGATCGCTGGTGGGAAGCACGGCAGGTATGGGGAGCCATCGTGAACGATTCACGTACGCTGGCACGACAGGTGCTGAACTTTACCGGTAGTCAGTACGAAGAAGATGATGTGCATATCTGGCGTCAACGGATGATCCGCCGGCAAATTGCCTGGTGTTATGCACTGGGGCAAAGCCTGCGCCGCCTGAACCCTACCATCGGGTTGGAGAAATATTTAAGCAGAAAGGAAATGGAATACCTTACCCGCTTCAATAACGTTCCCATGGCCATGCTCGATCAGCATGGAAAAGACCTTCGTCGTGCCCTCGAAGAAGGTTATATAAACAGATATCAGCAAATGGAAATTGACAAAACGCTTACCCGCCTCTGCGATGCCATGGGCAAATGTGAACGCATAAAGAATACCGTATTTCCAAGTACCTATAGTTTATATATCCATTTCTCTTTGTTGTTATTTATAGCCATGCTGCCTTTCGGCGTGATCGATTATTTCGGTTTTCTTGAAGTGCCGTTGGTGGTAGCCATCAGTGCCTCTTTTTTACTGATTGAAAAAATGGCCATTCATTTACAGGACCCGTTTGAGAACAAACCAACCGATACGCCTATGACCGCAATAGCCGGCACTATAGAAAAAGATCTGAAACAATTGATGCATGATCAGGACCTGCCTGAAGACAAGCGCCAGGAAAAATATTATTATATCATGTAGAGATAGCTTCGTGTGTCAGGTGAAAACAGATCTCCTCCCTTTTTGGACCGGGGATTTGTTGTTTTGAAATATTTATATAGTTTTGCATCGAAATTATTTCGCGCATTAAGTATCATGATTACATCCACCACATACAACACAGGTATAAACGCCAATGCAGTCATCAGGGCTGTAATTGCCAGTACTTGTATTGTCTTTATAGGAAATGGGGAGACAAACCCGTTACCGGATAAAAGGGGGTAATCGTATACTATCAATATACTATGGCCTTCCCGGCATCCGGGAGGGCTTTTTTGTTTGTCTCCCCGCAACAATTCTCCAGGCCTTTAGATATTAATTATTAATCAGCAATATGAAATTCATACTCAAAACAATAATCAGCGTATTCACTGAACATGTTCGGTGACGTTAGGTATGTTTTGCATGTTGCAGAAGCCTCCCGTCACGCCGCGTGACGGGAGGCTTTTTTTATTCATTCTTTATAGAAATACTTTATGAAACGGTTACAGCAATTCAGAAATATAGGAATTATGGCTCATGTGGATGCAGGTAAAACAACAATTACGGAACGCATTCTTTATTATACCGGCTTTATTCATCGGTTAGGAAATGTCGACGATGGCAATACGGTGATGGATAGCGATCCGCAGGAAGAGAAAAGAGGGATCACAATTTCTTCGGCTGCCATAACCACTTATTGGGATCATTCAGGAGAAAGATACCAGGTGAACATTATCGATACCCCTGGTCACGTTGATTTTACTGCCGAGGTAGAAAGATCGTTGCGTGTACTGGATGGAGCCGTTGCGGTGTTTTGTGCAAAATCGGGCGTACAACCGCAATCGGAAACGGTATGGCGCCAGGCCGACCGGTATAACATACCACGTATTGTAATGATCAATAAAATGGACAGGCAGGGCGCACATTTTATGCATGTGGTACATGAAATAAAGACGCAGTTACATGCAAATGCAGTTCCGATACAGTTGCCCATTGGCGCAGAAGATGATTTTTGCGGTATTATCGATCTGATAACCATGAAGGCATTGCTTTGGAACAGCGACGATGGAAAGCGTTTTGAAGTGGGCGGCATCCCGGATCATTTATTACCCTATGCGGAGGAACAACGAAATCATTTGCTGGAAGAATTATCGCTTACAAATGAAACGTTG
This sequence comes from Niastella populi, assembly GCF_002078015.1. Lineage (GTDB taxonomy): Bacteria > Bacteroidota > Bacteroidia > Chitinophagales > Chitinophagaceae > Niastella > Niastella populi. Next base: position 69,080 of record NZ_LWBP01000134.1, on the reverse strand, counting down.
TTTGAGCAGTTTACCAGCAATGCATCGGCCATACCAGCTGAAAGTATTTATAGCGCCTTGCGCGAAGCAACTATAAATATGCAGGTGGTGCCGGTGGTATGCGGTGCCGCGTATAAGAACAAAGGCATTCAGCCGTTGCTCGATGCGGTTGTGCAATACCTGCCTTCACCGGCTGATATTGCTGATGTTACAGGAACGGATCCATTGACCGGCAAACTGAAAACCGTAAGTACAGACGTTGCTGCGCCATTCGCCGGACTGGCTTTCAAGATCATCACGAATGATTATACAGGCAAGCTGGCGTTGGTTAGAGTATATTCCGGTGTATTGCGGCAGGGAGATACTGTATGGAACAGCCGCACAGGAAAGAAAATAAGGGTGAGCCGTTTAATGCGCATCATGAGTGATAAGTATGAAACGGTTGAGCAGATTGGCGCAGGCGATATCGTCGCAATGGTAGGAATGAAAGAAGTAAGGACCGGCGATACGCTGGCAGATCCTGGCAGGCCGGTGTTGCTGGAAAGCATTGTTTTTCCCGAGCCTATGATAGGGTATGCAATCGAAGCAAGATCATCGAAGGAAACCGGTAAGTTAAGCGAAGCATTAGCGCGGTTGCTCGACGAAGATCCTACCCTTTTGGTAGAAACAGATAGGGAAACGGGTCAAACCCTTCTGAAAGGAATGGGAGAGTTGCACCTGGAAGTTGTGCTGGAAAGGTTAGCCACTGAATATGAAGTGGAGGTGAATAAGGGGCAGCCGCAGATCGCGTATAAGGAAATATTCACCCAGGCCATTATTCACAGGGAGGTGTTTAAAAAACAGAATGGGGGCTCTGGCAATTTTGCAGAGATCCATTTTGAACTTTCTCCACGTGAACATAATTCGCCGGGGCTGGAATTTGTTGATGAGGTCAAAGGCGGCGCCATACCCAGGGAGTTCATTGCTTCCGTTCAAAAAGGATTTGCGGCGGCCATGCAATGCGGTATGCTGGCAGGTTATCCTGTACAATCTATGCGTATACGATTGTTCGATGGCGATATTCATCAAAAGGATTCTCATGCACAGGATTTTGAACAGGTGGCCGGCATGGGCTTTAAGGCAGCTGCGTTGAAAGCCGCGCCAAAGTTATTGGAGCCTGTTATGCAGGTTGATATAACTACACCCGGCGAATATACAGGCGCTGTTACCGGTGACTTAAATCGCCGGCGCGGCATCATCAGGGGAATTGAGATGAAAGCTAATGTGCAGTGTATTAAGGCAGAAGTTCCTTTGTCGTGTTTATTCGGGTATATCAATACGTTAAGAAGCATTTCGTCCGGAAGGGCGGCAGTTTCTTTAACGTTCCATGATTATCAGCTGGCTCCTGATAATGTGGTAGTTGTTTAATCATGATACGATGTGTACAAGGCTTCCTAATGGGAAGCCTTGTTTTATTTTATAAAAAAAACGTATCCATTCTTTTTTGATTTGAATATTCTTACTAGCTTTGCTGTATGATTCGCAACAATTCATATTTACTGTCTTTATCACTCAGTTGTTACAGCAACGATCTGAAGGACGGTTATATTCATGCGAATAAGAGTTAAAGTAAATACATAACTTAAATAAGCATAAGCCCTTCAGGTAAAAACTTGAAGGGTTTTTTTTTAGCCCTTTAGCCCAACGGGAGAGGCTGCTGTCTTAGAAACAGTATAGTGTGAGTTCGAATCTCACAGGGGCTACGTGTATGCCCGGCCGTATAGTCCAACAGGGAGGAGACAACAGACTTAAAATCTGTACAGTCCAGGTTCAAATCCCGGTGCGGCTACATTTGAGCAGGTACTCAATGCTGACATGGAGATTGGTCTGCAAAACCAATTTAACGTGGGTTTAATTCCCATCCTGCTCTCAACTTATTGGAAGGTTAGCATAACCGGTAATGAAGCAGTCTTGAAAACTGCCGTACGTATAACAGCGTTTGCAGGTTCGAGTCCTGTACCTTCCGCATTGTCCGTTGAAGCATTAGCGACAGCAGACATCACCCGCCGAAGCTCTGGCGAAGGCGGGCATTAACACATGAGTTCACGGAGAGTAGGCCAGATATTGGTTTGCTGCGGCATCCTGCTAAGATGTTTCTCGTTTAACCACGGGATGAAGGTTCGATTCCTTTGCTCTCCGCCATTGTAAGTCAAAGCTGTCAGATAGCGGCAAAGGCGGATATTTTCAGGGCGTCGGTAACCATGGAGGCGTTACGCCAGACTGTAAATCTGGTACACACGAAACACAGAAGATTCGAATTCTTCACGCCCTACCAGGTTTTCATCTAAGTATGGAGTTGAGTTGACAATTAGAATTTACTTAACTTTTAGTTTTCAAAACAAAAGAGTAATATTATGGTATAACCGTTATGTTATGCTCTTCCCGTTGTTAATTCTGGCCGTTTTGCTGATACCTGTATTAGGTGCTCACCATATTTCCCTTGCTGTATATAAAACGCTGGCCAAAGCCGAGAAACCGAATGCGAAAGTGATTCGCATTATAACAATGATTGGGAGTTATATAGTTATCCTGGCCGCAATACTTGCGCTGATACTTTTCAATATCAGCTTTGAGCGATAGCCTGTTTTTTATTTGTTCTCCAGATAAACCATTCAGCCAGCAACAGGTTGGGAACAAATCCCATCCAGGCATCTATCATATATAGGGTAAGCGGGTCGGGGTGAAATACGCCCGCAAGAATTATTTTCCATGAACGCAAAGTGATGGCCGAGAAGGTCAACGCAAAACTGCGGATCATGAATCGTTTATGCTTATTGATCTCTTTGTTGCGCGCGGCTATAACAGCTTTTAAGGTGAACCAGAACCAAAGACAGTCAAGAAGTATAAAAGCGATTTTCGAAGGAAGCAGCCCGTTTGCATAATATGCCATAATCATGGCTGCGGGAAAATTAATGATAAGAATATCCACTGCGTAGATCCACCCTACAATACGGTGTAAGCGCCGGTATTTTTTTAAGATGACATCTGAAAACTGCGTGAGGCCGGCGGCAAGCGCCAGCACGCTGCTGAACACGTGGGTATAGAAGGCCGCTTTCCATAGTGGAATGTTAATGTAATCCTGTTTGTACCTGAGAAAATGGATATCTGTTTCAAAGGAAGAATATTCAATAGCCATATGTAGCATAAGGTATGTTCCAATGCAGAGTGCTACATATGCAATGAAGGAACCCAGTATGGAGGCAGCTGTCTTCACGCGGAGGAGTTCGTTGATTGATTAAAAATAAAAAAGCGATCATAACTTTCATAATGATCACTTTCAATCTATAAAGTTTGGGAGGATATTAACGGCCGTTGGCGGCTTCAGGCCGGAAGGCAGGGATTTCCTTAGAAACCCCGGCCAAAGAAAAAGGCAGCTATGAAATTGCTTCATAACTGCCTGCTTTTCTTCGTGGTGTGGGGCGGGATCGAACCGCCGACACAAGGATTTTCAGTCCTTTGCTCTACCGACTGAGCTACCGCACCTTTTCCCGATTGAAACCCATTGGTTAAATCGGGCAGCAAAAATAGGAGATATTCCTAACAAAACGGCAAAAAAATTAAAAAGAATTCCTGCTTTCTGGCATTAATTTTAAAAAAAAGCATCCCGGTTCGGTGGGATGCTGTCGGCTTATTCATTATTCATGCCCTTATTGCAGTCTCTTTATTTTATTTCGTACAAAAATTCAGTTTTAAATCACTTCCACCGGCACCTTTTTCTTCTCGGCCAATGTATCAGGATTCAATTCCAAAATCAACTGCTTTACTTCAGGTGTGAGTTGATTCGTGATCTCTTTCTTGTCCTGCTCCGGCGCTGCCCTTTTTATTGTTTCGGGATTGGTTTTTGGGCCGGCATCTGCCACTTCCCCTTCAGAATCTATGATCAATTCAGACCCTGCCGCTTTCTCAAAAAGCGGATCATCGATCCAATGACTGTCATCTAATGTTTTGGAGGCAGACTTTTTATTTTCTGTACCATTGAAAGCCGGAGCGGCTTTGTCGGGGTTATCAGAACCAAATGAGGGAACCGTATTGTTATTGTAGTCCTTGTTGAAGGACAAAAGATTGCTGACCTCGCTCTTCTTGATCATTACTCCATACACACCAGCCAGCATAAGGCATGAAATGCCCATGAGTACAATGGTTTTCATCAGGATTTAATTTTAGCGTTCAGGAGTTAAACCAGATTGCTTACTCTTAAACGCCATTAGGTAATGTAAAGTATTAACAGGTAGCTAAATGCGCCCCTTATTTCGATTAAATGTCCCTATTGTTCGATGAATGATATCGAATACAGGCCGGGGCATAAATAAAAAATGTATGCCAGGGGGCATACATTTTAATATTGATAACATTAAGTGAGGTCTTTACATTCCGTACTGTGCCAGGAACTTGATCCGCATGATCTTCAGCTGTTCCCAGGTAAAATTCTGATCTGAAAGCTCATCCAGTGCAACCTGCAGCGATGAAGTTTCACAACCCTTGAAATACTCGATGATGTCTTCCTGCTCGTTTTCATCGAGCATTTCGGCAATGGCATAATCAAGGTTCAGTTTGGTTCCGCTGGCGGCAATGGTTTCCATTTCTTCCAGCATTTCATCCATACGCCAGCCTTTGTTCTTGGCAATAACTTCGAGCGGGATCTTTTTATCGGTCTGCTGAATAATGTATACTTTATTACCGCTTTTGTTCACCACGCTTTTCATTACGAAATCGTCGGGGCGTACAATGTTATTTTCCTCAACATAGCGGGCTACCAGCTCAATAAACGGTTTACCATACCGAATGGCCTTACCCTTGCTTACACCTGAACATTTCTCCAGTTCTTCGAGTTTGGTAGGGTACAGGGTGGCCATATCCTGCAGTGAAGTTTCAAGGAAGATCACAAACGGGGGCAGTGATTTTTTCTTGGCTTCCTTTTGACGAAGCTCTTTCAGCATTTCAAACAGCTTTTCATCGGCTGCTGCGCCGGTAGCTGCTTCAGAACCTTCATCATCGTCGGCATTGGCCTCTTCGTATAAATTGTTCAATACAATCTTGAACGATTTGGGCTTTTTGCTGAAGGCTTCTCCATTTTTAGTGATCTTCAATACACCGTAATCTTCAATATCCTTGCTCAGCAATCCTTCCAGCAGCATTTGCCTTATCAGTGAATTCCAGTAATGGTCGGGCTGATCGTTTCCAATACCGAATTCGGCCAGGCCTTCATGGCGGTACATGGCAATATTGGGCGTTAACCGGCCAATTATAATATTTACCGTGTAGTCGGAAGCAAACCGTTCATCAAGCGATTTGATCACTTTCAACACCTTCACCACATTGTCTTTTGCTTCAACCTGCTCTTTCGGGTGCAAACAGTTATCGCACTGTCCGCAATTTTTATCTGTATACTCTTCGCCAAAGTAGCTCATCAGTATTTTACGGCGGCATACACCACTTTCTGAGTAGGCAACCGTTTCACTGATAAGCTGTGCGCCCACTTCGCGTTCGCTGAGTGGTTTGTCGCGCATCAGGTGCTCGAGTTTTGAAACGTCTTTATGCGAATAGTAGAGGATACACTTACCTTCCAGTCCGTCACGGCCGGCACGACCGGTTTCCTGGTAATAGTTCTCAATACTTTTCGGAATATTGAAGTGAATGACAAAACGGATATCCGGTTTATCGATACCCATTCCGAATGCGATGGTGGCCACTATCACCTGAACGTCTTCATTCAGGAACAGATCCTGGCGTTCAGCGCGCAGTTTGCTGTCGAGCCCGGCGTGATAGGCAACAGCCTTTATGCCATTGGCCATCAGCATGTCGGCCAGCTCTTCGGTGGTCTTACGGTTTAAAGTATAAATGATACCGCTCTTACCCTTCATTTGTACGATGAAGCGTACAATGTTCTTGATGGTTTGATCTTTCTTGATCTTTGGCTGTATTTCGTAATACAGGTTGGGGCGGTTAAAAGAAGATATAAAGATCTCGGGTTCTTTCAGTCCGAGGTTTTTGATAATGTCGCTTTGAACTTTAGGCGTTGCGGTCGCTGTTAATGCAATAACCGGAATGTCGGGATTGATTTGTGTCATCATTTCACGCAGCCTTCTGTACTCGGGGCGGAAATCGTGTCCCCACTCTGAAATACAGTGTGCCTCGTCAACCGCAAAAAACGAAAGTTTCAGATCGGAGAAAAACTCGAGGTTTTCCTGCTTAGTCAAGGTTTCTGGCGCTACGTATAACATTTTTGTGCGTCCGCTCACCAGGTCGTCATGCACTTCGCGAATTTCCTTTTTTGTTAAGGTGGAGTTAAGAAAATGCGCTACATCATCTTTGCTGCTATAACTGCGTACCAGGTCAACCTGGTTTTTCATTAATGCAATAAGCGGACTGATAATAATAGCCACTCCCTCGCTGATGATGGCCGGCAGCTGATAACATAAGCTTTTTCCGCCGCCGGTAGGTTTTATTACAAACGTATCTTTTCCCGCCAATAAACTTTTGATGATGGCTTCCTGGTTGCCTTTAAAATGATCGAATCCAAATTGCTCCTGGAGAGCCTGATGCAAAGATGCGCTTGTAATGGGAGAGGTAGTAGAAGAAGAATCTGCAGTTTTTTTCTTTGCTACTGTATTGTCTTTGTCTTTCTGAACTTTTGCCGTTTTTGACGGTATTTTTTTTGATGTGGTTGACATTGCTCAAAGTGTTTCCTTCGCACAGATTGTTTCAGAAAATATTAATTACCAAGCCTGATTGACGTTTTCTTTAACGTCAATAAATGGTACTTGTTGCCCTTTAGCAAATCGTCAGTGTATGGGTTTAAATCAGGCCTTTTAGGATAAGAATGTTATAGGCAAAACATGTAAAGGGATGCGAATTTAATTCATTTTTGTTGTTATGCCAATCTTTTAATTGTCAAATCCTCATATTTAAAAAGCTGCTTAAGTGATAATCAGCCTGTATTTTAGCTTCTTCATAAGATACGCTGCCGGCTTTATTATAAACTGCTTAACTTAACAAAAGCTGCTGCATATTGTTTGTATAAGCGTTTGATAAATAACGCATCGCAAATGTGTGGATAACATTAGCCAGAAACACACAGGAATCCTTTCCTGTGGTTCGAAGACTAAAGGTTAACAGTTACAATGTGCATAAAGCTTTGTGCAATTAACAATTTCAAGTAGGTTTGCGCCATAATATGTCTACTTTGTCTGCCATTGATATTAAGTCTGTTGCGCTTCGGACCATCGGGTTGGAAGCAGAGGCCATTGCGTCGTTGCAAAACATGGTGAACGATGATTTTGAACATGCCGTAAAGGCCATCTACGAAATGAAGGGGCGGCTGGTTATTAGTGGTATTGGCAAAAGCGCTTTAATAGCCCAGAAACTGGTTGCAACATTAAACTCAACAGGAACACCTGCGGTGTTTTTGCATGCTGCCGATGCCATTCACGGCGACCTTGGCATGGTTCAACAGGACGATGTGGTAATGATCATTAGTAAAAGCGGCGAAAGCCCTGAAATAAAAGTATTGGTTCCCCTGGTAAGGAATTTTGGCAATACATTGATAGGTATGGTGGGAAATACTGCTTCGTTCCTGGCCCGCCAGTCGGGCATTGTTTTAAACACTACCGTATCTCAGGAAGCCTGTCCCAATAACCTGGCGCCAACTTCCAGCACAACGGCCCAACTGGTAATGGGCGATGCCATTGCCGTAACACTGATGGAGCTCAGGGGTTTTACTTCGGAAGATTTTGCCCGGTTCCATCCCGGCGGTACTCTTGGAAAGAAATTATACCTGCGCGTATCCGACCTGTATGTAAATAATGAAAAGCCTCAGGTTTCTCCTGCCGCTTCCCTTAAAGAAGTGATCGTTGAAATATCGAAAAAGCGATTGGGAACAACAGCCGTTACCGATGAGAACAAACGTTTGCTTGGGATCATAACAGACGGCGACCTGCGGCGAATGCTGGAGAAGAATATTCCCTTGAACAGCGTGACTGCAAAAGAGATCATGACGGTGAACCCGAAAACTATTACAGCCGATGCACTGGCTGTAGAAGCACTTGATCGTTTGCGAAAGTTTGATATCAGCCAGCTGGTGGTTGTGTCGGCAGAAATGGAATATCATGGCTTTGTTCACCTGCACGACCTGATCAGGGAAGGGCTCATTTAAGTTATTTAGTAAAATCAGCAAGATTGTAACTTTATCAACTAATAAAGTTGACAGTTTGTCGTTTTGTGGTGTCAATGGCATCATCAAATAGTAACCTGTCAGTATTCCGGGCTTAGCCGAAAAGGACAACTTAACAAAAAATGAACAAACATCATTACGTAGCAATAATGGCAGGGGGAATAGGAAGCCGTTTCTGGCCCATGAGCCGTACTAATTACCCCAAGCAGTTCCTCGACATTCTGAATACCGGAAAAACACTCATACAAGCCACGTATGAACGATTTGCTGCTTTTATACCGGCCGAAAATATTTATGTAGTTACCTCAAACGAATACATAAATATTGTAAAGAAACAATTGCCGCAACTGCCGCTGCAGAATATTCTGGGCGAACCGTCCCGGAAAAATACAGCTCCCTGTATTGCCTACATTAGCTACAAACTGAACCAGCTCGATCCGCAGGCTTCGCTGATAGTTGCTCCTTCAGACCACCTGATACTCGATCCGCTTGCTTTTAATAAAGTTTGTTTCGAAGCGCTCAGTTTTGTTGGCAAACACAGCGCATTGGTAACGCTGGGTATTCAACCTGCCTATCCGCATACCGGCTACGGTTATATACAATACGAGCAACAGGCAGTTAGCGACAATGTGTATAAGGTAAAAACGTTTACCGAAAAGCCTGAACTTTCAACCGCCAAAATATTTCTTGCCAGCGGCGACTTCTTATGGAACGCCGGTATATTCGTTTGGCAGGTGAAAAATATAATCGCTGCATTCGAAAAATACCTGCCTGAGACCTATGATGTATTCGAAGCGGAAAAAGCGTATTTGAATACTACGGAAGAAGGTCCGGCTTTACAGCGCATCTATCCGCTTTGTACCAATATCTCCATCGATTTCGGCATAATGGAAAAGGCCGATAATGTGTATGTGATTCCCTCCTCATTCGGCTGGAGCGACCTCGGAAGCTGGAACAGCGCCTGGGAAAATCTTGATAAAGATTATATGGAGAATGCCGCCGGTGGTGGCAATGTCATTGTGTTTGACACACATCGTTGTATGATCCAAACGCCCGAGAACAAACTCGTTGTGCTGCAGGGCATGGAAGATTTCATTGTAGTTGATACCAACGACGTGCTCCTTATCTGCAAAAGAGAAAAAGAACAGGATATCAAAGAATATGTTGCCGAGGTTAAAAGGAACAAGGGAGATAAGTATCTTTAAGAATGGTTACGCTCAACAATATACTTTTTCTCGACATTGAAACGGTTCCGCAATACGATTGCTACGACAAGATGCCGGCCGAATGGAAATCCCTCTGGGATCTAAAGGCCGCCTACCTGATTCGTAATAAGGAAGAAGAAACGGTAGAAACCATTTATAACCGCGCCGGAATATATTCCGAGTTTGGTAAAATTGTTTGTATCAGCTGCGGGAACATCCAGGGTTATAATCCCACCAAAAAACTCGTCATCAAATCGTTTTATGGCGATGATGAACGCGAAGTGCTGTTGCAGTTCACCGAAATGCTGAAACGCTGGACCACAGATGCCAATAAATGCTTCTGCGCCCACAATGGTAAAGAATTCGATTTTCCTTTCCTGTGCCGGCGAATGATCATCAATAATATTCCCATACCACCCATTCTCAATACCAGGGGAAAAAAGCCCTGGGAAATAAACCATCTCGATACTATGGACCTGTGGCGGTTTGGCGATTACAAAACATTTACTTCATTGAATCTGCTTGCCTGTACGCTGGGCATTCCCACCCCGAAAGACGATATCGATGGCAGCAAGGTGTGGGAAGTATACTGGAAGGATAAGAACCTGGAACGCATTGCCACTTATTGCCAGAAAGACGTAATAACCACCGTGCAGGTGTACCTGCGCATGACGGGCGAAGAACAGATAGATGCAGAAAGCATTGAAATAAAATAATAACAATATTTCATTTTACAAGTACATTCCATTTTAAACAAACCGCTGACATTTGTAAATTGCAAATAGTAAAGTTGAGTTGTATGGATGTAGAATCTCTTCGCGATTATTGTTTATCAAAACCGGCCGTGGAAGAAACCTTTCCCTTTGGGCCCGATACCCTTGTTTATAAAGTGGGCGGAAAGATCTTCCTGATCTGTTCGCTGGACCATGAAACATTTCAATTCAATGTAAAGTGCGACCCCGAAAAAGCCATTGAGCTTCGGGAGCGGTACGATTGCGTTCAACCCGGTTATCACATGAATAAAAAACACTGGAATACCATCGTAGTAGATGGAACCGTAAGCAATACGATGTTGAAGGAATGGATCACCGATTCCTATGATCTCATTGTAGAAAGCCTGCCGGTAAAAGCGCGGGAACAGGTTAAGGGAAAGAAGTAGCGCCAGATGACTGGTTCCCCGGTTAACAGGTTGATAAGGTTTGAATTCATGCCGCCCTCGCTAAGTTTCTCCGGAGCGGCAGCCGCAGGCAGACAGAGAAAAGAATCACGGGGCAAATTCATTTAGATCACTCTTTACAAATAAAGACATTGACGTCAATACAGATCCAATCTAAACTACCCCAGGTAGGCACTACCATTTTTACCGTAATGAGCGCCCTGGCTACCGAACACAAAGCCGTTAACCTTGGCCAGGGGTTTCCTGATTTTCCTATGAGCGCCGGACTAACCGCGCTGGTAACGGAAGCCATGAACAAAGGGTTCAACCAATATTCGCCCATGCCGGGCTGGATGCCCCTGCGGGAAGCCATTGCAGAAAAGATTGCGTTTTTGTATCACACAACTGTTAACCCCGATACAGATATTACTATTACGCCCGGGGGCACCTATGCCATTTACACTGCGCTTACCACGGTATTACAACCGGGTGACGAGGTAATTGTTTTTGAACCGGGGTACGATAGTTACATTCCCAATATAGTGGTGAATGGCGCCACACCTGTTCGCATCGATCTGCAGTTTCCTGAATACAGGATCGACTGGGCGGAAGTACGCCGTAAAATAACTTCCAAAACAAGGGTTATTATGCTCAATTCGCCGCACAACCCAACCGGTGCAGTGCTACGGGAAGAAGATATGCAGCAGTTGCGCGATCTGGTGCAGAACACCAATATCATCATAGTTTCAGATGAAGTATATGAGCATATAATTTTCGATAATATAAAACACCAGTCTATCCTGCGTTACCCCGACCTGGTGGGGAGAAGTTTTGTTTGTTTTTCATTTGGTAAAGTATACCATTGTACCGGTTGGAAACTGGGGTATTGCGTGGCGCCTGCCGCGTTTACCCGCGAGTTCCGCAAAGTGCATCAGTTCAATTGCTTTAGCTGCCATACACCATCACAGGTGGCGCTGGCCGCTTTTCTGCGAAATAAAGAGTCATATTTATCACTGGCTTCCTTTCTGCAAAAAAAGCGCGACTACTTTTTAACGTTGATGAAAGACACCCGGTTTACCATGCTCGACAGTAAGGGCAGTTATTTTATCTGCGCACAATATGATCGCATCAGCGATGAAAGCGATAAGGATTTCGCCATCCGCATTACAAAAGAGTTTGGCGTGGCCGTAATTCCTGTTTCTGCCTTTTACCAGGATGCAACCGATAACAAGGTGGTTCGCTTTTGCTTTGGTAAAAAAGAAGAAACCCTGGCGCTGGCAGCTGAGCGTTTGGCCCGCATATAAAATAAATATGGAAGGAGCCCGCCTCCTGAAAAGAGCCGTTCACCAACCGGCAGACAACCTTCCTTCTAAAGTTGCCGGCTAATTTTTTAAATTAGCTTATGATTACGCTGATACCAATGCTTCAGGAACATGCCGCCCCGGTGCTGGAAATTTATGGCCATGGCATTGCTTCGGGCATGGCAACTTTTGAAACAACAGTGCCTGATTGGGAACAGTTCAACCTCAAGTATCTCCCACACTCAAGGATAATAGCGCTCAACGGTAATGAACCTGTTGGCTGGGCGGCCCTGGCGCCCGTATCGGCAAGGGAATGTTATAGCGGCGTGGCGGAAGTAAGCGTATATGTTCATCAGCAGCATCAGCGAAAAGGGATCGGCAGAATTTTGCTCGAGGAGCTGATAAAAGCCAGCGAACTTAATGGCATCTGGTCGCTGTTAAGCGTTATTCATGAAGAGAACAGGGCAAGTATTCATTTACATGAACAATGCGGTTTTCGCTTTATCGGTTATCGCGAACGTATTGCCCGGCTTGATGGCATCTGGCGAACGACTGTTATGCTTGAAAAAAGAAGTAAAATAGTAGGATAATTGGCTCACATGGAAGTTTGCTTAAAGCAGACGGATTCAATACTGATCTTCAATAAAATACTTCCTCTCTTCACACCTGTCAGTGAAAGTTGTTATTGCAACCATTTAAGGTTTCTATAACAAACCTTTTTCATCGTTTGGCGTCATATATATGAATGTAATTGCAGCTGTAATGAAAGTAGTGTGAACCTGGTTTAGTTAGCCGGTCGTTAAGGGAGTCATTGGATAAGGCAAATGAGGCAATTCATATTTAAATTTACTATCAACCTGACAAATGCGGTTGTAAACACAAGTAAGATATTACAGGACGGTTTATTTTTCATGGATTGGACAAAACAAAAAGGGGCTCTTTCGTGAGCCCTTTTTTTATTGCTGATTTTGGGATTTAGTGATTTTGCGATTTATAAGGCGGGCATTCTGCCAAACCTCGCAATCTTCATTTGCAATTGAAACCCCGGGAAGTTCACGCTTACTTCAACAACTGATAAGCTATAAGACTTATAATATAAGCCAGTCCGGTCATATACACTAATTGTATCAACGGCCACTTCCAGCTACGGGTTTCTCTTTTAACGATGGCCAGTGTGCTCATACATTGCATGGCGAATGCGTAAAAGATCATTAACGATATGCCGGACGCCACTGTGTATACTTTGGAACCGTTTGGCCGAACCGCGGCATGCATTTTTTCCATCAACGTACTTTCATCAGCATCGTTGCCGCCTTCAACACTGTACAGCGTGGCCATGGTTCCAACAAAAACTTCCCGTGCAGCAAAAGAAGTGATCAGTGCAATACCGATCTTCCAGTCGTATCCCAGTGGTTCTATCGCCGGTTCAATACTTCGGCCAAGAATGCCGGCATAGGAATTTGCTAAAAGCTCGGTATTTTTCAACCGGCTCAGTTCTGCTTCCTGTTCAGGATGTTGTTTTAATTGTTGTTCGTAACGTGCTTCTACCCCGCTCATTCTTTCTTTGGGACCATATGTGCTCAATGCCCACAGAATTAAACTGATCACCATGATCACTTTACCGGCATCGAAAACAAAGATCCTGGCCTTGCTCAACATCGTTACCACCACATTTTTCCAGCGCGGTGCGCGGTAAACCGGCAGCTCCAGAATGAAAAAGCTTTTCTCTTTGATATTTATAAAAAGGCGTGCAACATACGAAACGAGTAACGACATGATGGGTCCCAGCAAGTAAAGGCCCATCATCACCAGGCCCTGTAAACCCAAAAAGCCTGCGAACATTTTTTTCGGGATCACCAGGCCTATCAGGATCGTATACACCGGCAGCCGGGCGCTGCAGCTCATCAATGGCGTAACCAATATGGTGAGTAATCTTTCCTTTTTGTTTTCAATATTGCGCGCGCTCATGATGGCTGGTACGGCGCAGGCGAAACCGCTGATCATGGGCATAACGCTTTTGCCGTTGAGGCCTACTTTGCGCATCAGCTTATCTGTTAAAAAGCTAATGCGGGCCATGTAGCCGGTATCTTCCAAAATGGTCACCAGGCCAAACAGGATCATGATCTGGGGAATGAAGATGAGGATACCGCCCAGCCCGGCAACAATACCATTTATTAGCAGGTCGGTGAACCAGCCTGGCTTCATTACGCTGGTAAGCCAGCCGCTTATTTCACCAAAGGCCCAGTCGATCCCCGTCATGGGGTACTCGGCCAGCCAGAAAACACTTTGAAACAACAGGAACAGCACCGCCAGCAAAATGAGATATCCCCAGCGGCGGTGAAGAAATATATTATCCAGCTTTTCGGTAAACAATGTTTTTTGCAGCGGCGAGGGCTCGGTTACCGATTGTTTCAGAATGGAACCAATTCGTTGGTATCGCTGCAGTATTTCTTCCGCCTGTGTTTTGGTATGATTAAAATTATTATCCTGTTCAATCGATTCTATTTTCTCCTGCATCTGATTGTTCAGGGAAAACGATTCGTGGTTGATGAGATAATGAACAGCTTTGTAATCGCTCAGTTCGGGAAACAACGCCTTTACGCTGCCGATAGCGGCCGGGGCGAGGGCTTCATTATTGATAAAATCGCGAACAGGCGCTTTATATAATTCAAGTGCGGTTTGTTCTATCGCTTTTTTCAGGGGAAGAATGCCCTTGTTTTTGCGCGGGTTGATGGGAACTACCGGCACACCCAGCTCCCTTTCCAGTTCTGCCACATCGATCTGGATGCCTTTGTGGCGGGCGATATCCATCATGGTCAGTCCCACCACCACCGGTATTTTAAGATCTATGATCTGGGAAGCAAACAACAGGTTGCGCTTGAGGTTGCTGGCATCGGCAATCAAAACCACCATTTCCGGCTCTTCCACATCTTTATCCTGCCGCATCAATACGCGGTAGGCCACCCACTCATCTTCACGACGGGGGTATAAACTATATGTACCGGGCAGGTCAACGATGGAAGCGCTTAGCGTTTCCGATAATTGACAGATGCCTACTTTCTTGTCTACCGTTACACCCGGAAAGTTGCCAACTTTCTGGTTCAGGCCGGTTAAAACATTGAACAGGGAACTTTTGCCGCTGTTTGGATTTCCTACTAATGCAATATGTATCGTCTTCGCCATTACTAAACACCCTTTTGCATTAAGCAAAAGGGTTTAAACAAGAGCGCAAAAATACCGATTTAACCGGGCCGTAATTTACGATATGAGTAAAAACTAAGTGAATATTGAAAACCGCAGTGAACCGCTGACATTAAGGATTTTACTGCTTTATTGACAAACATTGTACAACAGTTACACAACCTTGTTCTCGAGCGGTTTGCCGGCCTCGAAATCATGCACGTTCCGGAGTGTGGTTTTGGCAATTTGGGTAAGCGCTTCATCGGTAAAGAATCCCTGATGGCTGGTGATCAACACATTCGGAAAACTCATTAACCGCATGATCACGTCGTCTTCAATGATCTGTTCAGACAGGTTATGGAAGAACAGCTTTTCTTCCTGCTCATACACATCGATGCCCAGGTAGCCCAGGTGACCGGTTTTTAAGGCATGAATGGCATCGCGCGTATCGATCAGTGCGCCCCGGCTGGTGTTGATGAGCATTACACCCGGTTTCATCAGCCGTAGCGTATCGGCGTTTATAAGATGTTTGGTTTGTTCGGTAAGCGGACAATGCAATGAAATGATATCGCATTGCGGCAGTAACTGCACCAGCGGCAGGTATTCAATGCCTTTAGATTCCAGCTCTTTATTGGCAATGAGATCGAATGCCACCACCCGGCAGCCAAAGCCTTTCATGATATCGCAGAAAACCTGGCCAATTTTGCCAGTACCGATAACGCCGACTGTTTTACCATGCAGGTCGAACCCGGTCAATTTGTCAAGCGAGAAATTGCCTTCCCGCACCCGGTTATACGCTTTATGCGTTTTGCGGTTCAGGGTTAAAATAAGCGCTACGGCATGTTCGGCTACTGCATAGGGCGAATAGGCCGGAACACGCACCACTTTAATGTTATGGAGCTGCGCCGAAGGCAGGTCGACATTATTGTACCCGGCACTGCGCATGGCTATAAGCTGTACGCCCTGGGCGGCCAGTTGTTTTATGGTGGCTGCATTCAGCGAATCGTTGACAAAAGCGCATATGGCACTACAGCCGTCGGCGAGCGGAACAGTTTGTTCGTTCAGCTGCGCTTCGAAAAACACCAGATCGTGACCACTATTATGGCGGGTGAAATATTCTTTATCGTATGGCTGGGTGGAGAAGAAGGCGATTTTCATAGAGACAAATTTAGGGGAAAGGGGAGGGAGTTGAGGTGATGAAAGTCATTAGGAATGTCGAATAACGAATGTAAAATGTTGAATGCAGAAGTGGAATACAGGGTAATGAGAAATGAAGAAGGGGAGCCAGTTGACGGGTTGACAAGGTTATAAGTTGATAAAGTTGAAATGGCTGAAAATGTGGATGGGTTTTGAATTCTTTTTGAACGATCACTAAGGCTGCTAATTGATTTTCATACAGCAGCATACATTTACTATTTGAGATTCATTTTCAATCGTTTAGGTTAGTATTTTCATGGAAAATGAATTATTCATTGAAGAAAATGACCCATTTTCATGAGATTTTGGCTTTTTCATGAAAAACAACCCTGTTTTCATGAGTTTTATCCCTTTTTCATGAGAAATGACCTTGTTTTCATATGTTTTATTCTTTTTTCACGAGAACACGCACTGCTTTTATAAGTATCGGCCAATTTTTATTAAAAATGACCTCGTTCTCATGTAAACGGAACCTGTTTTCATGAGAAATGACCTTTTTTGGAAAAAAGTTTTCCCTAACTGAATATCATTTTTTACTCAACAAGGCTGCTTCATAAGAAATAACAAACACTCATTAGTTTTTCAAAAATTTATTTCCTCTTTGTTTTCACTCCCCGAACTTCTGCCAATACTTATCTTTGCCTCCCTTTTTGTTCGCCAATGGCCAACGAAAAGCATTAAAACTTATAGGATATGTTCAACAAACGGGTAAAAGTTAAAGAGCTGCTGGCCAGTGAGGCTACCGGTCAGGAAGTTATTGTTATGGGTTGGGTGCGGGGTTTCCGCAATAATCAGTTTATAGCTGTGAATGACGGTAGCACCAATAATAATATACAGGTAGTAGTTGAACTGGGAATGCTTGATGAGGAAACGCTTAAACGCATTACCCAAAGCGCTTCCATAAAAGCCACCGGAACCCTTATTCCCTCCCAGGGTAAAGGCCAGAAGGTGGAGGTGAAAGCATCGGCCATCGAGATCCTCGGCGATTGCGATCCCGAAAAATATCCTTTACAATTAAAGAACCGTCCAAGTTTGGAATACCTGCGCGAAATAGCGCACCTGCGTTTCCGTACCAATACCTTTGGCGCGGTATTCCGCGTGCGCCATGCACTGGCATTCGCCATTCATAAATTCTATAACGAGAAAGGGTTTGTGTACATGCACACGCCCGTGGTTACCGCCAGCGATGCCGAAGGCGCCGGTGAAATGTTCCGTGTTACCACCCTGCCTTTTGATAACCCGCCGCGCAACGAAGACGGCACTATCAATTTTAAAGAAGATTTCTTCGGCCGCAGCACCAACCTTACGGTGAGCGGTCAGCTCGAAGGCGAACTGGCAGCCATGGCCTTTAGTGAGATCTATACTTTCGGCCCCACGTTCAGGGCTGAAAATTCAAATACCGCCCGCCACCTTGCTGAGTTCTGGATGATTGAACCGGAAATGGCCTTTTATGATATCGAAGACAACATGAACCTCGCCGAAGAGTTCATCAAATATCTCATTCGCTATGTAATGGAGAATAACCGCGAAGACCTGGAGTTCCTCGCTCAACGCCTGGCAGAAGAAGAAAAACAACTGCCCCAGGATAAACGCAGCGAAATGGGATTGATAGAAAAGCTGGAATTCGTAATGAACAATAGCTTCGAGCGCATCACCTATACCGAAGCCATCGATATTCTGCTCAATTCACCGGCTTACAAGAAAAAGAAATTCCAGTACGAGGTGAAATGGGGTATAGATATGCAAAGCGAACATGAGCGCTACCTCGTAGAAAAACACTTTAAGAAACCTGTTATCGTTACCGGTTATCCGAAAGACATCAAGTCGTTTTACATGCGCCTGAACGATGATGGTAAAACGGTAGCGGCCATGGATATTCTGGCGCCCGGGATCGGTGAAATCGTAGGCGGCTCACAAAGAGAAGAACGCCTCGACAAACTTACCGAACGTATGAAGGAAATGAATGTGCCTGCAGATGAAATGTGGTGGTACCTCGATACCCGCCGATTTGGTTCTGTACCGCACGCCGGTTTCGGCCTTGGTTTTGAAAGAATGGTATTGTTTGTGACCGGCATGACCAACATTCGCGATGTAATTCCGTTCCCACGAACACCCAAGAACGCAGAATTTTAATTATGTAGTTTGATATAAAAAGAAGCGGTCCCGGATTAACCGGGACCGTTTGCTTTGATTGCTATTCATGGATGGAAACTATAGGTATATGTGCATGGGTTATTAATTCACGGCTTTGACTTTTATGGAACAGGCTGTCGATAAACCGGTGTTTTTTGGGAACTACCATTACCAGGTCGAGGTTGTTATGCTCCGCGAAACTGTTAATGCTTTCTACCACATCTTTACCCGTTAGCTGTACGTATTTCGGACTAACGTCTTCCAGCATGGCATCGAGATAGGCAGTGTCCATAATGGCATCTTCCAGGTCGTCCTGCTTAATATCCTGTACATTCAGCACATACAGATCTGCACCGAATTCTCTTACGATATTTTTAATATACTCTACCGGCGTCGACTGTACTATATTCTCAAAATCACAGGCAAGGCCAATCTTTCTGATTCCATGGTAAGTAGTGCCGGGCGGAACGACAATTACGGGGCATTTTAAATGACGTATAGCGGTGAGCGTAGTGCTACCCATGATCAGTCGCTCAAAACCTGTTGCGCCATGGCTGCCCATTATTATTGCCAGTGGTTCTACGGAATTGCAGATCTGTTGAAGTTCTTCAATCGTTTCTCCCAGCCGGGCTTCCGTAAATATTTCTACTTTCCCTGCCGTAATGGTTACCAGGTTCTTTTTTAATTCTTTAAGCCGTTCTTCACTTGTACGTTTTATTTCTTCTATTGAAACAGTTGAAACCGGGGATACAGGCGAGTCGGTAAAGGATACCGGTACATTGTACACGTGCAGCAACACTATACCTGCATTGATTGCCTGCGCCATGTCAACCGCATAATTCATTGCATTGACCGATACAGACGAAAAATCGGTAGGAACTACCAGTGTTTTCATGTTTTTCTTTTTTTGATGATTAAAAGTACTATTCCGTTCGTGCTGTTAACGTGATGTTCGTCAGTAGAATAACTGATAGTGTATATATGGAAAAATTGTGCCACCGCATCTCATTATCAAACCAATAAGTTATGGCTGAAATAAATGTACCCGCCGCCGGCGGCAACAAGGCCGGTGGGCGCAGAAGTAAAAAATTAAGCACACGGGTTGACTTAACTCCCATGGTTGACCTTGGGTTCCTGCTTATCACTTTTTTTATTTTCACCACGTCTATGTCGAGCCCCAAAGCAATGAAACTGAATATGCCGGATGATACGGATCCCACTGTGCCCGATATGCCTGTAGGTAAAAGCACCGCACTGACAGTTATTCCTGTAAACGGTAACAGAATTTTCTATTATCATGGCGATTTGAAAGATGCGTTGAAAGAGGAAGCCTATGGCACTACCAATTATTCCATGAGCGATGGCCTGGGACAAATAATAAGAACCAAACAGCTGGCCCTCGACAAAACGGGAAAACGGAAAGACCTTGTCGTAATGGTTAAACCAACACCTGAGTCGAACTATCAAAACGTGGTAAATGTTTTGGATGAGTTCCTGATCAATGACGTAACGCGTTACGCCATCATGGACATCACTCCCGAAGAAAAAGAAATAGCCCTGGCAAAGAGTGCGGGCCATTAAAAGTGTGCCAAACGTAACCGTATAGCGTTAACTAAGTGCGGCACACTTTAACAGTACCCAAATACCGGGAAGCCGGTGATACAATAAATTCAATTGAAATTTTGTGGTGGTTACCGGGTTTAGTAAATTGTATGTTCCTCAGCATTTCAGGTAATTCATTGTATAAGCCGATTTAAATATATTTTATGGCAATACCGGTAGTAAACCTCGCCGATTTTTTATCAGGCGATCCGCAGTTGAAGCAGGCATTCGTTAATCAACTGGGTAAAGCGTATGAAGAAGTAGGATTTGTGGCAGTAAAGAACCATGGCATACCCGATGAACTTATTGCCGATCTGTATAAGTATGTGCAACAATTCTTTTCTCTTCCTGCCGATGCCAAAAAGAAATATGAGATACCGGGCCTGGCGGGTCAGCGTGGTTATACTTCTTTCGGTAAAGAACATGCAAAAGGAAGCGATGCGCCGGACTTAAAAGAGTTCTTCCAGTTCGGGCAGGTGGTTGACGATAACGATCCCATTAAAAGCGAATATCCCGATAACGTGCAGGTAAATGACGTTGCAGCTTTCAATACAACGTTTACAAAAGCATACCGTGCATTCGAAAAATCGGGTCGTGCATTGTTACAGGCGATCGCTTTGTACCTTGGTCTCGATGAGCATTATTTCGATAATTATATTCACAATGGCAATTCGATATTAAGGGCAATACATTATCCGCCCATAACGCAGGAACCGAAATCTGCCATCCGGGCCGAACAGCATGAGGATATCAACCTCATAACCCTGCTGGTTGGCGCTTCGGCAGATGGCCTTCAAATTCTGACCAAACAAAACGAATGGGTGCCGGTGACTTCCTTGCCAGAGCAAATTGTGGTGAACGTAGGCGATATGTTACAACGCCTTACCAATAACAAGCTGAAATCTACTACGCACAGGGTGGTAAATCCACCAAGGGAAATGTGGGGTACATCCCGCTATTCCATTCCCTTCTTCCTGCACCCGAAAAGCGATATGAGCCTGGCCTGTTTAGACAGCTGTATCGATGAACAACATCCTAAGGCTTTCCCCGACGCTACAGCCGGCGAATACCTCGACGAACGATTGAGAGAAATAGGATTAAAGAAATAAATAACTGAAAAAGAGCCGGTTATAGCCGGCTTTTTTCTTTAACTCCTACTTAACGCATTCGTGATTATTTTAGAGTCATCAAACATTGATTATTCAAAAAAAGCGCTGTTCAAACACCCGGGTTATAATAGAACAATATTGAAATAATTAATGTATGGTCTTTTTCGTTAATGGTTATACATCACTTTAATTTGTAAAACCCGCATCAAATGAAAAAAAATGTACTTTATAACTTGTTACTGTTACCGCTGGCTATGCTTATAGGCACGTGGGGCATGTCGCAATCACTGGCGCCCGACCAGAACCCTGATTATATGGTTAGCCAGGCCAAATATATGGGCATGGCCGATTCGCTCAACAGCCTGCATGGTACTACTCCACAGGAAACCTATAAAGCCATCGACTGGATGGCCGACAGACAGGAAAGACGCGATGAGCGCCGCGCCTTCCGCCGTCAATTGCGGATGGAAAGGGCCAGAAACGGCTGGTATTATAACGACTACAGTTATTACTATCCAACCAATACTTACTATCCCCGTTACTCAGGTAACTACTGGTACAACTATCATCCGTATCACAACTACTATCGCCCCCGGTGGAACAACAACTACTGGAACCTGGTGCCCCTCGCTGCTACGGCGGCAACGGTTGGCTGGTTGTTGAGCCGGTAATAAAACAACATCAACAATTTATTTTGCATGCTGTTACATGGGATCACCGGTAAACGGTTCCATCGGGACAGCTCACACTAAAATTATCCATAATACAGTTCCTTTTAAAGTAATTCACAATGAAAAAAGTATACATCGCAGTTATGGCCCTGGTTGTAGCCGGTACAAGCATTTCCTGTTCTCACAAAGTAACCCGTATAGACCCCAATGAACAGATTGACCTCAGCGGCCGATGGAACAATACCGACTCCCGCCTCGTGGCAGAGCAAATGATCGACGCCATTCTGAAAGAAAAATGGGTAGGTGAGCACCAGGAGCAGCATAACGGACAACGACCCGTTGTTATCGTCGGGTTCGTTACCAATAAAAGCCATGAGCATATTGAAGCTGAAACTTTTGTAAAAGACGTTGAGTCATCTTTCATTAAATCAGGAAGAGTGCGCCTGGTGCAGGGGGGTAAAAAAAGAGATGAGCTGCGTGCAGAAAAAGCCGATCAGCAGACAAACGCTTCGGCCAGCAGCATGAAAAAATTCGGTCTCGAGCAAGGCGCAGATTACATCTTACAGGGTTCTATAAACTCCATCGTCGATTCTCAAAAACGTAAAAAAGTAGTTTACTACCAGGTTGACCTCGAGCTTACCAACATTCAAAGCAACGAAGTGGTTTGGATAGGGGATAAGAAGATTGCCAAATACGTGCAAAACTAATTGAACCTGCAGCAGGTATTCTGCAATAGTAATTTCATGGTTTTATCATTCAAACATATGATAAGAGCATTGGCTGTAGTGTGTCTGATGCCCTTGTTGTTCTCCTGCGCCACGTACAACAACCGTATTGGTTCCTATTACGATCAGGTGATCAATAACCAGTACGATAAGGCGTACATGGCCATAGATCAGAATAAGCTGCTGCGCCGAAAACGCAACAGGCTGTTGTACCTTTTTGAAAAAGGAAAAATGGCCCACTTGCTAAAGCAGTATGACAGCAGCAACCTGTACTTTAACGAAGCCGATAATTTTATTGAAGTTACCCGCACTTCTACCGCCGATATTGCCTGGGGCACTTTGCTGAACCCGATGATGGAAACATACAAAGGGGAAGATTTTGAAAAGTTCATGGTGCATTATTACAAATCGCTGAACTACCTGGGCCTGGGCAAAACGGAAGATGCAATGGTAGAAGCCCGGCGTATTTCATTACGTAACTATGCGCAGCAGGATAAAGCCGGCGCCAATACAAACCGTTATTCCGACGATGCTTTCGCGCTAATGCTGCAGGGCATCATTTATGAGCAAAGCGGCGATATGAACAATGCCTTTATTGCGTACCGCAACGCGGCCGATGTTTTTTTAAAGCATGACGGGCTGTGGTATGGCATTGGCATTCCTGAACAACTGAAGCAGGATGTGTTACGCACCGCTACCGCCAATGGTTTTACCGATGAAGCGCAACGTTACTCAACATTGCTGAAAACTACCTTACAGCCTGCTGCCAGCGCGCCGGGCGGTGAGCTGGTGATCTTTTGGGAAAACGGGCTGGCCCCGGTAAAACAGGAGCAGAGTTTTATGTTCGCGCTTACCAAAGACGGCCTTGGCAATTTTGTGTTTACCGATGCTTCCGGCTCAATGAATGTTCCGTTTATCTGGGACAGCAATTTCGACCCGGCCAATATAAAAATGGAAGAATTGCGGTCGTTACGGGTGGCTTTTCCAAGATACCAGGAGCAGCCCGTGTTTTATACCCAGGGTACAGTTACTGTAAATAATGCGCAGTATTCTTTTGAAAAAGCTGAAAACATCAATGACCTGGCCTTCGCTACATTAAAAGAACGCTTTGCAAAAGAGATGGTAAAAGCCTTAAGCCGGCTGGCCATCAAGAAACTGGCGGAAGCGGCGGCGCGGCCAAAGAAAGATGATAAGAAGAAGGATGAAAAAGAAGCCCTGGCCTCAGCCATCCAGCTTTTTAACCTTGTATCAGAAAAAGCCGATACACGCAACTGGCAAAGCCTCCCCCATACTATATTATATACACGTATTCCATTGCAAACCGGCACAAATCAGATCCAGATAAATTTTACCGGCCCAAATCAGCAAACCAAACCAATTAATCTGGTGGTGGAAGGCAATGGACGGCTGCAGGTGCAGAATGTTTGCACTTTACGATAAGAATGCTTCGTAAGATCTATTCTGACAGCATAAATGAATTTTTGGGCGGATAAAGCGTTCCCGGATCGGGGGCCTTATCCGCTCAACGTTTTTATTGATTTTTTTACCGGCCAACTGGCACCCAACTGGCTGCAAGCAGGCGCAGGCGCCCGGTATTATAAAAGGGGGCCGCCCCACGGATGTATTCCTTTTGCGGAACTTTCTGAGACAACCCTTCCTTTTCCCTGGCGGGAATGGTCAACCTCACCGCAGCTCCTAAAGTAGGCGCAGGCCTGCCTCACATTTGTCGCCATTCAGCCGGCCTTTTCCGCCACTCATACAATCTCAAAGAACTTCCTTCTGCCTTAAATAATTTCAAACAATTGAAAATCATACGTTTTCGGTTAAGCTGATTAGCGTTCTATGAATATTACCATAAATAATTTGGTACTATGTGTTGCATAGTACTTGAAAGCTCTCTATATTTGTGATGTGAAAGGGAATAAACCCAACTCACAGTAAGCCATGCCAATTCCAATTATCATAGTCATTTTAGTTGCCCTGTTCACACTGGGCAAAAGGAACCAGCCGGCAGGTGGTTCTGCCCAGGTGGTTATCGAAAGCGGAAAAAGGAATAACGGGGCGGCCTATAAAAAACAAAATCACGATAACTTAGCAGAGGTGGCGATCGAAGGGAAGAGCGAGGCTACTGTTGCCGGGGAACAGCCGGAGACCGGGGAAGTTGAAAATAATTTCCAGATCTGGACCCTGAACCACATAATTGAATAAGAGTTTGTAACTGCAGTAAACAATACTATAAAACAGAAATGACACAGGCACATTGTTCGTCTGAAAAAGTATAGCCATGAATATTGAGAACACCCAAAGTCAGATGCGGAAAGGGATCCTGGAGTTTTGCATACTCTCAATCATTCGCCGCGGGGAAGCTTACCCGAGTGATATTGTGGATGAAATGAGAGGGGCAAATCTCCAGATCCTGGAGGGTACCCTTTACCCCTTATTAACCCGGTTGAAAAATGCAGAAATGTTAACTTATCGATGGGTTGAGAGTAACTCGGGCCCTCCCCGCAAATACTTTTCGCTTACCCCTAAAGGCGAAGAGTTCTTTAAAGAGCTGGAGACCACCTGGAATGAGCTGGCCAATGCCGTGAATACGCTGGCAAGTAAACGGGAGTCGCTGGCTTCCTCTCCCAATGGAAGTAGTAACACGGAATATCCAACGGAAACCTCCCAACCCAACAACTAAACTTCAACCAACAAACACTATTCACCATGAAAAAGGTCATCAATATAAATTTTCAGGGCAGGGTAATTCCTATTGAGGAAACTGCTTATGAAACTTTGCAGCAATACATAGATAGTTTGCGAAGGTATTTCGCCAATGAAGAAGGCCGCGATGAAATAGTAAACGACATCGAAAGCCGTATAGCCGAATTGTTTTCAGAAAGATTGAAAAAAGGCGCTACGTGCATTACCGATGAAGATGTGCAATCTGTAATGGCCGGCATGGGACGCCCTGAAGATTTTGAAGCTGAAACCGGTAGCGGCAATGCCGATGCAAATGCCGGAACCCGGCAGCAGCAGGGTGCATACCAGCAGGCACAACCCGGCGCGGGCCCCACGTACGGAACCCGCGGCAAACTGTATCGCAATGCCGATGACAAGATCATTGCCGGTGTGTGCAGCGGCCTGGCAAACTATTTCCACATTGATCCCGTGATCATGCGTATCATCTTTGTGGTATTGCTTTTTACCGGTGGTTCAGGTTTCCTTGTTTATCTTATTTTATGGGTTGCGGTTCCTTCGCAATCTATTCAATCGAATATTACCAAAAGGTTGTATCGCAGTTCAGATGATAAAGTGATAGCAGGTGTTTGTGGTGGTTTGGCTGCTTACCTGAATATCAGCACCTGGATACCGCGGCTCATTTTTGCCCTTCCGTTTATCCTTGGTTTATTATCGGGTCCTTTTCATTGGTGGTGGGATGATATCGCTTTCTGGGCGGTGCCCCGCGTAATATCGGGCTCATTGGGCAGCACCCTGTTTGTAAGTTATATAGTTTTGTGGATTGCAGTGCCCATAGCCGTTACAGCAGCGGAAAAACTTGAAATGCGGGGGGAGCGGGTCGATCTGAACTCAATACGTAATACAGTAAAGGAAGACCTGGAGAGTTTCAGATCTAAAGCGCAGAACTGGGGAAACGAAGTAAAACAAAGCGCCCAACAGTTTGGCAACCAGGCAAGAGAATACGCAAAAAGTGAACGTGTAAAAACTTTTACCAACGAAGCTTCGGCCACGGCACGCACCGCCGGCAGCGGAATTGCCCATATCATTGGTGTGTTGTTCAAAGCCTTTTTCCTGTTCATTGTGGGAATGATCGCCCTGGCATTGTTCGGCGCCCTTGTTGGTTTGCTTTTTGGCAGTGTGCCCGTAATGTCGTTCAAGGAATTTTTGCTGGAGGGTTTCTGGCAGAACTCACTGGCCTGGCTAACCGTATTCCTGTTCCTTGGCGTTCCTATCATTGCCATGATCACCTGGCTTATTCGCCGCATCATGGGCGTACGTTCAAAAAATCATTATCTCGGTTATGTGTTCGGTGTTTTGTGGTTCATTGGAATAATGAGCGCCGCTTTATTAACCGGTTCAATATTCCGCAGTTTTAAATCGAGGAATTTTGTAGAAGAAAATGTTGCCATAGCGCAGCCTTCCAACGGAAAAATGTTCCTGGATGTTACTACGCAAAATATAAACTACCGTTACTACAGCAATGACTGGGGCTTCGGTTGGGACGACGATTTCGAAAATGAATGGCCGTTGTTCGGCGCCAATTTCGACTCAATTATGCTCAATATGGTGCGCGTTGATATAGTAAAAAGCAGCGATAACGATTTCCATTTGACAAAAGTGAAATTCAGCCGTGGAAAAGATCCGGTAACAGCGCGCAACGTTGCCGAAAAGATCAATTTCCCTGTAACGCAAAACGATAGCATTTTATACCTGCCCAAAGGATTTTCAATCGGTAAAAGTGAAAGGTGGCGCAACCAGCAGGTGTTGCTGGTATTGCAGGTACCGGTGGGTAAAAGGTTTATGTTAGACAGGAACGTTTCACGTTACAACAGTTTCGATGTGCGCTATAACCGTCGAGGCGGCATCGATATCAGCGATACCTGGGAGCGTACTTACTGGGTTGAAGATGGAAAAGAATATATCATGACGCCCGACGGCCCCAAAAAAATATCTCAGCTCGATGAGGAGGCCTTGTCGAGAGGTGAATATAAAGAACGCGAAAAACACGACGTTGAAGAAAAAGTGAAAGAGCGGGCCGAAGAAGAATTAAAACGAAAGAAACAGCGCGAAGAAGAAGTGCGTGAGCGTTTGAACAGGAACAGCGATACTACCGGTGGCTATCGTTATCACCCGAAAACGAAGGAGAACAAAAAAGACACCGCGCCTGCCAAAGTACAATCTTCATCGGCCAGTATCAATGACCAGGATATAGAGCATCCGGCATCTCTGTTCCCGGTAAGGTTTGCCGGCAATAAAACCGGTGCATAACAAACAGAAAGATTTTTAATAAACCTCCCCGCCGCCCTGTTATCCGGTTGCCGGAAGCAGGCGGGGTTGAAGTTGGAACAACAGGGGCCCTATTGAGGGCCCTTTTTAATATTGAATATTGAATGTCGAAGTGGAAGGCAGGTAAATGAGAAATGACAATGAAAAATTAAAAATGAGAAAGGAATACAAAAGGCAGGAGTCTGAATAATCGCGAGTTCCCTTTATGCCTTTATGCCTTTATGCCTCGTTGCCTCGTTGCCTTGCTGCCTTGTCTTATTCCCTTATTTTTGCGGCCAAACAAAAACTACACATACTGTATGAAGAACACTCCTTTCACGCAAAAGCATATAGCCCTGGGGGCTAAAATGGCTGAATTTGCCGGGTATAATATGCCAATTTCGTATAGCGGTATAAACGATGAGCACGCCGCCGTACGTACCAATGCCGGCGTATTCGACGTAAGCCATATGGGAGAGTTCATTCTGAAAGGAGAAAATGCGCTTGATCTTATTCAACGCGTTACATCCAACGACGCTTCCAAATTGACAGCGGGCAAAGCCCAGTACAGCTGTTTGCCTAATGAGCAGGGCGGAATTGTAGATGACCTGCTGGTGTACTGCATCGAAGAGAACAAAGTGTATATGCTGGTGGTTAACGCTTCCAATATCGAAAAGGACTGGAACTGGATCTCCAAGTTTAATACCAAAAATGTTGAAATGCATAACATTTCCGACAAAACCTGCCTGCTCGCCATTCAGGGTCCCAACGCAACTAAAATGCTGCAACCTTTAACGGATATTGATATTCTTAATTTAAAGTATTACACGTTTGCCAAAGGCAAATTTGCCGGCGTTGACAATGTAGTGATCAGCGCTACCGGTTATACCGGCGCCGGTGGTGTTGAAATTTATTTTGAAGATAAGGACGGCAGCGCCGATAAAATATGGGACGCCATCTTCAACATTGGTGCGCCCCGGGGTTTAAAACCGATTGGTTTGGGCGCGCGCGACACCCTGCGCCTCGAGATGGGTTTCTGTTTATATGGGAACGATATCGATGATACCACATCGCCGCTGGAAGCCGGTTTGGGCTGGATCACCAAATTCACCAAAGACTTTACCGCCCGCCCCATTCTTGAAAAGCAAAAAGCTGCCGGCGTTAACCGTAAGCTGGTTGGTTTTGAAATGATCGACAAAGGCATTCCCCGCCATCACTATGATATAAAAGATGCAGCCGGCAATAAAATAGGCCATGTTACCTCAGGTACCCAGGCGCCCAGTCTGCAAAAAGCCATTGGCATTGGTTATGTAGATGTGGCTCATGCCGCGCTCGATGCCGAAATATTCATTGGTGTACGCGATAAGTTATTGAAAGCAAAAGTGGTTAAATTCCCGTTTGTTTAATACGAACCCGATCCATTTAAAATAGTTGGTATAAGGTAGAAGGTGTAATCCGCAATTTGAGTTGCCCTAAAACTTCGGCAGCCTGATTTCGGGGCAATCTTCTGCCTTTTATTATTTTCTGGGAACCTGTAGAATTCAAAAAATTAGGAGGTTTCAAAATAATAGCCACCCGTAACTTTAATCCTTAATTTAAACCTGCTTCTGGCGTACTTCTTGCTGTTTGGGGAAGACGTTTTCAAAAGATTCCTGCATATGCCCATTATTCACTTAACCACCTTTATTGCCGCACCTATAGAAAGGGTTTTTGATTTGAGCCGTAGTATCGAATTGCATAAAAAGTCAATGTCTGATTTTCGCGAAGAGGCTGTTGCCGGTACCGTAGTGGGATTGATAAACCTGAACGAAACGGTGACCTGGAAAGCAAAACACCTGATGCGGACCCGCGTTTTGCAGGTACAGATAACTGCCATGGAAAGGCCTTTCTCTTTCACCGATGAAATGAAAAAAGGCGATTTCAAAAAAATGAAACATGAGCACCATTTCAAAGCAATTGATAACGGAACGCTGATGATAGATATCTTCAATTTCGAAGCTCCTTATGGCGGACTGGGCAAATTCTTCAGTGGCATTTACCTCTCGGGCTATGTTGAAAAACTGCTGGAACAGCGAAACCAGATCATTAAGGAATATGCCGAGAGCAATAAATGGAAACATCTTTTAGCCAATGGGCAATAAGGAATAGACAATAGGCAAGCCCTCGTGTCGCTCAGGAATTATACACAAAAAAAGCAATACGCAAAGCAGGCGGAGTACCCGAATTGGCAATCCCTTGTCAATTGCAAATTGCCAATTGCCATTGATCTTCTTCGTATTGAGAATTTTACCAATAGTAAGAATGCGGCACAGGAGATTTTACCAATTGTCCATTGCCTATTGCCAATTGATTTTGCTACTTTTGCGGTTTAATTGAATTATGTCAAACAGCAAACCGACTCTATACACATCTCCATCTCCTGCTCTGCTTGATTTATACGATATTAACAACTCCATTGTAGTGATCATCGATGTTTTTCGCGCCACATCAACCATCGCAACCGCCTTGTATAATGGGGCTAAATGCATTATACCGGTTGATAGTGTAGCAAAATGTATCGAGCTGGGCAAAAAGATCGAAGCGGTCACAGCCGGCGAACGCGACGGCAAAATTGCCGAGGGATTGTCATACGGCAATTCCCCTTTTGAATATTCGAAAGAGTTTATCGATGGCAAAACGCTGGTGCTTACCACTACGAATGGCACTAAATTATTACATATGGCATTGGAACGGGGCTCACAACACATCATCACCGGATCGTTCCCCAATTTATCGGCCGTATGCGATTACCTTATTCAGCAGAAACAGCCGGTGCTGCTGGGTTGCGCCGCCTGGAAAGACCGCGTGAATATGGAAGACTTGTTATTTGCAGGCGCCGTAATAAATCAGGTAAAAGATCATTTCACTATCAATTGCGACAGCTCGGGCATAGCAGAAACGTTGTACAAAAACGCTAAAAGCGACATGTACGGTTTCATAAAAGAAAAGAACGCAACGCATTACCAACGGCTAACCAATTTCGGTCTGGAAAAGGATATCCGTTATTGCCTTACGCCCGATTTGGCAAACGTGCTCCCTTTTTATGAAGAAGGAAAGCTGGTAGTGCACAATTCAACAGACAATTGGCAATAGGCAATAACCAATTGGCAATAGGCAATACCTGACGGCTTCGGCTTGCGTTTTTTTTGAGGCTACCGTAAGGGCAGCAGATAACGGCAAGCGGGGAATTTGCCAACTGCCAACTGCCAATTGCCAATTGCCAATTGCCAACTGCCCATTGAACTTTAGCTTTCCTTTAATAAACAAATTCAGATCCCTGTGCGTTATTTGCACAGGGATCTCTATTTCCGGCACTCCTGGGTTGATTCGTTCTATCGTGATATAATGCAATGCGGCTGTTGGACCCTGTTGATCAAACAGGTTAGGTTAACCCTTATAGTTATTCGTTTGTTAAACCGCTTTTACCAGCCTTATTATTGGAGTAACTTGCTAAGCAGGGGATGATATTGGTATGAGGTATGAATAATTTTGTACCCGGGTATTTACTAAGGGTAATACCTTACCATTTATACACATTTCCTGTGGTTGGTAAGGATTATGTATCTGATAATAATGCCGGTGCACCCAGCCCTGGCACCGGTTTTTTATAAAAAATGGCAAGGAAATGCTGCAGATCAGCCATTATGTAAATTATTTTTTATAATATTTGTGCTGCAATTCGATCAGGGTGGAATTGAAATTGCATATTCTTCATATTGCCTGGTTGTAGGTCATTCATTATAAGGAGCCGCAGCGATAGAATAGTAAAAGCAGGATTTGAACCGGGGCCCGAAAAAAGTAGCCCATTACCCTGATTAAGTGCCAATCAGGGTGAAAAAGTGACAGAAAAGCGGGATCGAACCCAAAAATTTTTGCTTTTTGTAAATTTGGCGTATTATTGTGTTTGGAATAGGGCTGATAAGTCATACCCGATACTCACAAAGCTCATCAGTTATTCTTTTCCACGCATATAAACTCATTTCAATTTTTTTTCACTAGATTTTTCAACGAACAAAGTTTGCTCGTCTGATTAAGGTGTTAACTCACAAGTTATTTTATGTATGACATTTTGCAATTGAACGACATGCTCGTTCCAGAACTGTTAGATATTGCTGAACAGTTAAAGATACCCAACGCAAAAAAATTAGATAAACAGGAACTAGTATATAAAATACTCGATAAGCAGGCTGTTATGGCCAGTGCAGTAAAGAACGGTGCGGCTGATGAAAAAGGTAAACGTAAACGTGTAGTAAAAACTACTACGGCAAACGCAACGGAAGAAGCTGATGTGGTAAGTGGTGACGATAAGCCGGCACGTAAAGAATTAAAGAAAGAAGCGCCTCGCAAAAAGGTGATCGAAAAACCGGCTCCCGCAAAGAAAGGACGTAAAAAGCCTGAGCCGGAAGAAGAAGTAGAGGAAGAAGCTACTCCGATATTACCAGTGATGAATGATGATAGCGATGAAGATGAGCTCACAGACAGGCAGGGACATGATGATGATGGGGAAGACGATGACGAGGATGAACAAGGATCAAACACCATGATTGCCCACCACGATCACGAGCGTATTGCAGATCCTCAGCCCTCAGTTGAACAACAGCAGAAGTCATATCCCCACCGTCGCGAATCTGCCTTTAACATTGAGTTTGACGGCGTTATTATGGCAGAAGGTGTGCTGGAAATGATGCCCGACGGATACGGTTTCTTACGCTCTTCAGATTATAACTACCTCTCTTCTCCCGATGATATTTATGTTTCCCCTTCACAGATAAAGTTATTTGGCTTAAAGACCGGCGACACCATTTTCGGTGCTGTTCGTCCGCCAAAAGAAGGTGAGAAATACTTTGCATTGTTGAAAGTTGAGACCATCAACGGTAAACAACCCGAAGATGTGAGGGATCGTGTTCCTTTCGATTATCTAACGCCACTGTTCCCGTACGAGAAGTTAAACCTGTTTACTGCTCCCAATCAATACAGCACCCGTATAATGGACCTGTTTACGCCCATTGGTAAGGGACAGCGTGGATTGATCGTGGCGCAGCCAAAAACCGGTAAAACGGTGCTGCTGAAAGAAGTGGCCAACGCCATTGCCGCCAACCACCCCGAGTGTTATTTGATGGTGGTGCTGGTTGATGAGCGTCCTGAGGAGGTTACCGATATGGAGCGCAGCGTACGCGCTGAAGTAATTGCTTCTACATTCGATGAGCCTGCAGAAAAACACGTAAAAGTATCTACCATCGCGCTGCAAAAAGCAAAACGCCTGGTAGAGTGCGGTCACGATGTAGTTATCCTGCTCGATTCCATTACCCGTTTGGCCCGTGCGCATAACACCGTGGCGCCTGCATCTGGTAAAGTATTATCGGGTGGTGTGGAAGCAAACGCCATGCAAAAACCAAAACAATTCTTTGGTGCTGCCCGTAAAATTGAGAACGGCGGCTCTCTTACCATTCTGGCTACAGCGCTGATAGATACCGGTTCTAAAATGGATGAGGTGATCTTTGAAGAGTTCAAAGGTACCGGTAACATGGAATTACAGCTCGATCGCCGCCTGGCAAACAAACGCGTATTCCCGTCCATTGACCTGGTAGCATCTTCAACCCGCCGCGACGACCTGTTGCTGGAGCGTGATGTATTGCAACGAATGAACCTGCTGCGCGTATATCTTACTGATATGAATACCGAAGAAGCCATGCACGAATTGCTGAAACGCATGCGCGGAACGAAAGACAACTATGAATTTTTAGCAAGCATGAACGGCTGAACGCCACCTGCTTCCAGACATAATAAAAAGTCATCTCATTAAGGGATGGCTTTTCTTTTTATATAAGCTTACGTAATTGGTGTTAATGCTATAGCAGGGCTCGCTTCGGAAAAGTTTCCAAAGCCTTTTAGAAGTCAATTTCCGGGATTTACCTACTTCATCAACGAATCTATTTTTTTCGCCAGTTGCCTGTCTTTATCGGTTACTACATCGCCGGCGCTATGGGTGCTTAACCAAACTTCAACCTGGTTATATACATTGGTCCATAAAGGGTGATGGTCCATTTTTTCCGCCTCCAGCGCAACGCGTGTCATAAAGGCAAAAGCTTCAGAGAAGTTTTTGAATTCGAATTTGCGGTAGAGTTTATTGTCTTGTTCCTGCCACATATGAATAAGTTATTTTGGTGAATAGTGAATGTTTCCGGTTTTTGGTGAGCCTGATACAGGTTACAAGTTGCAAGTTACAGGGCCATGATTTCAGGATGTTTAAATTATTGTCAGGCTCTCGAAAAATAAGCCTTGTAACCTGAAACTTGCAACTGACCGGTAACCGGTATCAGGTAACCGGCAACTGCTATCGTAATGCTTATATTAGAAAATAAGATGCCCTTTATTTTTGATCTTTTCATTGGTAAGTTCCATTACCAGCTGAACGCCCGAAATGGTTTTTACCGATTCGAGGATCTGATGAAAAAAGGTATCGGCAACGGTGTCGCCTTTCATCAGCCATAGGAAATCCAGATGCCTGAATTCGGGTAACAGGTATTCACCGTCGTATTGATTGTTATATAAATAGTGTACCAGGCTGCCGGTAGGTTCGCGGTACTCAAAGACCGAGAAATAATAATCGCGCCGTTTTTTTTGCAGTTGTATCTCTATATCGTTGTTTATGCGAAAATCGTAATGCAGTAAATGGTTCAGGTGCCAGCAAAACTGGTAACTTTTCAGGGGCGCCACAATGCCCGCCAACCGGGTATTGTCGAAAAAATCGTTGGCCAGATCATCCAGGTCGAGCTTAAGTTTCATTCCGTTTTATTGCCATAAAGGTATAAAACTTAAAATTCAACGTTGCCTTCTTTCGTTTCTTCCCCCCTTTTATACTTTACCGTGGTTTTTTCGCCTTTATGAAATTTTCCGAGGGCCTGCATATAGGCTTCAAGCGAGTTGGTATCGAAACTTCCCAGCTGCATAATTATATCTCCGGTTTGAATGCCGGCTTTCTGCGCGGGCCGCCCATCGCTTACCCCGTCAACCCGTACGCCGCTACCCGAAAAAGAGTAGTCGGGCATAATGCCCAGCGTAACGTTAAAGCGGGCGCTGGTAGTGGTAGCCGGTTCCCTTGTTTTTTGAAAGGCCAGTTTGCCTTTGGTATTGGTTTGGTTAACCAGGCTTTCAATGTATTTGATAATAAATAATTCACCGGTATAGTTGATCTTACCGGCATCGTCGCTGGGTTTATGATAATCGCTGTGCAAACCGGTAAAAAAGAAAAGCACCGGTATATTCTTTAAATAAAAAGAAGTATGATCGCTGGGCCCTATACCGCTGCTATCGTATTTAACGGTAAGGTATTTCTGCCTGCTTAATGCATTGAATACGTTGCCCCAGACTGGCGAAGTGCCATAACCGCCGATGGTTATGGTTTTGCTGCTGTCGTTCAGCCTGCCCACCATATCCATATTGATCATATAATTCACCGTTTGCAGATCGAAGGTGGGGTGTTCGGTAAAGTATTTGGAACCGAACAAACCCAGTTCTTCACCCGAAAAGGCAATAAATGCGTAATTGTTGTTTTTGTATTTCGACGACTTCAGCAAACGGGCAAGTTCTATCAGGGCAGCCGTTCCGCTGGCGTTATCGTCGGCGCCGTTATGGATCTGTTTGTCGCCCGAACGTTGCAATGTGTTGCCATCTTCACCATACCCTAAATGATCGTAATGCGCTCCAAAAACAATGGTAGTGGGGGCGCTATTATTAAGAAAGCCAATGACATTGTTTCCCGTTCTTTTCTTATCGCCGATGGAGGTTTTCAGCTTCAGATCGAGTGTGGCAGCTTCATCGGCCAGGTATTGTTTGCAGGCTTTTGCGGTTAAATACACAACCGGAATGGCCAGTGGCCGGCTATTGTCCTTTGCATCAAACTTCAGGTCATCGGGTATGGCTGAAGTGTTATATACGAACAAAGCCGTTGCGCCCTTATCGGCTGTCTTGCCGGCAAGCGTTTTTATGGCATTGATGAGATCGAAATGCGGATTTTCTTTATTTTCTTCAATAACATCTTTGAGATCATAGAACCAGGGTACGCCCTTTTCTTTCAACGCGGGTGAAACGGCAGCTTCAAGGCTTGCGGTTGGACAAAACACAAAGGGGAAGTATTCATCATTTAACTTCAGCTCACGGTCATTGATGAAGAGGAGAGTAGAAGCATTGATCTGCTTTCCGTCATATATTTCAAATGGCTGCAACCAGCCTTTTTCCCCTTTCGGTTCAAGGCCGGCCTTCTGAAATTCGTTGCTAATGTATTCGCCCGCCAGTTTTTCTCCGTTAGTGCCGGCCCTTCTACCTTCGAGCTTGTCGTCTGCAAGGTAGTTGATGTGTGCCTGTAGGTTGGTAATCACAACTTTATCGGCTTTTTTCAATTTCTGGCCAACCGAAGAAAAGGAGGCGAACAACAGAATGATCAATAAACGCATGAACAGGTTCATTGTAGTAGTTATTTTTCAGGCTTAGGTGCAAACAAAGTTATACTTAGACAAAGCCTATACCAATAATTGTTTATAATAAAATCCTCAACTCGTAAAAGTGGGTTTTCAACGGGAAATACACTATTAACCGGGCTTCGCCGTTTGATAGCGCTGGAGAAATAATGCTATTTTAACACATTTTTCCAACCTACTTAAAAGAATGCCTGTTTTATTTACAGGCTTGTTGCGGGGTCATCGTTCAAGTGATCTTTTCCAGGCATTTTAGTACGACAGAAAAACAAATAATTTTATTATCTGTTTATAAAGAGCTGTTAACCGGAGAATTCCGGAAACAGGAACCATCTAAACACCATATTAATTTTGTTTAAGATCGTTTTTTTCTTTATAAGCTCACCTTTTTTCCTTTACTTTTGCAGATTGCCCTTTTGGGAACAGTTTGCAGTTCGCAGTGGGCAGTTTGCAGTTATGTTGAATTTCCGGGTAGCCTGATTTCTTATAAATTAATTAAACTTCAGGGTGCCAACTGCCAACTGCCAACCGAATTTCAAACTGCCAGCTAATAATTGAAGATTAGGAAATTTAAAAATAAGCATGGCACTACCTCATCTTATTAAGTATGTGTATACCAATGGAACTGATGAAGTGATCCGTAGGGGAAAAAAGATACACGCCATCGGATATGTGGAACTGGTGGACTATGATGAACTCCTTGATTCGGTTACCTTCAGGGTGAAAGACGACAGCTATACCACCTACTATAAAGTAAACATTCAGAAGTTTAAAGACTCGCGAACGCTTTCGGTGCGTTGTGCCTGTCCGTATAACCTGGGTGATATCTGCCGCCACGAGGCGGCCGCGCTTATTCAGCTGCAGGAAATGCTGGATAAAAATATGCTGAAGACCGAGAAGGTTGATTACGACCAGAAGCACACCGTGTTGAAGATGAAATTCATCGATCTGAAAACGTTGCGGTTGCTTTGTTCGCCTGAAGTATATACCGAAGCAGAAAAATACCTGCGCACCCAACGCGCCGATATTGAATTTGCACAGGACGAAGTGGTAAAAGCTACGGTCAACATCGACGGCACACCCTGGAAAGTGGTGCTGCGTAAGAACGAAGAACGGAACTTCGATACCAGCAGTGACTATGAAGACCGCCTGCACCCGCTGTGTTTACCCAAAGTGATCGTATTCCTGCAATTGCTGAACGCCTACGGCCCGTATTACTTCGACAGCATTCGTAACTGGGATAAAGAAAAAAATAAACTGCTTGAAGCCTACGGGTATACGCTTAGCGATAACCTCGATGGCAAGTTTGAATTTACCTACAAAGACGGCAAACCGTTTTTACGGGTGCTCGATCCTTCCATCAAACGTATTTCACCGCAGGATGCCTCAAGGGCAAAGCCAAAACCGGTAATGGCAGAAGTGCCCACCGATACAGAATCGGAGGCCACCGTTGAAGAAACTGATAAAACACCGGGCATTACGAATCGTATAGGTATCGTATTTAATTTCAATCACGAAAGTTATCCTGGTTTCTCCGTTGACGCTATAAGCGGCGAAATAAACGATGAAGCCACACAATACACCGGCAAGGTAGAAAAGCTCGACCTGAGCAAATTTGTGAACATTGAGGTATATAACGAGAACGATAAGCAAATGATACCTCAGTTGCGCAAATTGCAGGATGTTGAGGTTACCAAATACCTTAACCGCAACTCGCCTTTCAGCGGTATTTGGGAAAACATCATTCACCATGAAGAAGATGATTTGCCCGAAGAAACAAAAGCGCTGATGGTAGAATACCTGCATCCCAAACTGAAAAAGCTGTTTGCCGATGTGGCGGCCAACCCGTTTGTATTTTACCTGAACGGGAAAAAGCCGTTCAGGACAGACAACCTGCATACCGCCGGCATAGTAACGGATTTCATTACCCCTTACTTCAAAGTGATTGCCGGTAAAAGTAATTATGAAATTGAATGCTGGGTAAAGCTGAATGGACAGCAGGTGAACATTAGCGAGAACGGCATCGACAGCAGTTTACTCTTCTTTTACAACGATAATTTATTCCTGTGGAACAAACCGGAAGATGTTAGCCTGGTAACCCAGTTTCACGGTAAAGGAAAGCTGGTACATGCAAAGGCCGACTGGCCCGAGCAGTTGCGTAAGATGGTATTACCGCTTACCAAAGAATACCATGTCGACTTCGACGACAGTATTGTAAGTGAAGTAAAAGACGGTGATCCTGAAAAACGCGTGGTGTTGCAGGAAAAAGGCGATTACCTTGTTTTTCAGCCATTGTTCTCCTATAAAGGGTTTGAAACAAAACCTGGCGGGAAAGATGAGCTCGTGATCCCCGATACCGAACGTGTAGTGATCGTTCACCGGAATAAGGAAAAGGAATCAACGTTCATAAAGAAACTCGAAAACCTGCATTCAGGGTTCATACGCCCTGAGGGCGGACAACAACTCGCGCTCAAGGGCAGCGATGTGTTGAAGAACAACTGGTTCTTTTTGTTCGTTGATGCAATGAAGGAAATGAAGATCCCGGTATTCGGGTTCGATGCATTGAAGAACTTCCGCTTTAATACCGCCCGCCCGCAAACAAAAATACATATCAGCAGCAATACCGACTGGTTCGATGCACGGGTTGATATCGTTTTCGGCGATCAGAAGGTGACCATTGCCGATGTAAAAAAGGCGTTGGCTAACCGTCAGCAGTTTGTACAGTTGAACGACGGCACCCTGGGTATTTTGCCTGAAGAATGGATCAAGAAATATTCATTGTTGTTCAGGGTGGGCGAGGGAAAGCAGAACCAGCTGCGCCTGTCGAAATATCATATGAGCGTGATAGATGAGCTGTATGATAACCGCAGCGAAGAAGAGCTGGTGCTGAAACTGGAAGAAAAGTATGAACAACTAAAGAGTTTCAATAAGATCCAGGAGATACCGCTTCCCGAACATTTAAAAAGCATCTTACGCCCTTACCAGGAACACGGTTATCACTGGTTGCATTATCTCAGTGAAATTGGCTGGGGTGGTATTCTTGCCGATGACATGGGTTTAGGTAAAACCGTACAGGCATTATCGTACCTGAACTATTACAGAACAAGCCGTGGTAAGCTGCGTGCGCTGGTGGTTTGTCCGACCACGCTGATGTTCAACTGGGAGAATGAGATAAAGAAGTTCACCCCATCGCTTACCTATTATATTCATCACGGCGGGGAAAGAACCAGAGGTAAAGATCAGTTCATGAGTGCCGAGATCATCATCACCACCTATGGTACATTACGCAGCGATATAAAACTGCTGGTTGAAATACCCTTCGATTATGTGGTGCTCGATGAATCGCAGGCGATCAAGAATCCCAGCAGTAAGGTTACCAAAGCCGCCTGCCTGCTGCAGTCGAAAAACAGGATCTGTTTAAGTGGTACGCCGCTGCAGAATAATACATTCGACATTTTTGCCCAGATGAACTTTTTGAATCCGGGTATGCTGGGAAGCGTTGAGTTCTTCCGGCAGGAGTTTGCGATTCCTATCGATAAGTTCGGCGAGGCCGATCGTAAAGATCATTTGCGAAAATTGTTATATCCGTTCATCTTGCGCCGTACAAAAGAGCAGGTGGCCAAAGACCTTCCCGACAAGATCGAAACCATCCTGTTCTGTGAAATGGAATCGGAGCAACAGGCCATTTATGATGCTTACAGGAATGATTTTCGCGATAAGATCATGGGCACCATCGAGCAACAGGGTATTCAACGTTCGCAGTTGACCATTTTACAGGGCCTTATGAAGTTGCGCCAGATCTGCGATTCGCCGGCGATCCTGAATGAAGCGGAAAAATTCCCCAACCATTCGATAAAACTGGAAGAGCTGGGGCGCGAGATCACCGAAAATATCAGTAACCACAAAGCCCTGGTGTTCTCACAATTCCTGGGTATGCTTGCACTTATTAAAGAAAAGCTGAGAGAGCTGGAAGTTGATTTTGAATACTTCGACGGCAGCACTTCGGCTATCGACCGTGAGCGCGCCATTCAGCGGTTCCAGAATGATGAGAACTGCCGCGTGTTCCTGATCTCGCTCAAAGCCGGTGGCGTGGGTTTGAACCTTACCGCGGCCGATTATGTATACATCGTTGACCCCTGGTGGAACCCGGCCGTTGAGCAACAGGCTATTGACCGTACCCATCGTATTGGCCAAACGAAGAACATTTTCGCCTACCGTATGATCTGTAAAGACACCATCGAGGATAAGATATTGCAGCTGCAGGACAAAAAACGGTTACTGGCAAAAGACCTGATCACCGATGACGAAGGATTCGTAAAATCGCTGACAAGGGAAGATGTAGAATATCTTTTCAGCTAATGAAATTCCAGTTGGCAATAGGCAGTTAACCCCGGCTGCGCCAGGGGCAGTAGGCAGTTAAAGTAAAAACTTTCGGGTTTCCCTGCTTTTAACCAGCCTCCCGGAATGGCGACACAACTGCGAGCTGCCAATTGCCAATTGCAACAGAGTGTGCCACGATACGCATAGAATATGTGCAGCATCGTGGCACATTCTTTTCCGGAATATGCCGGTCAAAGTAGTCGTGTAACCGTAAACCTTTTAAGGCGTAAATTGTTTACACAAGTTTTCCGGGGGGGTGGCGTCTAAAAGGTAATATCATAAATGTTCATAATTCTTACATGAAGAAGATTTTTACCCTGTTCTTTTTGATTTTTGCATTTGCAGCCGCTGGTTTTGCCCAGAATGTTTCGGGCAGTATACAGGGCAAATTATATGACAGCCTGTATGTTGAAACGCTTACAGATGCTACAATAACCGTATTACATGCAACCGATACTACCATAGTAACATATACCCTTGCCGATGCCAAAGGTGAGTTCAGGATCAAAAATCTCAGTGCCGGTTCCTATCGTTTAATGATCTCCTATCAGGGCTATGCTCCCAGGTATATCAGGTTCAGCATTACAACAGAGAATCCAAATGTGCAGTTAGGCACGGTATATATGAGTAAGAAGGATGACATGTTGAAAGAAGTGATTGTGGAAGCGCCGCCTATCATTGTTAAAAAAGATACGGTTGAATTCAGGGCCGATGCCTTCAAAACAAAACCCAATTCCACGGCAGAAGACCTGTTGAAGAAATTACCGGGTGTTCAGGTTGATAAAGACGGGAATGTAAAAGCGCAGGGTGAAGATGTGCAAAAGGTATACGTAGATGGTAAGGAGTTTTTTGGCACCGATCCTAAAATGGCAACCAAAAATATCACGGCCGATATGATTGAATCGGTACAGGTATTTGATGATATGAGCGACCAGGCCAAGTTCACCCGCATCGATGATGGCAGCCGTTCAAAAACCATCAATATTAAATTGAGGAAAGATAAACGAACGGGATATTTCGGCCGCTTTACAGCAGGCATAGGTGACAATGAGCGTTACCAGGTAAGCGGTATGTTCAATCGTTTCGATAACGACCGGCGCATAAGCATTCTGGCAGGATCGAACAACCTCAACAGATCGAGCTTTTCATTTAACGACATTGTTGGTAACATGGGCGGTTTTGGTTCCCGTGGCGGCGGTGGTGGCTTTGGCGGTGGCGGAGGCGGCCGTGGCCGCGGCGGCTTTGGCGGTGGAAATTTTGGTGGCCCCGGCGGCGGTGGTTTCAGCAGCTTCGGCAGCAGCAACAATGGCATTACAAAGGCAACCAATGCCGGTATCAATTATACCGATAAATGGGGCAGTAAAGTAGATGTTACCGGAAGTTATTTCTTTTCAAACAGCGATAACCGCAAAGAACAACAAAGCCTTACCCAACAAACCATAAATGGCGATTCTACTATTCTGCGGAATGAAGACATGTTCTCAACCTCTAAGAACCAGAACCACCGGTTCAATTTACGGTTTGAGTATTATATTGACTCCATGAACTCTTTGTTGTATACCCCCAACCTGGTTATACAACATTCCGAATCGTATTCATATGATACATTATTTACGCGTGCCAATAAAGGAGCGCTCGATTTTCTGGCCAATGAAGGCGTAAACATAAACAGCAATGAACGCGATGGAATAAACCTGAACAACAACCTGTTATATCGACGTAAATTTCATAAGCCGGGCCGTACATTGACGATCGGATTGAACAACAGCATCAACAATAGCGATGGGAACGGTATTACACAATCGCCTTTGCGTTCCTATGATTCTGTGGGTAATTTATTAGGGACCGTTTATCAGAATTACATGTCGACCCAAAAAACAAGAGCGCTGAATAATGTTATCAGCACTTCGTATACCGAACCCATCGGTAATAACAAGCTCATAGAAATAAATTATGCTTACACCAACCGGCATAGTACCAGCGACCGCGACGCTTTCGATTACAATGCCGATTCGCTTAAATATGATATAATCAATAAGGCCCAGACCAACTATTTTGAAAATGATTTTATTGCTCATCGCGCAGGCGCCAACTTTCGCCTGCAACATCAAAAGTATAGCTGGCAAATTGGAGCGGCCGTTGAGCACTCTCAACTGAATAATTATAACGAGCGCGCCCTCACCGGGGATACAACCATAAAACAAACGTATACCAACCTGTTTCCTACAGCGAATTTCAGTTACCAGTTCAGCCGGTCGAAGAACCTGCGCGTATTTTACCGGGGAAGAACAAACCAGCCATCGGTAAATCAATTGCAGGAAGTGCCCGATCAATCGAATATTTTATCGGTAGTCAACGGTA
This sequence comes from Niastella populi, assembly GCF_002078015.1. Taxonomy (GTDB): domain Bacteria; phylum Bacteroidota; class Bacteroidia; order Chitinophagales; family Chitinophagaceae; genus Niastella; species Niastella populi. The sequence goes on along the minus strand of NZ_LWBP01000134.1, from coordinate 26,367 downwards.
ATCCCTCGCTTAAGCAGGAGTTTGCACACAATGTAAATCTTAATTATAATACGTTTGATGCAGTTACTTTTAAGTTCCTGTCGGTTAGCCTTAGCCTGAGCGCCACACAAAATAAAATTGCAAACAGTGTTGAGATCCTCACCGATGAATTAAGGCAGAAATATGAGCTGCAGCATTTGCCGCCAGGCGCCCAGTATACAGCTCCGGTTAACGTGAACGGAGCGTACAGCACCTCTTCCTTTATAACATTTGGATTGCCCCTGCAGGGAAAAATGAAAGGCAGCAGCCTGAACTTCAATAATAATATTACCTACAACAGGGATATCAATATGCTTTATCAGAAACGGAATATAACCAATGCATTGGTTGTTTCGCAAACAGCCGGTATTAACCTTGATATCAAAGAGGCATTGATCGTAGGTTTGAATGCCAGTGTGGCGTATAATAAGGCTACTTATAGCCAGCAATCGATTCAGAACAATGAATACTTCACCCAAACGTATTCGGCCGATATCAGCTACACATTCCTGAAAAGCCTGGTGTTATCAACCGACTTTGATTACTATATTAACACAGGCCGTGCCGACGGATTTAACCAGAGCATTCCTTTATGGAATTCGAGCCTGGCCTACCAGCTATTTAAAAAGAAGAATGGCGAACTGAAATTCTCGGTGAATGACCTGTTGAACCAGAACCAGAGCATTACCCGAACTATAAGCGATGGTTATGTGCAGGATACCCGTTCAACCGTGCTGAAGCGGTATTTTATGCTCACCTTTACCTATAACCTCAACCGGGCCGGCAATAACGAACAACGGCGCGGGGGCCCCAGGTTACCAAGGAATATTGAACGCCAGATAGAACGCAATACGAACGGCAGTTCAAATGTGGCTCCGGGTGGAGGCATGCCCCGAAGCAGAACAAATCAGTAATACAGCCCAACAATATACAAACAAGGTGGGTCATCCATAACGGGTGACCCACCTTTCATTTTGAAGCGGGCAAAAAAACCTCCCGACTTGTCGGGAGGGCTAGCACATACAATTGTGGTTTCAGAGGTAAGTGCTATTCGTTATAATAAAGTAAATATTATTAATGGAATTTTCTTCTAAGCGTTGAATCGGAGCTGATGGGTGAATTTCCCAGCATAACTACGGCCAGCAGGGATTTAACAAAACGAATGACGTTCGAAGACGGGCGATAGATAGATTTGTGGATCTTCGCGTTTTGCACATCGTGATACATTGAATTCTTTTTCATTGGTATTGAATTGATATTGAATAATAGAATAAGCTACCGTTTGTAACGCCCAATGCGGCTTTTTTATTGTGTTTATGTGAATTTAGCAATAACTATGTTAACAACATGTTGGAATTCGCTATTTTTCCATTTCGAAACCGTACCCATGAGCAAACTAACCCCATTGCTACTGGCTTTATTATTAAGCCTTAACGCTGGTGCACAAGGCGTTTTTAGCAATAACACCAATGCCGCTCTCAAAATGGTGATAGAGGACTATCCCAACCATTTTAACAATATCAAAGGAGACCGGATCGCAGCATACGAACCTGCTGTCGATTATAAATCAAAAGTCATTATTCCCGGATCGGTCAACTGTGTACTTACTCAGTATAAAACAAACGAAGCCTTTAGCTGGAAGTGTGATTTGTTTTCATCGGCCGATTTTCAAAAAGCAAAAGCAAGGTTCAGCGATCTGTTCAATGAGATCCATAACACCATCATAAAAATGGAAGGCCAGAAGCCGGCCATACTCAATGGTCAGTACCAGGCGCCGGAAAAAGAAAAAAAGCAAACCACCATTACTTTCCATTTTCTGCCCGGCACCGGTATTATACAAAAACTGCATGTTGAAATGCTTTTGAGATCCGAAGGCGGTCTTTGGAAAATCGTTCTGCAGGTGTATGAAGAACCGGCAGGCGAGGCTTCCATGCAGGCGATGGCTAAATATTAACCTTCATTAACATTAAAGCAACCCTGTTTAACCTTGCTTACCGCAGTGTAAGAATATTTTCGTAGTGGCTTTATCAACCCGAAAATATTCCCCGGTATGAAGAAAGTTTACCTGCTGCTTGTTTCCTGTTTCCTGTATGCTGTTTTGCTTGCGCAAAAGAACGGCGTTGTAAAAGGTGTTGCCTTTGATACGCTGTCGAAACAACCGGTGCCAGCGGCCACCGTTACCCTGTTACAGAAAAAAGATTCCTCCCTTGTGGCGTTCACCATGACCGATAGCCGGGGCCGGTTTGAATTGGCCGGTTTGGCCAATGGCGAATACCGGATACTCGCAACGCATGTAAACTATCATAACAGCAGCCGCTTATTTACCATCGACGACAATCTTAAACAGGTGAACCTCGGTAATATCGTAATGAACGACGTTACCCGGGTACTTAGCGAAGTAGTGGTTACGGCGGAGGCGCCGCCGGTTACGTTGATTGACGATACCGTGCAATACAATGCCGGATCCTTTAAAACCATTCCCAATGCCACGGTTGAGCAACTGCTGAAAAAGATGCCGGGTATTAAAGTGGAAAAAGATGGCACCGTTAAAGCCCAGGGCCAGGAGGTAAAAAAAGTACTGGTCGATGGCAGGGAGTTTTTTGGTACCGACCCAAAAGTTGCTACCCGTAACCTGCCCGCCGATGCGGTTGATAAAGTACAGGTATACGATAAAATGAGCGACCAGGCGCAACTCACCGGTTTTGATGATGGCAATAGCGAAAAGACCATCAATCTGAAATTAAAGAAAGACAAAAAGAAAGGCATGTTCGGCAAGGTGATGGCAGGCGGCGGCACCAACGATCGCTATGAGGGCAGGTTCAATGTAAATTCTTTTAAAGGCGCCCGCCAGTTTTCTGCAATAGGCATGGGCAACAATACCAACTCGGAAGGTTTTTCATTTATGGATATGCTCAGCTTTAATGGCGGCATGAGCAATATGCAGTCAACGGGTGGAGGTGGCATTTCAATAAATATCAGGAATGATGACGGCGCCAACCAGAATGATAACAGTAGTGGTATAAGAAGCATTTGGGGCGGCGGGTTCAATTACAACAATATCATTGGCAGCAAAACCAATTTCACCAGCAATTATTTCTACAACCGGTATAACCCCAATACAGAAAGTCATATACAGCGGCAATATTTTCTGCCCGATTCTTCCTGGTATTATAACCAGAACGCATTTGCAAAGAACATTAACAATACCCATAAGCTAAACCTCGGCGTTGATATTCAACTGGATTCCTTTCATTCCATAAAAATATCGCCTTCTATCGGTTACCAGCAAACAACCAACGCTTCAATAAGCGATTACAATACTTTTTCGCTTGCGGGTACGCCGGGTACCAGCGGTAAAAGTGAAACCGGGTCGGGCAATAAAGGATATAATTTTAAAAATGATCTCCTTTTCCGGAAAAAGTTCAGGCGGGCCGGAAGAACCATTTCATTGAGCCTGCAAAACAATCTGAATGCCAGCGACGGCGATGGCAGCCTGCTTTCGACCAATACATATCGAAATACGGCGGGTACGGTAATAAGAACAGATTCAATAAATCAACACAATAATAACAGCAGCGACCTCAATGGGTATACGGCAAGGCTGGTGTATACAGAACCGATCTTTAAAAGATCATTGCTTGAGTTCAGCGTTGCAAAAAGCAATACGGCGGGCACGGCTCAAAAAACTACCTGGGACTACAACGCATTCAGCGGCAAGTTCGACCGGTTGAACGGCCGCCTTACCAATGAATTTGAGAACAGCTATGGGTATAATTCCGCCGGCCTTCGCTGGCGCATGCAGTTAAGCAAATTCAATGCATCGGCCGGGGTAAACTGGCAACAGGCCGAACTGGAAGGAAAGAGTATGGCCGCGGGCAGGGATACCACCATCAGCAAAACATTTTATAACCTGCTGCCCAATGCGCGCTTTCAATACAACTTTACCAAATACCGTCACCTGCGGCTTAATTATAATACCACCACCAAACAACCATCGGTTTCGCAATTGCAACCGGTGCCCGATAACAGCGACCCCCTAAATATCAAGGCCGGTAATGCCGATCTTAAACAGGAGTTAACCCATGCCCTGCAACTGAACTTCTTTTCGGTAAACCCGTTCAGGAACAAAAACCTGTTCGCTTTTTTTAACCTGCGCCGTACCGATAGCAAGATCGTTGACTCCGATACCATCGACTCGGTAGGTGTAAAAACTACCCGTCCCGTAAACGTTGATGGGGTATATGATCTTTCGGGCAGTGTGAACCTGGGTTTGCCCATCCGTTTTCTGAAAGGATCGGTAAACTTCAGCACCAACGGCAGTTACACAAAGAACAAATCGTTCATTAACGGGGCAGGCAACCTGATCAATACATTGAACATAGGGCCCGATGTACGTTTTGAGATCAATGCTACCGAAAAGCTGGATGTTTCCTTATCGGCCGGCATTAATTATTACCGCACCCAATACAGTTTGCAACAATCGTTGAATACCGGATACCTGAACCAGCAGTACGGTACTAAAATAAACTGGCAGTTGCCGAAGCGGTTCTTCTTCAATACTGAGTTTACTTATGCCATCAATAGCCAGCGCGCAAGCGGGTTCAATACAAAAGTTCCATTATGGAATGCGTTTATCAGCAAGCAATTCTTACGCTTTAATCGCGGTGAGATCAAATTATCGGCCTTCGACCTGTTGAAACAGAACATAGGTGTAAGCCGCAGTACCAGTCAGAATTATATTGAAGACAAACGGGTGACCAACCTGCAACGTTTTTTCCTGCTGAGCTTTACCTACAGCCTTGCCAAAAACGGCTTGAGTGCGCCAGGCGAAAACGGCAATATTCATATCATTAAAAGATAACCCCGCCTCTTATAGGCATGGTAGCAAAATTGCATAGTTGAAGGGTAAATCCTCAAACTATTCTACCATGTCAAGAAAAAGCACAGCTATTGCAGCCCCTGAAATTCGGGTCGACGGAATGGGCTCTGTCCCACACGAGAATGGCGTATACTTCAGAGTATGGGCGCCCCATGCAAAAAAGGTATTTGTAACCGGTGATTTTAACCAATGGGCAAAAAACAGGAACCAGATGACCCATGAAGGCAATGGGTATTGGGGATTGAATATTCCCGATGCAGTCGTAAGAAACGAATACAAGTATATTTTACACACCGATATGGGTGTGGTGTACCGCAACGATCCTTACGCCCGCGAGGTAACCAATTCGGCCGGCAATTCGATTATCACCGATCCGCATTTTGATTGGACCGACCACGACTTTCAAATGCCTTCCTGGAATGAGCTCGTAATTTACGAAATGCACATAGGTACGTTCAATGTAAAGGAAGACGGCAAACCCGGCACTTTTGAAACTGCCAGGCAACGGCTGGGTTATTTAAAAGCGTTGGGGGTTAATGCCATTGAGATTATGCCGGCCACGGAATTCCCCGGCGGGTTTTCATGGGGTTATAATTTGTCGCACCCCTTTGCCATTGAATCGGATTATGGCGGTATCAAAGGATTTAAGGAGCTTATCAATACAGCGCATGAACTGGGCATAGCAGTTATACTCGATGTGGTGTACAATCACTTCGGCCCTTCAGACCTCGATCTTTGGCAGTTTGACGGCTGGAGCGAGAATGGGGCCGGCGGCATTTACTTTTACCAGGACTGGCGCGCAGAAACGCCCTGGGGCCATACGCGCCCCGATTACGGCCGCCCCGAGGTAAGGCAATACCTTCGCGATAATGCTTTAATGTGGCTGGAAGATTATCATATAGACGGCTTACGCACCGATGCGCTTTTATTCGTTCGCAACGTACATGGCAAAAATTTACCCGATGCCGATTTGCCCGACGGCTGGACGCTGATGAAATGGATAAATGAAGAAGTGAAAAAGCGTTACCCCTGGAAGATAATGATAGCCGAAGATCTGCAGAACAATGAATGGATAACCAAAAAAGAGGAAGAAGGCGGCGAAGGGTTCAATACCCAGTGGGATCCCAGCTTTACATATAGCGTACGTGATGAATTGAAAGTGCCGGAAGACACGCATCGCAATATGGATAAAATTCAATATGCCATAATGCATAAATTCAATGGCGATGCCTGGCAACGGGTGATCTATACCGAGTCGCACGACGATGTGGCCAATGGTAAAACGCGTGTACCGGAAGAAATTGCGCCCGGTGATTCACAAGGCTGGTTCGCCAAAAAAAGATCGGTGCTGGGCGCCGTTATGGTTTTTACCTGTGCCGGCATACCCATGATTTTCCAGGGACAGGAATTTGTTGAGGATGGCTGGTTCGATGAACAGAATCCGCTCGACTGGTCGAAGTTCTCCACCTTTAAAGGAATTGCCCGCCTGTACCGCGATTGTATTCGCCTGCGCCGTAACCTCGACGGGTTGACCAGGGGCCTTACAGGCCAACATACACGTATATTGCATTTGAACAATGTAGACAAGGTGGTGGCCTTTCACCGCTGGCATGAAGGCGGACCGAAAGACAGTACGATCGTGATCCTGAACTTCGCCAATAAAGAGCATAAGGATTATGTGATCGGTGTGCCCGAAGAAGGCGTTTGGAAGGTTCGGTTTAACAGCGACTGGAAAGGATATGATGAAACCTTCACCGGTAGTGATGCTTCGGAAACTGAAACTTTTGAAAGCAAAAAGGACGGCCATGAGTACAGTGCTGCCATCAATCTGGGCCCATATAACGCATTGATCCTTTCACGTGATTAATTTAGAAAGGGCCGGATAGAAATCCAGCCCCGTATTAATCCAATATCCTATGAAAAACCACTTTGAAGTTAACATCAAAAAACAACGAATACTATGACGGCCATCACATAATTGATGGTTTAGTGAGTTATTGATTTGCGCTAAGTTTTTATATCAATTTAAAAAACAACCCATGCTACCGGGTTAGGAAACAATAAAAAAGGCCGGATAGAAATCCAGCCCGTGTTAATCCAATATCCTATGAAAAACCACGATGAAAATAGAATGATTATTTCAATTATTCTATGACGGTTATCACACTATTTCAATGATTGTGGCAATATTTTATGTTTTCATACATGTAATGCCCTATGCGAAAAATTTGCAAAGCTAATTTCTCATGTGTATTGTTCTTCTTCCGCCGCTGCGATGCATTTCTTCCATTACTTTATCCCGTTCTTTATTAAATTCTTCGGCCGTTACTTTTTTTCCTTTTCTGGGTTCTTTAATAGCAGCCACATCAGTTTTTTGCGATACTTCTGTCGCTTTAAAAGTAGTGTTGCCGTTAATATCAATTTGCAGGATCAGGCCGGGTAGCTGTCCTTCAAAATCAGGACCGGCCGGTACCGGAACGGCAGGCGTAAACCAGGCAACCACTTTACTGGTATCGGGAACTTCTTTCCGGGTCATATTGCCATTGTCCATCGAGATCATCATGCGTTTGCCATAGCGGTTAGTAACAGCCTGCTGGCAGGTGTAACCCAAAATGGTTTTCGTTTCGCCGGTCAGCTTCCAGTTTTGCTTGCGCACGCTATCTGTAACCAGGTATTGTTTGGTGGCGAATTCTTTTTGTTCCACTTTGCGGCCATCGGCAAAGTTCAACCAGGTAATATCGTCGTCGCCCATGCCAAACGCGCGAACCTGAATACCGCGGCCTTCGTCTGCAAAATCATTCACCGTATTATCTTCCAGCGTCCGGCGCAACATCTGGTTATTACCAAACAGCACTTCTTTTTTGATTATGTGCGCATGAGGCGGCGGCGGCGGCTGTTCCGCTCCGCCGGGGCCTGCCATTCTCACCATCATTTGCCGGGTATATTCGTACACCACACGCCCGGCCTGTTGCTGGGCCTGCGCCTGAATGGTAATGAGTGCGCCCGCCAGAAAATATATCATTTTCATACTTTTATTATTTGTTTCAAAACTATTGCAGCGCCAAAAGGTAACAGGTTAATGCACCTTGGTTTAATGTTAATTAAGGTTAATGGTATTAAACCGCCGGCTTTAAACGGCTACTTTTGTAGTGTTATGAACAGGCGCCGCTTGTATTTACCGGTAGTTTTAATGTTGCTGGCCATCGTGGCCGTAGCAACCTTTCAGGTTTTCTGGCTTGTCAAAAACTTCAGGGAGGAAAAACGCGAACTGACTTTTCGCACGAATGTATTGTTTCGCGAGGCGCTCCAACGCCTCAGGGCTGAAAAACTGAAGCTCGATACGCTGGGACCGAATACAAAGTTCAGGGTGGCAGGATATGGCGCCGTTGGAATGATGGATGCCATGCGCAGGCGGGTGCTCGATACCATGATGCACGATAGAAAACTCCACGTAATGGTTAGAGAAAAAAGCACCGATCTCATTCATGAGCGCATTCCGGGCGATTCCATCAGCGAAATCCACGTTTTCAGGGACGGGCCGGGTTCGGGGGCAAGCATTGTAAGAGTACTAAGCCGGGTTGATTCACTACAGGACAGTATAAGCATTAAAGAACTGACGGCAAGATATGCACAGGTGCTGGCGCGGGAGAAGATTGCCATTCCCTTTACCGTTACCAGCCGCAAAGCGGTTTTGCCCGATGATATGCCGCCGCCGCCTTTTTTCGAAACGGAAAATGAAGTTACCATTGGCTTCAACCGCCCCATTACTTACCGGGTAGATATGGGCAACATGACCCCATTTGCATTGAAAAAGATCGGGTCGCAGATAATGGTATCCCTGCTGCTGGTAGGGTTGACTGCATTTTCGTTCTACCTGCTTTTGCGAACGCTGGTGCAGCAGCGGAAATTAACACAGATAAAGAACGACTTCATCAGCAATATTACGCATGAGTTGAAAACGCCCATAGCCACGGTAAGTGTAGCCATTGAGGCCCTGCGCAATTTCGACGCTCTGCACGATCCCGGAAAAACAAAGGAATACCTTGCCATATCGTCGAATGAACTGCAGCGCCTGTCGTTCCTGGTTGATAAGGTTTTGAAGCTGTCGATGTTTGAAAAACACCAGGTTGAGCTGAAAGAAGAAGTAATCGATCTTTCGGTACTGGTGAAAGAAGTAGTGAACTCCATGAAACTGCAATTTGAAAAATACAAAGCGAAGGTTACTGTGCAAATGCATGGCGATCATTTTGAAGTAGCCGCCGACCGCCTGCACATGACCAGCGTGTTGTTCAACCTGTTGGATAATGCTTTAAAATACAGCAGGGAAAATCCATCCATTCAGGTTGAGCTGAAAGAAGAGGAGGAGAGAATTGTTTTGCGTGTAACTGATAACGGCATTGGCATTCCTGTTGAATACCATAAAAAGATCTTCGATAAATTCTTTCGCGTGCCTGCCGGCGATACGCATAATGTCAAAGGCTATGGCCTGGGACTGAGCTATGTGGCCTATGTAATACAACGGCACCTCGGTTCTATTGAAGTGGAAAGCCAAACCGGTATTGGTAGCCAATTTATAATAAAACTTCCCACAGCTTCATGAGCAAAACCAGGATCCTGTATGTAGAAGATGAGTTATTTCTGGGCAAAATTGTAAAGGAAAGCCTGGAGAGCCGGCATTTTGACGTTACCATGGAAAGTGACGGGGTAAACGTGTTATCGGTTTTTAAACAGGTAAACCCCGATGTTTGTGTACTCGATGTAATGCTGCCCAATAAAGACGGTTTTACCATTGCCGGTGAAATACGCGAAATAAATGCCAGGGTGCCTATCATTTTCCTTACCGCCAAAACGCAGACCGACGACCTGGTAAAAGGCTTTTCTGTTGGCGGTAATGACTATATACGCAAGCCGTTCAGTATGGAAGAGCTGATAGTGCGAATTGAAAATGCATTGCGGTTTAAAGAGCTGGGCGCCCGCGCAGGCAATGGAAAAGATACACTTCAGATCGGTAAATATACCTTTTACGTAAGCCGGCAGCTGTTGACAGGTTTTAATGAAGAAAGAAAACTCTCTTTTCGTGAAAGCGAACTGTTGAAGTTATTATACGGGAACCGCGAAAAGATCATTGACCGCAAAGACATTTTGAATTTGCTTTGGGGCAATGATTCCTTCTTTAATTCGCGCAACCTCGATGTATACATCACTAAGCTGCGCAGCTATTTAAAAGAGGATGACCTGCTTGAAATAATTACTATAAAAGGGGTAGGCTACCGGTTTGTTGTAGGCTAACGACCATTGATCTTAATTGTCGTTATTCGTTGTTGCGGCTTTTTCATTCTTTGCCATAACCACATGATAGTGAAGCTGGGAATGAAATCAAGACCGGGAAGTATTTCTTCCACAAAGTTGAACAATCCCCCAAACGCACCTTTCCAGCCACCGAAAGTTCTGAAGAAAATGAGCGCAGAAATGGGGGCCCAGATGATATCGCCGAACTCACCCAGAACGGGCAGGGCGTACGATGCGTAGCCAATGAAATCCATCAGCACGCAAAATATCAAAGAGGTCGATGTTTGCTGTTTGATCATTTTCTGAATTTAGTTGACTATTAGACAAAAAATGAGTCGGTGAAGTTGTAAAAATGTAACGCGCCAAATGTTAAAATTTTTACACCAGCAACATTCTTTTCTTCAGTATTGCTTCAATCTCTTCCAACTTAAATGGTTTTGAAATGTAGTCGTTCATGCCGGCTTCAATACATTTTTCCTTATCGCCCTGCATGGCATCGGCGGTGAGTGCAATTACGGGAATGAGGCTGTATGGTTCGGGCAGTTGCCTGATTAAACGGGTAGTGGTAAAGCCATCCATTTCGGGCATATTCACATCCATGAAGATCAGTTGCGGGTCCTGTAGCTGTAACAGCTCGAGTGCCTGTTTTCCGTTGGTAGCTTTGATGACGGCGAATCCCATTCTGCCCAACACTTCGGTAATCAGCATCATATTGATGGGCTCATCTTCAACCACCATAATGCTGGCAGCATCGGTAATTTTTTCAATGGTGGGTATATGGCTTATTTTCTCCGGCTGATGGGTGCCGGTTGTGAACATGGCCGACAGCAGGGCGTACAGTTCGTACAGTTTTACCGGTTTTGAAAGGAAACTGTGAATGCCCAGTTTTTCTGCCTGCCGCTGGAACAGGTTTTTCTCCATCGATGACAACATCATAATTACAGGCTGTGCAAAACCTTTGGAAGATTTGCGGATCTCCTGCATCAGTTGCATGCCATCCATTTCGGGCATATGGTGATCGGTTAAAATAAGATCGAGCGGTTCGCTTTTTTCATGTATGCGGTGCAGGATCGCCAACGCATCTTTACCGCTTTTGGCCATTTCACAGGGAATATTGAAATAGCGGAAAATTTCCTGCATCATCCACCGGTTGCTGGCGTTGTCGTCAACCACCAGCACTTTTTGTAACGGCGGTCTGTAGGCGCCGGTTATTTGCGGTTCTATGTTTACGATTTCGAGCGGTAAGCGCAGGGTAAATGTGCTGCCGCGGTTCACTTCACTGGCCACATGCAGGCTGCCTTCCATCAGTTCTGCCAGGCTTTTTGAAATGGTGAGGCCCAAACCGGTTCCGCCATATTTACGCGTGGTGGAAGAATCGGCCTGCGTAAAACTGTCGAAGATCTTCATCAGTTTTTCTTTAGGGATCCCAATACCTGTATCGCGAACCGAAAGGTCGATATCGATAAACTTTTTGTTGTCTTTGAAGTACATACTGCCCGCTTTTTTAAGCGACACGAAGATTTCACCTTTTTGGGTAAACTTGATGGCGTTGCCTAACAGGTTTACAAAGATCTGGCGAATACGAACCGGGTCGCCGCTTACGCGGCTGGGCAGCAGCGGATCGATATGGCAAATCATTTCAAGCTTTTTCTCAAAGGCCTTCACAGTTAACATGTCAATGGTTTCTTCAACCAGTTCATCGATGCGGAATGAAGTATTGTCAATTTGCAGTTTACCGGCTTCCAGTTTACTGAAGTCGAGAATGTCGTTGATGATATCGAGCAGGCCGTAGGCCGATTTCTTTACATTTTCGAGGTAATCGCGTTGCGAATGTTGTAATGTGGTAGTGAGCACCAGGTCGGTAAAGCCAATAATGCCGTTCATGGGGGTGCGTAACTCGTGGCTCATGTTGGCCATGAACTCACTCTTTGCCTGGTTGGCCGATTCGGCCATGTCTTTCGCCTGCACCAGTTCCTGTTCCATTTGTTTACGCTCGATGGCGGCGGCCAGCGTGGCCGCAAATGATTGCAGAATACTGAACTCGGTGATGGTCCACTCGCGTTCCTGGGTGCAATCGCTGAAGGCAACAAAGCCCCAGAAATAATGCATGGTGAACACGGGGATCACCGCGGCGGTTTTTACGCCGCGCTCCTCATAGTAAGAACGAAGTTCAGGATACTGAATGTGCCTTACATGACTGCAGAATATTTCTTCCCTTATTAGGGTATGGAACAGCGGCGAATTTTTATCGACCGGCTTGTTTTGGAAGTCGGGTATGCGATAGATCAGTTCATCGGTAGCGCTTTCCCATTGCCATAACCTGCTTGTATACCATTTGTCTTCGGCCAGTACGTATTCATTCTTGTAAACATTGAGGCCGTCGACCTGCATTTTCATGCCCAGCAGTTGAATGGCTTCGCCAATGGCCTGATCGAGATTGTTATTGCTGATAAGCAGGTGCGTTGCTTCGGCTACGGCCTGCAGCAACTGGTCTTTACGGCGCAGGCTTTCCTCTACTTTTTTAAGCGGGGTAATGTTGTGCACAAAACCCAGTACGCCCCATACCTGTCCTTCTGCATCTTTCAATGGCACTTTAACCGTGCTCATGGTGTTGAGCTGGCCGTTGGCAAAGTTAGGTTCTTCGGGTATGTACATGACCTTGCCGCTCTTTACCACTTCATCGTCATCGGCCCAAAAACCGCGAATACCGCGTGTGGGATCGCCGGTAACATATTCTGCGGGGAAGCCAACCTCCAGGTCGTCTTTACCAATGATCTCCTGGGGCGTTTTGCGCATTGAATCGGCGCAGGCCTGGTTTATAAGTAGGAATTTGTGATTTGGGTCTTTAATAAAGATCCAGTCGGGAGTAGAGTTGATGATGGTGCGCAGCAGTTCTTCCGATTGTTTTACATCAACCAGCAACTGCTCGCGTTCCACTTCGGCTTTCTTTTGTTCGTTAACGTTACGCGAGGTAGTTATGATCTTTACCACCTGGCCGTTTTCCTTCACCGGTTTCAAAATACTTTCAAGCCAGATGTATTCACCGCGTTTGGTCATGATGCGGTAGCGTAACGTGAGGTTGTCGATGCGGCCAAGGGCGATGCTTCCTTTATGCGGGGTAAAAACGTGCACATCTTCAGGATGAACGAATGAGGTAATGGTATGGCCTTCCATTTCTTCGCGCGAATAACCCAGCGCTTTTTGAACGGAAGGCGAAACATATTGAAAAACGCCCTCGGGATTGCTTACGGAAATAATGTCTTCGGCATGTTCGGCCAGCAGCCGGAATTTCTGCTCACTGTTCTGCAGCGCCTGTTCGGCAATAACTTTTTCGGTTACGTTCACGCCAATACCCTGTATTTCAGAAACGCCATCTTCGTTTTGAAGGGCAATGAACTCCCAGTCGGTCCATTGAAAGTTACCCGTATTCCTGATCGATTTCTTTATAAGCAGTTTATAAACGGTACCGGGGTTCAGCCAGCACTGATCGGCCACCTCGCGGCAGCGGTGAAGGTCCTTGGTATTGATGATAGTATAAAAAGCAACGCCAAGGAGCTCTCTTTCGGTATATCCAAAGGCTTGCAGGAATTGCGGATTGGCATAAGTGAAATTCCCGTTGCGGTCTATACGAATGACGTAGTTGGTTTGGGAATTGAGAATAGACGACAAATATTTTTTCTCGCGCAGCAATGCGTTGCGGGCCATTTGCAGGGCTTCATAGTTCTGTTTATTGCTGCGCAGCAGGGGATCGATTACCAGGAAAATAAGGCAGATGAGGGCAACGATAAGCGAAAGGAATTTGCCGGTATTGATGGTTGAAGACTCTTCGAGTTTATCGGTAACAACGGTTGTATAGCGTTGCACTACCTCATTCATCAGTGGGAAGTACTTTCGTTCGCTATAGAGGAGCTGCTGATTGTACAGGGGCGCATTGATGGCCAGCAACTCGTTATCGGCCAGGTATACTTCCTGCGCAACCGCCACAATACCCTTCATATGGGTTTGGGCATTGGTAAGGTCGCGGGTGATCTCGAGCAGGTCATTGGTAACCGGTTCATCGGTTTTGATCTTTATTTTATCGCGCAGGAGCTGGTTGCAATTTATAAAGCTGTCGGTGGCCTTTTTAAGTTCTTCACGAATGGCATGTTGTTCGTGTTCGGGCAGGTTACCCCTGGTAAGTAGTAATACATTCTTGGTAATGAGCTGACTAAGCGTTTGCTGCTGCCCGCTTATGTTCACCAGCATAACCATTTTTTCATTCTGTTTGCCCGACAGATGAATCATGTAATAGCCGAAGAAGTTAAATAAAAGCACAGCAGCCAGCAGCACTACGGCAATTCTCACCAATTTGCGAAAGGGACTTTTCATGGTTTTTAAGGATACAATACCTACCCTGATATATAACTTTGAAATTAGGATAGTATTGAATATCAACCATTATTTTTTAATATAAATAAGGGTAAATCATCAGTTTTTTAGTGTTGGGGATGCTGGAGGTAAAGGAAAATAACACCTGATAGCCACCTGCAAGGTCGTATATAGGCAAAGTTACCGGTTACCTGTTCCCGGATACCAGGGAAACAGCCGCCTTGCCGTTGCAGATGTGGGATTGCCATTAAGCGATCCGCTAATTCGAATGTTTAAACTTATAGCGAGCCATGCAATAAAACCCCGGAAACCGGTATCCGGTAACCGGGACCTTGAAACCTGTAGCTCCTTAAATTCCAATAATGTATCACTTAAAAGTGACTCTACTTTAATAGTCAATAACCTGTTCTTCAATTGCCGCAGGCATTTGGCGGAATTCGTATTGCTGGTTCCGCAGCTGTGGTTCAAACCCGGCATCTTTTATGGCCTGCTGAATGCTTTTGAAAGTAAAGCGGTGCGGCGCGCCGGCGGCACTTACCACGTTCTCTTCCAGCATGATACTGCCGAAATCATTGGCGCCGGCATGCAGGCAGATCTGGGCGGTTTGTTTACCAACGGTGAGCCAGCTGGCCTGGATGTTCTTTACATTAGGCAGCATGATGCGGCTGATAGCGATCATGCGAATATATTCATCGGGCGTAGTGAGGTTGTGCACGCCGCGTATTTTGGTAAGTAAGGTATCAACGTCCTGGAAGGTCCAGGGAATGAAGGCCAGGAAGCCTTTGGCTTCGGCCGGTTTTCTTGACTGCACTTCTCTGATCTTCACCAGGTGCTCGAAACGTTCCCGAACGGTTTCCACATGGCCGAACATCATGGTGCCGGAGGTGGTAATGTTCAGTTTATGGGCTTCGTGCATGATATCGAGCCATTCCTGCGACCCGCACTTTCCTTTTGAAATAAGCCGGCGTACCCGGTCAACCAGAATTTCGGCGCCGGCGCCCGGCAAACTATCCATGCCGGCCTCTTTCAGGGCGGTCAGTACTTCGCGATGGGTACTTTTTTCGAGTTTGGTGATGTGCGCCACTTCGGGGGGCCCTAAGGTGTGCAGTTTAATATTCGGGTAAAGCGATTTTAATTGTCTGAAGAGGTCAACATAGAACTGTAAACCCAGCTCAGGATGGTGGCCGCCCTGTAATAATAACTGATCGCCACCCCAGCGAATGGTTTCCTCGATCTTCTTTTTATAGGTAGCGATATCGGTTATATAAGCATCGGCATGACCGGGTATACGAAAGAAGTTACAGAACTTGCAATTGGCAGTACAAACGTTGGTGGTGTTTACGTTGCGGTCTATTTGCCAGGTAACTTTCCCATGGGGTACCTGCTTTTTACGCATTTCATTGGCCACGAACATCAGCTCCGTTAGCGGGGCATGTTCAAAAAGGTGCATTCCTTCCTCAATACTCAGCATGTCAAAATTCAGGGCTTTCGCGTACAGCTCATCCAGATGCATAAAAATTTATTGTAGCAACAAAAGTACTAAACGAACGGTTCAATACGTATGGTATAAGTGGTAATTAGTATGGTAAACATCTCCGGTGGCCGGTAATTGGGTAGGCTATGAAGGTTGTTTATGTGTTTTTATACCAATGGTTTACCATTTTCGGATAAATATTTTATCTTACTAATTGCATAACCGGCATTCATGCGATTGTTGACCATACCCATTTTCCTACTGTTGCTGTCTGTATCCTTTGTACAGGCTCAGGAAGAATTTATTCCGCCGCCTGCAAAGCTTATTGCCAAATTCCCGTTCAGGCTGCTTACCGGGGGCATCATTACCCTAAAAGCCCGGCTCAGCAATTTTCCCGATACGCTCAATTTTATTCTCGATACCGGCAGCGGCGGCATTTCGCTCGACTCTGCCACCGCAGACTATTTAAAGGTTCCCACTACTTTAAGCGACCGCACCATTCGCGGTATTGCCGGGGTGCGGCGGGTGTATTTTTCTTACCGGCAAAGCCTTCACCTGCCCGATCTTACGGTCGAAAACCTTGATTTTCACATAAATGACTACGATGTACTCACCAGTGCCTATGGCGAAAAAATAGATGGTATCATTGGGTTGAGCTTTTTATCGCGTTACATTGTGGGGGTCGATTACGACAGCCTCAAAATTTCGGTTTACACAAAAGGCACTATTAAATACCCCCGCGGCGGTTATTTGCTGAAGCCAACGATCAATTCCATTCCAATTATGAGCGCCAGTATCAAGGATAACCGGTCACTAACTTCCCGGTTCTATTTCGATACCGGGGCGGGTATGTGCCTGCTGCTATCGGCCGATTTTGTGAGCGACAGCAATTTTGTAAAACCCAAACGCAAATGGTATGCTACCCAGGCGGAAGGGCTGGGTGGTAAAGCGCCTATGAAACAAGGGGTTATAAGGCAAATTCAGGTAGGCCCGTACCGGTTCAGGAACGTTCCTACCTATATTTTCGACGATGAGTACAATGTAACCGCCTATCCTTCATTGGCAGGCCTTATAGGGAACGATCTCCTGCGCCGGTTCAACCTCATTATCAACTACGAGCGCAAGGACATTTATATGATCCCCAATTCACATTATAAAGAACAGTTCGACTATTCCTATACCGGGCTGGGCATGTATGTGGTTGACGGTGAAATTCAGGTGGTTGATATTATGCCCGAATCGCCGGCCGAGCAGGCGGGGTTCAAACCGGGCGATGTAATAATGGCGGTGGCCAATAATTTCAGTAATAATATACAAACCTATAAGAACCTGATGCAAACCCCGGGCGAAAAGCTCAAAATACTCGTGCTGCGAAAAGAGGGCCCCGTAGTGCTCACCATGAAGGTGAAAAACATCCTTACGGGACGTTAACCCTCTTTTATCAATCAGTTTCAACCAAATACCTCAACTTGTCGTTAATTTGTAGCCAGGGATTGATTGCTTGATGGCTCAATTGCTTGATAGTTAGTCGTTGAACAATTAGGTTTACGAGTATTTGCAGGTCTGCCAAACATACCACAGGACCAGCCATTTAGCCATCAAACCATTCAGCTATCATAAAGAGGGAGGCGAACCTTTGGTCAACCTCAAAAAATTTAAAAGCAATAACGGCATATGATACAATTTGAAAAATTCACGCTTTCGAATGGATTACGGGTTTTAGTACATGAAGATCGTTCCACGCCCATGGCGGTATTGAATGTGATGTACGATGTGGGCGCCAAAGACGAAGATCCCAATAAAACAGGGTTTGCCCATTTGTTCGAACACCTCATGTTTGGCGGTTCGGTAAATATCGAAGATTTTGAAACGCCCCTGCAAATGGCGGGCGGCGAAAACAATGCTTATACCAGCAACGATGTAACCAACTATTATATTCAACTGCCGGCAGAGAACCTCGAAACAGCGTTCTGGCTGGAGAGTGACCGAATGTTGTCGCTGGGTTTTAGCGAAAAAAGCCTTGAGGTGCAACGCAAGGTGGTTATTGAAGAATTTAAGGAGCATTACATCAACAAACCCTACGGTGATGTATGGTTTAAGTTACGCGAAATGGCCTACAAACAACATCCGTACCGCTGGATGACGATTGGTAAAGAGCTGTCGCATATTGAAAATGCCAGCCTGCAGGATGTAAAGGATTTCTTCTTCAAACATTACCGCCCGGTAAACGCCATACTGGTGGTGGCCGGCAATGTAAAAGCCGACCAGGTGCGCCAACTGGCCGAAAAATGGTTTGCGCCTATTGCTATGGGAGAAAAATACAATCGCCGGTTGCCTGCAGAACCTGTACAGAACGAGCCGCGCACCATGGAAGTAAAAGCCAATGTGCCGCTCGATGCCATTTATAAAGTGTGGCATATGGACGACCGGCTGGCACATGGGTATTACGTGGCCGATTTGATTACCGAAGTGCTGGGCGGCGGCGGTTCATCGCGGTTATTCCAGAAACTGGTAAAAGAAAAACAATTGTTCAGCCAGATAGAGTGTTATCATTTTGGTACCGTTGAAAAAGGGTTGCTGGCCGTTGAAGGCAAACTGGTAAAAGGCGTGAAGATGGAAGATGCCGAAAAGGCCATCAACGAAGAAATAGAAAAGCTGAAACAGGATGGCATCAGCGAAAAAGAGCTTACCAAAATAAAGAACAAAACCGAGGCTACGCTGGCTTTTGAGGATATGAGCGTACTTACCCGCGCCAATAACCTCGCGTTTTATGAGCTGTTGGGCGATGCATCGCTGTTCAATGCTGACCGCGACAAATATTTCTCCGTAACGGGCGACGATATTTTGAAGTACAGCCAGAAAATATTCGATCCCAATAATTGTTCTACGCTTAAATACTATAGTGAGAATTAATTTGAAGAATAAAAGAAGATTAAAAAGAACATATGCTTAACAGAACTATCGCTCCTCCAATTATAGACCCGGTTGCATTTGATTTAAAACTGCCGGCCTGCAAAAAATATACGCTCAGTAACGGGGTTGAAGTGTATGCGGTTGATATGGGTACCGAAGATACCTTAATGGTGAACTGGGTTTTTTCTGCCGGTAACTGGTTCGAAAAAAAGAAGGCCGTTGCCGCTGCCACCAACTTCATGTTAAAGAACGGCACCAGCAGGCGCACGGCTTTTGAAATAAACGAGCATTTCGAGTATCATGGCTCGTACCTCAACCGTGCCTGTTACAACGAAACATCGGAAATAACGCTGCATACTTTAAGCAAACACATTAACGAGCTGTTGCCGGTAGTGGCCGAGCTGGTGCAGGATTCGGTTTTTCCGCAGGAAGAACTGAACATTTATATCCAGAATGCGCAGCAGCGGTTAAAAGTGAACCTGCAAAAAGGCGAATTTGTGGCCGGCCGATTGATCGATGCGTATTTGTTTGGCGAAGATCACCCGTACGGAAAATATATGAACCTCGAAGATTATCCGGCGGTTACCCGTGAGGATGTGGTTTCGTTTTACAATGAATACTATAAAAACGGCCGTTGCGTGATCTTTGTTGCCGGTAAATTGCCGGCCGGTATTATAGAATCGCTTGAAAAGAATTTCGGGCAACTGCCGCTGAAACCACGTGTTGGCACCGGTGGCGCCGAAGCTATACAACATCCGCTGCAACCTGCCGCGCAGAAAAAATACGAGATCCTGAACGACCCCGATGGCGTGCAAAGCGCCATTCGCATTGCCCGGCCGTTCCCCAACCGCAAGCACCCCGATTTTCAAAAAGTGCTGGTATTGAACAATGTGCTGGGTGGCTTTTTCGGTTCGCGCCTTATGGGCAATATCAGGGAAGAAAAAGGGTATACCTATGGCATTTACAGCTACCTGATGAACTTCACCAGCGAAAGCGGCTGGATAGTGAGCACCGAGGCGGGGCGCGACGTAACCGCAGACACCATCAGGGAAATATATTATGAAATGGAGCAGCTGCGCGAGGAGTTGATCGACGATGAGGAGCTGATGATGACGCGGAACTCGATGATCGGCACCATTCTGGGCGATCTTGATGGTCCGTTCCAGGTCATAGGCCGCTGGAAGAATATGATCCTGAACAATGTGGATGAGGGTTATTTTGAGCGGGGTATGGAGATCATAAAGACCATTACCGCCAAAGAGCTGCAGGAGCTGGCGAATAGGTACCTGGTGCCGGAGGAATTTTATGAGCTGGTGGTTATTTAGTGTAAGCAACGTTTATATCGGAGAATGAAGTAGGATGTAAGAAATAGGAAGTAAGAAGTAGGAAGTACGAAGTAGGAAGTACGAAGTAAGAAAAGAAAATACGAAGTATTAGGTCTGAGGTTCGGGGAAGTATAGGAATCTGAATACTTAAAATCTTCATACCTCTTACTTCATACCTCTTACTTCATACCTCCTACTTCATACAACTATTACCAATAAGCTCGACCCAAACCTTATATAACCTTTTAAATCAACATCCACATGAATTTCATCATGCGTATCATCATCACCTCCATTGTCGCATTTGGATTATCCTATATTTTAAGTGGGGTGCGAATAGATGCGTTCACAACGGCGATCGTGCTGGCATTGGTGCTGGCCGTATTGAACGCCATTGTAAAACCCCTCCTTATTTTAATTACCCTGCCAATTACCCTGGTAACATTAGGGCTTTTTTTATTTGTGATCAATGCCCTTATCATTTTGCTGGCCGATAAGATCCTGAAAGGTTTTCAGGTGAACGGGTTTTGGTGGGCGCTGTTGTTCAGCCTGCTGTTGTCAATTGTTACGTCGGTATTATATAAAGAAAAAAGAGACGAAAAAGAGTAGTCGCGGCCTGCTATTGATATTCGATTTGCCTAACTTCATGGTATATTATTTTATTACCATACTGTATGCACTTCGATAGTAAAGATTTGACGCACGAACAACTGGTTCATTTATATAAGAGCCTGTTATTGCCCCGGTTGATCGAAGAGAAGATGCTGGTTTTGCTGCGACAGGGAAAGATCTCAAAATGGTTTAGTGGTATTGGTCAGGAAGCGATAGCCGTGGGTGTTACCCAGGCGTTGTTGGAAGACGAATGGATCCTGCCGCTACACCGCAACCTGGGCGTTTTCACCAGCCGGCATATGCCGCTGCATAAACTGCTGATGCAATGGCAGGGAAACCAGAGTGGTTACAGCAAAGGGCGCGAGCGCAGCTTTCACTTCGGGAATGCGCAGCATCATATTTGCGGAATGATCTCGCACCTGGGACCCCAGTTAGGCATTGCAGATGGAATAGCGCTGGCACATAAACTCAAAAAAGAAAATAAAGTAGTAGCGGTGTTTACCGGTGAGGGCGGCACCAGTGAAGGCGATTTTCATGAGGCGGTGAATGTGGCGGCAGTGTGGGACCTGCCGGTGATCTTTGTAATAGAGAATAATGGGTATGCGCTCAGCACGCCGGTGACTGAACAATACCGTTGCGAGGCGCTGGTTGAGAAAGCCCGCGGTTATGGCATAGACGGTGTGAAGATCGACGGTAATAATATTCTCGGTGTTTATGATACAATTAAAGGGGTAAGAAAATACTGCATTGAATACCAGCGGCCCTACCTCGTTGAATGTGCTACCTTCCGCATGCGCGGCCACGAAGAGGCCAGCGGCACCAAATACGTTCCTCCTTATTTGTTTGAAGTTTGGGAAATGAAAGATCCCATAAAGAATTTTGAACAGTTCCTGCTGTCGAAACATGCGCTTTCAAAAGAAACGATAGAAGCCATTCACCAGGATTTGAAAGAATACATCGATGTAGAGTGCAGCATTGGTTTTAATGCAAAGCCGATGGTGGTTGATTCGGTTCAAGAATTGGCCGATGTTTATGCTGAGAAGAAGGTAGACGTAGGGGGGCAGAAGTATGAAGTAGGAAGTAAGAAGTATGAAGAGTCTTCTGTGCAGGGCTCGTCAATCTATTTCTCACACCCTCCTGTGCAGCAGTCCGGTTCAGTTTCTCATATTCGTTTTATTGACGCCATAAAAGAAGGGCTGCATCAGAGTATGGAGCAGCACGACGACCTCGTATTGATGGGACAGGATATTGCAGAGTACGGCGGGGTATTTAAAATAACCGAAGGTTTTGTAGAAGCGTTTGGTAAAGAGCGCGTGCGCAACACGCCGTTATGTGAAAGCGCTATCCTGGGCGCTTCGTTGGGGTTGAGCCTGCAGGGCTACCGCTCGATGATAGAAATGCAGTTTGCCGATTTTGTGACCATGGGTTTTACGCAGATCGTGAACAACCTTGCCAAGATCCATTACCGCTGGGGGCAATCGGCCAATGTGGTCATTCGTATGCCGTGCGGCGCCGGGGTAGGAGCCGGACCATTTCACTCGCAAACCAATGAAGCCTGGTTTGTGCATACGCCGGGCTTGAAGGTGGTGTATCCATCAACGCCGGCCGATGCCAAGGGGCTGCTGATAGCGGCCATCAACGATCCCAATCCGGTTTTGTTTTTTGAGCACAAGGCATTATACAGAAGCGTTAGTGGCGATGTGCCGGCGGAATATTATGAAACCGAAATAGGCAAGGCGCGGCATGTACGCGCGGGTGACGATCTCAGCATTATAACTTACGGGCAGGGCGTTATCTGGGCAGAAGATTATGCCGCCGCACATCCGGAAGTCTCAATAGACATTCTTGATTTGCGCACCTTGTTGCCGTTGGATTATGAAGCCATACAAGCCGCAGTGGAAAGAACGGGCCGGGTACTGGTGCTGCATGAAGATACCCTCACCGGGGGCATTGGCGGGGAAATAGCGGCCTGGATAGGGGAACATTGTTTTCAATTGCTCGATGCACCGGTACTGCGTTGCGCTTCGCTCGATACGCCGGTACCGTTCAACACTGAGCTGGAAGCCAGTTTCCTGGCAAAAAGCCGGCTGGGCGAAACGGTGGTGAAGTTGTTAAGGTATTAGGAGTGAGTTGACAGGTTGATAAGTTAATATGTTGATAAAGGGGCTGTATAAAAGGCCAGTATAACCGGATTTAAATATATTAGAAGGAGACCTGTAAGGTGCGCCATCGGGACTTGCGTAACCGCAAGATGATGCGCACCTGGCAGGTCTTGTTGTTTGCAGAGGGTTTGGGATGCTGCGCCTACCTGCTTTTGGGTACTGTTTTTGGTTTCTGTGGAATTACAATGAGTAACTCAGATAAAGGAAGCACCCAAATTCTGTCATCGGGGTTAAAGCCGGTGCGTTGAAGCCACTTGCCACACAACGTTATTTCCGGAATAACGGTTGTGGGTTTATGATCATGCGCCCAACCGGTTTTTATGCTTCTGATCATTTCTTTTATATAGTGGCCGTTATTGCTGATAATATTCAGCGAATGGCGAAATGGGCTGTTTGAGCCTGCTATTCTCGCTATGCCTTCAGCGGCGGCCCATGTTTCTTCTTCAGTAGCGCTTACGGGTGCGCATATCAATTCCTCTTTTATCATGGTGGTTTATTTATTGTTAACAAGTGTGGCGCCATTGTGCAGCCATTCAAGTAACGCCAGTACGTTCGGAAGGAATTTGTTGATAAAGGTGGGGTAACCAATTTGCAACTCGTACTTTATAAACTCAAGGAGAATACGGCACAGGTTGCAACTGAGGTTGACGGGATTGTTTTCGTGCATGAACTCTTCAGCCAGGTTGAAGAAGTGCTGGCTATACAGATCGCCCTGTTGCTGCAGGCGATCGGCTTCTTCAAGCAGTTGAAGCAACTGTTTAATATCGTAAATGGAGGCAGCAAAGTTAACCGGCAGGTTATTATTTGCCTGGTGTTCCACAAGGGCGAACAGGAGTTTGTGCAGGTCTTTAACCAGTTGGCCGGGCGGATTATTGTTAAAGAAAGCGATGGTTTTGTCGTAAAAAGTAATGAGGGCATCGGTAGCAAGGCGTTCCTGTTCTTCGTGGCAGAATGTTTTGGTAAGGCGCGACTTTGCGTTGGGGAGGTGAATGATTTCGCACATAGTACAACGTTTAATAAATGGTTATTAAATGGTGTGCTATTAAACAGAGTTTTGAAGAAATTAACCGATAGTTTTCGGCGGGTTTGGATAAACGAAGTAACCATAAAGGGCTTATGTATTTTACATTTTAGCCGTGTAAAGTATACGTGTCTGTATGTTTTTTACCAGATTAAATTGTACTTTTAATATATAACTTTACCGTTATGTCAATAAATCCATTACCAGGTAAAATTCATGAAGGCCGTAACGTTAAACGTTTACGCGAAATACTCGGCATAAAGCAGGAAGTTTTAGCCGATGCATTAGGCTTTAACCAGCAGAAAATTTCTTTGTTAGAGCAAAGGGAGAATATTGATCCCGCAGTTTTGGAGGAAATTGCGAAGGCGCTGAAAGTGCCGGTTGAAGCCATAAAGAATTTCAGCGAGGAGGCTACCTATAACAACATAGCCAATAACTTTCATGATAACGCGTATTTAATTAACTACCAGTTTAACCCTATTGAAAAAATAGTAGAATTATATGAACGTTTATTGGAAAGTGAAAAGGCAAAGGTGGCGCTACTAGAGAAAATGGTAGAGAAAAAATAGCCCTGATTCCTGTGATGTTTACTGCTAAAAGAATTTGACCCCATCCGAGGGTAAATAATTACTTTTGAGTGTAATTTTTACCTATATATTCTAATCAGGATTCATGCGAATAAGAAAACTGCATCTTAAGAACTTTAAAAGATTTACTGATCTTACTATTGATAATATTCCAGATGAAGCTAAGCTGGTTTTATTAATAGGTTCAAACGGGTCGGGGAAGTCTTCGATTTTTGATGCGTTTGGGTATGCTGTAAATGTTAGTCGTGGACGTGATAATGACGCACAATATTATTTTAAAAATTTAGTCCCTTCTGAGATCAGTATTTTTATTGCAGATGGTGGAAAAATTGAGATATTGGGTGGAGTTAATCGTTCTAATAATCTATCTATTCAAAAGGCCATAAGAAAATTCATTGGAAGAAGTAGTAATCGCATCGTTCCTCGGATTTCACAAAACGCTTATCCTGAAAAATTAATAGACGATTCAGACAGGCCTGCAACTTTTATTGATGCTGATACCCGTTTTGACAATGATTTGTTTGGATATATGCAGCGGATTGATAATGCTCTACGTGAGCCTGTTTTTGCTGGTAAATCAGCAGATACGTTAAAAATATTTCAGGAACAAATTCAACCTTTTAACGATTCATTAATTAAGATTTTTGGGGGTGATGCTACTACTACAATTCAAATTGCGGAATTTCAAAATGCAACACCATCTGCACCAGGCAAGCTAATTTTTAAAAAAGGAAACTCCAAAATTAACTACGATCTTTTAAGTCATGGCGAAAAACAAGTAGTAATTCTGTTATTGAATTTTATTGTAAGAAGGCAGTTTTATAGCGATGCAATCATTTTTATTGATGAAATGGATTGCCATTTGAATACAGCCTTACAATCAACCTTATTAAAAGAAATAGTTGACAACTGGATCCCTGATAATGCACAGTTGTGGACAGCTTCGCATGCTTTGGGCTTTATTGATTACGCCAGGCAATCGGATAATGCGGTGATACTGGATTTTGATTTATTGAATTTCGATATTCCTCAGGTTGTAAAACCTCAACCAAAAGATAGCCTTGAAGTACTGAACATTGCAATACCCAAGGAAGTTTTAAAGAAGATTTTTAAAGATTATAAATTAGTAGTAGTAGAAAATCAGAACGATGAATATTTCACACTTGCATTAGGCGAAAAAGGATATTTGTTTCTGCCAGCCAAGAATAACAGAGAAGTATTTCTCACTATAAAAGGTGATAAAGATAAAATAGGATTAAGGGACAGAGATTATTTAAAACCCGAAGAAGTTGAGGCCATAACTAAAAAGTATCCCAACTTAAAAATCCTTAAGTTTTATACTTTCGAAAACTATTTATATCATCCTGATAATGTTGAGGAATTAAAATTGGCAAACTTTAGTAAAGCAGATTATTTGGCTGAAATAATTAATCAGAAAAATGAAAGATTATTGGATATAGTTGAGGAATTAGCAACATCGCGGCAAACCTATGTAGAGTTTAAAGAAGATGGGATAAAAGATGATAAAAATGTAAAGCCTATAACCGCCGCAATCAAAAGCGATGATTTTGATGTTTTCTATGTGTATTTTAATATGAAAAGGTATTATAATAAAACCTATTTGCAGCAATTCAATATACAGCCAAAAGATTTGGTGAAAACGAATTGGTTTAAGAAGCAAATTGAGGATATTTTAAATAGTTAATATCGCATTGTTTA
>NZ_LWBP01000133.1 GCF_002078015.1 Niastella populi | reverse complement strand
ATGGAAGAGAAGAAATTATCGAAGGTGTAGACATCAGCAGAACGGTTGGCTGGTTTACTACGTTTTATCCATTTGTATTGGATGTATCCAGTTCTTTAAATCAGATAGAAAGCTTAGTAGGTGTAAAAGAAGATTTACGACGTGTCCCCAATAAAGGGATCGGTTACGGTATGCTCACCAACTTAAGCCCGGCAGGGCTTGAGAGCAAACTCATTCCACAGATCACCTTTAATTACCTGGGCGACTTTGGCGCAAAT
>NZ_LWBP01000132.1 GCF_002078015.1 Niastella populi | reverse complement strand
TGACAGATCGCCTTGAATTCGATTGCCTATAGAGGAAATCCAACTTATGTTATTTGCGGTATGACCAGAAATAGCGTTTTCACCGGCCTTCAAGGGATGAATATGCCCCACCTGTATTGACGCTTTACCGTGCGTTGGGTTTATAAGCTCATCATTGAATTTTTCAAACAATAACGGCTCTAAAGTTATAGGACACTTCGTAATTTCTTGCTTAAAATTTACTATTTGATTTTCTTCAAGTAGTGCTTTCAAGTCAGAAGGGAAATCTACAAGATGACATATTTGTTCAATAAGTTTTAGTTCGATTGCTAAACATTCTTTTCGCATTGCAAAGTGCACCGACTGAGGATGACATTCCCATCTTTTCTCACGATTTGTCTTGTGCAAGCCTGTTAGGACTCTGTCAGTCAAAAAAGATTTAGTTGCAACTTTGTTATACATTTCTCTAAAAAAGGCTATATACTTATGATTTTTAGAATTTAACAGATACTTTCGCAAAAGATATGTTTTCTGAACTTCCTCATCCACAAAAAAATAAATGTTATTTCTGTTATGAATAGATTGTGCACTTCTATCTAAATAATCTAGATTTAT
>NZ_LWBP01000131.1 GCF_002078015.1 Niastella populi | reverse complement strand
GTATATTTTACGTTATTGCCAAAGTTTTTCTTCATAGCTTCCCTTAAATCATTTTGCGGATCTTCAATTTTATCTGCAACTACAATAACCTGCCTTAAATTTCGTATTCTACCTTCCAATCTTCCTAGAGTTTTTTCTGTTAATTTTTCGGGAAAGTTATCAATAAACTGGCTTACTGTAAATATCTTATGAATTATATAAAACACAACAATAATGGTTGCTGAAACCATTACAAACAATAAGATATTTATTATTGTTATCACTATTTTAGCATCAACTTTTCTTTAAATCCTCCTGAGAAATATTCGATATAAAATGCGTATACAAAAGAGGAAATGAGACAAAATATTTGTACCGCTGTAAATTTACCCTGATATTCAAAGCTCCCTTTTGTTAAGGTAGCAATTGTCCCCCATGTAAAGCATACAACTGATAAAAAACAGGCTGCCCCGCCTATTGCCAATGAACACAATATCCAAGATTTATGCTTCTCTTTTTTTAACGAATTGAAAAAACTTGTTACACAAAGAGAACAAGTAAAAAAGAACAGTGAACCATCTTTTATTATGGCAGATGTAAACCATGGCTTGTTGTTCATCCAAAGCAAAAACATCACCAAAGGTATTTGTATTAATGCTACAATGAAGTTGAGAATGATAAACACTAAAACATTT
>NZ_LWBP01000130.1 GCF_002078015.1 Niastella populi | reverse complement strand
ATTCCAGGTATATGGTAGTTGATTGGCGCAGATAGTTACTTCTGTTGTGCTGGTGACAGCCGGGTTAACAGATAATACAAGTGTTGCTATCGAATCGCAACCGGCCGCGCTTGTCAGCGTTACATCAAAAGAGCCGGCAGCATTGTAGGTATTGCTGTTCCAGGTGTATGGCAGTTGATTAGCACAGATAGTGACTTCAGTGGTGCTGGTAACAGCCGGGTTAACAGATAATACAAGTGTAGCAATCGAATCACAACCGGCGT
>NZ_LWBP01000129.1 GCF_002078015.1 Niastella populi | reverse complement strand
TCAGTGTTACATCGTAAGAACCGGCGTTATTATAAGTATTGCCGTTCCAGGAGTATGGCAATTGATTAGTACAGATAGTTACTTCGGTGGTGCTGGTCACTGCCGGGTTAACAGATAATACAAGTGTAGCAATTGAATCGCAACCGGCCGCGCTTGTCAGGGTTATGTCATAAGACCCGGCAGCGTTGTAGGTATTACCGTT
>NZ_LWBP01000128.1 GCF_002078015.1 Niastella populi | reverse complement strand
GGTGGTGCTGGAAACAGCCGGATTGACAGTAAGCACCAATGTGGCTACAGAGTCGCAACCGGCCGCACTTGTCAGGGTTACATCGTAAGACCCGGCAGCATTATAAGTATTGCCATTCCATGTATAAGGCAATTGACTAGCGCATACTGTCACTTCGGTGGTGCTGGTAACAGCCGGATTGATTGATAATAAAAGTGTAGCAATTGAATCGCAACCAGCGGCACTGGTGAGTGTTACATCGTAAGAACCGGCGGCATTATAAG
>NZ_LWBP01000127.1 GCF_002078015.1 Niastella populi | reverse complement strand
GGGGTTTTGCAAAAAAGAACCTATTAAATAATCTAATTTTATTTTATATGAATTCTCTAAGGACTTAGGATATCTTTCCAAGTTTTTGTAAACGATTTTCAATGATGAATCATCAGGAAACCTTAGGCTCAATATATACATTAGAAAACCTGAAATATTTTTGTCCTCAATAATTTTTAAAGCATGTATTTGTTGAGTTTTATTAAACTGAGATATTTTAACTGTCTTTCTAAGTCCATTTATTAGAATCATCAATTCACTTGCTTCCATATTATTGAGGATGGGATTTAATACACCCACGAGCTGGCTAATAGTTTTGGCTGTGGACCAAGTGAATAAAATTAAAAGAGTAGATTTAATATCCTTCGATTTTTCGATCTGTTGCTTCCAATAACTTATGTTCCCTGATTTCAGGCGAGCACATCGAACTCTTTTGCATAGCGACTTCGAACTATCGGTTAACTCATCAAAACCCTCATAAGTTTCGTCCTTCGATTTAATTCCCGCTGCAATGGTAGAAATAATAAGCAAGCCCCAAACATCACCAAAGTGCTCTCTTCCTTTTTCAATTAGCAAATCCCAAAGATTAAGGTTACTTTGAAAAGAAGATAAATCGTTATCCAAAATTGGTTTTACAGAGACATAAAAACTTTTAATAGCCTTATCGAAATAATCAGTTTCTTTAAAGTCTGAAATTGCCATTCCCCTTATATCGTCATAGATGCCAAAGTAATAAGAGTTTTCAAG
>NZ_LWBP01000126.1 GCF_002078015.1 Niastella populi | reverse complement strand
CCCGGTAGGAGGTCTGCTCAAAATAAAGTGAGCTGGAGCTTTCAGCTAACCAGTGGTAGTATATTCCCTCCTGTAAAGGAGATAATTCATATACATTTTCTATCATACGAGTGAGTTAAGTTTTGCCAATTCTTCTATGGAAAGTCCTTTGAAACTTAAATCCGAAGGGGTCAGATAAGTCTGCTTGCTCTTAGATAATTCTTCTATTATAGACTGTAAGTTCTTTTTATAAGATCCG
>NZ_LWBP01000125.1 GCF_002078015.1 Niastella populi | reverse complement strand
TTATAGACTGTAAGTTCTTTTTATAAGATCCGGCTAATTTTTTGATCGTTGCCGCGTCATATCTCAAACTTGAATACCAGATCGACATACCCAGTTCTCCCCTTACCAGCATCCCCGATATATCAAGGGCGGCGTCCGTTCTATTCTCTTTTGATACATCTGATCCGATACGCTCCGATGCATACTCAAATAGGGAATCTTCATCATTGGATACATTTGCGCCAAAGTCTCCAAGGTAATTAAAGGTGATCTGTGGGGTGAGTTTACGCTCAAGCCCTTCCCGGCTTAAGTAGGTGAGAATGCCATAACCAATTCCCTTACCAGGTACGCTTCGCAGATCTTCTTTTACGTTTACTAAGCTCTCTGCCAAACTGGAAGATTTGGATACATCCAGTACAAATGGATAATCCGTAGCAAACCAGCCAATCGTTCTGCTGATGTCTACCCCATCGATGATTTGCTCTCTTCCATGACCCTCCAACTTTAAGACAGTTTTATCTGCGGACAAAACTTCTTTCAGCGCAAGGCCAAGACCTGCC
>NZ_LWBP01000124.1 GCF_002078015.1 Niastella populi | reverse complement strand
TTGCGTGCGGTGCAGATACTCTCGCGTATTCACCGCGAACTGGGCGTGGAGCTTGGCCTGCATGACCTGTTTGGTAATGCAACGATAGCCGAACTGGCGCAGGTGGTAATGGTAAAAGAAAGGGCGGCGGGTTATGCACCAATACCGTTGGTAGCAGCGCGGCCTTATTATGAGTTATCGCATGGGCAGCGGCGTTTATGGATCCTGAGCCGTTTTGCGGAAGGCTCCCTGGCTTATAATGTGGCCGGGGCATACCGGATCAAAGGCCGGCTCGACATAGGAAGTTTTAAGCGATCACTGAAACGGATAATAGCTCGACATGAAAGTTTGCGAACCGTATTTATAACAGTTGACGGCGTTCCGGTTCAAAAAATAATAGCAACAGCTGAGTTCGACAGTGAAATAGAAGAGTATGACATCAGGGGTGTAGATGGAAGGTACCAGGCCCGGGCTGAACTGGAAACGGTTTTTGACCTGTCGGGGGGGCCGCTGTTGCGCACGAAGCTGCTAAGGGTAGAAGAGGAAGAATATGTACTGTTGCTGACGCTGCATCATATCATAACCGACGGGTGGTCAATGGAAGTGATCATGCGCGAGCTGATGCAATTATACAGCTGGTATCGCAGGGGTGAAGAAGACAAACTGGCGCCTTTGCAGTTACAATATAAAGACTATGCGCACTGGCAAAATGAATTGTTACGCAGCGGCAGTATGGAGGCGCACCGCACTTACTGGCTGAACCAGTTCAAAGGAAATATACCGGTGCTCGAACTGCCTG
>NZ_LWBP01000123.1 GCF_002078015.1 Niastella populi | reverse complement strand
GCCATCACCCTGCACAGTTTCAGGAAAAACAAGCCGCAGGGTCATATCGCATTGCAGTCACAGCAGTTTGTACAGATCGTAGAACTGAAGGATATCAATTACTTCAAGGCTGTTAACGTGTATACTACTGTTTTCTTAAATGGCGGAATGAAGGTGGTCACCAGCAAGCCCCTTAAGTATTATGAGGAACTATTATCCGGAAAAACTTTTCTGCGCATTCACCAGTCGTACATGGTGAATGAATTGTACATCCATCGTTACCATATGAAGGAGGGTATACTTTATTTAAAGGATGGAACATCGCTCCCTGTGTCGCTCCGGAAAAAGAAATGGTTGCTAAGTATCCTAAAACGAGTGCTATGTATAGGATCTTCGTCCTAGCCATCATGTGTATGGCCTGTAATTTCAGTGGCAAAAAGGAGCAGCAGCCTGCCCCCGGTTCCCTTGTGTCCTTTTTTAAAGATCAGGTAAATCCGTTATTACACAACCTCGAGACCACAGCCGCCAAAAGAAGATTAGACAGCATTCTGCCCGTTATTACAAAAAGGGACAACTACGTTGAAATGTGTTCCTGGCTTCGCTGCATGGCCGTAGCCTTCCAGCTTGAAAACAAACTTGATACCGCCCGGTTGTATGTGAACCGGGCCTTACAACTTGCGATCGAAAAAGATACAACCGGAAGGCAAATACTGGCGGGTAAAATTCAAACGGCTGCTATACTCGGTGATTGCAAATCGCTCGACAGCGCCCTGCGTTATGCCCGGGAAGCTTATTCTTTAGCTAAGAAGATCGATACGCCCGGCCTCCCGTTCATTTGCATGAAACTATATGACATTTATGAAAAGATCGGAGATCTGCCGATGCAAAAAAAGTATTTGTTCGAAGGGTTCAGCCGAAGTACCAGTCCCAAACATAAAACGGTTTTTGCCACCAATATTTCTTCCTGGTATGACCGGATGAACCAGGTAGATTCTGCACTTATTTTTTTTCAGGCGCTGATGCGGGACAGTAGTTTCAGTAATCCTTATTATGACGCGGTGCGGTATGAAAACCTGGGCGCGCTGCTTTCGAAAAAAGGTGCTTTAAAAGAGGGGCTTCAGTACCAGTTGAAGGGCATGCACATCAGCCGTGAGTTGAATGAACTGAACGCCCAATCTTATTATAATATAGCTGCCACCTATCGGAAACTGGGTGAATACAAAAAGGATGAATATATGCTCGATACGGCGCTGCTTTTTGTTTTACAGGAAAAAAACCACGCGCTGCAAAAGCGGATCTGGAAGGCTAAAGCGGAGAATCTAACGCTTCAGAAACTGCCCTGGCAGGCCAATGCGGCCATGGATTCCGCTTTTGCGTATTATCAAAAGGAAGTCGACTACTCCATCGTCGCGCAGGCCAGAGAACTGGAAGCAAAATACAACCTGCTCGAAAAAGACAACCAGATCAAGTCGCTGGCATTAAGCCACCAGGCGAGTGAACAGAAAAGGGAACGGCAAAGGAATACTATCGTTCGTATTATTTCCGGCGTCGCCATCCTGGGCACGTTTTTCGTATGGAGGTGGCGGCGAAAGCAATTTAAAAGAGATATAAGGGAAGAAAGCCTGCGGCAGCAATTACTCAGAGGGCAGATAGAGTCTCATTTTTTATACAGTTCCGTGAACGGTATACAGCGGTTTATTAGAAAGGGAGATACCGAAGGCGCTGCTGAATTTGTTCGGCGATTAACCCGGCTCTTCAGGCTGAGCCTTGAAAATGCGCGGCAACCTTTTGTGTCACTGAAAAATGAACTCGATGCGCTGGCCAATTATTTAATGCTACAGCAATCTTTATTCGACGATCAATTTGATTACCATATTGAAGTGGAAGGTATCGCCGACCAGGAACGCATCCTGATACCACCAATGTTATTGCAGCCTTTTACCGAAAACGCCATTTTGCACGGCTTTAACGGCCAAAAAGAAAAAGGGCAGATCAACATCAGCATCAAAAAGGATCATAAGGCGCTGCATTGTGTTATAGAAGACAATGGCCGGGGTTTCCAGGGCGAAGAAGGTCATGAGCAGAAGCGGCCTCTGTCTGCCATCATTAACCGGGAGCGGCTGGAAATATTAAGCCGGCAAACCAAAACGCCTGCGCAATTAACCATCATCGATAAAAAAGCAACAACCGGTGAAGCCGGGGTACGGGTGGAATTAGTTTTTCCTTATCAAACGGCGCATTGATGGTAAGAGCTGCATCAATGATCAAATTGAAGCATGGTTCAATACAATTGATGCGATCATTTATATACCTCATTCAAACACTTATTCATATGAAGACATTAATTATGATCTGCGCTTTGGCTGCATCATTTATGCCGGGCAAAAAAATGAAGGTTATAAAATTGACCCGCCGGTAAGTTATCACTGGTTTGATACAACAGGAACCTGTCTGAGGTCGTAATTTTTCTTTTCGTTCAGCCAGTGTAACGCTTACAAATTCCGGTTACTTATTTTTCAACCGTTGATTTTTGTCAACAATTTTTTTTGACTTTTCATATCGTTCCTCCGTTCAGCCCGATGATAGCTTTGTTTGAAAATAATTACAATGACAACTACAGCCAGACTAATCACTCCGCAACTCGTCAAAGTGAACGCTTTAAAGATCATTATGGCATTTTCTATTCTCATTATTGCCAACGGATTTGCAAATGCACAGGGCGCCAGTAATAAAACAGGGTTAAATGCATTGATCACACCTGAAAACAGCGTGTTGTTGCTGATCGATCATCAGCCATTTCAATTTGCAGGGTTAGGAAGTCACGATCCGCAAACTATTTTAAATAATACAATAATTATTGCTAAAACTGCCAAACTCTTTAAAGTACCCACCCTTTTGACCACAGTTTTAGAAGAGAGAGGAGGATACCTGGTAAAAGGTGTACAGGATGTTTTTCCCGATCAAAAACCTTTGGATCGTACATGGATCAATGCATGGCAGGATAAAAAAGTGGTAGACTGGGTAAAGAAACAGGGAAGAAAGAAAGTAATTATCGCCGGGTTATGGACTGAGATCTGTGTGGCCATGCCGGCCATTCAGGCATTGAGTGAGGGCTATGAAGTATTTGTTATAGCCGATGCCTGTGGCGGTAATACCAAAGAATCACACGATCGTGCAATGGACCGCATGGTGCAGGCAGGTGTTATACCCATAACAGCAGGCGTTTTAACAGGCGAATTGCAGCGCGACTGGGCAAGAACCGAAACCGTGCCCGGCCTGGCAGCTATACTCGCCGAACATGGAGGGAACGTAGGTATTGCCTATGCGTGGGAAGTGCAACTGCTCAATTCATCTCAACAGAACAAAAAATAGTGCTATAAAGAAGTTCTCTTTCATCAAAACGGGCACACTGGCACATCAGAGAAGCGATTAATCCTGGCGCATGTCAGGATTGATTGTTTTGTACCTGCCGGGTAATATCTGGCAACCAACGTTACCATTCAAAAAATTAAGGTATGAAATGGCGGTTGATGTTACTTCTCCTGAGTATTGGTGCAGGCGGAAATTGTCAACAGTTACCAGAATTTAAGCCTTTACGATACGATGAGAATTATTCCATTTTAAAGAATGACTCGGTAAGTACGTTTTTAAGAAAGCTAAAGTATACTGCCTTATCTGCTAACCGCAACAACTATATCAGCTTTGGCGGCGAGGCCAGGTTACAATATCTCCACTATAAAAACGATCTGTGGAGCGATGCGCCCGAAGCAACGCATGGCGAGGTGCTGAACAGATATTTACTTCATGCAGATGTACATGTTGGCAAACACTTCAGAACATTTGCACAATTGCAAAGTAGCCTTGCCTTCAGCATGGAGGAATCAGGTCCTTTGGATGACAATTCCCTGGAACTGCATCAGGGATTTATTGAAGTAAAAAGTTTTTTAAATGGGAATGGCGAACTGGCTGCAAGGATCGGGCG
Source organism: Niastella populi (assembly GCF_002078015.1). Classification (GTDB taxonomy): domain Bacteria; phylum Bacteroidota; class Bacteroidia; order Chitinophagales; family Chitinophagaceae; genus Niastella; species Niastella populi. Next base: position 153,260 of record NZ_LWBP01000123.1, on the reverse strand, counting down.
GCAGGAATTTCAGTATGGATCGCAGCGCCTGGTATCTGCGCGGGAGGGCCCTAATAACCGCCAGTCGTTTGACGGGCTGAAGCTCATTTATAAAAAACATGACCTGCAGGCAAACCTATTTTATAGCCATTATGTAGGCACCCGGAAGGGTTTCTTTAACGACAGGCCATCGGGCAACACGCGCTTTTGGGGTGCTTATATTGTTAAGAACGGTATTCCCGTAATTGGCAACATCGACCTGTACTGCCTCGGTTTGTTAAAACGCAAAACCGCATTCGATGAGGGCGTTGGCCGCGAACTGCGCCATACCGCCGGAACCAGAATATGGACTACTTCAAACGATTGGAAATATGATTTTGAAGCAGCTTACCAGTTCGGAAAGTTTGGTAAATACAAGATTAATGCCTATACAGCTTCCATAAACACTTCTTATACGTTCAGAAAAATTAAATGGCTTCCTGAAATAAGATTTAAAACGGAAGTAATTAGCGGGAATAAAAAGTATGATGATAATTATCTGCAAACATTTAATCCATTATTTCCCCGGGGCGGATATTTTGGGCTGGCCGCGTTAATTGGCCCTGCGAATCTGATAGGTATACACCCGTCGGTTTTATTTACTCCGCTTGCTGGAATACATGTTTCTTTAGACTATGACAAAATGTGGCGATATAGTATCGATGATGGTATCTATGCCCCCGGCAACCTGTTAACTTATACGGGAAGAAATACTGCTGATAAGCATATAGGTGATCAGTATACGATCACCTTTGAATATGCTTTAAACCGTTATTTTGTATTCAGTACGGTTTTTTTATGGTTCCATGCCGGAAACTATATTAAAGAAGTTGCTCCAGGGAAGAATGTATTTTTTATCGGAATTACTTCCGGTGTAAGGTTTTGAGCTTACTTTCTGGCAAACTGCTCCAGTTCTGTGTTGAACTTTTCCATTTCTTCTACAAACAATGCATGACCGCTGTTCTCGAATTTTACAAGGTATGAATTCGGGATGCCTTTGTTAAGTTGTTCGGCAAATACAAAAGGGCATAACTTATCCTGCGTTCCCTGGAATATAGCTACGGGAATATTGATCTTTGAAAGAACCGGACGCAGGTCGAGGTCACGCAATGCTGTTATTGATTTAGTGATGGCGAAAGGTGACGCTTCGAGGTTGATATGCTCAAGCCATTTCTCAACGTTTTTTGAAATTTTGCCTTCTTTGGCCGGGAACGCAGCGCCAAAACCGGCGATCAGATCCTGTCTGCTGGTTTGTGTACTTTTTATAAGTCCGGCAGCATCCGCGTCAGACACGCCATAAGGAAAACCATCGCGTTGTTTCCAGGAGGGCGCCGCAGCAGCAAATAAGGCCAATTTTCTTACATGGGCCGAGTTATACTTTGTTACATAATGTATAACAACAGCGCCGCCCATGGAGAAGCCCCCAAGTACCGCATTTTGTATCTTGAGTGTTTCCAGCACAACTTTAATGTCATCGGAGAACACGTCGAAGTCGTACCGGCCATAGGGTTTATCACTCCTGCCAAATCCCCTGAGCGTAATACCGATAACCCTGAATCCTTTTTCTTCGAGGTATTGGTATTGATACTCATACATAGCATCACTGAGCGGCCAGCCGTGTATGAGTACAATGGGCTGGCCTTCGCCAAGATCGGTAACATGCAGTTTTACATTTTTTTCAACCTGTATAAATTCACTTCTTCCCGCCGAAGCAGGTTCCCGTTTGCTTTGGGCAAACAGCGCCTGATTGAATACAGGGGCGAATAAGATGACCGATAAAATTGTTTTTTTCATTGTTATTATGCTTTATAAGGTTTGTAATTTAAACTTGCTTATTGGTTATAATTGATCTGCCCGTATTTGCCTGAATGAAAATCATGGTAAGCTTCTGCGATCTGTTCGTGTGTGTTCATTACAAAGGGCCCTTCTGCAATGATGGGTTCGGTATACGGGGCGCCGCCAAACACCAGCATATCGGCCGCAGCTTCATTAACATTATAGATCTCGATTGTGCCATTGTCGCGGCCGAAATAAACAGATTCTACCTCACCGGTATACATTTCATTGATCAGCACTTCCGTTTCGGGAACAAATATTCCATACTCATGTTCCTCGTTCGTATTCATGGTAAACTGGCTGCCAGGCTTCAAATGAATATGGTACAGGAACTGTTCTGTATAGGCGGGAATTTTTGAATGCAGTTCTTCGTAGCTGCCGGCTATCACTTTTATATAGCCGGCTTCCTGCGCCAGGGGTTTTTGCGGAACATCCGCTGCCTGTATGGCCATGTAACCGGGTGTTTCGGTTTTGTTCTTACCGGGCAGGTTGATCCAGAACTGAAAGCCCTGGGTGAGATCGATACCGTTGTTGGGGTCGGGCACCAGCGTTTCATCGTGGATGATGCCATTTCCTGCCTTCATCCATTGTATACCGCCTGAGTTAACCTTTGCTACATTGCCTGCACTATCGAAGTGGTGATCTTCTCCATGCAGTATATAGCTTAAGGTGGCGATACCTCTGTGGGGATGGGCGCCTGTACCGGTTTCTTTACCCGTTTGATTACCGCTTTGTGGAGCCAGGTAATCGAGGAAAACAAACGGCCCTACAGCCCCTGCATACCGGTTTGGCAGTATGCGGTACACGATCATATCCCCAATGTCGGCCCTGCGGCCTTTGCTTGAAAAAACAATCTGTTTCTTCACGATATTAGTATTGTGATAAGGAAATGAATGGCGTTTGTTGTTATGCCTGTATCTGGTGTACCAGCGTCATGAAATCGGCCACTTCCCAGTGTTCTGCCAACTGGCCATTCTCTATGCGGTAAAGCTGGAATGCCTTTGCATCGACAGGGTTGCCTTTTGCTTTGAAAGCCCCATAATCGCCCTGATGTATTCCCTGAACACTGTTATAAACGGCTACTTTATCGCCCTCGCCAATGAGGGCCAGAATAGGTAGTTTGAGGTTACCGAAAGCCGCATGCAGTCCGGCAAAATATTTTTTCAGCACCTCGCGGCCGGGGCTTTGTCCGGGCAGGTGGTCGTCGTAGTCGGCCGCTATGATGGTGTCGAATTCATCGAGTTGATTGTTTTCTATTGCGGCAAAGAAGCGCCGCACAAGCGCTTTATTTTCTTCAGTTGTTGTCATCGGAATTTCGTTTAAATGGTTTAATACATCAAAGCTACAATCGGTGCCAGGGGCGGCACGAAGGCAAATGATAAATTTATCCGTTGATAAATATCAACGAAACAGGTACTTGTAATATATTAAATGACTTTAGCTTTGTTTGAGGGATTGCTTGCGAACCCGGCTCAGGGTTTCTTTGGTAATGCCGAGGTAAGAAGCAATGATGTGTTGAGGGAAACGCTGTAAAAAATCAGGGTGGTTGCAGGCGAAGTCAGCATAACGCCTGTCAGCCGGCATACTGATGGCTGCATTTACCCTTTTTTGTATGGCAATAGTATAGTTTTCCACTATAGCCCTTACCATTTCATCAAACGCAGGTATGGCACGCGAAAGCAGTACAAGGTCTGCTTTCGTAATAAGCAGCACCTCTGTGTTTTCCCAGGCATCAATATTATAGATGGAGGGAGTGAGCATGGTCCAGCTTTCCCGGTCACCTACCCACCAGTCTTCCAGCGCCAGCCTGATAATATGTTCGGCGCCTTTGTCATCGACACTGTATTGGCGCATGGCGCCGTTGACGATAAATCCAAAATACTTGCAGATATCACCTTCCTGAAGAAAGTATTGTTTCTTTCTGAACAATTTGAGCCGCATGGTGGCGGTTATCTGTTTCCATTGTTCTTCCGATAAAGGTGTCGTGGATAATCTGGTGATGTAATTGCGAAAGCGTTCACACATAAGCAGAAAGTTTAGTTGGGTGAACAATTTGATATCATTCACTTTGGTTGATAAAAAGTTACAAATAATATTGCAAAATGACTGCAGTAAATTCCATGCGATTTTAATTAATTCATTTGCAATTATTTAATTTTTGTCTATAGTTTCCCATTCATCCGGTATTGTTTGGGGGTACAACCAAAATGCTGCTTGAACATTCTGATAAAATAAGAAGTATCGTTAAACCCAACCATAGCTGCTACCTCACCAATGGATAATGCCGGATTTTCTTTTAGTATAACCAGGCTTTTCTTCATTCTTATGGTAGTAATGAAATCCTTTGGCGTTTGCCCGGTAATGCCTTTTATTTTGGCGAACAGCGAACTTCTGCCGAGGAACATATTATTGGCGAACAGGGAGATGTTAAGATCGGGGTTGCTGATGTTCTCTTCAATAAATGCAATGGCCTTGTTCAGCAATTCCTGGTCCTGCTCACTGTTGGCCAGTTGCGATACGTCGAGGTCGGAAGTTGTCTGGAACCGCCTTTGCAGAATGAGCCTGTTGGTAATAAGATTATTACACCTTGTAATTAAAATCCTGGTATCAAAAGGTTTGGTTATATAATCATCTGCTCCTATCATCAATCCTTCGAGATTGCTTTCTGCCGTTGTACGTGCAGTTAGCAGCACAACCGGTATATGGCAGGTTTCGAGGTTGGTCTTTACCCTTTTGCATAATTCAATACCCGTTATGCCCGGTAACATAATGTCAGAAAGAATGATGTCGGGCTTAACCTCGATGGCCAGCTTAAGGCCTTCTTCGCCATTATCAGTTTTAACTACCTTATAGATCAAAGAAAAAATAGATCCCAGCAGTTCCAACAGCTCTTTATTGTCTTCGATAATTAATATGGTTACTGAACTGGTGGAAAATCCAATGGGTTGTTTTTCCTGCAACTCCTCCAGGAATGCTTCATCGGGCAGGGCAAGCGCCTGTTGATAGTCTGTCGCTTCCGGCTTGTCCTCTATTTTCATGGCTGCAAAACGTGCATCATCGAGCGGTAATGAAACGGAAAATACACTGCCGTTATGCTCGTTGCTTTGTACAGAAATGGTTCCGCCATGGGCATCTACAATACTTTTAACCAGCGCCAGCCCGATGCCGGTTCCCGGATCGATATTCGCATTCAGTGAATTTTCACCCTGGTAAAAACTATTGAACAATTTATCGATCTCCTCTTTTTTAATACCGATGCCGGTATCTGAAACCGAGACCGTAACCCAATCCTCTTTTCTTTCAACCTGTAGCGAAACCGATCCGTTAGGGGGTGTAAATTTCAGGGCGTTCGATAGCAAATTAAAGAATACCTTATATAACTGGCTGGCATCGAACCACATTTTAAGCACCTCGTCACTATGAATAAATGAAACATGTATGTGTTTGTAATTTGCCTGGTCCTTGAAAGAATAAAAGATCTCCTCTATGTATTTTATCAGGTCATTTTCCGACACCTTCAATTGCAGGTAGCCCTGTTCCTGTTTACGAAAATCGAGTAACTCATTGATCAGGATCTTGAGGTTATTGGTATTGCGCACAATATTCGTGAGCCTGTTTCTGATCGATTGTGAAAGATCGGTGCGTTGCAACAGCATATCGAGTTGGGTAACGATGAGGGTTACAGGCGTACGTATTTCATGCGATACATTGGTAAAGAACCGGAGTTTATACTGGTTCATGTCCTCTATGTGTTTCTTCTCTATATGCGCATATTTTAAAGAAGTTCGCAGTTTAACCTGGTAAAAGATCAGCAGTAACAATGCGCCCGCCAGTAAAAAATAGAACAGGTAAGCATACCACATTTTATAAAATGGCGGGTGCACAACGATCTGTATTTCCTTTTCAGGAATGTTTTGCTGTGTTAATTTACTAACACCCTTTATCTTCAATACATAACTGCCGGGGTTCAGGTTGGTATAAGTGATGAGGTTATTGTTGCTGTGCATATTGATCCACTCTTTATCAAAACCTTCCAGTTTGTATTGGATCTCGGGTTCCAGGGCTTTTATAAAGTTGGAAGTGGAGAATTCTACGGTGAGCACAGAATGGTTATTGTCCAGTTCAATTTTATCTGAATACAAAATTGACTGTTTGATAATGCCCGGATCTTCTTCGGGTTTTATCAGTCTGTTATTAACATACAGGGCCGTAAGGGTGATGACATAATCCTTTGGTTTCAACATAAGGTCACGTTCGGTAAGGATCAGCAACCCGTTCATGCTGCAAAGTATTATTTCACCCGCCCTTGATTTATAGATGCTTCGTTCGTTCAGTGATTCGAACGGGAAAAAATTATTGTAATAATTATAAAATGTATTCTTGTCTATGTCGAAAAGAGATAAACCTTTGTTGGTGGCTACCAACAGATAACCCATGGGCGATTCGTTAATGCCAAGCACATAATTATCGATAATATTGGTGTTGGCGGTATTCAGGAATTTTATGGTGTCGTGCCGGGCATCGTACAGGCCAATGCCTTTATTGGCCGATCCGATCCAGAGCCGCTTCTTTTTATCCTCATAAAAAGTGGCAAGTGTAATATTTTCGTTGAAGTTGGCTTTGCTATTGTGATAGTTGAATTTTTTCAGCGACTTATTGCTGAGGTTATACCTGAACACATCCGACGCAGTGGCGAACCACAGGCAACTGTCGGTGCTCAGCATCATATCCCAGATCTGCTTGTCAGTATCTGTGTAACTGGTATTCAGTAAGCGGGTGGCAGCACCGGTCTTTATATTGTATACATATATAGAGTTATGTGTGCCCAGCAGCAGGTTATCGCCCAGCTTCAGGATGCTACGCACATAATTATCTACCATTGCTTTACCGGTGTTCAGGTTTATGCGGGTCACCTTTTTTGTAGTAAAATCGAGCCGGTTCAACCCACCGAGGTGCATCCCTATCCAAAGGCAATTATTGTCTTTGTCAATAAGGGTGGTTTTTATGGTGTTTGATGACAGGGTATTGGGGTTGGCCGCATCATGGGTATAATGGGCGAAGCTGCCATTCTTGCGGTCAAAATAATTAATGCCACCATCATCGGTTCCAACCCAAAGATTGCCCTTTTCATCTTCGGCCACCGTGCTGATAATAGAGCTGTTCAGCCCTTTATTGTCTATCGACGGGCGGTAATAGGAGTTGAAAGAAAATTCAGGATTGATGAGATCAACCCCGCCGAAAAAAGTACCGATCCAGAGCAGCCCGTGCGTATCTTTTATAATACTCCAGATCGAAGAACTTCCGATGCTATACGAATCGAAGCTGGCGTAATTGAAGTTTTTGAATTTCCTGGTTTCGGGGTCAAATCTGGCCAGTCCGCCGTAGGTGCCTATCCAGAAATAACCCATATCATCCTGGCAAATGGTTCTTACATAGTTATTGGGAATTGACTCCTTGTCGTATAAATTATGGGTGTAATTGACCACTGCGCCCCTGGGGTCAATACAGAATAACCCGTTGCTGAGGGTGCCCACCCAAATGCGTTGTTGTTTGTCGACTATGGTAGTTATTACGCTGATATCCTTTATAAGCACTTTGCTTCTGCCATTGCCATCGATCATTAACAGGCCATGCGACAGCGTGCCCACATATAAATTCGAAAAAGGATCTTCCATAATGCTGGTAACGGTGACATCGGGATCGAGTTTGCAGTAATTCCTGATGGTATCCTCGCCGGGGGTAAGATAGTTTACTTCATTTAAGCGCGCCACCCATAACCTTTTCTGGCCGTACCCAATGAACCGCACGCTGTCGCGCAGGATGACCCTGAATTTTTGTTTTTTCAGATCGTAGGATACCAGTCCCGCCATACATTGTATATACAGCTTGCCTTTTTTATCGCCGGTCACCCGCGGAATATTGTTGCCAAAGATGCCGTTCACGTCATCTATTGGGGGGCGAAAAATTTCTATCCGGTAGCCATCGTACCGGTTCAGGCCATCGCGAGTGGCAATCCACATCTGGTTGAACTCATCCTGATAAATTGAATTTACAGTGGAGTGGGAGAGCCCCTGGGCCACTTTCAGGTGGTTAAAAAGCAGGCTTTGAGCGTAAATGGTCAACGGGGAAAAGCAGCCAATATATACAAGCAGTATTTTCAACTTCATGAGCAGGGCAATATATCGTTAATCCTGAACAAAATTCGAGGTTAATTATGGATCGGAATAGGAGAAAAATCCAATAAAATAGGAAAAACGTATACTCAGTCGCCTGTTTATCCGCCTTTTGTGAATTGCACTTTCCAATCCCTTTTCCGTATTCCCGTGATATCCTTAGTAAAATAAAAGTGCTTTTTTACAACACTTTTATTATCAAAACTAACAATTCGCATATGAAAAAAGGCTCATTAAAAGGGCGCTCCGGCCCGTTTGTATTCGTATTCCTGATGTTTCTTTTTTCGGGCCTGATGACCCAGGCCCAGCATACCATCTCGGGTATAGTTCAAAACAGTGCTCAAAAACCTTTAGCCGGGGTATCTATTATAATTGACGGCAAAGGCGGAGCTGTTACGAATGAAGCGGGCAGGTTCGAAATAAAGGCCGGGCCGCAGTCCACACTGCTGTTCTCCTATACCGGCTTCAAATCAAAAGAGTTAAAACTGAAAGGGGAAACCGGGTTGACCATCACCCTCGAAGATGGAACGGAGACCCTCGATAACGTAGTGGTAATTGGTTATGGCACCAGCAAGAAAAAAGATCTTACGGGTTCCATTGCTTCCGTTAAACCCGAAAGCCTGCAAAAATTTCCTACTGCCAATGTTACCGATATGTTACGGGGCCAGGCGCCGGGCGTGCTGGTAACCTCCAATACCACTTCACCCGGCGGGGGCGCCACCATCCGCATCAGGGGCAACCGCTCATTAAGCAGCAACCAGGCGCCGCTTTTCATTGTAGATGGAATGATAGTTCCCCATATCGATGATCTTAGTCCCAGCGACATCGAGTCAATCGACATCCTGAAAGATGCTTCCTCCCAGGCAATTTACGGTTCACGCGCCGCCAATGGCGTAATACTGGTAACCACCAAACGGGGCAAGGCAGGAAAAATGAGTGTGGATGTTAATTCATATGTAACCGTTCAACGCGCTCACCGGAATTTTGATGTGTATTCTCCCGACGAATTTGTTGAATTGAGATACTGGGCCAAGCTGAACGATGGTGTTGGCAACCTCGGTACCAAAGACAATATGAACTATAACGTGGTGATCGATGACCAGATCATGTATGATTCCTATATCAACCGGGATTTTGTTGACTGGGAAGACCTGATGACGAAAAATGCCCTGCAGAACGGCAATGACATCAGCATCAGGGGCGGTACCGATAAAATGAAGTATTCGGTTGGCCTGGCTTATTTTAAACAGAATGGCGTGGTAGATAAATCGGGTTATACGCGACCCAGTGTAAGAATAAACCTCGATTACACGGTTGCCAAATGGCTGAATATGGGAACAAACGTTTCCTACTCGCGGCCCAAAACAGAATTTAACGATGGCGGCAGGTTCAGTACCATCCTCACCGTTCCTTCACTTGCCAAAGCATATGATGATAACGGCAATCTTTTGCGCGAAATAAGTACTTCGGGAACCGTTAACCCGCTTTGGTACAACCGGGAATATAATAACAAACAAACCGACGAGTACCTGGTGCTTTCGGCTTTTGCCAACTTTAAACCATTTACCGGGTTTTCTTATAAGCTTACCGGTAATGTACGCACCAACAACCGCGAGAACGGTTTGTACAGAACCAAAAAATACCCGGGATCAACGGGTGAAGGCTCCCTCAGCAATTTTAAAAGATCAAGCTACCTCATAGAGAACCTGATCACTTATGCTGTTCCTATTCCCGATAAACAGCATAACCTCAGCGTCATGTTGCTGCAAACTTTTGATGAGGACCTGCAGAAAACAACCGGGTTCAGTTTTATCAATTCCCCCTCCGATGCATTTGAATGGAATATGGCGGGCGACGCCACGGTAAACGGGGTAACCCGCAGCATTCAGCGCACCCATGCCGTTTCATTTGCCGGCCGCGTACAGTACAGCCTCATGGATAAATATCTTTTAACGGCTTCGATAAGAAAGGACGGTGCATCAGTTTTCGGCGCCAACAACAAATGGGCAACCATGCCTTCCGTTGCGCTGGCCTGGAAAATAAATAATGAAGCGTTTCTCAAAAGCGCCGACTGGATCAATTTGCTGAAACTGCGCCTGAGTTATGGCAGGGTGGGCAACTGGGCTATTCCCAGTTACCGCACGCTGGGCCTTTCAACAAGTTATGAATACATTTTAGGCGATCCTGCTGCACTGAGTTTGGGCTACCTTCCTTCAAGCCAACTGTTGAACCGGAACCTGAAATGGGAAACTACCGGTTCAGCCAATGCCGGCATTGACCTGGTGGCATTCCATAACAGATTAACTACCTCGCTGGAATATTATAGCACCAATACCGATAACCTGCTGGTACAACGTACCGTACCTTCTATTACCGGTTATACAAGCATGTGGGATAACCTCGGAAAAACAAAAAGCACGGGTTGGGAATTTTCAGTAAGCGGTATTGTAATTGACAAAAACGAGCTGCAGGTAACATTGGGCGGATCTTTCTCAAAACAGAAAAATAAGATCGTTGAGATCGATGGCCGTGCTGATGACAAAGGCAACCCGGTGAACGACCTCAATAATAACTGGTTTATCGGCAAATCGACCAATGTGGCTTTCAACTATGTTTTTGGCGGCATTTGGCAGGAAGGCGAAACGCCTACCCCCGACCAGTACCTGCCCGGCGATGCTATGCCTACACCGGGTAACATCAGGCTGCAGGACTATAACGGGGACGGTAAAATAACAACCGACGACCGCAAAGTATATAACCTCGATCCCAGTTGGTATGCTACCATCAATGCATCACTCATTTATAAAGGCTTTGATCTGAACCTCGAGTTCTACACGGTGCAGGGTGTTACCAAGAATAACCCTTACTATTATGATTTTAATTATGGCGGAAGTTTGAACGGGAAGCTGAATGGAATAAAAGTGAATTACTGGACACCCGATAATAGATCGAACGAAGCGCCAAAACCGCAATACACGGCCTCAACACCTTATTTTGCCTTACTTGGTTTACAGGATGCTTCTTATTTCAGGTTCCGTTCAGCCACGCTGGGTTATACATTGAGTAAAAGCCTCACCAGTAAATGGCATATTGAAAGATTGCGGATATACGCCAACGCCACAAATATTTTCACCAATACCAACTACAAATCATACAGCCCCGAAAAAGAACCATCTTCTTATCCCGAAACACAGGGCGCTACGCTTGGTATCAATATCAGTTTTTAACTGCTTAAAGAATTGTTATGAAAAATATTGCCATATACTTTTTATTGACCGCATTATTGCTGGGTAGTTGTAAAAAATATCTTACAGAAGAAGCGGAAGATCAGTTTACCGCCAGCACACTGTTCGAAACCCCGGAAGGGCTTGAGAAAATGGTGATCGCATTGTATCCCTATGAAAGATCGCTGGTGTCGAAAGGTACAGCTAACGGTATTCTGTCGGCGTTCATCTGGAATGAACGCACTACAGACCTTTGTGTGTTTACCACGGGTGATGATGCTAACCTGTCGAGGTTTACATCGCCCGGCCCCAGCTCCAGCATCAGGGGACTTGTTTACAGTCCTTACTGGACGCATCGTTATTATATTATCGGCCGCGCCAATGAGATCATACATTACGGCGCGCAGTTTGGCAACGCGGCAAAGGAAACAGTAGCAGAAGCTTCATTCTGGCGGGCATATAGTTATTATGGCCTTTGGTCGAGGTTCTCGCGGCTTTTTCTGTCAACCGAACCGGTTACAAGGGAGAACATGAATGACCTGGCCTATACACCTGCCGATAGTGCATCAGTATTCAAACAGATGTATGCCGATGCCGAACGGGCCATCGAAGGCCTTCCGCTTACAAGAAGCGCAAATGAAGAAGGCCGTGTTACCAAAGCAGCCGCCCGTCACCAACTGGCGCTTATAGCAGCCTGGGCAAAAGACTGGGCCACCGTAGCAGCGCAGGTAGAACTGATAGACGCAGAAAAAACAGTGCGGCTTGAAGCAACGCCCGAAGCAGTGTTTAACCGAAGTGATCTGTTTAACACCAGCGAAACACTTTTTGCGCTGCGCTTCTCAAAAGAAAGAGGCGGCGGTAGTGGCCATCGCATAGGCGCCCAGTTTATCAATATCATTTCAGAATTGGATTATACCTCAAAACTGGTAAACGGCGTACTGGTAAAATACAATCCCGAAAACCTGGGCCGTCAGTGGGGGCTGGTATATCCCAACAGCTACCTGATGTCGCGGTACAAAACCGGCGATAAACGTATAACAGCCTATTACAAACGCGATTATACTTATCAGAACCCAAACAGGCTGATCACTGTTCCTGTGGCTCAACAGAGAACAGATGCCGCTACGGGCAAACAGTATTATAGTACTACCAATCATACCGGCGCACCGGTAACAGTGAAGATTGGCGATGTGCTCTATGGAAGAGATGTTGCCGCTGCAACCGGCACTAAAATAGACAGACGCAACCTGCTGCCCAGCAGTATTAAAATGTATGATGCCTGGAGCAAACCGCTGGATGCCGATGGCGCCAACAGCAGTTTTAAAGATATATTGATCTACCGGCTGGCAGAATCGTACCTGCTGGCTGCGGAAGCCTGTTTTAATTTAGGGCAACCCGATAAAGCACTTGCCTTTTATAATAAAACTTATGCAAGAGCAGGCAATGCACCGGAAACAAACCTGATTACTTTCGATATGATCATGGATGAGCAGGCACGCGAACTGGCCTTTGAAGGCAGAAGATGGGATTTTTTGAAACGGAATGGTATCTGGTACACCCAGGTGAGAAAATATTCCGGCGACTTCACCAAATTCCCCGCCGCCGCAGTTGGTTACAATGCAACTACCTATGGTGTTACCGATGGCCGCGATGCAGCCTTTGGCCCCAACCCCGATTACTATGCAGATTTTAACGGCTCAGATAATGATATACTGGTACGGTATAACGTAAAACCATTTCATGTAAACTGGCCCATACCGCAGGACCAGATAGATGCAATGGGCGCGCAGAATTTTCCACAAACACAGGGATATTGATCTAAGTGATAAAGGGACTGTATACTTATGAATCAGATGACACGATTAAGAAAGGTTTTGTTTTTTGTTTGTTGCTTTTTCCCGTTTATTACCCTGCAGGCCACTGTAAAGTATACCATCAATGAAGAATGGAAGTTTTACCCCGGCGATAAGGCTGGTAACCATTTACGGAACTGTGACGATAGTAAGTGGGAATTGTTGAACATCCCGCATACCTGGAATAACAAAGATGCAACCGATGATGCGCCCGGTTATTACCGCGGCATTGGCTGGTACCGGAAATTGTTATACATCGACAGCATGGCAACCGGTAAGGTTACCAGCCTTTATTTCGACGGAGCTAACCAGGTAACGGAACTGTATGTAAATGAAAAACTGGTTGGCTCCCACAAAGGTGGTTATACTCGTTTTTGCTTTGATATAAGCGATTACATAAAACAGGGATCGAACAACCTGATAGCGGTAAAAGTAGATAACAGCCACAATGGAGCCATAGCACCGTTAAGCGGTGATTTTACCTTCTTTGGCGGTATTTACCGTAACGTTTATTTGCAGGTAAAAGAAAGAACCGGTTTATCAACCGGTGATTTCGCCTCCGACGGCGTATATATCAGAACAAAGTCGGTAAATGAGAAAAAGGCAAGCATTGAAATTCAAACGCTTTTAGATAATGGGGAGCATACGAAAAGAAAAGTGCTCATCATTCAAAGCATTATAGCGCCCGATGGTAAGGAAACCAGCATAGGGCAACAGCAATATGTTCTGGCGCCGAACAGTTTCAGGACCAGCTTTACGCGGCAGCTTACTATTGAAAACCCTTTGTTATGGTCGCCGGAAACCCCTGATCTCTACATGCTTAAAACGACTGTGGTAGATACGCATACACGAACAGAACTGACCAGCCAGCTAAATACGTTTGGCCTGCGCTGGTTCAGTTTTGATGCTGAAAAGGGTTTTAGTCTCAATGGCCGGCATATAAAACTGATAGGAACCAACCGGCACCAGTGTTACCTCGATAAAGGCAATGCACTGCCCGATGAATTGCATATAGAAGATATTTGTTTGTTAAAGGAAATGGGTGGCAACATGCTTCGCATTTCGCATTACCCGCAGGACCCGCTTATTCTTGAGATGTGCGATAAGCTGGGCATCATTACTTCGGTTGAAGTGCCCATAGTGAATGAGGTCACCGAAACAGAGGAGTTTTTGCAAAACTGTTTACAGATGACAGCCGAGATGGTAAAACAGAATTTCAACCATCCGTCGGTAGTGATCTGGGCCTATATGAATGAAGTGATGCTGCGCCCGCCATTTGCAGATGACAGCATGCGGCATGCACAGTATTGCCGCGAAGTGAACCGGCAGGCTGCTGCCATAGAGACCGCCTTACGCACACTGGACCCTGAAAGGTATACGATGATTCCCTTTCACGGATCATTGAAACGTTATGAAGAAACCGGGCTGGTAACAGTTCCTATGATCGTTGGCTGGAACCTTTACCAGGGCTGGTATGGTGGCAGATTTGCCGATTTTGATACTTTCCTGGCAGATTACCATGCAAAGTATCCGGCAACCCCTATATTGATCACTGAGTATGGCGCCGATGTGGATGACAGGCTGCATAGCTTTAAACCCGAAAGATTTGATTTTACCGTTGAGTACGGCGATTTGTATCATGAGCATTACCTGCAAACGATAATGAAGAACGATTATATTGCGGGCGCCACTATCTGGAACCTCAATAATTTTTATTCTGAAGCAAGGGGCGATGCCGTTCCGCATGTGAATACCAAGGGCATCACCACCATGGACAGGCAACTGAAAAATACGTACCTGCTTTACAAGGTAGCCCTGTCAAAAGAGCCCATGGCGTTTATAGGCAGCAGATCGTGGAAATACCGGTCCGGCACCGATATGGGAAATGGTACCTGTCTGCAACCCGTAAAGATCTATAGCAACCAGCCAAAAGTAGATGTATATCATAATGGTGCATTCTTTAAACAGGTTGATATCCCCCATCATTGTATTACACTGGACTTCCCTTTTACAAACGGTAATAATAGCATTGAACTGCGGATCGGTAATAAAACCTGTGACTGGTCGCAGCTCAGTTTTTGCCTGCTCCCTGCCAATACCCAACAACAGGAACTGAACGAATTAAATGTGCTGCTGGGTTCAAACAGGTATTTTGAAGACCGGGAAGCCCGGTTGGTCTGGATCCCTGAACAACCGTATACCGCGGGAAGCTGGGGATATATAGGCGGCCAGCCGGTAAGGCCAAAAACGAGATCGGGTTCCTTGCCTGCCAGTGCGGTAAATGTTTTGAATACGAACAACGATCCTGTTTTTCAAACCCAGCGCGAAGGGCTGCAGGCATTCAGGGCCGATGTACGGGAAGGACAGTACGCCGTTTATTTGTACTGGGCCAACCTCGCCGCCAATGCCCCTGACAAACTGATCTATAACTTAGGCAGCAATGCCGTCAGTAACAACAACAGACAGTGCATCATGAACGTCAGCATCAATGCACAGCCGGTTTTGTCGAGGTTCGACATGAACGTACAGCCCAACATGACAACCGCCATTGTGAAAAAGGTGCTGGTAAACGTAATGGATAAAAAAGGTATTACCATTAACCTGGAAGCATTAGAAGGCAAAACCGCCTTAAATGCGATCAGGATCATAAAATTGAATTAGCCATGCAACGATCACTTGCTGTAATAATATTGCTTGCCGGCTTATGTAGTAACGCAATAGCGCAAGCTAAACTGAAGCCGCAGGCCGACGGGTATATTTTTCTGTCGGGCGCAAAAATGAACACCAACTTTGGTACGGGCGATACATTGATAACCCGGTACACAAGAAGAGGGGAGACCACCGCTCAAACCTATATAAGCTTCGATTTGTCAGGTCAGTCCCGCCATTTCAAAACAGCTACGTTCAATATTTACGGGAGCACAGTTTGTACTAAGCACGTAGATGTGTATGCTGCATTTGGTAATTGGAGCGACGCCTCTTTAAAAGGCAGCGAGGGGGGCAAACCATCGCGGGCAAATTTTATAGGCACGTTTACATTAACCGCCACGGATAAATATTATGAAGTGAACATAACGCCCTATATCAATTATGTGCGTTCCATTGGAAAAGAAGACATCACCATTGTGCTGGTAGAGCGGGAACAACAAAAGGATGCCGGTATTTCGCATTTTCATGCAAAGGAGCACCCTTCGGGAAAAACACCGTTCCTGTACCTCGAAGGCGATAACAAAGTTTTTAAACCCGTTAATACCACGTATTACCTCGATGCGGTACATGGCAACGATAAGGCTAACGGAACTACTGCGGCCACTGCCTGGAGAACATTGAAAAAACTGGAGTCAGTATTCCTGCAACAGGGCGATAAGATCCTGTTCAAAAGAGGAGGTGTTTATAAAGGGTCATTGTTCCCAAAGATCATTCCTGCTTCAACCGCTGTAACAAAGATTGGCGCCTATGGCGAAGGCAACAAGCCCATACTCGATGCTGAGGGAAAAGAATCCTTTGTGCTTATGTTCTTTAACACACCCTGTCTTGAAGTAGCAGACCTCACTATAACACAAACCGCTAACGACATTCCCGCCATACGGCGGGGCGCCGGTTATGTGGCCGAAGACCTGGGCGAGGTAAAACATGTTTACTTCAGAAATCTCAATTTTGAGAACATTATAGGGAACAGGGGCAAAGACGATGGCGATCTTTTTGCAAAACGCAATGCGGGACTGGTATTGGAAATTACCGGAAATAACATACCTACTTATATGAATGGTTACCTGGTGGAAGGGTGCCGGTTTTATCGAGTGGGCCGGCATGGCGCCGTAAACCAGAGTACATGGTCAAAACGTACATTGACCTCAAATACCAACTGGGTGCCAAGCAAAAATATTGTGATCAGGAAAAATGTTTTTGAAGAAACGGCTTCCGATGGCCTTATTGTACGGGTGGCCGATGCGCCATTGATAGAGTATAATTTATTCAGAAGATGTTCAAAGGATTTATCGGGCAATGCCAGCTTCACCTTCAATTGCGATAATGCCTTATGGCAGTATAACGAAGCCTGTTATACGGTATACAATACCGGTGATGCCGATGCTGCAGGTTTCGACAGTGATTATAAATCAAAGAACACGATCTTTCAATATAACTACGCCCATCACAACGAATATGGCGATATGCTCATTACCGGTGGGCCTGCCAGCTCAGGCGGTTTTAATGATGGCACTATTGTACGGTATAATGTTTTCTACAACAACGGGCATCACGGGTTACGCCACTCGGGCGTTGTTACCAACAGTTATATCTACAACAACGTGGTTTACAAAGACCAGTATGTTGCCAAACCTACTGAACCGTATGAAGAATATGTGACCAACCGGTTGTTTTATACAAAGAACTGGGGCGGCTGGCCTAAGGATGCTTTTTATGCCAATAATATCTATTACTATTTTCATGATACCGTTCCCGCTTCCGCCGATCTCAATGCAGATCGCAGTCCAGGCTCACGGTTCTTCAATAATATTATTTATGCAAATAAAATAATTGATAGTCCTGAACAGGTAAATGGTCTTCAATCGAACCCCTTATTCAAGATGACTAACAATGAAAAGAACTGGGAAGGGTTGAACAAAATGCGTTTTTTCCAGGTGCAGCCGGCTTCACCTGCCATTGATGCCGGGATAAAAATTGACAGCACGGTTATAAAGGACTATAATGGAACTCCTGTTCCGGAAAATGAAAAGACTGATATCGGCGCCTTTGAGTTTCAAGGGTCATGAGAGGAAATGTTAAAAAAAATGCCCCGGCTCCCGGAGCGGGAGCGGCTGGAAATATTAAGCCGGCAAACCAAAACGCCTGCGCAATTAACCATCATCGATAAAAAAGCAACAACCGGTGAAGCCGGGGTACGGGTGGAATTAGTTTTTCCTTATCAAACGGTGCATTGTTTTTCGACCGGTGAAGCAGGCTGGCATGTGAATAGAATGTTTGGTCGGCGAATTTGCCGGGAAAAACGGTTGTTTCTTTTCTATATGAAGCGCTAAGCAGGTATTGGGTTGTATTGGAACCGCCAGAGACGGATATATGTGCATTGTGAATGTTGGCTGTACCGCCAATAAGCAGTTTCCTGAAATTGGTATACCTGGTAGTATCCCATTTAAAAAGATCGGGCGCATTCGAGCTATTAGGGGTATTCCCATCGTTCATGATCGCCTGGCGCCCCGGCTTCCATAAATAGCCGTAGCATCGGCATCTTGTTGCGGAATGTAACCGATAGAACTAATTTGTAGAGTGGAATTTGTTTGAATGCCGGATAAAGTAAAGAACCCATTTGAATTTGTTGCAGCGCTTTTGTTGGTTCCTGTGATTGTAACAGTTGCGCCTGATGTTTTTGCTGCTCAATTCCAAAACGTTCAATAAATTTTCGAGGGAAATTGTGCGGGGAACGGTTGCCGTAAACCGGTCAAGGACCAGGTCTTCATAAACAATGTTTATATTGTACCATCTTGCTATCTGATGCATAACATTTTTGATATCGAGGTCCCGGAAAACAAACAAATTGTTTCAAAAAGAAGGGTCTGTCAGCGAAGAAGAAATAAAAGCAAAGCTTTTGATAAACAATTTAAAAAAGCAACCATGTAACGCGCAGGCGCCACCGCATCAGAAAATATAGAGACCCGATAAAGCCAACACTTTCAACACTATAAATAGATGAATTATGAAATTTATTGCTGTATTATTGTTTACTCCATTTCTCTTTATTGCCTGTAACCAGGCCGTTAGTTCCGGCGACGAAAAGAGTGCTGAAGATTCAACCGCTGCTGCATCAAAACGCAATGTAATTGCATGTCCGCCCGGCAGTAAACTGGATATCGCAAAAATTGAACAGATCACCGGCATGAAAGGCGTTGAAAAGAACGGGGAATATAAGATCACTGTACCTCAGCATGATCTTAAAATTGTGGTAGACGGCTTTAAAATAATTCCACCTATGGGCCTGGGAAGCTGGGCCGCCTTTACGCCTTGTGGCGACAGCGCCATGGTGATGGGAGATATTATTGTAACGGAAACAGATTTAAAACCGGTGCAACAGGAGGTGATAAAACAGGGGTTTGCCATTACCGCAATACATAACCATTTTGTTCGCAACCGGCCGAATGTAATGTATATGCATATAGACCGTTCCGCAGATATTACCACGCTTTCAAATGGTGTAAAAGCAATATTCAATAAAGTAAAGGAAGTAAGAGGAAAAGATCCCAAAGGGGAGAAGGCAGACAGCGTTGTGAGCGCACTTAATATTCCTTTGCTCGACTCTATTATTGGATATAAAGGCGAGTTAAGCAAAGGCGTATACAAATACACAATTGGGCGTCCGGATGTTCAGTTACTGGAACATGGCATACCCGTAAGCGCCTTCATGGGCTTCAATACCTGGGCTGCCTGGCAGGGTACACCTGAAAAAGCGGCTGTGGCCGGTGATTTTACCATGTTGGAAAATGAAGTTGAACCTGTGATCAAAGCATTGGTTGAGAATGGTATTGAAGTAGTGGCCGTACACAATCATATGGTACATGAAGATCCCCGCATTTTCTTTCTGCATTACTGGGGAGTGGGCAATGCGCAACAACTGGCTAACGGATTAAAAGCAGCCTTGCAACAGACCGGAAAAGGCAAAGCGACCGGTCATTAAAAATATCCCGATTTGATTATTCCTTTATCAGAATATCTAAGCATAAAACCGTGTTTACACGGTTTTTTTATTACAATCATTCTTTACCTTTCCTTCTCAGCATTCCTTTAGCAGCACAAGATCTTCCTGTGCAATAAATTTGAAGAAGGAGAGTAATACTATGTCAGGAAGAGTAAACCGGGGTCATAAAAAGAAACCGCTCCGTCCCCGGAGCGGTTTTGTCTGTCTTCTTCCTGCTTACTACAATGCCACTGTTTTGGTTGAAACGCCAACCCGGTTAAGGAAATTGATATGGCTGATACATATTATGATATCGGCTATTTCCTTAGCATCGAAAAAAGTTTTCAATGTTTCATACGCTGCATCCGAAACACCCGCAACCGAAATATGGGTCATTTCCTCTGCTACTTTCAATGCGCTTTTTTCACTGTCGCTGAACAGCGGGCTTTCCTCCCAGGCTGCCAGCGCAAAGAGCCTGCGCTGCGATTCGCCCAGTTTCAACGCGTCGGCCGTATGGTAATCGATACAAAAAACACATTTGTTTATTTGTGATACCCTGATCTTGATGAGCTCTATTAAATTCCGCGGCACTGATGAAGCTATCAGCCGTTTATCTATTGCTGCTATATGATCCCAATACAGGGGTTCTTCTTTCCATACATCCAGGCGATGTTTAACTACTTTAAGCATTTTGATTGTTTTTATTTTCTGGCCCAAAGGTCACAATCAAAAATGCCCGTTTACTTAAACTGGTTTAAGAAATGTACTTCTTCCTTATTTCGCTTAAATATTCGGGCGTAAAACCCAGGAAAGAGGCCAGCAGGTATTGCGGTACGCGTTGGATGAATTCGGGAAACTGCCGGCTGAAATCACGGTAAAGCTCCTCTTTCGAAAGCTCATACAACTTCCTGATCCTTACCTGCGAGGCGGCATAGGATTTCTGAAATACAAAATGAAAATAGCTGTTGAGCTCCGGCATTTTTTCGAGCAGTGCGTGCTGGCGCCCGGCCGAAATGGATAATACGGAAGTGTTTTCTACCGCACGGATGGAGAATTGTGCAGCTGTATGTTGTTGAAAGGCCATAAAATCCGACGTCCACCAGTTCTCGATCGCAAAGTCGATCGTTTGTTCAACGCCATTTGGCCGCAGGTAATAGATGTATACACATCCTTTTACGATAAAGAATTTTTCATTACAACGCCCGCCCTCCTGCAGCAGGAACTGTTTTTTGCGAAAGGTCCGCGGCTCGAACCACGGTTCGAGTTCACTTATTTTTTCCGGCTCTATGGCACAAAACTTTCTAATATGCGTTGCAAGTTGTTGTATCACCGGCTGGTATTTGTTTACCGGCAAAATTAAGTGAACTTTCACAGCTTACAGTCCGCCTTTCTCAACATCCTTTTTTTGCTTTTTGCCCGGCTTGTCTTTATTTTCCGGCACATCGTCTACCTTATATTGAGCGTGATCTTCGCCGAACAGCACGGCATCATTTATCACATGCCCATCCATCGGCTGATCGGTATCGGCGTTGGGTGAGATAAATTCATCCGGCGCAGTATCTGTTTTATTCTCTAATTGTTTTTCCTCATTTTCAATGTTGGCCGGTTTTGATTCATGACCACCTTTTCCCTGTTCCTCGTTTTGTGGGTTTTTATTTTTCATAATACATGGTGTTGAATAATGATAAATAGCACGATCCATATCTAATATATGTTTTGCAATTCCTGCGCCGCCCCGGGGCAGGACGGCGAAATGAAAATTTGTCAATTCCGCCGCTGCCTGTCATTGCCAGACTGCAAATTTATCCTGCATTTTTTTCAGTTTCCGGCCGGTTTTGGTCAACGGCACACCACTTGATAGCCCTTTTTACATGAACAGGCATCGACTTGTATTTAATTAGCACATTAGCTAATTAGCAAATTAACCATCAAAATCATCTATTATGGCAGAAAACGTAAAAGCCGTTCCATTGCACGACAGGGTGATCATCAAACCCGCGCCATCGGCCGAAAAAACAGCCGGCGGCATCATTATTCCCGATACAGCAAAAGAGAAACCGCAGCTCGGGATCGTAGTGGCTGCAGGGCCGGGTAAAAAAGATGAACCGGTTACCGTAAAACAGGGCGATAAGGTATTGTATGGCAAATACGCCGGAACCGAATTCCAGTATGAAGGCCAGCAACTGCTGATCATGCGGGAGTCGGATATCTTCGCCATCCTGTGATCGTATTACAATTCAATTCTTTTTTATCCTTTATTTACAACCGCTAAAAAATCAAAAGAGCTATGTCGAAACAATTGTTTTTTGATGTAACAGCCAGGAACCAGATGAAGAAAGGCGTTGATATTTTAGCCAACGCTGTAAAAGTGACCCTCGGCCCCAAGGGACGTAACGTAGTCCTTGAAAAGAAATTCGGCGCACCTGCCATCACCAAGGATGGGGTAAGTGTTGCCAAAGAAATTGAACTGGAAGACCCGCTCGAGAACATGGGCGCGCAAATGGTAAAGGAAGTGGCTTCCAAAACAGCCGATATGGCCGGTGATGGTACTACTACCGCTACCGTACTGGCCCAGGCTATCATTCATGAAGGACTGAAAAATGTGGCCGCCGGCGCCAACCCGATGGACCTGAAACGGGGCATCGATAAAGGGGTGGAGGCTATTGTAAGAAGCCTGCGCGATCAATCGCAAACCATTGGCACCGATACCGGCAAAATTCGCCAGGTAGCCACCATCTCTGCCAATAACGACGAAGCCATTGGCGAACTGATAGCAAAGGCTTTCAGCAAAGTAGGTAATGAAGGCGTGATCACCGTGGAAGAAGCCAAAGGAACCGACACCACTGTAGAAGTTGTAGAAGGTATGCAGTTCGACAGGGGATATATTTCTCCGTATTTCGTAACCAATACCGAGAAGATGCAGGCTGTACTCGAGCGTCCTTATATTCTCATCTACGATAAAAAGATCTCCGCAATGAAAGATATCCTCGGGTTGTTGGAGAAAACCGCCAAAACCGGCCGCCCGGTTCTCATCATTACGGAAGACCTCGAAGGCGAAGCGCTGGCTACCCTCGTAGTAAACAAACTGCGTGGTACCCTGAAGGTGGCTGCCGTTAAGGCGCCCGGCTTCGGCGACCGCCGCAAGGAAATGCTGCAGGATATTGCCGTGCTTACCAATGGCACCGTTATCAGCGAAGAACAGGGCTATACCCTCGAAAATGTGGAACTGAGCCATTTGGGTTCTGCTGAAACCATCACTATCGACAAAGACAATACGACAATAGTAGGTGGCGCCGGTGAAAAGGATGCCATCAGAGCGCGCATCAACCAGATCAAATCCCAAATGGCCGTTACCACTTCCGATTACGATAAGGAAAAACTGCAGGAGCGGCTGGCCAAACTAACCGGTGGCGTTGCCGTTCTGTATGTGGGCGCCGCAACCGAGGTGGAAATGAAAGAAAAGAAAGACCGGGTCGACGATGCGCTGCATGCCACCCGCGCAGCCGTTGAAGAAGGCATTGTGCCCGGTGGCGGCGTGGCATATATCAGGGCGAGCCAGGCGCTGGAGCAACTGCAAGGCAAAAACGAAGATGAAACTACCGGTATCGCCATTATAAAACGCGCTGTGGAAGAACCATTGCGCCAGATCGTTCGCAACTGCGGCCTCGAAGGCAGTATTGTAGTGCAAACAATTAAACAGGGCGCCGGCGATTATGGCTTCAATGCCCGGACCGAACAATATGAAAACCTGTTGCCGGCCGGCGTTATCGATCCTACCAAGGTATCGAGGGTAGCCATAGAGCATGCCGCTTCCGTTGCGGGTATGTTACTCACCACCGAATGCGTGGTGGCCGATAAACCAAAAAATGAAACAACCGCTGTTCCTTCACCTGCCATGAGTGGCATGGATTACTAGTTGTGTGTTGTAGTTATTCTGTTGACCCCCGGCGCCGTAACGCCGGGGGTTTTGTTATTTAAGGGCGGCCGCTGATTTGTGTTTAGATAATCCGATATGTGGTGCGATTGCGGAAATTAATACGCAAATAAAAAGATTGTTAAAACAATGGTCGGTTACCATGCTTCGCATGAACAATTTGCTCCTTCCCATTTACTGAAGCTGGTGCATCAAAGGCCCCGCACAATTGTGCCGGGGCCTTCGATATGTAACTGCTATGGCTTGTTTATTTCGGGTAAGGTATCGGGCGGGTTGCTTTCCGGGATAATGTGCTCGCCCTGTAAAAGCACCAGGCTTCTTGCCTGTACCAGATATTTCCCGGCGGGGCCCAGCGCATTACCGGGGTCCTGCACCAACTCATTGTCGGTAGAAGTATCGAGTAGTTTGAACCATTTACTACCGAACTTTTCCGGCGGCAGCGTAAACTCCAGCGCTTCATGGTGCGCATTGAATAACAGGTAAAAATCCTTATCGGTCAGCTTCCTGCCTTTTTCATCGAGACAGCGTAACCCGAGCCCGTTCAGGTACAGGCCTAACGACTTCGCATATCCCTCGTTCCATTGTTCGTCTCTCATTTCATTGCCGTCGGGGGTGAACCAGGCAATATCTTCCACACCGATACCGCGAATGGGCTGTTCCTGGAACCAGCGCCGCCGGCTGAATGCCGGATGCGATTTACGGAACCAGATCAGTTGCCTTACAAAAGCGATCTGCGACTCATCCTTTTCACTCCACTTTATCCAGCTTATTTCATTGTCCTGGCAATAAGCATTGTTGTTTCCGTATTGAGAATTACCCAGCTCATCGCCGCTGAATATCATAGGCACTCCCTGTGATAATAACAGGGTAGTGAGCAGATTGCGTTTTTGCCGTTTCCGTATTCCAACGATGCCCAGGTCTTTGGCAGGTCCTTCCACCCCATAATTACAGGAGTGGTTTTCCTTATCGCCGTCTTCATTATTTTCACCGTTGGCCTCGTTATGCCGTTCATTAAAGCTCACGAGATCTTCCATGGTAAAGCCGTCGTGCGCCGTAATGAAGTTCACACTGGCGCCCGGGTTGCGGTAGTCGTTCTTATACAAATCGGCGCTGCCGGTAATGCGTTTCGCAAACTCGGCCAGCCTGCTTTCGGCGCCGCGCCAGTAATCTCTTATGCAATCGCGGTAAAGGCCGTTCCATTCGGCCCAGCCAACAGGAAATTTACCTACCTGGTAACCGCCTTCGCCAAGGTCCCAGGGCTCTGCTATCAGTTTCACCTGCGATATTACCGGGTCCTGGTGTATGATATCGAAGAAGGCGCCCAACTTGTTCACTTCGTGCAGCTCGCGGGCAAGGGTAGCTGCCAGGTCGAACCGGAAGCCATCTACATGCATTTGCTGGATCCAGTAACGCAGGCTGTCCATGATCAGCTGCAGCACATACGGTAAACGCGTATTCAACGTATTGCCGGTACCGGTATAGTCCATATAATACCGTTTATTCTCTGTCAACCGGTAATAAGATGCGTTGTCGATGCCTCGGAAGCATAGCGTGGGGCCGAAATGATTGCCTTCCGCTGTATGGTTATACACGACATCGAGTATCACTTCTATCCCTGCCTTGTGCAAAGCCTTTACCATTTCCCTGAACTCCTGCACCTGCTGGCCGAGGATGCCGCTTGCTGAATACCGCGAATCGGGTGCAAAGAAACCGATGGTATTATATCCCCAGTAGTTGGTCAGCCCTTTTTCCTTTAAATGCCGGTCTTCGATGAAATGATGAACCGGCATCAGCTCTATGGCGGTTATGCCAAGGTTTTTCAGGTAATCGATTATTACAGGGTGCCCGATGGCTTTATACGTGCCCCTGATCTCCTCGGGGAGATCGGGATGGAGGTATGTAAGGCTTTTCACATGCGCTTCGTAGATGATGGTCTCATGATATGATATGTTAAGGGGTTTATCATCTTCCCAATCGAAATTATCACCTACAACAACTGATTTAGGCATATACGGAGCGCTGTCTGTTGTATTGAAACTGAGGTCTTCCTGTTCATGGCCGATCTCGTACCCGAACAGGGCGTCGTGCCACTGCAGGGTGCCTGCAATGGCTTTGGCATAGGGATCGAGCAATAACTTATAGGCATTGAACCGGTGCCCTTCTTCGGGTTTGTAGGGTCCCGATACACGGTAACCATACAGTTGTCCGGGTTGAATACCGGGCACGTACATATGCCAGATGTGATGGGTGCGTTCCTTGAAACGTAATTTTATCGTTTCTATATCATCTTCAACGGAATTGAACAAACAAAGGTCAATACCTTCCGCATTCTCTGCATAAAGCGCAAAGTTAACCCCGTTCCCATCCCAGGCAGCGCCTAACGGATAGGGCGTACCGAGATAATTTTCCAGTGTATTAACCATAATGTCATCTCCATCGCATTTAAATCACAGGAATGCGGTCATACTTTTTTTTCAGTTAAATGATACGGTTTATTATAGTGTTCACAGAGGGCCCTGCCAACTGCCTGCCGCAGTTCGCTGCATTCCTTATCAGGAATGGGGTCCAACAAGAATTCACCATCTTCTTCAATAAAAACATGATGGCCGTAAAGTTTTTGTTCCAGCGGGCCGTTCATAATGGTTATATGATATTCCGTCGTATTCCGTTCTTTAATTCGTACAAGGGCGTAATATGTTTTTTGCCTGTACTCGAATTCAATAGATATTATCTGTATCATAGGCTTCATTTTCTTACGCGTCATTGATAATATGTAACAATACCTCCGCAGGCCGGTATCCGGTCACCACCACACCGCGCGCTTCCGGGCGTTGTATTACAAGGGTGGGAAAGCGGTTGATGTTACGGTATTTTGTTTCCTGCAGGTCTTTTCTGAATAGTTCCAGGGCGGCGTCATTTTCCATGTCCTGTACAAACCGGGCAAGGGAAAATTGTTTTGAAACGCCCGCTACGCATTCGGCTACCTGGTGCAGCACTTCATGCCGCGAAATATTCAACCCGTGTTCCATAACAGCCTTGCGTACGAAATGCAGGTAATGCCGGCCGGCAACAGCCGATTGTATTTCGGCGCATTTAACAGCTATGCATGCGGGGTAGGAGGAAGCCGGCGGGTCGGTTACCCAAATGCGATGCGCGAGGTCGAGCTGCAGCATTTCCCCGGCCTGCATCCATAGGGGGCCCATTTGTGCAGGGCGTACTATGCTGTTCTGATGGTCTGCATACTGGTTCCAGCCAGGAAGCAGTCCGCCCATACAATACCGCCATGTAATATTGCCCGGCCATTCTTTTTCAAGATGCGCCAGTTGTTTGTCCAACGCCCAACTCCAGCAGCAAAGCGGATCGGTATAATAAACAATGCTTATCGTACTTCCGCCTTGCTTTTCCAGAGTGGCGCTTTCCTGATCGCTGTTTTTCATGGTCATATAATTCCTTTTTCTCCCTTTTCAGGACCGCCCATGCCTGGTGAGGGTACATCCCATTGTTGTTGCTCACCCACAGGCGCAGCTATATTGATCTCGGTCCGGCGCAGCTTGCTCAGCTCTTTGTCGGCCTGTTCAACCGTTTCCATGGTGCGATGGGTGCCATGTGGGGTCTGGCCCTGTAATCCATTTGTTTCCATTACAAATCGTATCGGGTCTTCAATATACTGGTAGGCTTCACCCATTTTACTTGTTTCACCCGTGTTCCATGGGCCGGTGAAATCATTGCCGGTGCTCATGTTGAAATACTGGTTGCTGTAACGGGGATCGCTTTGCAGTACACCCGGCGGGAAATTGGGCTTAATGTCATCGAGCGCAGCTTCGAACATTTGGAAATGCGCAACCTCTCTTGTCATCAGGAACCGCAGCGTTTCCTTTACAAAAGGGTCGTCGGTGAACTGTAATAAATATTCGTACACCATTTTTGCGCGTGATTCCGCGGCTATGTCTGACCGAAGGTCTGCCGTCAGGTCGCCGGTACAATCGCCATTGATATAAGCCGCCGTCCAGGGAACCCCCTGTGTATTGGTATAAGCCGGTGTACCCGCGCTGGCTACCAGGAACTGCGGCGCTGTCATGGCTTCGTGAATGATCTGCTCTTTGGCGGCTTTGCCGTTCATCAGCTTCATGATCTCTGAATTTTCAGCCGCGTTCTTCAGATCGCCGTTAATACCCGTAAGCAGCATTTGAATGGTAGCGCCTACGATTTCGAGATGACTGAACTCCTCGGTAGCGATATCCATCAGCAGATCGTACTTATCGGGATATGGCTTTTTGGCGCCGAATGCCTGTCCGAAATAACGAAGAGCGGCAGCCAGTTCTCCGTTTGCTCCACCGAACTGTTCAAGTAATAAAGTGGCAAATGCAGGATCAGGTTTTGATACCCGTGCATTGAATTGTAATTCCTTTACATGGTAAAACATATAAATATGGTTTTAGTGTTTCCAATAAATTAATTAATACGAAAGCGTTGTGCAGTCCTGGCAGCAGTGCCGCTACCGTTTCAAAACTGAAGCTGTCGCTTCAGTTATGCGCTTTTGATATGTATGACTGCTAAGACGTAAGAGTAAGTAATGAACTTTTTATACTGAAATAATCATGCCTTTGAAAAAATCAGGAAAACAGGGGAGATTGTACATTGATCGCAACAACCTTTTAATAAGGACAGTTTGTTTTTCCTCAGCCTGTACCTGATATGGCCGTTGGCCGAACCTGCACTGGCAAGCAAATTGAAGTATTAGTTGAAACATTATATATCGATGCCTGCAAGTAAACAAACAATTGAGAACGTACGGCATAACCTGCAACTGGATGAAAACCTGCATCAGCATAAAAAAGGCTGGATCATTCAGAAGACCGGCTGGGCTGTTCTGTATGCCGGCCTCATACTGGCCGCTCTTGGACTGTTCGGTACAGGGGTGATGAGTTATAGAACCCAGGCCCGGAATGGGAACAGCATAAAATATGAACGTTTTTTACGGTATGAAAGCGAAGCGGAAATGACGTTCGATATAGCAGAAGTTGAAGACACCATTACACTGCAAATTCCACAATACTACATGGAGTATATTCATTTGCAGTCGATAACTCCGCTGCCATTGGGAAATCAAACCATCGATGGTCAAACTACCTATTTTTTCAAAGGCCGGGGAACGGCAAGTATTCATTGCGGCCTTATGGCTAAAAAGGCTGGAAGTGTAACATCAACAATTGTAGTCAACAAAACCCCATTCACCATTACTCACCAAATTTATCCATAATGAACCCCGTTATAAGAGGTATAATTATATATCTGTTCTTAATGCTTGTTTTCAGGCTAAGCGGCAAACGCACCCTGGCGCAAACCACTCCTTTTGAATTTATTCTCCTTCTTATAATAAGTGAGGTTACGCAACAGGCGCTGGTTGGGGAAGATTATTCCATCACCACTTCGCTCATTCTTATTACTACGTTGATAGGCACTGACCTCCTTTTTTCCATGATCAAGCAACATTGGCGGGGTTTTGAAAAAGTTACGGAGGGCTCTCCGCTGATCATAGTGGCCAATGGCAGAATGCTGCAGCACCGCGCCAACAAAACACGCGTTAGTGAAGAAGATGTGCTTGAAGCAGCCCGCAACCTGCATGGCCTCGAGCGGCTTGAACAGATCAAATATGCCGTGCTGGAACTGGATGGCAGCATTTCCATTATTCCACAGGAAGCGGCCGAATGACGCTATTCCACAATAGTGTAGAAGAACCGGTTTACCCGCTGGCATATGCTTTGTAATTCCCTGTATAGATAACATTTATTAAATCATTTCAAATACTATTACTTATGCCACAAGCAAAAGCAGCTACCCGCCGTACAGGATCGAAATCAAAAAAACAAACCTTTGCCGGTACCGGCGCAGGCAATACCCAACTGGAAAAGTTCTTCGTTGATTCGCTCAAGGATATTTACTGGGCCGAAAAGCACCTGGTAAAGGCGCTGGCCAGGCTGCAAAAAGCAGCTACCACAGATGAGTTGAAGACTTCTTTTGAAGAACATATTGCACAAACGGAAGAGCACGTAGCAAGAGTAGAACAGGTTTTCGAACTAATGGGAAAAAAGCCGCAGGCCAAAAAATGCGAGGCCATGGAAGGACTAACCAAAGAAGCCGAAACCGTAATTGAAGAAACTGAAAAAGGCAGTATGACGCGTGATGCGGGACTCATAGTTTCTGCACAAAAAGTAGAACACTACGAAATTGCCACTTATGGAAGCCTGGTGCAACTGGCGGTTACCATGGGACAGGAAGAGGTAGCGGATATCCTGCGCGAAACGTTGGATGAGGAAAAACAAACCGATGAAAATCTCACCGTGATCGCAGAGAACAGCATCAACTGGGAAGCAGAGCAGGAAGAGGAAGAAGAGGAGGAAGAAGAATAACCAGGCAACAGGCAGAACTATAATTGAAGCAGTAAGGTGTTTTTCACTTTGCTGCTTTTTTTTAACAGCCGGCCTGCCCGGATGCGATGGCACGGATTTTACATCCATTCATTGATAAATAACCTAAAATAAATTTATATGGAATCAACGTTCAGTACGCAGCAGCAAAAGAGAGAAGGCAAAGTTGCAAGGAACATTGAAGAGCAAACTTCTAAAGTTCCATCCGATGTGTTCCTGTGGGCGTCCATAGGCGCTATGACAGCTTCGCTGGCGTTACAGATCGCCCGCCAAAAACACATGAGTTTATTTATTGGCCAGTGGGCTGCTCCCTTCCTGTTATTTGGTATTTACAACAAACTGGTAAAACAACGTGGGCATGACAAAACAGACAGGAGTTAGTATTTTATCAGTTACTGTATTACCGTGGCCGCATACGCTTGTACAACAGTTTATTCATGTTATACAAGTGTACGCGGCCATGGTTTTTCTATTGGTCAGTATCTTCCATTGGTTCATCTTTCGGGTCGCCTGAGTCGCGATCTACTTTTTTCCCCTTCAGGTCCGGTTCTGTCAATTTTCCTTCAACGGGTTTATCCCCGCCGGGCGCTTTGTCAACACCCTGTTTGTTTTTATCGGGCAACGGCGTAGTTTGCTGATCCTTACCGGCTGTTTTATTTTTATTTTCCATAATGATGCTTTTCCGGAAGTGATACAATTATCATTCCTTCGATAGCCGTTTACCGGCATCATTTTGCGTTCTTATATTTAATGGAAAAGAAAAGGATAAAAGAATTGATAAGAAGGGAAAAGCCGTTAGTGAGAATGATAGGGTAATCGGTCTTTTCAATGCCATACCACATCCAGCACCCGACGCCGAGGAGCAAAACGATAAACATGCCCAGCGAAACACCCTGTACTTTTTTCTCGCGAATGATTTTAATCAACTGCGGCAACAACGACGCCGAGGTAAGTATACCTGCGACAATGCCTATGTATTGTGTGTATTCTTTCAAGTTTTTATAACGGGTTGATAAAACGGTGTGCCATCAGGCGCATTAAAATTTTGACTTAATTTTTTTATTTGTGATAATGTGCCTAATTTTATTGAACTCACGGGTGTAACATTTGGCTCCGTTTGTTTATACACTTCTCCGCCGCATTCGTTTCCCATCTTATATAATTGTTTAATAAAGTAATTGTTTTGGCTGATGCTTAAATACTGTCTGCCAGGCAGGGGGTATTTATTTCAGGCGCCGGAAGGTGTATTGGGCCAGGGGGAAACTATTAAGTAAATAAATGAGACGTATGAAAAAGCATATTTTTGTTATAGATGATGATGAGGATGAGATACAATTGATATCAGCTGCATTGAACAAACTGAAAGCCGATTGTAAATGTACATGGGCAAAAAGCGGGGAGCAGGCGTTGGAGCAGCTGCAATATCTGAAGCCCGATGTTATTTTTGTCGACTATAATATGGGTGGCATGAATGGCATTGAATGTTTACAGGCCATCAGGAAGCTGCCAGGCTGTTCCCATGTGCCGGTTATTTTACATTCTTCGCTAATGACCGACCAGATCTGTTCAAAAGCTTTGCGGCTGGGCGCCAACCAGTGTTTGCAAAAAACCAACTCGTTTGATAAATTAATGATGATCCTGCGGCCATTTACCCTTACCACATTACCGGCATAATATTTCGCGGCTTTCAGAAAGCCTTTCAATTTTTTCTTTCTTGCCCGAAATGCCTGCAACCCCTGGCTTCCATGATCTGCCTCATTTCGGCCAGTAACGGGAACTGGTGTTCGAAGATCTCGCCTTATGTTTGCGGTGCCTCTATGATAAATGGAACGGCATCGAGCCGGAAAACATCTGCGCCCCTTGCGCAGGGTTGACATTTTCATGCATGACGGTGAGCAAAAAGTGTTCCCCGGGCGCGTGCTCTTACGTTACGCGCTCCCTTCGCCAGATCAACGCTGTTTGAATGGGCGAATAATGCATAAGGTGAACCGACTGGTCGGTCAGGTGCAGGTCGCCGAAGTTGTATCGCAATAAATGATAATTGGTATGCACCTGGTACAACGGCCATATGGGGTGATGAATATGATACCTGTACAGGTGTGCGTCATCTTCCTGGTAACAGCAATACCGTTCGGTCAGCCAGCGGTCGAGCGCCGGCACGTCGTGAAAGAAGGGGCCCGGGTTGAAATCGATATCCAGCAGGCTGTTCTCTTTATCGGCGCTCATAAAATAATGGAAGGCGGGTGTTTTGCGGATATCGGCATACTGATACCGCAGTTTGGTCATCATCCTGTTTGCCAGCACAGCCCGGTGGCTGCCGGCTTTTATCTGAAGAAAACAGATACCGGGGATATTGTCGCGTACCACATACGTGCGCAGGTTGAGTTCGTTAAATACCGGAAGCATTGGCATTACCGACATAACGCGCATGCGCAGATCGGTAATAGTGAACGCCACCACCGATACCCATGCAATGCCTGAGAGGGTATCGAGGGTTAACCCGGCCGGTAACAGGGGTTTTACCGTTGTCGGTTTAACCGGGCAATGCAGGAATAACGTGTCTTTCCATTGCTGGTAAATAAGCCATGGTTTATCGGGCAAAGGGAATGGCCGGTGTTTCCTGAACTGCAACAATTTTTCGGTGGGTATAACGATCATAACCTGTAAAAAATAAAAACTGCAGGTCGTAACGGCATGCAGTTTTGAATGGTTGATGTATGCCGGTCTAGGCGTTCATCTTTTCCTGGGTGGCCTCGGCATTGATACCGTTTTCGGCAATTTTGGTTAATGCCAGATCGGTATCTTTTTCTTCCTTTAAAGTTGGAACAAGCAGATCGGCGATCTCTTTTTGTCCCATAGTTTTGGCCAGCGTTATTAAACTTCCGTAACTGGCAATTTCATAATGCTCCACTTTCTGCGCTGCAATGATCAACGCCACATCGCGTTGGTTAGTGCCCGGTTCTGTTTCGTCTATCACCTGCCAGCCTTCATCGAAAAGCCCCTGCAGTCCCATACATGGTTCGGCCTGCGGCTCGATGCCCATTTTTGCAAAAACCTGCTCAAGCCGTTCTTTGTGTTTGGTCGTTTCTTCAACATGCTGAATAAATGCTTCCTGCAGCTCAACGTTGGTGGCAGCCTTGCTCATTGAGTTGAGTACATTTACCAGGTGGGTTTCTGACCAGTAAAGCTCCTGCAAACAGGTTAAGAAGAAATTCTGCAAAATTGAAGTCTGATTTGTCTGCGATCTGGTTTCCATATAGCTGTGTTTTATTATGAATGATAAGCAAACATTGGAAGAGAAAACAATAGTCAGACATTAATTCGTCTGTAGAGAATATAATAGGATTTCATTAAAAATCATTCCACAGCCGGCGTAATGATAAAGCCCCGTTACATGGAGGTTTCAATTGTGATAAAAAAAGGGATGTAATAAATCGTTGCCATTATTGCTCAAATAGAGAAGTTGTAAGTTCTAAGTTTTTAGTTCAAAGTTTTGGGCTCGCGCCGTATCGAGGCCCGCAAATGTTTATTAGTCCCGCACAAAAGAACAACAAACAACAAACCACAAACAACAAACCGAAATTGGCGAGGCCCGCAATTATTTTTCAGTCCCCAATAAAAGAACCACAAGCAACAAATCGAAATTGCGGGACCGGCGAATGTTCATGGGTTCCGAATAAAAGGAACTTACTACTTATAACTTTTTCTGATTTCCCGTTGGGCGCGTAAGTGATTGATAGTACATTTCATTTGCCTTGCCCTTTTTGCCCATGTAACTGATAGAGCCACTACATGAATGGCTAAAAACAGCAGGGCGGCTCCCATCACCCATCGCATGGTCATATTATCGGTAAAGACGAACCTTCCGAGCACCAGCAAACAGGCAAGGGCAATAACGCGGCTGGTGATCGATGCTCTTGCATACGTTCTTATTTTCGCAAGCTGATCTTCCAGCGATCTTCTAAGGTCGGTATTTGCTGCCGGAATTTTGCCAAAGGGATGCGATGGCAGGATATTATTCAGGATTCCAAAAACGGGGCTGCCAGGTTCGTTTATTATTGACCTTAATTCGGTTTCACTTTTAACGTCTGTTTTTATGTTACGCCAGATCGATTTCAAAATGTATTGTTCCCCGGGTATGGTGATCTGTTGTTGTACCTTCTTTTTGATCCGGTTCAGTTTTACCCCCAAAATGGTTTCGGAAATGCCGGTTATTGCTGCGATCCGGGGGTAAGGCAGCTCTTCCAGGTACAAGAGGAGGATGGCCTTGTCGTCATCGGCCAGTTCCCTGATGGCGCGCATCATTTGATCACCGATACCGGCATGCGGCAGCTTTTCAGTTTTATGACCTAACCGTTTGGATGCATTGATGATATTGCTGGAAATGGCAGTGCTTAACATTACCTGGTATATGCAGTCGCTGAGCTGTAGTTTGTCATTACCGGCAGCGGCCGATTGCCATAACCGGAACACGATCTCCCTGAAAAGGGTTTCCTGGTCGTCTTTCGAGTTTTTATAAAGCCTGCAAACCTTTCCGATTATTGGTTGATGCAGATCAATCAATATAATAAACTGAGTTTCTCCGGCTTTTTCATGTTGATCTATCCAGCTTATCAATTGCGCGTCATTCATAGTGGTAAAATTGAATGGTATATCAGATATTTGCTATTGGTTCCGCGTTGGGCGCTCTTCAATGGTAACCATATGTTTTTATAGAATAGTTTAAGGGGTGTGCAGAAGTAATGCGTTAAGTAACAAGGATGCGGTTCAGACATATTGAAAATAATAAGAACAACCTTAAAATGGGCTTAAAGCCAGTATGTTATTTGAAAAAATCAGTAGTTGTTTGTAGTTGCTTTTTCTTTCTTAATTTGGGAATCATAATTCATTGCCATATTGATGGAAAAAAAGAAGTGCATTATTGTTATTGAAGACGAAGTTGCTGTTCAGCAGAACATGGTGGAGAACCTCACCCGTAACGAATTTGACGTGTTTGCGTACTCCAAAGCAGAACTTGCCATAGAATCGGATATTCTTCATGTTGCCGATGCAGTTATCATGGATATAAGGCTGCCCGGAATAAACGGGTTGCAGGCAACATCCATAATAAAGAAGAACAATGCTGAATTACCTGTGCTGATGGTTACGGCTTACAGCGATGTACATTACCGCCTGCAGGGTTTTGAAACAGGGGCCGATGATTACATCATAAAGCCGTTTTTTATGGAGGAATTGATCGCAAGGCTGAAAACCATCCTGAAGCGATATGAGCTGGCGCCCGGCGGCAAGCGGTTTTACCAGGTAGGCGATCTGAATATCGATATAAAAGGGAAATCTGTTTTCCGCGGAAAGGAGGTCATCAAACTCAGCCAGACCGAATTCAACCTGCTTGCCCTGCTGGCCGAAAGTAATGGGTTGCCGGTATCGAAAGAAGAAATACTGAAGAAGGTGTGGAAAGGTAAATACAGCGTTGGCGATAACACAATTGAAGTGTACATAAATTTACTGAGGAACAAGATCGACAAATCATTTCCCAATAAACTGATCCATACAAAACCGGGATTTGGTTATTTTCTTTCCCCCGGGCAGTAATTACGTTATACCGAATACATCATAGTAATATATGAAAAGCTTACGGGTACGATTCGCCATAGGGTTTTCCATTCTGTTCACCGTTTTTTTTGCCATAGCGCTGCTGATCGTTTATTTTTCATCTGCCGACTTTCGCAGGGAAGAGTTTTATAACAGGCTGAAGGACCGTTCGCTTACCACGTTTAAACTGCTGATAGAAGTAGAACAGATCGATCTTGACCTGTTGAAGGTTATAGACAGGAACACGCTAAACACCTTATACAACGAAAAGATCATGATCTTTGAAGGTGAACGGGCGATCTATACCAGTATCGACGATAAAGAGATCGATTATGACCGGTCGCTGCTGGCGCGGGTAAAGGAGGAAAAGGAAATTTTTACAACGAAAGGCAGCGATGAGCTGATAGCCATTTATATCAGGCAGGATAATAAAGACTATACCATTCTGGCCGAAGCCTTCGATAAATACGGCCGCAGAAAAATGACCTTCCTGAAATGGGTGATGATCATCGTATATTTTTCGGGTTTGATCGTTGGCTGGGCGGCCACCTATTTTTTTGTAAAACGCGTTATCAACCCGCTTGAATCTTTAAAAAACAATTTGCAGAATATCAATTCAGCCAATCTCGACATAAGGCTGAAGCAGGAAGGGCAGGGGGAAGAGGTGAACAGCCTCGCTGCCCGGTTCAACCAGATGCTGGAGCGGCTGCAGCAATCGTTCAGTATTCAGAAGGATTTTGTGCATTACGCCTCGCACGAGCTCAGAACGCCGCTTACTGCTATGATCGGCATTACCGAAAATGCCCTGGCCAGGGAATTGAACGTACAGCAATACAGGCAGGCGCTGGAGCAGTTATACCTGCAGCAACAGAACCTGACCGGCATCACCAATTCGTTATTGTTGTTGTCAGATTATAAGATGGTAACCGAACGGGAGTATCCGCGGGTGCGGCTCGATGAACTGTTGTTCAGATCGGTAGAGATCATTCAGGCCCTGTTCCCGAATTCGCTGATAGAAGTAAATTTCGAAGGCGAGGCTGCTGAAGAAGAGGCGTTGATGATCCATGCCAATGTGCCGTTGCTAACCATGGCCTTTAATAACCTGCTGAAAAATGCATTGCAGTATGCTGACGATGGAAAGGCCATTGTGATCGTTCGGCTGCTGGAGAATTCAAAGAAACTGATCTTTAAAAACCTCGGCAAACCATTGTCGACCGAAGAGGAAAGCCTGATGTTCACACCTTTCTACCGCGCCTCGAACGCCACCAGCATAAAGGGAAATGGTTTGGGCCTGCCACTGGTAAAACAGATCACGGAACTGCATAGGGGAAACGTTAGTTTTTTCAGGGAAGGAGGGTATAATGTTTTTTACCTGGTATTTAGCTGAAAGGCAAGGCATAAAGGCAACTAGGCAACGAGGCAACGAGCAAATACAGAATACAGCTGAAAGCCGGCAATTAGTTACGAGTGTCGAATAAAAGAACCATAAACCAAAAACAATAAACCATAAACCGAAATCGTCGAGGCCAGCAATTAGTTATGAGCCTCGAATAAAAGAACAAGCCCGGGGGAATAGTAAAATGTACCATTATTTCAGTGGTTAATGACATTGAATGGCGGGGAGTAACTTTCTATCTTGGACCTGCGTACGAAATGGGTTTTTCGTATCGTACATACGTTGGTTGTTTTTGTTTGCGCCATCGATGCAAGTACCCCTGTATCGATGGCAGCATTCTTTTTCCATTGCAGAACGAGCGGCATATTGTTCATTGGCACGAGTTTTCGGGTATTCATCATCGACCATTCACCATTCACCTATATCGGATAAGCAGTGATGCTTTTTGTTTCCGATAAC
Organism: Niastella populi; assembly: GCF_002078015.1. Classification (GTDB taxonomy): domain Bacteria; phylum Bacteroidota; class Bacteroidia; order Chitinophagales; family Chitinophagaceae; genus Niastella; species Niastella populi. The sequence goes on along the minus strand of NZ_LWBP01000123.1, from coordinate 115,659 downwards.
ACAAAGAAACTTTGAACGGTGGTGATGTTCGGTAACGTAGCAAGTTTGTTACGGTAGAAATCGTGGTAAGCATCCATGTCGCTGGTGGCGATGCGCAGGATAAAATCGAAAGTGCCCGTCATCTGAAAACATTCCATCACTTCAGGAAAACGCGACACCTCTTCTTCGAATGTTTTTAAGGTTTTCGCGGTATGATCATTTAATAATACCTGCGAAAAGGCGATAAGTCCCCTGTTTATTTTTTTGCGGTCGAGCAGGGCCACGATCTTCTTTATGTATCCCTGTTCTTTCAGCTTCCTGATGCGCTCATGAATCGTGGCTACCGATTTTTCGAGCTCAAATGCGATCTCCTTGTTGGTAAGGGAAGCGTCTTTTTGTAACAAACGCAAAATCTGAAGGTCGATAGTGTCTAATTCGGGCAGTTGCATATTGAAAAAAGTAACAGGAATTGCTGTATTAAGATTCTGATTTCCGAATAAAAGTAAGAAAAACGGTCGTTTGGCCATAAAATTTATGGATAAACGGCAATCCTATTGGAAATAAACGGAAAGTTTGTCAATTTTAGTTCCCATAAAGGCAAAGACCTTTGCAAACCGATTCCTGGTAATATAATTTTCCATTCCGTCTAAATCATTGTGTATGCGATTTTCAACGAAAGCATTTTTCGCTGCTGTGCTCGTATTGTCTGCCCTGAAGGGAAGCGCCCAGATCCTGAATCCCGTAAAGTGGAGTTATGGCGCCAAAAAGCTTAGCGCCACCGAAGCGGTTGTGTTCATTAAAGCTACTATTGAAGGCGGCTGGCATTTGTATTCTCAAACAGTGGAAGAAGGCGGCCCGGTTAAAACCACGTTTACTTTCCCCGCCTCTAAGGATTATACTTTAAATGGAACTACCAAAGAACCGAAACCGATCGTACGTATGGAACCTGCATTCGGTATGAAGGTGGCTTTCTTTGAAAAGTCGGTGATCTTTCAGCAAAAAGTAAAAGTGGGTAAGTTTCCCGCAACGGTAAAGGGCGCTGTGGAGTACATGGTTTGCAACGATGAAAAATGTCTTCCGCCTACTGAGCAGGCTTTCAGCATTCCCATTAAGTAATTTTCTACCTAATCAAAGTTGTGCCGCACTTTACGTAAACGACGTTGGGTAAGTGTGCACACCTCAATAAACATCTATGTTTGCAAATAACACGTGGCTGAAAGCCCTGTTGATGATACTGATCCTTTTTACCGGCGCTGCTGCAGGGCATGCGCAGGATACGGTATCAACCGAAGATATAGAGTTCACGCCCATTACCGATAGTGCGGCAACGGAACAGGTAGCTCCTGTAGCTGCTAAAACTGATTCCGTGGCAATAAAACATGCTGTAATAACAAACGCGCAGGAAGCTTCGCCCCAAACCCTGCCGGCTATTTTTATTGCCGGTTTACTGGGTGGTTTTGCTGCTGTACTGATGCCCTGTATTTTTCCCATGTTGCCAATGACGGTAAGCTTTTTTACAAAGAGCTCAAAGGGTAAGGGCGCGGTTGGTAAAGCGATTGTATACGGCCTCAGCATTATTGGTTTGTACGTATCGCTGGGATTACTGATAACCCTTGTGTTTGGCGCCGATGCGCTGAATGATCTGGCTACCAATGGTATTTTCAATTTCTTTTTTTTCCTGTTGCTTGTCGTTTTTGCCGCTTCGTTCTTTGGGGCGTTTGAAATTGCCTTGCCGTCTGGTTGGGTAAATAAGGTGGGCAGCAGAGCGGGCGGCAAAGGTTTGGGCGGAATATTCTTTATGGCCGCCACGCTGGCCCTAGTTTCCTTTAGCTGTACGGGGCCCATCATCGGTACATTGCTGGCGCAAACGGCCACTACCGGTGCGCTGATGGGGCCGGCGGTAGGCATGTTTGGTTTTTCGCTGGCGCTGGCGCTTCCGTTCACGCTGTTTGCGATGTTCCCTTCATGGATGAACTCATTGCCAAAATCGGGCAGCTGGCTCAACAGCGTTAAGGTAACGTTGGGTTTTCTCGAACTGGCGTTTGCCCTGAAGTTCCTGAGCAACGTCGACCTCGCGTATCACTGGAAGTGGTTCGACAGGGAAATATTCCTTTCTCTCTGGATCGTGATCTTCGGGTTGCTTGGCTTGTACCTGTTGGGTAAGATCCGCTTCAATCATGACAGCCCCTTAACCCATATATCTATACCTCGTTTGTTTCTGGCGATCATTTGCTTTTCATTTACCATGTACCTGGTACCCGGCTTATGGGGCGCGCCACTGAAAAGTGTAAGTGCTTTCCTGCCGCCAATGAGCACCCAGGATTTTGATCTTTCATCCGGAGTTGGCCATGAAAAACAACCGGGTACAAACGCAACGCGCAAATACGCCGATCTGTTTGAAGCCCCGAAAGGTTTTCAACCGTTTTTTGATTATGATGAAGGTATAGCCTACGCTCAACATGCAGGCAAGCCGGTAATGATCGATTTTACCGGCCATGCCTGTGTGAACTGCCGTAAAATGGAAGCGAATGTGTGGCCCGATGCCGGGGTTAACAAACTGATCAACGACGACTATGTGTTGATCCAGTTGTATGTTGACGATAAAACCACATTGCCCGATGCGGAACAGTATACGACTTCCGATGGCCGCCGTATAAAAACCATCGGCAATAAATGGAGCAATCTGCAAACAAGCGAATTCAAAGCCAATTCACAGCCCTTTTATGTTTTGCTCGATCCCAAAACAAAACAACTGCTTACTCCGCCGCAGGGTGCCGACTATGATGTAGAAAATTATAAGGAGTTCCTGAAAAAAGGACTGGATTCATATAATACCACTAATTAAATAACCATAGTTCAGCGAATTATGAAGCAAGCAATATACTTTGACAATGCAGCCACCACACCGCTCGATAGCGAAGTGCTGGAGGCAATGTTGCCGTTTATGAAAGATACTTTCGGCAATCCTTCTTCCAATTATTCAGTTGGCAGAATGGCAAAGCTGGGTGTTGAAACCGCCCGCAAAAATGTAGCGACCCTGCTGGGCGTTGCGCCTGCAACCATTTACTTTACCAGCGGTGGTACCGAGAGCAATAACACCGCCATTGCATCGGCTGTGCTCGACCTCGGCTGTACGCATATAATTACATCGCCTATCGAGCACCATGCCGTTTTGCATACGGTTGAATATTATTGCCGCGCCCAGCAGGTTCCTTTTTCGCTGGTGGCATTGACGCCAACCGGTGAAGTGGATTACGATAACCTTGAAACGCAGTTGAAAGAAGTTACCGCTGCCGGAAAAAAGGTACTGGTTTCTTTGATGCATGCGAATAATGAAATAGGCACGCTCCTCGATATAGTGCGTGTAGGCGCGCTGTGTAAACAATACAATGCCATCTTTCATTCAGATTGTGTGCAAACCGTAGGGCATTATCCATTGAACTTACTCGAGTCGGGTGTGCATTTCATCTCAGGCGCCGGTCATAAGTTTCATGGGCCCAAGGGGGTTGGCATTCTGTATATTCATGCCGGTTTGCAAATAGAACCGCTTATTTATGGCGGTTCGCAGGAACGGAACATGCGTGCCGGTACCGAAAATGTATATGGTATCGTTGGTTTTGCCAAAGCGCTGGAGCTTGCCATGAACGCTTATGAAAAAGAAAGCCAGTACATCGCCCGGTTGAAAGCATACATGAAACAAAAGCTGCAGGAAGTTATTCCCGGCGTTGGTTTTAACAGCCCGGATAATTCATTGTACACCGTGCTGAGCGTTTGTTTTCCCAAAACACCCAACAGCGGTTCGTTGCTGCTTGAGCTCGATATGGCGGGTATTTGCGTTTCGGGCGGAAGCGCCTGCAGCAGCGGCGATAACAGCGGCTCGCATGTAATAAGAGCGTTACAGAAAAATGAGGTCTGCAATACCATCCGTTTTTCATTCAGCAAGTACAATACAAAGGCGGAAGTAGATAAAGTGGTTGGCGTGCTGGAAGAACTGTTCAGTTTGCAGGAAATATAAATAGTATGATTGCTGCATATATGTGTAGCCATGAAAAGACCATCGCCGGCTGCCGGTATGGTCTTTTTTTTTGTTTATATTCTTTCAGTAAATTTAATACCGGATAGTATTGAAAAGATAAAAACGGTTTTATGGAGTTCGTCGATTATTACAGTATACTGGGCGTTGATAAAAACGCTACCCAGGAAGATATAAAGAAAGCATATCGGAAGCTGGCGCGCAAACATCATCCTGATGTGAATCCCAATGACGCGGCAGCCAGTAAAAAATTTCAGCAGATCAATGAAGCAAATGAGGTGTTGAGCGATCCTGAAAAGAGGAAAAAGTACGACCAGTACGGAAAAGACTGGGAGCATGCCGAACAATTTGAAAAGGCGGGAAGGGGCCAGCAGCGGCAGCAGCCGTTTGGCGGCGGCGGTCAGCAGTTTTCCGCGGAAGATTTTGGCGGCGGCGATTTCTCCGATTTCTTCGAGTCATTGTTCGGCGGAAGGCCACATGGCCAGGGTAGAAGAACGGCGAAGTTCCGCGGGCAGGATTATGAGTCGGAGCTGAAGATCGATCTTACAGATGCATATACCACCCATAAGCAAACGCTCACCATAAATGGGAAAAATGTACGCATTACGATTCCCGCTGGTATAGAAGATGGTCAGAAGATCCGCCTGAAAGGGCATGGGGGCGAAGGGGTAAACGGCGGGCCTGCAGGCGACCTGTACATCACTTTCTCAATTGTGAACAATACGCCGTTCAAACGTATGGGTAACGATCTGTATCTTAACCAGCACATCGATCTGTATACCGCATTGCTTGGCGGGGAAATTACTATTGACACCCTGGGCGGCAAGCTTAAACTGAAAGTGAAACCCGAAACACAGAACGGAACAAAAGTACGGCTTAAAGAGAAGGGGTTTCCCATATATAAGGAGGAAGGAAAGTTTGGCGACCTGTATGTGACCATGCATGTAAAATTGCCAACCAACCTTACAGAGAAGCAAAAGGAACTAATAAAACAACTGTCAGAACTGAAATAAACTACTTGCCATGAGTAATGAAACGCTGATCATCGTAAGCGAATTCTGCGCTGCCCATCATATAGAAGTGTCATTTATTGAATCATTGTCGCAGCATGGCCTGGTAAATATCGAAACAGTGAACGAGCAGCAGGCGATACCCGATGCGCAGCTGCCGTCGGTTGAAAAAATGATACGGCTGCATTACGATCTCGATATCAACCTCGAGGGAATAGAGACCATTTTTCATTTGCTTGAGCGTATAGAAACCATGCAGCAGGAAATGCATGAGCTGCGCAAAAAGATCGGTTTATATGAATAACAGATTATAGCGGCGGCGAGTTAATTAAACGACTGCCTGCAAGCCACATTTGTCCATCCTGGTGTGTCCTGTATCCATATTGGTATGGGCGCCATTTTTCTTTCGCATTAACAAAAATGACCTGATACTATGCAACCTGCAAGCTCCTGTTATCGACTCTGGTATTGATAAAGGTTGAACAGACATTTAAACATGATAAACACAAAATGTTATAACATGATAACAACCCTGCGGGTTGCCATATTGGCATTGACCTGTATAAATTTTGGTTCGATTGCCCGTGCCCAGTACCCTACCATTCCCCCGGCAATGGAAGATTCTGCCAACAAAGTATTGAATGAAGTAAAAAGAAAGTCTGATGAGGCCTGGGCAAAGGCCCTGCCCATAATAGAAGCCGATGCCAAAAAAGGGAAACCCTTTATACCCTGGGCATCCAAACCGTCTGATCTGCCGCAGGCAACAATCCCTGCTTTTCCCGGGGCTGAAGGCGGTGGCGCTTATTCATTCGGCGGCCGCGGCGGCCGGGTGTTCGTAGTTACCAATCTGAACGATAGCGGCCCCGGTTCATTTCGCGAAGCATGCGAACAGGGTGGGGCCCGTATCATTGTATTTAATGTAGCCGGTATCATTCACCTGAAAAGCCCGGTGATCATTCGTGCGCCTTACATCACTATTGCCGGACAAACGGCGCCCGGCGATGGCGTTTGTATTGCCGGTGAATCTGTATGGATAGATACCCATGACGTGGTGGTTCGCTTTATGCGTTTCCGTCGCGGTGAAACGGAAGTAACCCGTCGCGATGATGCGCTTGGCGGCAATGGCGTTGGCAATATTGTCTTCGACCATGTATCGGCAAGCTGGGGCCTCGATGAAAATATGAGCATGTACCGCCACGTGTACGACAAAGGCGATGGATCGAAACCGCAGAAGCTCCCTACCGTGAACATCACCATGTCGAACTGCATCTTCGCTGAAGGGCTCGATACTTACAACCATGCTTTCGGCAGCACCATTGGCGGACATAACAGTGCGTTTATGCGTAACCTTTGGTCGAGCAATATCAGCCGCAGCCCATCCATAGGGATGGATGGTGATTTCAACTTTGTAAACAACGTTGTATATAACTGGTGGAACCGCAGCGCCGATGGCGGCGATCACCGATCATTGTTCAACTTCATCAACAACTATTTCAAACCCGGTCCCATTACTCCAAAAGATGAACCAATTGGTCATCGTATTTTGAAACCGGAGTCGGGCCGCGATAAAACGAATGCCGAACAGTTTGGTAAAGCCTATGTGAATGGCAATATTATGGAAGGTAATGAAGCGGTTACCAGCGACAACTGGGCCGGCGGGGTACAGGTGCGTAACGGGAAAGATGCAGGTGAGTTCACTTCGCAGATCCGGGTTGATAAACCTTTTCCCATGCCAAAGGTTACCATTATGCCGGCAAAGGAAGCATACAGTTATGTATTGGAAAATGCTGGCGCAACCCTGCCAAAACGCGATGCTGTTGACGAACGCATCGTAAAACAGGTAAAGGAAAATAAGATCTACTATACCGAAGGCGGTAAAACCAATATCGGTTCGCAGTTCATAAAACGGCGGTTACCGGTCGATTCTTATAAGCAGGGTATAATTACTCATCCCACCCAGGTAGGCGGTTATCCCGAATACAAAGGCACGCCTTATAAGGACAAAGACAATGACGGTATGCCCGATAACTGGGAAACCGCGCATAAGTTAAATCCCAACAATGCTGCCGATGCGGTGAAAGACCGTGATGGCGATGGATATACCAATATTGAAGAGTATATCAACAGCGTGGTAAAAGAAAAAATGTAATAACGTTTTCCCCTGGCAGGAAACAGAAGAGAAGGAGACCTGTAAGGTGCGCTTTTTGAGCTTGCTTTTAGTTGGCTTAATCGCTCCTGACAGGTCTCTTTATTATTAGTACACCGCAATTTTTCTGTTCTGCGGGCGCAGGTACCAGCTCAGAACGATCAGTATAACAAAAATGAGCTGGTATATTACCCCGGTAAATCCATCACCACTCACCAGGTGCGAAATAACGGCCCCGGTCATCAGGAAAAAGAAACCGGCATAGGCCCATTCTTTCAATAAGGTAAAACCGGGTAACAGCAGCACCAGCACCCCGGCAATTTTCCAGGCGCCTAAAATAGAAAGCATATATACAGGGTAACCGAGATGAATAATGCCATCGGTATTCGCTTTCAACCGGAGTAATTGCGCAACGGCTCCCGCCAACATACCCAAAACCAATAATGAGGTAACGATCCAGTATACTATTCTACGGCCTTTTGCCGCTTTGATTTGAATGGTGGTCATATTGAATTGTTTTATACTTCAATAATGACCGGGGTGCCGGAAATTGGACAGCATTGGTAAAATAAAATGCCAACAGATGGTTTAAACGTTGGTTGTAGGGGCTTTGTAGGGGTAAAATGTACCGGTAAAGAAGTATAAATGGTAGTTGTAGTGGAGAAGTAGTAGGTGATGATCGTCAGAAGTAGCATAAAAGTCAATAAGTTACCGGTTGATAATTTTACCAATGATGAAAAGTCCTCTTATTGCCTTTGTTTTTACGGTTTGCATAACCGTTGGCGGCCTCGAAGCGGCTGCCCGGCAAAAAACGATTGCCCGGCGGGTTGATTCGGTTTTGAAACTGATGACGCTCGATGAAAAGATCGGTCAGTTGAATCAGTACTCAGGCAGGGAAGAAGTTACCGGTCCCGAAAGCGACAAAAGCGACCTGGTTCAGGAGATCAAAGCCGGTAAGGTTGGCTCCATGCTGAATGTGCGTGGAGCGGTTCATACCCGCCGCGTGCAGGAGCTGGCATTGCAGTCGCGTTTGAAGATCCCCCTGATCTTTGGCCAGGATGTTATTCACGGTTACAAAGTAACGTTTCCCATTCCGTTGGCCGAAGTGGCCAGCTGGGACCTGCCGGCTATAGAACAGGGTGCGCGCGTAGCGGCTATTGAAGCGGCTGCCAGTGGTTTGCACTGGACCTTTGCACCCATGGTTGATCTTTCGCGCGATCCCCGCTGGGGCCGTGTAATGGAAGGGGCCGGGGAAGACACTTATCTCGGCAGCCTCGTGGCAAAAGCCAGGGTACAGGGTTTTCAGGGTAAGGGAATCGGTAATACCGATGCCGTAATGGCCTGCGTAAAACATTTTGCCGCTTATGGCGCGGCTACAGGCGGCCGTGATTATAATTCGGTCGATATGAGCGACCGCACCTTATGGGAATGGTACCTGCCGCCTTTTAAAGCTGCTGCCGATGCAGGCGCCGCCACCTTCATGAATTCCTTCAATGATCTCAACGGTATTCCCGCAACCGGCAATGCCTACCTGCAACGCGATATCTTAAAAGGTAAATGGAAGTTCACCGGTTTTGTGGTGAGCGATTGGGGCTCCGTTGGTGAAATGGTGAACCATGGTTATGTAAGAGATAAATATGACGCTGCAGCGAGCGCTATAAGGGCCGGCAGCGATATGGATATGGAAAGCCGCAGCTACATTACCAATCTTTCAAAACTGGTTATAGAGGGAAAAGTTCCGATGACGCTGATCGACGATGCGGTGAGAAGGATCCTGTGCAAGAAATTCGAGCTGGGTTTGTTCGATGATCCGTTCCGTTTCAGCAATACGCAACGCGAAACGGAGCTCGTGGGAAATATTCAACACCGCGCCATGGCAAAAGATATGGCGAAGAAAAGTATTGTGCTGTTGAAGAACGAAGACGGGCTGCTGCCTTTGTCGAAGAATACAAAAACCATTGCCGTTATTGGCCCCCTCGTGAAATCGGAAGAAGATATGCTTGGTTTCTGGAATGTGGGCTGGCCCGATAACAGCGATGTGGTATCGCAATGGGAGGGACTGCAAAATAAACTGGGCAAGAACACAAAACTCCTGTATGCAAAAGGCTGCGAGGTAAAGGATACCAGCCGCGCCGGTTTTGCAGAAGCGGTTGCTGCTGCACAAAGCGCCGATGTGGTGATCGTAAGCGTTGGTGAGTTCCGCGATATGAGCGGCGAAGCAAAAAGCCGCGCCGATATCCATTTGCCCGGTGTACAGGAAGAACTGATAAAAGTATTACATGCAACCGGCAAACCCCTGGTGGTGCTGGTAAATGCCGGCCGCCCGCTGGTATTTAACTATACGGCCGATAATGTTGCCGCCATTGTATACACGTGGTGGCTGGGCAGCGAAGCCGGCAATGCCATTGCCGATGTGCTGTTCGGCGATTACAACCCTTCAGGCAAATTACCTATGACCTTTCCCCGAACTGAAGGCCAGATCCCCATTTATTATAATTACCTCAATACCGGCCGCCCGGCCCCCGATGATGATAAACCGGCAGGGTACCGTTCGGGTTATATCGATCTGCAGAAAAGCCCACGGTATGCATTCGGGTATGGGTTGAGTTATACCAGCTTTACCTACAGCGATCTGCAGTTGAGTAAAAACGCCATGTATAGCAAAGACTCTGTTGTGGTAACCTTTAAGTTAACCAATACCGGTAAGGTGGCTGGGGAAGAAGTGGTGCAGTTGTACCTGCGCGATGAAGTAGCTTCGCTGGTGCGACCAATGAAAGAGCTGAAAGACTTTGCGAAACTTTCATTACAACCCGGCGAAAGTAAAACAGTACGCTTTGTGATCAATAAAGAAAAACTCTCGTTCTATAATCAACAGTTGCAATGGGTTGCTGAACCGGGTCATTTTAGTTTAATGATCGGCAGCGCTTCCAATGATATTAAGTTGAAGAGCCGGTTTGAGTTGAAGCTTTCGGCCGTAAAGCAGCGAAAATAGGGGTACGGGAAAGTTATTCAGTTATTCAGTGCATAAGTTCATACGCTCGCGGGTAATAACGGGTTTGAATAAGAGCAACTGAATAACTGAATAACTCAATAACTCAGTTACTTGCAACTTTGTCTTCGTTTCTAATTGATCTAATTATATCAAGATGCGTCTGTGCACCGAAATGCATCGCGTCATGATGAAGTGCTTTTTTCAAACCGGCCGCTGCATCTTCCGGTTTATTTAAACCGAGGTACCCGAGCCCCATCATATAATGACAATGGGTTTCATTGCGCACATTCAGATCGTCTTCAAAGATCAGCAGATCGGGCAGCGATACCGCGAAGTAATCGATCTTCACTTCATCGTTCAGATGCGTTTTACCGTACGCTACCAGCCGTGAAAAGATCTCGCTGGCCTTTTCTGTTTCACCCAGTGCTTGCCAGGCCAGTCCCTGGTAAAAGATCTTGTCGGGCTGCTGATCGTTATAGAACATAGCCGCCGTTGGCTCCGATAACCCCCGGGTTGCTTTTTTGTAGCAACTGCTGGCTTTTTCCTTATCGCCCATTTCTTTGTATGCACAGGCCAGCCAGTAGAAAATATCATTCTCCTGCGCGCCATGTAGTTTTCCTTCGCCTAACCCATCGGGGTATACCTGTGCCTGTTGCAGTAGATCGACCGCTTTTTCAGGATCACCGGCCTGGATCGCTTTCCGCGCCATGCCCACCAGGCTGTAAATGTATTGCGCCGATACTTTTCCTTCACCGCCTTCCCAGGGATGAAACTTCCTTTGCATGATAAGGTCATACGCCTTTTCAAAGTCGCCAAGGAAATTGTACAGCGCCGCTCTTTCCAGGTAAAGGTCATCGCGTTGTTCCACTACGGTAATATGAGTTTCCAGGAACGCCAGCCGCTCTTTGGGCGATTTGTTCAGGCGTTTGTACAACTGGTCAAGCTCCATGAGCACCCGCGCATCTGTTGTGTCAAGCGCATAGGCTTTTACATAACAGCTTAGCGCTTTATCGGCGTTGTTACGTTTGTTGAAGTATGCTATACCGAGGTTACGGCAGGCTGTAGGAAAGCGATCATCCCGCTGTACGGCCAGTTCCCAACTGGCAATGGCATCATCATACTGCCGTTTGTCGTACCACAGGTTGCCCAGATAATACGGCGCTTTGGCGTCGGCCGGGTTAATGGTTGCCGCCAGTTGCAAAACGGCAATATCTTCAAGCCGGTTAGGGAAACAACAGCGCGGATCGGCCTGCGCCCCTTTTTTAAAATATTCTATCGCTTCCTTGTTCAGGCCCGCCTGGTGATGCGCCCAGCCGAGGTAATACCATAACATAGGTGAAGCGGTTGCTTCACTTTTACCTGCTGCCAGTTGCAGTAGTTCAATTGCTTCTTCCCAGGCGCCGGCGGCAACATAATCCAATGCGTACTCGAAATAGTTATGGGCATGGCCCCGCGCTATACGCGCCAGTTGATCGAGGGCGCGTTGCGCAGCCGCCGCATTGCCGGTTGAAGTATATAATTTATGTTGTTCAAATAAGATCGAAAGGTTGAACAGGTCTTTTTGCAGTGCTTCTGTACAAACGGTCAACGCTGCCTGGTGCCTGCCGAGTTTTCTTAATGCCAGCGCTTTCAATGCAAGGGCCTTGCTGTTTTTTGCATTGCGGTCGAGCGATAATTGAATATGTTCCAGCGCCAGTGAGTAATCTTCCCGGGCGAGATCGATTTGCGCTACGGAAAAGAAACCGCTGTCCTGCCACGCGTTATTCCAGGTGGCTTTGTAAAACGCATTATACGCTTCCTTTAACCGGCCCTGCCATTTCAAACTGAGGCCGAGGTTGTAATAAGGCTCGCCGTCATAAGGATTGGGGTTGCGGCTGATAAGCGTTTCAACCGCTTTGCGAAAGTACGGTTCGCTTTTGGCAAACTGTCCGCGCCGCAGCAGCCATAATCCAAGGGCATTGTTGTTACGAATGTCTTTGGGATCCCTGCGCAATGCTTCTTCATAATAAGGCACCGGGCTGTAGGTGGCATGCCGGTATTGTTCAAGGTGCAAACCCGTCAGGTACAACTGCTCGTTGTTCTCTACGTCTTTTGGTTCCAGCGCTGCTTTCGCCGGTTCGGGAATGTCGTTTTGTTTGTTGGCCTTGTGCGCATACCGCAATGCTTCCTTACCGTTCTTATCGGTTAGTACCAGCAGTATATTCTCCGGCGTTATGTCTTCGCTGACAGCAACTGATTTTGTATACACTGTTTCCGGACTAACCAGGAAAACTTCCTTCAGCAGTTCTTTATCGCCCTTTGTCAATTGTATCTTGAGTAACTGTGCCGAGGTGGCATATACCTTCACTACCAGTTCGCCATGCTGTTTTTCTATATTCAGCAACACGTCCTTTGTGGCGTTCTTTACTACGCCCAGGTCGCGGTAGGGCATAAAGTATTGGGTGAACGATTTTTCTTCATAAGGCATCAGCCAGCTGAAGTCGGGCTGGTTATCGGTGAACACGCCGGTCATCAGTTCTATGTAGGGGCCATCTTCATCGGTAAGGTTCCTGTCCCAGGCCTGGCCAAAATCGCTATGCCCCCACGTCCATTGTTTTTTACCCGGCGATACATGATGATTGGCAACGTGTAATACGCCGGCCTGCGTGTCGTGCTCATAACCGCCGACAAAATCGTAATCGCTATTCACGGCCATATAGGAAGTAGGCACCGGAATATTTTTATAACGTGAAATGTCGGTGCCGGGTGAGTAATCTACTTTATAGTAAGTGCCGGTAGCGATGGGAAAGGTAGAAACATCTCTTTTCCCATGATCAAATACCGCGTTCACATCTGGCGGGAAAACGGATTGATAATGATCGTTCACCTTTACCGCGGGATTGGCCCACCACAAAAATGTTTGCGGCAGGGGTGTGCGGTTAAAGAGTTTTACTTTTATTTCAAGATAGGCTTTGTCGGGGTGTAAAGTAAAACCGGCCATTCCTTTTGTGCGGAACATGCGCTCCACTTCGTTTACCCAAACCGTTTGGCTGCCGTCTGCATTTTCTTCTATGGTATAATCAACCGGTTCAAAAGTGCTGGGGCGGTGGTGTTGCGGCCAGTTGAATTCGATACCGCCTGAGATCCAGGGACCGCATAAGCCAACCAGCGCCGGTTTAATAACCTGGTTATAATAAATAAAATGGCGTTGTTTTATTTTGTCGTAAGCCATTTGCACGCGGCCGCCCAGTTGCGGCAGTATCATGATCTTCAGGTATTGGTTCTCGAGAAATAATCCCTGGTATGTTTTGTCTTTTTTCTCGTCATAGATCTTTTCTATTACCGGGTTAGGGTATACGGCGCCGCTGCTGCCCTGGTAAACCCGCTTTTCGAAGAACATGGGGTTCTTGTCGGGCTCGCCTGCTTCATATGTAGGAATGGTTACTGTTTCTTCCCAAACGCGAATCGTTGACTGGCTCATTTGCTGATTAGAATTTGTTCTGGTAGTTACAAGAGATTTAAAACAAACTTAGCTGTAATGCTTATGCTGCAAAATGGAAAATACTTCGAAAATGATGGACAATGTTACGGTTGACCGACCGTAAGAGATTGCACCTTTTTTGCATCTACCCTTGTAACTGGTTTGAATGTTTCGCCGGCCATATATTGTTTCAGGCTGTATAATAATTGTTTTGCTTCGGGACGTTGATCCTGGTCTGTTAGCAGGTCGATACCTGTGATCAATAATTTGCCTTTGCCGGTTTTGCATTCTGTTACCAGTGCCAGCGGGCGCGCGGTTACCCAGTCATCGATCACGCGTACAATGGCCGGCAGGCCTTTTTGCAGTGAATCGAGGATGATAGCGCCGGAATGGCTCATGGCATCCCACCATTGCCAGTTGCTATGGTATTGGGTGGGAAATGCTTTCAGCGCCGGATGTGTAGGGTTACACAGGATGCCGAGTGTAACAGGGGGCTGGTTATGCGTCCATGCGGTATTCCAGAAGATGCTGGAAAAGCCGATGGCTATATCGCCGCCTTTCTCCGGCCGCAACGTTCCTTTCTTCAATGTCAGCAGCACCTTGCCGCCTTTCTCAAGTGTTTCCTGTGCTGTTGCATCCAGTTGGTGTGTTACCAGTATTTCCTGGTTGTTATCAGGCAACGAAACAGGGTATACAAACAGGTCCCAGTTGTTTTGATAATCCCCGATAGAAATGGTTAAGGTAAGCCGTTCGGGTTTTTGTATGTTTTGTAACGATTGTTTGATGGTGCCTAACTGTATGGCATTGCCCACCGCTATATTGGTTGTTGGCAATTGTCCTTTGAAAAGCATATTGCCCGCTTCGTTTTTGACGCTCCATACCGGCGTTGCATTGTTAAGCGGTCCCGCGCTGAATTGCGCTACTTCCACCGGTATATTCAATTCTTCAATATTCAGCCAGATCATTTTCGACAGTTTTGCCAGGGGAACTACCGCGTTACAGAAACGGCTATATGCTTTGGCGGTTACGTATCCCTTTTCTTCCCAAAACGGGTTCAGCACGCCTACGAGGGCGGTGCCCTGACCGGGAAAATCATGCAGATCGAGCAACTGGAAACCGCCGAAACCCGGTGTGCGCAGCGCAGCTTCAATATCAGCTTTGTAGCACAATACCTGTAGTTTTCCGGAGGCAAGCAAAAAGCTGTCGGCCAGTTTACCCATGCCATGGTTATTGAGCTTGTCGCGGAAGATCTCGAAGTTCTTTGCTTTTAGTACACCGGTATATTTTTTAATTTCTTTGAAGTCGGGGTACACACACCATTGACCTATTTCATGACTTACCGTAGGATGCTGCCATTTGCCGATAATATCTTTCCAGTTGTAATCGGCTTTAGGCGGTTGGGCGTTGATGATACTTTTTAAACCGGCGCCCCATGCCTGTATGCGGGGATCGGGGGTACTGTTGTAATCCTGTTTGTCGATCACCGGCCAGCCGGCGCCTGTGGTATACAAACGGCGCGGGTCTTTATGCTGCCAGTAGGCGACGAAGTCAGTAAGGTATTTTACATGGTTCTTACCCTTGGGTTCATTGCCATAAGCCATCATACAAAAGGAGGGATGATTGCCAAAGGCTTTTACCACCCGCTCGCTTTCTTCATAAATGTATTGATCGAGCGGTTTGCCATCACCGATGGGAGAACCCTGGTTGGCCCATGAGGAACATTCAATATGCAGGTAGAACCCGAGGCGGTCGGCGGCGTCAAAAGCGGCGGCGGGCGGCGTCCAGGAGTGAAAGCGCAAATGGTTCAATCCAAATGAGCGCGCCACTTTGAAGATCCGTAACCAGGAATCGATGTCGGTTGGCGGATAACCTGTTTTTGGGAAGATGGCGCATTCCAGGGTACCGCGTAAAAAGGTAAGCCGGCCATTGATGGTGAATTGGGTGCCCTGCGCTTTAAAATCACGCATACCGAACTGCACCTGTTTTTCATCTTTATTGGCGCCCTGTTGCAACTGTACGTTCATCGTGTACAGGTTGGGGTTGAATTCATCCCATAACAGGGGCGCGGGGCCCATGGCATAACGCATTTCAATCGTTGTGCTGTCGCCGGTTAGTTCTATTTCCCGTGTAACGGGTTTTAATTTTCCGGCGCCGGCGCGCAGCGCTGTTGCCAGCATACGCAAACGGGCTGTTACCGGTTTACCTGTGCTGTTGCCTATTGTTACTTTGGCCAGTACTTCTTTCGCGTGTATATCGGGATATAATTGCACATCCTGAACGTAGAGGGGCGAACGCGCGGTAAGCGCTAGTTTTCCCACCATCCCGTTCCAGTTGCTTTGGGTATGATCTGAAATGCTGTGCGAGTTTACACCCACATCAAAGTCCTTTACGCGGTTATCGATGCGAACGGTGAGCTGGTGGGCGCCGGGAGTAAGCAGGTTGGTAAGGTTGAAAACATGCGGGGTGCCCAGGCTGTTCTGCATGCCGATTTCTTTTCCATCTAGCCAGAGGGTGGTTTCCCAATGGCTGCGTTCGATGAACAGCTCCAGTTGTTTGCCTTTCCATGCGGCGGGAATATGTACCGTTTTCTGGTACCATGCTGCCCCTTTGTAATATTTCACGGGTTGCAACCAGAAGGGAATTTTTATATTTCCTTTTTTTCGATAGGCGGCATACTCAGGTTTGAAGAACCAGGAGGAATCGATGATATTGCCAATCCAGGGGGTATTTGTGTCAACCTCATTACCTTTTCCATTGGTGGCCATGGAGCCCGGCAGTTTAATGGCGCCGGACAATTTCCGGTTGAACCATTGCTGTTCTACGCCTTTATCGAGCGAATCCATTTGAAACCGCCAATCGCCCGACAGGTCTATTGCGTATTGAATGAGATGGACCGTTTGGCCTTTTGCAATCGGAATGTTCGTGATAATGGCAAGTAAAATAATGTAGTGAAACTTTTTCATTGGCAATTCTTAGTTGTTCAGTTATTCAGTTGTTCAGTTGTTCAGTTCTCAGTTCATAGTTCACAGTTCATAGTTCACAGTTCATTGTTCATAGTTCTTTTATTCGGGACTCGCGGCTTTCAGTTTATGGTTTATTGTTTTTGGTTTATGGTTCTTTTATTCGGGACTGAAAAGCAATTGCATGCGTTCCGCGTTTTCTGTATTTGCTATAGACTTACAGCTTTCAGCTGTATTCTGTATTTGCTTGCAGCTTACGGCTTGAAGCTTGCAGCTGTATTTCAGTTTATGGTTTATTGTTTTTGGTTTATGGTTCTTTTATTCGGGACTGAAAAGCAATTGCATGCGTTCCGCGTTTTCTGTATTTGCTATAGACTTACAGCTTTCAGCTGTATTCTGTATTTGCTTACAGCTTACGGCTTACGGCTGTATTCGTAGCAAATCTTACATTTATATAGGCGCCGGTCAATAGAAATTGTTATTAAAAAGATGGATTATATTATGGAAACCTTTACGCAATCGATTTCGTAAACTTTATCTCTTTCGCTTTCTGTCTCTGATATTAAGCCAGATGCTCATGATCACACTAATTAGAAAAACAACGAGCGTAACATTGTTTACGAGTGTTTCGTTGAAGTTGATACCGGTGAGTTGTAAAAGCAGGAAGTGGATGTAGGAATTTTGCTGATCGTGATAGCCCAGGCGTTCCCGTACGTCCCAGTGCCAGTCGGTACAAAGGCAATACCCCCAACCGAACCAGATGCCCAGTACAAACCAGGAAAAGGCGGTCAATGACAGGGTGACCAGGTTCCATTTCCTGGTTGCACGAAATAGCCAGCCTGTTATGTTGAACAGCGTAAAAAGTGTGTGGAATACAAAGAAGAAAATATTCAGGAACTGATACCACATGACCTGGCATTGAGATATATGGTAATTTACTGAATTTATAACAGAGTGCAGCACATATCCTCGTTACCTGTATCACCGGTAAGATGTGGATTTTCACCGCACCGGCATCTTATTACCTGTACCCTTAAATTAACAGGATGAACAGGCTGCTGATAATTTTCCTTTTTGCGATTGTTTTTTTGAACCGGGTGAATGGTCAAACCGCTATAGCGGCGGTTATCTTTTTACATAAGCTCAGTCCGGGCGGGCCCTGTGTGCCGGGTTTTGGTATTATGGCTGCATTTATAGCATTCTGGATTATTATTGCATTGATGGCCCGTAGCTTTTATCTTGCCATCGGTGGTAATAAAAAACACTATATTGTTGGCATCATTCATACGTTGGTATTAGTTACCTGTATGGTGATGATCGTTAATAGGTAAAACCTTTTCGCGATGGCTGATCTACAACTTCGTAAAACCGAAATTGCCGACCTCGAACAGTTATTTCAGTTTCAAATTGATGAGGAAGCTGTTTTCATGGCCGGTTTTATGTCGAAGGGCTATGACGATAAAAATGCTTATATAGAAAAGTATAAGAAGTTTCTCAGCGATCCAACCATTAACATGCGAACGATATGGCTAAACGAAAGCATTGTTGGCAGTGTGGCCAAATATGAAATGGATGGTCATGCGGAGATCACCTATTGGATCGACAAAAAATATTGGGGACAGGGTATTGCCACCAGGGCGCTTAATGAATTTTTGAACCTGGAAATTACGCGGCCGATTTTCGGGCACGCTGCATTTGATAATGCCGGTTCGCAACGGGTGCTGGAGAAGTGCGGGTTTGTCATGACCGGCACCGATCGCGGATTTGCATTGGCACGAAATCAGGTGATTGAAGAGTTTGTTTATAAACTGATGTAATTTCCAAATGCTCTCTCACTCAATAATATGCAACTTCTTAATCACTCCCTGGTAAAATTGCCTGCCAATGGGAATGATTTCTCCGCCCACGGTTAAATGATCGCGGGTTATATTATCTATAAAAAGAATGGAAGCAGCATATGCACGATGTGTTTTGATAAACATATTGGCAGGAAGACTTTTCAATGCCGTTGAAAGGCTCGACCGCACCATGTGATAGGTTTTATTTGAAAGAACGATCTTCGTGTAATTCCCTTCCGTAACAAGACACATCACATCTTCGGGATTAACACTTTTCAGTTTTTTGTTCTGCCATACAAATAAGGGGTGTAGCATAACGAATAAGCTTTGAGGTTACAGGATTACAATTTAAAAAGAAAATATTAATTAAACTTTCGGTTGTGTTTATGTTACGCATCCGGTGGTGTGAGACACCTTAATGCGACCTTAATGCTACCTCATTGGTGCCTCGGCCCCCGGGGACCTATTGAGGTGGTTTCGAGGAAGCAAAGAGGACCAAAGAGGAGAAACCGAGGTTCCAGCGCGATTCATCACACCGTTTTCATACGTTCGTCACACCGATATTCGACGCTCGTCACATCAGAAAATCTCTTTCCGGGGAGAAAATGCGGTTCGTCACACCAGTTTCCGAAGCCCGTCACATCAAGGAGTAAACACCGTCACATTTTTGAAAAATGAGGCTGTGATCTGCTATACATTTGAGTCATCAATCAACGCCAAAGGAGTTTCGCTCAGGGCTACCGGGAAGAGCGAACCCGGGAACCTTCTCCGCGGCAGCGATTGACAGACGTTCACAAAATCTTTAACTTTTAAAATTTTAGTTTATGGCACATTCAAATAACAGCGTTATTACTGGCAAATTGAAAGGAACCCTTGGGAAAGAACTCGTATTTCGCGAGTGGCAGGGTAAAACAGTAGTAGCTAAAGCGCCTAAAGGCAGGAAAGGAGAAGCAACTGCTGCGCAGGCCGAAACTCAGGAGAAATTCCTTATTGCATCACGATATGCAAGGGCAGTGATCAATCGCGCAGATAAAAGCATGGCAGAAGCCTATGCCGCTGCGCTGAAACCCCGGCAAAACGTGTATAGCAGAGCGTTGGAAGATTGTATGTCTCCGCCCATTGTAAAAAGCATCACTACGCGTAATTATAAAGGCACCGTTGGCGATAAGATCGTTATTCGTGCAATAGATGATTTTCGGGTAGTGAGCGTACGGGTAGAGATATCTGCTGCCGATGGCACGTTACTGGAAACCGGTAATGCCGAACCAGACGAAAACGGAATGGATTTTACATATCTTGCCACCCAGGCTAACAACCTGCTGGCTGGAAGTAAGATCACCGCTATTGCAACCGATGTTCCGAAAAATGAAGGAATATTGCAAGTATCTTTGTAATGCTTTTACAAGGGATCACATTCCGGCCTGGCCGGAATGTGATCCCGTTTTTAAGCAATTTTAAAAAGGGTATATGAGTAAACTGCCAAAGCGCCATTTCTGGGAGTGGTTCAAACGGAACAATAAAGAGTATCTCGATCTGAACAATAAATCGAAAAAAGAAAGATCATACTGGCTTCATGAACTGAACGCCCATTTGCGCGCTTATTATAAGTTCTTTGAGTATAGCATGGCATTGCCTGAAAAAGGCATCGCCCGCCTTACCATTACTGTGAATGGCAGAGCGATGCATTTTAAAAAGGTGGATTTGTTTGTTGCCACCGCACCCGAAATACCCGGCTGGAGCATAACTGCGCTGGAAGAACCCATGCCGGTTGAATTTTTACTGGAGAAACAAATGGGTGAGGCGGGGGTAGACCCGGCGGAATTCAGTTTTTCCTTTGATGGTAATGATACCGAACTGGCGCATGTTATCGTATATCACCCGCTATGCGGCGATGACAATGCCGCGCGTTTCCTGGAACTGGCTTATGGCGCATTATATAATTTATTAGGCGAACGATCTTTCGGCCTCGACCTGGGCCACCTTGAAGTCGATAATTTGTCCAATGCCAACCGGGATAATGTATACCCGATCGATGAATTGCCTACCCATATCGGTTGGCGTAAATCGCCGGTAGTGGTAGGGCCCGATGGAACATTGGAGGGGATGGGAAAATGATCGTAAAAAAGCAAAAAAGGATCGCTGTTGACGATCCTTTTTCTTTTGGGAATAATTGCTTTTATCTAACCATCATTGTCGTGTATTTATGTATACCGGCGCCATGCAGGCCAATATAATAATAACCCAATTTCAACGGCGATGATAATAATACCTGGTTGCGATAAGTACCCGCAGCTATTTTCACTGCAGTTATCACCCTTCCATTCATATCAACAACGCGCAGCCAGCAGTCGTTTGCCGCCACCGGGTGTTGCACATAGAACATGCTCCGGTTCCGGTTTGGATTGGGAAACACGGTTAAGCCGGTTGGCAAAACGATCAGCGGCGGTTCCTTAAATACAAAACCGGCCTGTGTTGCTGTGCCACCGGGTGTTGTTACAGCTACATTTCCTGTGTTGCCGGCACCTACAACTGCGGTTATTTCATTGGGTGAAACCACTGTGAACGAAGCGGCCGCCGTTCCGCCAAAACTAACGTGGGTAGTATTGGAGAAATGAAGGCCCGTAATGGTTATCGTATCACCGGTAAATGCGGTCAATGGATTAACGCTGGTGATCGCTGGCGCCGGCGGAATAAAGGTAAATCCTGCCAGGGTACCGGTACCGCCTGGCCCGGTTACCGACACGTCGCCCGTAGCGCCTGTTGTGATGGCTGCGGTTATAGTTGTTGAATTGACAATAGTATAAGTAGCAGCAACGCCGCCGAATTGTACATCCATAGCGCCCGTGAAATTGTCGCCGGTAATAGTAACCACGGTGCCTGCTATTCCTGAAGTGGGGGTAAACGAAGTAATGACCGGCGCCGGCGGCAGCCAGATAAAACCGGCCATGGCAGCGGTTCCGCCCGGTGTTTTTACCAGTACGTCGCCTGTTGCCCCTGTGCCTACTACGGCTTTTATGGTGGTATTTGAAACGGCATTTCTATAGATGGAAACATATCCGCCGAACGTTACATTTTGCAAACCGGAGAAATTGGTTCCGGTAATAAGGATGGTATCTCCATAATGTCCGCTGGCGGGCGTAAATGAGGTGATGGTGGGTTTGTCATAATACGTAAAGCCCGGCCTGGAAGCGGTGCCATCTAACGTTTTTACCACAACGTCGCCTGTGGCTCCATTGCGGATGGTGACCTGCATACTGGTGCCTGAGGTATTGATAAATTGAACAGTGGCTTTTGTACCGCCCAGCGTAACTTCGGTCACACCGCGGAAGTTGGTGCCATTGATGGTTACTGTTCCGCCTGTTGAACCATATGAAGGCGTAAAGCCGGTAATGGTTGGCGGCGTTAAGAAGTTAAAGGAACTCTTGGAGGCCGATCCCAACAACGTAGTAACACCTACACTGCCATCGCTGCCGGCAGCGGCGGGTATTGCGGTAATACTGGTTGATGAATGAACGATGAAGGAAGCTGCAGGCGTTCCGCCAAAACTTACACTGGTAACGTTATTGAAATTCTTTCCGGTAATGGTAACGGTAGTAGTGCCATCGCCTTCCTGTGGCGTAAATGAAGTGATCTCCGGCTCGCCGGTAATGTTCCGTAATACCTGTAGGGCGTTGGAGTTGATGTCGGCTATGGCTACATCATTCTTGCCATCCCCGTCAAAATCGGTTATGACAATATAATTTGCTCTCATGTCTGCGGTAAAAGTGATACCGGTAAAATCGATAGCGCCGCTGGTGCTGTTGTTTTTAAATACGACGAATGACGAATTGGTTGCATCGCCCAGGGCAATGTCGGGTTTGGTATCACCGTCCATATCGGCAATGGAAATATTGGTGGGCATACCGGTAACCGTGTAATCGATTTTTGCGTCCAGCGCTATAGTGCCTGACGCACTGCTGTTGCGGAATACCGACAGTGTTTTGCCGGTAGCGTTGGATACAGCAATATCCGGTTTATCGTCACCATCGAGATCGTCGAGTTGAATATGAACGGGATATGTGCCGGTAGAAAAAGTTGAGGTCGTAAAAGTTAAATTACCGGTGGTATAAGTGTTCTTTAAAATAACTAAAGCGTTAAGGTCAGGCATAATTCCGCAAATATCGGGTTTGCCATCTCCATCCATATCCCGCACCGCCAGTTTGCTCATGAAGCCGCTCACCGCAATGTTTTGTTTTGAAAAAGAAAGTGTACTGCCGGTACTGGTATTTCTCAACACCACAATGGTAGAAGACCGGTGGCAGCCTATTACAACATCTGTTTTTCCGTCGCCATCGAGATCGGTGATGGCAAAACTGTTAGGCCCGCCCGTTATGCCGGTGTTATATATATTCGACAATGTATTGTCATAAATGGAAACCTGGTCTGATTGTTCTTTTGCTACCAGCACTTCAGGGATCCCATCGCCATTGAGGTCGCCTGCCGCTATATCTTTTCCTGCGCCGCCAATATCGTAGGGCATATTGGTGCTGAAGCCGATATGGCGCGGCGAGCTGTTGTTGGTGAAAAGGTTCAGGTAATTGCTCCAGTCCTGCGTGGCAACGATCTCGGGTTTGCCATCGGCGTTCAGGTCAATGGGCGCCAGCGCATTCTTTGAATCGTTCCAGGTAATGTATGCGGCTCCCTTTGTTGTGCTCAGTACATCGCTGCTCAGTGGGTCCATACCCGGCATGGCGATCGTAAATGGTTTGGCTGAATATGCGGTGAAATTGCCGGTAGTAACTGAAAATGGCTGGTGTCCTGCACTTGCCGGTACGGTTACCGTAAGCGAAGTGGCAGTTGCTGCGGTAACGGTTCCTTTAACCGGACCGAAGTATACAATGTTGGCGGATGCCGTTGCATTGAAACCGGTACCGGTAATAGTAACAGCAGTTCCCGGCGCACCGCTTACGGGTGAAAAGCTGCTGATGGTTGGCTGTGCAAAAACAAGATTGGCTAACAGTACGAGTACAATGGTTACAATACTTTTTCTGGCTATAACGGTATACGTTAATAGTGGGGTAATGGATATTGGCTTCATATAGGGTTTACAATTACCGTAAAAGTATAAGGAAGAAAAGGCTTATGCAATAGGGTATGCGACTTATTGGATTATAATTAGGAAAATATTTCACTGGTATTATAAACAACCGTTATTCGTTGTGTGTATATGTTAGATATTTGGTATGCGTGCAGGTATCACGATAGTTTGATGATGTTCCTGGCAGCACGCACCCGCAGGCAAACAACGATGCTGTTAATTACCAATTTCTCTTTTCTGCTGTCTGTATTTGCTTGAAGCTTGCAGCGTGAAGCTTGCAGCTGTATTCTGTATTCGCTTTAAGCTTTGGGCTTATAGCTTTCGGCTGTATTCTGTACCTTTGCCGATAATATTCAACAAGCCGGCATATGTCGAAACTATTTACCCCACTTCAGCTACGATCAGTGCAGTTCAGGAACCGGATCACGGTTTCTCCAATGTGTCAATACTCCTCAACTGATGGCTTTGCTTCCGATTGGCATCTGGTGCATTTGGGCAGCCGGGCGGTAGGCGGTGCGGGGTTGATTATTTCAGAAGCGGCGGCCGTTTCACCCGAAGCCCGTATTTCTCCGTTCGATCTCGGCATCTGGAAAGATGACCATATAGATAAGTTGAAACAGATCACTTCATTTGTTAGTGCACAGGGAACGGTGCCGGGTATACAACTGGCGCATGCCGGGCGTAAAGCCAGTACCAATGTTCCCTGGGAAGGCAGGGGTAAAGTACCTGTTGAACAGGGTGGGTGGACGGTAGTAGCGCCATCGGCCATTGCTTTTGCCGATAACTATCCCATGCCGGTTGCATTGGACGCAAAAGGTATTCAACAGGTGATTGCCGATTTTACCGCAGCGGCAGCCCGTGCCGTGCAGGCCGGATTCAAAGTGATAGAAATACATAGCGCGCATGGGTACCTGTTACATCAGTTCCTGTCGCCGCTCAGCAATAAACGCACCGATAATTATGGCGGGGCTTTTGAAAACCGGATCCGGTTATTGCTGGAGGTGATTGCCGGGGTGCAAACCGTATGGCCCGCCGATCTGCCGGTACTCGTGCGCATCTCAGCAACCGATTGGGCCGAAGGCGGCTGGCATCTTGAAGAAAGCGTTCAGCTGGCCCGTATATTGAAACAAAAAGGAGTGGATCTTATCGACGTATCATCGGGTGGTTTGGTGAATCATCAGCAGATCGCCGCCGGGCCGGGATACCAGTTGCCATTTGCTTCACGTATAAAAAAAGAAACCGGCATCCTTACAGGAGCCGTTGGCATGATAACAACTACCATGCAGGCGGAAACCATCCTCGTGAATGACGATGCAGATATGATCATTATGGCGCGCGAACTGCTTCGCCAGCCTTATTTCCCTTTGAAGGCGGCGCATGAGTTGAATGAAAAAATTAAGTGGCCGGTACAGTACGAAAGAGCGAAATGGTAATCTGCGGTCAGGAAGGTGGTGGCATCGCTTATTTTTGTAAAACGGAAAGGCTGAGCTTTGCAATGTCTTCTAAAATTCTTTTATCGTTGGTTGTTTGCGCTATGATCTTTAAACCCACCAGGCAATTATATAAATGCCTGGCAGCAGCAAGTGGTGAAAGTGTTTTGTTTATTTCCCCCATCAGCTGGCCTTCTTTTACCAATTGCTGAAACAGGTTTTCAAAGTCCTCCATATTCTTTTTCACAAAGGCTGCTATGTTATTTTCAAGATTGGCCAGTTCCGTTGTCGTATTGATGATCAGGCATCCTTTGTTTTCCTTATCTTTTATAAGATCGTTGATTTCCATCCTGAATATATGCTGTATCTTTTTCAGCGGTGTGCCGGCCTTGTGTAAACACAGCGTAAGGTTATTGTACTGATGTTGTTTATAATGATTCAGACATTTAATGAATAAATTATATTTGGTGCCGAAACTGTTATAAATGCTGGAGCGGCTTAAACCGGTGACCTTTGTCAACTCATCCATCGATGTACCGTTATACCCTTTTAGCCAGAACAGCACCGTTGCTTTCTGCAAAACTTCTTCTTCGTTGAACAGTACTTCGTTTGGCATGCCGTAAAGTTTGGAATAATCGTTCCAGATGATCTTAAAAAATTTTAATTCAGCTCTGCAATGATCATAGGATCTGTTAAATGCCGTGAGGTGATCATCCATTTAACTGAATTTGCCAGTTGCTCCAACTGATCGGCATCATATTCCTGTTTTCCATGCAATTGCGTAGAAGCCAGTACCGGGTTGAACAAATGCACCCTGATGTTCTTTGTTGCCAGTTTTTCCGACAGGGAGTTGATGAGGGTAGACTGTGCGGCTTCAAAAAGAGCTGCGCCTTCTATACCGGTATTGATAGACGAGTTAAGGATAATGGAACTGCCTTCTGCCATTAACGGGAACAGCTGCTGAATGACGAAATAGGGCCCCTTCACAATGGAAGTGAATTGCTGCTCAAACTGTTCTTCCGTTACCGTTTCAGGAAGTTCGATACTAGTTGCATCGGCATTGATAAACACCATATTGATCGTGGGGGCTATCTTCTCAACTATATTCTTTAGTTTAAAAACGGTTTTCAGGTTCGAGGTGTCTGCCGCTATTCCGCTAGCGTTTGAACCCAGTTCAGGCAAAACTTTCCCAAGCGATTCCGTTGTACCGGTGATAATTACATGGCCGCCTTCTGCAATATATTCTTTGGCTATCGCCAGGCCTATTCCGCTGCTGCCGTCGCTGATAAAAGCCGTTTGTTCCGAGAATTTGTTCATATAAGTCGTTTTTAGATTTACCTTGGAACGTTCATTCCAAACACAAAGTTACAAGGAATGGAACGTTCGTTCCAAATGATTTGCTCCAATAGTTTGTTAAAGCGGCGATCGTTTTGTAAGACCCGGCCTGCAGGTTTTTGCGTTAAGGAAATTTTAAAAGCCTTATTGTTGAAGTTGGCCGTGCAAAAAAGTTTAGCGTATTTAATAATTGCATAATATCATGTTGATACTAAGTTAATTCGATTTAACCAGCTTTGCGATCGTTCCCAAAGACCTGTATACCACTACTATATAACCGGATTCTTAATCCTGAAGCGATTTACTGCCACTAAAATTACCTGTTTATGAAAATAATCGGAATGGCTATCGTATGCCAGTGCATGATGCTGCTACCGGGCGGGCATGCGAACCTGAAGATGCAAATTGATCGAGTGCTTACCATTGATTCGCTGGGCGCCTGCCAGGGCGTATCGTACCAGGAAGGGCGCCTGTTTTTGTATGGCGACCGGGAGGTAGGAATGATACGCGAATACGCTTTGAGTGGCGACTCGTTGGTTTACTGCAATAAAGAATACAGGCTTACGGAAGCTGGCGCCGATGTCATCAACCATCCTACCGGTATCGCTTACAATGCCCATATGCCCGTATTCATCGGCAACAGCATTCGCCTCGATGCGGCCGGTACAAAATGGAAGGCCATGATCTACTGTGTGAACTGGAAAGGCCTGTTGACCACCGGCACATTGGACGGCAATCTCATAAATACAATAGAAGACGATGCGTGTATACAGGGCACCCGGCCCGAGTATGTGCAATACAAAGGCAAATGGTATGTGGCCACCGCCGATTATGGCAATAAAGGAAATGAAGTACGGCTGTATGATGCTGCTTTATTGACAAAAGCCAAAAGAACAAGCGAGAAAGGCATTATGGTAAAAAAGTTCACCTGCACGCCCTGGGTGCAAAACCTTCACTGGATCCCCGGAAAGAACATCCTGGTGCTTATTCAAAACCAGATCGAGGGCCGCAGGTGGCGCTTTACTTATGTAGACTTCATTAAATCAATTGCAACCGGCACCCAGCAGGTGATAAAAGTGATAGATACAGATAGCGCCGATGAACTGGAAGGTTTTACTTTTCCCGGCAGCGATACAAAAGGGGTTGCGGTTAGTTCATCCCGGAAGAACAATGTGAATATGATGAAAATAGATTGGTAAACACAGGCCCAGGAATTTTTCAACTATAAAACTAAACAATGAGAAAGCGAATCAGTCTCAAACACCGCTGGTGGTTGACGTTTATTGTGTGCATAACAGTATCCTTACCGGTACTGGCGCAAACCGCGAAAGTTACCGGAACGGTAACCGATGAGAAAGGACAACCGCTGCAGTCGGTAAGTGTGCAGGATCCTATATCGAAAAAGATCGTAATGACCGATGAGAACGGCAAATTTACCATAGAGGCCGGGGCCAATAGTAAACTGGTTTTTACCTCTGCCGGTTTTGGAAGCCGGGAAGTAGCCGTTTCAAATCAAACCGTGATCGATGTAAAGCTGAAAGAAGATATAAAAACCCTGGAGGAAGTATCTGTGGGTTATCAACGGCTTAGAAAAAGCGATGTTACCGGCGCTATTTCCAGCGTAAAAGCCAGCGAACTGAATTTGAGCACGCCCACCATCAGCCAGGCGCTCGTAGGTAAAGTGGCCGGTGTGCAGGTATCGCAGGTGAGCGGCGCTCCCTATTCAGGCACTAAGATCCGGGTTCGGGGCACGGGTTCTATCAACGCAAGTTCTGAACCCCTGTATGTGATCGATGGTTATCCGGTTAGTGGTAACGTTAGCCACCGGCAGGGCAATGGTGGCAACGCAACCAGCGGTTACAACCCGAATACTTCAGGCAATGACATCTTTATTAATCCCGAAGATATTGAATCGATAGAGGTGCTTAAAGACGCCGCTTCTGCCGCCATTTATGGTTCGCGGGCATCGGGTGGCGTAGTGCTTATCACTACCAAAAGAGGAAAGAACGGCAAAGGAAAACTGAGCTACGATTTTCAGGTAAGCAGCCAGCAGCTGGCCAAAAAAGTAAAAATGCTCAATGCCAGCCAGTTCACCGATCTGTTTGTAAATGGCCGCAATGCCAATTATAAAGACATCCTGATCTCCAAAGGCATAACCTGGGACGATGCCTTTTATTCAGATGACAACGATACCCGCGTAACGAAAGCGGGTCAAACAAAAACGAACTGTTCTGTTTGTATCATCAAAGATCTGTATGATTTTTCCACGCAAAAAGTAATTGAACCTAAGCGTAATACCGACTGGCAGGATGTATTATATGACAATGCCATTGCAACGAGGCATAACCTTACGTTCTCCGGCGGCAATAACGGCATTCGTTACCTGGTAAGCGGCAGCTATCTCAATCAACCCGGTATTTTGAACAGTACTTACCAGAAGCGCATCAACTTCAGAACCAATATCGATGCAGAAGTATCGCCGAAGTTGAAAATTTCTTCAGGCGTTTTCGTAACAAATACCGACAACCGTGAAGTACAGGAAGGCCGCTTCAACCAGGGGCCAATTCTGGGCGCGCTGGTGTATATGCCAATTTTCCCGGCGTATAATCCCGACGGATCGTTGGCGCTGTCTTATGCCAATGCAGGCGCACAGTTCGATGGCTTTACCTATGCCTTTCAGGGTATAGAGAACCCGCTGGCCCTGGCGCAACGCGTAAAGATCACCCGCAAAGGGTTACGTACCACTGCCAATGCCAGTGCTACCTATGAGGTAATAAAAAACCTTTCGTTTAAATTGAACATCGGCGCACAATCGTACCGCGAAAAATATGAATACTATTTTCCTACCAATTTAAGTAGTGGTATCAACGGCCCGGGTACTACCCAGGCTACACAGGCGGCCAACGCTTCCGCACAGAATGTAGATATTCAGGACAGGCTGGCTGAGTATACCCTTACTTACAATAAACAATTTGGTAAACACAGTCTGAATGCGCTTGCCGGATATACGGCCCAGCAAAATACCAGCGATGCGGTTTCGGTAGCGGCGAAAAATTTCACCAACGACCTGGTGCCTGAAATTACCGCAGTAGGTTCCACACCCGGCGACTTCTCCCTATTGCTCAGCAATGGCGCCACGGCAAAATCAACTACAACGCTGGTTTCTTACTTAGGCCGTGTGGTGTACAGTTACGACAGGCGTTATTCGGTGACCGGTTCATTCCGTACCGATGCTTCCTCGCGTTTTGGCCCGTTGAACCGCTGGGGCCGCTTTGGTTCGGTATCTGCAGGCTGGGCCGTGTCGAATGAATCGTTTTACAAGAACTGGTTAGGCGCTGCCTCTACACTGAAATTACGCGCCAGCTGGGGATTGACCGGTAACAATAATATTCCGAACTATGCATATGAACAGAATTTGACCGGTGCTGGCGGTACGGTTATTGGCAACACCGTATACAATGGTACCTGGACCGGCGGCGTAGCCGATGGAACGCTGGGCTGGGAGTCTACTTCTCAATATAATTTTGGCTTTGATGTAACTACGCTGGGTAACCGCCTGTCGGTTATTGCCAACTACTATATCAGTAACTCCTATGACCTGTTGATGAACAGTCCCACTTCTGCTATCTCAGGCGGTACTTCCATTTTAACAAATTTGCGCAATGCAAAAGTGCGCAATACCGGTTTCGATCTGCAGCTGGATTATAAAGTGATCCAGTCGAAGGATTTCGACCTGACCATCAGCGGTAACATAATGGCCAATAAGAACGAGGTGGTAAGCCTCGGCGGCGCCAGCGAGATCCAGAATGCGGGCGCTGAAAGAAGTTATATCACGCACATCACGCGTGAAGGTGATCCTATTGGTTCATTCTATGGCGTGAAAGTGGCCGGTATGGTACGCCAGGGCGATATGGACAATGTAAATGCCGACTGGGCCGTGTATAAAGCCAATGGCAATAAATTCCCTGCAGGTTATAAATTGAAAGCATTCCCTGTTTCAACCTTTTCCACTACGCCGCTGAATCCCGGTGACCTGTATTTCCAAGATAATAATGGCGATGGTTTGATCACCGATGCCGATAAGGATATCATTGGCACCCCATACCCGAAATTTACATATGGCTTTAATTTGAGCGCGAGTTACAAATTCATCGACTTCAGCGCTTCATTTAATGGTTCGCATGGTAACAAGGTCATTGACGGCCAGGACTACTATATCAGGAATATGGAAGGATCGGGCAACCAGTATTCGGTAGTGAACGATCGTTACCGCAGCGAAGCGCAACCCGGTAACGGGCATGAGTACAGGGCTTCCCGCGGCAGTTCACAAAGCAACAACACCCGGTTGAGCGATTACTATTTGCAGGATGGTTCTTTCTTCCGTTGTACCAATATTACGGCCGGTTTAAACCTCGGCGCATTGGGCATTACCAAAAAACTGCACATCAGCGGCTTGCGCTGGTATGCTTCGGTTGACAATGCCTTTACAGTAACCAACTACCTCGGTTATAATCCCGAAGTGGATTTCAACAACGGCGCCAACACAACACCTGGTGTCGATTATGGAAAATACCCGCTGGTACGTTCGTTCAACACGGGCATTATGGTACAATTCTAAAACAATCACTATAAAAGATATTTATGCGTAATCTGGTTTTAATAATTGCAGCATCGCTGCTGCTGTCGGGCATCGGTGGTTGCAGTAAATCTTTCGTTGAGCAAACAAACCCGAATGCCGCTTCGGTTGATAATGGATTTAAAACGGAAGCAGATATTGCCGCCGGTGTATATGGCGTATACCAGTCGTTGCGAAGCGGTAATTGTATTGGCGAGGGCGCCGCGCTGTGGACCGATGACCGTGCCGATGATATAAATACAACAGATAATCAGTCGAACAACGGCGAGCCATTTCAGTTCTCCGCTTTTTCGCTGGTGCCCGGTAATACTTATTTGCGGTCGCACTGGTCGGCTTTGTATACACCTGTTTCAAGGGCCAATATCATTTTGTCGTTGATCGATAAAATTCCCTTTACCAGCAATGATACCAAAACCCAGTACATTGCCGAACTGAAGTTCATTCGTGCATTGATGTATTTCAACCTGGTGCGCGAATGGGGCGACGTGCCATTGGTAACGGAGCGGCTCACAACCAACGACCAGGTAAAAGCGTTGACATTCCGCGAAAAGAAGGAAAAGGTATATGCGCAGATCGTTGCCGATCTGAAAGATGTGATAAGCAGCAACCTGCCTGTTGTACAATCCGCCGCCAACAAGGGCCGGGTTTCATTACAGGCGGCCAATGGATTGTTGGGACAGGTTTATTTGACCATGGCAATGGTGTTGGCCGATGGCAAAACCGACAATTTGAACAATGCGAGAGATTACCTGCTGGCCTGCTACAATATGAAAACGTTCGCTAACCTCAGCGATATTCCTTTTGCCGATGTGTTCGATGTAAGCAAAAAATCAACCAACCCCGAGATCATCTTTCAGATCGTTTATAAACAGGGCGATGCCAATTACTCCTCTTCCCTGGCGCGCAACAACCAGGCGGTGGGCGAAACCATCAACTCCCAGTTCAAATCGCAGGGAGCCGGCGGCCTGTTTACAAAAGACCTGTTGAATGAATTCGAGACGGGTGATGTGCGTACAAACTTCTCCGTTAAGTTTGCTTCCGGCACCAATGGCTACTTCATAACCAAATTCAGGGATGCCAGCGCTGCAGCCGGCACGCTTGGCTATGGCGGGAACGACTGGATCCTGATGCGTTATGCCGATATTATCTTAAATCTGGCAGAAGTTTACATGTATCTTAACGATAACGTGAATGCGGTAAAATATCTCGACATGGTTCGCGCCCGCGCCCTGCGCCCTGATTATGCTACCATGATGCTGGATGCAAATTATGCGGCAAAGTATCCTACCCTTAAACTGGCCATCTTACATGAGCGAAGGATAGAGCTGGCTTTCGAGCATCATCGCTGGCACGATCTTACCCGTTTCTTCAATGCAACGGAACTGGTGAATTACTTCCGTTCGAAAAATCAGGCTGATTTCGACAATTCACCCCTGACCAATGTCACCACAAAGGATTATTATTTCCCCATTCCGTTGAGTGAATACAAACTGAATCCCGAAACAATGTACCAGAATGAGGGATATAATTAAACCAACCTGGTATGTAACCCTGAAAACACGCGAAACCTGAGCCTGTATTTTGTTTATAAGATCCGGTATTTGCAGACCCGTTTGAAAAAACGGGTCTGCTCCTGTTGGGCTGGCCCGTAAATTGATTATACAATAATAATTTATATTTGTTGTCTTAAACGTATACTTATGTTCGGAGATCTGTTTAGTAAATTGCAGGAAGCGCAACAGAAAATGCAGGAAGGCAAACAAAAGCTGGGCGATGTGATCATAGAAGGGGAAGCCGGCAATGGCGCTGTTAAGGTTTCGGTGACCGGAACCCGGGAAATAAAAACAATTGCCATCGATAGCCAGTTGATGACGGCCGACAGAAAAGAAGAACTGGAAGACCTGCTGATAACAGCCCTGAACCGGGCGCTCAAAAATGCCGAACAGGCCTGGGATGAGGAAATGAAAGATGTTGCCGGCGGTATGTTAGGCGGGTTGGGCATGTAATATTATTGGTACCTTATTTTTGAAGCAGCGTCCACAGGTGGGCGCTGTTTTATTTTGCAGAGGGGTCCGGCCGGAGAACAGGATGAGGCCGTTAAGCTAAAAACCGGAATGTATTATATTTGTATTATCAATAATTGTCAATTATCTTTTGCCCGCCAAACCTTTCCTTGCCATCGTACATTATAGTATACCTCCAATCACTTAACAATAAATACAGGAACACCGGTGTCATCGGAATTATCAAATAATGAAAAAGGACTGCTGTTGCAGCTCATCAATGGCGATACCGATGCCTTTGCAGAGATCTATGACCTGTACAAAGACCGCATTTTTGCCTTTGCGTTCACACTCACAAAATCGAAAGAAATTGCCGAAGAGGCCACCCAGGAAGTTTTTGTAAAACTTTGGGAAAAACGTGACCAGATAAATACCGAATACCCGCTCACTCCCTACATAAAGAAGATCACGTACAATTATATCATCAGTTTTTTCAGGAAGGTAAAGCTCGATAAGCAACTTCAGCAGAACCTGTACCGTAATATGGAAGCCCTGCGCAACAGCAATGAGGACGAACTGTTGCAAAAAGAACTGAACAAACTTTACCGCCGGGCTATAGAAGAACTGCCGCAACAAAAGCGTACGGCTTATTTGTTAAGCAGGGAGCAGCACCTGAGCTATGAAGAAATTGCGCTTCAAATGGGGCTTAGCAAAAATACCGTACGCAATCACATGACGGAAGCCATTCAGTTCATCAGG
This sequence comes from Niastella populi, assembly GCF_002078015.1. Lineage (GTDB taxonomy): Bacteria > Bacteroidota > Bacteroidia > Chitinophagales > Chitinophagaceae > Niastella > Niastella populi. The sequence goes on along the minus strand of NZ_LWBP01000123.1, from coordinate 82,001 downwards.
ACCTACATCACCAATCACGCCGACCTCGCCTGCCTTGTCCTGGCTATTTGTATCCACCGCAAAATGGGGTAAAAGCTGGTTGCCAGGTTCCAGTTTCGCGGAATCCATTACAGGCTGGATATAAGCAGGCCCCCGCTTTGAGGGACTGGCAGCCGGAAACTGGCAGCCGGCACCAGATCAGGAAACGGCAGCAGCCTTTTATTCACTTTATGAATTTTTTTTTAATGGAGCTGGTATTTTCTTTTCGCCCGCGCGTATCTGTAGAAAGGGCGGCTATTTAATACAAAAATAATGGCACTAACAAGAGAACAACTGGAGGAACTTTATAATAAGTATATACAAAATAACTGTACGCATCAGGAGTGCGAAGCATTGATCAATGAGCTGGGTGCATCGCCGGAAGAGGGGATGGAGGAAGAGGTGATCTCCCGGTTATTCAATGCCACCTGGGAAGGCCTGGATGTATTTCCTGGCAAATATCAATTGCCCGAACCTGTACGGCCGCAAGAGACTGCCTATGAAACACCCGTAATTGAAATGTACGCTGTGAAAAAAAGATGGATGCGCATCGCAGCCGCGGCCGCCATTCTTTTAATTGTGGGAACGGCTGCTTTCTGGTTAGTCCGTACCCGGGAAACTGATCTGCCGGCCACACCGGGTGCAACCGTTAGAGACATTTCACCCGGCGGTAACAAAGCCATTCTTACGCTGGCCGACAATTCAACCATCATTCTCGACAGCGCTGCCGATGGGCAACTGGCGCAACAGGGCAATTCGCAGGTAATAAAAACAAAAAGCGGAGAGCTGGTGTATGAAGCGGCATCCCAAAAAGCGGGAAACCCATTCACCATTGATCATTCACCATTGACCTACAATACCCTGCGCACACCGCGTGGCGGCCAGTACCAGCTGGTTTTGCCCGATGGCTCAAAAGTGTGGCTCAATGCGGCTTCGGCCATTACTTATCCAACTGCATTTCCCGGTAAAGAAAGAGTTATAAAGATCGATGGCGAGGCATATCTGGAAGTAGCGCATGATGCCGGGAAACCTTTTAAAGTAGAGGCTTACGGAACCAGGGTGGAAGTGCTGGGAACCCGCTTCAATGTACATGCCTATAGCGATGAAGGATCAATAAAAACCACCCTGGTGGAAGGCAGGGTGAAAGTCGTGAAACGTGAAACGTCAAACGTGAAAGAGAATTCAGTGATTCTGCAACCGGGGCAGCAGGCTGTACTGGCAGGGAGCCATTCATCATTGACCGTTGACCATTCACCCGATATAGAAGAAGTACTGGCCTGGAAGAACGGGTTGTTTCGTTTTACCAATGCCGATATAGAAACGGTAATGAAACAGGTTGAGCGCTGGTACGATGTGGAAGTAGTATATGAAGGGCCGAAGCCCGAAGGTCATTTCAGGGGAAAGATATCGCGGAATGTAATGGCCAGCGAAATGCTGAAGATCATAGAAGCAAGCGGCGTGAAATGCACCATCAAAAACAAAAAGATCATTATTATGAAATAAAACATTCAGGTTAATAAAAAACCCGGATCGCGTGGAAGGCGAACCAGGTTCAAAATGAGTTAACCTGATATAACAAGTATCTCGCTAAAGACTGCTTTATCAATTAACCCAAACTACACAAAGTTATGTCAATTTTGCTTTGTAATCCCGCTTTTATGCGGGATGCAACCGGCCATGCTTTGGTCAACAAACTGCTAAGAATCATGAGACTCACAGCTATTCTGTTACTGGGCGCCTGTTTGCAGGTGGCAGCGAAAGGGACGGCGCAAAGCATTACCCTTTCTGAAAAGAATGCGCCCATTGAAAAAGTATTGCTATCGATAGAAAAGCAGGCGAACGTAAGCTTTTACTATAAGGTAGAACTGCTGCAGAAAAGCGCCCCGGTAACCATCAGCGTGAAGAATGCCAGCCTGAAACAGGTGCTGGACATATGTTTTAAGGACAAGCCTTTTACTTATGAGATCATTGGTAATGTGATAGTGATAAAACCTACGGCGCGTAATGCCATCATACAAATTGAACCGGTGCAAATGCAGGCAGATACCACGCCGAATATAGATGTGCGCGGCCGCGTGATCTTTTCTCACAGCGAACCGGTGCCCGGGGCTACCATCTCGGTAAAAGGAACCTCCATTGCAACCTATACAAACAAAAACGGTGAATTTCTATTGAAGCATATCGATCCCAAAGCACGGCTGCTGATAAGCAGTGTGGGAATGGAAACAATTGAAGCCCCGGTGAATGGCCGCTCACAGATGGTAGTAATAGCCAGGCAGAAACTGAGCGATCTCGACCAGGTACAGATCATTGCCTACGGCGCTACCAGTAAACGGTTGAATACCGGCGACGTAACTACCATTACCAGTGAAGAAATTGCAAGGAACCCCGTTGCCAACGTATTGCAGGTGCTGCAGTACAGGGTGCCGGGTATGTTCATTCAACAACAGACCGGTGTGCCTGGCGGACGTTTCAATGTAGAGATCAGGGGCCAGTCGACATTTGGCAACCAGGCTCCCTTATATATCATCGATGGCGTATCTTATCCTGCCGGTACTCCGCTGCCATATGTGACAACCTCGAACATAGAGGGCGGCAGTGCCGGTTTACAGGGAGGAAACGCACTGAACTTTATTGACCCTTCACAAATTGAAAGTGTGGAAGTGCTGAAAGATGCCGATGCCACTTCGGTATATGGCTCACGCGGCGCTTATGGCGTAGTGATCATTACTACCAAAAAGGGAAAAGCACATGCGCCCATGCTGAGCCTGAATGTCAATCAAAGTATCTCGGTGCGCGGTACAACGCCAAAAATGCTCAATACGGAAGAATACCTGACGTTGCGCCGCGAGGCCATCAAAAACAGCAATGGCGTTATCGGCGCAACAGACTATGACCTCAACGGTACCTGGCCCGAAGACCGGTATACCAACTGGTCGAAGGAGTTTACCGGGTTGTATTCGCCCCGTACGTATGCGAATGCTTCTTACTCGGGAGGCGTAGGTAATACCACTTTTCTTATTCGCGCCAATTATAACGATGAGAAAACAACGCAACGCGACAAAGGTTCTTATCGCAACATGGGCGCCGGTTTTGATATCAACAGCGGTTCGGCCAATAAAAAACTGACAGTTGGCCTTTCAGGAAGCTTTTCATCGACCATCAACGATATGAAACCCTGGGAGTTTGCGCTGGGCGGGTTGAATACCCTGGCGCCTAATGCGCCATCATTATTTCTTCCCGATGGTACATTGAATTGGGAAACCGGTGATAACCCGGCCAAGGGATTGCAACTGATCTTCGACCGGGTTGATAACAATATGTTGGGTAACCTGCGGGTTGAGTACCGGCCGGTGAAAAACCTTTCACTGGTAAATACGGTAGGGTATAACCTCATCACTACAAAAGAGCTCCGGGCTGAACCAACCACATACTTCAATCCCAATTCAGCGGTATCGCCTTCGAATTTAAGTAACAGCACGCTGTTGAACGCAACTGTAAGAACCATAACGGTTGAACCTTCGGCTAATTATTCAATGCAGGCAGGCGGAAGAGGCGATTTTTCGGTACAGGCCGGCGCTACCTTCCAGGATATTCTTCAGAATAGCAGCTCGGTCAAAGGCATCAATTTTATTTCCGATGCCATGTTGTATAATCCCACGTTCACTACACAGGCTAATATCCTGTCGGCCTACTCTCAAAACCCCGAGAAGTATGCCGGTTTTTTTGGTATTGCCAAATTCGACTGGGCGCATAAGTATGTATTGCGTGTAACCGGCCGTTATGATGGGAGTTCCAAATTCGGTCCGGGTAATCAGTGGGGACTTTTCGGTTCAGCAGCCTTTTTCTGGATCTTCAGCGAAGAGCCCTGGTTTAAAAAAGCATTGCCCTTTATCAGTTTTGGTAAAGTACGGGTAAGCCATGGAACATCAGGCGGAGATAAGATCGGTAATTACCTGTACCTCGACCGGTATACCAGTAATTCGAGCACTTACCAGGGACGTATAGGGCTTGATCCTACTTCACTGGCAAATCCCGATCTGCATTGGGAACATACCAAAAAAAGCCAGGTAACGCTCGATCTTGGTTTTATGCAGGACCGTTTTCTGTTAACAGCTGCCTATTACCGCGACAGAACATCTGATCAGCTCGTAAATCAGCCACTCTCCACCGTAACCGGTTTTCAGGCCTTCCAGGTAAATTCACCGGCACTGCTGCAGAATACAGGTTTTGAAGGAACGCTGACCTCGCATAATATGAAGCGCAGGAATTTTAACTGGACAACCAATGTGGTGCTCACCATTCCGCGCAGCAAACTCGTTGAATATCCCGGCTTCAATTTATTCGAAGTGAATAATAATTACGTGTTAGGTAAATCAATCAATGGGATCAGGTTGTATAAATATGCCGGCGTTGATCCGCAAACCGGTAATTACAACTTTTATAAAGAAGGGGTGAAGGGCGAATTCCTGCCATTGTTGGGGCCTGTTCAACTCGATCCCAATAAGGACAAAACGGAGTTCGTTGATTTTAACCCCAGATATTACGGCAGCATCAATAACTCATTCCAGTATAAAAACCTGACGTTCGGGTTTATGGTAGCTATCGTAAACAGGATGGGACGCAATTTCATGGGGCAACAGACCTTTCTTCCGGGCGTAGCCAACCGGAATACTGTTCGCGAAGCGTTGGGCCGCTGGCAAAAACCGGGCGATATAACCGATATACCCAAACCACAGTCTGGCATTAATGCTTTATTGTTACAAAACAACTTTTTCAACAGTACCGGCGCTTATGCCAATGCTACCTATGCGCGGCTGAGCAATGTAAATATCGCTTATGATTTTTCGGGTAAGTTTTTAATGAAGGCGCGCATAAAAGCACTGCGGGTATTGTTGCAGGGACAGAACCTGTTAACAGTTTCGGAGTACAAGGACCTCGATCCTGAAAATCTCGGAGCAGGCCAGGCGCCCACCCGCACGTTCTCTGCCGGAATCAATCTTTCACTGTAAAAAAGAAAACAATGAAACGAACTCATTATATATACTTCACCGGCCTGATCGTACTGTTGAGTACGACTGGTTGTAAAAAATATCTTGACATTCCTTTACCGGTAAACCAGGTTTCGGCCGGCGCTCCTTATACAAATGACAATGGGGCGGCTGCTGTGCTGAACAATATTCTGGGTGAGATATCCAACAGTCAGTCACTTACCAATTCAACCGGTTTTCCGTTACGCTCGGGTTTATATACCGATGAATTGCAGAACGCATCGACCCAGACCGATTACCTGGCGTTTTATTCAAATGGTTTGCAAAGCGCCAATACAGCCTACATGTGGAGCTATTTTTACAATCAACTGTATGCGATCAACCTGGCAGTTGAGGGCGTAAGTAATGCATCGCCAACGGCATTGAAAAAAAGAGACCAATGGCTGGGTGAGGCATTGTTCCTGCGGGCGCTGATGCATTTTTACCTCGTGAACCTGTTTGGTGAGGTGCCCATTGTAACCAGCTCCGATTTCAGAACGAATAATACCTCGGGCCGCAGTGCGCGTAATGACGTGTATGCACAGATCATTACCGATCTGAAAGAAGCGCAAAACCTGTTGACTGCTGAATACCGCAATGCCGATGGCAATGTTACCACTACCGACAGGGCGCGGCCCAACAAGGCGGCGGCAACGGCGTTTTTGGCGCGGGTTTACCTGTTTGTGGAAGACATGGCCAATGCAGAAGCGCAGGCAAATACACTTATTGGCAATACCGCAACCTATCAACTGGTGCCGCCGGCACAAACATTCCTTGCAGCCAGCAAAGAAATGATCTGGGGACTGGCGCCGCCTGCCACCGGAAATTATGTCAGAGATGCCGGTGCGTATATTATCACCGCCGGAAAAACACCGTTGCAAAGCGGGCAGGTGGCGAGCCTGAGCGCTTCGCTTGTAAATGCATTTGAAGCAGGGGATACGCGTTTTACCAATTGGGTAGGTACATCGGTGGTGCCGGCAAGCGGCAGCAATTCCGAAACCACTTATTACTTTGCGAATAAGTATAAAGTGAAAACCACTGTAGCAACGCCTACCGAATACCTGGTGGTGTTCAGGCTGGCGGAGCAATACCTCATCAGGGCGGAAGCACGTCTTAAACGTAACGACCCCGATGGCGCCAAAGCCGATCTGGATGCCGTTAGGGCCAGAGCCGGTTTAACAGGTTCAACAGCTACAACTGCCGACGAGATAAGAGATGCTATCATAAACGAACGCCGTATTGAATTTTTCACTGAATGGGGCAACCGCTTATTCGATCTGCGGCGCACCGGGAAACTCGATGGTGTTATGAATGCGGAAGCACCAAAGAAGAACGGCGCCTGGAGCAGCTTCAAACAATGGTGGCCCATTTCAACCAACGATACCCAGGTTAATCCCAATTTGTTGCAAACCCCCGGATATCAATAATCTTTAAATGTTCCCCGTGTCATCTCCGGCCATACCGGTGATGACACGGATACCATCCCGGTCGTGCTTGGTTGCATCGATCAGGGACCTGCATTGCCTCAACTTTTCTTAAACCAATAAATAACATGTTTACCAATATCAAAAAACAGCTCCTCCTCGCAGGCTGTGTGTGTATAGCCGGTTCAGTGCTGGCGCAGAAGACGCAAAGAACAGACACCGCCGGCATCAAAAAAGCAGATTCCGCTTCAGTAAAACCATTGCCGAAACCAGAGGCCCTCAAAGCATATAAGGATGTAGTGACCGCGGATGCCAAAACAGCGACGGGCTTTTTTAAAGTGCATAAGATCGGCGATCGCTGTTTGTTTGAATTGCCCGATTCAATACTGGGGCGCGATCTGCTAACGGTAAACCGTATCGCAAAGTCGTCGTCACAGTACCGGCATCCGATGGGCCGGCTCATGAGCTATTCGGGCGACTGGATAGGTGAAAGCGTTATCCGATTTGAAAAAGCGCCGAACAACAAGGTTATGCTGAAAATGATCTCCTATAAAGAACGTTCGTCAGACAGTTCGGAGAACGGGTTGTTGAAAATTGTAGAAAGCAATAACGTTCATCCCATTTATGCATCGTTCCCGTTAAAGGCCATCGATAAAGAAAAAAATACGGTTGTTTTCGATGTTACCGATTACCTGAACAGCGACAATGCCGTGTTCGGTTACCTCAGCGATATAAAAGGGTACACCGCGCTGGGAACGGTTATCCCCGACAGAAGTTATGTAGATACCATCAGGGCGTTTCCCCTGAACATTGAAATAAGAACGGTAAAAACATATGCGGTGCCAAAACCCATGAGCACCACCGTTACGCCTATGACCTTCGAGTACAACAACTCAATTGTATTGCTTCCCAAAGAACCTATGAAGGGCAGGCCGTACGATCCGCGGGTGGGGTTCTTCGGATTGTGGCCAACCGATTATGTTGATTTTGACGTCAACCCCCAGGGTGTAAAAAGAGTAAGTAATATCTGGCGCTGGCGGCTGGAGCCTAAACCTGAAGATGTAGAGAAGTATAACCGCGGCGAACTGGTTGAACCGCAAAAGCCGATCATTATTTATATCGATCCATTAACGCCGAAGAAATGGGTGCCTTACCTGATCAAAGGGGTGAACGACTGGCAGGCTGCGTTTGAAAAAGCGGGTTTTAAAAATGCCATCATGGCCAGGGAAGCGCCGTCAAAAGCGGAGGACAGTACCTGGAGCATCGATGATGCGCGACATTCGGCATTGGTATACAAACCGTCTGATTTCCCCAATGCAAGCGGTCCCAGTGTAAAAGACCCGCGCAGCGGCGAGATCCTGGAAACACATATCAACTGGTACCATAACGTGATGGACATCCTGTATAAATGGTATTTCATTCAGGCGGGGGCGGTTGATGCAAGGGCCAACAAACCACAGTTCGACGATGCGCTGATGGGAGAACTGATCCGTTTTGTTTCATCACACGAAGTAGGGCATACATTGGGTTTGCGCCACAACTGGGGCGCTTCCTCCACTGTGCCGGTTGAAAAACTGCGTGATAAAGCCTGGGTAGAAGAACATGGCCATACGCCTTCGATCATGGATTATGCACGTTTCAATTATGTTGCCCAGCCAGAAGATCATATTACGGAAAAGGGATTGTTCCCGCGGATAGGCGATTACGATAAATGGGCTATTGAATGGGGTTACAGGCTTATTCCCGGTAACAAAACAGCCGCTGAAGAAAAAAGCATACTGAATAAATGGATCGTTGATAAATTAAAAACGGGTTCCCAATACTTTTTCGGGATAGAAGCGGTGCCCGGCGATGCCGCCACCGGCCTCGATCCCAGGAACCAGAACGAAGACCTTGGTGATGATGCCATGATCGCCAGTGCATATGGAATCAGGAACCTGAAAAGGATTGTGCCCAACCTGATAAAATGGACACAGCGGCCAGATGAAGATTATACAAGGGCAGGGGAGATGTACCAGGAAGTGGTGAACCAGTTCCAGCGGTACATGGGCCATGTGCTGATGAATATCGGCGGTGTGCTGACCACGCCAAAAACAGTTGAACAACCGGGCAGCGTGTATGACTTTGTGCCAAAGGAAAAACAAAAACGCGCCATGGCTTTTTTACAAAAGGAGCTGTTCAGTACGCCGGAGTGGCTCAGGTACCCGCATTTGTATAGCATTACCTCAACCGGTTTCGGCAGTGTGGAAACGGTTCAGAAAACCATCCTCGACCAACTGCTCGATGGCAAATACATTTACCGGCTGGCGATACAGGAAGCGGAAGCGCCAGCCAAAGCATATGGAGTAAGAGAAATGCTTACCGATCTGAAAAAAGGAATTTTTTCCGAATTACCCGTAAACAGGTTGATCAGCCTTAACCGGCGCAACCTGCAGAAGGCCTATGTGATAAAACTGATGACATTACTGCCGCCGGCGAAATCGGCGATCAGTGCCGAATCGGATGCAAGTTCTGTAGTAAAGGCACATGCCCGTGAACTGGCAGCGGATCTCAAAAGAGCATGGCCGCTGTATCACGATGCCGCTTCAGTAGATCATTTGAAAGACCTGCATGAACGATTGATAAACGTGCTTGACCCCAGGAGGTAATATTATCATGTCTGATAAAAGGGTCCTCAGGCGACAATTAGTTTGTCTTTAAAGGGGTTTGTTTCTACTTACCCTTTTTTTTTATTTAATGTCCTGAGCATGGTTGCAGGATGAACGAAGTGAATACGTGCAGTAAATTTAATTTTTGACGTATTCCCTAAAAAGCTACTTTTGCAACGATATTGCAAATTGTTTGAATCCGTTCAGCACATATAAAAACCTGTTAGGCGCTTTCCTTTTGGCGTTATATGCGTTTGTGGCAACGCCGGTGCAATACTGGCATCACCATAAAACCATACATGGTGCCAAGAAAACGCATGCAGCGGACAGTCAACAGCAACTGCTTTTCCAGGACGATGGCTCGCAACAGGATGCCAATTGTCCGGTTTGCTCACACAAGTATGCTACCTATAGCGAAATAGCAATAACCGCATCTAACCTGGGCCATCACGTTACCGGGCCGCAGTTGGGGTATTACCAATTGCCGGCTGTAACAGCTCCTTCTTTTCCCCTGCCCAATAAGGGCCCGCCTGTAGTTTAATGGTCAATGGTCAATGGTCAATGGTCAATGGTCAATGGTGAATGAGATTCGCTCATTACAGTCTGCTTGCGTAAAAGCGAGCATCACTATTACCATGCAACTGTTGCTCAATTGGATGGCTGCTAATTAATCAAGCGTCCTGAAACTGTATTGACCATTCACCATTCACCACTGCAATCACCACATACTAATTCTACAATCACATACACATGCCTGTATTACAAGCTATGCAGCTTGGCAAGCAGTACAATGGTACTGCCGCCCTGCGCAACCTTAATTTATCTATTGATAAAGGCGAGATCTTTTGTTTGCTGGGACAGAACGGCGCCGGCAAAACAACCACCATCAACATTTTTCTTGGTTTTACGGCGGCTACCAGCGGACTGGCCACCATCAATGACATGGAAGTAAAACCCGGCAACGTGGCAACCAAAAAGTTTGTAGCATATATTCCTGAAGTGGTTCAACTGTATGGCAATTTAACCGGACTGGAAAATTTGGATTTCTTCAGCCGTTTGGCGGGGTATAAATATTCGCGTGAGAAGCTGGCCGGTTTTTTAAGCAAGGCAGGTTTACAAACGGAAGCCCATAAAAAACACCTGACCACCTATTCGAAAGGAATGCGGCAGAAGGTTGGCATCGCAATCGCGATTGCAAAGAACGCCGATCTTATTTTAATGGATGAGCCCACCAGCGGCCTCGATCCCCGGGCCACCGCCGAATTCACCGGTATTTGTAAAGAACTGGCCGCAGATGGTAAAACCATTTTCATGGCAACGCACGACATCTTCAACGCGGTGAACGTTGGCTCGCGCATCGGTATCATGCGCGGTGGTTCCCTGGTGCATAGCGTTGCCACCAGCGCCATTACGGCAAATGAGTTGCAGCAGTTGTACCTGGAGACAATATAGGTAAAAAGGCCCTTGTTAACCTGTTAACTCGTGAACTTACTTCTTGCCTCACAACTTAAAACGGTTCTTTTAAACTTTCATAACAATAATCAATCGGCATGAAACAACAGGTACTCCTGTTACTTTTGTTACTGGCCTCGGTATATATATACGGCCAGAACAGCATAGAAGGAAAAATAACGGGCGAAAACAACGAGCCGCTTGCCAAAGCAACGGTGACCCTGAAACAGAAATCGAAAATACATACGGTTACAAGCGGCGATGATGGCGCTTATATAATTGCTGATGTACCCAATGGCAGCTATACCATTACCATCTCGGCTATCGGCTATGAAACATTGAGCGAAGCCGTGGTGTTGAATAATGGTACGCGGTCGATGAATTTTGCGCTCACCGTTGTAAATACCCAATTGCAGACAGTGGAAGTGCTTGGCCGCAGTGCGCAGAAATACAATAGCGACTATTCTTTTTCAGCCACCAAAATAGCGATGCTGAACAGGGATCTTCCGCAGGCGATAGGGACGGTGACAAAAGAACTGATCACCGACCGCCAGGCTTTTCAACTGGCCGATGCGGTAAAGATCGTTCCCGGCGTTATTCCATCAAGCTTTTATAATCAATATGCCATAAGGGGCATCAATCAGAATGAAGAAGGGCAGATCATCAATGGCATGCGTACCCGGCAGTATTATTTTTTACAACCCATTACTACGAATATTGAAAGGGTAGAAGTGATAAAAGGTCCGGCCAGCGCTACCTTTGCCAGCGTTGATCCCGGCGGCACTATTAACCTTGTTACCAAAAAGCCATTGACCTTCGATAGAAAAGAAATAAGCCTGAGTGCGGGCAGCTTCAGCACCATTCGCGGCACGCTTGATTTCACCGGACCGTTGAACAAAGAAAAAACATTGTTGTACCGGTTGAACGGCGGTTACCAGGAAGCAAAAAGTTACCGCGACCTGGTGCGCAATAATTCATTCCTGCTTTCACCTTCATTTTCCTATATACCCGATGATAAAACAGCCATCAATGTTGAAATGGTCATGAGCCATTTGAACGGTAACCTCGATCGCGGCCAACCCATTTTCGGCGCAAAGGCCGGCGCCGATCTGAAAAGTACACCCATTGGTTTGAACCTGAGCGCGGCCAACGATTTCTTTAAATCGAAGGATTTTATGGTTACCAGCAGCCTGAGCCACCGGTTTAGCGATGCAATAAGTTTCAACGCCGCTTATATGAAACAAACCTGGCAGGAAGACCTGCAGGAACACCGTACAACCAATGCATTCGCCCATGATATAAATAACCAGCCGGTAAATACACTGGCCGGTATGCAGTTCGTGCAACGCAAACAAAACTGGAATATCGACAACGTGACCGGCTATTTCAATTTTAAATTTTCTACCGGGAAAATAAAACATCAGTTACTGGCGGGTTATGATCTGCATCGCTGGGAAAAACAAAAAGGCGGTGGCCAGAATGCTGCAAGAGGTTTTCTGCTGAAAGACGGAACGGTTGCCAGTTCTTTTGTGCCTGCGAATGCAGCCAGTTATCAGACCATCACTTACAAAGGCCTTACGTTGCCAAAACCAAACGTAAGCCATTTCGATCTTGAAACGCCTTCCTATAATTTCAGGGATGCGGGCGATTATATAATGAATGTAAAAACGCCCGTGCCTTCCGCCCTCACTACTACCAACGCCGTATATGTTCAGGAACAACTTGCATGGAACCGGTTTATTTTGCTGTTGAGTGTACGGCACGAATGGTTCAAAGACATTACCAACTATGAGGCGGCGAATGAGTTTTCATTTACCAATAATAAGTTGCTGCCGCGGGTGGGGCTAACCTACGCTATAACGAAGAACATCAACATATACGGCACTTACCTCGAAGGGTTTCAGCCGCAAAGCAATACCGTAACGCTGATGCCCAATACCGGTAGTTTTTTCTGGAGCACCAGATCGGCCGCACAGTTTAAACCGCTTACCAGCGATTTGAAGGAGGTTGGCGTAAAAGCAATGGTGTTAAAAGGAAAAATGCAGGTGAATGCGGCGGTATATGAGATCAATCAGCGGAATTTATTATTGAATGCAAATGTGCCGGCGTTCCCCGATTCACTCACCACCCGTGGTGCCGAAAGAAGCCGCGGTTTTGAAATAGATGTGGCCGGTTACCTGTTGCCCAACTGGCAGATCAATGCCTCGTACAGCTATATCGATGCGGTGATCGTTGAAGATAATGACGAAGCGTTGAAAGGGGCCAGGAAACAAAACACGCCGTATAACAGCGCCAATTTGTGGTCGCGTTTCAATTTCCCAACGGGTTCTGCATTAAAAGACATCGGTATTGGTGCCGGCGTGCAGTACAATGGCGACCGGCTGCCCTGGTTCAGCCGTGATTTTAAAACGCCTGCCTATACCATTATGGACCTGGCGGTTTATTACTCACCGGGCAAAAGGAACATCCAGGTTGCCTGTAATGTAAATAACCTGTTCGATACCCGGTACTGGATCGGGGCGCAAAGTTATTTACGCCTGTTCCCTGGCGCTCCCCGCAACATGATGCTTACCGTTACCTATCGTTTTTAAAAAGCTGAAACAGCAACTCATGAGCAACATAAAATTAATAGCGGTTCACTTTATAAAAACCGTTTGGAAGGGGAAAGTGATAGTACCCATCTACCTGGTATGGCTGGCACTGGTATTATATGCAGTGTTTACCGGTTATGCTACCTATACCAGGCAGAATGAGATCCGCAAAGAATACCAGGCCCGGGCGCGGCAAAGCTGGGAGGCCAACCCCGATAAACATCCGCACCGCATGGCGCATTTCGGTTCGTTTGCTTTCAGGGTAAAACATCCGTTAAGCATGTTCGATAATGGCATGGAAAGTTATACGGGTAATGCTGTTTACCTGGAAGCGCATAAACAGAATACCGCCAATTACAGCGAAGCCAGTTTTAGCACCGGGTTGTTGCGCTTTGGGGAACTCAGTTTGGCCATGCTGTTACAAACACTGTTGCCGCTGATCCTGTTCTTCCTTGGATTCAATGCTGTAGCGCAGCAACGTGAAAATGCCACGCTGAAAATACTGGTAAGTCAGGGCGCCACCTTTAAACAGATCATCTGGGGTAATAGCATTGGGTTGTTTGCGGTTGCCGTTGCTTTCTTACTGCCGGTTCTGTTGAGCACTTTAACCGGTATTGCATTGCAGTCAACCACAACTGCTGATGCCGGGTTGTTTATACGTTGTGCGGTGATCGGTGCCGGCGCCATTATTTTCTTATGGGTCGTAAGTGTGCTGGCCATTGTAATATCGGCAGTGAGCAGCACGGGCAGAAGCGCGTTGTTGTCGTTACTGGGCATGTGGCTTATGATGGCCATTGTATTGCCCAAAACCTTGCAGGCTATTGGTAGTTATGTATATCCCGCGCCCGGAAAAATACAATTTCAGGCGGCTGTGGAAGCGGATATACTGCAACAGGGAGATAGTCATAATCCCGATGATGTTCATTTTAAAAAACTGAAAGATTCGGTCCTGCGTGCCAATAAAGTTGATTCCATTCAACAGCTTCCATTCAACTACAGCGGTTACATTATGCAGGAAGGGGAGCGCATGAGCGCGCAGGTGTATAACCGTCATTTACAACAGTTGCATACTATTTACGACCGGCAGAACCGGGTAAGTTATAATGCCGCTTTTATTGATCCGTTCATTGGGTTTAAAAATATTACCATGGCTTTTAGCGGTACCGGTTTTTCGGCTTTCCTGAGTTTTCAGCAACAGGCTGAAAAGTATCGCTATGACCTGGCGCAAACCATGAACGTGCTGCAAATGAAATATATCAGTAATAAGAAGTTAAGCAGCACCGACAAACCGTATAGTATCGATAAAAGTCACTGGACATCGTTCCCCGATTTCAGGCACCGGTACCAATCGGTAAACGAAATCATACAACAACAGTGGGTGGCGCTGGTTGCACTGGCTGCCTGGTTGTTGCTATCGGTAATCCTTATTCATTTTACAGCAGCAAAAGCTACAGTTATATAACCTATGTACAAATTAGCATTCTATAATTTTATCCGCAGCCGGAGTGTATGGATTGCGCTGGTGTTGTTTTTTGCAGCCGGTATGGTTAGCATTCTTATCGGCCGGCAGTTCCTTTTAAAACAGGAGGCCGCCATTCAGTCGGTTACCCGCTCGCAGCAGGAACATATCGGACGCAATGTAAAATATATAAAGAACGAGTTCGGTTTGCTGATGTATTATCTGAAGTTCGCTTACATTAATAAACCGGCGCCCATTGCGGCACTGGCCATTGGCCAGCAGGATGTAAATTCAAATATACAGGCGCTTACCGTTCGCGGACTGGAAGCACAGCGGTACGATACGGATCTGTATAATCCTTACAACCTGATGACCGGGAATTTCGATCTGAGTTTTGTGATCACCTGTTTGTTTCCCCTGCTGATCATTGCGTTTAATTTCAATGTGCTTTCGCGTGAAAAGGAAGGCGGCACCTGGCCGCTGGTAAAAATGCAGTCGCTGCAGCCCATGAAATTCATTTTGCAAAAATTAAGTATCAGGTGTATCGTTGTAAGTGCCTTATTGCTGTCATTGCTTATACTGGCCAAACTGATCGTGGGTATTCCGGTTAACGCTGCTTTTGGCGCTTATGCGATCGTCGCCTTCCTGTATGTTCTTGTGTGGTTTGCGATCAGTTTCCTGTTGATCGTATTGCATAAAAGCACCAGCGTAAACGCCTTGTTGTTGCTGAGCGCCTGGGTGTTGCTTTGTTTGCTGGTGCCCGGTTTGATCAATAATTATGTTACGGCCCGCTATGCCGTTCCCGAAGCGTACAGCACGCTGATAAAACAACGCGACGGTTATCATACCAAATGGGATAAGGATAAAGACAGCACGTTACAGGCCTTCTTTCATGAATACCCCGAATACAGGAACTATGTATGGAACAAACCTTCTTTTAATTATTTATGGTTTTATGCCATGCAGCATATGGGTGATGCGGAGGCAAGGGAACACAGCAGGGCCATGCATCAGCAATTACGGCAGCGAAGCAGGGTGAGCGCCACTGCAGGTTTGTTTTTTCCTGCCACCCATGCCCAACTTCAGTTTGCCAACATAGCGCAAACCGGTATGCCGCAGCATTTACAGTATTTAGATAGTACAGTACATTTTCATGAACGGCTGCGCCGGTATTTCTACCCAAAAATATTTGGCGATAGTGCGGTTGATAGTGAGCATTGGGCGCAACATGTGCCGGTATATTTTCATGCTGCCTGTAATGTGCAATGGATACAGCTTGTACTGCCTTTACTGTTTACCGGTATAGTGTTGTTTGGTGCAGGTGTTGTGCTTTTTAAAAGGAACCCGGCCTGATCCCTGAAATATCATGCGGTAAAACCCGTGCCGATAAACCGGCACGGGTAATTTTCTTAATAACTGAAGGTATTCTCCACAAACCATCGCGCTTTGTATATTTTCAACCCGTGTTGTTTATAAAACACCTTACCGTCTGCGGTATATATTTCATCAGTCCACCAGGAGCCTTTGGCGCCATCAGGATGAATAAAAATGGTAGGAAGCGGGGATGGTCCTGAACTTATGCTTTTAACGTGTGCATAGGGAATGGCTATTTTTGACGCCTCGTTCCGCTCAACGTTGAAATAGTAAGTGGCGGTGGTATTGGTAAGCCATAAAGCGGGCTGGCCATATACGGGGAACAGGTCATGCGCATCCGTTCCGGGTAATTGAATAGAATCTTTAATGGTGATCTCGGGCAGCAGACGGTGAAAGTTATAGGTAAAGGTTTTCAACTGGTCTTTTGCTGCCGACCATAACAGGTTTCGTTTTTTATCCCACACCACGTTATGACCAAAGGGCAGGTTGATCTGTTTGCTGTATACATTGTCGGGGAACTGCGTTGTATCGGTACGGAACACCGTCATGAAATTGCCGGTGCTGGAGGCAGATACGATGTTCCCATCGGGCAGCAGTTCGGCCGAATGCGTATTGCCGCCGGCAAAAGCATAAAACAATACCTTTTTATCGGCAATGCGAATAAGCGCCACGCCGCCGCCGGAAGCATTCATTAAAATGACCGAGCCGCCGTACACCGGCTTGGCATCGGATGGATTTTTAAACCAGTCCACATGTTCTTTTTTGATGGCAGCTGATTGACCGGGCAGCCATTCCCAAACCATGGCCTTTTTATCAGGATCGAGAATGGCGATCCGATGCACTGATTGTTCGCACAAAACGATGCATTTTTTACAGTTCTCAAAGGTTGGGGTCTCATTGGTTTGTGCTGCAGCCTGGCTGAATAAACCAGCTATTGATATAAATAGTAAGGCGACGCCTTTTGTCGTTATTCGTCTCATCTATAATAAGATTGTGCTGAACAAATGTAATTCATGGACGCTTATTATTACGACTACATTATGACACAAACGGTTGCATTGTTTTTGCGGCAAAAAGCAGGCTGGAAATGGTTCAGATCAGTTCCAGTATGTTATCGATCATTTTATGATAACCTTCAACCGAAACGGGTTTTTCCAAAACCGATCTGGCGCCCAGTTGCAGGCTTTGTTTTACGAGGTAGGCATCTGTATAAGTAGAATAAACAAATACGGGGATATTTTCAAACTGTGCGTTGTTCTTTATGATAGCCAGCGTTTGCAGGCCATTGCATTTCGGCATGTTCTGGTCAAGGATGATCAGATCGGGGAAGGCGCCGTTATGCGCCTTTTGTAAATATTCAACTACTTCTTCGCCGTTCTCAACCGGCGGCAGTAAGTGCAGGTCGGAGCGGTCGCCGAGATAATGAAAAAAGAATCCAATATCATCAGGATCGTCTTCGGCCAGCAAGACCTTTTTGGGTATGTTTTGGGTACCGGCCATTTATTGTTGTTTTAATGGTAACACGATCATGAATTTAGTTCCAATACCTGGAGTGCTTTTTACCTGTATCAATCCATGGTGTTTTTCGATTATTTTTTTGGTAATGGCTAATCCTATGCCTGTACCTTCAAATGAATCTTTAGGATGAAGGCGCTGAAATAGCGAAAAAACCGTTGTCGCATATTTCTCATCAAATCCTATTCCATTGTCTTCAATAGTAAGCAAACAATAATCGCCATTTTCATCTTCCCCGCTGACAATGCTTTTCTCCGATAAAAGTTTTGCACTTATTTCAATTACCGGCGGCACACTGTCTTTCGAAAATTTTAACGAATTGGAAATAAGGTTTTGAAATACCTGGCGGATCTGTCCGCGGTTTACTTCCAGTACCGGCAGATCGTGGAAAATGATCTTTCCTTTTTTATCGGCGATCATCAGCTCGAAATCTTCCACCAGTTCTTTCAGCACAAAATTCAAATCGGTTGGCAGGTATTCCCCGTCAACCGCAGAAAGTCTGCTGTAATTCAGGATGTCAATTATCAATGCTTTCATGCGTTCGGTGGAAGCGATGATCTTTTCAAGGTAGGCAATCTCTTCATTGCTTAAATTGCCCGATGCTTTATTCTTCAAAATGTTTGAAAACATCTGGATCTTGCGCAAAGGTTCCTGCAGGTCATGCGATGCTACCGATGCAAACTGCTGCAGATCGTGATTGCTGTTTTCGAGTGTATGGTTCAGGTGTTCAAGTTGGCGATTGTTCTCTTCAAGTTTTCTTTGGGTGTTTTTTTGCAGGGTGAGATCGGTAATGATGATGCTTAGGGCTATGCCTTCATCGAGCTCGAGCACGGTGAGTGAAAGTTGAACCGGTGTACGGTTGCCGTTATAAAAGATCTCTACTTCTCCTTTGCAATCACCTGCCCAGGAGGTTTTGAAAAGCGTTTTATAAAAAGCAAGGTTGTCTTTTGAAATGAACTGTTCGAATGGAAGGCCAATGATGCTCGAAAGCGGCATACCGATCATATTACCGAAACTTGAATTGGCATACAGGATAATGCCCTGCTGGCTGAGCGTTAATGCGCCCTCGGTCATTTTTTCGATAAATATCCGGTAAGTATGATCGGCTGTTTTAAGTGTATATAACTGGTGGGTGCTGCCTTTTTGTACAACGAGCGCGTCGACCTGACCTGTACGAATAGCCTCGATGGTTTCTTTAGCTTCGTACAACTGGCGGCGGGTTTCTTCCAGTTCCCGCAACAGGTCGTCTTTAAGTTTGATATTCCTGTCCATTACATTTCAACCCCCAGGGCTTTTAATACTTTATCGGTTTCAGATAGGTCGCCTATGAGCTTTCGTTCAGGGAGCGGGAGTTTTTTTATCAATAATGGCAGGGCAATGATCTGCTCCTGCCAGGCCACAGAAGCGTCTTTGTAAACGTCTATGATCTGCAGATCATACCTGTCTTTTAAAAACGACTCGCAAATATTCGTGATATTGGCTATCGCTTTTACAGAGTTTGGTGTAGCGCCGGTAACATACAGGCGTAGGTCATACTCCGGAGGAGGTTTCGATTTTTTTTTCAGATCGTTGTTCCCGCCGTTTTTTTTCATGTTATTTTTTTATAGATCTAAGGTCTAGTCCTACTAAAACTTTTTCTTCATTCGACAGGTCGCCGATTATTTTACGAACCGGCACCGGTACTTTTCTTACCAGGGTAGGAATAGCCAGTATCTGGTCGCCGGCCGCCAGTTGGGGATTCACCAACAGGTCGATCACTTCCAGCTCGTACCGGTCGTTCAGGTGCTCTTCGCAATATTTTTTTAAATTGATAAGCGCAGCGGCCGATTTTGGTGTGTTACCGGCAATATACAAACGTAACTGCCATTTTTCCTCTTTTGGCTTGTTTGGCCGTATAACAGACCTTAACTGGTTATTCGTTTTATTTTTTGCTGTTTTTGCCATTTTTTAAATTCCGGTTGTTTCGGGAATTGGCTAATTGTTGTCTGTTCCGCTCCATGATCTCTTTCTTCAATTTTTCTTCCATAAATGTTTTATTGAGCTCATCCTGTACCGACTCAAACTCTTCTCTCAATGACGCGATTTTCGCTTCCAGCACTAATTTCTTACGTTCGATTGCCTGATCTTTCCGGCTGGCGGCGTAAGTTCGTAATTCAATGCCGGTAGCCTCCTGCAGTAGCTGGGCCTGCCGTGCCGAACCAACCAGAATGCCTTCAGGCCCCTGGAACACATCAACGAGCTCCAGGCCTTTTTCGGTGATCACAAACTCCCTTACCTGGTTGCTGTGGTTCATGCCTCTCGATTTCATAATGTAGATGCCCCTGTTTCGTTCGCCGTTACCTTCTATATCGCGCACCTGAATCCACGCATCTACCAGGGAAGATATACCCTCATCTGTTTGTAACGATTTCTCATTATCAAATACCAATGCTGTAAAAAGAACAGTAATGCCTTCGTTCTGCAAAAAATCGAGCAGGCGGGTCAGCATTGATTTTACATCACTGATGGAGGCCACGGTCACCAGGTTTGTTATAGGGTCGAGGATTACCGTACGTGGTTTATATTGTTTTACTCTTTTATGTATGGACACAAGATGCGATTCAAGTCCATACGACGTTGGCCTTGTAGCCAGGATCTGCAAAAGCCCGGCATCTATATGCTTTTTCAGATCGATATTGATCGATTGCATATTCCGAATGATCTGAGGCGGCGATTCTTCAAATGCAAAGAACAAACAGCGCTCTTTACGTTTGCAGGAAGCATCGGCAAAATAAGCGGCAATATTGGTTTTGCCGGTGCCCGCAGTACCTGAGATAAGAATAGAGCTTCCCCGGTAAAATCCCCTGCCGTCCAACATGTCATCGAGCGATGGAATACCGCAGGAGATCCGTTGGGAGGAAACTTCTCTTTCGAGCAACAGGGATGTAACAGGTAATACAGAAATACCATCTTCATCAATGAGAAACGGATATTCGTTGGTACCATGCAGGGAGCCACGATATTTCACCACGCGAAGCAGTCGCGTAGAAATTTGATTTTTAACCCGGTGATCGAGGAGGATCACACAATCGGAAACATATTCTTCAAGTCCATGGCGGGTAAGCGTACCCAGCCCTTTTTCAGCGGTGATGATGGTAGTGATGCCTCTGTTCTTAAGCCAGCTGAATAGCCTTCTTAATTCAGCGCGCAAAATACCTTCATTCTCGAAGCCGCCAAACAGGTTCTCGATGGTGTCGAGCATTACCCGTTTGGCACCAGTGGTATCAATGGCATGTGCTAAACGAATGAACAAACCATCCAGGTCGTACATCCCCGTTTCCTCAATTTCGGTGCGGTCGATATGCACATGATCGATCCACAGTAATCCGTCTTTTTGTAGTTTTTTCAAATTGAAACCCAGCGAGGCTACGTTCTGTTCAAGGTCTTCAGCTTTTTCCTCAAAAACCATAATAACACCCGGCTCATTATATTGAAGTATCCCGCGAACTATAAATTCTATGGAGAATAATGTTTTGCCTGCACCGGCTTCGCCACAAACGAGCGTTGGCCTGTTGGCGGGAAGGCCGCCATTAGTGATTTCATCGAAACCATTGATGCCGGTAGGGGTCTTTTCGAAGGCGGTCGTATTGCTTTTTTTTACTGAACGTGACATGTAAAAAAGAGATTTAGTACTGTAGAAAAACTAATATAAAAACCAGGGCCAACGAAAAATCAAGGGGGTGTAGTGGAAAAAATTCTACACTTTCGGGCTGTTATTATAATTTTTTGAATGATTGATAAAGAAAAAGGACCACCGGTTGGTGATCCCTCCTGTTGTTAGTACCTCTTAAATGGTCTTAAGTAGCGCCATAAGCATCATGAAAGGATAAGGCGTGATCTTATGGAAAAGGTTTATGGTAATTCGATTAAATGATACAGCTAAATTAGCATGATGCCGCCTGCTTAAAAAAAACGGTTAGTCACGAATTCATAGCGGCATGTATAAATAAAAAAGGACCGCAATGAAGCGATCCTTTCCCGTTTTACCCGTACACTGGCAGAACGTGCATTCCATCAATATTACAGGTACACTTTACAAATGGATAAGGCGCCTTCTGTGTGAAGACTATGGTTAACGGTTAGTTCAGTTCACTAATTTACTAAGTACCTGACTGTACAGGAAATGCAGTTAGTCACTAAGTGTCCCTCATAAGATCGGCCGGGAACGATTGCATAAAAATTGTGCGTGTTTACCATAAAAATCCGCTCCCGCCACCCCGGCCACTGCAACCAATCATCCTTTGTCTGCGTCATACGCTTACATGCCATATGGATGTTAAATAATTGTATATCTTACAAATGATGAAGAAAAACAACCTGATCTTCTTTGTTCTTATCGCAATGGTAAGTGTGTATGCAGTACAATTGAAAGCGCAAACCACAAACGAGCGATCGCCCTACAACTGGAATAACCTGCCGAAGATAGCAGAACCGAAGTTCAGGCGTGATACATTCAATATAGAAAAGTTCGGCGCTGTAGCCGATGGGTTAACCCTGAACACCGTGAGCATAAACAGGGCAATTGCCACCTGTAGCAGCAAAGGCGGCGGGGTGGTGCTGGTTCCCGGCGGCATCTGGCTCACAGGGCCCGTTGAAATGAAAAGCAATGTAAACCTGCATCTTGAACGCGATGCTATCCTGTTGTTCACTTCCGATTTTGATCAGTATCCGCTGGTTGAAGGAACATATGAAGGGAGAAGGTCGGCCCGCAATCAATCGCCCATCTTTGGCAACGACCTGCAGAATATTGCCATTACCGGCCGCGGTGTGGTAGATGGCAATGGCGATGTGTGGCGAATGGTGGGGAAGGACAAGCTTACCGAAAGGGAATGGAAGGCGAAAAAAGCATCGGGTGGTTTGGTGAGCGCCGATGACCGCATCTGGTTCCCTTCTGCCAAAACAAAACTGGCGCATGAACAAAGAAGAGGTACCGCCATTTTGCCGGGACAAACCCTGAAAGATTTTGAAGACATCAAGGATTTTTTACGGCCCAACCTGGTTGTATTCAACAACTGTAAAAAGGTGTTGCTGGAAGGCGTCACTTTTCAGAATTCACCCGCCTGGTGTTTGCATCCGGTGATGTGTGAAGACCTTACCGTCAGGAATGTTTTTGCCAAAAACCCCGATTATGCGCAAAACGGCGATGGCCTCGATGTGGAAAGTTGCCGGAATGTGTTGATCGAAGGCTGCACGTTCGATGTAGGGGATGACGGCATTTGTATAAAATCGGGTAAAGATGAAGAAGGAAGAAAAAGAGGCAAACCCACGGAGAATGTGATCGTACGCAACAATATCGTTTATAAAGGACATGGCGGTTTTGTCGTTGGTTCAGAAATGAGCGGCGGCGCGCGTAATATATTTGTGTATGACTGTTCTTTTATGGGCACCAATATCGGGCTTCGTTTTAAAACGGCCCGCGGCAGGGGTGGTGTGGTAGAGAACATCTTTGTGAAGAACATTCGCATGAAAGATATTGTGGAGGATGCCATCCTGTGGGACATGTATTATTTTACCAAACCGCCGGCGGCCGGTGAAAAGACAGAGGTGCCGGAGGTTACGGAAGCTACGCCCCGGTTCCGCAATTTTCAGCTCTCGGATATCGTTTGCAATGGAGCCAAAAGGGGCATTTTCATCCGCGGGTTACCCGAAATGAAAGTAATGGGCATTGAACTTAGTAATATCGTGCTGAAAACCGATAAAGGGGCCGAGATCATAGAAGCGAGCGAGATCAGCATGAAGAATGTTACCCTTATCAGTAAAAACGCAGGCCCGGTGGTATATGTAGAATCGGGTTCAAACATTACATTGAACGGATTTAAGTATGCATCCGATGCGGGATTATTATTCAGCATCAACGGGGAGAAGAATAAGAACATCAGGGTGGTGAATGCCAGGATACCGAACAGCGCCGGTAAAGTGGCGTTCAGCAATGGCGCCAACCCGGCGGTATTGATAACGGATTAACGAATAAATTTTTTCTCAGAACCACACAGCTATGGTGGGTTTCCGCAAGGAGGCTCACCTTTTTTTGTGCCGGCGGTGTAAGGGCAGGTTCCCTTTCAAAGGCGCTGCCCCGGTAAAAGAAGGCAGGCAGCTTTGAAATGGCGGCCTGCCTGTGGCTTTTATTTTGCGTTTCAATAAAGTAACTTTGTAAACGCATGAGCAGTTCCCAACCCAAGAAGAAGTTTTATCTGATTCTCATCCTCGGCATGCTTTCGGCCATTGGTCCATTTTCAATCGACATGTACCTGCCGGCTTTCCCGGATATTGCCAAAGGGTTGAACACCGAAGTTTCGAAGGTGATGCTTTCGTTATCGAGCTTTTTTATCGGCATCTCGGCCGGGCAATTAATTTACGGTCCCCTGCTGGAGCGGTTTGGCCGCAAGAAACCATTGTACATAGGGCTTTCGATCTATATGCTGGCGTCGCTGGGTTGTGCGTTGGCGGCTTCGGTAAATGCATTGATCGGGCTGCGGTTGCTGCAGGCGCTTGGGGGATGCGTAGGTATGGTGGCAGCCCGCGCCATGGTGCGCGATCTGTTCGACGTAAAAGAGAATGCCAAAGTGTTTTCGATGCTGATGCTGGTAGTGGCTGTATCACCCATTATTGCACCTACGGCGGGCGGTTATGTTACCGCCCTGTTTGGCTGGCGCTGGGTGTTTGCCATGCTGATGATCGTTGATTTGATCGTGCTTGCCGGAATATATTTTTTGCTGCCCGAAAGCAAACCGCCCGATCCCGCATTTTCGCTGAAACCGGTGCCCATCCTCAAAAACTTTGCAGGCGTAATAAAACATCCGCAGTTCTATACCTATGCGTTAACGGCGGCAATTTCGGCTGCCGGTTTATATGCTTATATAGGCGGTTCCCCTTCTGTGTTTATGGGCGTTTTTCATGTAACGGAAAAACAATACGGCTGGATCTTCGCTTTGATTGCCATGGGGCTGATAGGGGCCAGCCAGATCAACAGCGTATTGCTGAAGAATTATACCAGCGAACAGATCATTAAAGTGGCGCTGGCCTGCCAGAGTACGATAGGGTTGATACTGGTTGCCCTTACATTGCTGGGCTGGGGCGATCTGTTCATAACCATATTTCTCATTTTTCTGTTCCTATGCTGCCAGGGTTTTACGTTTCCCAATGCTTCGGCCCTGTCGATGGCGCCTTTCGGACATAACGCAGGCAGCGCTTCGGCGCTTATGGGAGCCATTCAAATGTGTATTGGCGCCTGTACATCGGCCCTGGTGAGCATATTTCAGAACAGCACGGCGCTTCCCATGGCCGCCGTAATGGCCTGCTGCGCCATTGGTGCTTTTACAATGTATATGGTAGGGCGAAACATTATTTATATAAGGGCCCGCGCCGAAGCGGTGGCGAAGGGAGAAGTGGAGATGGTGAGTACGTTGTGAAACGCTTATCGCAACACGCGGAAGGCAGAACGTAGAACGCAGCGGGCGGAACTGCCTTCATTTCAGGGTGTAACTATTTTTCGTGAAAGTGCATGGTCAGGTGCTGCGTTAAGCCTTCGGCTTTCGGCCTTAAGCATTTTAAGCTGAATTTAGTATGTTTGCGGCCCTAAACGGCACTTTGCCGGTTAAATCAAATAATACCTGATGAAGTATTCTCAATGGATCGGCATTGCAGCGGCTGTTATTCTTGTGTTGGCTGGTTTTTTACCCTGGACCTATCATCCTGACCTGGATAAGACCTTTAATGGCTTTTTCTCCGAGAACAGGGCTTATGGAAAGCCGGGCAATGTATTTGTGGTGATGAGTGTGGTAACTATTGCTTTTTTTGCCATTCAGCGGATCTGGGCCAAACGCTGGAACGTGTTTATCTGCGCTATCGTTCTCTCGTATGCTATAAGATGTTATATCGTTTACTCCGGTTGTTACCGCGGTATTTGTCCCGATAAAAAGATCGGGTTGTGGGTTATGCTGTTATCGGCCATACTTATGATGGTAATGTCATTGTTCCCCGATATTAAATTGAAAAAGGAAGAAACAGCAACAAATTGATATTTGTAATTCAACTAAGTGGTTTCAGCAAAGAAGTTCCATGGTAAATATCTTCCATGGAAATGGCTAAGCTTGCAGTTGGTATTTTAACTATTTGCTGTAAAGATGTGTATTCTTCAGATTCCCAGTTTTGATGGGTATTGATGCGCCAGGACGTTACCTTAATGCTTTCTGTATCTATCAGGATATATTCTTTAAGAGCAGGTATATTGCGGTAGAGTTTAAATTTAGTGCCAAGATCATAGTTTCTGGTAGACCTGGAAAGAATTTCGATAATGATAGTGGGATTTGTAAGTGTATCTTCATTTAGTGCAATTGGATCGCCGCAATAAATGGAAATATCGGGATAGGTGAATAAAGTGTTTTCGGGAATATGCATTCTCATATCACTGCCATAGGTAAGGCAGTGTTTGCCTTTTAGTTGAATGCCGATACCTGTGAAAACATTTGTGAACATCCAGTTGTGCCTTTTGCCGGCGCCGGCCATGGCAAATATTTCACCCTCGTAATATTCATGCTTCACATTTGATGCACGCTCCATGTGAAGGAACTCTTCTATGGTATAACGTTTTTTGTTGTATTCAACTGCTGGTTCGTTGAGGAAAAATTTATACTCTGCGTCGGATGCTTGCTCCGCTTCAAGATATTCCTGAATGGTATAGCGTGTTTTTTTGTACTCCTCTAATGGTATTTTATTTTCCATACCATCAAATTACAACTTTGTCATTTGAATGTATCAGGTGCCGGCAATTAATGTGTAAGAAATTGATCAAAGACAAAATATTATCCTTCAAAGATCTTCGCCACACCAAATGCTGCACTGGCTGCTACAGCGCCTATCAGCATCACTTTTAATGCGCCGGCCCAGGGAGAAACGCCGGTCATGCGGCTTTTGAAATAACCGAATACAAAAAGACAGATCAGTGTAACGATTGCCGAAAGTTTCAATGCTTCTACGGGTGTATCGATAAAGAAGTATGGGCTTAATGGTACCAGTCCGCCCACTGCATACGATAACCCGATATTCAATGCCGATTTGGTTGCGCGTTTGGGGTCGGGTTTATCCAGGCCGAGTTCATACTTCATCATAAAGTCGACCCATTTCTTTTTGTCTCTGGCAATATCTTCAACCGCTTTTTGTTGAACTTCTTCGCTTAGGCCGAGATTTTCAAAGAACCCGCGTACTTCTTCTTTTTCTTTTTCCGGAACCAGTTCCACTTCTTCGTATTCTCTTTTCAGCTCGCTGTTATAATGATCTGTCGCGGTTCTGCCTGCCAGGTAGCCACCCAGTCCCATGGCAATGGAACCGGCGGCAATTTCGGCGATGCCGGCAATGATGATAATGCCGGTTGAACTAACGGCGCCGCTTAAACCCGCTGCCAGTGCAAAGGGAACGGTAAGCCCGTCGCTCATGCCTATCACTATATCGGTGAGCATGGCAGAACTTGCTAAATGTTTTTCTTTGTGGTCCATATTAGTGATTAGTTCATTGGTTATTGAACTGTTCAGTTGATTAGCTTGAGTGTTGGTTAGAAAACTGAACAACTGAACAACTGAATAACTGAACAACTGAATAACTAGTTATGCCAGTGCGTCGAGACTCTTTTTAATAATTTGCACACATTCAATTATTTGTTCTTTATTAATGACCAGCGGCGGTGCAAACCTGATCTTATCGCCATGGGTAGGTTTGGCAAGCAGGCCATTGTCCTTTAACGTGAGACATAAATTCCATGCGGCGTTCTTGTCGGTATGCTCGATGACGATCGCATTTAATAATCCTTTTCCCCGAACAACATCAATAAAAGGTGATTGCAATGCCTGTAACTCCTTTCTTAACAATTCGCCCATGGCGGTTGCATTGGCGGCCATATGCTCTTCTTTCAGCACGCGCAGCGATTCAATGGCCACCCGGCATGCCAGCGGATTACCGCCGTAAGTAGAACCATGTTCGCCGGGTTTAATGGTAAGCATAACAGCATCGTTTGCCAGTACAGCCGATACCGGTACCGTACCGCCGCTCAATGCTTTACCAAGAATGAGGATATCGGGTTGTACATTTTCATGGTCGCATGCCAGCATTTTGCCTGTACGGCACAAACCGGTTTGAATTTCATCGGCCATGAACAGTACATTGGCTGCTTCGCAATATTGTTTTGCCCTTGACAAGTATCCTTCGTCGGGAACTACGACACCGGCTTCGCCCTGTATGGGTTCAACCAGGAAACCCGCCATGTTAGGATCTTGCAACGCTTTTTCAAGCGCAGGCAGATCGTTATAGGGAATAACGGTAAAGCCCGGCATATATGGGCCGAACTTACTCCGTGAAGAAGGATCGGTGCTGAACGAGATCACGGTGCTGGTGCGGCCATGAAAATTCTCTCCGCATACAATGATGGTGGCTTTGTTCTCAGGAATGCCTTTGACGGTATATCCCCAGCGACGGCACAGTTTGATGGCTGTTTCAACAGCTTCAACCCCCGTGTTCATCGGCAGCACTTTATCGTAGCCGAAATATTTAGTGATGAACGCTGCATACTCACCCAGTGCATCGTTGTAAAATGCCCGGGAGGTAAGTGTAAGTTGTTGCGCCTGCAGCATGAATGCAGCAATAATTTTAGGATGGCAATGTCCCTGGTTAACGGCTGAATAGCCGCTCAGGAAATCATAATACCTTTTGCCATCGACATCCCATACATACACGCCTTCTCCTTTTTGCAACACTACGGGAAGGGGATGATAATTGTGTGCGCCATACTGTTCTTCAAGATCGAGATAATGCTTCGTTTTGTCAGATAAAGTGGAAACCATAAACAGGTGATATAAATATTATAAATAAATGCGACGGTAAAATATATCGTAAGGGATCGAACAGGCAGAATACCTTATACGCCCGGCAGGGCCGGGAAACAGATGGATTATCCTCGATGATTCAGAAAATCGAGGTTGAAGTGAAGAAAGTGCGGTATGTTGATCTTAAAAGTGATAACAACGCTATTTGCTGCAAATATAAGCAATTTGGGCGAGGGGTGAAAATGATGAAAATATTAAACTACCCGTTCGGTAGACAGATTATTTCAGGTTAAATACCGCGTAATTATCAGGCCATTGCAGGGAGGGGAGTTGTTCTTTGTTAAAAATGCCAAAGAAACAGGAGCCGCTGCCCGTCATGGATGCATACAATGCGCCGGCTTCATAGAGTTTGTCTTTAATGGCTTGCAGTTCGGGATACTGTTTGCATACAGGCGCTTCGAAATCATTTGTAAGCGCATGGCGCCAGCGGGCAACCGGTTGCTGAATGATCTGCTGTAAAGGTTGCGGCGATGGGGCAGGCGTGAGTTGAGAAAACGCCCAGCCGGTATTGATGTGAACGCCGGGGTGCACTACGAGGAATGAATAAGCGGAAAGATCTAGTTGAATAGTTTGCAGAAGCTCGCCGCGGCCGGTAGCAAAACAGGGTTTGTTGATGATGAAGAACGGGCAGTCGCTACCCAGTTGCAGCGAATGATCGAGCAGCTTTTCGAGGGGAATGTTCAGTTGAAATTTGTCGTTGAGCAGTTGTAAGGCGAAAGCGCCGTCGGCAGAACCGCCGCCAAGGCCGGCGCCCATGGGAATGGCCTTATGCAGGTACATGTCGACGTCACTGAGTTGCGGATAATGTTTTTTCAGTAAGTGATATGCTTTGATGCAGAGATTGTCTTCCGGCCTGCCATTCACATTCAAGCCGCTTAAATGAAGTGAGGCGGTTGCGCTATCAGGCATTGGCCGATCGCTTCCGCTTTGAGGCGCAACCGGTTGCCGGCTGACCACTTCCAGTGCATCGCGCAGGGGCAGGGGATAAAAAATGGTTTCCAGGTTGTGGTAACCATCCTCCCGTTTGCGTACAACATGAAGGCCCAGATTTATTTTGCAGTTGGGGAAAACAACCAAAGGATGAGATTTTGGGATTTTTAGATTTGAAAAACCGGAAATCTGCTATTATTTGAACCGGGTGTTTTGAAACTAGCGAATATTGAAATTTATGGGGCGTTTCGCATTTAAGCAGATCTCAAAATCTCAAAATCAGAAATCTGTATTACCCTCTGTTCCGTTTGCGGCTATTTATTTCATCGCGGATGGCGATGGCCCTGATATAGTCTTCCTGTTCAAGCACCTCGTTCAGCAAGGTGGTCAGTTCATCGAGGGTGAGGGTTTTCAGATCGTCGGTACCGGCAGAAGATTCGGCGGCCACGGCTTCGCGGGGCTGTTTTTTCTTACCGGAAGGGTCTTCCATCAAAATACCGGCGCTTTCGAGAATATTATCGTAGGTATAAATAGGACATCCGAAGCGTACGGCCAGGGCCAACGCATCGGATGTTCTTGAATCAATTTCAACCGTATCGTGTTCACTTACACAAACCAGCTTTGAATAGAATATGCCCTCCTGCAGATCGCAGATCACGATCTCCTGCAGGTCAATGTTAAAGGCATTCATGAAATTTTTCATGAGGTCATGCGTGAGCGGGCGGCTTGGATGCATTTTTTCCAGTGCAACAGCTATAGCCTGAGCCTCAAAGCCCCCGATAACGATCGGCAGCCTGCGCAACCCGTTTACTTCTCCCAACACAACAGCATAGGAATGAGTTTGCGTAATGCTGTGTGACAAGGCAACTATTTCCAACTCTATTTTCTTCATAACGAAAGCACGAAACTAAGGGATTTTATTCAAAAAATGAGCCTTAATCCTTTAGCCTCATTTCATTGAATATACCGGGTTTATTTATGCCATTCCTTTCAGCTTTTTAACCGCTTCCGTTATTTTGGGAACTATGTCAAATGCATCACCCACAATACCATAATCGGCTGCTTTAAAGAAGGGGGCTTCGGGATCTTTATTGATAACCACTATCACCTTGCTGCGGTTCACTCCCGCGAGGTGCTGAATGGCTCCCGAAATGCCGACTGCAATATATAAATTAGGAGCAATAGTGAGGCCAGTTTGTCCAACATGTTCATGATGCGGGCGCCAGTGCTCATCGGCCACAGGGCGGCTGCAGGCGGTTGCGGCGCCAAGGGCATGGGCCAGGTTCTCGATCAGTGCCCAGTTATCGGGTCCTTTTAAGCCACGGCCGCCACTTACCACCACTTCAGCTTCGCTTAATGGTACTTCGCCCGACGCTTTATTCACGGCTTTGATCTTCACTTTAGGGGCATCTACGGTTACTGAAGCAGGAACAACTTCGGCGGTGCCGCTGCCTTCCGTTACCTGGTAAGAATTGGGATTGAGCGAAATAACCCTGATGTCTGAATTGATAGTCAAATTAGCAAAAGCCTTACCGGAAAAAACGTTTTTCTTTACGGTGAAACCGTTGGCAGTATCCGGCAATGCAACTGCACCGGGCACAAAGCCGGCTTTGAGCCGGGCCGCCAGCCGCGGAGCGATAGCTTTACCATCGACATTGTTCGAAAATATGATCACTTTTGCCCCGGCTGCCTGCGCAACCTGGGCAATTACTTTTGTAAAAACCTGTGCATCGAAGTGATTAAGGGCATCATTGGCCACATGGTGTATCTTTTTTACCCCATATTTTCCCAATGCAGCGAGGTCGCCCGCTGAAACCGCGCCCAATACCACACCTTCGGCGGATGTGCCTAATTGTTCTGCTACTTTGGCACCATAGCTCAATACTTCATAAGAAGCTTTTTTAACATGGCCATCGGCCTGATCTATAAATACTAAAACCATAATTAATTAATTTGATAATTAGCTAATGTGATAACGTGATAATGAAATACACGATCAGATCAGCAAATTGAATGATGGTGAATAAAGAACCGAACGTACAAGTGTCCGCCAGCTGGCGGAACGGAAGCCTGTTACTATCGATTGGCTCATAATCAGCTAATGTATTTAATTATCACATTAACTAATTCTCACATTATCACATTAAATGATCTTCGCTTCTTCGTGCAGTAAACGCACCAGCTCGGCCGGGTTGTCGGCCGGGATCAGTTTTACACCTGCTTTCGCTGGCGGCAATTCAAAACTCGCAACGGTAGTGAGCGTATCGGCAGCAGCCGGCTCCAGTACTTTCAACGGTTTGGTACGGGCGCCCATAATACCTTTCATGTTGGGAATACGCTGTTCGGCCATCCCTTTCTGACAGCTAACTACAACGGGCAGATCCACTTCACAAACTTCTTCGCCGCCTTCAATTTCGCGGGTGATGGTAGCGGTAGCGCCATTCAGTTCAAATTTTATGGCCAGAGAAACATATGGCATGTCGAGCAGTTCGGCCACCATACCGCCGATGGATGAACCATTGAAGTCGATGGTTTCCTTACCGGTAAAAACAAGATCATAATTACCTTGTTTGGCTACTTCCGCAATTTGTGAGGCAATATAAAAACTGTCGGTGCTGGTACTGTTCACCCTGATGGCTTCGTCGCCACCCAGGGCCAGGGCTTTGCGGATAACCGGTTCGGCATCGGCGCCGCCTACATTAATAAGATGCAGCACAGTAGATGGATCTTTTTCTTTTAATTCAATAGCGCGCACAAGGGCGTACCATTCATCGTATGGGTTGATGATCCACTGTACGTTGTCCTGCGCAAATTTCGTATTGTTATCGGTGAAAGCTATTTTTGCCGTGGTATCCGGCGTTTTGCTGATGCAAACTAATATCTTCATTGGCAATAGATTTATTGGTTCATTGGTTGTTTATGCAACCATGTATACAAATATACATGCCATAAAGATACATTTAGATATTTTATGGATTTTTTAATTGAGGAATTATGGACCGCATAACCCAACTGAAGGCGTTTTTGCAGGCTTCGCCCGGTGACAATTTTTTAAGGCATGCACTGGCCCTGGAGTACATAAAACTGGGCGATGACAATACAGCGAGGTCAATTTTTGAGGAAATATTGACCCAAAGTCCGGCATATATTGGTTCTTATTATCATTTGGCCAAACTGCTCGAGCGAACCGGCGATACCCCTGCGGCAATAGCATGGTATGAGAAGGGGATGGAAGCGGCCAAACAGGCGGGCGATAAACATGCTTTTGGGGAACTGCGAAGTGCGTACGAAGAACTCACTTTTTGATAACCCGCTTCCCCGGTTTTTTGTTTGTGCCCTGATCATTTAATCTTTTTCATGAGTCTTCTTCAACGATTTCAGCAATATATTTCAGCGCATCATCTTTTTTCACCAAAGGATACATTACTGCTGGCTGTGAGTGGCGGCATCGATTCCGTTGTGTTGTGCGAATTGTGCAAACAATCGGGTTATTCATTCATCATTGCCCATTGCAATTTTAAATTAAGGGGCGCCGAAAGCGAACGTGATGCGGCCTTTGTGCAACAACTGGCGCAAAATTACAATGTGCCCCTGCAGGTGAAGGAGTTTGATACGGAAGCGTATGCCGGGCAGCATAAATTATCTATACAGGAAGCTGCGCGGGAGTTGAGGTATGAATGGTTTGGGGAACTGCTTGGCCGTGAAACGGGAGTTCAGAAATCTGAAGCGGTTGCGCCAGGATCGGAACATTCCACCCGCCACTCGCCACTCGCCACCTGCCTGCTTACAGCGCACCACCTTGACGACAACATAGAAACCATGCTGATGCATTTCTTCCGCGGTACCGGCATTCATGGTTTGCGGGGTATGCAGCCCAAACAGGGGTCAATCGTTCGGCCATTGCTGTTTGCGCGGAAACAGGAACTGAAACAGTTTGCTGCTGAGAACAACTTAACATGGGTTGAGGACAGTTCCAATGCATTGGACAAATATTCCCGTAATTACTTCCGGCATCAATTGATCCCATTGGTACAAAACATCTATCCCGAAGCAGAAAATAACCTTGCCGCCAACCTGCGCCGGTTTGCCGATATGGAACAATTGTATGAACAGGCTGTACAACAGCATAAGAAAAAACTGCTCGAACAAAAAGGACACGAAGTGCATATACCGGTGCTGAAGCTGCAAAAAGCGGAACCGTTGTATACTGTCGTATACGAAATAATAAAAGCGTTTGGCTTTTCACCCGCACAAACAGAAGAAGTGATCAAACTGCTCGGCAGCGAGTCGGGCCGTTATGTGCAATCTGCCACCCATCGCATTATAAAGAACAGGCGCTGGCTGATCATAGCGCCTGCCCAATCGGAGCAGGCCCAAACGCTGGCGATTGATGAGGATGAAAGCAAAGTGGTATTTGAGAACGGCGAACTTGCATTTGAGCAGCTGACAGGCAAAAATATACAACTGGTGAATGATGCAGCCATTGCCCTCATCGACAGAACAGCGTTGCAGTTTCCCCTGTTGTTACGCAAATGGAAAAAGGGCGATTATTTTTACCCGTTGGGGATGAAAAAGAAAAAGAAACTGGCGCGATTCTTTATCGATCAGAAGCTATCGCTCACCGATAAGGAAAAGGTATGGGTACTGGAAAGTAATAAAAAGATCCTGTGGGTGGTGGGGCTGCGCATAGACGACCGCTTTAAGCTCACGGAAGCTACGAAGCAGGTTTTGAAAATACAGTTGGTAAAAGTTGATAAGTTGACAAGGTAAGGTAACAATTTGACCGGCTAACCGGTAAAACTGTTACCTTATTAAAAATAGCGGCTGGAAAAACCCCGTACCCGCTCGAGGAATTCTGCCAGCACATGATAATCGGAAAAAACGTAACCGGCAAAGATCAGGAACGCTATACCGTACAACCCGCCGAAAATGTGCGCCGAGTGATTGATATTACCACCGCCCCGTTTATCGAGCCACGACGAGATAACAATATACAGAAGCCCGAATATAAACGACGGCAACCCGATACCGGGGATGAAGATGATACCGATCTTCTGCAAAGGATTGAGCATAATATAAGCGAAGATCACCGCCGAAACAGCACCGGAAGCGCCAAGGCTTCTGTAATTTTCATCGTTTTTATGTTTTGAATACGTGGGCAGTAAACAGGCTGCCAGGGACGTAATATATAATAACAGGTAAAGCAGTTTTCCTTTCTGTTCGAAGAGCTGAATGAAACTGGCCTCTACGCTGTCACCAAACATATAGAAAGCATACATATTAAAGAACAGGTGGCCAATATCGGCATGAATTAGGCCGCAGGTAAAAAAGCGGTACCATTGTTTATTGTGGGTAACGGCTGGCGGGTAAAAAATGAAATCGTTAAAAACTTTATCATTCGAAAAGGCTGCAATGGAAGTAATAACGGTAATAATAATAATGATCAGGGTTATTGTCATCGGTTTTTATTGATGGTCAAAAATAATAAGAAACGAGGTATGCCCAACACGTTACGCTGGTTGTGCAGTGGGTGCCTGGCACATATAACTGGAAAGAATAGGGGGAAATTCAGTTGCGGCGCCTGTTGGAATGGTGAATTTCTTTCCCAAAAAGATGTGTTAATTCCGGTTTTGAAACAAATTTGCGTATTCCTACGCTGTTGTATTTGCATTCTTTTAATTATTTTCATACCTCAATTTTAATTTCAACTAGCTGAAAGTCAGTTAGTAGCGCGTGAATTTGTGACTAAGTGTAAAAAAGGCCCATTTGGGGCCCCGTTGGCATGGTACGGGCATTGCCATATACAAAATGTGCTGATTTGATAATATGCTAATGTGCTAATTGAAATGCTGGTGACGCATACAGAGCACAACTTGATAACAGGAATTAGTCTTCATAGGTATAGAAAAGGCCCCCGATGTGTCGGGGGCTTTTTTCGTTTATGCCGTTGCCTTGTGGTTGGTGCTACCAGGCATTGACATAATGAAGAACCACTACCTTTGGGCTATTAAACCGCACTATGCCCGGAAATATCTTACTCATCGATGATGAAGAACAGCTTCGGAAATTGTTAAGCCGCATCATATCACTGGAAGGATTTACCGTTGAGCAGGCCGCCACGTTAAAAGCGGCCCGGGCTTCGCTCGCTCAGAAAGAACCTGATATTGTTTTGTGCGATGTTAAGCTGCCCGATGGCGATGGGGTAAGTTTTGTAAAAGAACTGAAAGCGAAATACCCGCTGGTGGAGATCATTCTGCTCACCGCATTCGGTAACATTCCCGATGGCGTGCAGGCCATTAAGAACGGTGCATTCGACTATATTACCAAAGGCAACGATAACGACCGCATTGTGCCCCTGTTGTACCAGGCATATGAAAAGGGCGTAGTGCAAAAGAAGTCGGCAGTAAAAATAAAAGAAACAGGCGCCTATACTTTTGACGATATCATTGGACAAAGCCCGTTGATAAAACAGGCAATACAACTGGCGCAGAAAATTGCACCGGCCGGCGCCAATGTATTATTGCTGGGTGAAACCGGTACGGGCAAAGAAGTATTTGCCAATGCCATTCATGCAAGCAGCAAACGAAGCGATAAAGCCATTGTGGCCATAAACTGCAGCGCCTTTGCGCGCGACCTGCTCGAAGGCGAACTGTTTGGCCATAAAGCCGGCGCTTATACCGGTGCTGCGAAAGATAAAAAAGGACTGATAGAACTGGCCGATGGCGGCACGCTTTTTCTCGATGAGATCGGCGAAATGAATATCGATCTTCAGGCCAAACTGTTACGCGTAATTGAAAACGGCGAATTCATAAAGCTGGGCGATGTAAAAACAACCAGGGTCAATGTGCGCATTATTGCGGCTACCAATCGCAACCTGGAAAAGTCGATTGCCGAAGGAATGTTCCGGGAAGACCTGTATTACCGCCTGAACGTTTTCACAATTTCATTGCCGCCATTGCGCGAACATGCAGAGGATATTCCTGCCCTGGCCGGTCATTTCCTGGCGTACTTGGCAGCAAAAGAGAACAAGCCGGTGCTGCAGATACATAAAGACGCCCTGCAATTGATGCAGCAGCATGCCTGGAAAGGCAATATTCGCGAACTACGCAATGTACTGGAACGCGCTACCGTCATGGCCGATGGTGATACTATTTTGCCTGAACATTTGCCGTTTGACATTCAGAAACAATCAACCGGCGCTTCGGGCCTTACCCTGGCCGCCGTTGAAAAGGATCATATTCAGAAAGTGCTGCGTTATACCAACGGCAATAAAACGAAAACCGCGGTGCTGCTGGGTATTGGCTTAACGACGTTGTACCGGAAAATGGAGGAATATAAGATTGTTTAATACTTCGGGAGGCAGGAAGTAGGAAGTTGAGTAAAAATCAGGCGGTACGAATGTCGAACTCTTCGTAATTCATACATCGTACTTCTTATTACGGTTTATAAAAGAAAAGGGCCACGGTTTTACCCGTGGCTACCTTATTACATTTCGATTACTGCCTAACCAGCGGCGGGTGCTGGAACGAACTAACCACCACCGGGTATTTCTCAATGGTTACATTACTGGGGTCAAGACCAAAGTTGATGGATTCTTTTACACCCAGGAATTTTAGATTGAAATAACTCTTCATCATTATATTTTTCAGGAAGGGCATATCGTTTTCGTACGACAGGAAACTTTCCATTACCAGGAACCGGTAGTCGCCGATCTTGCTATCCTGGTAATGTTGTTCGTAACGGCCCGATACGTCAACTTCGCCTGACTTAACCAGCTCGTTAGCCACCTGTCTGAAATAATAGTCGATACGCGGTTCAATACGGAAACCCAGGTTGAACTCAATAAAGTAAACGTCGTCCTTTACGATAGTATCAACGTGATAGTTCATGGCGTAGGGTTCATCGAGCACATTCACATGCACAAACCAATAGATGTCGGCGCGTTTGGGCGATTTTGACAGAATGGAATCGATGGCCGTTTTTTCCACTTTACGCGATGTTCCTGAAGTGGTAAGAAAAACCAGGTTGGTAGCATATTTGGTAATATTCTCGTCAAGGCTTAAGCGCTTCAGCTTTGGAATATATTCTTCAATAGATACCAGCCTTTTAAAGCCGTTAACGATATTGCGACCCTTGCGCCATACATACATGATGGCGAATAATATAGCGCCAATGATCAGCGTTATCCAGCCGCCTTCTTTTATCTTTTGAAAATTGGCCGTCAGGAACGAGATCTCGATAAGCAAAAACAATCCGATGACCAGCACAACCCATATCATTTTTACCCTTCTGGTATACAGGTAGAAGTTGATCAGTACAGTGCTCATAAGCATTGTAAGTGTAACGCTTAGGCCGTAGGCAGCTTCCATTTTGGTACTCTCGCGGAAATGCAAAACCATACCTAAACAGCCGGCCAGCAATAACCAGTTCACAAAAGGGATATAGATCTGTCCCTTTATATGGCCCGGGAACACCACACGATGGCGGGGCCACATGTTCAGCCTGATGGCTTCATTGACCAGTGTAAATGACCCGCTTATCAACGCCTGGCTGGCAATAATGGTAGCCAGGGTGGCAATGATAACTGAAGGAATATAAATTACCTCGGGAACTATATGGTAGAAAGGACTGATGCCATCCAGTTGCTTACCGGTATGTTGCAGCAACCAGGCGGTTTGTCCGGCATAGCTTAAGATCAGCATTATTTTAACATAGATCCAGGCTATGCGTATATTATTTCTGCCGCAGTGACCCATGTCGCTATAAAGCGCTTCGGCACCGGTTGTACACAAAAACACACTACCCAGCAACCAGAAACCACCCGGTACTTCTTTCAGCATCACATATGCATAATAAGGGTTTAACGCTTTAAGTACCCGGGGTTCATGACTCAACGCCATAATACCCAGTGCGCCGATAAACGTAAACCAAACCATCATTACGGGACCGAATACCTTACCGATCTTATCTGTACCAAATTGTTGAAAAGTAAATAAGATAACAAGGATCACAATCACAATAGGCACCGTATCAATATGCGGATTTATCTTTTGCAGCCCTTCTATGGCAGAAGCTACAGAAATGGGTGGGGTAATAATACCATCGGCCAGCAGAAAAGCGCCGCCGGCCATGGCAGGTATCAGCAACCATCTGCCCCAGAAACGGCGGATAAGCGCATACAGCGAGAGGATCCCGCCTTCGCCCTTATTGTCGGCCTGCAGGGTGATGATCACGTATTTTAAAGTTGTTTGAAAAAAGAGGGTCCAGAAAATAGCCGATAAAGCACCCAGCGCCACATCTTCCGTAACAACGCGGCCATGGAAGATGGCGTTCAACGTATACAATGGTGAAGTACCGATATCGCCAAACACAATACCGGCGGCAATTAAAATACCGGCTGCGGTGATTCGCTTATGAAAGACAGCCGGTGATGCAGATGAGCTCATTTTATTCTTGTTTTAAACCATACCCCCAACGCAGGTCGGGAATGCGGTTTTATTTTTTCAGGTTTATTATTAGTATGGGCTATACCCTAATTGTTACAAAACCTTTTCAATTTGATAAAGCACCCTTTCAAAATGAAAGGGTTTAGGTTTTCCGGTTATATGAACGCTTGTTGGTAATTTGTTGTAGTTGCCTGGGAATTAATTGCTTGTTGTTCTTCCTTCGTTTTTTTTCAATCGCGGCACTTCGTTGGCTTTTTAAAGGCACAAATAAAATTCAATTATGCTAACGCTCATTCTTTTGCTAACAGGCCTCGTTTGTTTTTATGTATTCTATAAATCAATTGACTTCTTTGAAAAAGTATAAACTATGATCAACGCATTATTTTTTTTATCGATACTGGTTTTTGGTTACCTGTTGTATGTATTAATTAAACCTGAAAGATTCTAACATGAACACGGAATTATTTGGTGTAATAATAACCTTCCTGCTAACGGTACTTCTGGCAATGCCGCTCGGGAAATATATTACCAAAGTATTCAAAGGCGAACCCGCCGTTACCGATTTTATGCATCCCCTGGAACGGTTGATCTTCCGCGTCAGCGGTATTGACCCGGCGGAAAGTATGAACTGGAAACAGTTTTTAAAAGCCATGCTCAGCATTAACCTGCTGTGGTTTGTATATGCGTATTTTGTGCTGCTCTTCCAGCACAAATTACCGTTGAACCCCGATGGCAATGCCGGGCAAGCGCCCGATCTGGCTTTTAACACTGCCATCAGTTTCCTGGTGAACTGTAACCTGCAGCACTATTCGGGTGAAACCGGTGTTACGTATTTCACGCAGTTATTCGTGATCACGTTTTTACAGTTTGTAAGCGCTGCAACGGGTATTGCAGCCCTGGTTGGCGTCTTCAACGGGTTAAAGGAAAAGACCACCAATGATCTGGGCAACTTCTGGGTGATCTTCACCAAAAGCCTCACCCGCATTTTATTACCGCTTAGCCTGGCTGCCGCAATTGTGCTGGCCTTCAACGGAACGCCGGCTGGTTTTAACGGCAGGGATACCATTACCACCTTGCAGGGCGATACGGTTCAGGTAGCACGCGGACCCGCAGCCGGAATGATCGCCATTAAACATCTTGGCACCAATGGCGGCGGCTGGTTTGGCGCCAATTCGGCCCATCCGCTCGAAAATCCCAATTACTTCACCAATATGTTCGAGCTGGTTTTACAAATGCTTATTCCCATAGCTATGATCATTGCGATGGGATCGTACATCAAGCGTAAAAAACTGGCGTGGGTGATCTTCGGTGTTATGACCATTGGAATGTTATGCCTGCTTATTCCTACTATGGTTACAGAACTGAACGGTAACCCGGCCATTGCCCAAATGGGTGTAGCGCAGGCAACGGGCGCTATGGAAGGGAAGGAGGTGCGCTTTGGCGCTGCGGCATCTGCTTACTGGAGTATTGTAACTACCATTATTTCTACCGGTTCGGTTAATTCAATGCATGACAGCTCTATGCCTTTATCGGGGTTGATGCAAATGCTGGGTATGATGATCAATGCTTTCTATGGCGGTTGCGGGGTTGGACTGTTAAACTATCTACTCTACATCATAATTGCAGTATTCATCTCCGGTTTAATGGTTGGCCGAACGCCTGAGTTTATGGGTCATAAGGTAGAGGCAGGGGAGATCAAGATCGCATCCCTTGTTTGTTTGCTATCGGCCCTGCTGGTAAAAGGCGGTGCGGCGCTGGCCGCTTACATGGTAACGCACCATCCTGAAATGGCATTGACGGTAAAACCCGCTGCCTGGCTGAACAATCCTTCGCATCATGGCTTCTCAGAAATGTTATATGAATTTACTTCGGCCAGCGCCAACAATGGAAGCGAGCTGGAAGGGCTGGGTGATAATAACATGTTCTGGAACATATCTACCGGTATCGTGCTGATTATGGCAAGGTTTATCCCTGTGATCGGTCCGGTAGCTATTATCGGCATCCTCTCAAATAAAAAATACATTCCCGGATCGGCGGGTACGCTGCGCACCGATTCGCTTACGTTCGGCGCCATGACCTTTGCGGTTATCGTCATCGTAAAT
The DNA here is from genome assembly GCF_002078015.1 of Niastella populi. GTDB lineage: Bacteria > Bacteroidota > Bacteroidia > Chitinophagales > Chitinophagaceae > Niastella > Niastella populi. The sequence goes on along the minus strand of NZ_LWBP01000123.1, from coordinate 41,102 downwards.
GCCCTTTCGTTCTTCCCGGCGCTGGCACTCGGCCCTATTGCAGAATATTTATCATTACAATAATTCAGAACTGATCATGTTAAAAGTAAAACGAGAAACAAAATTGTTTGAACCGGCGCTGGTTCATACCGCCATCGAACAATCCTTTATAAAGTTTAATCCGCGGTTAATGGTCAGGAACCCGGTAATGTTCACCGTAGCGCTCGGTACGTTGGTAATGCTGGCGGTAGTGATGTGGCAAATGATAACGCACGACAGTACCCAGGGCGCGCTTTGGTATAACGTCGTGGTGTTTGCCATTCTATTCCTGACAGTATTGTTTGCCAATTTTGCAGAAGCGCTGGCTGAAGCAAGAGGAAAGGCGCAGGCGGAAAGCCTGCGTAAAACAAGAGAGGAAACCCCGGCGAAAAAGGTGGTGTCGCCCGGTGATATTTTTGTAAAAGAAATAAAACTGTTGCCCTCTTCGCAACTGCGTTTAGGCGACAGGTTTGTTTGCGAAGCCAATGATGTGATACCGATGGATGGCGAGATCATTGAAGGTATTGCTACCATCGATGAATCGGCCATTACCGGTGAGTCGGCGCCGGTTATCAGGGAGGCCGGCGGTGATAGATCATCGGTAACCGGTGGTACCAAAGTATTGAGCGATCGTATTGTTGTACAGGTAACTACCCGGCCCGGTGAAACGTTCCTCGATAAAATGATAGCGCTGGTAGAAGGCGCCAGCCGGCAGAAAACACCCAATGAAATTGCCCTTACCATTTTGCTGGCCGCATTCACACTCATCTTCATCATAGTATGCGTTACCTTAAAACCATTCGCCGATTATGCGAATACACCCATTACCATTGCCAGCTTTATTTCCCTGTTCGTTTGTTTAATTCCCACCACCATCGGTGGTTTGTTATCTGCCATTGGTATAGCGGGAATGGACAGGGCCCTGCGCGCCAATGTGATCTCTAAAAGCGGTAAGGCGGTAGAAACTGCCGGTGATATAGATGTATTGCTGCTCGATAAAACCGGTACCATTACCATTGGTAACAGGAAGGCCACGCATTTTTACCCTGCAAAGCATGTAGATGAACAGTCGTTTATCGATCTGGCGGTGTACAGTTCGCTGGCCGATGATACGCCTGAGGGCAGATCTATAGTTGAGCTGGCTGCTAAACGATCAAACGCCCATGCTTCACTTGAACAATTCCGTCAGCAGCACCTATCGGTGCCGCTTACCTTCGTAAAATTTACAGCCGAAACCCGTAGCAGTGGCGTCGATCTGCCCAATGGCACAAAGATCCGTAAAGGCGCATTTGACGCCATTCGCAATATGGCTTTGGATGCCGGTAAAGGTATGCCCGCTGAAGTGGAAGAAAAAGTGAAACAGATCGCCGGCGATGGCGGAACCCCGCTGGTGGTAGCTGTGAACAATGAAATAAAAGGCGTGATCGGGTTGCAGGATATTATAAAACCCGGTATACAGGAGCGGTTTGAACGGCTGCGCAAAATGGGGGTGAAAACGGTAATGGTTACCGGCGATAATATGCTCACCGCAAAATACATTGCCGGTAAAGCAGGTGTTGACGATTTTATTGCCGAAGCAAAACCCGAAGATAAAATGAACTACATCCGCAAAGAACAGGCGTCGGGCAAACTGGTGGCCATGATGGGCGATGGCACAAACGATGCCCCGGCATTGGCGCAGGCCGATGTAGGTGTTGCCATGAACAGCGGAACACAGGCTGCCAAAGAGGCCGGTAATATGGTAGACCTCGATAACGACCCAACCAAACTGATAGAAGTGGTTGAAATAGGAAAACAGCTGCTCATTACCCGGGGTACACTTACCACGTTCTCGATTGCCAATGATGTTGCCAAATATTTTGCGATCGTTCCGGCATTGTTTGTTGCTTCTATTCCTGCCTTGCAGCATTTAAATGTAATGGGTTTGAAAAGTCAGGGGTCGGCTATTTTGTCGGCCATCATTTTCAACGCCATCATTATTCCTTTATTGATACCATTGGCACTCAAAGGCGTTGCTTATAAACCAATTGGTGCAGGCGCGCTGTTGCGAAGGAACCTGCTGATCTATGGCGTTGGCGGTGTAATTATTCCTTTCGCCGGTATAAAGCTGATTGATATGTTGCTGGGCACGTTTATGTAATTTTTTTAAAAAGATGTAACAATGAAAAGTTTTTTGATACCAATAAGGCTGACAGTTGTTTTTATACTTATATGTTCAATAGTGTATCCTCTCCTCATCGGTTTTGCTGGCAAACTGGCGCCCGGCGGCGGAAAAGGGGAAACCGTAAAGGTTAACGGCAGGGTTGTGGGCTATGCCAATGTTGGACAAAAATTTACTGAAGATAAATACTTCCAGGGCCGTCCTTCTGCGGTGGATTATAATGCCGCCGGTTCAGGCGGTTCCAATAAAGGCCCTTCCAATCCTGATTATTTGCAAACAGTGCAGGACCGCATCGATACTATTTTAGTGCACAATTCAGCGGTAAAAAAAGAAGATATTCCTGCGGAAATGGTAACGGCATCGGGTAGCGGACTCGATCCTGATCTTTCACCGGCATCGGCTTACTTACAGGTGAAGCGGATCGCGGCTGTACGCGGCATTGCCGAAGAAAAGGTAAAGGCGTTGGTTTCAGCGCAGATACAGGGGCCGCTGTTGGGAATGTTTGGGCCATCGAAAGTGAATGTGTTGAGGCTGAATATAAGTTTGGATGAAATAAAATAGTTATTACGTTTGCACCATTTGATTTCGAAATTGGTAGCGGATACAATTGAATAACTAAATAACTAAACAATTGGCTTTTATAATGAAAAATGTTTTATCAGGTATCGCTGTGCTTTTTGTTACGAACCTGACCGCCCAGGATACAACCCGGAAAGAAAATAAAGCACAGGTAAGCATTAGCGGATATGCAGAAGCATATTACAATTATGATTTAAACAAACCGGCAGATCATTACCGGCCGGGATTTTTGTATAGTCATAACCGCAGCAACGAATTCAATATTAACCTCGCCTATGTAAAAGCAGGTTATACTGCAGAACGTGTACGTGCCAGCCTGGCCTTGGCGGCCGGTACCTATATGAATGCCAACTATGCGGCTGAGCCCGGTGTGCTTAAGAATGTATACGAGGCTAATGTAGGTTTTAAAGTAAGTCAGCGTAAGAACCTCTGGTTCGATATAGGCATTATGCCATCCCATATCGGTTTTGAAAGCGCCGTCAGTAAAGATTGCCGGGCATTGACGCGGAGTTTGGTGGCTGAAAATTCACCTTACTATGAAAGCGGCGCCAAACTTACCTACACAACCGACAATGGCAAATGGTTGCTGAGTGCGCTGGCGCTGAACGGCTGGCAACGTATTCAACGGGTGAGTGGTAATTCGCTGATGAGCTGGGGTACACAGCTGCAGTTCAAACCAACGGATAAAGTATTGCTGAACTACAGTACGTTTTTAGGTACCGATAAACCCGATAGTGCGCGGCGCTGGCGGTATTTTCATAACGTATATAGCATTGTACAGCTAAGTGATAAATTAGAAGCAACGCTGGGTTTCGATCTTGGGCAGGAGCAGGCCTCAAAAGGTGAAAGCAAACTCAATACCTGGTATGCGCCGGTAATTATTCTTCGCTATGCACCGGTTGATCAGTGGGCTGTTGCGGTACGCGGTGAATACTACAATGATGAGCATGGTGTTATCATCGGTACGGGTACGCCAAACGGATTTAAAACCACCGGTCTTTCCACCAATATCGACTATATGCCGGTCAACCATCTTGCATTGCGATTGGAAGGGCGATGGTTGAGCAGTAAAGACAGGATCTTTGTAAAGAAGGAAAGCTGGTCAGCCAATAATGCGGCAATTACCTTTTCTGCAGCTGTAAGTTTTTAAGCAGGAGGCAGGAAATGCAAGATCTTCTTATTTCCTGCTTCTTACATCAGTATAGTAAAATCTACATGCGTAATTGATCCCATTAATAACTTATGAGTGGGAAACTTAAAATATATATCGGCATGAGCGCCGGTGTGGGTAAAACCTACCGCATGCTGCAGGAGGCGCATGAGCTGCTCAGGAAGAATGTGAATGTAAAGGTTGGTTTTGTAGAAACACACAATCGTAAAGAAACACATGCATTGACAGCAGGCCTGCCGCTGGTGCCGCGGCGGCAGGTGTTTTACAAAGGTAAACAACTGGATGAGCTGGATGTGCAGGCTATTTTATTGTTACATCCCGAGGTGGTGATCGTTGATGAACTGGCGCATAGCAATATCCCCGGCAGTAAAAATGAAAAACGCTGGCAGGATGTAATAGAGATCCTCGATGCCGGTATAGATGTGATCACCGCGGTGAACATCCAGCATATTGAAAGCATAAACGAGGATGTAAAGCAGATAACCGGCTTATTGGTAAAAGAAAGAGTCCCCGATAAGTTATTGCAAATGGCCGACGAGGTAGTGAACATCGATCTAACTGCGCAGGAGCTCATAACGCGATTGCAGGAAGGAAAGATATATGAACCTGATAAGGTGCAGCAGGCGCTTGCAAATTTTTTTCAGCCTGAAAAGATCTTACAGCTACGGGAGCTGGCATTAAAGGAAGTGGCAGGCCAGGTAGAACGAAAGGTCGATTACACCGTCACTAAAAATAATGCATGGCAACACGAAATATTTCTTGCCTGCATCTCCAGCTCCCATGAAACGGCGCGGCATATTATTCGTAAGACCAGCCGTCTGGCTTCGTATTACAATGCCGCCTGGCACGTGTTGTATGTGCAAACGCCCCGCGAAGAACCTGATAAAATTCCACTGGCCGCCCAACGGCATTTGATCAATAACCTGAAGCTGGCCACCGAACTGGGCGCCGGAGTTTTACAGGTAAAAAGCAAAAGCATTGGCGGCCAGATCATTCAAACAGCCGTCGAAAAAAAGATCACCACCATTTGCATCGGTAAACCACATTTGAGCTTATTTCAGGTAATTTTGAGAACGGGCCTGTTCAATCAATTGTTAAAAACCCTTTCTAAAAAAGACATTGACATCATTATATTATCGTAATGCCATTAAAGTTAAAAACCAGGGTGGCCCTCGGCGTAGGGTTTCTGTTTACATTGCTGCTGCTGGTTGGCGGGGTGGGTTTTTATTATTTTAATAAGATCAGTCTCGAATCGCGCGATGTGTTAAAAGACAACTACAAAAGCGTTGACTATGGCCGCAGGATGCTCGATGCGTTGAATACCTGGGAAAAAGAACGCGATACCGCGCGGAAGGTATTTGAGGAGAACCTGGCCGCACAAAAAAATAATATAACGGAGAAAGGCGAGAACGAGTTGACCGCGGCCCTGCACCAGCATTATACCGCCTTCCTGAAACACAATGATTCCATGCCATTACAACTGGCGCTGCAAAAGCACATCGGCCATATTATTAAGATCAATCTCGACGCCATAAACGAAAAAAATGCTGTTGCTCAACAGGCGGTAGATAATGCAAAGGTGATCATAACCATCATCGTTACTTTCTGCCTGCTGATCGGCTTTACGTTCATTGTTAATTTTCCAGGATTAATAGCGAATCCCATTGCCAAACTTACCGAAGGTATAAAGGCGATAGCTAACAGGAACTACAGTCAGCGTATTCACCTCGAGCGAAAAGATGAATTTGGCGAACTGGCCAATGCGTTCAATAATATGGCCGAACAGCTTGACGCTTATGAGCACAGTAACCTGGCCACGATCCTGTTTGAAAAAAAACGCGCTGAAACCGTTATCAATTCATTGAAAGATGCCAGCATTGGAATAGATAAGAACGGCACCGTTTTGTTTGCCAACCAGCAGGCTTTACAATTGTTGAACCTCAAGGAAGCCGAAGTGGTCGGGCACAGGCAGGCCGACATACAGCAACGGAACGACCTGTTCCGTTTCCTTTCCAATGAAGAAAATGGAATGCCGTTCAGGATCGTAGTGAATGATAAGGAGAATTATTTCACAAAAGAACAGATCGATATTCAGCAGGAAAAAGAAGTGACCGGCCATGTGATCATTCTTAAAAATATAACGCCGTTCAAAGAACTGGATGTAGCCCGCACCAATTTCATCGCCACTATTTCACATGAGCTGAAAACACCACTGGCTTCCTCCGATTTCAGTTTGCGTTTACTGGAAGATCAACGGATTGGTACCTTAACCACTGAACAAAAAGAACTGGTGCAAAGCCTGAAAAACGATAACCAGCGGTTGCTGCGTATCCTGAGCGAATTGCTCGATCTGTCGCAGGTAGAAAGCGGCAAGATGCAGTTACACCTGCAACCTGTAGCCGTGAGCGGCATCATTGAAAAAGCGTTGGGCGCTGTGCAGAACGCGGCCCGCGAAAAGAACATCAGGATAGAACAACAGGTCACCGCAGAATTGCCTGCATTCCGGGCCGATGCCGAAAAAACCGGTTGGATCATCAATAATTTTCTTACCAACGCCATTCGCTATTCGGCACAGAACGATCATATTGTAATAAAAGCTCATCAGCCCAATGAGCAGCAGATTGAAATAGGCGTACAGGATTTTGGGATCGGAATCGATACTTCCTTGCAGCAAAAGATCTTCGACCGGTTTTTCCGCGTGCCGGGCATTCATGAGAATAAAGGCACCGGGTTGGGACTGGCCATCAGTAAAGATTTTGCCGAAGCCATGCATGGCGCCATCGGCGTGGAGTCGTCGCCGGGAAAAGGCAGTTATTTCTTTTGCCGGTTTAACGTGGCGTAAGTGTAGGTATTTGCACATTTCTCCTGTAAAAATTACTGATCCTGAATTTACCGGTGCGGCTTCAGGGTTAATTAAACCTGCACACACTCAAAATGATAATGCCCGCAACAAACGCTACCTGCACCAATTGCCAAAGGGCGATCTTTTTCTTTATATCGGTAAATGGAACGTTCGTTTCGCCGGCAGGCCTTTTCTTAAGCTGGCGGATGTTCCTTGAATAAAAGATCCTGATCACAAAAATGCCGAGCACCAACCCGATCTTTACCCGCATCCATAATTGCCCGCCATACACTTTGTGCATTTGAGCCATCATCAATATACCCGGCCGGTAATTCAGGCGAAAATGGGCAGGGGGGCGGCCCTTTTACGCTGCAAAACACAGATTAGCAGCATGGAATGGACATTTTTACAATAAAAGTCTACAAATTTGACACTACTTACCTTGTGGTAACCGCATCTTGTAACAAGATTGTAAACATATGAAAAGGAATATTTTATTGCTCGCTTTTTGGTGCTGCTGCAGCGGTGTGCTGGCGCAGGATAAAGCAAACAGCCGTCCGAATATTATCATTATCATGGCCGACGATCTCGGGTACAGCGATATCGGCTGTTATGGCGGGGAGATCAATACACCTAACATCGATCGCCTTGCAAAGAATGGGATGCGCATGGCCAATTTTTATAACAATGCCCGCTGTTGCCCAACCCGGGCCAGCCTGCTTACCGGGCAATATGCGCATAAAGTGGGACTGGCGGCAAACGGAAATGCGCTCACCCGCAATGGCGCCACCATTGCCGAGTTGTTAAAAGAAAACGGATACCAGACCGGCATGGTAGGAAAATGGCACCTGAGCGATGATATACAACAACCAACCAAAGAAGAACAGCTGAAATGGCTTAACCACCAGGGTTTTGCCGATGCGCCATTTGCGTCAGTCGAAAGTTATCCAATCAACCGCGGTTTTCAGAAACATTACGGCATCATTTGGGGAGTGGTTGATTATTTCGATCCTTTTTCGCTGGTTGACGGCGAAAAACCGGTAAAGGAAGTACCTAAAGATTATTACATCTCCGATGCCATCAATAAAACATCGGTGGAATACATAAAAGAATTCACCGCTGCCAGAAAGCCTTACTTTTTATATGTGGCCCATGCCGCGCCGCACTGGCCGGTTCATGCCAAACCCGAAGATATTGCCAAATACAAAGGCAAATACGACATGGGTTGGGATGAGTTGCGCAAACAGCGGTATCGTCGCATGGTGACAATGGGTTTAATTGATTCCACCACCACACCTTTAATAAATGTAATGGGTGGAAACGGCGCCTGGGAAAAATTAAGCGCAGCTGAAAAAGAAAAACAGTCGATGAAAATGGCAACCCATGCCGCCATGATCGAACGGCTCGATATTGGAGTAGGGGACATCATCAAAACACTGGAACAAACCAATACCCTGCAAAATACCCTGGTCATTTTCCTCGCCGATAATGGTGCTTCGCCTGAGATCATCGATGTGCCCGGTTACGACCGGCCTTCGCAAACCCGCGATGGCCGTGAGTTGCAGTATGATAAGGTTGTTACAGCCGAAAATATAGGTTCAGAAATTTCCTATACCGGTATTGGCGCCAACTGGGCCAATGCCGCGAATACCCCTTACCGGTTCTGGAAAATGGAAAGTTTTGAAGGTGGCATTCATACGCCCATGATCATTCACTGGCCGGCCGGTTTAAAAACAAAAAAAGGAAGCATCAACCCGGCCATGGGGCATGTGACAGATATTCTGCCAACCCTGCTCGATGTAAGTAGATCAAAATATCCTGCAGCTTACAACGGAAATGCATTGACTCCAATGGATGGACAAAGCCTGTTACCGGTGATCGGCGGTAAAACAAAAAAGGGCCGGAGTGAGATCTTCTTCGAGCATGTAAAGGGAAAAGCTTACATAAAAGGCAACTGGAAACTGGTAATGAAAACGAATGCCAGCGAGTGGGAATTGTACGACCTCAGTAAAGACGCCAATGAACATACCAATCTCGCGGCGGCCAATACCGGTAAGCTTAATGAAATGAAAACCGCCTGGGAGAACTGGTATAACAATATGAAACCGTATATTCATCTGCGCCCCGGGAGCGGCCCGCAATAATGGCTCAGCAACTCCTTTTTCGCAACTATACGGTGGCCGATGGTTTATCTGTGGACAGGCACTTATGGCAATGGAATCGATATGCTCTAAATTATGCTAACAGGCTGACTGGTTCACAGGTGACAGGGAAAATAGACCGCAGGATTTGAATCGTTTGAATTCACCCGCCGGGAGAGAGCCGGTCTTTTGCCGATGAAGTAGGGTTTTACCGATTCCGATCATGAATTGTTTCCGGTAATAAAATGATCTTACAATAATGTAACAAAGAATGTTTTGAGTAATTACGATGCAATAGTAGTAGGTTCCGGCCCCAATGGGCTGGCAGGGGCGATCACCATGCAGCAGGCCGGTTTATCGGTGCTGTTGCTGGAAGGGAAAGAAACCATCGGCGGTGGAATGCGCACAGCCGAAATTACTTTGCCCGGTTATTTGCATGATATCTGTTCGGCCATACATCCCATGGCGGCCGCATCGCCTTATTTAACTACGCTGCCCTTACAGGAGCATGGGCTGGAATTTATTTATCCCGAAGTGGCAGCGGCGCATCCGTTTGATGATGGTACTGCCGCTGTGCTGATGCATTCTGTAACCGAAACCGCGCGGTTGCTTGGTGCGGATGCTGATAATTATACAAAACTGATACAACCAATATTGAATATCTGGCCTGCAATAGCCCCAGACGTTTTAGGACCGTTGCGTTTCCCCAGACATCCCCTGTCGATGGCGCGGTTTGGGCTGTCCGCCCTTACTTCTGCCAACTTTCTATCCCGTAAATTCAAAACGGCAAAAGCAAAGGGCTTTTGGGCCGGGATGGCCGCGCATTCCATACAACCATTGACCAATGCGGTTACTTCGGCTATTGGTTTGGTTTTGATGGTAGCCGGGCATTTAAAAGGCTGGCCGGTGCCAAAAGGCGGATCGCAATCCATTGCCAACGCACTGGCTTCTTATTTTTTGAGCCTCGGCGGAAAAATTGAGACCGCGCAATATATTCGCTCACTCGATGAATTACCCCTGGCAAAAGCCGTGTTGTTCGATGTAACACCCAGGCAGTTGTTACAGATCGCCGGTGAACGGTTCTCTTCCTTTTATAAAAAACAATTGCAGCGCTACCAGTATGGGATGGGCGTTTTTAAGATCGACTGGGCTCTAAACGCGCCGGTTCCCTTTACAGCAAATGAATGCCGCATAGCAGGAACGGTGCATCTGGGGAATACGCTGGAAGAAATAGTAGAAAGCGAACGGCTATCGTCGAAAGGTGTTCATGCCGAAAAACCATTCGTATTGCTGACGCAGCCCAGCGTATTTGATGCCTCGCGGGCGCCTCAAAAAAAACATACCGCCTGGGCTTATTGTCATGTGCCGAATGGTTCAACCGTTGATATGACAACGATCGTAGAGAACCAGGTAGAACGCTTTGCGCCGGGATTTAAGGATTGTATTCTCGGCAGGCATACTATGAATACTGCCGAAATGGAAGCATACAACCCAAATTATATCGGGGGCGATATCAATGGCGGTATCATCAATATTCGGCAGTTATATACCCGGCCGGCTATACGCTGGTCGCCTTATACCACGCCGGCAAAAGGAATTTATATCTGTTCCTCCTCTACGCCGCCGGGGGGCGGTGTGCACGGCATGTGCGGATATCATGCTGCCAAAAAGGCCCTGCACGACGTGTTTTCCATCGAGATAAAGACGCATTAAAAATTGAAATAAATAAGTCTGTTTAAATACGGGACTTCAGGAAATTCCTAACTTGTAACATGGGCGCCGTATCACGGTTCCAGACAGAAAGATTCCTGACGATTTCAACCAATCAAACATGTCGTACCAGAACGCGAACGTCGAAGACATCGCAGTCAATGAAACAACCAAACCTGTTCCGGCCAAAAAATCCTTTTTCGAAAGCTTTACCGAAGATTACTGGGCGGTTTCCATTGCAGGTGTGATCATTCTAACCATGCTGGCACTTACACTGTGGGTGCCGGGGTTCAGTTTGTCATTGCCATCGTATAAATGGGAAACCGGGAGTGACCTGGTGAATAAAGTATTGGCAGGCAAAAATATTTTATTGATCCTGCAAACAGGAGTGATCTCCCTGGTATTGTCGGGTATCGCCATTAGTTTATCTGGCGGCAGTATAAAAAAATATTTAAAAGGGTTTTCGTTGATCTATGTGCTGGCTGTGGCGGCGCTGATCGTAGCAGGTAATAAAGTCATTTCATATTACGGATTTGAATATGTGATCTTTGCTTTGATCCTCGGATTGTTGATCGGCAACCTTACCACCGTTCCGGCCTGGTTGAAAGAGGCCGCCCGTTCGGAGTTTTTTATAAAGACCGGGCTTGTGATCTATGGCACAAGTATTCTGTTTACCGATATTGTAAAGGCCGGGCTGCCTGGTTTATTACAATCGGTATTGGTGGTGAGCGTGGTTTGGTTTATAGCATTATGGATAAGCCGGAAATTGAAAGTAGATGATGAGTTTGGCGTAATCCTGGCGTCGGCAGTAGCAATATGCGGCGTGTCGGCGGCTATTGTTGCCAGTGGAGCCATTAAAGGCGATAAAAAGAAATTGTCATATGTGACCACGCTGGTATTGCTGGTAGCTGTTCCCATGATGATCATTCAACCCTGGTTGAGCAAACTGCTGAACCTATCTGAAGTGGTAGGCGGCGCCTGGCTGGGCGGTACGCTCGATACTACGGCATCGGTTTCGGCCGCTGCCCAGCAGGTAGGCGAAAAAGCCGTGAAGGCCGGTGTGATCGTGAAATTCTCACAAAATGTGCTGATAGGAATTGCCGCTTTCTTTATTGCACTCTGGTGGACGTATAGAAAAGGCGCATCAGCGGAAGGCGCAGAAAAACCAGGGCTGGGGGTTGTTTGGGAGCGTTTTCCCAAGTTCGTGCTCGGTTTTGTGGCAGCATCATTGTTGTTCTCATTCCAGATCCCGGCCGAATTGTCGGGTAGGGTAACACCTGTTTTTGCCGGACTGCGTACTGTATGGTTTGCCCTCGCATTCGTAGCCATTGGCCTGGAAGCCCGGTTTGCCGACCTGGTAAAGACCGATGGCGGTCGCCCGGCGGTGGCATTTGTTTCCGCGCAGTTGTTCAACATCATCTGGACCCTGTTATGGGCATACCTTTTATTTGGCGGTGTCTTGTTTGAAGTGCCTGATATAAAATAATAATACAATTCATACCCCTGCTGTAAACATTTGTATACCGGGTTTTTGGTGACGGATACGTATTTTCACGCCCGAAATAAATATCTGTCACCATTCCTGAAACATTGCCATGCAGCTACGTCAATTTTCTCTGCCCTTTCTCTGTTTCCTGTTATGTTTGCACCAAACGCTTTTTGCTCAGCCTACCCGGGTGCGCGAAGATTTTGATAAGAACTGGACCTTTCACCTCGGCGAAGCCGAGCGTCCTCAATCGGTTTCTTTTAATGACGCTTCCTGGCGCAAACTGAACCTGCCGCACGACTGGAGCATCGAGTTGCCATTTGATTCAACCAGCCCCACCGGAACAGGCGGCGGCGCTTTGCGCGGCGGACTGGGCTGGTACCGGAAAACATTTACATTGCCGGCAACCGACAAAGGGAAAAACATTTTTATCGATTTTGACGGGGTGTACTGCAATAGCGAGGTGTTCATCAATGGCCACTCTTTCGGGGTTCGGCCCAATGGGTATATTTCTTTCCGCTATGATCTTACCTCGTTCCTTAAATATGGCGGCGAAAAGAACGTCATAGTGGTAAAGGTCGACAATAGCAAACAGCCCAACAGCCGCTGGTACAGCGGCAGCGGGATCTATCGCAATGTGTGGCTGGTAAAAACAAACAGCATTTATGTAGATAATTGGGGCACATATATAACCACACCAAAAGTATCTGCTTCGTCTGCCACGGTTAATATTTCAACCGATATTCTCGGTACCGGTGGTTATGCTGATATTACCACTACGATCGTAAATGCCGCCGGAAAGCCGGTAGCATCCCAAACACAAAAGAATATTCATATCGGCGCTTTGCAAACCGCAAAACAGGTGTTCAATATTCAGGCGCCGGTATTATGGAGCCTTGAGAACCCTTACCTGTATAAAGCGGTTACGAAGATCACTTCGAACGGGAAACTGCTTGACCAGTATACCACTCCCTTCGGTATCAGGTATTTTAATTTCGATGTAGACAAAGGTTTCTCCCTGAATGGCAAAAAAGTAAAAATAGTGGGGGTATGTAATCACCACGATCTCGGCTGTTTAGGAACGGCCATCAATACCCGTGCGCTGGAACGGCAGTTGCAGATCATGAAAGATATGGGAGTGAACGGCATTCGTACCTCACATAACCCGCCGGCGCCCGAGCTGCTCGACCTATGCGATAAAATGGGTTTTATTGTAATGGATGAAACCTTCGATATGTGGAAGCGCAGCAAGACCCAATACGATTATAGCAACGATTTCGATGAATGGTATAAAAAGGACCTGACCGATCATATTCTGCGCGACCGCAACCATCCTTCTGTATTTATCTGGAGCGTAGGTAATGAGATCCCCGAACAGGGGGGTAAAAAAGGCGATTCTTCCGGTATAATGTATTTGCGTGAGATGCAACAGATCGTTCGCAAACTCGATACAAGGCCAACAGTAACTGCCAATAACCATGTGCAGTCATGGAACCAGTTATTGAAATCGGATATCAACGATCTGATCGGCTACAATTATCATCATAATGACTGGCATCCTGATTCAGTACAAAAAACATGGGGCCGCAAACCTTTTATTGTAACGGAATCGGTTTCTGCATTGCAATCGAGAGGGCATTATGATATGCCATCAGACAGTATGCGCATCTGGCCAAAACGCTGGGACCTGCCTGTTGACAATGCCAATGCCGATCTTACGTGTTCTGCTTACGAGAATTGTTTTACACCCTGGGGCTCATCGCACCTGGCTACCCTGCGCATGTTCCTGAAACATGAAAGCATCAGCGGTATGTATGTGTGGACCGGCTTCGATTATATGGGCGAACCAACGCCTTATCCCTGGCCGGCGCGTAGCTCGTACTTCGGCATTGTAGACCTGGCCGGTTTCCCGAAAGATGTTTATTACCTGTATCAAAGTTTGTTCACTACAAAGAATGTATTGCATTTGTTCCCGCACTGGAACTGGCAACCTTCACAAACGATAGATATGTGGGCGTATTATAACAACGCCGATGAGGTGGAGTTGTTTATCAATGGAAGATCACAGGGCGTTAAAAAGAAATCGGGCGATGAGCTGTATGTGATGTGGCGGGTGCAATATGAGGCCGGCAAGGTAGAAGCCGTATCGAGAAAGGGCGGAAAAGTGGTGGCTTCCAAATTGATAAAAACAGCAGGTGCGCCTGCGAAGATCATTGTACAGGCAGATAGAAGTACGATAAAAGCAGATGGAAAAGATCTGTCGTTCGTAACGGTGAAGGTGGTTGATAAAGACGGTAACCTGGTGCCGGATGCTGCTAACAGAATTAAGTTCAAAATTGCCGGCTCCGGCTTTATAGCGGGTGTTGACAACGGTTGCCAAACGAATCTCGAATCATTCAAGGCCGGCAATGTAAAGGCATTTAACGGGTTGGCACTGGCAGTGGTTCAATCGAACGGAAAACCGGGAAGTATAAAGTTACAGGCACAATCGGCAGGGCTTTTGCCGGCAGCTATAGATATAATCGTGAAGTAGGAAGTATAAAAAATTACAAGCCCTGTAATTCATTTACAGGGCTTGCAAAACATCTTGTAGTTATACCGAAACAACTTACAACTTGCAAAACAATTAAGTCGCTGGTGATGTGTTTGCAAGCCTTCAGGGCTAATTTGCTGTACCTGGCAAAATCTTCAGGCCCTGAAAAATTCATTACATGAAGCTAAAGCTGTTAGGTTTCTGAACTAATTCATTAAGGGAACAAACCGGCGTGCAGGGCCTGGAAAGTATCCGTGATCAATTCACCAAACTTCTTTGATAAAGTGGCATTGGCCGGAGTACCTTGCTCAGTTAATACCACGTTACCAACCTGGTAATAATTGGTTGTGTTATTGTCAAGCACTTTAACAACGCTGTTATTTTTGAAATAATAACATTTGCTGAAGTTGGCCGAGTCTGTTGTAAAGATATAGTTGGCCTTCAATATCTCTTTTGTCTTTTTGTTATAGAAACATTCAACCCAGTATTTGCCTTCACGGGCTTTGCCTCTGAAAGAAGCATGATCTAAATACTGACCTCCTTCGGCAAGCTGAACTATAGAATCAATCTGTAGTTTTTGGTTTTCGAAGTTGATTAAAGGAGCTGCCGGTGCAGTTGTCTTCTGACTGGCAAATTGTGCTGTTGGTTTCTGCTGCGCAAGCGCAGGGACGGCCAGGGTAGCAAGTACCAATGTAAATAATCGGGTTTTCATATACATACGAATGGGTTTTTTTAAATGTACACACGATTCTTTACATGTGCAATAGCGGCCGGGAAAAAGGTTTTACGGGTAAATCCTTACTGGTATTGGTTCTAATCTGTTTCTAATGGTATATGTGCTGGGGTTCAATGCATTAAAATTGCTAAACCCTTCAGCGGACAATTGCGGCACAACACGCGTTTTGATAAATGTCAACAAAAAAGTTTCTGGAACTTAGTTGGGGCGGGGTTTTGAGGGATGGATTACTACGTAGTGGATTTCCTATGGTGAATGGTTGCCTGCCTTAATAATCAGGAGTTGAAGATCATCATTTTTATCTGTTGGGTAATGGTGTTTGCAGATCTGAATTTGGATAATGGCATCATATAACGGAGATCAATGTGTGTTGTTGGTGCATGCGTCATTGTTCTTTGAGTAGTTCGATTTTAAACTGCATCGAGTTGATTATGGACAGTAATTTTAATTCCCATCAAATAATATTCAAAGAGCCCTCCGGTTACGGAAGGGCTCTTTGCTTTTGTAAGCGATCATGCAGATATGTAATGCGTGAAGTAAGAACCGGCAGGTTTAAAACCTAATCGCATAGCGAGCCGCGCCGATCGTTCATTGGCGGCATCCCAATGCGGCACCAGGTTTTGTTCAATGGCTTTTTTTATAGTTGCTGCTGAAACAATTGCTGCCAGTCCTTTATTCCTGAACTGCGGCAGGGTGATCACATTCAATTCTATTCCATAAGAACAGCGCAATGCAGCGGAACAAACGCTGGCAGGCGTTCCATCTATAAAAATACCTGAAGCAAGTGCATTGGCCGAGAAATCATCGGGAGAATGGTAGTTCGATAAATGGTACTTATGCCATTCATCTGTTTCCATTGCCTGTGCAGTGGCTGCATCAATTTCATGTACCTTATAACCGCCTGCATTCTGCTCGATGATCCTGTTGAGTTCAGCCACTTCAATAAACGTATGCGTAAACGAGAACCGTTCTGTTTTTTTTAGTTTTTCTGCATATGTATACTGCAATAAATTCATCCATGGTTCCGGCGAAGGTTGAATGGCGCACGGTAGTTCAATCGATTGTATAAGCGCAGCGGCCTTATCATGTGTTGCATCTCCGGCCAATACGCCAAATGTACCATACCTGATAAATGCTATTTTGGGATCGGTAACATTATCCACCACCACACTGATCTGTTTGCCGCTTTGTCCGTCAAGTAAACTGTCAATGCCAAGATCAACCCGGTGATGGGTATTGAAAAACGGAACCAGCTTTGCTTTCAGGGCGGTATCAACTTTGTGTATGATATGCATAAACGCTAATATAGGTGAAAGCCTTCAACTCCCATCTTCCGGCAACACATGTGTTTTAGTTATTATTCAACGAGGCGGATCAAATAATTCTTCGCTAAACTGTAAGAAACAGGCCTCCGTTTGCTACTAATGGTATAAACCATACAGTTAGTGACCTTTCAGGAACAGGGATACATCTTCAATCAATGGATCGATCAGCATAAAGCGCTCATCTTTAAAATAGTGCGTGCATATGGCAATACGGCTATGGATCAGGATGACCTGTTTCAGGAGATCAGTATCCAGGTGTGGCGTTCGATCCCGGCTTTCAGAAATGAATCTGCCGTTACTACATGGATCTATCGCATTGCCCTGAATACTGCTATCAGCTGGGTCACCAAAGAGCACAAATACCGCAAGGTCAGCGGCGCATTGCATGGCATTCCCGATGTATTGAGCCACCCGCATAAACCTGTTGATGAACAGCTGACCTGGTTGTATGAAACCATACATTCCCTCGATGAAATTGACCGGTCGCTGGCCCTGCTGCTGCTCGATGGGTTCAGTTATAAAGAAATGGCGGCTATCCTGGGTATCAGCGTTTCAAATGTAGGTGTGAAGATCAACCGCATAAAGAAGCAACTCATTCTTCAATCGAAAAAAATCAGTGACCATGGAATTCGATGAATTGCAAAAGATCTGGGATACACAAAATAACAAGCCGTTGTATGTGATCAATGAACATGCATTGCATAACCGCATCGTTGCCAAAAAACACCAGGTAATACATATTGCTGTTGTAACCGAATGGATCCTTATAATTGCCAATGCCATCTCCGGAGCGTTCGTGCTGCAACAAAATTTTACCGGGCGGCGTAGTTTGGTATTCGCTTACTTGTTGGCTATATGGTTATTGGGTAGCGCATTATATGTGCTGGTAAACCGCGTTCGCCGCATGCGGGAACAAAAACGGTTCAACCGTTCGCTGAGCGGCGATTTGCAACATGCACTTGCAACGGCCGTTTACCAGGTGCGCATTGCGCAAATTATGCGCTGGAATACATTGCCAATTGCACTGTTGGTTTTGTTGGGTAGCTGGGAGGGGGGGCAATCTGTTTGGTTTTTAGTGGCTGTAGCGCTTTTCTTTGTGCTGGTTTTTATCGCCAGCGGCTGGGAGCAAAATATATACCGCAACAAAATGAAAGAGCTGCAGGTGCTTCAAAACAAATTACAGGAAGAGGGCCTGCCGCCAGACTTTTAACGTTGGTTTGCTGCCCGCAAAAAATTTGCCCCCATACATACTAAATAGGGAATATAATGGTTTATAGGTATTGAAATCCAATACAAAGGCATAGCCTGCCGAAAAATATGAACAGCCTGATAATCATCCCTTCTTTTGCCTTATTTTCGCCCGCTGTTTTGCCTTTGCACAATAAGCACATTTTCGTATCATTTAAAATAAAATCAATACCTGGTTTATGCCATCAGTACGCCTTTTAGCTGCTGCCTGCACAGCTCTTGTAATGAATGCCTGCTCTAATGGTGAGGCAAACACTACAGAAACTAAAGCTGCAGATTCCACCGCTCCGAAAAACACTTCAGCAATTAAAGAAACCCAGGAGAACGTAGCCAGTCCTGCTGCCACCACGCTGGATACTGCGCTGTTCAATAAATTGAATTTACACCTGGCCAATGGCGATTCATCGGGCCGCTGGCCGGTAAAAACTGCCTACCCCAGGGCCGGTGCTATTTTCCCTTTCAAAAGGGTGGTAGCTTACTATGGCAACCTGTATTCAAAGAATATGGGCGCCCTGGGCGAATATCCACCAGATGAAATGCTGCAAAAGTTAACCGCAGAATGTAAGAAATGGGAAGCCGCCGACCCTGCCATTCCGGTACAACCGGCATTACACTATATTGCTGTAACCGCCCAGGGAAGTCCCGGCGCGGGTGGCAAATACCGCCTGCGGATGCCCTTTCACCAGATAGACTCCGTGCTGAAAATGGCGGAACGCATTAATGCGCTGGTGTTTATCGATGTGCAGGTAGGCTTCAGCAATGTACAGGCCGAAATTCCCGAACTGGAGAAATACCTGAAGATGCCGCATGTGCACCTTGGTATCGATCCTGAGTTTTCCATGAAAACCGGTAAAAGACCCGGGGCGGTAATTGGCACCATGGATGCCAGCGACATCAATTTTGTTACTGATTACCTGGCCAAACTCGCAAAGGCAAACAACCTGCCGCCCAAGATCCTCGTAGTGCACCGCTTTACGCAAAACATGGTAACCAACTATAAAAATATTAAACTTCAACCCGAAGTTCAGATCGTTATCGATATGGATGGCTGGGGAGAACCTTCACTTAAACATGACAGCTACAAAGCGTATGTTTGGAAGGAACCTGTACAGTTTGCCGGTTATAAACTGTTCTATAAAAATGATATCCGCAAACAAGGCAGCCATATGCTGACGCCTGAGGAAGTACTGGCTGAAAAACCACAGCCGATCTATATTCAGTATCAGTAAGGTTGAAAAGAATTAATTAATTTGGAGGGTCCCCGCTACCGCGGGCGACCCTCCTTTCTTTATAGAAATTAAAACAACGCTCATATGTCATACAATGAAAAGCTGGCCAACCGGGTGCGGGAAATTATTGCATTGACGCATGACAGGGTAGAGGAAAAAAAGATGTTTGGCGGATTGTGTTTTATGGTCAATGATAAAATGTGCGTTGGTATAGAAATTGAACGCATGATGGTGCGGCTTGACCCTGCGGTTTATGATGCCGCGCTGGAAAAAGATGGCTGCACACCAATGGACTTCACCGGCAAGGTGATGAAGGGGTATGTATTCGTTGATGCTGCCGTGCTGAATACAAATAAAAAACTCGACTACTGGGTGCAACTGGCGCTTGATTTTAATAAAAGGGCCAAACCTTCGAAAAAGAAGAAATAATACTGCTGAAATCGTATACTAATTCCGGAGGGGTTTCTGCCAACTTCAGTTTGCTTCGGGAAAAACAACTACAATGCAATTGATTTAAAGGCTGTTGCAGGGGCAGGGCTGTAAGCTAATTTATTTCACCGTTACTTTTCACTTACTCATCGATACAGCAGCTGGTAATTTGTGTTTTTACTTGTATATTTAACAACACTAATAAGATCCTTACAACCATTTCCCTTTTTTATCACCGGGCAGTTGTCCCATTACTGTTGGTTTCCCCTTTAAACGGTATATATCTAAATGGAGGACCAACCCCGGCTAACTAATTTTCGTAATATAGTTTACAAGTTTTTTAGTTGCCCCTATAAAAACGTGGATGAAACATATACTACTCTGCTTAATTGCCATTGCTGTAGCGTTTTCAGGGTTTACCCAAACGCAAACCTGTCCAACTAACATCAATTTTGGGTCGGGGGATCTGTCGCATTGGTCGGTTACCACGGGCCTGATGGGTGGGGCTACCCAAACATACCCTGCTCCCAATACAGGGCTAACCACGGTACCTGAATATTCAATTGGTAATACCGGTGTACAGGTGATCACTTCCCCTACCACTGATCCTTACGGTTTTTTTCCAACCGTTCCAACCATAAACGGTTATGCTTATAATTATTCCATTATGCTGGGTTCAACGGCTACCAGCCGCTCGCTAACCGCAGGCGGCGGCCGCAACCCCGGTGGCTTTACCCGGGCCATCACTTATATTATCAATGTGCCGCCCGGACCCACTACCGAGCCATACACCATGACCTATGCCTACGCCATGGTGCTCGAGAACGGAACTCATAATTCAAACGAACAGCCGCTTTTCAAGGCCACCCTCACCACGCACGACAGCATAATTACCTGCGCCTCGCCGGGTTATTATCTGCCCACGTTCAATAATGCATCAGGAGGCGGTGGCGGCTCATCGGGCACCGGCGCCACCCTCGATACCGCCTCGGCTCTCGCCAATGGGTTTTCAAACAGCCCAACGCCTTTTTTGTCTTTTTCAGGAGCGGGTAACCAGAATGGTACTTTATTATATGATGTATGGACCAAGGGATGGACCGAAGTGACCTTCGATCTTTCTCCCTACCGCGGCGAGCAGGTAACCCTTACTTTTGAGGCAGACAATTGCCGCCCCGGAGCCCATTTTGCTTATTCTTACGTGGCGCTACGAAATACCTGCGCCGGTTTGGAGATCAGCGGGCAAAGGGTGGCCTGCACCAATACAACAGTAGAATATTCAATACCGGCGCTTGCCGGCGCTACCTACGACTGGAAAGTTCCGCCCGGCTGGGTGATCAATTCGGGTCACAATACCAATATTATTAATGTTACTGTAGGAAGTACGGGCGGCCATATCATCAGCCATGAGGTAAATGGTTGCGCCGATCTGCTCGATACCATCGATGTAACAACCACTCCGCCTACGATTGCCGGCCGGGTAATGGACGATACAACAGTTTGTGCAGGTAATAATAATTGCCAGCTCGTGGTGGCAGATGAAGTGGGAAGTGTTTTGAAATGGCTTTCGTCAACGGATGGTATTACGTGGCGCGACATAAACGTCACTTCCGACAACTATACCGCGCAAAATCTTACTACCTCCACCCGTTACGCCGCCCTTATTCAAAACGGCGCCGCCTGTACCATCGATACCAGTGATGCCGCTTTTATAACGGTTGATCCCCAAACGGTAGGGGGCAGGATCGATCCCAGCCTTACCAATGTTTGTGTCAATCAGGTTGTTGACCCACTGCTTACATTAAGAGGCAATACAGGAGCGGTATTGAACTGGCAGTTTTCCCTGGATAATACCAATTGGAGTGATCTCACGCCCGTTAACACTAATTCATCTTATAATACCGGTTTGGTTAACAGAACAATGTATTACCGCACACGGGTAAAAAGCGGGGTTTGCCCCGCCGAACTAAGCGATGCGGCAACGGTCAGGTTCTTCAATGTGCCCATGCCGGAAGCCAATATAGATCCGCCATTTTCCGATATCTGTTATGGCAAATCGGCCGTGTTGAATGCTACCATTACAACTGGCACCAGCTATACATGGAGCAACAATGTGCCCTTATCGCCGGGGGGCGGCGGAACCGTTCCGGCCCTTCCTTACTCAATAACTACCACTGCAACACCGCTGAGAACGGCTGATGTAGTGCTTTCCGTTACCAATGCCGGTTGTCCAAACGAATTGAAAGATACTTTCCATATTCGGGTTACCGAGCCCATCATCGTAAATGCGGGTAACGATACCGCAGTGGTAATAAACCAGCCATTGCAGTTAAATGCAAAGGCAAATGATCCCAATGCCAACAATTGGAGCTGGAACCCTGCTGCGGGTTTGACTTTTCCGAATATTGCCAACCCTGTGGCTCTGTACAATGCAAGCGCTCCTGCAGCCATCACGTACGTTGTAACGGCGCAAACCCCCGCTGGCTGTACCGGTGCCGATACGGTTACGGTAAAGATCTTCAAAACAGGCGCCGACATCTTCATGCCATCTGCGTTTACACCAAATGGTGATGGAAAGAACGATGTCATAAGGCCGGTAATGGCCGGGGTGGCGCAATTGCTCTTCTTCAGGGTATACAATCGCTGGGGCCAGCTGGTTTTCAATACCAATCAGCCAAACAAGGGCTGGGATGGAACAATTGGCGGCGCCAGGCAGTCGTCCCAAACCTATGTATACATGATACAGGCGGTGGATTACACCGGCAAAACCATTGTAAAACGAGGTAGCTTTGTGCTGGTACGATGATTGTAGTCAAATAGATGGTAATGCGTTCTTTGCGTATTCCTTTTTATGGGCACCGGCAGCAAACAGGACGATGATCTGAAAAACAATGAACTGGCTCAACGGGTCACCGATAAATACTATTTACTTTTCAACTCCATGAATCAGGGTTTCTGCATTATTGAAATGATCTGGGACGAATGCCGTAAAATATTCACCCGATGGTGCCGAAATAAAAATTAGCAGTGAAGATAATGAGCGTGAAGTTACAGTTCGGGTAGCTGACAACGGTATAGGTATACCCTTAAGTTATCAGGATAAAATATTCGAGCGTTTCTTTCGCGTAAGCGATGATACCATGAGCGCCTACCCGGGTATGGGATTAGGTTTATATATCTCTGCAGAGATCATCAGGAACCACGGGGGAACTATTTCGGTGAAAAGTAAAGAAAGGCAGAGGGCGCTGTTTTTGAGTTTACGCTGCCGGCGGTTATTCTTTAAAGAAATATGAAAAGTTGATCATGATCAAATTGCTAACTATAACATCATCCTTAACCGATATATATTAAACGCGGATGAAATAATTTTTTTGCTTATAAGGTGGGCTATTTATAACTTGGGCCAGTTACCGTGAAACCTTATTTCTCTGATTTGTAAACCATCCTGTATTTATATGACAGATGAGCAGATTATGCAGCGAATCATGGACAAGGATCCCACCGTGTATAACGAGTTGTATGATAAGCTATATAGAAAATTATTTTTATTCGCAAAAAGCCTGATCGATGATACGGAAGAAGCCCGGGATATTGTAACCGAATCATTTATCAAACTTTGGGCGCAGCAGAACAATTTCGCCAACATGGTTCATCTACAGGTATACTTCTATACCGTTATAAAGAATGCCTGTATAGATCACTTACGAAAGAACAAGCTCAGAAATAAAATAGAAAATCATCTCCTTAAGTCGGGCACCGTCAGCGAGAACGGCATTGAACGAAGATACCAGGAGGCCGAACTGGTTCAGATATTATATGAACGTATAAATCAACTGCCCGAGCGAATGCAGCAGGTGTTCAAGCTTACTTATCTCGATGGCTATAGCAGAACGGAAGTAGCACAAATGCTCAATTTATCTGAAAACACAATTCGCAACACCAATGCTGCTGCAATGAAAGCCATCAGGCTCACCCTCGGTGTAGAACAAATGGTGGTACTCATCTTTCTCTCCCTGTTGTTCTTCATGTCGGCCTGTAATTAAAAAAATCATCTATTCCAATGCGTTACGTCGGGTTTTGACATATACCTGCCGCTCATGCGTAAATTGATAGTGTTTTGTGTACGCAAATATGCAATATATTTCTAATCAGGAATATCGACTGCTCCCGTTTTCACGCTCTTCTTTTTTATCTCATATGTATGTTGCCCCGCTAAAAAAAAGTTAAGAAATTTCTGTTGGTCACTGGTACAAAAATTTTGTCCGTCCGTATTCATATAGCCGATAGCCAGAACATGAAGCGTTTTAATCACCTACGGGGGTTTAATTATCACCGGCAAAGCAGGAGTAATGACCGACAATAGCCTTATAAATGGTATCATCTTAAAAGCGATCTCCGAAGAAGACCTTAATTCAGCGGAGGCCGTGATCTTTGAAGAATGGCTTACCGACGAAGACAACCGCAGGTGGTTCGAGAAATGGAGCAATAAAGATTATATGCTCGAAAGGCTGATAGAGGCGCATAGGGTAGACGTTGGGGGCGATAAGGCTTACTTTGAACAAAAACTGGCTAATGGAAAGCGCATAATAATAAGGAAAAGGCAATGGAAGTTGTTTAGGGATGTAGCAACCTCGGCAGCAGCGGTACTTGTACTGGCTGCTGCTGCTTTTTACTGGTTTAGAACGCCGAATCAAGGTGACAATGTATTGCCAAAGGACAAGGCAGCAACGGTATCTCTGCATGATATTGCACCTGGACAAACAACCGCCCTGTTAACCCTGGCCGATGGCAGCAAGCTGGTGCTTGATAGTACTGCCATTGGTCAGCTGGCACAGCAGGGCGGAACCGTTGTTTTAAATGGAAAAGGCATCCTGAAATACCAGCAAAAAGACCAGCCGGCTGAATTGATTTATAATACATTGACCACGGCCAATGGCGAAACCTATGCCATGGTGATGGCCGATGGCAGTAAAGTATGGCTAAATGCCGGCGCTACCATAAGATACCCGGTGGCTTTTGCCGGCAATGAAAGAAAAGTGGAAGTTACCGGTGAAGTATATTTTGAAGTGGCTCCCGATAAAAATAAACCCTTTATCGTTCACGTATCGGGCCGCAAAGAAAATGAAATGGATGTTCAGGTTTTGGGAACACATTTCAATATCCATGCATACGATGATGAAGCAATTATAAAAACTACATTGGTTGAAGGCTCGGTTAAGATAAAGCACGCCAATGTAGAAACACTGCTTGAACCGGGCCAGCAGGCACAGGTAAGCAATGGCGTTACCAAAGTGAAACCCGATGCCAATATAGAAGCCGTAACCGCCTGGAAGAACGGCCGTTTTTACTTCTCGAAAAGTGATATTACCGTTGTTATGCGCCAGTTGGCAAAATGGTACAACGTGGAAGTTGTGTACGAAGGCGCCAAACCCACAAAGCTGTTTATTGGTGAAATGGAAAGAGGACTAATGTTGTCGCAGGTACTGCGTGCCCTTGAATATACAACAGGTGTTCATTTCCGTGTTGATGTGGCGGCAAGGAAACTGATCGTAGAAGCGCCGAAAGATGCTAAAAGCCGGAACAAAGATTCAAATTAACTATACCATACCTGATTTTATTTTCTCATTTGACCATTTCTCAAGCACTAATCACTAAATCCAAAACTGACCTAAATACCATATTAAATCTAAAACCATATGAACCATTTAAACATCCAAACCGCTTCGGTTTACCACACGATCTGTAATACGCAGATTCCGTAATCTCCTCCCTCAGGCCATAAAAAAACCGGTACGTTTCGTGGACGCACCGGTGTAAAAAGGCCAATAATAACACTGTTAGGTATTTTATTATTCAACCTTTCAATTACTAAGGTATGCATTTTCGCAATTACCTGCAGGCAGTAATTTATTATACTGCCGGCATAACCATTAACTGCTCAAAAACCCTCGTAGGAAAACAAACCTTACGAATTATGAAATTAACGGCAATCATTTTAACCATATCCTTACTTCAGGTGCAGGCGGAAGGTATTTCCCAGACCGTTACTTTTTCAGGTAAGAACATTTTGCTTGAAAAAGTATTCACGGCCATAAAAAAACAAACCGGGTATGTATTCCTGTACACCGATGATGTTATCAAAGACGCAAGAAAGGTCAGTCTCGATGTAAGGGACGCCGCACTGGAAGACGTATTAAAACTTGCTTTAAAGGGACAGCCGCTCGGCTATCTTATAGAAAATAAAACGGTAATTATTTCAAAGACCGGAGAAGCGGCAGAAGAACCGCAAAACCGGAAGAAGATAACACCACCGCCGATAGAAGTGAATGGCAGGGTGCTGAACCATAAAGGAGAACCGCTTGTTGGCGCCAATGTAAAAGTAAGAGGTACCGCTATTGGCGGAATTACCAATGATGGCGGCTTTTTTATATTACGGGGCGTAGAAGAAAATGCCACTATCGAGATCTCTTACCTGGGCTTTGAAACCAAGACGTTCAAACTCGATGGAAAAACCAATGTATCGATACAGCTTGAACTGGCGGTAAGTGAAATGGCCAGTGTATCCGTATCGGTATTTACCGGTTATCAACAGATCCCGAAGGAAAGGGCTACAGGTTCCTTTGTTACCATCGACAATAAACTATTGAACCGCGGTGTTTCTTTGGATGTATTATCGCGTATGGAAGGCGTAGCCAGTGGCGTTGCTTTTTACCGGAGCAGCAAAACCGATCAGCCTACATTGAACATCCGTGGCCGAAGCACCATTCTTGCAAATGCCACCCCGCTGATCATACTCGATAATTTTCCATACGATGGCGATATCAATAATCTTAACCCCAATACCATTGAGTCAATAACCGTTTTAAGAGATGCTGCTGCCGCGTCTATATATGGTGTGCGTGCCGCCAACGGCGTAATTGTAATTACAACAAAAAGAGGTAACCTGAACCAGCCTCCGCAAACCCAGTTCAATACCAATGTAACAATAGGGGAGAAACCCGACCTGGGGTATTTGCCGTTAGCCTCATCTGAAGACTATATTGAAGTAGAAAAGGAATTCTTTTCCAGGAAGTGGTATACGGCACAGGAGTCGAGCTTGTTTAAAACACCGTTAACGCCGGTAGTGGAGCTTTTAATTGCAAAAAGAGATGGTTTGATACCTGCAGGTGAAGCCGACCAGAGAATCGAGGCGCTGAAAGCAAATAGTTATAAAGATCAGTATTCAAAGTATTTTTTAAGAAATAGTGTTTTAGCCCAGAATGCACTGACCGTATCGGGTGGCGGAAATAAAAGCAGGTACTTTGTTGCAATAAGTTACGATAAAGACCAAAGCAGTTACGTAAGGAATAGCTTCGACCGTTTTTCGATAAACGCATCGAACCAGTTTACGCCTTTTAAAAACGTAGATGTTAATGCCGGCCTGTTATATACCAACACGAAATTTGTGAATAATAATCCGGGAATAAACGACCTGGTTCATACAACCTTAAAAAGGATTTATCCCTATGCCCGGCTCGTTGATGAAAATGGGAATGCCGTTCCAATAAATTATGGTTATAGGCAAACGTATAAGGAGGAAAAGGAAAGCCAGGGATTTTTAGATTGGCAGTACAGGCCGCTCGATGAGCTCAATATGGCCAATAACGTTACCCGTCAGAATTATAACCGGGCCAGTCTTGAGATCAGGAAAACGTTTTCCACCAGCTTTAATGTTGAATTGAAATATCAATATGAAAAGCAATACCGGAAAGCCAGCAGTTTATCACCCAAGGAAACCTATTTTGTAAGAAGTTTGGTAAATCAGTATTATAATCCGGCCGGCCCGGTTACTTATCCGGTACCTTTTGGCGACATTCTCGATGAAGGGATCTCAGAGCTGGATGGGCATACCGGCAGGGTGCAGTTGAACTTTAACCAGGCGTGGCAACGGCATCGGGTAAACGTGATTGGTGGCTTCGAGGTAAAGCAACTGGAACAAAAGGGAAGCCAGTCCCGTTTATATGGTTATGATGATGAGTCGGCGATCAGCCAGCCAATAGATTTTGTTACCAGGTTTCAAACCAATCCCAACAATGCCTCAACTTCTGCTGCAACGATTCCCTATCCGCGTGAGGTGACCGGTTTTCTCGACAGGTTCCTGTCGTATTACGCAAATGGTTCGTATACTTTCAACGACCGGTACGTTTTTTCGGCCAGCGGGCGTTTTGACAATACTAATTTTTTCGGCATAAAAGCCAATCAGCGTATTCTGCCGTTATGGTCGGCTGGTTTTAAATGGAATATTTCACGCGAGGAATTTTTCCGCAGCGGTATCATCGATCAACTGGCGTTGCGCGCTACATATGGCTATAATGGAAATATCAATAAAGACCTTACTGCCTATACCACCATACGGTTTGGTACCAACGCAATAACGAAAGCTACCGTGGCGCAGGTTGTTAACCCGCCCAACCCCGATTTGCGATGGGAGAAGGTGAGCATGTTGAACCTGGGCGTTGTGTTTGCATTGAAACAAAATGTTTTGTCGGGTACCATAGAGTACTTTTCTAAAAGAGGTAACGACCTTATTGGAGAGGCAACAGTGGACCCAACAACCGGTATTACTTTATTCAAAGGTAATATGGCAAATATCAAAGGGAATGGAGTTGATGTGCAATTGACCGGAAAGATATTAAAGAACAGGTTGATCGGCTGGACCTCAAACCTTTTGTTCAGCTATGCCACCGATAAGGTTTTAGAATATTTTAAAACAACATCTGCAGGCGGATACGTTACTCAGGGAAGTGGAGATCAGAGCATTGTTGCGCCATTGAAGGGGCGTCCTGTTTTAAGTATTTATAGTTATGCCTGGGGGGGCTTAGATCCTGCAAACGGCGATCCCTTAGGATACGTGGATGGCCAGAAATCAAAGAGCTATTCTGAAATATCTTCCAGCACAACGCTTACCGGAATGATTTATAATGGGCCTGTCAATCCTCCTTTTGTGGGGGCATTCAGAAATGATTTTACATGGAAAAACTTGAGTGTTTCTGTAAACATCACGTATAAAATTGGTCATTTTTTCAGGCGGCCTTCAGTTGATTATGGTGCCATGTTGAATGTATGGGGCACAAATGCCGATTTGGGTAAAAGGTGGCAGAAGCCGGGTGATGAGGAATTGACATTTGTTCCTTCTTTGCCTAATACTGTTGCAGCTCCAACCCAGGCCAGTTCAAGGGAAAGGTCATTTTATGCAAATTCGGAGATACTGGTGCAAAAGGCCGATCATATCCGTTTGCAGGATATCGTGATCGGCTATGACTTCGATAAAGAACAATGGGCGCGGCTACTGTTTAAGGGAATTCATGTTTACTGTAATATAAATAACATCGGTATTTTATGGCGGGCGAACAAATACGGCATTGATCCCGATGCGCTACCGAATACATATGCCAATTTTCTGCCTGCATCCCGCAGCGTGACACTGGGTGCCAAATTTGATTTTTAAAAACAATGCCTGGCAACAGCCCGATTTTTTTCAATCAAAAAATACACACATGCTTAAATATAAAATACTATTGTTTGTTTTTGCAGGTACCATCGGTGTTTCCTGTAAAAAGGACTGGATGGAAGCTAAGTCGAACAAGTCGCTCGATGTACCTACTACAGTAAAGGAATTTCAGGCTATGTTAGATCATTCGGTTTACATGAACGATGGCCGTCCGGCATTAGGTGAGGAAAGTGCCGATAATTATTATGTGAGCAGCGCCATGTGGGCCGGATATTCAGCTTCAGAGAGAAATACTTATATATGGGATAAAGATATTTATATTGATGTAGACGCCGATCCTAACAATTGGAATACCGCATACCGGCAGGTTTTTTGTTCGAATGTTATATTAGATGATATCGACAAGGTGACGGAAGCGGATAAAGGTACGCCCGCGTGGAATAACGTAAAGGGAAGTGCGCATTTTTTCAGGGGTGAAGCATTTTTTAATGTATCGCAGATATATGCAATGCCTTATAAGGCTGGTTCAGTAAACGAGCCGGGCATTCCGCTTCGGTTGAATGCTGATCCCAATATCAGGTCGGTAAGGTCCGGTTTGGAAGAAACCTATCAGCAAATACTGAACGATTTGCATACGGCAGTAAATTATCTGCCTGTTACGCCTCTTTATAAAACGCGGCCTTCCAAACCGGCGGCTTACGCACTGCTATCAAGGGTTTATCTGGTAATGCAGGACTACCCACGGGCCTTGTCGTATGCCGATTCCTGTTTAAAATTGTATGATTCCCTGATTGATTATAATACCCTGAATTCAAATGCGGCATACCCTGTTCCCGGGTTGAATAAGGAAGTGATATTTCATGCATCCATGTCAAATTATTTCTACGCAAATACGGTAATTATCGATTCTAATTTCTACAAAAGCTATAACGTAAATGACCTCAGGCAGAAAGTTTTTTTCAAGTCGAATGTCAATGGGGGCGTGCGCTTTGTTGGTACTTACACCGGCGGCAATACCGGCCAGATCTTTTTCGCCGGCATTGCTACAGACGAAGTTTTTCTTACGCGGGCTGAGTGTTTGGCCCGCACGGGAGATTTCACAGCCGCTATGGATGATCTCAATGCTTTATTGATAAAACGGTATAAGGCCGGCACCTTTGTTCCATTAACTGCGGGCAATGCAAGCGAGGCGCTGGACCTGATACTGGAGGAAAGAAGAAAAGAAACACTGTTCCGCGGTTTGCGGTGGCCTGATATACGCCGGTTGAACAGTGAAGGCGCTAATATTGTTCTGACCCGGGTGGTGGAAAACCAAACATATACCCTGCAGCCTAACAGCCCCAGGTATGCCTTGCCGTTTCCGCCCGATGTAATTATTTTATCTGGCATGCCTCAAAACGACAGATGATATACATCGCTGATGTATACTTAATAAAGATCGTTAGATAGATCAGAGCATATCCGTACCCGTTTTTTATTTTATCGCGTCTACCGGTTAAAATCATTAGTATGAAAAGCTGTTTTGCTGTTTTATTTGTTCTGTCATTCATTTACATTACCGGCAGGGCGCAAACCGTTAATATAAACACAACAGGCGATCCGCTGATCAATCAGTTGTGCCCCGCGTTTTCATTCGATACACTGTTCAATTATCCTAAGGACAAACTGTCTTTGCCCGAATTGAAAGGGAAATTTGTGATCATAGATTTCTGGGGCACATTTTGTCTGCCGTGCATTAAAGCATTTCCAAAGCTCGAGAACTGGCAAAAGCGATACGGCGACAACCTGCAAATATTGTTAGTGGCCACCGATGGGTACCCAAAGACCAAACAGTTTTATGAAATTAGGAAGAAAGGGAACAAGCCCATGTCCCTGCCCTGTGCCATAAACAAAAGTATGGTAAAATATTTTCAGGTAAAGGATGTTTCCACTTATGTATGGATAGACGATAAGGGTTACATCAGGGCCATTACCGACGGTTCACAACTTACCGACGAGAATATTGCCGGATTTGTAAACAGAAAAGAGATCATGGTTCGTGAGAAAGAGAAAAAAATATCTGTTGATTATAAAAAGCCATTACTTGAGATAGCTAAAGAAATAGATAGTAATAGTGTGGTCTTTGGTTCGGTTCTTACGAGGCATTTAAAAGGGGTAAGGTCCAGTATGAATGTTTCCCGGAAGGGTGTATATAGAAACAGGATCGCTGCGCATAATATGGCCGTCAGGAATTTATACCAGCTTGCCTATGGCGACTCTACAGGTCCGGTGCCTTTTAACAGGACCATTGTCGAATCTTCGAGTTCGGAAAAGATCGAATGCCCCCCAAATGAGGATTATGAGAAATGGAAATACGATAATACGTTTTGTTATGAGATCACTGTGCCGGAAGCAAAACGCGACAGCATCTGGAGTTTAATGCGTGATGACCTGCGGCAATTGTTTGGTTATAGCGCATGCCAGGAATACCGCAAACAAAAGTGTTTGATCCTGAAGGCTGATAAGAACTTCCGCCATCTGGCCGATACGTCTGTAAAACCTTCTGCATCGATCAGCGTAGGCGGTATTACGCTCGTAAATCAGCCATTCCCGAGGCTTGTTGATAATATAAGCCATTTTTTGTCTGACAAAATTCTTCTAGATGAAACCGGCCTGTCGGGCAGAATAACAGTAGTTTTAAAAGCCCAGATGAATGATGTGGATGCTGTGAATGGTGAGTTAAAAAAATACGGATTAAGCCTTCAGTATGAAGACCGGCAGGCTCAAATGCTGGTCATCAGAGATCCGCGATAAACCCCAGATCATATAACACTACCGTTTTACCGTAGAGCGCATACAGTTTTTGGTTAACCACCTGAAACTGGTGCGCTTTTTTTTCTTCATAGGCAGGGATATAAAAGCTTCCTTTATAGCTGCCGTTTTTCAGGCTATATACATCTATGATGGTATTTTCATTGAAGTCAAGTTCATATTCATTGTCGGCTTTTAACAAAGATTGTAAAAAGAGCTTTCCGTCATTTACAGAACCGTTATAATTTATACGTTGCGGCGGTTGTTTCATTGTGAGCGAATTGGCTACCCGGGCAACCTTTATATTACGGTGGGTGACTGTATCTATGGTCCTGGCTTTAAGTGTGAGGTTGAGGTTTGTGTCCATGCAAATAAACCCATTCTGGTAAAAATAATTATAACATGCCTGTTGTGTAGCGGTGTCGTAATAGAGCAGGCCCGCAGTTTCAAATCCGCCGATTGTTTTTCTGTCGCTGAAGTTATCTTCGCTCATGCTGTCTTTTTTGTTCAGGTTGAGCCTGGCGAACAGGTGGCTTTGCGATACGCGGTCCTTGATCCTTATGATAAAGTTATCGGTTGATGACATGGCTTCCTGATTGAAATAACCTGACAGCGCATGATTGATTACGCTTCCCGTATTCAGGTTATAGTCGATGATGCCGGGCATATTTCTGCACGCCAGGTACAAATGATGCCCCTGCATGAACATACGAATGCTTCGGCCCGGGTTACTATTGGCTGGCAATTCCAATTTTATTGCCTGCAGTGAGTCAAGTGAAGGTGTGGTAGTTAGTATCTCATAGGGTTTTTCTTCCTGGAAAAAAATCTTTCCTGAGTGCATGCCGATCAATTTTACCGGCTTTACCGGAAATGTAATATGTTTCCGGGGTATCAGTGCGGTGGAAATGAAGCGCCTTTCAAATCCATTCTTTTTTGGAATCGATTTTTTTGAAAGGAATGCCAGTATGCCGATAATCGTAAATGAGGCTATAAATAAAATCGCTAATTTAAGAACAGGCTTCCTGCTATTCATAAAACTAATTTAAAATGGGGCTGGCCAAAAAGGTTCGCGAAATGGCCGGGAATAACCTGCACGACCATCTACTCAGTCACCTGACCTGGTAAGGCTCCTTTTTAGTCAGCCCCAAACGATTAAAGCGGTGGATAAAAGTAGATATTGCCGAAATCATCTTCACAGCATGGTTCATCGGAACCGTCAACACATATTAGTCCTTTCGGATCTACTTTACTACAGGGATCTGCCAGTTGTTTATTGGCATTGGCAGTAGCAGTGCCTGCAATGGCTACTATAAGCACCAGTGCAGCGAGTGAGAACTTAATTTTTTTCATAATTCAGCTTTTTTGATTAAACCAAATAAAAGTTTGTTTGCCTACTCTTTTTAAGGTTTTCGGCATTCCCTTGTTTACGCGTAAATATTTTAAAAGGTGTTCTCTTTTAATAAAACACCTGTTCCGGCAATAACTATAAAGAACGAGTTGAATACTATATGTTCATTCCACGTTAAATATTGCAATACACCGCCGCAGGAGCAGGGGATATAATAACTGAAGTTCAACATGATTACCAGGTAAGCGGTGAACAGGCTCATCAGAAAGAACGAAGCATACAATCCCAATAACCGTGTTTTGTTGAAGACCAACAAAAGAGATAGTACTATTTCAACCGCAGGGATGCTCCATGCAATTGAATTGGCATAGGAAGTAATAAAGGGCGACTTGCTTAATTGAGCGATAAAATTATTATAGTTCGATAGCTTGCTCAATGCCGTATAAATAAAAAGAATGATCAACAGCGAGCTGATAACTTCAACAACGATTTGTTTTTTTAACCAGGTAAATGATAACAGGTTATACAGAACAGGCTTTGGTAGCTGCCTGCTGCTTAATAGTTCTTTTTTCATAAAATAAGGTCTAAGTACAGGGCCAACCGGCCATGCATCATTTATTCATAAAATAAAGTTGCTGGTGTACAATCCTTTCCCGGAAGAAGATTTTTATCAGTGTCTGAGGTTGATAACAGTGGAGGAAGTGTAAGAAGAATATAATCTGGCATTGAAGCCAGCAGCAAATTACTTATTGATTATTGGCGAATCCGGTTAAACTCATGGCGAATCCGGTTTTTCTTTATTATAACATAAAGGTGAAAGAACGATTCGGTGTATTTTTCCTGCGCCATTCGATCGGGGCCATGCCCGTAATTTTCTTAAACTGTTTTACCAGGTTACTTACATCGTAACCCAATTTGAATGCTATCGCCTTTACCGGATCATCGGTTGTCTCCAGCAGCTCTTTCGCTTTTTCTATCCGCACCTGGGTAAGGTATTCATAAATTGTTTTATTGTTCACCAGTTTAAACCCCTTGCGTAGTTTGCTTTCATTGGTGTTTACCCTGCTGGCCAGTTGTGCATGCGTATTATTGTTCCGGTACTCCTTCTCTAAAATGGATTTTACCTGTGCAATTTTTCGCAGGTCCTCATTTGATAGCTTCATAGTTAGTATTTTAGGTAGAATAAATCAGATGCATTACTTAACAGGCGCCTTTATCATCCTGAATTGTCTGTGATTTTAATAGGGGAGGTGTTGTGTTATACGACAGCAAAAGTAGAATGTTTTGTCAGTACAATTTATATTTTAAAATTGCACATATAAATCACAATTGATCGTAGCTGTTAGATAATGGGTATGCCCGTGCAGGCACTTCAACGTTTACAAGTAATTATCAATCCTTCACGCACCGGATGGCCATGCCATAACCGGCTTCATATGTATTGCGTTGTACATCGGCCATTCCGGTATACATACGGGGACTATGGTCGTAGAGCTCAAAGCTGTGGTTTGCTCCCCACCAATAGCCGTTGAAACCCAGGGTATGAAAGGTGGCGCCGGTATAAAAGCGGTAGCCGCCCAACCCATTTTGTTTTAATTTACCGGCATTGGCCGGGTCTTTTTCGAGTTCAGTTATCAGGGCTGTTATTTCTTCGTTGGTGGGAATATGCCAGCCTTCGGGGGCTATATTGCGTGGGTCGTTTATGGCATACCAGTTATATAGTTTACCATAAGCGGTATCAAAGGAGTAATCGTTATTATAAAAGCAATAAGCGCCTGTTGTGGTTTTGCTCCAGGCGGTTGAGTCGGTCAAAAGGGAAACAGGATCGCCGTTGCGATAACGGGTTACGCGCAGGTTGGCGGCCATCCATACCTCGTTGCCAATAGTGCAGGTTGGATATACATTGCCATCGATATCTTTTACAAACGCGCCGGATCCGCTATTGGTACAGCGGGTAAAAAAGAGGATGTAAATTATTAGTATCGTATACAGGAACGGCGTAAAGGCTGTTTTCATTTCATGTAAAACGTTTGAATGCTTTCGTTCGCCCAATGATAAATACGGGTACGCTCTTCCAGTTCCATCAGCGCAAATCCATTCGGTTTAAGTATCAGTGATTGTATGCGGGGTTTCACTACATCAATTTGTGCTGGCGGCGCTACTGCAATACCCATCGACAGGTTATGCGCTGCTTCGTTAAACACATCGCTGGTGTCAATCACAATGGTATGGCTGAATAACCGGTTGGCTTCACCAGTACAAATAGCCAATCGTAACTGCGTTCCTTTTTTTAACCACAGGGCATAATCGGCCAGTTGATCGTCATTTATATCTGTACGCGCCCAGCAGGGGTTGTAGCTGGTGTCATAGAAAGACCACCAGGTTTTACTGTAATCGCTTTTTTCAACAACACGCCATTGTGGATATACATGCTGCAGGTAATTTATCACTGACGGTGGCAATGCGGCAGGGTAGTGGGTAACAGCCGCAGCAGGGGCCGGCGCAGGTGGTTTCGTGTTACGTCGATCGCAGGCCATCAGCAGCATGATGCTTATCATAAAGATCCATTGTGCCATATGATATAATTAAATGGAACCACACAGGTACCATACATGCCTGGTGTATTGCCAAAAAAACGTTGTCGTGGGAATACACAAAAAAGCAGGTACCTGTGTGGTTTTAATTAATGAATTACCATCTGCCATTGGCCGCTGTATACACCTGGCCGTTCACAGCGGTTCTGCAGTTGGAGGTTCTTACGTGTTGCACGTTTGGATTGCCGCTGGAAACCGTTCCTCCATTTACCCTGGTATTGGATGCATCTTCCAGGAAGATGCCGTGGCTGGTAGAATTGGCGATATCTACCGTGTTTACCGTGGTTCCGTTACTGCCTGAAACGCTGAAGAATCCGCGGCCGCTGTTACGCGAATAAACTTTGGCACAGGTTACGTTGGGGCCGTTGTTATTGGCAACGCGGAAAGTGGCGTAACCGCCGCCATTGTTATTATAGCTTCCTGTTACGGTACCAACCGATCCGTTCCTGCTTTGGTTCAACAGTACGGCGCATCCGCCGGTATTGTTGCAGGTTACACTGCCGATATTGAAGCCGTCTAACCCATAGGTTTCAATGGCATGGGTACCCGAGCCGGTGATGTTGATGTTGCCGTTGATGGTTAGGTTACTGGTAGCTGCTGTGCTGTGGTCAACGCGAATGCCCAAGCCAGCGCTAAGCGACATGGTGATATTGCTAAGGACCATATTGCTACAACCCTTGAACCAGATCCCGTAACGCGGGTTACCGGTTACGCGCAGGTTCCTTACTTCGATCTGGGTTTTTCTGTCGCCCTGTACAGGAACGATCAGCAGGTCATTGCTGTTGCAGTTGAAAGTAGTGCCTACAAAATCAAGAATGGTGTAGCTGGGGATGTTCACCGCTTTGATAGCGCCGCCCGAATTACCCGAGCTGCCTGAATTTTTAATGGTGATCGTTTCTTTGGAGGTGCGGCCGGCGGTGAGGTTGTTACAGGCTGCCTGAATGGCTGCAATGTAATCGGTGCCGGTATACTTCGTAACACCATTGATCCTGGCCGTCCAGGTACCATTTGTTACAAATACTTCTCCTGAAGCTTCTGTAGTGGCTGTTCTTTCAGTTCCCTGATCCTGTTCTGGTATTTGTTCAACCTGTTTTTTGCAACCGGCAGCGGTAAAAGTGGCTGCGGCCGCCATGCATACAAGCAATGCAAGCGTTAGTGTGTTTTTTTTCATAAAAAAAGCAAGCGTTTAGTTAATGGGTGCCTACTCTTAAGATTTTCGGCTTCGTCTGTGGATACTATTTGCAAATATTTTCCAGTAAACTAAATGTAAGTTATTGGGAAGGTACAAAGCAACCTGCTCTATCCTGCTGGCATTGCCGGCCATGATCGGGTGACCATGTGGTATAGGCACATACGTATTATAAGTGGCCCCAATTTTTGTGGGCTTTAATTGTCAAAAGAACAAAAAAAGCCTCCCGGCTAAACCGGCAGGCTTTTTTGAAATTGTATATGTATTATTTTCCGGCCTGGCCCGAGAGCTTTTCATTCACGCCATCCCAGGTATATGTGGCGCTTTTGCTTGCGGTGACCTTGTACTTTGGCTCACCGTTCTTATCTGTTTCCTCCGCAGCTTCTGCTTCGGTCATTTTCCACAAGATAGAATCGGGTTTACCATTCTTTTCATTGGGAAAGGTAAACGTTTCTTCATGGTAATATACACCCGCATCGCCTACATTGAATTTTTCGGGGAACCGGATCAACTGGCCGGTTTTTGTAAAGGCGAAGTAATAATCATAGCTGGGTACGCCGCAGGCCCCGCCTGAAAAGGTGATGTCTAATATATGCTGCACGTTCGAAAGTCCCATACCGCTCATTACTTTACCATCGCAGAAGTTCGCGCTTTCATCGTTGTCTGTAATAAAACCTGCTATTGCTCGTACAACGCCCTGTTGTACCACTTTGAGCTTTACAAGAAACCGCTGGCGGATAACTTTATCTTTTCCCGAACCGATAACACTGTCGGCCCGGCGTTCAATACCAAGCACAAATTTCACATCGCCACGGCGAAGTTCCCTGCAGCTTACCAGGCCCTGCCAGATGTATCCCGTCTTTGCGTGGCCGTTCTTTGTATAATTTATTTTAAGCCAGGGACCTTTCAGTCCACGAATGGTAAGTGCGTTGGCTGCAACACCGGTTACAGTAATATTATCACCGGCAAACAATGTATCGGCAGGCGGCTGCCTGGTATCGGGCGAAATGCGGATCAAAGCCGTATCGGCAAAAATGTACCGGTCGGAAGTATCATTGTTGCGGATACTCCAGCAGCGCATATCGGGATAACCAGGCTCATCCTGTGCAAGTGCAAATTGACCAACGGCCAGGAAAAGAAACAGCAATAGGGTTTTCATAAGATGTAAAAATAACATATCGGTTTGTGAATTCATAATGGAGTGGCAGGCCGGCGTTTGGGATAGAAATTGACCCTATTCCATCTTTTAAAATTACAATCGGCCATTTATAATTTTAAAAGTATGGTTTAACATTATAAACAGGTGGTTTGCAATTGCAAATGAGGTATTTATAATTTAAAGCGTGGATTTGTGATTACAATCAGTGCGCTCTAGGCATCATTGGTCTAAAATTAGCCGCTCCGGGTCGTACTCAATCATATTCATTCCGGTTTAACCGGTCAGGTTCAGGATTCCCTTCAACGGTCTTGTGAAATTGCTTCGACGTGTTGTGACTGTCCATGCCGCTCCTTTCTTTATCTTTGCCAATTATCAATAACTTACCCCAAAACACCGGCTGCTTATGCATTTACTCATGAATGGTAAATCACTTACCTTTTTGCATTTAATCGTTCTCCCGCTCCTTTTAGCAAATGTCGGATGCCAAAAAGAAATCTCTGCAGAGAATGGGTTGCTGCCCGGTGGCGGTGGCGGCGGCCCGGTGGACAGTTCAGCCGTATTTTCATTGGTGCCTTCCGGCGCAAATTGTTCCGATGCCGTTGTTGACGGGTCGTATGTTGCAGGACAAGCTGTGGGAATGGATGAGGAACTGATCGTTACTGTCAACGTTACAAAAACCGGTGAATGGAATTACTCTACATCACTCGCAAATGGATTTGCATTTGCAGGGTTTGGCAGTTTCACTCAAACCGGTATTCACCTGATCAGCCTTATGGCGGTTGGTACGCCTGTTTCGGCGGGCATTACGAGATTCAATCTCAATATCGATGGGGCTACCTGTTTTATACGGGTGCAGGTACAACAGTAACAGGTGAAATAACACCCGGCCCTGCTAATTCCTGAGTGCCAGTTGCTGGTATTGTTGTTAACTGCTGAATTTCAAAATACTAAATTTGATATTTATACGTTGTTGTTTGAAACGGGTCCCTGCCTGTGACAAACCCTTAACTCTTCCTGCGTATGCTAAAATTTTACTTTTCACGATCAATGTGCTGCAATAAGTGCTCTTCCCCCGATTGAAATGCCGTGTTTTTTTTCATCTCAGCCTCATTATTGCCCCTTTACAAGGTTAAATCGTTATCGACCCTTTTTATGAAAAAACTATTAAGTTCTTTGTTCGTTTACTTTCAGTTTATCTTTATTATTATACTTTCAGTGCCTTACACCGGTTCCGCACAAACCGCTACAGCCTCTGCCGGTACACAAACAGGTGAGCATTCAAAGCCGCGATCGGGAATGGTTGCCGGTAAATTCAACTATACTTCCTTTCGTGAAAAAGTAAAAAGCAATGATGATGCATGGTTGAAATACAATGAACCGGGTTACTACAATCATCCTGAGTTGGGGATACTGCCGGAAGGTGCACCGGAAAACTGTGTTGAAATACTAAGTAAAAGAAAGGTCGATGAACGGTTCTTTAGGAGTTTGACCGATACGAACAGGATATATCAGCAAAAGGCGCTGGGCGACCTGAATATGTTGAAGAATGGCCATTG
This sequence comes from Niastella populi, assembly GCF_002078015.1. Classification (GTDB taxonomy): domain Bacteria; phylum Bacteroidota; class Bacteroidia; order Chitinophagales; family Chitinophagaceae; genus Niastella; species Niastella populi. The sequence continues at coordinate 1,371 of NZ_LWBP01000123.1, read as the reverse complement.
GACTACCATCGATCATAAGTTGCAACCGGTGGAGAATGGCAAATACACATCTGTCAATACGCAGGAGCCGGTAAGTTTCGACATACCCAACCGCAATATATCCATTCATACTGTATATGGAAAAATATCTTTCAATAACTGGAAACTGCTGGCTAACAAAAAAGGCCAGGAGATTGCATTGGCAACGCCTGACTGGACAAATTATACCATCGGTGAAGACGGCATGTATGTGACAAATATTTTCAGTGGCATCGATGCCGAACTAAGGGTATTCAGGGGCGTTATAAAAACAAACTTCATTATAAAAACAAATGAATTCGGGGAATATGATGAATTGATCTTTCGCGATGAATTCAATGAAGGAAAAAATACCAGTATCCGTTTCACTGATAATGCGAAATCAAAAAAAGGGGTAGGACAGCTTACCGTTTTTAACAATGGCAAAGATGCATTAAAAGTTGATGCCGGTGTTGCCTATGCCCGCTTTACCAAGGAACGCTCGATTGGGTTGGCGTATGCAATCGGCGACAAATGGATGGATGTTGTGGTGCCGGCCAAATGGATTTCGGAGAATATCGGTAAATACGAATTGGTAGTTGATCCCATTGTGACGGCCTCAAATACGCTTGCCCAGGCATCCATTACGGGCAGCCGGTATAACGCGAGTTGTAATTTTGCCAACTCATGTGATTATAATCTCAATGTGGCACAGCCGGCAAATACCACAATCACTAATATCAGTTTCAATTTCAGTTATGTTGCAAACGGTTCTACCTGCTGGTTACAGGATGGCGCAGTAAAGATCGGTTCCGGTGCATGTTCAAGCCCCTCTGCCGGCGGTTTAGTATGGTTTTGCAACGGAATAGGTGGCGGTACCTGTAATGCAAGTAATTTTTCCATTCTTGGCGACGTTCAGAGTTGTATGCCTGTGCCTTCGTGCGCTGTGCAGAATATTCCGTTTATTTTAAAATTCTACAGATCATGCTGGGGCGCCTCAGGTTGTTCAAATTCCTGCATTGGCGCGGCCGGTCCGTGGACGATGACACTGGAGTGTCAGGACATATCCTTAAATAATCCTTCGAACCCGATCAACACCCCTGCTCTTATGGTTTGCCAGGGTTTAACCCATAATCTGTCGGCTTCCGCAAAAAACGGCGTTCCTCCATATGCTTATTCCTGGAGCTTCGACCCGTCAGGAACGCCGGTTGCTGCAACAGGTGGAAGCGCCAACGTAACTTTTCCGGGAAACGGAATGCATACGCTGTATGTATCTGCTACGGATGCCTGTAACAATACTGTTGCAGGTTCACAGATTATCGGCGTTTCGGCGCCGGTAACAACTACAGAAAATGTAACCATCTGCGCCAGCGC
>NZ_LWBP01000122.1 GCF_002078015.1 Niastella populi | reverse complement strand
GTTGAATATTCTGGAGGTAATATAACACATTGGTCATTTCTAGATGATGAGGATCATAATCATAAAAATATTTATGTACAAAGATTATGTGGAAGGTTGTTTTTAATAACGGACAATGATAACGCTGGATTCAATAAAAATGGAAAGCTGTCGAAAAAAGCTCAAAGATTTATCCAGCTTCAAGGAAATTTAAAGGAGCGTTTTTATTGCTTAAAGAGTAGAGAAATTGAAAATCTATTACAGCCGAAGGTGATATCCTCTGTACTTTTTGATTTTGAGGGTAAAGAAATCGACTTCTTAAAGACAACAATTGATGACTATAGAAATGATTATTTGGGTAGATATTTGGAAGACAATATTCAGGGTTTGAAAAAAAAATATTCAGCAGATTCTGGAACCATTTTAAATAAAATTGAATTTGCAAAAAAAGCAGTGTCGTATATTTCTACTATTGAAGATTTGTCGGAAGAAGCTAGGACTTTAGGTGAACTGCTTTATAATTTTATCAAAAATCAAAATAGATAAATTGATAAACGATGTATATAAAATTGCATTCTTGGATGAATTGTATAGTTTCCTATAGTCTTCTTGATTTATTTATTCAAGTTATCAGGTTAATAGTACTGAATGGTTACAAGCATGTTAGTATAATATATCACATCTGAACCGTTCTAAAATAGGTTTTATAGGACAAACAATAGTGCGAAAATTGTCGCCTGCCAAAATGATGCCTAACGCTCTGCCGTCATCACTGTCGGCTCCCCCTGTTTTAGTGCCAGTATC
>NZ_LWBP01000121.1 GCF_002078015.1 Niastella populi | reverse complement strand
AAGTGGATGATGCTGATTTTTTGAGACGCTAATACAGCATCTAAATAGACCGGGTCTTTATGACCATCCGGCTTCGCGAAAACCAGCTTACTTCCACCAATCAATGGGAGGAATAGCTCCCAAACCGAAACGTCAAAAGTTACAGGCGTTTTCTGTAAGAATACATCTGCCTCTTCTACCTGTAAATCCCGCTTCATCCCCAGCAACCTGTTCACCAGACCACGATGTTCAAGCATAACTCCTTTCGGCTTCCCGGTAGATCCGGATGTGTAGATCACATATATCAGGTTGTTTGATTTAGCGGTGGAAGTCACCGGTTCTGTAGAATAACGCTCCCTGCTTTCCTTGAACTTGCTTAGTTCTGTTTCATCCAGGCATACCTTATATTGGGTATCCTTTTCAATATAGTCTAATCTTTCCCGGGGGTATTCAGGATCGATAGGAACATAGGCTCCGCCTAATTTCAACACACCGAATATCGATACCATCATCCACTCACTGCGCTCCTGTTTGATGCCAATCAAATCATCGGGCCGGATGTCATAATTATCTTTCAGGTAATGAGCCAGCTGATTAGACCACTCATTAAGCTCCTGGTAGGTCAGTTCCCTATCCTCAAATACTACCGCTACATTATCCGGGGTCTTTGCAACTTGCTCTTCGAACAAACCAACTATCGTTTTATCTTTCGGGTAAGCTATTGCTGTATCATTGTACGTGACCAGCAGTTTATGCTTCTCCTCGTCTGATAAGTAATCTATTTGTGAGATCTTCTCTTCAGGGGTTTCC
>NZ_LWBP01000120.1 GCF_002078015.1 Niastella populi | reverse complement strand
AAAGAACTAAATTTGACAAAGTAGAGTTAATTGTTTTACAGGGTAATTAAACGGAATTTGGACCCGCAAATTTGCATAAGGTTTAATTATAATTTGAATATTTTACCAGGCAAATTCCCTATACCGCCATATCAAAGTGGCATTAAACGGCCGGAAATAAAATATAGGAGTATGTATGAGGTAGAAATTTCAGGTTCCCAAGAAAGACCTATCAATGTAATTCATGCATTTTCCAATCGAGAGAAAAAATATAGCCCAATTCATTATACAACTGATTAATACTTGCTGGCTTTGAAAGAAAATATGACGCACCTAACCGAAGGGCATCATCTTTATCCTTCATTTCTCTTGATGTGGTGTATATAATAATTGGAATTTCGGAATACCCGGGTAATCTCCTTATTGCGATTAAGCACTGTTTGCCTGTCCATTTGGGCATATTCCAATCAAGGAAGAGCAAATCCGGAACTTCGGTACTTATTTCAGACAACCTCTTAAACGCTGTTTCACCGTCCCGATCATACGCCGGTTCTACACGATGTTCGAAGGTATCTTGCACCATCTTAAAAAAATAGCAATCATCTTCATCATTAATCAATAAGAAACACTCTCTTAGGATGGTTCATTGCTTTTAATTGATTGTGAGTATTAGTTTTTCATTCATTTCGCATTTTTAACTCGGGGAAATATTTCCCAAGTAATTAAGGAACAATTAGACCAGTTTTTGTACATAAAAAGATCAAAAGCTATGCCAAATAATTAATTTTGTAATATAATTAATACCAACTAATTATCTCTACTTTGTCAAATTTAGTTCTTTGAATA
>NZ_LWBP01000119.1 GCF_002078015.1 Niastella populi | reverse complement strand
CGCATACTGTCACTTCGGTGGTGCTGGTAACAGCCGGGTTAACAGTAAGCACTAATGTAGCTACAGAATCGCAACCGGCGGTGCTTGTCAGGGTTACATCGTAGGACCCGGCGGTATTATAAGTATTGCCATTCCAGGTATAAGGCAATTGACTAGCGCATACAGTGACTTCGGTAGTACTGGTAACAGCCGGGTTAACAGATAATACAAGTGTTGCAATTGAATCACAGCCGGCCGCACTTGTCAGGGTTACATCGTAAGACCCGGCAGCATTGTAGGTATTACCATTCCAGGTGTATGGCAATTGATTAGCACAGATAGTTACTTCAGTGGTGCTGGTAACAGCCGGGTTAACAGATAATACAAGTGTTGCAATTGAGTCACAACCTGCGCTGCTTGTTAATGTCATGTCATAAGAACCGGCAGCATTGTAGGCATTACCGTTCCAGGTATATGGCAATTGATTAGCACAAATAGATACTTCGGTGGTGCTGGTTGCCGTCGGATTGACAGTAAGTACCAATGTAGCGACAGAATCGCAACCGGCCGCACTTGTCAGGGTTACATCGTAAGACCCGGGGGCATTATACGCATTGCCGTTCCAGCTATAAGGTAATTGGTCGGCGCATACGGTGATTTCGGTAGTGCTGGTAACAGCCGGATTGATAGATAATACAAGTGTAGCAATTGAATCACAACCAGCTGCGCTTATCAGGGTTATATCGTAAGATCCGGCGGTATTGTAGGTATTACCGTTCCAGGTATATGGTAATTGATTAGCACAGATAGTTACTTCGATGGTGCTGGTAACTTCTTGATTTACAGTCAGGATCAATGTTGCAATTGA
>NZ_LWBP01000118.1 GCF_002078015.1 Niastella populi | reverse complement strand
ATCTTTAATGCGCAGGGGGTACAGGTGATAAGAAGAAGAACAACCCATTTGCCGGTAGGGCGGGCAAATTGCCCAATCATATTGTGAGAAAATGTTGGTATAGAAATCGAAAACCCTTTTTCTTTCTACCAGCAACATGTTCTCATACTTTTTGAACTGCGCCAATGCTACCGCCGCCAGCACATCGGGCATATTCATTTTAAAGCCGGGGTAGATGACATCATACTGCCAGGCGCCCGCTTTGGCTTTTGTGAATGCGTCTTTCGTTTGGCCATTCAAACTCCACACACGAAGCAAACTATATACTTCTTCATTATTGAAAGGAGCAGGAAGATTGAGCGCTATAACGCCGCCCTCAGCCGAAGTAATGTTCTTCACCGCATGTAATGAGAATACGGTAATATCGGCGCAGGAGCCAATAGGTTTGTTTTTATAAGTTGCACCCAGGGCATGAGCGGCATCGTCCATGATCATGATCCTTCCCAGTTGCCTTTGCACATCACATGCAGGGTGGAACTTTTTCTTTACCTCCTCATCATTTACGATACTGTAAATGCCATCGTAATCACAAGGCCAGCCAGCAAAATCAACAGCGATGATCGCTTTTGTTCTTTCGGTAATGGCGTCTTTTATTTTTTCGCAGTCGATATTGAAGTCTTTTCCTACATCAACCATAACCGGTTTGGCGCCAACATGCATTACAGCCAGCGCTGTTGCGCAATATGTATAAGCAGGCACAATTACTTCGTCGCCCTGTTTAATGCCATACCAGTGCAGCATAAGGATCATCCCGGATGTAGCAGAGTTCACCGCCAGCGCATGCCCGATGTTGCAAAACGCGGCCATCTCCTTCTCAAGTTGTTTGGTGGCCGGCCCGGTCGTAAGCCA
>NZ_LWBP01000117.1 GCF_002078015.1 Niastella populi | reverse complement strand
GCAAATGGATGAATTGCTCAGGGATCGCTTAATTAAAAAGGAATATACCTGTCATTTAAAGACCCTTTCGCAGGTAATCAGGGAGAATGCAATTACACATATCGACCTTTTGAAAATAGATGTTGAAAATGCAGAATTGGACGTCGTTAATGGTATTGCTGAGGAAGATTGGACGAAAATAGATCAAATCGTTATTGAAGTTCACGATGATAATGACAGGTTGAGAAAGATAACGCAAATCATTAGTTCTAATGGCTTTACTGTATCAGCATATCAAAGTGAGGAATTAAAGGGTACAAAACTTTATGATGTTTATTGCACCAGGGAGAAGAAGATCAATGAAGGTAAAATAGAGGAATCTTTTAAAGATCATTGGTACAGTCCCAATGGCCTGATTGAAAGTGTGAGACAAAGGGTGTTTGATAAACTGCCAGGATATATGGTGCCTTCGGAAATAGTGCTGTTGGATAGAATACCGCTAACATCTAATGGTAAGATAGATCGAAAGGCGTTATTGGAGAATCGGGTAAATAGTTTGGGTAATAAAATTGATTTTATTGCTCCGAGAACTAACCAGGAGAAAGTATTAGCCCAGGTATGGTCGGATGTT
>NZ_LWBP01000116.1 GCF_002078015.1 Niastella populi | reverse complement strand
AGCCCAGGTATGGTCGGATGTTTTAAAAAGAGAAGGCATCGGGATCAGGGATAGCTTTTATAATCTGGGTGGAGATTCCATCAAGTCGATTCAAGTAGTAGCGCGGCTAAAACAGCAAGGTTATAAGCTTAAAGTGGAGCATTTATTAAGGACGCCGGTACTGGAAGAGTTAGCGCTTTTAATGGCGCTGACCACGCAGGTTACCGACCAAAGTGAGGTAACCGGAGAAGTGGTGTTAACCCCTATACAAGAGTGGTTTTTCAAAGCTGAGGAGATAAAAGTACATGACCACTTTAACCAATCTGTTTTACTGCGCAGTA
>NZ_LWBP01000115.1 GCF_002078015.1 Niastella populi | reverse complement strand
AAAACAGGTCGGAACAATATTCAATATCGAGCTGCAGGCCAGCCGCCGTTTCTGTAACATTGAAGTTGATATCGAACTGGGTGGTATAACTTTCCAGCGGTTCGTATTGAAGGGTGATATCTCCCACTTCTATCGCATCGGCCTGCGGATTGTTGTGCAGCGTAAACAGGATATCGAATACAGGGTTCCGGCTCATGTCGCGCCCAGTTACCACTTTATCTACCACCATCTCAAAAGGAACTTCCTGGTGACCGTATGCTTCAAGCGTGGTTTCCTTTACCTGCCCCAGCAATTCAAGGAAGCAGGGGTTATTTCTTAGATCGCTTCGCAGGGCCAGGGTATTGATGAAAAAGCCGATCAGCGGTTCGGTTTCCTTTTGCGTTCTGTTGGCTATAGTGGTGCCTACACAAATATCTTCCTGGCCGCTGTAGCGGTATAACAATACCTTAAAGGCCGCCAGTAAGGTCATGAACATCGTTACCCCTTCGCGCCGGCTCAATGCCTGTAACCGGTCGCTCAGCTCCTTATCTATCTGGCAGCGTACGGCCGCGCCCCGGAAACTTTGCATGGCCGGCCGCGCATGATCCAGCGGTAGCTGCAGCGGTTCCACTCCTTTTAATTTTTTGATCCAGTATGCCAGCTTGCCTGTCAGCCCTTCTCCCTGCAGGTGATCTCTTTGCCACATCGCATAGTCGGCATACTGTATGGCCAAAGGCGACAGTTCCCACACCCTATTGCCGACCGCATTGTGGTACAACGCAACCAGCTCATTGGAGAAGATCGTTCTTGACCAGCCATCGCTGGCTATATGATGAAAAACAATGACCAGCACATGGCTGTTGGCGGCCTGTTCGATCAAATGCGCCCGCATCATGTAATCCCATGCCAGATCGAACGGTTGGGCCAGGTGTTGCTCTATTGCCTGTTTTACTTCTGCCTCGCTTGTCATCGAGGC
>NZ_LWBP01000114.1 GCF_002078015.1 Niastella populi | reverse complement strand
TATGACAAAGAAGTGTATCTGCTATGCTTAGAGCCGTATTAAAATCAATATCGGAGCAAAGGAGTTCTTTAGGTAAATCATAGTTATTAGTATGATTTAAATGCCTCATTGTTGTTAGTATCATAGCTAGCCTAAAGGTTGTAAGGCCTAACCTTCGTATGCTGGCAATAATTTCATCTCCATAAATTTCATATAACTGTAGTTGCTTTTTAGAAAACCACTCATGGAATTGTTTTTTCTGGACTGGACTTAAACTAAATAATATTACATAATCCTCCTTTCCCTGTTCTTTTTCAGACATTTTTTTGAAATATTGCGCTAATCGAATCCCCATTGAATAAAAATCGCCATCTGGTGATTGTATACTGGTATCAAAAACATCCTTCCAAATAAGTGATAATGGAAAATCATAAAAAATAAGACGAGAGAAAAAGCCATTTTCAACGCCAGACAATAGATTATTTATCTGGTTGGGAGTACCTGATAACACAAGCGACATAAAGGACTTTTCAATTGAAACATATTCATCATTCGTTTTCCGCAACAGCTCTATGGGTTCGTGCTGAAAAATTTTTCTTAATATATCAGAAAAATTACCCCACTCATTACCGAAGGTTTGAGCCAATGTATCAGCTTCTGTATCAAACATAACACCGAAATTTCCATTAGCTTTAAGTGTTTGAATGACTTTGATAGCTGAGCTATTGGCAGGAATAAAGAACAATTGCCTTTCTGGTTTAGCTGGTAATAAAGCTTCTTGACCATTACTTACTGCATCTTTATATTGGCTCATTGCGTCTTCGTAATCAGCAAGCTTTTGCTTGTAACTACTTTCTAAATCTTTATGTAATTCCTCGGCTAATCTGCGTCCCCACATCATAACTCCCTTACCTGCCGAAGCTGGTGCACTAATAAAAATAAATAGATTCATCCCTACTAAATTATTGTTATAGTTTCCCCG
>NZ_LWBP01000113.1 GCF_002078015.1 Niastella populi | reverse complement strand
AGTCACTCAAATTAAAACTCGTTCTTAATATTGAATGTTTCTCTGTAAGCAGCTCTAAAGCCAGGTTAAACCGGGTAATATCAAATTCATGAAAAATCCGCCGGTAAACCATTTGATCATGGTAGGTACCGGTTCCTTCATTCATCCAATAGCCAAACACCATCCCTTTCTCAATATCACTCATAGGATATATATCCTCGATATTCTCCTTTTCCAAATCCGGCATAGAAGACAAAATCCTCTCCTTTAAATGTTCTATTTCAGTTCTGATGCTTTTTTCTTTTTCTGTTCGCCATTCATTCTTTAAATCAATTTCATTTTTGTTTTCTTTCGCGTATTGTATAAGTTGTTCTATGGTATCATTGGTATAAACATCATTAACAGAGAATTCATAGTGCATTTCTTTTTTAACTTCTGCAAGCAAACGAATGACCTTTATCGAATCGCCACCTAATTCAAAAAACCTATCCCTAACACCTAATTTCTCCTTATCTACACGCAATATCTCACTCCATATGCTCACCATGTTCTCTTCAAGCTCGGTTCGCGGAGCCACATATTGTATTCCACTTGACAGACCCACGCCTTCAGGATCGGGTAAAGACTTTTTGTTTATTTTACCGTTGCGTGTTAACGGCAGTGCTTCCAATTGAACATAGTAGGCCGGTAACATGTAATCTGGTAAGGTCGCTTTTAAATAGGCCCTTAACCCGCTCGCATTCAGTTGTTCTTTGGCCATGAGGTAGGCTACCAGCGCCTTTTCTCCTGCTTCGTTCTCTCTGGCTAATACAACCGCCTGCTCTATCTGATCGTGTTTTAATAGTGCGTACTCAATCTCTCCCAGTTCTATTCGATACCCCCTGACCTTTACCTGGTCGTCTTTTCTGCCTATGAATTCTATGTTCCCATCCGGTAACCACCTGCCCAGATCTCCTGTTTTATACAGCCGCTCTCCTTCTTTAA
>NZ_LWBP01000112.1 GCF_002078015.1 Niastella populi | reverse complement strand
AAAAGTGTATCCTATGTTATGCTATACGACAGTTAGTATTTAGAATCAGGTTTGCCACAGTTTATACAGGGCCGGACTCATGCTTCCGGGAATACAGACCGGTATTTGTTCATGGTATGGGATTGCAAAAATGTGGGAATTCGAATCCATTCCATTTGAAATGACCTAAGTCTATATATGACCTGATGTCTCCTTCAATGTCCTTTTTGCGTGCTTCACAATCCGCTATAAGGCTGGTTAAGGCTCGCCCATAGGCTATTTTGTACCGGCTAATTGCCTTTTTCTCTAACTGTTCGAAAGGCAACAATTCATCACCCCATCTCGCTATGAGGAATTTATTGGCGTCACCTTTTTTACGGTCATAGCCTATTAAAAACGGGTCGGGTGATTTGTCATCAAACCACACTTCAATTGCAGGAAACCATTCATTTTCTTTACAGCGATGAATCTCCTGCAAAACCTCCAGCGGCATTGTACTAACTTCATAGTCTGTATATAGTGCTCTTTCCGGACAAAGCATTTTGCAAACTCTTTCTGTACGAGGATCCAGTTTCATGTAAGGATTTCCAACTTTTTCTACCCTACCCGCTTTTTTAAGCTGTTTTTGAAGACCCAAACCGGCACACAGTTGCTCCCATTCTTCAGCATGTTTGTGTAGCGTTTCCAGTTCTGGTTCGATAAAAATTTCAGTTGCCATATGACTTTGCTTTTATTGGTGATGAAATTTGACTGCTATTAGCTTTAATAGAATTAAAACATAATCGGCATCCCATTGCCAGCAATGTATGGTGCAATTGCGACCAATAGCTATTGTGCGGAAAAATTTGTTTGCTGGTGCCTTATTGAAGATCTTAACGCTGCAAATGTTATTACTGATCTTATTATTTTTCTTCCGGTGCAATCAGCCGAAGCGTAATTATTCTTATGCAAGTTACCCATTCCCTGTATTCATTTTTGCACTTTCAGTTCATCTTTTGCACTTTGATTATTAGTTTTTAAAGGTTTGTTACTGTTATAGATCTGGTTGCCTATCCAGTCAGTTGGTGCGATTTTAAAGGCTGCTTAAACGCGTGGGTATAGGTGTTATGCTTATGGTAAAAACATTTGGAGGCTATTGTTTTCAAATCCATCCCTGTTCATCTTTTAAAATTACTTGAAAAATGAAGTGCAATATAAACCCAAAAAGAATTGGTAGCCGCATATACAAAAACCATAAAACAGTCCCAGACACCTATTCGCGTTCTACTATGTCCATCGAATTTTTAATAACTATTTTCAAAGCACTTCAAAAAGATTTCATTGCCATATTGTACACAGAAGAACCCCTGAGAGGTATGCGAAATGATGAGATTGCCCTGTTGAATTTGGAAATAAAAAAAGCTATGGAAGCAATAAATCGGATTCAAAAAGAACTAACACTTACACAAACGTTGGTTGATTTTCAAAAACCCCATTACTAGTCCGATTTACAAGTAGCAATACTGAATATGAATATTGCTGATGCCATCTGCTCGTGGACGAAAACACGCGGTAACTGTAAAGTTGTATAAAACTAAAAAAGGACCGCTTTTCAGCGATCCTTGATTTCGAGGTTCCGACCAGATTCGAACTGGTGTAGGAGCTTTTGCAGAGCTCTGCCTAGCCACTCGGCCACAGAACCGTTTTTATTCCTGTTCCTTATTTAGATTCCAGGCAGATTCGAACTTCTGAAGGTTTTGACCTCTGCCTATCCGCCACCTGGCGAACACAGAACCATTTTGAGAACCCGGAACCCTGTTTTGTCCCCGTTCCGAATGGGGTGTGCAAAAGTAGGATATTTGTCGGATATTTGGAACAACCTTTTCAAAGCTTTTTTATGCAACGCATTCAGGAATCGGAACTGATTATCAATAAACGGGGGGCCGTTTACCATCTCGACCTCCGCCCCGAGGAACTCGCCCCTACCATTATTACCGTGGGCGATCCCGGCAGGGTGGCCGCCGTAAGTAAACATTTCGACCGCATAGAACACAAGTGCAACCACCGCGAATTCATCTCCCATACCGGTTACCTCGGCAAAACCCGCCTTACGGTCATCTCAACCGGTATTGGACCCGATAATATCGATATCGTGCTTAACGAGCTCGACGCCCTGGTAAATATCGACCTCGAAACCCGTACCATAAAACCGCAGCTTACCCAGCTCAATATTATCCGCGTGGGCACTTCCGGCGCCCTGCAGGCCGACATTCCTACCGATAGCTTCGTGGTTTCTACCCATGGGCTCGGTATCGATAACCTGCTGAACTTTTACCGGTACGAAGAAAACGAGGAAGAAAAAGCCCTGTTGCAGTCGTTCGTTACCCAAACCCAGCTCAACCATCGCATTTCACAGCCCTATATCTGCGGCAGCAGCGCCCATCTTATTAAACATTTCGTAAATAACTTCCATCACGGTATTACGGTTACCTGTCCGGGGTTTTATGGTCCCCAGGGCCGCATTTTGCGGTTGGGCCTTAGCCACCCACACCTGATCGACCGGCTTACGCAATTCACCTTCGGCCCCCACCGCATTACCAATTTTGAAATGGAAACCAGCAGTATTTACGGACTGGGCAAACTGCTGGGCCATCACTGTCTTTCCATCAGCGCCATTGTAGCCAATCGCGTAAACAGGCAGTTTTCGCGCGATGGCCAGGCCGCCGTTGAGCAGTTGATCAAAAAAACGCTCGACACTATAAGTACATGGTAATTGGGTAGTAGCAGATAAGGATATGTTATAATAAGTGAGCTAAACAACAGGCTAACTTTGTTTGTAGTAATATTGCAATAAGGAACAACAGACTATGGAATTGATCTTTCACAAATACCAGGGAACAGGGAATGACTTTGTGATCCTGGATAATCGCGATGAACGTTACAATGGTTTAACCAATGAACAGGTACGCTTTTTATGTAACCGCCGCTTCGGCATCGGCGCCGATGGCCTGATGCTGCTGAACAATGCCCCCGGTTACGATTTTGAAATGAAGTATTACAATGCCGATGGCCGCGAAAGTACCATGTGCGGCAATGGCGGCCGCTGCCTGGTGAAGTTTGCTTATAATATCGGCATCCAAAAAGATAAATACCTCTTTATTGCAGTTGACGGCCCGCACGAGGCCGAAATAGATGACGATGGCATCGTGAGCCTCAAAATGAAAGACGTGGATGGGGTAAAAGACTATCACGGCGATTTTATTCTCGACACAGGCTCGCCCCACTACATCAAAATGACCACAGATGTGTGGAATTTCGATGTATATAAAAAAGGAAAAGACATTCGCTACAGCAACACTTTCGCCAAAGAAGGCATTAACGTAAACTTCGTTGAGCAAAAGAATAACGATGAGATCATTGTTCGCACCTATGAACGCGGTGTGGAAGATGAAACCCTCAGCTGCGGTACCGGCGTTACAGCCAGCGCCCTGGTTTGTTACCATAACGAACGGGGTTTCAACGATGTAACGGTTCAAACCCGTGGAGGAAAATTAACGGTTGAATTCGACCGCACCGGCGATGATACCTATCACAATATCTGGTTATGTGGCCCGGCCGAGAAGGTGTTTGAAGGAAACGTAACAGTAAAATAATTTACCTGCTGCCGGATACCCGGCCCCACAAAACGGGTATCCGGCAGCAGCCCCCGGCCACCAATAAGGAGCCTGTCGCTTTGCACATTAGATTAAAATTAACCCGCTGCACTATCAAAAAGCGGCCTTACCTTTGCGCCGCCTATGATCCAGTACTTCAAAAATATTAATTATCAAACCATAGCGACCGATAAGGCAGAGAACGGCTCCTGGGTGAATGTTTTGCCACCACTTAAACAGGAAGAGTTTTCCGAATTATCAAACACGCTGGATATTCCCCTCGACTTCCTTACCGACTCGCTGGATATTGATGAACGCACCCGTTTTGAAGAAGCTGATAACGTAAAGCTGGTGGTTATTAAAACACCCACAGAAAACAACTCGTTCAACGAAAGCGACGCTTATTATATCACCATCCCGATCTGTATCATCATTACACACAACCAGATCGTTACGGTGAATTCTTTCGAGAATGGCGCCATAAAAAAGTTCCTGAACACGTTTCAGAACCGCCATCCCGATAACCGCAAAATGATGGTGCTGAAGATCATTGAAAAGATCATTCAAACCTACCTCGAGTTCCTGAAAGAGATCAATCAGCGCCGGAATATACTGGAACAAAAACTGTACGCCGCCAGCCGTAACGAACAATTGCTGCAGCTGATGCGCATACAAAAAAGCCTGGTGTATTTTGTAACGGCCCTGCGTTCGAATGAAATGCTGCTGATGAAAATAGAACGCACCAACTTTCTCGGGTTGAATGAGGATGAGAAGGAATTCCTGAACGACCTTATCGTCGACAACTCACAGGCCCTTGAAATGTCGAACATTTACACCAACATCCTCAGCAGCACCCTCGATGCATTTGCGAGTATCATAGCCAATAACCAGAACGAAGTGTTGCGCCGCCTGTCGGTGATCACCATTGTATTATCGTTCCCGGTACTGGTAGCCAGTATCTATGGCATGAACGTGCCGATCCCCTATAAGGATTCTCCCTACGCATTTTATGTACCCGTTTCTTTATCGCTTATAATTTCGCTGGTGATCGGCTGGTTCTTTTTGAAGAGAAAGATCTTTTAAGCTGAACGCTGAATGCAAATTATTATACTGTAAACCAATTCCGAAATGTTCAGTATTAGAGTATACGGCCTTCTGATAAACGAAAACAAACAGGTTTTAGTAAGTGATGAATTCATTCGTGGCGATTACTATACCAAATTCCCCGGTGGCGGTCTTGAATTTGGCGAAGGCACCCGCGAATGTTTGAAAAGAGAGTTCAAAGAAGAAATGGACCTCGAGATCCGTGTTGGCGATCATATTTATACTACCGATTATTTCCAGTTAAGCGCTTTCAATCCTGCACATCAGATCATTTCTATTTATTACTACGCGCATCCGCTTGAAGAAATAAAAGCGCCGCTGCGCCAGAAGCCTTTCGACTTCGACGAGCGACAACTGGCGGTTTATGCAGAAAAAAGTGAAACAGAAACCTTCCGGTTCATCAACTGGGATGATTTCTCAGAAGCATCTGTTTCACTGCCCATCGACAAAATAGTAGCCAGGATGCTGAAGGAAGGCTTATAGCTGAACGTTTAAGGCTGAACGCTTCCTTCTCCCGAATTTGTTCAAACAGCTCGATACCCGGGATCTGGCGTTCTGCATTCAGCGTTTTGCGTTCTGCGTTTAGCGTTCAGCCTTCGGCCTAATACATTGCCGGCATCATGACGGCTAACCAGGAATCTGCCCGTTTTATTGGCTGATTGGATGACTTGCCCATTTTTTTTACGAACGAAATGGGTAATGTAGCGTTAACGCCATTTTTATCATAGATGAAAATCATTTTACATCCGTCTTTCATGCCGAAAACATAACCGGTGCCCTCTCCTACCGATTGCTGATCCTGCCGCGACGGCCCCTGCACATAACTGATCTGTTGCACCTGGCTTGCCTGAATGAACCGGACCGTGTTGGAATTGTACAAATTGGCACGATCGGTATGTATGTGCTTTTCTACCATAGTACCGGGGTGACTGTGGTAATACACCATCGCTTTTTCTTTTAGCATCAATGTAGCGCCCTGCAGCCAGCGGGGGTCCGACAGGTCGCCGGAAATACAGGTTACCGTACCATCGGGAAAAACCACACCGCCATGCTCTTTGTTTCGTGCACCGGCTGAAACACAACGCGATGCGATATTATCATACATGCGATATATGGTTCGTTTGTCCAGCACAGGTACCAGGTTATCAACCACCAGCGGATGACAAACCAGGCCCCGCTTTATCAGCCGTTTTACTTTACGGGCTGTAGCACGTTGAATATTATTTACTTCCGCTGTATTATAGGCGGCGCTTTTTGCTACCGTTGAATCATCGGCAGGTATATCCTGAAAGATCTGTTGGTATGTTTTTTTAGTTCTTATTACATAACTCGCCGTTTCCATGGCATGTACATTACGCCACAATAACTTACCGCGTTCATTGTAATAACAGGCAGTGTCATCAAAACCGGTAGCAGCAAATACGATCCCGGAATACAGGATCGAGATTGAAAGAAAAATGAAAAAGATGGGGTTGACGGGGATGAATGAAAAAAGATTCTTCTTCATAAAGATAAGGTTTACAGTAAAAAATAAATTCTTGTTATCACCCTGGATAAAAGAGTGATCGTAATGACTGGGTTGGCTGGAAGAAATATAACTCCTGGTAGTGTAGCAATTCCTGGCTAAGCAATAAAACTGTGCAGTGGTATATCTAACGGGCTGCAATAATATGCTGTATAAATTGTTCAACCAAATTTACATCTTCCAAAAAACCCTTATGTGACTTATTCATTTATTAAGATTTATATAAGAAACTGATAACTATTTATTAACTGAACAACATAGAAACCAGAAGAACGGCAGCGTTGCTTTTATTCCGTCTTTATCAAAAATATATATGAGGTGCGACCTTTTATTCATTCCAAAAACATAACCCTTCGCATCGACTTTCTTCTTTTTGTTTTGTTTCTTCCCTTTCATTAATGCTTCCTGATCCTTCAGTGAAGGTCCTTGTATATAATAGCAATCTCCCACCTTTCTTTCGCCACTCGGATGACTATGATAATATGCGATACCCTCTTCCCTGAATTCAACTGCAACGCCGCTGTCACATGGATTGCCTATACCTCCAACATGAAATGAAAAAGGCTTATCCTTAAAAATAGTTCCCCCATATTCCCTAAAATCATTTAAAGAATCGGTATTCGTTCCACTATCGGGAATTTTCGCAAATATTTTCCTTATCAGATTTCGGTCAAGTATCCTTACTACATTGTTTTTAACCAGCGAGTCTTCTACATAACCGTTGCAAATCAATGCTTCTACTTTCTTCGCCTCTTCAAAACTGATTGACTTAACCTCTATTACATCGAACGTATCCTTTTTTATTGCTTTACTGACTTTATCCCAATCATAATAGATCTCTTCTTTCTTTTTACAGGTACGAATAACAAAAGTCCCTGATCCCTCCGGAGCACAATACAACTCCACTCCCTGTTCATTGTAATAATACGCCGTATCACAGGCCGCCGTTAGTGCTCCCGATGCATGCACCGGTTGTTTTAATGTCGTTGCCAGGCAAGCCAATCCCATCCCTGCGGCCTGCAAGGCAAAAGAAATCCCCCGTTTCATAATTTTAATTTTTGAATGATAATAGGATCACGTAACAGTCAATGACTGCTCATGGCACCAATGGGCACAGCATTAATACGGTTTGTAAATGGTACAAAACATTAGGTAACGGCTTCTCTGATGGATGGTAATATAAACGCAGGAATGCGACTAACGGTTAACAATATTACTTTTTAAACAGCAGGCATCCAAAATAAATACCCCCTTTATAAAGTCACGTTTTCACCCGCTGCATTATCAAAATATAATATTCTTTTTTTTCGCCACACCCAACACCTTAAATAAGAAGTTGTAATACGGCGCTTCTACCGGCAACCGCAGCCCCGGTTTTTGCGTACCATACATAGCGTTCCTGAAAATTGGGTGTTTTCACCCCTCTAAATCGCACATCACCTGTGATAGCAATTTTTATAAAAACCATATCAGTTTTAACCGCACATGAAAAGAAGCAGTGGGCCCGGCTTACCGCACTCACCCTTTTTATCAGCCTGGCCGATATTGCATCCCTTGCACTGCTGGTGTATATCATTCACTTTTATACACAGCCCGTTAATGCGGCCGGTATTTTAATTCCGGGATGGGCAGAACCGCTTTCGAACGCGCTGTTCAACCGATCATCATTGCTGCTCATCACCCTGTTCGTAGTTGTTTTTAGTTTGAAAAACCTCATTGCATGGCTTATTCATAACAGTCAAACCCGTTTCGTGCACCGGGTGGCGGCCCGCATCTCCCGCAACAACATGATGCAGTACCTCAATGGCAATTATGCCAATTACGTACAAACCGACGCTTCAGTTCTTACCCGCACCATCAGCCTGCAACCGCTTGAATTCAGCCAGCACGTACTGGCGCCGCTGCAGCAGCTCTTTACCGAAATAGTACTGATCGTTCTGGCCATTGCAGCCATCCTTCTCTTCAATGCACAGTTATTTCTTGTATTATTACTAATACTATTACCGCCCGTTTTTCTGACGGCATGGCTAACCAAAAAAAAAGGAAATGCAGCCCGCAATTATATAAAGACCAGCAGAACCGTCATGTGGCAACACCTGCAGGAATCCATTGCCGGTTTTGTTGAAAGCAATATTTATAACAGGAACCGTTTCTTTACCAACCGCTACGCCACCTCGCAGCAACTGCTGAATAACCACCAGGCCAACCTGCAGTCATTGCAGGCCCTGCCGGCCCGGCTGGCTGAAGTGTTTGCTGTTTTTGGATTACTGGTGTTGATAGCTATCGGCGCCTGGTGGCAGCAGGGCCATTACGCAACCCGGGTGGTGACACTCGGCGCTTTTATGGCGGCTGCCTACAAGATCATTCCTGGCATCGCCCGCATTATGAACGCGGCCGGACAAATTCGCACTTTCTCATTTACCATTCATGACCTGGTTCAACAACGGCCGGTGAAAAAACCCAATGCGCCTGTTGTCGTTCAACCCATTCAATCGATCTGCTTCGATAAAGTCACCTTTCAGTACGAGCACAAACCGGTATTGAATAATTTTTCCTGCCAAATGCAAACCGGTGAACTTACAGGCATCGATGGACATTCGGGAAAAGGTAAAACAACCCTCATCAATATCTTACTGGGTTTTATTTCACCGCAGGCGGGTGAAATACACTTCGATCAGCAGCCAACAGACAGCCTGCAGCGCAAACTATACTGGCAGCAAATTGCCTATGTAAAACAGCAGCCATTCTTTATGTACGATACCGTGCTGGCAAACATTACGCTCAATGATGAACAACAAAACGAACAACAGTTACAGCAGGCCCTTGAGATCACCGGCATTACTACATGGCTGCCGGCCTTACCTGCCGGCATAAATACAGTGCTTACAGAAAACGGGAAAAATATCAGCGGCGGTCAACGGCAACGTATTGCACTTGCACGGGCCTTATACAAAAATGCCAGCGTACTTATTTTAGATGAGCCCTTTAGCGAACTGGATGAGAAAACGGAAGAACAACTAATGCAACATTTACAACAACTGGCCGCGGGTGGAAAAATGGTTATACTGATAACACATAACAGGAAATGCCTTGAGAGGTGCGGGAAGATCATTTCACTTTGAAGGCTGAAAGCTGTAAGCCGCAAGCCGCGAGCGAATACAGAAAATACAACTGCAAGCGATACAGGCCAAATACAAAGCCTGTAGATTTTTGAGGCATATAAAGTGATTATTAGTCCGCAATAAGAGAACCATAAACTATAAACCAAAAACTATAAACCATGAAGCCAACCTTTTAACCCAACCTGCCGTATTGAAGTTGGTCACATAATTTGAAACACCCCTGCTAACCATTGGAAACTGTTTTATAAACCCAAAAATTCTATTGTGCAATTACCTGCCAACCGGAAATTGGATAAGTACATTGGTTACTGCCTGATCATCTTACTGGTTCCCATTACCCGGCTGCTCGGGATCTTACTTCGCAAAGATCACCGCCTGCACCAGCCCCCGCAACACCTGTTATTTATAAAATTGCTTGGTCTCGGCAGCCTTGTAGTGGCAACGGAATCAATACAGGCCATGCGGCAGCAATATCCCAATACCCGCTTCATTCTTATAACCGATTCAAATATTGCCGATGGCATTGAGCCCTTTCAGGTGTTCGATGACATCTGGCGCGTTAATACAGGCAGTTTATCCGTCACCATCAGCACCTCTGTAAAGTATATTATCAAAACATGGCGATTGCAAAAGTTATGGGTGGCCGACCTTGAAGTATATTCAAAGCTCACTACGGTTTACGCCTTACTGACCCTGGCCCGCAACCGTTTTGGTTTTTATTTACGCCCCGTGTTCTTTCGCAAATACCTCAACACCCATAATATTCCTTTTAACCAGGCGGCATGCCTCGGGGATAATTATGACCAAATGGCGCAGGCCATTACCGGCAATGAAGTGTTGCCAGCCGGTAACCAACTGCCACTGCGTAACAATGAATGGAAAAAACAATACATTATCCTGAACAATACCTGCAGCAGCCTGGCCCCGGTGCGCAAACTTCCCAATACAACCTTCGCCGTTCTTTGTAACTGGATCCTCACGCACACCCCTTATCGTATTGCGTTCACGGGCACCGGCGGCGACAAGATCGACATCGATCAATTCATCGATGAGCACCTGTCACCGTATAAACAAAAAGGCCGCCTGTTCAATATTGCCGGTTCGCTTGAATTCGAAGCGTATTACCGGTTCATGGCCGATAAAGGAATTTGTATGGTTACCATCGACAGCGGGCCTTTGCACATCGCCCGCAAACTGGGCCTGCCAACGGTTTCCATTTGGGGACCAACCGATCCGCTTGCGTATATAAAAATACCGGCATCGCAGCAACAACGGCACCTGTTCATTTATAATAAAGTGGCCTGCTCGCCCTGCGTGCATTATCATGAGCGATTGCCCTGCGGTGGTAATAATATTTGTATGAAAGAAATCAGGCCAGAAAACATCATCGAAAAACTCAACACCTTACTCATGCATTTGAATGGCGAAAAAGAACCGGCGCTTCAACGGGGTGGCGACTATCGCGGTACAGCTATTCGCCGCAGCGTATAAAAACCAAACCCCCGGTTTTTGTCAGATAAATAAATTATTTCGCTGCCCTCGATCACCAGGGCCTGTTGTTTACGATCGGGGGTTGAGGTAAGCCGGCTGTTCTTATAATATACCTGGTTGTCTTTGATCGCTACATCTGCTGCCGAATGCTGCCGTACCGGGTAAGCCGCAATAACTTCATGACTGCCCTGTTGATCCCAATAATAATAAACAAGCCGGTTGTCTTTAATGGCATAGGTATATACCAATGGCAGTTTTTCTTTTAATAAATAACTGCTGTTATCATTTTGCGCAAACAACTTCGGCACATCAACCAGCAACAGTATCATAACAAAAGCAAACAAGGGTTGCCAGCTCAGCCGGGCGCTCGCAACCACCAGCATCAGTAAAAAGAATAACAGCAACAGATACAAACGGGGATATTGCAATAACAACGGCCATGTAGCCAATGCCTGTACCGGAATGATGTTGATCAAAAAAACAAGCGCCATGAAAATATATACATATACCCGTTTGCTATTGGCCAGCGCCAGTAATGGTATCAGCAGCAGCACCAGTGAATAAGAGCTCCCGTTGGGTGATAATAACAGGCTGGCGGTTACCCAACCGGCAAAAGCAAGCTGACCGGTTGTTCTTTTATGTAAGGAAATGCCCACACAGGCTGCCAGGATCAGCGATTTGAACAGCACCATGCAAATGATAAACACCGGCATGCTGTTCAAGAGTACCTGCGGGTTCTGCACCTCGTCATATACAAAAAGGTTCTTTAACAACATAAAGGCCGACTGGAACAGGAAGGTATAGCTGTTATTCAGTTCACCGTTGTTTGCCCGCGGAAAAATGGTAAACACATAATAATGCCATGATGCAAAACCATTGAACAACAGGGAAACAAGGCCCAATAACATACAGGCGGCAACACAATATGCCAGTTGTTTATATTGTTTTTTCGCCACAAGAAAAAACAGCAACACCAGCGGGAACAACTTAAACACAATGGCCACGGCCCACAACAATGCCGCCGTTATTGTTCTCCCCTTTTTATAAGCCATAAAGCCTTCCATCAGCAGGGCAAATAACAACAGATATGCCTGTCCAAAGAAGATGTTATTGCGAACCGGAATAAAGAAGAGCACCGGTACCAGCCAGCCAACCCATTGCGGAACCGAAAAATATGTAAGGGTTCTGGCCAAAACAATTACAAACAACGTTGCCGAAACTATATTGAAAATGATCTTTGAAACGGCAATGGGAAATACCAGGAACGGCGCCATCAAAACAGACGTAAATGGCGGAAAAGGCGTATAAGATACAAATACACCGGCATATCCCTGTTGTGCAATCAATGCGTTCAGCGAATACGTATCATATACCTGCTGAAAATTTCCCTGCAGCAGGGCCCTGCTGCCAAAATAATAACCGGCATAATCGGACAAGGGCGCACCGGCGGCTTTATATACAAACCAGGCAAGTAAAACCAACAGGAAAATAATTGGGTAATTAGGCCGCATGCCATGGAATACGGTTGCAGTAAGCATATGGTTGTCTGGCAATCCCGGCAACTATGAACTATGAACTGTGAACTGAGAACTATGAACTATGAACTATGAACTGTGAACTGTGAACTGTGAACTAAAAAGCAACTTTATTCCCCGAAAGCCCGTAACAACAATCATGGTCAGTGTCATCCTCACAACATACAACCGGGCGCACCTGGTGATGGAAAGCATTTACAGTGTGCTTGGTCAAACCCATTCCGACCTCGAACTTATCATTGCCGACGACGGTTCTACCGACAATACCGAAGAACTGGTGCAAGCCCTGCCCGATCCCCGCATCAGGTATTACAAAATGCCGCATACCGGACGCACCGCTATTTTAAAGAACGCCGCCATCCGCCTCTCAAAAGGCGAACTGATCGCATTCATAGATTCTGACGATACCTGGACGGAAAACAAACTCGAAAAACAGGTGCAGTTGCTGCACAAACATGCCCACATCGGTTTCTCTATCACCGATGCTTTTTCCTATAGATCGGGGGTGATGCTGTCGCCCCGCACGTACACCAACCGGCGGGGTATAGAGTTTGCCAGTATCTTCAACCGGTTAAAGGAGAACAGGTTCGTTATGTACAACCCTACCCTTGTAATGCGTCGTTCCTGCATTGAAAAAACAGGCTGGTTCAATGAAGACATGTTTTTCTGCTCCGACTATCATTTTAATATGCGGCTTGCTTATCATTTCGATGCCGGCATCATTTACGAATCGCTTTTATGGCGCCGCATGCACGATACCAACAGGAGCACCTTGGTTTCGATTGAAAACTATGAAGGGTTCGTTCAAACTTTTGAATACCTGTATGCGCATAACATGGTTTCGAAAAAACACCTGCAAAAGGCAAAAAGCCATGCTTACCTGAATATCGGTCACGCATTTAAACAACAACGCAACCTGCCCGCCGCCCGGCAGCATTATTGGCGGTCGCTAAAACACAACCTGTTACAACCCTTTTGTTACTTGTATCTATTGAAAACGCTGGGTTCCGGGGTTCAATCAAAACGATGAGAGTGCCGCAAAACCGGTTCTATGAGTAAAAAAGGCTGCAAAGCAACTCAACCTCATAATTATACGTATGGGTTTCAATGATCTGGCCTCCGTAAAGGATTTTCAACCGGCTGAAGGTTCCGGGAGACCAAAACATTCGTGGTCTCTTATTCACCATTGACCATTCACCATTGACGTTCACACATGAACAAAGTATTACTATTCAATCCACGCAGCGCTAACACAAAGCCCAGGATCCCCAATTCTATCCTTTCCATAGCCGCAGCTATTGAAGGCTTGTATGGATATGCCATCGTTGATGGAAACCTGGAAACCGACCCCTGGCAAAAAATAAACAGCTACCTGGCCACCGGCGGGTTTGATTTTTTTGGTTGCACCTGTATGCCGGGGCCGCAACTGCGGCAGGCCATTCCCATCTCAAAACAGATCCGCACTTTATACCCGGCTGTCAAAATCATCTGGGGTGGTTATTTTCCATCGAACCAGCCAAAGGTGGTGCTGAACTCGGGCTTTGTTGATGTTATTGTAAATGGTCCGGGTGAAAAATGTTTCCCTGCTTTGATACATGCGCTGAACAATGGCGAGCCAATCACTACTATTCCCAACCTGATTTACAAAGGTGAACAGGGCATTGTAAAAACCGGTAAAGACGAGTTGTACGACCAGGATGCACTGCCCCGTTTGCCATATGAAACACTCAATACATTTTATCCGCTTCGCCGTTACCTTGGCAAAACCTATCTCGGCACCCGCACCATCGCTTATCACAGCAGCATGGGCTGCCCCTTCAAATGTTCGTTTTGCGCGGTAGTGCCTATCTACAATGCCCGCTGGCGGGGAAAAAGTGCGCAGCTGATCTATGAAGACATCAAATACCTGAAAGAAAAACACGGTGGTAATGCCATCGAGTTTCACGACAACAACTTTTTTGTATCGGAAAAAAGAACGGTTGAATTCTCAAAACTTATTCAACCCGAGAACATGGTCTGGTGGGGCGAAGGAAGAATTGATACCATCGATAAATACTCAGATCATTCGCTTGAACTGATGCGGGCTTCCGGATGCAAGATGATCTTCTATGGCGCCGAAACAGGTAATGATGAGGTTCTTAAACGGATGGATAAAGGTGGTACGCAAAGCAGTGCACAGATAAGGGCCTTTGCCGCCCGTATGGCTAAGTTCGACATCATTCCCGAATACTCTTTTGTGTTAGGCATTCCACCTGCCGGCGGAACCGATTCGCCCGATCAGGTAATGAAACAAATTGACCAGGACATTGCGTTCATCAGGGAAATAAAAGAGATAAACCCCAAAACCGAGATCATTATTTATTTATACAGCCCCGTGCCAACCGAAGGATCTGACCTGTATAAGAAAGTGCTTGAAAGCGGTTTTCATTTTCCCGAACAACTGGAAGACTGGATCAGTCCGCACTGGGAGAATTTCGATTTACGCAGGAACCCGCTAACGCCGTGGTTAACGGCTGAAATGGTTGACAAGATCAGGGATTTTGAAACCGTATTGAACAGTTACTACCCTACCGTTTCCGACATCAGGCTTACCGGTTTCAAACGCAGCATCATGCGCAGCCTGTCGGCCGTTCGTTACAAAACCGGTTTGTACTGGAAGCCTTATGAGTTAAAAGTATTGCAATTATTATGGAAATACCGGCAACCCGAAATAGAGGGATTCTGATGCGGCAGGTCATAAAAAATATAGCCACCCGGTTATACAAACCGCTGCTGGTAAAATACCTGTCGGCCACCCGCATGTATACCTGCAAAGGCATCCGGTTGGTAATACCGCCTGCGGTTTTTCATCCGGGCTTTTTCTTTAGTACGCGCTTGTTGCTGAAGTATATCGCCGCATTGCCGCTAAAGAACAGGTCATTTTTAGAACTGGGCGCCGGGAGTGGACTGATAGCCCTATATGCAGCGCGGGAAGGTGCGCGGGTAACGGCAAGCGATATTAATGCGGAGGCCATTCACTCACTGAAAATGAACAGCCAGCGTAACCGGATATCCATTACCATAATAAACTCAGATCTGTTCACGCATATCGCGCAGCAGTCATTCGACATCATTGCCATCAATCCGCCTTACTATAAAAAACAACCGAAAACACCGGCCGGATATGCCTGGTATTGCGGGGAACAGGGCGAATATTTTCAACAATTGTTCAGCAGTCTGCCATCGTATATGCACCCGCAATCGATGGTGCTGATGGTGCTGTGCGATGGGTGCGATCTGCCAATGATAAAGGCGATGGCGGCGGAGAGGGGGTTCAGGTTGAATTGTGTATACGAGAAGGGCTATTGGGTGGAGGTGAATTATATATTTAGGGTTGAGACAGTTCACAGTTCTTAGTTCATAGTTTTTAGTTCATAGTTCTTTTATGTACAGCTTTGAGCTTTTAGTTGTATTTGCTTTTGGCTTTAGGCCTTCAGCCTTCGGCTTAAGGCTGTATTATTAATTAAAATGATCAACAAACTATATCATACCTACCAACGCTATCGCACGTTACAAACCGATATCATAACGGCACTGCCGGTGGTGATCCTGATGCCGCATAGCGCCTGTAACTGCCGTTGCGTAATGTGCGATATCTGGAAGGATAACAAAAACCTGAAGCAACTCACTGAAAATGATCTTACCGGTTTATTGAACGCCTTTAGAAAATTCGGTACGCGGGTGGTAGTGATGTCGGGCGGCGAAGCATTACTGAACGCCCACTTTTTCCGTTTCTGTGAAATACTAAAACAGGAAAGCATTTCGGTCACCTTGTTATCGACCGGTATTGCGCTGGAGAAAAAAGCCGGTCAATTGCTGCAATGGGTGAACGACATCATTGTGAGCCTCGACGGCGATGAGGCCCTGCACGACCAGATAAGACAGACCCCGGGTGCTTTTCAAAAATTAAGACGAGGGGTAGAACACATTAAATCGCAGAACCCGGCTTATCGCATCACGGCCCGCACCGTGATTCACCGCCTCAACTTTCGTCACTGGATCCCCATCGTGAACAGCGCCATGGAAATGGGGCTCGACCAGATCAGTTTTTTGCCGGCCGATGTAAGCAGTCAGGCCTTCAACCGTGCCACCGTTTGGACCAGCGACCGGCAACAGGAAGTACTGGTGCATGAAGAAGAATTGCCGGTTTTTCAATCGGCCGTACAGGAACTGATAAAATATCACAAAACGGCAATTGCCCAGCGGTTCATTGCCGAACCGGCCGATAAACTGCAAAAGATCTATGCGTACTATGCGGCGTTTTATGGCAAAAATCCTTTTCCATATAAGCAATGCAATGCGCCCTGGGTATCTACGGTAATTGAGGCAGATGGAACGGTACGGCCCTGTTTTTTCCACGAACCTATCGGGAATATTCGTGAACAAAAACTGGATACCATCGTAAACAGCCGCACCGCCATCGCTTTCAGAAAGCACCTCGATATGAATACCAATAGTACCTGTGTGAAGTGTGTTTGTTATTTGAACTTGAATCCCAGGGCAGGTTTATGAGTTTGTAAGTTATTCAGTTCGTTAGTTAATAGGTTTTACGAATAGTAACGGGCTTTACCTGAATAACTGAACAACTGAACAACTCAATAACTGAACAACTAACAAACTTTCTAAGAGAACGAACAATCATGAGCAACAATATATTATTTTCACATTCCTATTTCTTAAGATTTGATCCCAAACAATGGGCTACCGGGCAACCTTACCCTCCGCTGGCCACATTATATGCTGCCGCCCTTATGCGGGAACACGGTTATTCCGTTTCCCTGTTCGATACCATGTTCGCTCACAATGCACACGATATCCAAAACACCTTGAACGAACAAACACCGCGCTTTTTTGTGCTGTACGACGATGGCTTCAACTACCTCACCAAAATGTGTTTGACCAATATGCGCGAGGCTGCCTTTGCCATGATGAAACTTGCCAAAGAAAAAGGCTGCACGGTTATAATATCCAGTTCAGACAGCACCGATCATTTTGAAGAATATCTTACCAAAGGGGCCGACTTTGTTATCATCGGCGAAGCCGAATTGACGTTGCTTGAACTGGTTAAGGCCATCGATAATAAAGAAACAGCTTTTGAACATATTAGCGGTCTGGCATTCATGCACAACAACCAGGCAGTTACCGCCCCCCGCCGCACGGTGATGAAAGACCTCGACGCATTGCCATTGCCCGCCTGGGACCTGGTTGATCTTACACCTTACCGTTCTATGTGGCTAAAAAGCAGTGGCTACTTTTCGCTGAACGTGGCAACCACAAGAGGATGCCCGTTCAAATGTAACTGGTGTGCAAAACCTATCTATGGCAACCGCTACAATGCCCGCTCACCGGAGAAAGTAGTGGAAGAATTAAAACTCTTAAAGGAAAAATTCCAGTTTGATCATATCTGGTTCTGCGACGACATCTTCGGTTTAAAACCCGGTTGGGTAAACGCGTTTGCCAATATTGTAGAGAAAGAACAATTACAGTTCAGGTTCAGGATCCAGGCGCGGGCCGACCTGTTGTTACAGGAGAACACCATCAAAGACCTGGCGCGCGCCGGCTGCCATAACATTTGGATGGGTGCAGAAAGCGGTTCGCAAAAAGTGCTCGACGCCATGGACAAAGGCACCACAGTTAAACAAATATACCAGGCCACTACCCTGCTGAAAACACACGGCATCCATCCTTCCTTTTTTATACAGTTTGGTTATCCCGGCGAAACAAAGGAAGACATTGCGAAAACCATCCGCATGATCAAAGACCTGTTGCCATATGAAATGGGCATCTCCGTTTCCTATCCGTTACCGGGAACCGTATTTTATGAACGGGTAAAAGCTGAATTGAAAGTAAAAGCCAACTGGACCGATTCGGATGAACTGTTGCTGATGTTCAGGAATACTTACCCGCCCGGATACTATAAAAAATTACATCGCTATGTGCATCTCGTATTCCGTAAACAACAGGGTTGGGCGGCGTTTCGCAATGCCATCAGGAACCCGCTGACCGCCACTATACACGATTACAGAAAAATAGCCTCCGCCTGCTGGCATCTGCCATCGCTGCTGGTTGAATGGCTGCAGTTAAACCGGTACGCGCATGAGTAAAGTAACCACCTTCGACGTGCTGGCACGTACATACGATGCCGGGTTTACCGAAAGCATTACCGGCGGCGCGCAACGGCGCACCACCTATAAATGGTTACGGCCCCTGCTTGCCGGCAATGCCATGCAGTTGCTCGAGATCAATTGCGGTACCGGTACCGATGCCTGCTGGATGGCGCAGAAAGGGCATTCCGTTACCGCTACCGATGCATCGCCGGCCATGATAGAAAAAGCGCAACGAAAAGCAGCCCTTACGCCGGCGCCCCATCAGCCCCTGTTTCAAACCTGCGCATTTGATGAATTATACACTACATTTCAGGGCAGGCAATTTGACCGCATTGTTTCCAACTTCGCCGGGCTCAACTGCGTTTCCCCCGCAGCCATCACCGGTTTGTCGAAACAGTTTTACCAGTTGCTACAACCCGGCGGCTATTTCGCCGTAGTGCTATTTGGAAAATACTGTTTATGGGAAACGATGTATTACCTGCTGAAAGCGCAACCCCGGCAGGCATTCAGAAGATGGACCAACAAAGAAGTGATGGTGCCTTTGACCGCCCAGGTGCAGCAACCGGTTCACTATTATTCCATAAAAACGTTTGCACAGTTGATGAAGCCGCTGCAACTGATACAAAAGAAACCGGTGGGGTTATGCATACCACCATCGTGGATGGAAGGTTATATGCAACAACACCGCCGCTTTTTTCAAACCCTGGTAAAATGGGAAGAAAGGACCGCCAATGCGTCCTTTGCCACCAGCCTGGCCGATCATGCATTCCTGTTATTTAAAAAAGAAGCACAATGACAATCCTGTTGACACATGGATATTTTCTGGCAGAGGACGAAAAGGAACAAGCCATCATGCGGCCCTATGTACCATTGGGCATCCTGTATATCTCTGCCTGGCTCGAACAGCATGGGTACGACAACGAAGTGTTCGACAGCACTTTTTCATCTTTCGATCTGTTATGCGCCCGCCTGCTGCAACAACGGCCACAGGTGATAGGCATTTATACCAACCTGATGACAAAACTGAATGTGCTGCGCATTATTCGTTTTGTTAAGGGAAACGAAACCCTGCAACATACAAAGATCATTTTGGGCGGACCGGAAGTAAGGAACCACGCCATCAAATTTCTTGAACACGGGGCCGATTATATTGTATCGGGTGAAGGCGAGCAAACCATGCTGGAACTGGTGCAATACATCGAAGGCACCTATACCGGAAGTATAAACGACATTGAAGGCGTATCGTACCTGCATGAAGAAAAAGGTTTACTCCAGAATAAAGAACGCACCAAACTTAAAAGCCTCGATGCCCTGCCATTTCCCAACCGGCATAAAGTGAACCTGTCGTTGTATTTCGATGCATGGAAAGGCCGGCATGGCACCAGTACCATTTCGGTAAGCACCATGCGGGGTTGCCCGTACAGTTGCAAGTGGTGCAGCCGGGCGGTATACGGACAAAGCTATCGCCGGAGAAGTGCGGGTAAGGTGGCCGATGAAATAGCGCATATAAAAGCAAACTATGCGGTAGACAGCCTCTGGTTCGTTGATGATGTATTTACCGTAAGCCATCAATGGCTTGAGAAATTTGCAGAGGAAATGACGCAGCGCAACCTGGTAATGCCATATGAGTGTATTACGCGGGCCGACAGAATGAATGAAAAAGTGATCATTGATCTGAAAAAAAGCGGCTGTTTCCGGGTATGGATAGGTGCAGAAAGCGGTTCACAAAAGATCATCGATCTTATGGACCGCCGCGTGGAAGTAGAGCAGGTACAGCAAATGATTCAACTGGCGCGCAAACACGGATTGCAGGCGGGTACATTCATAATGGTAGGTTATCCCGGTGAAACCAAAGAAGATATTTATGCCACCGTTCAGCATTTAAAGAATGCCGATCCCGACCTGTTCACGATAACAGTGGCCTATCCTATTAAAGGCACGCCTTTGTATGCCGAAGTAGAAGACCGGTTTGTTACCAGCCTGCCCTGGGAAAACAGTACCGACCGCGATATCGACTTTACAAGAACCTACAACCGGAAGTATTATGATTACGCCATCCAGATGATCAACTATGAAGTGAACTTTCACAAGGCACTTAAGAAACCTGTTGCCAATTTATTCAGACTGCCGATGTTAAAACTGCGTTCAACACTGGCAAAGGGTCATATGTGGGTGGAAGAACGGAGAAAAATTAGCTAATGTGCTAATGTGCTAATGAAATGGAGCTTAAAGTTATTGATCGCTATGCCGCTTTTACTTTTTCATTTTCCTTTCTCATTCTTCATTTCACTCTTCCTTCGACATTCGACATTCTATATTCAATATTCATCTGTTCCGCCAGCTTTTTCTCCAGCGACCCGAGCACGCTCCTTTGAAAAAACGCAGGATTTGGTTTCGCAAAATGTTTGCCGGTACACAAACCCATTCTAACCCCATGATCATTGGTGCGGCATAACTGTTCTTTCTTTTTCCACCGGCGTGCGGTAATACGCATCAACAGCTCATCGAGGGCATTGCCCAGCCGGTTATTGAGCAGCCACTCCGCCGACCTTTTTACAAAACCCGGGCGGCTCAACAACATCGATTGCCGGCCCGGTTGTTGATTGGGGAAAAAATGGGTCGTCCAGTTATTTTGTCCATAAAAACGGCTCATAGTACCATTGCCACAAACCGGCAACAAGGTGACAAGCTCGGTAGCGGTAAAAATATTCTGCTCCCTTATCAGCATGGCCTCTTCATCGATATAATAGTTCATACAATACAAATGCTGATGGCCGGTAATAAATGTGAGCTTCTTGAACAAATGCATCAGTGTTCGCGCAATCCATAACCGGTTGGCGCGGGTAATAATAAAGAAATCGATATCGGTATCGTGACCGGCAAAGTTCTTCGATAACGAGCCGGAAATGCCAACTCCCCTTACAAAGGGAAACTGGTACAAAAAGCCGCCCACCCTGTATGCCGTTTTCAACATTGTTTCGGCCTTATGATTGCCAATGATCCTTCTGGTACATAATGCAGTATCGGCCTGTAATGAAAAAAAACGTCCCAAAAGGAAAATGCGTTTGTCTTCTACCAACTGAAATAGCGTTGCCATTACCACCTCCATTTCCAAGGGCTTATCGAGAAAATTATATATCTCCTCCTGTGTAAGCGGGTAATTAAAAATATCAAAATACGCTAATACTTTAATGATACTTTGTTCAGGATATACTGGCATGCAGTAAGTATTGTTGATTAAAGGCAACTGTATAAAATGATTGGCCGTATACTTGTATTAAGAATACTATGA
Organism: Niastella populi; assembly: GCF_002078015.1. Lineage (GTDB taxonomy): Bacteria > Bacteroidota > Bacteroidia > Chitinophagales > Chitinophagaceae > Niastella > Niastella populi. The sequence goes on along the minus strand of NZ_LWBP01000112.1, from coordinate 148,890 downwards.
TTCCTGAAAAAAGGTTGCCTTTATTAAAAAGGACCGTCTTACGAAAATATGTTGATAACAAAAGGGGCTATTTCGTTTGCAAACGAATAGTAGATATATTGTTTGCAACGGCTGTCATAATAACCCTGTTAAGCTGGTTATTACCGGTGCTGGCTTTATTGATAAAGCTCACTTCAAAAGGCCCGGTTTTCTTTTTACAAAAACGTACCGGTCGTGGAGGCCGATCGTTTACCTGCTATAAATTACGTACGCTGGCTCATAACCCGGCAGCGCATACTAAGTACACAGCGATAGAAGAGGATTCAGTAACACCACTGGGGTGGTTCCTCAGGCAGTCGAACCTCGATGAACTGCCCCAGTTTTTTAATGTGCTGCTGGGGCACATGAGTGTTGTTGGTCCCCGCCCCCATATGCATTCCGATTGTAATGATTTTGCTGAAGTTATCGCCGGTTACAAACTCCGCAACCTGGTAAAACCCGGCATAACCGGTTTGGCCCAGGTAAAAGGCTTTCATGGGAAAGTCGTTAGCCGGGAATGCATTCTGAAAAGATTTGAATGGGATGCCTGGTATGTACAGCATGCCGGCATGCAGCTCGACGTATATATTATATATAGTACCGCCCTGCAGCTGGTCATGTTTCTGGTACGGGGCAAAAAAGGAAATGCGGCATCAGGGCTGCATTGCAACGAAGCAACCTGGCAACGAGGCAACGAGTTGAAAACCAAACCGGTTGAAAGTCACCAGCCGGTGATCCTGAAATCTACCTACACAAAGGTGGTTGCGCCAACCCGGAACAAAGAGCTGAAAACCAAAAACTAAGAACTGAGAACTAAGAACTATGAACTGTGAACTGAGAACTGTGAACTATGAACTATGAACTGTGAACTATGAACTGTGAACTATGAACTAAGAACCGGCAACCTGAAACTCACTCATTTATATTAATTTTACATCAAAATACGGGGCTCGCGGGCGGCATTTGGGTAACATAACGGCATTTTTTGCCATTTTTTTGTATTTAACATTACCTGTTTGCCTGAGAATCCCTACCTTTGCAAACTCTTTAAAAGGGTAGTTCATGAACAGCCGACGGAATTACGATATAGCTTTTGTAGGATTGAAACCGGGCACTCATGAGTTTGAATATACCATCGACGATAAGTTCTTTGTAGAATACCAGGAGCAGGACTTCCGGAACTGCACTGCACATGTAAAACTGACGCTGGATAAGCAAAACGGCTTTATGCTGCTGAAGTTTGAAGTGGGTGGTAAACTCGAAGTAACCTGCGATCGTTGCGGCAATAATTTGCCACTGGAATTGTGGGATGAGTTCAACCTCGTGGTTAAAATGGTTGACGAACCGGATGTAATGAACGAACAGGAAGAAGATCCTGATGTTTATTACATTTCAAAAGGCGAAAGCCATTTGCACACTGCCGACTGGATATATGAATTCATCAACCTGAGCATTCCAATGCAACGGATGTGTGCAGATGATGAAATGGGCGGTCCGCACTGTAATAAAGAAGTGTTGGAGATGCTAAAAAAACTCGAGGAGCAGAAACCATCCGTGAATCCTTTATGGAAAGGATTGGAGAAGTTTAAAGACCTGGAAGACAACTGATTATTTTATTTGACGTTATAAATTTGAGTGTATGCCTAATCCAAAACGGAGACATTCCCAACAACGGGGTGCTAAAAGAAGAACCCACTATAAGGCTGAGAAAGTAACTTTAAGCAAAGACAGCACAACTGGTGAAACGCACGTACGCCACCGCGCTCACGTGAGTGAAGGTAAATTATACTATAAAGGAAAAGTAGTATCAGAAAAGGCTTAATTATATTAAGCCCCTTTTTTTTATTTCCTTTATTATTATAATAAAATAAGCCTCGTTGCCGGAAATGACTATCTGTTTAGACATGATGGGCGGAGACTTTGCACCACTGGAAGCAGTAAAGGGCGTCCGCGATTACCTGACAGAAGCTGTAGATCCGGCTCTGTTGTTTTTAGTGGGCGATGAAGCGCAGATAAATCCATTACTGCAGCAACATCAGATACCGGCCGAAAAGGTTCGTGTTTTTCACGCCCCCCAGGTAATAGATTATAACGAATCTCCTACCAAAGCATTGAAAGAAAAGCAGCAATCATCTATTGCTGTGGGCTTTCACCTGCTGGCTACAGGAAAAGCGGGCGCATTTATAAGCGCCGGCAATACCGGAGCCATGCTTGTGGGCGCCATGTATAGTATTAAACCCATCGAAGGCGTTCAACGGCCTACCATTTCTACCATTATTCCTAAAGACAACGGTAACACCGGTTTATTGCTCGATGTTGGCCTCAACGCCGACTGCAAACCCGAGCACCTGAACCAGTTTGCCCTGTTGGGTTCCCTGTATGCAAAGCATATCCTGGGTATTGATAACCCGCGCGTTGCCTTATTGAATATTGGGGAAGAAGAAGGCAAGGGTAACCTGCTTGCTCAAAGCACCTACCCCCTGCTGAAAGAAAACAGCCAGATCAACTTTGTGGGCAATGTGGAAGGCCGCGATATCTTACTCGATAAAGCCGATGTAATGGTGTGCGACGGGTTTACCGGGAATGTGATCCTTAAAATGGCCGAGTCATTGTATGAGATCACCCACCGGAAAGAATTAAAACACGAGTACCTCGATCGTTTTAATTTTGAACTGTATGGCGGAACCCCGGTACTGGGCGTTGCCAAACCGGTTATTATCGGTCATGGTATTTCCCACGCCAAAGCCTTCAGCAATATGATCCATCTTGCACAAAAAATGATCGCCACCGACCTGATGGGTAAAATGAAAGCAAGCATAACGCCGAACGCATAACGCAGAAAAGGAATCCATCAACTAAATTATAAACGCCAGTCCCGGTCATTGCCAGGACTGGCGTTATTATTTTCGCATAAATCATTCTTAGTTCATAGTTCTCAGTTCATAGTTCTTAGTTCCGGCCAACAGGCTGGCAGAACAAATAATGCGGCATTTCACAGCCTGCCCCGATGAAGTCGGGGTTTCACGATTGCCGATTGCCGATTTCATTGTACTTTAGGATATCTATGAATGAGATCCTCGGTTATCTGCGCAACTACCTTCAAAGTATCAACCGCACCGTCTTCCTGCTCACTACCCTGCTCGTAGCCATAGCCATATTCTGTAATTATACCCTTGGCATAAACGCCGCCATCATATCCATACAATCATGGCCCCTACGAATACTGGGGTTCTTTGTGCTGTTCGGTTTTGTTTTTTCCATGGCCTGGCTACTGCAATTCCTGGTTGCCGCCGATACTATTCCCAACAACCGGTTCTTTTTTGTACTGTTGCTGGTTGCGCCGGCCATTTTCGCCATCAAGATCACTTTCGAAGAAGCATCGGGCTATATCACCCAGCACATTCCTGCTCCCTGGAACCGGTACTGGTACCGGGTGATCGACTGGCCTTTAAAGCTGGTGGTGACCGCCTCGCTGGTGATCGCCACCTGGCAATGGGGCCGGTTTGAAAAACCACTGGCCGGTTTACAAACCAAAGGCTTTAATATCAGGCCATATTTGCTTTTGCTCGCGGTTATGGTTCCCCTGATAGCATTTGCCGCCACGCGGAACGATTTTCTGCGCAAGTATCCCAGAGTGCAGCGTATCGATTTTATCGATCAGTACGTACAACATGCTTTTCCCTGGAAATTACTCTATGAGCTCTCCTATGGGATTGATTTCGTGACGATAGAACTTTTCTTTCGTGGATTTTTGGTGCTTGCGTTTGCCCGCTTTGCCGGAAAACATGCCATCTTACCGGTTGCGGCCTTCTACTGTTCCATACATTTTGGAAAGCCCCTTTTCGAATGCATAACCTCCTTTTTCGGTGGTATTATTCTTGGCGCTGTAGTCTATAATACGCGTAGTATCTGGGGAGGACTAATAGTACACCTCGGCATCGCCTGGCTCATGGAGCTGGCAGGATACCTGGGGCATATTTATAAAGGATTGTAAAGCACCCGAACTACAGTAAAAACAGGTTATTATTCTGCTTCATGTATGCACAGAAAGGATATTCACGTGCAATAGCATTTAAACGGGCTACTGTTTCTTCACTGGGAGGAACAGGCATTGCGTTATCAAGCAAAAGCCTTTCTGCTGTAGTGGTGTTCTCGAAGGTGTGGGTAGTAGTACTGCTGGTAGCATTTACCAATGTGAAAGTTTTCTTTTTCATGCGCCAAAATTTACAAGTAATGAAATAGATGTAATTAAACAGGCTTTCCAATGGATACGAACGCTACTTAAAAATCAGATTGGGCTCGTTCATATAGGCAAGAAAAAGAATCAGATCGTTGTCGTTAATTCAATGGCAAACGGGAAAAAGGAAAGAAAGGTGTTTTGAGAATTACTATCTGCTCAAAGATAGATCAAAAAATATTAGTACACCAGCTTTTAACAAAAAATCTCATCGCAATTTCAGGAAAAAAAGGGCCAATAGGGAAAAATACTTACACCCATTATTAACTAAATCGTATATAGATAAAATTATAATAGGTCGTGTAATTTGGCCTTAAAACACACACAAAACGGGTATTCCTGCCCGATGCGGTTCAGTTTTTCGATCAGTTCCTCCCCTGGTGGCGGAACAACGTTTTGTTGGGGATCGATAGCCGTGTTAAGCTTTCTTCTTTTGCTTCGGCGGGTAAGCTTCCTGGTAATAACCGGCAACTCCATTGAAGGAGAAAATATGGCTGCCTGTGATTTTTTCATACGTTCCAACTTTTTATAGTTATCAGATGGTGGCCCAATTTCAATAGGTAAATGCAAACCTGCACTATGTAAACCTGCTACGAACCAAACATCATAAAAACCAAAAAGTTCATTGGGTACAGTACCGGAAAGTAAATTGGGGTGAGACTTGACATTTCGATTACAAAATTCAAAAATCCGGCTGTAAAAAGGGTGTTTAAAAAGTTATCTAAAAATTAAATCTTTTTTGAATGCTATCCAAATAAAACCCATGTGTTAACCACAAAAAAAAATGCGTCCCGGCGACACCGTCAGGACGCATATTATAAAGTTGAACAACGTTGTTTGTACAATCGCTTAATCGGCAGCCTGCAGATAATCGAGCAATACTGCGTTGCTACCCGTTCCACCGGAAACTCCTTTTAAATACAATGTAAATGCATTACCGGCGCTCAGTGTTACAGAAGACAAAGAGGCAACTACAGAATCGGAATTGGCTTTCTTAACAACCACACTGTGCGTGTTGGGTGTTATTGAATTGAATTCATTGTAAAAGCTGCCCGCTGCATTGTCGGCATACTGACGGCTGGGATCAATAAGGTTGTTATCGAAATACAGATCTACCGCGCCTACATCGGGGCTCAGATGAAAAAAACGGTAAAACGATTTATCGGATGTTAAACTTCTGTAATCATCCTTGATACGTAATGCACCAACATGGGTTGGATCGGTATTGTACAATACGAGCGTATAATAACTTAATGAATCATAAAACGCCGATGAAAGGCTGGCTACCACACTATCGGAAGATGCCTTTTTAAAGGAGATGCCAAACGTACCGGGCTCGAGGGCTGAATAGCTGGGTGATACCATGCCATAACTGATAGCCGATGAAGCCTTGGTATTATCAAAATAAACTTCCACCGATGGTGCTCTCGGAGCCAGATGCAAAAGAGAAATGTACGTTTTAGGAGTGACTGTGGAATTTTGCGCCTCTTTCAAACAGCCACTTAACAAAACGGTTAAAAAAGACAGTGCTCCCAAAACCAAAAAAGCATTTTTTCTTACTTGCACAGTTTTCATTTTTTTGTTTACAAATATGATTGTCGTAGTTGATACTATTGGAATTGCAAATCGCTGTACATCCCGCACTCAGACTACAAATTTACCAATTAGTTTAGCCGGATACGATGATTTTCCGGCCTTTATGACAAATTCTCAATCAGGTACGTTGCACACACTTTTTATAATGCCTTACGGTAATGCAAAAAGAGCCTTTCGGCCCTTTTTGAAACTGAAAAAGTTGCATTTTATTATCCATTCCGGCGCCAGCCGCCCCTGCCCTGGCCCTTTTCTCCCCTATCGCCACCCTGCTGGGGCGACTGTTGGGCCTGAGGCTGAGGTTGTTGTGGTTGCCGCCCCCTGAATCCGCCAAATCCGCCACGGCCGGCCCCGATATCCCGGGGTTGGCTTTCCTGATCCTGGCCTCCACGCCGTTCAAATTGTGGCCGCTGTTGCCGTTCACGCATTACCCGTTCCTGCTGCTGGCGGCGTACTTCAAACTGGCGGCGATTATTGGCTTCGTTATTTCGCTCACGCATCATCCGTTCCTGCTGCTGGCGGCGTTCTTCAAACTGCCGCCGGTTATTGGCCTCGTTATTCCGTTCACGCATCATTCGCTCCTGTTGCTGGCGGCGGTCGTTAAACTGGCGACGGTTATTGGCCTCGTTATTTCGCTCACGCATTACCCGCTCCTGTTGCTGACGCCGTTCTTCAAACTGCCGCCGGTTATCAGCCTCGTTATTCCTTCCACGCATCATTTGTTCCTGTTGCTGGCGGCGGTCGTTAAACTGGCGACGGTTATTAGCATCGTTATTCCGTTCACGCATCATTCGCTCCTGTTGCTGGCGGCGATCCTGAAAACCGCGGCCATTATCACCCCTTCTTTCCATATTGTTATTGAAACGCCGGTTGCCATTCTCACCTCCGGGCCTGTTATCGGCCAGGTTATTACGTTGATCGCGGTTAAACCGTTCTACCCTGCCTGGCGCATACCGGTTATTATCGCGGTTTACCCGTGGCCGGTATACCGCCACTTCATTATTACGGAAACCGGTTCTGCCCGGCCTGCCGGCATCGCGAACAGAAGCAGACCTGATAGGCGACCGGCTGTACCGCTCCGCTTCGCGCCGGCCCGGTCCACCGGTTACAAAAACGTTGCGCTCGCGATGGTAATTGTTGATGATGGTGGTGTTGTTGATGATGGTTGTATTCCGTTGCACCCCTACACAATAGTCGTATATACGTGGCGAAGCAATGTATCGCCTGTCAACAAAACACCAGTAGTTGGAAGGCGGGTTATAGCGACCAAAAGAAAGGTTGACGCTAATACTGAATTGCGGCCCCAGCGGCGCCCAGCCGTAATAGTTACCTCCGGTTCGCCAGCAAACCCATGCGGGCGACCATTCATATCCCGGCATCCAAAGCCAGCCGTAATACTCGTCATAGAACCAGCGGCCATAGTGGAACGGCGCCCAGCCCCAATCGTAATTCGAAACCCACATCCACCCGTAATCATTGGTAAAAACCCAATGACCATTGGTGCTGTAAGGCCGGAACCCTGCTCCCAGATCAGGGCGCCAGACGTATCCGTATTCAGGATAATCGATCCAGTTTCCATATGGCTCCAGCTCGTTGTAGAACGTCTGGTATGAAACCTGCACCGATACCTGTGCAGCAGCCCTGTTCCGGGCGCCGCCAAACAATAATAACAATAGTATTATTGAAGTGCTGATGGTTGTGACTCGTTTCATTTAGGTGTGTTTAAGCATACACAATCGTGAAGAAAACTTACCTGCGGCCGGTTTCCTTCTTATATGGTAGATCGATTATTATGCCATTGAACAGCCACTTACACCTTTTAATAATACTTTATGTGAAGGAAGAACTAAATATATGGTTTAACAAAACGCTTGTGCAACTAAAGTCAATGTGCTAATTTGATAATGTGCTGATTTGCCAATGAAAAACAAAAGGCACAAAGAGTAAATCTTCATGCCTTTAGCTTATAGAAATTACAACAAATAAACTTAAAATACAAAAGTCGCTTAACCCGGTAACCGGTAACTAATAATAACCAAATCCCTGCCGCATCGATTTATACAATGCTGCGGGTTTCATGGCCGGAACAATGATACGGCGAATAGTGAACAATGGGTCCTTCTCATCGCGTGGCGCATACAACTGGAATGCGGCGATCATACCTCTCTTTTTCAACTCCGGGATCGCCTGCGGGTTCCACAAACCAAATGGATAAGCAAAGTATTTTACAGGCTTACCGGTAATCGCTTCCAGTTGCTTCGTGGGTTTTTCAATTTGAGTAGCCCAGTCATTGCCCTGGTACTTCTTAACATTGTGGTGGTCCCAGGTATGTGAAGCAATGGTATGTCCTTTATCGCTAAGATCTTTGATCTGTTCTTTGGTCATGTACCTTGGACGGCCAATTGAAACCGTCATAACGAAGAACACACCTTTGAAGTCATACTTATCCATGATGGGTTTGGCCACGGTATACTGGTCGAGGTCGGTATCATCGAAAGTAAGCATCACCGGTTTTGATGGTAACGGCGTTCCTTCGTTCAGATAAGCGTATAACTGATCGGGTAAAATAGTATGGTAACCGCTATCGGCCAGCATTTTCATTTGCTCTGCAAAAGAAGCAGGCGGAACAATATAAGCCTGGGCAGTTTTTGAATCGGTAGGTTTCCAGTCGCGGATCTGGTGATAACAAAGAATCGGTACTTCGGGCCGGCCCAGTATCGTTTTGGGATCAGCTACTTTTATGCCATCGACATCAGGCATTTTGACTGGTGCAGAAGTGGCGGATTTGTCGCCTTCTGTCTTATCATCGGAAGAAGTATTGCTTTTTACTTCAGCCGCTTTTGCTGAAGCATCCATACGGCAATTGGCAGCCATAAAACAGAAAAAAGCAATAACCAGGATAGCTATTAATTCAGGCTTCGAACGGAATGTGTGTGTTTTCATAGAACGCCGCAAACTTACGTAAAATAGGCAATGCATAAACGGACAAAACCGCTGTTTTGTTGTAAAATGTACGACCTGCAAGCCTTTTTTTTGCACATACCAGGTAAAGCGTATCGTCCTTCAGTATTTACCATAGATCACTACATATTTCCCCTAAAGCAAATTTCAGAAAATACTATTATCATATCCATGACGCGTATCATTAACATAAGTTAATTTGCAGCAAGGCGGAGCGTGAATCGTGAATCATTAATGGACTCGCGAAACGTGAAACGGCAAACGTGAAACCCCGACTCCATCGGGGCAGGCTGTGAAAGGACTCGAGGGCTTCGTTAATATTGTACAAACTGCGGCGCCAAAAATCGATTGCCGGTTGCCGACGTACGCCGCGCAGAGGTTTGCCGATTACCACTTAAGACCGTTTAGATCAATGAATCAGATAAAAGATTACTATAAAATACTGGAACTTCCCACCACCGCTTCCCATCAGGAGATCAAACGGTCTTTCCGGCGGCTGGCACAACAATATCACCCCGACAAGAACAGCGGCAGTCACCTGGCGGCGGCCCATTTTCGCGAAATTCATGAAGCCTACCAGGTATTGAGCGATCCCAAAAAACGCGAAGCCTACCACTACCAGCGCTGGTATGTACGCAGCACCGGTAAACCATTTGCCAGCGCTCCGCTTACCCCGGCCCACATTTTACAGGAATGCCGTATTCTTGAAAAATACGTTGCCTCCATGAATATTTTTCACATTCGCTTCGATGCCGTAAGCCTGCACATTCGCGAACTGTTAACCCCAAACGCCATTGGCATTTTGCACGAACGGAACGAAACAGCCATCAACCGCAGCATCATTGAAAGCTTGCTGACCTCAGCCCACCCCCTACCCAAAAAATACTTTATTCCCGTAGCAGAACTGTTACTACAACTGGCCGCCGGTGACACCGCCGCTCAATCGACCATCGAGCAGGAACTGGTAGCGAAAAAACAACGTCATGTGTGGGACAAATACAAATGGGTAGTGGTGGTGATAATTACCGCAACCATTTGCTGGCTGATGTACCGGTACGGGAAGTAATGTTATCTTTATTCAACTTTTATTCATTAAAATACCTGTAGCTGTTTTTAACCACCTGGCTGTAGTTAAAATAGCGCCGGGCTAATTTCAACAGTACATATTATCGATTGACATATGGCACGCACACCTTCTGTAATGATACCACTGGGCAAAAAAGCACCCGGTTTTACTTTGTACGATACGGTAAGCGGCAACAACCTTTCGCTGCAAAAACTGAAAGGAACAACGGGTACCGTCATCATGTTTATCTGCAATCACTGTCCGTTCGTAAAACATGTGAATGCACAGCTTGTACAACTGGGCAATGATTATAAAAACAAAGGCGTAAGTTTTATTGCCATCAGCTCCAATGACGTGGCCGGTTACCCGCAGGACGGCCCCGAACAAATGAAACTGGTTGCAGAAGAATTGAAGTATCCCTTCCCCTATTTATACGATGCTACACAGGATGTGGCCAAAGCATACCAGGCCGCCTGTACGCCCGACTTTTTTATTTTCGACGGAAACCTTTCGCTGGCTTATCGCGGACAACTCGATGATTCCCGGCCCGGTAATGAAAAACCGGTTACGGGCGCCGATATCCGAAATGCGCTTGACCACCTGGTGGCAGGCAAACCGGTACCGGAAGATCAAAAGCCGAGCATCGGTTGTAATATCAAGTGGCGGGAAAGCTAAGGAAATGAGTAATGAAAAAAGCTAAGCTATTTCCGTGGCATAAACCTGCCGGGGAATATCATAGGAACCCGTTGTTTGTATAAAACATATTGTTCGCCAAATTGTGTAACCAGCTTTTTTTCTTCCAGTCTGGCCCCCAATACCGTGTACAGGGTGATTACACAGCAGGCGAGTAAATTGTTCAGATAGGGAAAAACCAGGAACAGCGCCCAGATGAACAAGAGCGTGCCAAAATAAAGCGGATGGCGAACATAGCGGTGCAATCCGCCCTGCTCCAGCACAACCGGCGCCTGTTGTTTATAAAAAACGCTGATGCCGCTGAGTGAGAAAAAGTATTTCCTGATCACTACCACCATAATGGCCAACCCCGCCAGCACCGGCAGGCATAACAATAAATTTACCCAAACAGGCGCAACGTATAACAAACGGCTTTCCATGGTTATTTGAAAAACCAGTATGCCAATGAGGGTTAGCGCAGCAAATACAGAATAGGCAAAATGATAATATTTAAAACCTGCGCCCAGCCGGCGTTGCATAATGCGCTTCCACCAATTGGCGGCCAGCAGGCTATGCAAGAAGCCGAAAAGCAGCCATAGCACCACAAGGATCATATGGTTTATGATGAACATGCCTGATAGCTGTAAGTTACGTGCCGGAACGCAATTGACAAGGCCAAAGTTCAAAGCAACAGGCTGAAAGCCAAAAAGCGGAACGTTGAAAGCCCTTTATTGAAATTCAACAAATAATTGCTTTCGGCTTAACCGGTAACTGCCGGCAATTTGCAGGTAATCTTAAATTGAGGAAACCACAAACCATAAACAATAAACCGTAAACCATAAACAGCTAAATTTGCGCCATGCATTATGTATCCGTAGAAGCGCTCACGAAGTCGTTTGGCGTAAAACCATTGTTTGAGAATATTTCCTTTCATGTTGAAGAGGGTGACAAAGTTGCGCTGGTAGCCCGTAATGGCAGTGGCAAAAGTACCCTGTTACGAATACTTGCCGGAAAGGAAACGCCCGATAGCGGCACTTCATGGATCAATAAAGAAGTGACGGTAGCCCTGTTTGAGCAGGACCCCATGTTCGATGAAAGAGGTTCCATTGCCGATAATATCTTCTATCATAACCACCCGGTAATGAATGCCATCAGGGAATTTGAAGCCATCAGCGAAGAAGGCAATGCCGAAAAACTGGGAGCAGCCATTGTAAAAATGGATGAACTGGGCGCCTGGGATTTTGACGCCAAAGTAAAACAGATCCTGGGCAAGCTGAACATCCATCACCTGAACCAGGCGGTAAATACCCTTTCTGGCGGTCAGCGTAAACGGGTGGCCCTGGCCAAAACGCTTATCGATATCGGGTTCGAGCACAAACACGTGTTACTGATCATGGACGAACCTACCAACCACCTCGATATTGAAATGGTGGAGTGGCTCGAAAATTATCTCGATCAGCAAAACGTAACCCTGCTGCTGGTTACCCACGACCGCTATTTTCTCGATTCGGTATGTAATGAAATATGGGAACTCGACGGCAGCGAACTGTACGTTTACAAAGGCGATTATGAAAACTTCATAGAAAAGAAAGCGGCCCGCCAGGAAAGCGAAGCGGCATCTATAGAAAAAGCACGTAACACCTATCGCAAGGAACTGGAATGGATGCGTAAGCAGCCAAAGGCCCGTACCACCAAAAGCAAAAGCCGCCAGGACAATTTCTATAAAGTGGAGGCCAGGGCCAAACAGCGTTTGGAAGACAACCAGCTCGAGCTGCAGATGAAGATGAACCGCCTGGGCGGAAAAGTGATAGAGCTTAAAAAAGTATACAAAAGCTATGGTGAAAAACCGATCCTCAGAGGTTTTGATTACACTTTTAAGAAAGGCGAGCGTATTGGCGTAGTGGGTAAGAACGGGGTGGGCAAATCTACCTTCCTTAATATGCTGCAGGGCCTGGAAGCTGCTGATAGCGGTAAAATAAATATTGGCGAAACCGTAGTGTTTGGCAATTACAGCCAACAGGGCCTGGTGATCAAAGAAGATATGCGGGTGATCGAATTTGTAAAAAGTATGGCGGAAAGCTTTCCGCTCGCCAGTGGCGGAAGTTTGAGCGCCGCACAGTTCTTACAATTATTCCTGTTTCCACCGGAACAACAATATACCTACATCTCCAAACTAAGCGGTGGAGAAAAAAGAAGGTTGCACTTATTATCCATTCTTTTCCGCAACCCGAACTTCCTGATCCTCGATGAGCCTACCAACGACCTCGACCTGCCTACCCTCGGGGTGCTGGAGAATTTCCTGAGCGAATACCCGGGCTGTTTACTGATCGTTTCGCACGACCGGTATTTTATGGACCGCCTGGTTGATCACTTATTCGTATTTGAAGGCGAAGGCGTGGTACGCGATTTCCCCGGTAACTACTCGCAATACCGGATATGGTTAAAGGAAAAAGAAGAAGAAGAAAAAACAGAGGTGAAGACCGAAAAGCCGGAAGTAAAGGCCGCTGCCACGGCAAAAGAGCCTGAAAAGCGGAAAATGTCGTACAAGGAAAAACGCGAGTTTGAACAATTGCAACAGGATATTGCCAACCTCGAAAAGGAAAAGCAAACCGTTACCGAGCAATTGAACAGCGGTTCACTGCCCTTCGATCAGTTACAGCAATTATCGGTTCGCATAAGCGAGATCACCAACCTGCTCGATGAAAAAGAATTAAGATGGCTGGAACTTAGTGAAATTGAAGCATAGTACCTAAAGTAATGTCATTCATCTATAAACGCCGTTATAGGGCACAGGTTGCAGGTTACAGGAACAGGTAAAACAGCATCCGGCTTCGCTGGTTTCTTCTGTAACCCGGAACTTGTAACCTGAAACAACCCGATGCGCCCATTGCCCATTGACTATCGCCACTCAACAATCAATTTCCGAAAAAACATCCAACTCCCCTATTTTTGAACTCCAACAAAAAACACACTATGAGAAGGATGCTCCTGGTAATGGCTTTGACTGGCGCTACAGCGGTCTCGGCACAAAAAATTGCCGACCCAAAGCCATTTGCCGCCACCATCACCCCCGACGATCTTAAGAAACACCTGTACATTGTAGCAGGCGCAGAAATGCAGGGCCGCGAAACCGCCAGCGAAGGACAACGTAAAGCAGCTGCTTATATTGAAAACCAGTTTAAAACATTGGGACTGCTGCCCGGCAATAAAGACAACTTTCAGGCCGGCTTCCCGGTATACCAGGATTCATTGATAAGTTCTTTTATAGAGGTGAATGGTAAACGTTTCGACGGAACAAAAGATTTCCTCATCAACCTCAGCCAGGCCAACACCAGCACCATAATGAGCAGTGAAGTTGTTTTTGCAGGTTATGGTGTCAGCGACAGTACCCGCAACGACTATAAAGACATCGACGTGCAGGGAAAAATTGTGCTGGTGATGCAAAGTGCAACCAGTTCGTCGGGCGGCAATAGCGTTCGTGTTCGAACCAGCCCGTTTATGATCATGAGAGATGCGCAAAAGAACGGGGCCGCAGCCGTTTTACTGGTGCCAGGCACGGTTATGCGCCGCGGTGCGCCGCTCGCTAAGGGCCCGCTTTACCAGGAAGCGTACAAAAAGAATATTCTTCCCAATACATACCTCATCACGGAAGACGTTGCCAGGGCCATTATGGGCGCCGAATTCGAAGCTGCGAAAGAAGCTATAAAGAATGGAAACCCGCAGCCCAAAACCTACCAGGCCGATGTAAAGCTCGATTTCAAAAAGAGTGTGAACGAGCTCAACAGCACCAATGTGATCGGTTATCTTGAAGGCAGCGATAAAAAAGACGAGTACGTTTTTATTACAGCACATTACGACCACCTTGGCAAACGCGGTGATTCAGTGATCTATTATGGCGCCGATGACGATGGTTCAGGAACCGTAAGCATACTGGAACTGGCAGAAGCATTCGTTAAAGCAAAAGCCGCCGGCAAAGGCCCGCGCCGCTCCATCGTATTTATGACCGTTTCAGGAGAAGAAAAAGGTTTATGGGGTTCGGAATATTATAGCGATCATCCGCTGTTCCCACTCGAAAAAACAACCGTTGACCTCAACATCGATATGATCGGCCGTACTGATCCCAAACGTAAGGGCGACAGCTCAAATTATGTGTATGTGGTGGGCGACGATAAGCTCAGCTCTGATCTGCGCCCCATCAGCGAGGCCATGAATAAAAAATACACGAAGCTGGAACTGGATTATAAATACAATGCACCCAATGACCCCGAGCGTATTTATTTTCGCAGCGACCATTACAATTTTGCGCGCAAAGGAGTGCCCATTATCTTCTATTTCAATGGTACACACAAAGATTATCATCAGCCCAGCGATACACCCGATAAGATCGATTATAAACAAATGGCAAAAAGGGCACAATTGGTATTTTATACCGCCTGGGAAATGGCCAACCGCAACGAGATGCTGAAAAGAGATATTCCACTCACTAAATAAGTAATAAGTAATAAGTTGTAAGTAATAAGTTTAAGGTTTAAGGTCTAAGTTTAAGCCCGTTCTGGTTGAGCCGGAACGGGCTTTTTTGCTTTATTGAAGAACCTGCTACTTACAACTTATTACTTAAAACTTATTACTTAAAACTTACAACTACCTGAAGCAACCTGCTCTTCACCCGGCTCGTATACCTTATTACAAAAGCTTATTTAAAACAATATATATGAAACGATTACTGCCCGCACAGGTAGCAGGAATGCTATTGCTTGCTGCTGTGTTTCAAAGTTGTGAGCACGATAAAGACGATGGTCCTTCTACCGTAAAGAAATGGAATGTCGACATAAAAGCCATCTATGAAGTTCCTGCGCCTGCAGGCCGAAATGAAGAAGGGGAAGCCACCATAGAACTGCTTGCCGACAACTCCCTGAAGTTCGATCTGCACATTCACAACCTGTCGGCCAGCGATAACCTCACCAATGCACATATTCACAATGGCAACGCCGGCACATCGGGCGGCATTCTTATACCCTTCAATCCTACGTTCAACGGGGCCCGGTCGAGCGGCAGGGTAACCGGGCTACGGCAGGGACAGATAGATTCATTACTGGGTTATCCCGTGTATGTAAATGTACATAGCAAAGAAGCACCGGCCGGACTGGTACGCGGACAGCTTGATAAAAAGATCGTATATGCCCAAGATATCATATTGCTGGGAACAAATGAGGTGCCGCCGGTTACCACTACCGCAACCGGCAAAGCCATCTTACGGCTTACCGGTGACAAAGTACTGTATTCAGTAGTTACGGTTAGCGATCTGGAAAGCAACGATACACTAACGGCAGCCCACATACACCCGGGCGCCACCGGAACCAATGGCTCACCGCTTATTTTCCTTTGTAATAATCTGAGTGATTTTGGCGTGGTGAAGGTGTCTGCCCCGCTCACAGATGCCAATTATAACCAGCTTTTAAATGATCCCATGTATGTAAATGCACATTCACGCCGTCATGGGCCGGGGCTGGTAAGAGGGCAGATCAGGTAATGTGCTAATTAGCTGATGTGATAATGTGATAATGCTTCACGATCGTGTAGTTCCTATAAAATCGAAGCTCACGCGAAAGCGTATAGCCAGCCTGTATTCAATTAGCAGATTAGCAAATTTGTCTTTTAATTCACCATGATCACTTCACCTCAATTCATCCTTTCTTCAACTTGAAACAATACCTGAACAGCTTTCCCTCGAAATCAAATGGCGTGGTGGCCCTGGTGATATCTTTTATCTCAGGCGTATCGATATTGCCTTTATCAAGCTCAAACTTGCGGTAATTAGTACTGAAATAGATCACGCCGCCGGGGGCCAGTGCCTGCAATGTTTTATTCAGCAGTCCGGCATGATCGCGTTGAATGTCGAGAAAATCTTTCATCCGTTTGCTGTTGCTGAATGTGGGCGGGTCCATAACCACCAGGTCGAACGAAGCGGGTGCAAGTTGATCGAGGTATTGTTTAACATCGGCATGAACATAGTGATGTTTCTTTTCATCAAAGAAATCATTCAGCCGCATATTTTCTTCAGCCCATTGTAAATAGGTTTTCGACAGGTCAACAGATGTTACGCCGGCGGCGCCGCCAGCAGCGGCATATACCGAAAAGGAACCGGTATAACAGAACAGGTTCAACACCCGTTTTCCTTTTGCTTCGTCACGCACCATACCGCGCGTAATGCGGTGATCGAGAAAAAGACCGGTATCGAGGTAATCGCTCAGGTTCACTTTAAATTTCAGCCCTGCTTCCTCTACAATAAAGTTAGCGCCTTCCGTACCAACGCGCTGATACTGCCCCAGCCTGCCGGGTTTGCGTTGCCTTTCTTTGATGTAAACATTTTCAACAGGCATTTCAAGCACATCGCAGATCAGCACAATGCATTCTTCCAGCCAGGCTTCATGTTCAGCTTCCGCCATTTCAAATTTCCGTTTGTATTCTGCCAGGTATAAATTATCGCCATAACGCTCAATACAAAGGGCAAATTCAGGAAGATCATGGTCATAGATCCGGTAACAGGCAATACCCTGCCGCCTGGCCTGTTTGCCAACATGCCGGTACACTTTTGTGAGCCGGTTACGAAACATTTCGAACTTTTCGGGAGACATGGGAGCAAATGTAGTTGAAAAGTTGACTCGTTGACTGGTTCACGAGGGAACAACATCAAAACCCAATAACTCAACAACTGAATAACTGAGAATAACTGAACAACTCAACAACTCAACAACTGAATAACTGAACAACTTTATCCCTCCAGTTTCTTTTTCAACCAAAAAAAACCTGCTGCCGTTGCAAAACTCATGGCCCCCAATGCCCACCACAACGCCGTAAACCCGGCACGTTCGGCCAGTTGCGATGCAAGGAAGGGGCCAGCCGTTTGTGCAATTGACCAGGCTATGGTATATAAACCGGCGTATTCGCCCCGGTTGTGATCGGCGCTGCGGGAGGTCCAGAAAGTGTTCATAAACGGCAGCACCAGTATTTCACCCATTGTCATAACAATTATCATCAGCAGGGCCATTATATGATCGATGTGAAAGATATTCAGCATTAAATAGGCAATGCCTACCAGCATGGTGCCCCTGATAATATAAAATAAACTTGACCGCCGGTTCTCCAGCTTGAATACCAGCACCATTTCAATTACGGCTATCATGATCCCATTTACCGCACCAATCAATCCAATGAACTGTTCATTGAAATGAAGCACTATTTTATAATAGGCATTGAGGTTAGTAAACAATTGAAAAAAGCAGGTGGCAAATAAGATGGTAAGCAAAATAAACCACAGGTATATTTTATCGCGGTAAGCAGAATGCAACGGATCTTTAACGGTTTCTTCCTTAACGGGCTTTGCCTGTTTCGATGGACGTAACAAATATACCAGCAGCAAAGCCGCCATAATATTGGTGGCGCCATCTACCCAAAACAATAACTGATAACTGCGGGCAGCCAGCACACCGCCAAGCGCGCTCCCTACCGCCCAGCCGAGGTTGATTGCCAGCCGGTGAAGGGCATACGAACGGGTACGGGTATTATCTTTACTATACGCCACAATGGCCGTTGAATTGGCCGGCCTGAATGCTTCATTTACCAGGCTAAGCAAATAGGTGAATAAACAGATGAGAGGAAATGACTGCATTTGCCCCAGCACCATGAACAGCACGCCGCCACCCAGCAGTGCAATAAGCTGCACCGGATAGTAACCTATACGATCGGTGAGTTTGCCGCCGAGGAATGCACCGGTTACCGCACCAAGACCAAACAAGGCCATAACAACCCCCGCCATACCAATACTGTATCCTTTCGAGGCGGTGAGGTAAATGGTCATGAACGGCAATACCATGGTGCCGCTGCGGTTTACCAACATAATAAACGACAGCCACCATGTTGATGGGGACAATCCACTATAAGCATTCTTATACAGGGAAAGCGTTCTGGAGATCATGTGACTGATATATTATAAAAAAAACATCCCGACAGGTCGGGATGCAATTTATAATAAATCTCCAAGCAGACGAGGGAAACTAACTACCAAAAACTTTTTTCAGGATATCAGAAACACGGGCGGCAGGATCTTTACGGATCTTTTGCTCTTCCTGTGCTACCTGATAAAACATACCGCTCAATGATTTTTCGGTAACATAACCGGCAAGATCAGGATTTATCTTATTGAAAGTAGTTGGCAGTTTATTGTATGCATCGAATACCGTTTTCCAGTAAGATGTGGCTGATGTTTTTTGTAACGCGGTATCAATTACCGGACGGAATGCAGAAGTGAGCGCAGCTACAGTTTTACCGCGAAGATAACCGGTTGCAGCCGTGTCGCTTCCTTTAAGAATGTTCAGTGCATCGGTGATGCTCATACTGGTGATCGCATTCACAAAAATAGGAGCTGCAGATTTACTGGCTTCTTCAGCAGCACGGTTCATTGATAAAATAGCATTGTCAACTAGTTTGCCCATACCGGCAGTGCGTAACGCTGTTTCTACTTTCTTTGCTTCGGGCGGCATCAATACTTTAATGGCGGCATTCGCAAAAAAACCATCTACCGACGATAATTTATTGGCGCTGTTCGTTGCACCAACAGACAATGCTTCTTTTAATCCGGATACAATTTCATCGTTGGTCAATGAGGTTTTGCCAGACGTAGCCTTATTGAGCACACTGCCCGCCTTCTTCAAAAAGCCGCCTTGTGCAAATGTGGTAACACTGGTAAACAGTAACAGAGGTAAAACTATTCGTTTCATAGAGATATTCATTAAATAATTCAGCTAAAGTAACGTGTTAAATGGTAAAAAGTTGTTAAGCCACCCTGTTATTTATCCCACACAAACTGTTCAGCCTTAGGCATTTTCTCAAATACATGCGTCACAGTATCGGGCGGAATGGTGAGTTTGCGCTGCACCAAGTCCATCCACGCGCCATCAACGGTAATAATGGCAGCAACTTCATCGCCGTTTTTCGTAATGCGATGTTGTATGGTCCATCGCGAATGATCGGGCCGCGCTTTAAACAGCTCAACATCGATGGCTATTTTGTCACCCATCTTTATCTCCCGTTTAAACAAACATTCCTCGCGGAAAATAATTGGTCCGAACTGGTGTTTCAGCATAAATGCCGGTGTTAAGCCATGCTCTCCTAAAAAAGAGATGCGCGCGTACGCCCCGAAATCATAATATACGGAATGCCGTAAATGAAAGTTGGGGTCCAGATCAGACCAGCGAATTTCCAAAGGTTTAATATATGCACTCATAAAATATGTTAAAATTGAAGACTGTAAAATTAGCCAGTTACCGGTATTATTAGTATTTTTTCAGTATCTAATCAGCATTTGTGCGATCATTACCTGCCTTCATATGCCTTACCGTCTTTTTTGCCCTTCAATATGGCAAACTGGCAAGCTATTGGCAGTGCCGTTTTGCCTCCCTATACACCTCTACGCGGTGCGATTGCGTTCAACAATTACTCGATAAAGATGCCAACAGCTCACAACTTCCTTCGGCCACGTTAAAAGAAAAAACAGTTGAGATCACGCTGTTCCATGAACAGATACAACAATGGCAATCACCTGCCATTCCTTTAACACATGAAATGGCTTATACCGGTATAATACCTGCCATTCATACCGCCACGATATTTCAACCTCCCCGGTTTTCGCCCAACGCTTAACGCACCATACATACTATAAACTCAACTGAACTGCGTAGCATTTGCGTTATGCATCAATTTGCCATTATGCAAGCTCATTGCTATGCGTAATGCGAAGCCCTGCGCCCTCTGCGCTGTATTACGCCGCATTCTGTATTGCATTTCGCGTTAAGCATTCTGCGTTCAGCGTTTCAGGTATCATTTATAACCACACTTAATTTAAATTTATGTACGCCATCCATATAACCATTACAGTTATCTTTTTACATTTAATTAACGCCTGTTCCCCAAATATGTTTGCTCACCAAACCAAACCGGTGAATATAGAAGCCACCGACAAAAAAGGCAACCTGATATTACTTGGCAAAACAACCCGTGAACGGCTGTCGCAGGCGCCATTCGATAGCTGGTACAATAAAAATTATGAGTCTTATATCGTTGACAGCAATATAGCCGCTCAGGTAAAACCATTGCTCGGCAATAAACATTTCCTGGTATTTATGGGCACCTGGTGTGGCGATAGCCGGCGCGAAGTGCCGCGTATGTACAGGATCCTCGATTATTGCCAGGTTAAGCCGTCGCAAATACAGCTTATTAATGTGAGCAACAGCGATACGGCATATAAGCAAAGCCCCGGGCATGAAGAACAGGGTTTGAACATTCGCCGCGTGCCTACCCTGCTGATCTTTGAGGGCCGGCGCGAGGTGGGCCGCGTAGTAGAATCGCCCGTAACCTCGCTCGAAAAGGACATGCTGGCCATCGTATCGGGGCAGCCTTACGAGCATCGTTACAAACTTCCCGGAAAAAATATGGCCGATACCACCCGGTTACAGCCAGCCGCCTTGTTGCGCAAGACCGGTAAAGCCGGCCCCGGCCGGCAATAAACCAGCGGTGAATTCGTTTCTTTCACTTACTGGTGAATTCAATCCATTCACTTACTTTTGGTGCCTAAAATATATTTAATGAAAAAATATGTGCTGTTGGCTTTAGCCGGTTTACCAGCCACTGTAATGCTGGCCCAGGCTCCAGCTAAAAAAAAGCCGGTTGCAGCTGCTCCTAAGAAAACTACCACCGCAGCACCTGCTGCGCCCGTTTTGAAAAATTCAGCTGATTCATTTAGTTATGCCATTGGCTTAAGCATCGCGAGTTTTTACAAAGCCCAGGGTATAAGCAATATAAACAACGCGTTAGTACTGAAAGCGCTTTCCGATGCTAAAGTTGACAAACCCCTGCTGAACGAAACGCAGGTGAATAACTGCATCGTAAACTACATGCAGAACGCCCGCAACGCCAAAGCAGGTCCCAACAAAAAAGCCGGAGAAGCTTTCCTAGCAGAAAATAAAAAGAAACCCGGAATCATTACACTGGCCAGCGGCCTGCAATACAAAGTGGAGAAAGAAGGTACCGGCGCCAAACCAAAGCTGGAAGACATGGTGAAAGTGCACTACCACGGCACCCTGATCGACGGTACTGTATTCGATAGCTCGGTAGAACGCGGTCAACCCATTAATCTGGCATTGAAAAACGTAATTCCCGGTTGGACCGAAGCGTTACAGTTAATGCCTGTTGGCAGCAAATGGAAACTGTTCATTCCTTCCGACCTGGCATATGGCGATAATCCTGCCGGACCAACCATTAAAGAAGGCTCAACGCTGATCTTTGATGTAGAACTGATTGACATCATTACTCAATAGTTTGTATCAATAAAAATCTAAGTGTGCCACGTTTTGGAAACGTGGCACACTTTACTTTTACAGGTTTATCGTTTTATCTTTCGGGTATTTCACGCTGTAGCTCACGCGATATTTCTTTATTTCTCCGGGCGCCAGCTGCGCCTTCCAGGTTAAAATCCCGGTTTCCGCATTTACGGTTGCGCCGTCATGCTGCAGTAGTTCCACTTCAATGTCTTTATTCGTTGATACCGGGTATTGATCCTGGATCTCCATTTGCACCGCTTCTTTCTTGTTGTTGCGAACCGTTATTTCAAACGTCAGGGTTTGCTTTTTGTTAGCGCCCAGGAATTTCACGCTGCTGAAATCAGCCAGCCTGTCGCGGTTTACCACTACCCTTTTATCGCGGCCCAGCGTAAGGTTGAGCGTATCCTGTACAGAGCTCGCATCGATATTTGTTTTACCTATATAGGTGCCTTCAAAAATAATATTGGCCAAACCCGGCAACAGGTTCAATGCTTCCCAGTCAACTATTTCACCCATCAGGTAGGCATCCTTATCGAGGCGCGGAGCGCTGTAATATTTATATTGTGCCGGTATTTTAAAATCTTTCAGGTTAACGTTCTGTTCTTTTCCGTTAGATGGTACATCGTAAGGCAGATCGATATCGAATACTACATTCAGCAGATTGTCTTTTACATCAACATAATCTCCTAACTCTTTCAGAGTTACCACTACAGCCCCGCCTGATGCCCGGCTCCCATATATTGCTGAAGCCTGATTGTCTTTTAAGACGTTGGTTGATTTAATAGCACGGCGATCAATTTTTTT
This sequence comes from Niastella populi, assembly GCF_002078015.1. Taxonomy (GTDB): domain Bacteria; phylum Bacteroidota; class Bacteroidia; order Chitinophagales; family Chitinophagaceae; genus Niastella; species Niastella populi. The sequence continues at coordinate 126,164 of NZ_LWBP01000112.1, read as the reverse complement.
GAACTCCTCTTTACTAATAATGTTTCCATTTACCACATATACCGGTTCTATTGCCTTCTCCTTTTCCTCGTCCCTATTTGATGTTGTGCCATAACCTGATACCACTACTTCACTTAATGCAGGTGAAGGCGCTGCTGCTACTCCGGCAATCCTGTTACTGTAATAGGGAGCCACATAATTTCCTGCATTTACAAATGCAAGATACCAGGCCTTTACCTCAGGTGCATTATTATGTTGTGAAGGAATAGAAGTAGACAATGACAGTTTCACATTATCCCAGTCAATGCCTGTGATCTGCGTCAATTTCGCTTTATAGGCCAATGCAACCGGTTTAGTGATATTCTCCACCCGAAGATCATAAGCAGGGTTCCAGCTGGCAGAAGGCGTTACATACGAGATATTGAAATCATACTGGCCGGCTATGGGACAATACAACTGCAGCATCAGTTTACCAATGGTCTTATAATTCTTTTGCTCTTCTTCTTTTATCTGCTGGTTTATTTTAGCGGTAATGGCGTGAAGCTTTTTTTCTTTTTCCTTATACCGGCTGATCTCGTTCTGCAACTCCAGCGTTTTGGTTTTATAGTACTCCATCATTTTGGTAAGCTCGGCCACACTCACCCCGGTTTGATCGCCCCGTATTTCCTTGTTGGCTTTTAACAGATCGAGCAACTCCTGGTCGGTCTTTAATATAACCTGTATCCTGTTTATTTCATCATTAACGGAATCCAGCGAATCTTCCAGCTTTTTTACAATGGGCAGCTTTTGCTCGGGCCGTAAAAAATTAGTGGAAAACTCAACCGACAAAATGGTTACGTTGCCATTACTGCCTATTTGCAAACTATTGACATCTATCCTGTTGCTGATATTATCTATCACCAGTTCATTATTGCCCCGGCTTAACGTGGCTTTTGCCGTGTGGGTCAGTTCGGCGCCAACGCGGTACACCATGGCCGATTTCAATACCGAGCTAACGATATTCTTTTCATCGCCGGCAAACACACCTGCAGCCATTGACAGGGCTATCAATAAAATAAAAGTACGTTTCATGTAATATAGTTTGGTGAGTGATTTAGTAGTAGATGCAGGTTTTTATGGAATTACATAAAGTTGAAAAGTTGATATAGTTGAAAGAGTTGATAAAGGATTTCTGTTGTATAGAATGAACAAATGCCAGCCTGAACCTTCGCCGCAAAGTATAGACCAGGAGCCAGCGAGGGCTATTCATAAAAAAGGACCATCCGCCAACCGGCTGATGATCCTTAATATTATTTTAACAATTTTTCTTAAATACTGTATTCCCCTGTATCAACTATCAACCCATCAACCTGTCAACTATTTATACAACAACTCGTAGTACTCATTCGCCATTCTGCCCGAATCGAACTGGAAGCGAACATCGCGCATTCCGTTTTTGGCGATCGTGCGCCAGGTATCGTACCGCTCGTAATACATAGGCAGAATTTCATTCTCGAGAATGTCATACATTTTTTCCAGGTCGTATTGGTCCTGTTCCTGTACGCTCATTTTGCCATAATCGGGATGGAAAATCACAAAACCATTATGCCCCTGATCAATAAACTCGGGAATCCAGCCATCGGAAGTGGAGAAGTTGATGGCGCCGTTCATGGCAGCCGTCATACCACTGGTACCCGAAGCCTCGCGGGGAACGCGCGGGTTATTTAACCAGATATCCGCAGCCTGCTTCATCCGCTTCGATAACGCCAGTTCATAACCGACAAGCACCGCCACGTTTTTATAATTTTTGCTTAAATGAACCAGGCTATTGAAATCATTGATAGCGGGGTAATCCATCGGGTAGGGTTTACCGGCCCAAATGATCTGCACGGGATGTTTGGTATTGTTCAATAATTTTTCAAATCGTGCTTTATCACGCGTTAGCAGCTCTGCTCTTTTGTAACCGGCAAAACGGCGCGCCCACACAATGGTAAATACATTCGGGTTGAATATTTTACCCGTTTGATCGGCTACTATATCAAACGACCGGCGTTTGAGGTATTTCTTGCGATCATCCCACCAGCTGTCATTGCCCTCTTCAGCGGCGCGGTACAATTGTTTATCGGCCCAATAGCGCCAGTTCTGTGCATTGGTGATTGATATGATCGGACAAACATTTTCATGCTTTCCCCACATGCTTCGCGATACTTCGCCATGTAGTTTCGATACCCCGTTGGCCAGGTGCGCAAAACGCAATGCTACCAGGGAGTGATTGAACAGATCGTCGTGCATGCCGGTGAGTTTGCGTACTTCGTCGATGCTCAGGCCGCAGAAATAACTCATCTTATGACACAGGTGTATATCGTGCTTTTCATTTCCGGCTTCTTCAGGCGTATGCGTGGTGAACACCAGGCGCTTCTTTACTTCTTCAACCTTGTTGCCGAATTTCTTGTACAGGTAAAACACCGACGATACGCCATGCGCTTCGTTCAAATGGTATAGGTCGGGATTGAACCCTAATTCATCCAGCAGCTTGGCGCCGCCAACACCCAGTAATATGAACTGGGCAACTTTGGTAGCCACGTTGGCATCGTATAAGCGATGAGTAATGGTTTGTGAAACGTGATCGTTTTCAGGCAGGTCGGTGCTCAACAAAAAAAGCGGCGCTGTTTTGAATGTTTCCGGGTTCAGATAATATGCCTTCACCCATACCAGGTGATCGTGAATGGTTATCTGAAATTTAATACCGGTATCTTCCAGGAAATGATAGTTCTTTTCGAGCCAGGTTACCTGCAGGGTGTGGTCCTGGTTACGCGCCTGATCGTAATAGCCATACTTCCACAAAATGCCAATGCCCACCATATTTTGTTGCAGCTCATATGCGCTGCGCAAATGCGATCCTGATAAAAACCCCAAACCTCCGCTATAGATCTTCAATGGTTGATGCACTGCATACTCCATTGAAAAATAAGCTACTCGTTTACTGTATTTTCCCTCTATCGGGTAAGGAACTGTAAAATTGGTAAAACTCATATACACTGTTCATTTTAAACTTCCAGGTACTTATATATAAATAGCCTGTCAATGGTACAAAGATGCTATAAAAACGGGGCGAATATAACGTATAATTCCAATTCGACGGGATTAAGCGATGTGGTTATGCCGAAAGTTAAAACAATCTGAACTAATGCTCGTTAGCACGCTTGCATGAAGTTGCGGTTTACCGGTTTCAACTTATCAGCTGCAAAAGGCATATTCCTTGTCAACCTGTTAACTGATCAACCAGCCTCCTATTTCACTTTTTCTTTACCCTTTGATGTAGACGCCTTCTTCTTAAAATAGCTTCCGCTAAAGAAACACTGTATGTCGCGGTACGATCCGCAACCGCCTTTTTCTTTCATGGTAACCTTACTGCCACTGAATGTAAATTCAACTGAACAGGGATTATCGCTTTTAACAAACTGCGCCACCGTAGGTGAAATAAAACGTGCATTACCTTTCAACTCGCCGTTACATTTGCCGCCATTTTTTTCAAAATGCACAAAGAAGATTATTTCAGAAGCATTCTTTCCATCCCGCACTGAAACGAAATTGCGGTCATTTTGCACATAGTCGCCCGAAAATTTATTATTAGCCGCCAAGGTATCGATGGGATTGAAAACGTCCTGAATTATATCTTCATTTGGCTCTGTTACAATAAGGGTAAAATTATCCCCGTTCCGGTCGTAGAAATAAACGTTCCTTTTATATATCAGGTCGCCGCCGGTTTTTTTGGTATCGCGGTAAGTGGTGATCTGAAATTTTTTATCGAGCATACCATATGCGGAACTGTAATTGTCGAAACCGGTTCTTACCAGCGTCATGGCCTGCAGGAATTTATTGTCCTTACTGAAACAGGCCAGGTAGGCGGCCCGCTTGCTGCCGGCCACCAAAGCGGTGAACAAATAGTTCTCCTTTTCCTTTTCAACAGCCCGGCCAAGTGCATATACTTTTGGCGAGGCCTTCCCAAAATCTTTCCGCCAGATGCTATCGGGTATAAATTGTGAAAATGTATTAAGCTCAAGCAGCATTGAATCATTCTGTTTCTTCAGCAGGGTGGTATCGGCTACAGAAAAAGGCAGGTTTACTTCAGGATAAAATGCAACAAAGTCAGCAGAGGTCACTATCTCACCTGCCTGTAGCGTTTTTTTATCATCCTTACATGAAAATAAGATTAAAATAAAACCCAGACTAAAAAGGTACTTCTTCATAAAACATCCAATAGCTGTTGATGAATAAAAGTAAGCATTCAATCCCACTTGTAAAAGAAAACACATTTGCCTAAAAACTAATGCCACCTTAATGCGGCACTGTTTGGCGGAGCCGATTTATTTTTTAGATTTGTCTAAATTTTATTTTAGATAAGCAATAAAAAGAGAATTTCAGATTTCTGATTAAAGGATTTTAAGATTTGTTTATTTGGCTAAGCTCAAAAGGAATTTCAGGGTTTTGCGATCTGTCAGCATGCTAAACTCAAGGAAATCTCGAAATCAGAAATCCCAAAATCAGCAATCTCACGTATGGTTCCCCAATATTCAAGCAGCAGAGAGAATTACCTGAAAGCGATCTTTCACCTGCAGGAAGTTCATGGCACTGTGACCACCAACGATGTGGCCAGTGAAATGCAAACCCGGCCTGCATCCGTGACGGATATGCTGAAGAAGCTGAAAGCGCAGAAATTATTATTGTATGAAAAATATAAGGGCTTTAAACTGAGCACGGAGGGCCGTAAAGTAGCGCTTCAGATCATTCGAAAGCACCGGTTGTGGGAATATTTCCTCGTTGAAAAACTACGCTTTGGCTGGGATGAAGTACATGAAATTGCGGAGGAACTGGAGCATATCGGCAGCAAAAAACTCATCGACCGCCTCGATGAATTTTTAGGTTTCCCTAAAACCGATCCGCACGGCGATCCCATCCCCGACAGCCAGGGCCGATGGACGCTCACCCGGCAGGTTGACCTGCTGAACCTGCCTGTAAATCAGCAGGCTGAAGTAAGCGGCATCGGCGATCAGTCGGCAGAGATCCTTGAATTACTTAACCACAAACATATAGGCCTGGGCACCCGGCTGGAGGTAAAGAAAAAGTTCGCGTTCGACAATTCCATTGAACTTAAAATAAAGAACCAGTCGCCCGTAACCATTAGTGAACATGTAGCAAAAAACGTATTTGTGAAATATGATGATGAATAGAATAAAAGGGGATGCCTCTTTAAGCGAAGTACACGAATCGGTCGATATCAGCAAAAAAGCTATGGGCTGGAAACGCGTGTTCGCATTTTTCGGCCCCGCTTACCTTGTTAGCGTAGGTTATATGGACCCCGGCAACTGGGCCACCGACCTGGCCGGCGGCAGCCGTTTCGGCTATTCCCTCATCTGGGTTTTACTCATGAGCAACCTGATGGCCCTGTTGTTACAAACCCTGAGCGCCCGGCTTGGTATCGTTCGCGGGCGCGATCTGGCCCAGGCTAACCGCGAAACCTATCCCCGCCCGGTAAACTTCCTGTTGTATATACTGGCAGAGATTGCCATAGCCGCTACCGACCTGGCTGAAGTACTGGGCATGGCCATTGGTATTAACCTGTTGACCGGCCTGCCACTTATCTGGGGCGTTTCCATTACCGTGCTCGATACTTTTTTACTGTTATTCCTGCAACGGCTGGGCATTCGTAAAATGGAAGCTTTTATCATTGCTCTTGTAGCGATAGTGGGATTGTCGTTTCTCGTAGAGATCATTATTGCCAAACCTGCCTTTGGTGAAATAGCTACCGGTCTGGTGCCTACCCTGCCCAATGAACAGGCATTATATATAGCTATAGGCATAATCGGTGCAACTGTAATGCCGCACAACCTGTATTTACATTCTGCGCTGGTGCAAACCCGTAAAATTGCCAAAACAAAAGAAGGTATAAAACAGGCATTGAAATGGAGTTTTATCGATTCAGCCATTGCACTGAATGTGGCCTTCCTCGTAAATGCCGCTATACTGGTTCTGGCAGCCACTACCTTCTTTAAGAAAGGAATGGTTGAAGTGGCCGAGATCAAAGAAGCGCACCAATTATTGTCGGGACTGTTAGGTTCATCAGTAGCGCCGGTGCTTTTTGCCGTTGCGTTGATCGCCGCCGGACAAAGTTCAACTGTTACCGGCACCCTGGCCGGACAAATAGTAATGGAAGGTTACCTGCGCTTGCGGATCAATCCCTGGATGCGGCGCATGATTACCCGATTGCTGGCCATTGTTCCTGCCATTCTGGTTATTGCCATTGCAGGAGAAAAAGAAGTAGATGCCCTGCTGGTATTGAGCCAGGTTATCCTCAGCCTGCAACTGGGTTTCGCCATCATTCCGCTTATCCATTTCGTAAGCGACAAAAAGACCATGGGCTCGTTTGCGATAAAACCCATTGTGCAAATAGCTGCCTGGATAGTGACCGCCACGCTGGTGTACCTGAATCTTCGCATGTTGATCAACGAAGTAAGCTCATTCTTTGCGGGGCCTACCAATATTTTATGGAATATCCTGATCATTACCAGCGGCGCCGTTTTCCTTGGCTTGCTGGCCTATATTATCTTTTATCCCATCTTCAGCAAATCAAAAAATGCATCTATACAAATGCACCCGCATGTAGATGGATTGCAAAAACTAAACATCCCAACCTATAAAAAGATAGCGGTAGCACTTGATTTCGGCGAGCATGACGACCAACTGCTGGCACACGCCATAGGCCAGGGAAAGGGAAATGCCGAATACCTGTTGATACATGTGGTAGAAAGCGCCTCGGCGCGTTTGCTGGGCAGGGAAAGTGACGATTACGAAACCCGCCACGATGAAGCGCGCTTACAAATGTATGTTCAACAATTACAGGAACAGGGGCTGACAGCCACCAGTCAACTCGGTTTCAGGAACCGCGCGGAGGAAATTGTCAGGATTATCAAAGAATCAAAAGCCGATATGCTGGTCATTGGCGCTCACCGTCACAGCGGCATCAAGGACTGGTTGTATGGCGAAACCATCAACTCTGTACGGCATGAGTTGAAGATACCGATCTTGGTAGTAAATCTATAACAGTTTATTGTTTATTGTTTTTGGTTTATTGTTCTTGCACTTCCAGGCTCGCGCAATTATTTTAGTTGTTCGAACCGCGAAGCAACCATAAACAATAAACGATAAACCATAAACTACTTCTTCTGAAGTAACAGGTGTTTTAACCTCGAAAACGTTTCCGGTTTAATATTGAGGTAAGAAGCAAGGACCTTCTGCGGCACCCGCTGCAACATATGAGGATGGTTGTTGATGTATTCGAGAAAGCGGTCGCGGGTAGAAGTGTTTAGCTGATCGAAATAGCGGGCGTCCTTTTTTATGAACATCTGCATAATGATAGCGCGGCCCAGGACTTCGGCTTCGGGCACTTTTTCGAGCGCCTCCTGCATGCGGTCGTGCCGTATTGAAACCAGCACCGTAGGCTCTAGTGTTTGAATGATGACTTCAGAGGGAACGCGGTGATGAAAGGAGATCTCAGACTGGATGATATGCCCCTCGGTGGCCAGTTGCAGGGTAACCTCGCCCCGAATGGGCGAAAGCACGTATTTACGAACAAGGCCTTTGATAACTACGTTCAGGTAATCCTCCATTTCGCCCTGGTTAACCAGTCTCTTCTTTTTCTCAAAACGGCGGATCTCAAGGTAAGGTATCAATTGCTCCACCGATCCACGGCTTATTTCCGAGAATCGCTGAAGATGCACCAGTAGTTGTTCGTAGCATTCCCGGGCAACAATATTTTTTTCCCCCATAAAAAAACATCATTTAAGATAAGGAGCATCTGAGTTCTTTTTGGTTCTCAGTAAATGCTTGAGCCGGCTGAAAGTTTCAGGTTTTATGTTCAGGTACGAGGCCAGGTACTTTTGCGGTACCCGCTGAAACAGTTCCGGGTTTTCGTTCATAAAACGCAAAAAACGCTCTTTTGTGCTATACCGGATGCGTTCAAGCTCCCAAACTTCTTTTTGCAGGAACAATTCGGTAATGATCAAACGGCTTAAACGCTCCAGTTTAGGGTATCGGCTATATAACTGTTCTGCTTTGTCGTGATGGAGTGAGTAAAAAGTGGTGGGTTCTATGGTTTCAACCACATACCCCGAAGGGTTTCCTGAAAAATACGATACGGAAGAAGAGATCAGCTCTCCTTCCTTTGCTATCTGGGTTATTATCTCTTCTTTTCCCTTTACAAAAAACTTTCTGGCCAGTCCTTTTATAACGAAATACAAATACTTTTCCGTTTCGTTTACGTCGGTTAGCCGAACTTTTTTATCTACAGATCTTACTTCAATGGAATTGATAAGTGCCTCCAGTTCCTCAGCCGGAAGATCAATAAACTGGTCTATATACTTCTGTAATATAGCAACCATACTGCAAGTTATGTTTTATCAACAATTAATAGTTGGGGTTTCACCGGGAGCCTCAGTTTTTTAGGTACATATATGTAGCCGCTTCTGGAAAAACAACATACGATCGGGCGGTTGGGCAGCTAAAAAGCCTTTTGCACATTTGGCCATTCTGCTGTAGGTTTGCACCCTTATTTGAAGGCAAAAACAAGCATTTATGGCACAAAAAATCAATGTACAGAATCCTGTTGTAGAACTGGATGGCGATGAAATGACACGCATTATCTGGAAATTCATCAAGGATAAACTCATCCTTCCCTACGTTAACGTCGATATCAAATACTATGACCTGGGTGTTGAATACCGCGACCAGACCAACGACCAGGTTACAATTGATGCCGCCAATGCTATCAAACAGTATGGTGTAGGGATCAAATGTGCTACTATCACTCCCGACGAAGCGCGGGTAAAAGAGTTCTCCCTGAAACAAATGTGGAAGAGCCCTAACGGTACCATTCGTAACATCCTGGATGGTACAGTATTCCGTGAACCCATCGTAATCAACAATATCCCCCGTTTGGTTACCAACTGGACAGCCCCCATCATCGTTGGCCGCCACGCTTTTGGCGATCAATATCGTGCTACCGATTCAGTGATCAAAGGAAAGGGTAAACTCACCATGACCTTCACTCCCGAAGACGGCGGCGAACCTCAGACTTTCGAAGTATATAACTTCAAAGGCGATGGCGTTGCCATGACAATGTACAACACCGACGAAAGCATCAGGGGTTTTGCCCGCAGTTGCTTCAACATGGCCCTCGCTAAAAAATGGCCTTTGTACCTGAGCACAAAGAACACCATCCTTAAAAAATACGACGGTCGCTTCAAAGATATTTTCGAAGAAATTTATCAGAACGAATTCAAACAGGCTTTCGATCAGGCCGGCATCGTTTATGAGCACCGTTTGATCGATGACATGGTTGCCAGCGCGCTGAAATGGAATGGCAATTTCGTTTGGGCCTGTAAGAACTACGATGGCGACGTTCAAAGTGACACTGTAGCGCAAGGATTTGGTTCACTGGGTTTAATGACCTCCGTTCTGATCACTCCCGATGGCAAAACCATGGAAGCTGAAGCGGCTCACGGTACCGTTACCCGTCACTACCGCGACCACCAGAAAGGCAAACCAACCAGCACCAACCCTATCGCTTCTATCTTTGCATGGACAAGAGGACTGGCCTTCCGCGGCAAGCTCGACGGCAACCAGGCCCTTATCGACTTCTGCAACACATTAGAGTCTACCTGTATAGAAACAGTTGAAAGCGGTAAAATGACTAAAGATTTGGCCGTTTGTATCCATGGAAATAAAGTAGAACACGGAAAACACTTCCTGTATACTGAAGAATTCCTCGATGCCATCGATACCAACCTGAAAAAGAAAATGGGTCTTTAATAACTCTCCCGGTCTGAACCGGGATCAAAATCAGCAGGTTATAATAATTTTCATATGCCCTGGCGTTACGATAGCTATCGTACCGCCGGGGCCTTTTTATTTACACCCCTTCGCAAACTGTATTGAAACACTCTGAATATGGCTATCTCCTCCTCCCCGGCTTACACCGGCGTTGCACCGGATAGTAAGGGCCAGTGCAATTTCTATGCAATTCCTATGCAATTTCCAGGGCTGTTATAGTGCAATCGGGGACCATAAACCTGCAGTCGGGAAGCCAGTCGTACGGCTGCGGTAGTATTTATGGTAACCATCCTGCTCCCCCAAACAAAAAGGCCCTTCCCACCGAATAGGATCGGCATCGGGAAAAGCCTTTGTGATGATAATACCCCTTAACTTACCTATTTTAAAAGTTCTTTGTGCTCAATTTTTAGTTCCCCGCCCCGGGGGCTGCTCTCCTTAGCCCCTGTGCGCTCTGCAGGATTATTGAATTATCACAACTTGTCCCGATATAGTCGGGATTATCGGATAATTACCTTATCACATTCACTATTTCTGTGCCTGAGCAGGCTGCCGCACCGGAATTCCTGTTAACGAAACCATAAACCCCACCAAACATTTCAAAACCCGCTGCCGCCTGAGACATAATTTCTACAAAAAAGGCCCCGTTTTCACCGGGGCCTTTAGAAATGATTGATTAAACCCTAAACAGTACATTCTTTAACGTGCAGGAACCACTACCGCGAGCTTAGCGGTTAATCATCACCTTGTTATGTAGGGTCGATGATCTATTTTAATTGACAGTTCACGCAATAAATACGTTGCGCCTTCAGTTAAGTAAGCATGTTAAAGTATAGATAATGTACCGGTAATTTTTACGGTAGCGGAGAAAAGCCGTTCGAACGTTTTGCAGAAACATGTCATGTTCAAATACTAAATGACAGCAGGATCACCGGCTTAAATATTATAACAAAAAATATTTTGCCATTAATCTGAAAAGCCCGAACGTTATTTGTGAAAGAGAGTTGAATTACAGCACGTTGTCGAAACATTAACCCAGTTATTACCCTTCCTTTTAAAAATATTTAAGTTTTCTTGCCAGGGGAACGCCCATGTACGCGTGAAGGATTAAACAAAAGTACGGCCGGCGTTCCTATTTTATTTTAAAGTAAAAGGTCTGACGGGTTTCCCATCAGACCTTTTTTATTCCTGCATTTCAACATTATCGAATTATCACATTACTTCTTCTTCTCTGCCCGCTTTTTCAATTCGGCAACCGGAATAACAACCATTCTTCCAATCGGTTCCTTCCCCCTGTACGTGATCACTTTCAAATTAACGGCATCAACCGGCACTTTTACCGCCTGGGTGTATTTGGGATAGAACCGGTCGGGAAATGAATTATCGAAGCTGTAATAGATATCCAGTCCCTTCACCTCAGTGGTCATTTCAACTTTCAACTGATCGCCGTCTTTGGAAGCATTGAAAATTGGATCGTACATACTGGGTGCATACTTTATTTCGGCTACATCAAAACGGGTGAAATGATCTTCCACACGGCGAATGAAGTCGTTCCAGTTCTTTTTTTCTTTAGGCGTCCAAACACTTTCTGCCACCGCGAACGCCCGGGGCCAGGTCATATATTGTGCATGGCGCATATTGTACACCTGCTCCGTCCACAAGTTGGCCTGACCGCCTTTGATAAATTTAGGATCTGCGCCCTCGGGCACCGGTTCAAAGGCATATGAATTTGTTAAGAGCACCGTTTGGTAAACCGGCGGCTCAATAGCGGCGTCGCCCTGCATCAGATCGATGTACACATGGTTATTGGGGCTCATTACAACTTCATGTTTTAGGTTAGCTGCTTCCGCCCCGCCTTTTGAACCGCGCCAGCTCATCACCGCCGCATTGGGCGCCAGTCCGCCTTCCAGAATTTCATCCCAGCCCATCATCTTTTTTCCTTTCGACTCAATGATCTTTTCCACGCGTTTAACAAAATAACTTTGCACCTCATGCATATCTTTCAGGTTCTCCTTTTGCATCAGTTGTTTTACGGCGTCGCTTTTCTCCCAGAAATTCTTGGCGCATTCGTCGCCTCCCATATGAATATATTCAAATGGAAACAGTTGGGCTACTTCGGTGAACACTTTATCGAGCACTTCGTATACTTTTTCATTGGCCGGGCACAGGGTATTGTCAACCAGCGCATAAAAGGTGCCGTTGCCCCATTGCATGAATTTTTCGCCTGAGTTTACCCGGTAAGTGCCGGGTGTGCACGACAATTCGGGATATGATGCCACAACCGCCATGCTATGACCGGGCACATCCACTTCGGGAAGAATATTCACGAAACGATCGGCTGCATATTTAACCAGCTCTCTGATATCGTCGTGGGTATAAAAACCGCCATAGGTGCGCGGTTCATTATCGGCAGGGGGCGTGAAAGTACCGAATGTACCCGTTTTCTCAACGCGCCAGGCGCCTACCTCTGTAAGTTTTGGAAGCGATTTTATTTCAATGCGCCAGCCCTGGTCATCGGTAAGGTGCAAGTGTAATAAATTGTACTTGTACCTAACCATATTGTCTATGTAGTCTTTAACCTGTTCTTTGGTAAAGAAGTGGCGCGATACATCGAACATCAGACCACGCCAGGCAAAACGCGGATAATCGGTAATGTGTACACCGGGAATAACCCAGCCTGCTTTTTTTACCACCACAGGGCTTTCTATTTCTTTAGGCAGTAACTGAAACAGGGTTTGAACGCCATAGAACAAGCCTGCCGCATCATTGGCAGTAACCTGTACACCCGTTGCCGTCACATCCAATGTATAACCTTCTTTGCCGATCGATTTGTCGGCTGTTTTGTTGATTGCAAAACTGATCACATTTCCTTTAGCGCCAGGAGCAGCGGCAGCCAGTGTGTAACCGGCAGCTTTTTTTACCTTATCGGTGAACATCCGCACCACCCGTTGTACTTCGGCATTTTTAGCATCGGCGGCAACTTTGGTTTGGCCGGAAAGCATGAACCGGGCGCTCTTTTTTTCAAGCGAAACCGGTTGTGGAATAATGGCAATGTCATTCGCTGTTTGCGCAACCACCATGGTACCAATTAAAAAAGAGGTAAGTAACAGGCTGATTTGTTTCATATTAATCTTATTCTTTGAGGATGTTTTTTCGTGAATCGTGAATCGGCAATCGTGAATAACCCCAAAGTCGGAGTTAGCCGCGAAATGGTTGCACCCGAATTGTAGGCCAGCCAATTGCAGGGCGGTCTGCATTGCCGACTGCCGATTGCCGGTTTGTAAATTAAGGGAAAATATCCGGTCACTTCCATGAAAATTAATGCAAACGATTGATCCTCTTTATTGAATGATCATTAATTTGTAACTTCCCAAAAACAATCAAATACATGAAGAAATTGCTGGTTCCTACTGACTTTTCAGATACATCGAAGAATGCGGCCCTGTTTGCCGCTCAAATGGCTGCAGACGTTCAAAATGCAACGATCATACTGATCCATGTATCAGATAAGATAACCGGCGGCTCAGACGGATCTCCTTTAACCGAAGACGATGATGACCGTCGTATCATTCTTTCACAGGCGCTTAGCCAGTTGAAAGACGAACTGTTAGCCGTAGCCAACGTACCTATTGAATTCGTTATGGAAAAAGGCTCTTCCCTTGTGGAAATCCTCAGCCGCTATGTTCGCCACCAGGGCATTGACCTGGTGATAATGGGTATTACCGGCGCCACCCGCCTCGAGCAGATCTTTATGGGTAGCAATACCCTCGAAATGGCCCAGGAAAGCGCCTGCCCGGTTTTGATCATTCCGCCAGACGCAAAATACCGCAAGATCAAAAATGTGGTGCTCGCCAGCGACTTTAAAGATGTTGATTCCACTATTCCCCTGGCGCCGCTGAAAGCCACCCTCGACCTGTTCAAACCAGCCCTGCATATAGTGAATGTCGATAGCGAGCATTATGTTGAGCTCACCGACGAATACAAAGCTGAAAGAAAAAAGCTGGAAACCATGTTGAGTAAGTATACACCTGAGTTTTACTTCATCAGGCAATATGATTTCTTTGACGCCATCAGCCAGTTTGCCGAAGACAAGAATATCGACCTGATCGTAATTGTTCCCAGGGAACGTTCTTTCCTCAGCGGTCTGTTCAAAACCAGCCACACCAAAAAGCTGGCCTATCACAGCCATATTCCAATTGTGGCCATACACCAATAAAATGCTGAACGCTGAACGCCTAACGCTTAAGGCTTGCTCGCGAAATTCCGACTAGTCTGCTACTGCCTACCCGCAAGGTTATAAGCCGTAATTCCCGACAGCCTGTGCTTTGGGCATTCAGCGTTAATTTTCAACTGTATTCGTATTTGCCCTGCTTCGGCTTTTATCCTTCAGTTGTATTTTGCGTTAAGCGTTCGGCATTAAGCGTTAAGCTCAAACTTACAGCGGTGAATAATACTATTAACTGAATGCTCAGTTACAGTCATATTGTTTTTTTTGAAGTGGCTTCCCACCTCAGCTTCTCCAAAGCGGCCGATATTTTATTTATCAGTCAGCCGGCTATTACCAAACACATTCAATCACTCGAAAAGCATTATAAAGTAAGCCTGTTCGAACGTAAAGGCAATTCGGTATCGCTCACCAGCGAAGGCCGGATCCTGCTCGAATCCGTGGTAAAAGCCCGGGAGCTGCAACGCCAGCTGGAATTCGACCTTACCAAACAAAAGAATCTGCAGCTAGCCCGGGGCTCGCTAACGCTGGGCACCAGCACTACCATATCACTTTACGTTATTCCACCCGTTTTCTCGGCCTTTCACCAACAATATCCCAATATCGATCTCACCCTTATTAACCGCAACTCGGAGAACATTCTGAAAGCCCTGCTCGATCATGAGATCGACCTCGCCATCACCGAAGGGCGCAACACCATTACCTCCGTGAAATATCAGTTCTTTTTAACAGATGAGGTAATACCCGTTTGCAGCGCCAAAAGCAACCTGGTAAAAAAGAAAAACCTCACTCCCGATGACCTGAGGACCCTACCCGTAGCCTTACGTGAAAGAGGTTCCGGCACACTGGCAGCGGTTACCGAAGCATTGCAAAAATGTAAAATAAGTATCGCCGATCTGCAACATAAAATAGTACTGGGCGGAACCGAGGCCCTGAAGAATTTTCTGCTCGATGATGTTTGCCTGGGCTTTTTGCCGTTGCGGTCAGTTGCGAGGCAACTGAAGAATGGCGAACTGGTTCGGTTATCCATTGCTGGTTTGCAAATACATCGTGCGTTCTATTTTATGCAACGGCGCGGTTCAGAAACGGATCGCATCAATCAACTCTTCATTAAACTGGCTACCAGCCATTATAACAAAAAGTTATAGCATATAAGCAAACGGTATCGTTGCGTTTGCAGCAGGTTGTTACTTTTACCTTGTCATTACGGAACAATGAAAACAGTACAACCACTTACCTCGTTATCACAGCTTGTGTGTTCGCAGTGCGAACAAACTTACAGTGCATTTGAGATACAATCTTTTTCTGCCTGTTGCCGGCAGCCACTGACAGCCGGATACAACCTGGATGAAGTACCGGCAAAAACGGTGCTGCACAACCGCCCGGCCACCATGTGGCGTTACAAAGAAGTTTTGCCTGTGCTGGAAGAAGAGAACATCGTAAGCCTTGGCGAAGGCATGACGCCCATTCTTGAACTAAAACGTTTACAGGCAGCCTATGAGTTGCCTAATCTCTATTTGAAAGATGAATCGAAGAACCCGACGGGTTCATTTAAAGCAAGGGGATTAAGCGCTGCCGTTTCAAAAGCAAAGGAATTCGGGGTGGAAACCTGCATCATACCAACAGCCGGTAACGCCGGCGGGGCGCTGGCAGGCTATTGCGCCAAAGCAGGG
Source organism: Niastella populi (assembly GCF_002078015.1). Lineage (GTDB taxonomy): Bacteria > Bacteroidota > Bacteroidia > Chitinophagales > Chitinophagaceae > Niastella > Niastella populi. The sequence goes on along the minus strand of NZ_LWBP01000112.1, from coordinate 110,423 downwards.
TTGAAAGCAATTGTAGTAATGCCCCGGCATACGCCGCAGGTATTTAAAGATGAATGCGAACTGTACGGCGCTGAACTGATTTTGGTCGACGGGCTCATAAGTGACTGCGCCAAAAAAGTAGCCCGGCTAAAAGAGTCGATCAACTGTTTCGATATCTCTACCATGAAAGAGCCTTACCGGCTGGAAGGTAAAAAAACCATGGGCTATGAAATTGCAGAACAAAACAACTGGACGCTGCCCGATGTGATCCTTTACCCAACCGGTGGCGGTACGGGGTTGATCGGCATGTGGAAAGCGTTTAAGGAAATGCAGCAAATGGGCTGGATAGACGAAAAACTTCCCCGCCTGTATGCTATACAGGCAGAAAACTGCCAGCCTGTGGTACAAACCTGGAAAGGATTACAACCCAACGCAAAAAATTATACCGGCCAACCTTCCCTCGCGAATGGACTGGCAGTACCTAATCCCTTTGCAGAAGATATGATGTTGAAAGCGCTGCGCGAATCGAAAGGCCAACCGCTGGCCGTTAGCGATAATGAGATGGTAGCTGCGGTAAAAGAAATTGCACGAAAGGAAGGCCTGATCATTGCCCCCGAAGGCGGCGCATTGTGGAGCGCGTTATTGCAACTGGTGCAGCAGGGAATTGTTCAGCGGGCCGAGAAGATCTTGTTGTTGAACACGGGGAGCGGGTATAAGTACCTGGAAAATATTTTATAAAACTATGATTACTTCTTCTTTGACTTTGGGGTATTAATATTAGGTGTACCGGCTGATTTTGGCACACCATAAGTTGTAAGCATTTTATTAGCCTTGTCTAATTTTTCCTTAAAGATCACTTGCCCCTTATACTTTTCCAGGGATTTCATACTTTTCATATTTCATACTTCAGACAAGCACATTAGTTTCCAAAACAGAGATACCCGTTAGTAAAAATAAACTAACGGCAGGTATTAACGAAACTAACTGAATTGATCGTGATTAACTTCTTAAGACAAAAAAAGCACAACAGACTTATTCAGTTGTTGTGCCTATATTAGGTTATACTATTTCAGATTTACACAGCCGGCTCCTGCTGGCTTAAACAATGGAAACTTCCCAAACCCCAAATGATATCGGTCGAATCGATGCCCACTACTTTTCTATCGGGGAAATGCTGCTGAATTATCTGCAATGCCTTATCATCATTGACGCAACGGAATGTAGGCACAATGACCGCCGCATTGGCAATGTAGAAGTTTGCATAAGAAGCCGGCAAACGCTGGCCATCATATACCACCGCATTGGGCATAGGCAGCTCAACAATATTCAACTGCTGGCCGTTCAGCAAACGCATGCTTTTCAGCTGACGTAAATTATGTTGCAACAGCTCGTAATTCTCGTCCTGTTTGTTTTCCTCTATTACGGTCAAAACGGTATTGGCATTTACAAAACGAACGGTATCATCGATATGCCCGTCGGTATCATCGCCAACAATACCTTCATCAACCCACAGCACCTGCTCTACCCCGTAATAATTATACAGGTATTCTTCTATCTGCTGCCGGTTCAAATGCGGGTTACGATTTTCGTTCAACAAACAGGCCGTTGAAGTAAGCAAGGTGCCCTGTCCGTTAAACTCAACAGAACCACCCTCCATCACAATACCAGGGTTATATACCGGAATGTTGTAGTGTTTGCCTATTAAAGTAGGAATAACATCATCGAGATCGTATGGCGGATATTTATTTCCCCATGCATTATACCCCCAGTCAACAATCACTTTTTTGATTTCGGCGTTGGGATTTATCAAAAAAGCCGGACCATGATCGCGGCACCAGGCATCGTTGGTTGGGTGAATGAAGAATTGAATTTTGCCGAGGTCAGCACCTGCCTCTCTCAGGCATTTGATGGCAAAAGCCTTCATGGCTTCATTTATCACGTTGATGCACACGTTCTCACCCGCAGCCACCTCTTTTATGAACTGGCTGTAATTAGGATAAATGCTTTCAATTTTACCGGGCCATGATGCCTCTTTATGCGGCCAGCTTAACCACGTGGCGGTATGCGGCGCAAATTCGGCGGGAAAGAAATAGCCTGATTCTTTGGGTGTTGGTGTATCTGGAAACTGAAATGATGCCATTCTTAGTAATAAGTTCTGAGTTCCTGGTTTTAAGTTCTTAGTTGCCGCGCCGGGCGAACCGTATTTGCTTACAACTTGTAGCTGTATTTAGTCCTCGTCTATAAACCGTTTTGTAATGGGTTGGTAGCTATCGATCCTGCGGTCGCGCAAAAACGGCCAGTGGGTGCGATAACGATCGCTCAGACCGGTATTCAGTTCCATCACATGCACTTCTTCCTGATCGGCCGATGCCTGGTATAGAATAGTGCCGAAGGGATTGCTCACGAATGAACCGCCCCAGAATTTCATGGCGCCGTTCTGCTCGAGCCCTACGCGGTTTACGCTAACTACGTGCACCCCATTTGCCACGGCATGACCGCGTTGTATGGTTTGCCACGCATTATACTGTTCTACATTGGTTTCATCATCCTGTGAAGTGGCCCAGCCGATAGCGGTTGGGTAGAACAGGATCTCGGCTCCCATCAGCGTCGTGATCCGCGCTGCTTCAGGATACCACTGATCCCAGCAGATGAGCACGCCAATAGTGGCGAATTTTGTTTTGAACACTTTGTATCCCAGATCGCCGGGCGTGAAATAGAATTTCTCATAGTACGCCGGGTCATCGGGTATATGCATTTTACGGTATTTACCCAGGTACGTACCATCGGCATCGAGCACGGCGGTAGTATTGTGATAAATGCCCTGTGTTCTTTTTTCAAACAAGGAAGCAATGATCACCACACCGGTTTCAGCCGCTACCTTAGCCAGCGCTTCAGTAGAAGGACCGGGAATGGGCTCTGCCAGTTTAAAGTTGTCATAATCTTCCACATCGCAGAAATAGAGCGAAGTGAAGAGCTCCTGCAAACACACGATCTGCGCACCTTTGGCTGCCGCCTCACGTACTTTGGCGATCGCTTTCTGCAGGTTGGCATCTTTATCGTTGGTGCAGCTCATTTGCACCATCCCTACTTTTACTTTTGTCATTTCTTCCAGATCCGCCCGGCTGGCGGCACGTTTAAAGGTTTAAAATTCTTTGTTCTGCATTATAACAGGGAACTATCTTATTTGTTGACCTGTAACCTTATCGACTTGTTAACTTTTGCCTTGTCAACTCGTTAACTATTCAACCCGTCAACTAAGTTTCAACCTGTAATAAAGCGTCTAAATTCCTGATCCCTATCTTCTTCTCACAAATAAACCCTTCGGCATATTTTACGCCGATACGTTTTCCCATCATCCGGGCACGGCCAATTACGCTATCGAGGAAATCAGGTGTGGAAATATAGGTTTGCGGCCCGTCGCCTCCATTCTCTTTATTGAAGAATTGCGTTGAATATGCTTTTACGGCTTCCATGCGCTGCTCGAACACATCGGAGATATCAATGAGCAGGTCGGGCTCATGATACCAGTCCTGCAAATAATGCAGTATGTATTTAGGGCGCCAGCGTTGTTGCGGGTTCCCGTTCTCATCTTTTGTTTCAATTTTCGCCAAACCCGATAAAAAACAGGCTGTGGCTATCAGTTGGCCGGCACGGCCATGATCGGGGTGACGGTCTTCCAGCGCATTCGCCAGCACTACTTCGGGCTGCCAGGTCCTGATGGCCCGTATCAGCTGCAGCTGGTGCTCCTCATCGTTCTTAAAAAAGCCATCGCGCATTTTCAGGTTGGCACGCACCTGCACACCCATTATTTCAGCGGCTTTGGCAGCCTCGGCATACCGGGTTTCAATGGTTCCCCGGGTGCCCAGTTCCCCTTGTGTAAGATCGAGGATCCCGGCTTTCCTGCCCCGCTTTATTTCATTAAGGATCGTTCCCGAACAGCTTAATTCCACATCATCAGGATGAACGCCTATGGCCAGTAAATCCAGTTTCATAATAAAATTTGAGCCGCAAAGGTATGAAAAGAGTTTATTGTTTACGGTTTGTGGTTTGTGGTTATTTCCGGGCTTTGTAGAGGTTTAACAATAGCTTACCGCCTTTGGTTCAGGCAGTTAAAGGTTTGTTGTTTGTCGTTTGTGGATGTTTCCCGCCTTAGTAGAGGTTTAACAACAGCTTACTGACCGGTTTTCAGACAGATAAAAACCGTTGGGGTTGCCTGAATAAAAAGCAACCACAAACCATAAACTACAAACCCTTAAAAACTCATTCCCCAACGAATAAGTGCATCTACCTCTGCCGGCGCATTGTCTATCCGCCTGTCGGAGCGCTTCTTCCCAAGCCGCACAATTATTGTTTTTTTGGAAGGAATAACAATCACGTATTGTCCCAGAATGCCGCGGGCATAAAATATTTCGGGCCGGCTGGGAACTATCCACCACTGATAGCCATAATACGTACAGGGTTTGCCGGTGGCATCGGGGATCATACAGGGCTTTACCGATTGGTGAAAGTAGTCCAGGGGAATTATTTCATTGCCCTTCCAGCGGCCGCTGTCGAGCATCAGTTTGCCCAAACGGGCAAAATCGCGGGCGTTGGAATTAAAGCAACAATAGGCCTTTTCGCTTCCACCTATGCGGTCGGTGCTCCATAATGCTGCATGTTCGGCCCCCATCGGTTGCCACAGTTTCTCCGAAGCATATGCGCTGAGCGATTTTCCGGTTGCCTTTTCCAATATGAGCCCCAGTAGTTGCGTATCGCCCGATTTGTATTCGTGCAGGGTGCCCGGCTGGTGTATAATGGAAACCCCGGTAGCTGTTTTGTAAATGTTATGCCCGTAATACAATTCGGTAGTAACCGAAAACGGGTTGGCATATGACTCATCCCAGTTGCTGCCACTGCTCATGGTAAGCAGATCGATAATACGCAGTTTTGCTTTTTCGCCGGTTTTGAATTCCCGCAGGTAATTGCCTGCCGGTTCCTCAAGCGATTTGATCTTTCCTTCCTTAAGGGCAGCACCCACCAGCAGGCTGGTTATGCTTTTGGCCATGGAAAAAGAACCGGATAAGGTAGAATCGCTGTAGCCATCCCAATAAAATTCATACAAAACCGAATCATTCCTGATGGCCAGCACTGCAACGGTTTCCAGTTCTTCCAGCATTTTCTTCAATGCAACCGGCAGCGGGTTCCTGTTATACCCTGTGGAAATAACCCAGGGCTGCGGTTCACCGGTGACCACGGTGTTATTGGAGAATATTTTATAATCGTCAATATCGGCAAAGTTGTACCATACCGCCTCAAAAAGATAAGTGCGGCCTGAAATGACGGCATATGCAGAAAAAGCGACAATAATCGACAGAATGACAACTACAATAGCCTTAATAAACTTTCTCATAGCGGCGGTTGTTGAATGAAGGTAACAAATTGAACCAACCTGTATGAACCATCTTACTGATTATTACTGTTTTTTTCGGGTCTGTGTAAAAAAAGGCAATGTATAACACAATAAAAATTAACTGAAAACCTCCGGGAACGTGTTCGTCCCTTTTTTTTGCTCTTTTCTCATTTTCAAGTAGCTTCGCAGGTCTTTATTAGAAAGAGACAAAGAAAGTCAGTAACAGAAATACTGCCGGAAGAATCGGTAAATCGTAAAATCTAAAATCGTAAATCGAAATGGCATACGACGTAGTAGTTCTCGGAAGCGGCCCCGGCGGATATGTGGCAGCAATCCGGGCATCTCAACTGGGATTCAAAACCGCAATTATTGAAAAAGAAAGTCTGGGTGGTATTTGTTTGAACTGGGGCTGTATTCCCACCAAAGCCCTGCTGAAAAGCGCCCAGGTATTTGAATACATTAAGCATTCAAAAGATTATGGTATCGAAGCCTCAGGAACCGCTGATTTTTCGGCAGTAATTAAACGCAGCCGCGGTGTTGCCGACAAAATGAGCAAAGGCGTTACCTTCCTCATGAAGAAGAACAAGATCGATGTGATCATGGGCTTCGGAAAACTGAAAGCAAAAGGACAGATCGAAGTGAAAGCCGCCGACGGCAAAACACAGACCGTTGAAGCAAAACATATCATTCTGGCTACCGGTGGCCGCAGCCGCGAACTGCCCAGCCTGAAAATAGATGGCAAAAAGATCATTGGCTATCGCGAAGCTATGGTGTTACCGCAACAACCAAAGAGCATGATCGTGGTAGGCAGCGGCGCCATCGGCGTTGAATTCGGTTATTTCTATGCCACCCTCGGTACTAAAGTGACCATCGTTGAGTTCATGGACCGCATCGTTCCGGTTGAAGATGAAGAAATTTCAAAAGAACTCGCAAAGAACTTCAAGAAGAACGGTATCGAAATCATGACCAGCGCCGAAGTTACCAGTGTTGATACCGGCGGAAACGGTGTTAAAGCCAAAGTAAAAACCAAAGAAGGCGAAGTTACGCTGGAAGCTGATGTGGTATTGAGCGCTGTAGGCGTATCGGCCAACATAGAAGGCATCGGCCTCGAAGAGCTCGGTGTAAAAACTGAAAAAGGCAAGATCACTGTAGATAAATATTACAAAACAAACGTACAGGGCGTATACGCTATCGGCGACTGCGTTCCCGGCCAAGCATTGGCGCACGTAGCTTCAAAAGAAGGCATCATTTGCGTTGAAAGCATTGCCTACAGTGAAAAGAAATACAACCACCAGCCCGAAGCGCTCGATTACGGCAACGTACCAGGTTGTACGTACTGCACACCCGAGATCGCCTCTGTTGGTTTAACAGAAAAACAGGCTAAAGATGCCGGTTATGAGATCAAGGTTGGTAAATTCCCGTTAAGCGCTGCCGGTAAAGCTTCTGCCGCCGGTCATAACGAAGGTTTCATTAAAGTTATCTTCGACGCTAAATACGGCGAATGGCTCGGCACCCACATGATCGGTTACAACGTAACTGAAATGATAGCCGAAACTGTAGTTGCCCGCAAACTGGAAACTACTTATCACGAAGTACTGGATAGCATCCATCCTCACCCAACCATGAGTGAGAATATCAAAGAAGCTATCGAAGTAGCTTACGGTGAAGCGATTCACATTTAATTGAAATATCATTTATATAAAAAAAGGATCATCTGGTTTCAGGTGATCCTTTTTTTATGCCCGCCATCCCCCGACTTCATCGGGGCAGGTTGTGAAACCGGTACCCTCCCCAGCCTCTCTACCAGTTGGCGGAAAGAGAGCGCGTTTTAACCTGTCAACCCGCCAACTTGTTAACTCGTCAACCCGCCTTCAATTATCAACAACTTATCCCGGCTTTATTCGATCATCAAATTATCACATCCGCTATGAATCCCGCCAATTAATGTTTAAATTTAGAATATGGATATAAACCCCTGGGGCATCCTGTTCTCTTATGGCGTCATATTTATCGTAATAACCGTGGTTTGCATGCTGCTGCTCACGCTGTTACACGACCAGCATATGTTCCGCTTCAAAAGCCGCTCAGGCTATTTATTATGGGGAGTTGCCGCCGGTTTGCTGGTAACGTTCATATTTGTTTCTCTCACATTTAAAACCCGCCTTACAACCCGCGAAAATGTTGTTGTGCCGCCTGTATCGGCTAATAAATAAAAAAAGGACCACCTGTTGACAGATGATCCCCTATAAATATTGAATAATGAATATCGAATGGTCAATGTCGAAGTATTCCTTACTTCAACATTCATTATTCAAACTTCAACATTCGATTTTTTTATTGTCCCTGCGCTTCTTTACTTCCAAACACTTTCTTCAACAGGTCGGTAACGCGTGCAACCGGATCTTTACGGATCTTCTGTTCTTCCAGACTTACCTGGTAAAAGATGCCGCCGATGGCTTTTTCGGTTACAAAACCACTCAGATCGGGATTGATCTTATTGGTAGCGAACCTGTTGTAGGCATTGAACACATCGCCCCAGTATTTCGTGGCGCCCACTTTTGAAAGCGAGTTATCGATAACCGGTTTAAATGCAGCCGTCAATGAAGCAGTGGTTTTTGATTTCAGGAAATTGGTTGCTGCAAAATCACCGCCCTTTAAAATGCCCAACGCATCCTGAATGGTCATGCTTTTGATGGCGTCGATAAATATGGGCGCGGCTGATTTTGCTACATCCTCTGCCGCCCGGTTTACCGATAAAATGGCTTTATCAACCAGGCTGCTCATGCCCAGATCGCGCAATGTTTTTTCAACCTTTTGCGCTTCGGGCGGTAATAAGATCTTAATAGCGGCATTTTTAAAAAAGCCATCGAGGGACGAAAGCTGGCTTGAAGAGTTTTGAGCGCCTACTTCAAGCGCTTGTTTCAAGCCGGAAGCAATTTCATTTGACGTTAACCCGCCATTGGCACCGACGGCATAAGGCTCCAGCGCCTTCATAATGTGTTGGGAATGCTCACAGCCGGAAAACAGGATTACACAGGATAATAATTGGATAATTTTTTTCATCATCAATAGTTTACTGATTATATTATGCAAGATTAAGGCGTAAAATTAAAAAAATGCAAATATCTGTCTGGGAAAAAGAAAGTTTTTATGCTCCAAGGGATGTGATCATCGTGGGCAGCGGCCTCGTGGGCTTATGGTGCGCCTGGTATTTGAAAAAAAACGATCCCAATATTTCCATCGCCATTGTTGACCGTGGTATTATTCCCACCGGGGCAAGTACCCGCAATGCCGGTTTTGCCTGTTTTGGCAGCGTTACCGAACTGATTGAAGATGCCGCCCGCTTTGGGGAAGACAATATGCTGCAACTGGTTGAAATGCGTTATAAAGGTTTACAACGCATTCGTAAAGTGTTCAAAGAGCCGGCAATCGATTTTGATCTCTGCGGCGGCTACGAACTTTTCACGCCAAACGATAACATTAATAAAAGTGCGCTCGGGCACGATACAGAACGGTTGAATAAATTGCTGCACGATATAACGGGCAGGAAAAGAACGTTTAAAAAAGCAAACAAAAAGATCGACCGCCTCGGCCTGCATCATGTCGATTACCTCATCGAGAATAAACTTGAAGGTCAACTGCATTCCGGCAAATTATGCCAGGCTTTATTACAGGCTGTGCAGGCGATGGGCGTTACCGTATTAAATGCCATCGAAATAAGCGGGCTTGAAAAAGTAAATGATAACGTAGTATTATATACGAACCAGCTCATGCATTTTAAAGCAGCCAGGGTATTGATCTGCACCAATGCATTTGCCCGGCAGCTGTTACCCGATCTGAATATTGTTCCCGCCCGCGGACAGGTGCTTGTTACCTCCCCTATTGAGGGATTACCATTAAAAGGCACATTTCATTATGATGCCGGGTATTACTATTTCCGTAACCTGGGCAACCGGGTACTGCTTGGCGGCGCACGCAATAAAGCGTTTGAAGAAGAAACAACCACCGGGCTCGACATTACCGAAAAAATACAACAGGAGCTGGAACATTTTCTGAAAACATATATACTGCCCGGTTACGAATACCAGATCACCGATCGCTGGAGCGGCATCATGGGTATGGGCAATGAAAAATTACCCATTGTAAAAGAAGTATCGCCGCAGATTTTCTGTGCTGTACGTATGAGCGGGATGGGGGTTGCTTTGGCGCCTGTTATTGGAGAACGGGTTGCTGAGTTAATGATTTCGTAACTAAATCTCACAGTTCACAGTTCACAGTTCACAGTTTATAGTTCACAGTTCATAGTTCACAGTTCATAGTTTAGGGGCCAGGAAAGACATTATTTATCTGTACTTTTATAAGTATCTATATTTAGTAACAGGCTTTGAAGTAGTACAACTAATTTATTCAATCTAATAAATTTATAATGGCTACATTCAACACATTTGAAGAAATTACAGCCTGGCAAAAAGCACGTGTACTATGCTCAAAGATTCAAACGCTTACTACAACAACAGACCTTGCAAAAGACTATAAGTTAAAAGATCAGATCAATGGCTCCAGTGGTTCAATAATGGACAACATAGCAGAAGGTTTTGGCAGAGGGGGAAACAATGAATTCATTCAATTCCTTACCGTTTCATTGGGCTCTGCTTCCGAATGCCAATCACAACTATACCGCATTTTAGATCGTAAGTATATTAATAAAATACAGTTTGATGAATTGTACTTTTTATGCAATGAGATCAGGAAGATTATCTTTGGGCTAATTAACTATATCCAGGCAAGCAGCCAAAAAGGACTAAAATTCAAAAACCGTAATAACAACAAGAACAATAACAACTCTTCGGGTTCAAACAATAACCCATTAACAATCAACTAAAATAGAAGCTACCCCCGTAAACCATCAACTATTAACTACGAGCTATGAACTATGAACTGCGAACTATGAACTGCAAACTATGAACTGTGAACTGTGAACTAAAATCTTGTCTTAGTCGAAATTATCGTAGTCATAAATCCTAATACCGCAATCAAACCAAGTGACCAACGCAAACTCGCCGCATGCGCTATAAAACCTATCATGGGCGGACCAGCCAGAAATCCCAGGTAACCGATAGTTGACACTGCGGCCAACGCTACGCCAGGTGAAAACACGGTTGACTTACCTGCAACCCCATACACAAGCGGTACCACCGACGAAACGCCAATACCTACCAGCATAAAACCGATGGTAGCCGTTACGATCGCAGGGAATGCAACGGCAATGATCAGGCCCGTTGCTATTACCAGTCCGCTCACCTGCAACAACCGCAGGGTGCCCAGCCGCATAACCAGTTTATCTCCCGCAAAACGGCCGCCGGCCATCGTGCTCATAAACGCGGTATAGCCCAATGGTATCAAACCTTTTGGCGCTTCCACCACTTTTTGAAAATATACTCCGCTCCAGTCGAACATGGCGCCTTCGCAAACCATACAACACATGGCTATCAAACCCAGTTTCAGCAGGGTTGCATCGGGTTTTGCAAACAACGGGCGGTCGTCACCGGCATTGATATCCTTTCGCAGGGAATTGCGGTACAACAGCGTGATCAACAAATAAGCGGCGCCGGTGATAATACAAAAATGTACAAATGGAGTTAAATGAAAATTGATCATCAGGGTGCCAATTGCTGCACCGGTAAAACCGGCGAGGCTCCAGATACCATGAAAAGATGCCATAATTGAACGGCCATACAATGCTTCAAGACTCACGGCCTGGGTGTTCACGGCAATATTGAACAGGTTCCCCATTAACCCAAAAACAAATAAAACCGCTACCAGTTGCCATGTTTCCTGCACCAGGCCAATATTGCATAAAATAAGCGGGTACAACACCGCCGATAATAACACCATTTTACGGCTTCCAAAATGATGTACCAGCCAACCCGAAAATGGCAACGATACCATTAACCCTACCGGGAGGGCAAATAATACCGCTCCCAGTCCCCCTTCACTTAATCCCAGTTTCGACACAATATCAGGAATACGGGAAGCCCAGCTGGCAAAACATAATCCCGCAATAAAAAAGAAGGACCCTATCGATAACCGCGCGGCCCGTTTTGAAACAGGCTGCACCAGAAAACTTTCCATGGCGCCAAAATTACTGGTAAGTAAGCGATTGCAGCACAAAAACATTTTTGCAGACTTTTTTCATTTTTACACAACCCTTCCGGCGTTGCACACGTAACAGGGAATGATATCGATGTGTTTATTGAACAAGTAGATAGGACTGCGAATAATATTTCATGCGTTCAATCAAACAATAGTTAAGATTTATAACCGTTAATGCAAAGTGATTGATATATTTCTTTAAATTTACAAAACGGGTTTTCGCTTTACACGTTTCTATATAAGGCTCAGTGACTTTCCAACCAGTAGATCATTCATTCTCTCTGAATAGTAGCAATTAATCCCTTCCAAACCAAACAGGGTCTTCATGACGCATCATGAAGACGAGGAGTTTTATTGATGTAAATACTTACTATTTTATGCAAACCTCATCTGTTTCGCGTAGTAATGCTACTATGCCGGCAACGAATGGCCCCAAACGTCAACTGGCTTTCGCCGCCATATTAAATGGCGTAATCGAAAATACTGAAGGATATACATGGATCATTGATAAAAGCCTGCGGTACATCGTTTGTAATATTCACCTCCGCAACCTGATAAAACAATTCACCGGCAATGAATCAACGCCCGGTTCGGAGGTCATCGACTGCATTGCTTTGCTCGACAATACGCAACCGCTCAACTGGGCCGGCATTTACGAGGCAGCATTCAACGATATGCCCAGCCGGTTCACACACCAGATAACCATACAACAAAAGCCTTTTTTCTTCGACATTTCGGTAAACCCGGTTCGCGAAGGAGATAATATAATCGCCCTCGCCTGTTCAGCCCAGGATATCACCGAACGAAAAACCGCAGAAGAAGCATTACGGCAAAGCGAACTGAAATTCAGATCGCTTATCGAGAACAGTACCGACATAATAACCATGGCCAACATAGAAGGAAATATCTTTTACGGTTCGCCTTCCGCCAAAAAAGTATTCGGTTATGAAGAAGCGGACTATATGGGCCGCCATGTTTGTTCGTTTGTACATCCCGATTACCTACCGGCCATCGGCGAATTGCTGCAGAACCTGATCCAATACCCCGACGAACTGTTCACCATTGACCTGAAAGTATTTGACAAAGGCGGTAATGAACGATGGGTGCAGGGACTTGCCTCCAACATGTTGCAGGTACCGGGTATCAATGCATTGGTTGGGAACTTCAGGGATATTACCGAACGTAAAATATCGGAAGAATTAATAAAGGAATCGGAATACCTGTACAAGAACCTTTTTTATAAAAGCCCGCTTCCTATTTGTGTGTGCAACGCAGATACGTTACAGTTCCTGGAAGTGAATGAAGCAGCGGTACAGTTGTACGGGTACACACGCAAAGAATTTATGAAGATGGCGGCATTTGATATCATGTCGCAGGAAGAGAAATACGAATTACAACAATCGCTGCCAAGGGCCCATCACATCAACCGGCCGCCTATTTTACGCAAGCATATTAAAAAGAACAATGAAGCCATATTTGTTGAAGTATGGGCGCATGCCATCAATTACAAAGGCAGCAATGCCTGGCTGGTACTTGCCAACGACATCACCGAAAAAATTCAATTACAGAATCAGCTGGTTGAAGAAAAGATAAGGCGGCAACAGGAAATTGCCAAAGCGGTGATCGATGCGCAGGAAAGCGAACGCGAAACCCTTGGCCGCGAACTACACGATAACATCAGCCAGGTATTAACCACGGCCCGCCTGTATCTCAATTGCGCCAAAGATATGCCCGCCATGCAGGAAAGCATGATCAAAAGAAGCGTTGACACCATCAGTAGCGCCATTGAAGAAATTCGCCGCTTATCAAAATCAATGATAGAAACATTTCATAAAGAAGTAGGTTTGGAATTATCGCTGAACGATCTTCTTGAAAATGTTCGCGTAGCCCAGCAATTCTCCATCGATCTGGAATTTAAGGTACAGGATGAAAAACAACTGGATGATAAACTGAAGATGACCATTTTCAGGATCGTGCAGGAACAACTGAACAATACGGTAAAACATGCAGCGGCATCACAGGTATATATCGCCATTGTTCAAAAAGACCGGCAGTTACAGGTAACCATTGCCGACGATGGCAAAGGGTTCGATACCGGTCAGAAACGAAAAGGCATTGGCATTACCAATATCATAAGCAGAACCGAATTGTTTAACGGCCGTGTTAAAATTGAGTCGGCGCCGGGGCATGGGTGCCGGATGCAGGTAAACTTTACTATTTGATAACCAAAGCGTTCATTGCCCTAATTAATTACCGGAGGCATTAATAATATATTGTGTTTTGTTGTTTTACACTGCAAAACGAGGCGCAAGCCTTACTTTTGCGGTGTTTTTTTATTTTAAATAGTACAGGGGGAAATTTATGGATAAGGCTTTTTTGTTCGATCTGAACGGCACCATGATCGATGATATGGAATTTCATTTAAAAGCATGGTATCATATTTTGAATGACGACCTTGGCGCCGGCTTAAGCTGGGAAGATACAAAGGTGCAGATGTATGGTAAAAACACGGAGTTACTGGTGCGCATCTTCGGGCCAAATAAATTCACACAGGAAGAAATGGACCGGCTTTCGGTTGAAAAAGAAAAAAGATATCAACAGGAATACAAACCGCACCTGAAACTGATTCCCGGTTTGCATGAGTTCTTAGAGAAAGCACATGCCATGCATATTCCTATGGCCATTGGTTCTGCAGCCATTATGTTCAATATTGATTTTGTGCTCGACAATCTCAACATCAGGCATTATTTCAAAGCTATCGTAAGCGCCGACGATGTAACAACCAGCAAACCACATCCTGAAACATATCTGAAGTGCGCTGAAATACTGGGTGTAGATCAGGCCAACTGCCTGGTATTTGAAGATGCCCCCAAAGGCGTGGAAGCAGCCCTGAATGCCGGCATGCCGTCTGTAGTACTTACCGCCACCACATTGCACGAAAAAGAGGAATTTACCGTATACAATAACATCATTCAATATATAACTGATTATACGCAGTTATCGCCGGCCGACCTGGTACGGTCAATGGCTGTGTAACAATTCAGGTGAGCCTCGTTTTAATACGTGGCTCACCTGAACTAAACTATTCTCCGGATAATTTCCATACAGGCACGCCCGTTATGATACGGGCATTTCCAAAAACCTGCTTTATCCTGCCCCGGCATTACCGAATGGTCTTCCAGCACGCCCCAAAACCATTCGCCATTCTTATTATCACGTATATGCTGTTTTATAAACGACCAGTTATTGAGTGCATACTGCAGAAATTCATGACGCCCGCTGATCTGCCAGGCATTGTAAAAACCCACCAGGGCTTCCGCCTGCGGCCACCAGTGTTTTTCCCTGATCAACCGGTTATGGGCCGCTTCATACTCATACCATAATCCGCCATCGGTGTCGACACCTATGATAACGGCTTCCGCCATTTTTACTGAAAGCGTTTTCATTTTTGCAATCAACTCCTCATCTTTAATTACTTCCGCCGCTTCCAGCAACAACCAGCTGGCTTCAATATCATGCCCATACGAAACCGTTCCCGATCTTACATTCCACTGCTCATCAAAAAATAAATGCAAATGACCGGTATGGGCATCGATGATATGCTGTTCAAAAATGGCGAGCAATTGTTTAATATGTTGTTTCAGTTCGTCACTCGGCCATATGCGGTATAAGCAGGTGTACGCTTCCAGCACATGCAGGTGCGTGTTCATGGTTTTCTTTTCATTGGCATCTTTATGGCTCAGCCGCAGGTCTTCAACAGGTTGCCAGTTGCGGGCAAATGCCTCGAGGTAACCGCCGTGCAGGGGATCGAAACTTTTTTCCCGGATTATCCTGTAGCAATCCATCGCCAGTTGTTTTGCCGGCTCGCTGTGCATGGCGATGTAATATTCACTGCAGGCATACACTACAAATGCCAGGGCGTAGATCTGTTTTTTGGGATCAAGCGGTTCGCCCCTGCTGGTCACACTCCAGTACACACCGCCATATTCCTTATCAACAAAATGATCGCGGATGTATGCAAATGCACGGTTGGCTATTTTTGCATAACGCCAGTCATTGGTTAAACCGGAAGCGGCGGAGAAGGTCCATAAAATGCGGGCATTCAGCACACAGCCCTTTGGCGCACCGGCATCGATAACCTGATCATTATCGAGGCGGCCGTAGAAGCCGCCCTGTTGCTCATCGATGCTGTGCTGTATCCAGAAATCGAGGATCGAACGCAGCTCCTGCTGCATTTCAGATTTGAAAACGGAAAGGTTCATAATACCACATTACCATTTTTTTGATCAGCCGGAGATTAAACATCCTGCTGCTGCACGATCTTATTGTTTTCGATCATTTTATATAAAGTTCGAACTGAAGCCGCGGAGGTAAAGCCGTCTGCCGGCGTGTTCATCACATAATCAACCAACCGGTCGATGGTTGATTCAGCCACATGCATGCGCGTATCAGATGATGCATAATAGATCAGCACCCGGCCATTGTCATCAACCACCCAGCCATTACCAAACACTACGTTCGATACATCCCCCACCCGTTCTTCGCCTTCGGGCGCAATAAAATAACCCGCCGGTTTATATATGACCCTCGACAGGTCGTTCAGATCGGTCATGAACATATACAACACATATCGCATTCCCGCAGCCGTATTCCGAACCCCATGCGCAAGATGCAGCCAGCCATAGTCTGTTCTGATCGGTTGCGGCCCGAGGCCGTTCTTTAATTCAGCAACGGTATGGTATACTCTTTTATCTATTACCATTTCTTTATGGATCACGGCATTTTCGATGGACCGGCTTAAGCCAAACCCGATACCTCCGCCGGTACCAGCTTCTATAAAGCCATCCTGCGGCCGCGTATAAAATGCATACTGCCCATCAACAAACTCAGGGTGCAGCACTACGTTTCTTTGCTGGGGCGAAGGCGTTTTCAGATCGGCCAGGCGTTCCCATTGCCGAAGGTCCTTTGTTCGGGCAATACCACATTGGGCTACAGCCGAAGACTGGTCGGAAGGCAGCGCAGCAGGATTGCGGCGTTCCGTACAGAACAAACCGTATATCCAGCCGTCTTCATGCTGCACTACCCGCATATCGTAAATATTGGTGTCCTCCACTTCGTTTTGCGGCATCAGTACGGGGTAATCCCAAAAGCGAAACCCTTCGGTACCATTATCACTTTCGGCAACCGCAAAAAACGACTTACGGTCTGAGCCTTCTACCCTTGCTATCAAATAATATTTCCCGTTCAGTTTTATTGCCCCGGCATTGAGCACGGAATTTATTCCGATCCTTTCCATCAGGAATGGATTGGATGCTGCATTGAGATCATACCGCCAGATAAGGGGCGTATGCCGGTTCGTCAACACCGGGTTTTTATACCGGCTGTAAATACCATTGTCTTCTTCAGATCTTTCATTGGTACGGGTGATCAATTGTTCATGTGCTTTTTCCAGCATTTCCAGCCGCGTCAAAAAATTCTTATCCATTGCATTTCAGTTTTAAAGTCTTTTAGTTTTCAAGTTTATCCCACCAGGTCTTTTTTAACACCAGTACAATGATCACCAGCATACCTGCAGTGATCAGTAATGGCAACTTCAACCATAACACGATATACATGGGCAGAATGGTAAGGCAACACTGGCCAATGATGCCCAGCACTACATTGAACATATCTCTTTTGAATGCTTTATTGGGTACGAATGCCGGGTCTTCGGCCATTACCTTTACCTGTATGGGTTTCCAGAAACCCCAGGGGTTTACTGTTCTGTAGAATTGTTTCAATACGGTTTCATCTGCGGGCGGGGCCAGCCAGGTGCCTATAAAACAACCGGCCAGCGAGATCACGAATAGCAGGGGCCAGCTATATAATGGCAGCGTATTTTTAAAAATATATGGGAATGCCATTGCGGCAATGATACCACTGGCCATGCCCCAGAAAAATCCATTGGCATTAAACCGCCACCAATACCATTTCAACATATTGGCGGCAATGTAACCGCCGTATAATGCGCTCACGATCCATTGTAAAACGCTGTTAACGTCTTTGGCAAAAAAGCCGAGCGTTACTCCAATGGCCACAACTATAATTCCAACTATATAATTGGCCGTGATCACTTTTTTGGTGCCTGCCTGCGGGTTTACATACTTGAGGTAAATATCATTGACTATGTATGCCTGCGCCGCATTGAGCGTACCGGAAAACGTGCCCATAAACGCACCCAGTAAACCGGTGAGCACCAGGCCAAGAATACCAACCGGTAAAAAATTATTGATGGCGGCCGGTAAGATCTTTTCGAAATCGGTTCCGTTGGCCGAGCGCAGATCGAGCTGGTTATAATACAACAACGCCAGTACGGTTAACCCAATGATCATCGAATACCGTACCGGCAACAGGATGATAGATACGAACCCCGACATTTTACTCGCCTCCTTTGGCGAACGGGTTGATAAAACTTTTTGCATATCGTAATTGGGCGCCGGCCCCGCAAGGCTGGCGAAAATGCCTTTGAACAACATCATCATGAAAAAGAAACCGAACAATCCAAAGCCATCCCCGGCTATCTTCTTATTGGCATCAGGCACCAGGTTGCTCCAGTCGAGATCCAGTTGCCAGTTGAAAAAAGGATTGGTCCAGTTTTCAGGCACCACCAGTGCAGTGCCAGGTGCATGTAACCGCAACATGGCAATTACCGCAATGGAAACACAGGCAACCGTCATGATGGCGTACTTGATCACATCGCCCAGTACAATGCTGTGCATACCGCCCAATATGGAATAGAACATCGCAAACAACGTGAATACGATACCATAAAAATGCGGCACATATTCCGGAGCGATCGCAAACGGAACATAGTTCTGCACTACCTGCCAGGGAACAAAGATCTCGATGAACTTGCCAAGGCCAACAAAACCATAGGCCAGAAAACCAAAACAGCTTAGCAGTGCAAAGGCCACCACTACATTATGTGAGCTTTTAACGCTTTTGCCGGTTGTACCAAAACGCGTCACCAGCCATTCGGCGCCGGTGCTGGCATTGGAGCGCCGTACCCATTTTGAAATGAACATCATCATAAATACCTGGTTGAACACAGGCCATAACCAGGGGATCCAGATACTCTTCATTCCATATACAAAACATAAGGCTACCATCCACATGGTGCCGCTGATATCGAACATATCGCTGGCATCGCTCAGGCCCAGCATATACCAGGGAAGCGACTTGCCACCCAACAGGTAACTTTCTTTATTCTTTCGGGCACGTTTTCGTAACACCCACCCTATCATTACCATAGTGGCCAGGTACAGAAAAACAATCGTTGCGTCTAATAATGTAATTCTCATTCTTTCTTAATTCGTGAATCGGCAATTGTAAAATACAACTGAAAGCCTAAAGCTAAAAGCAAATATAAAATACAGCTGCGCTACACACTTTCGCTGGCACCCCGCCTACACTAAAGATTTGGGCGGCAAAGCCGGAACCCGAAACCTGAAACCCGAACTATAGACAGGTTACCATTAAAAGCGGGTTTCGCATTAAAAACCAAGAACGTAAAACTAAAAACTTAGAACTGTATTTCCCTCTATCACCTTTATCAGCTTTTCAATTGCCTTGTCAACTCGTTAACTCGTCAACTCGTCAACTTATCAACTCGTCAACTTATCAACTATTCATATAACTTCTCCCTGGCAACATCCTTTTCAAATAAAGTATTTTCCTGCTGGTAAAACTTTACAAAATCAGCCGCCGATCCATGATCTTTATAGGGCGCGTAGTAATGCATTTTCTTCATCCATTGATTGTAACCATGATTACGCCATACCAGCACATACGAGATCTTATGCTCCCCTATCGCTTTTGATAATGTTTCCGTCCACCAGGTGGCAAATGGAATTTGTTCATACCCGGTTTCACCAATAGCCGTCAGTTTGTTCTTCTCTGCGGCGATCTCGCCCATTAATCCCAACTGAACATTGGTGTTCTTTACAAACCAGTCGCTTTTGGCGGGATCATCGTACTGGTAGCTGTCGAAACTGATCATATCTACCGCATCATCGCCGGGGTATCGTTCCATAAACTCCTCTTTTGTTTTGAAATCGCCGGCGGTATTGTATACATACAACAGGTTATGCACTTTCTTTTCTTCGCTCAGGTAGTACAGGGTGAACCGCCACAGCACTTTAAACTGTTCTGCCGAACAGGCATTGCGGCACCACCAGAACCAGTTACCCGTTAACTCATGATAGGGCCGGAACAATACCGGTATGGCTTCGCCTTTACTTCCCTTCAGCGACAGGAAGAATTTTGCCAGCTCATCGAGCCAGGTTCTGTACAACTGGTGATTGGCAGCGCCCGGTAGTATTGAAGCCACGGTGCCATGCGTGGTATCCCAGGCCCCTTTTTCGGCGCCGTACGGACTGCGGGCATGCCAGCTGATAGTGATTACCCCGCCCCGTTCATATCCTTCTTTAATGAACTGACGCATTTTTTTGAACGGAACACCATCGATATTTCTTTCTGCCCCCGCTTCCAGCCCGCCTAACTCCCAGCCATATACGGCCGGGTAATCGCCGGCCACCTCCTTTACATCGCTGCGCCCGTTTTCATACCGCCAGTTCACGCCGTACGCCAGGTCGTCCTGGTGACCGAACATATATCCTTTGCCAGCCAGCTTTTTCAGGTTATTATACAATAAAACAGTTTGCGTGGTAGCGTTTTTATCGGCAGGCAGTTCTCCTGTTACCGGCCGCAAAAAGGAGTTGTTCGCCCCAAATAATGCGGCCAGCAGCAAAAGGTGCTTTATTTGGTAAGCAATCATTTTCATATGCTTATTTCACCAAAAGCAGGTCGTCAAAATAGAATGTTTCATCCTGCGCATCAGGTCCCTGAATGCGGAAACCCAGTTGATTGAACGGAGAACCGGTAGCCCACAGGTTCAGCGTCGATAATGGCACTTTGAAATAAGTCCACACATTGGCAGGAACGTTTATTTTGTTTGCATCGAGATAATTGCCGTAACCGCCTGTTATCTTATCAGACATTATATACAGCGAGTAATCTCTTGAAGCACCTTTTATCCAAACAGTGAGGTATTTGTACGCGGGATCCTGAGCAACCCCTGTGCCCCAATTCGACAAACCGAGAAGGTGCCAGTTGCCTTTCTGATATTTCTTGGCAACTGATCTGGCGCCTGTTTTAAACTCTTCGGTTGTAATGAAGGCTGCATCGCCCCATGAACCGTTCTCAAAGCCGCTGCCATAATCATCTGTAAAGATCTGTAACGCCTGGTCGATATTTACAAACTCCTGTGTAGTAGTGATCTCTCCGGTTACGTTAGTGATGTTCAATGCCGCGCGGGCAACTGTTGTCGACGGCATTTTTATCACCAGTTGTTTTTTTGACTTAGATACAACGGTAGCCTCATCTGCAGTGCCGTTCACCACCACCTTACTAACTGTTTCCAGGTTGTTACCGGTGAGCGTAAGCGCTGTGCCGGCAACAAAATTATAGTTCGAAACGGTTGTTACGCTGGGAAAGGCCAGTCCTGTAAACGGCACCTGCAACGTTTTACCTGCACCGTTGGTGAATATGACATTTTGCGCCCCCCCCGAAACTGTATCAGGAACCCTGAATACAATTGCGCTTTCCGTATTCAGCGTTGTATAGAACGGCGCGGGCACGCTGTCTTTATCAAAAACGATGCTGCGTATATCGCCCAGGCCCCTGCCTGTAAGCGTAAGTAACGTACCACCTGAAGCCGTTGACGGTGTAAGGTGTTCGGCCTCCAGGCTGCCGGAAGGCGCACCGGGATTGCCATCTTTGTCCTTTTTACACGCATGCAGCATCACTCCTGATAAAACAATAAGAACGATCAGAAAAGATCTATAGCGGAATAACTTTTTCATATCAACAATCGTGTTTAGAATTCATTAATAATAGCTAACCGGTTCTTTAGCCAGCTCGGGATCCTGCAATATTTCGCCGGCAGGTATTGGCAGGTACATATACTTTTCCGTGAATGTCACATACGAGGGTACTTCGGCAGTGCCTCTGTTCTGCGCCTCTATCAGTTGCTTCGCTTTCGCAAAACCCTGTCGCTGCAGATCGAACCAGTAATCTCCCTCGAACGCAAATTCAACACGGCGTTCTTTAAGTATATCATCTTTTGTGATCATGGTTTTATTGCTCAATCCTGCGCGGGTACGCACCCTGTTAAACGCCTCCAATGCAGCGGCATCGGTGGTCGATGCGCCGGTTCCCATAACAGCTTCGGCATAGATCAATAAAACATCTGCAAACCGTAACATCATTGTATTGATACCTGTATTCATCCCGAGCACCAGCTCGCCGCCAAACGCCTTACCGGGGCCAACCACATACTTGGCGATATTGGAACGGGTTGGATTCTTGATGCCGCCATCGCCATCTTTTTGGATTGTATCGTATATATAACCGTTAGCCATAAATGTATTGTAGGCTGCATTGGCATTCTTCGGTTTCCATTCAGGTTTTGCCCAGCCTTGTTCCATAACCGAACCTTTACGGCGAAGATCGCCGAACTCATAGGCGTTCAGCATATCTATGGAAGGAATATACAACTGCCACATACTGGCTTCCTCGGTTTGCAGGTTGGAAGGCCCCCTGTCGGGATTCTTCTGGTTGGCAGAACCCCAGGGATTGCTGGTCAACTGGTGTTGAATAGAGAAAAGGGATTCTTTGTTATTGTTGAAAGTGCTTGAGCTGAACATGCCGGCATAATTTGTAACCAGATCATATTTGTTCGAACTGATCACTTCTTCCGCCAGTTTTTTTGCATTTTCATAATCTTTCAGATATAGATATAATTTCGCCATCATGCCCTTAGCCGAATACTTTGTAAGCCGGCCGGGTTGCGGATCGGTTTCAGGCAAACCGGCTTCCGCCAGTTTCAATTCTTCCAGCGCAAAGCGCAATACATCTTTCTGGTAATATTTGGGAATATTGAAATTGCCCGACAAAGCCGTTTTACCGGGATCGGTTACAATTGGCGCATCGCCCCAGATGCGGCCAATATAGAAATACACGGTACCCCTGAAGAAATGGCACTCCGCAATAGCGGGATCGATAAATGCAGGATTACCGCCCATTCCCTTTTTCTGCTCCAGCGCCTTCATGTATTCGCTCGTCCAGCCGCCGATCTTATAAAACACTTTCCAGGCGTCGGCAATACGCACAGAAGTGGAAGCAAACGAAAAAGCAAGATAGGGCACATCATCGTTGCCGCTTGAATATTCATTACCGGCCATTACATCGCCAATGGCATCCATTGCACGGTTCTCATAACCCGACCAGGGCAGGCCGTACAAAGTGCTGGTAAGACTCCGTACTTCTTCGGCCGTGTTATAGTAATTCGAAAGCGTGGTAGCATCGAGAGAAGGTCTTTCGGTAAATGTTTTTTTACAGGCCGCCAGCACCAGCACCGCTCCTGCAAAAGCATATATATTAAATCGTTTCATTGTAATAGTATTTAATTCCATCACGATCAGAAAAATTAAAATTCAAGACTGGCGCCAATGGTAAATGTGCGCGGATTGGGATAGTGGCCCATATCTACATTCATCAACTTGATACTGTTGTTGAATGCACCAACCTCGGGATCGAAACCGCTGTAATCGGAAAATGTTTTCAGGTTTTGAACCGACACATAGATCCTTGCGCTGTTAACTTTTACCTTATTCAGAACATTTTTGGGAATACGGTAACCCAGGCTGATGTTTTGTATGCGTATATATGAACCATCTTCTACATACCGGTCGCTGATATAGATGTTATTCGTATTGGTATTGGTGAACCGGGGCAATTTGCCGTTTGGATTGGCAGCTGTATACCTGTCAAGCACAGTACTCAGCTGGTTATAGTAGGCATTATCGAGTTTCTCCAGTTGCCAGCGCAGGAAGTTGAAGATCTTTGCGCCATGGCTACCCTGTATGAAAACACTAAGATCAAAGTCCTTGTACTGGAATGTATTGGTGAACCCAAAGGTGAACTTTGGCAACGGACTGCCGATAAACGTAATATCATCGGCATCGATCACCGTATCGCCGTTGATATTTTTAAAACGTACATCGCCAAGCCAGGTATGCGCCTGATCGCGGCTGTAACCGAACTGTGTTAAACTATTATCCAGTTCATCCTTGGTACGGAACAAACCATCGGTAACCAGCCCGAAAAATGAACCTACCGCATAACCGGGTTTGGTAAACGTGATGGTGTAGTTATCGTAATACACTTTACCGGTTAAGCCGGCGGTTGAAGCGGCCATTTTATCGAGCTTGTTCTTGAATTGAGAGAACACCACATTTGTCTTCCAGGAGAAATCTTTTGTCTTTACGTTCGTGCTTGTAAGACTGATATCGATACCGGTATTGCTCATTTGACCTACGTTGCCAATAGGCGCCTTCAGATCGTCCCATTGGTCGCCCACACCTATCAGGCGCGGACCGGTAAGGAACATCAGCATATCGGTCGTTGTTTTTTTGTAAACGTCAAAGTTCAGGTCGATGCGCCCTTTCAGGAACGAGGCGTCGAAACCTGCGTTCTTTGTTACAACAGATTCCCAGCTCAGATCGGGGTTTGAAATACCGTTCAGGTAGCTGGATGTACCAAAACCAACAGGCCCGGGCCAGAAACCAACCACAGAAGTATAGGGCGGATTGGGGGCGCCGGAAGGCAGGTTTTGGTTACCTACCGAGCCATAGCCAACACGCAGTTTCAGATAGTTCACTACATCTTTAAAACGATCGGCGAAACGTTCGTTGGTAACCGTGTAGCCAACAGAAGCGCCGGGGAAATACCCCCATTTATTATTGGGACCGAAATTGGAAGAGGCGTCGGCCCTGAAGCTCAATGAGAGCGAGAAGCGGTCGTCATACGTATAACTGCCCCTGGCAAACCACGATTCCATAGCCCAGTTATTTTTTCCGCCGCCCAGTTCCCAGGTTTGTTTATCGCTTTCACCGGCATCGAGGTCGAGGATATTATTGGCCAGGTTCACTTTCTTGCCGCCAATGGCTTCGTAATAGGAATACTGCACTTCATGCCCCACGGTAGCGGAAATGCTGTGTTTGCTAAACCATTTATTATAGTTCAGGTAATTTCTAAGCGCATAATAATAGCTGTTTGACCGGGAGTCGAACAACTGGCTTTGCAGTTGAGTGGGGCCAATAGCGCCTGAGTTCTGATAGGCTATGCGGTTGTTCAACCCGAGCGAATAGGCAAATTCCGTTTTAACGGAAAGGTCTTTACGCAACTGCACATCGGCATAGGTATTTCCGAACACCTGCCAGTTGGTGTTCCTGTTGCCGCGGTAATGGCTTCTGGCGATAGGGTTATCCTGGCTGTACTGAACACCGCCGATAGTGGTTCCGCCGCCCCAGGTGCCATCGAGGTTCTTAACCGGGATCAGCGGACTTTGTACCGCCCCCCACCAGATGGTACCTTCGGCCGCATCGGCCAGTGTAACGTTTTGAATGCTCCTGGTGGCATTGGTGCTGAAACCGATCTTCAACCATGACTTCAACTGGTGATCGAGATTGAAACGGAGGGTATACCGTTTAAAATCGGAACCGATCAAAATTCCCTTCTGATCGAAATAGTTCAGCGAGAGATAATAAGACGTTTTATCTTTTCCGCCCGAGAAACTGAGCTGGTGATTTTGCATTTGTCCGTGCCTGAACATGGCTTCCTGCCAGTCGGTACCTTCGCCAAGCACGGAGGGATCTTTAAATTCATCGGAAGGTGTAAGACCCAGCGTTGGCGCTACTTCGTTCTGGAACTGTGCAAATTCGCGCAGGTTCATGAGATCGAGTTTTTTCTGTACTTCCTGTTGGCCGTAATACATTTCATAACCGATCCTGCCTTCCCCGTTCTTTCCCTTCTTGGTAGTGATGAGAATAACGCCATTGGCAGCCTGGGAACCGTAGATAGCCTGCGCCGAAGCATCTTTCAATACGTCGATGCTTTCGATATCGCCGGGGTTTATGGTAGACATTACGCTATTTCCAATCTGTCCGTCGGAACCGCCAAGGCCGGCATAGCCGGTGCTGTTCCTTGTATTGGTGAAAAACGGCACGCCGTCGACTACGATCAGCGGGTCGTTGCTGTTGATGGAGGTAACGCCGCGTACTTTTACCGATACGCCGCCGCCGGGCTGACCGCTGTTATTGATAACCGTTACACCGGCCACCTTTCCCTGGATAGCCTGGTCGATACCGGCCACGGGCAGGTCTTTAAGGTCTTTTGCCTTTACCGAAGAAACGGCCGACGACACATCGCTGCGGCGGGCGGTGCCATATCCGATAACCACCACTTCGTTGAGTTTGCTATCGGTTACGTTCAGGGTAACCAGCACAGTTTCTTTGCCATCGATGGCAACAGTTACTGGTTTCATGCCCACATACGACACTTCGAGCGCGGTGGCCCCTTGCGGAACAACCAGCCTGAACTGGCCATTGTGATCGGTAACGGCTGAACCTTTTGTCCCTTTTACTTTTATGGAAGCTTTTTCAAGCGGAACCCCGTTTTGGTCGGAGACAATGCCCGAGATCGTTTTGGTTTGGGCATACGCAGAAAGGTTTAGTGCCAGCGCCCATGCAAAAAGCACAAGCACCCGGCAGAGTACTTTTTTTCTCATACAGCAATACAATTTACTCCAAATTTATGCCTGGATTATGATTATAAAATAATACTATAATGACCTATTTTTATATTATTTTCCATTTTATATCTGGCAAAAACCAATATACCCCTGCTAAATCGTTGAATACACTGGATTCTGTTAATTCCACTCCGGCAATACAATTATGATATTAATTATACCAGCAATTGTATATTTTTGATCACAATTACGATACAATTGCCAGCATATGAAAAGCACATTATTGCGTGAAATCACGCCGCTTACCCAAAGCGATTGTTTTACCCTCTTTTCCCGCGTGAAATCCGAGTTCGACTTTCCGCTTCATTACCATGAGGAATTTGAACTCAACTTTATTCAGAACGCCAAAAACGCCAGGCGGGTGATCGGCGATCATATTGAAGAGATCGATGAGCTGGAACTGGTTCTGGTGGGCAGCAACCTGCAGCATGCCTGGTTCACCCATAGTTGTAAAAGCAATGAGATCAGGGAAATCACTATCCAGTTTCACAAGGACCTCTTCGATGAAAAACTATTACGCCGCAACCAGCTGAGCTTTATCCGTACCATGCTGGAGAAATCGCTGCGGGGTATCCTTTTTTCGAAAGAGACCACCCAGCTATTGGCGCCGCGTATTATTGAGTTGAACCAGAAACAGGGATTTGATTCAGTGCTTGAATTAATGTCAATATTACACGATTTATCGATCTCCCGCAATATGCGCATCCTGTCGGATGCCACTTTCAATAACACCGAGCAGTACACCTACAACAGCCGGCGTATTGAAAAAACACTGGAGTACATGAACCACAACTTCGACAAACCCATTACCCTCAACGAAGTGGCGCGGCTGGCCAATATGTCCGACGCTGCCTTCAGCCGCTTTTTTAAACAGCGCACCGGCAATACATTTATCGACAGCCTCACCGAAATAAGGCTGGGTCATGCTTCCCGCATGCTGATAGACACCACCCAGTCGATCGCTGAAATAGCCTACCACTGCGGGTTCAACAATATTTCCAACTTCAACCGTATTTTTAAAAAGAAAAAAAGCTGCACGCCCAAGGATTTCAGGGAAAGCTTTTCGGGCACCCGCATCTTTATTTAGCGAATACTTGACCGGCGTTAGTATTATCGGTTAACTCCGGCAGGCACTGACGTTAGTTATGGCAAAAACCTGCACCGCCCATCGCGCCGGCAGGCCCCTTTTTAAAAAAAATAGCTATCTTCATCTCACGGTAATACCATTGTTCAGTTTTTCTTATTACTTTAACCCAAAATTCTATCCGTTTCCACTATTCTGATTTCCGGATCTTAGTAGTATAAATGGACCGATATACTTTCATATGAAACATTATTCCAAGCAAAAACGCATGCTTGTTGCGGTAGACTCGATCATTTTTGGATTTGACGGACATGAATTAAAACTGCTGCTCATACAAAGAGGATTTGAACCCGAAAAAGGTAAATGGAGCCTTATGGGTGGTTTCGTTCAGCCCGACGAAGACTTTGAACAGGCTGGCGCCCGCACCCTGAAACAGCTTACCGGTCTTAAGAACGTATATATTGAACAATTATATGCCTTCGGCGAACCAACCCGCGATCCCGAAGAGCGCACCGTGTCTATCGCCTATTTCGCCCTCATCGATATTCATAAGTACGAGAAGCAGATAAGCGATGACTTCCATGCCGAATGGTTCTCCCTGAAAAAAATACCGAGGCTCATATTCGACCATAGCCGTATGGTTAAAATGGCGCAGGAGAAACTTCGCTACAAAGCAGCCTTCCACCCTATTTTATTTGAACTGCTGCCTGAGAAATTCACGTTGCCCCAACTGTACAACCTGTATACCGGTGTATATGACACTGTGCTGGACAAACGTAATTTCACCCGCAAGATCCTTTCTACCAAACTCCTCGTTAAGCAAAAAGAAAAGGAGAAAGAAGGTTCTAAAAAAGGCGCGTTCTATTATAAGCTCGATAAACGCCGCTACGATTCGCAATTCCATTCATTCATGAACTTCATTCCCAATCCCGATAACCTGAAGTAGGCAAAAAAAAAGGCGGCTCCCCGGAGGAGGAACCACCCTAAAAAACAGGACATAACTGGAGGAGAGTTGCTATTCCAACTGCGACATCCCATTGTTTGCCTTTCCCGTAAACCATAATATCTTTTAGTTTATGGTTTATTGTTTTTGGTTTGTTGTTGTCTGACTTTCATAACTCGCCGTTATTTGCAGCTTGCGATTAAGCCGAACGCCAACCATAAAACATAAACTATTAACTATGAACTGTGAACTGTGAACTTTAATATAATCTGATGGCCGGCGCCATTATGGGACGAACATTCACCTGCAGTTGTATGCCAGGTGAATTTTTATTTTCCGGAATCTTTGGAGATGATCTTACGGCAAAGCCGTTCCTGATGATCATGAAAGAACAACACAGCATAATAACGTATCTCATAGTTAGCGAAAATTATAAAAGGGTACAACCCGCATGTGCGGCCATAATATTCAGGTTAAAACAAGTGCAATGGAGGGATAATCAACAGGCAATGGGCAATGGGCAATAGACGACAGGCATTGGGCAAAACAAAAAGAATTACCGGTTCACAAAACTCAAACTTCACAAGCCCTGAAACCTGTACGTTCAGTAGTTACTTTAAGTGAGAGATTACTTTCTGCAGAAAATTAACGTCATTCATACCTTTGAAAGAACCATGCCAAAGTGAACGTTGCCGATGTTTGGGAAGCGGCTGCGATGAGATATTTATTTTTTGAATACAAAACCCGGGAAATACAAGTTGTTCAGTTGTTCAGTTCGGGACTCGCTATTAATTGTCAATAGTTCACAGGCGCCTTTGCGCCATTGATAGAAGACTTACAAACTCAATAACTGAACAACTGAATAACTCAATAACTGAACAACTGAATAACTTATAAACCCTTTTCTTCATAATAACCCTTCAACACATAAAAGGCCTTCTTCTTTCTCCCCTGCTGATCTATAAGCCCTTTGTTGTTCCAGCCTTCCTGGAAGGTTTGGTTGTTACGGCGGGGCGAACGGAAATCGCAGAGCAGCCAGGGCGAGAGCCCGGCAAAATTCTCAGGCATGCGTTTGAACATGGCTACCTGCTCGCGATAATACCATTCCTGGTATTCTTCGCTCCAGCGGGTAAGCGAATCGCCATGAAAGCCATACAGCGTTTCAGCGCCTGTTTCGCTAATGAAGAAAGGTTTATCATAAGCAAACTCCCATTGGGCGGTACGGCATCTGTCGGGCAGGCCTGCATACCAGCCCAGGTATTCATTGAAAGAAACGATATCTACAAATTCTCCCAGCGGGTCATCAATCTTACTTACGCCCGCCTGGTAATTCACCTCCAGCGCCGCCGATACCAACCGGGTTGAATCGAGCGACTTCGCCGCACTGATAAGGTTGCGCATAAAAGCAGTACGCGCGGGCTTAACCGGCGTTTCATTACCAACCGACCAAATGATGATGCTGGCCCGGTTCCGGTCACGGGTTATCATTTCAGTAAGTTGTGTACGTGCTTTGTTAAACACTTCGGCACTGGTGAAATCGATCGTCCAGTAAACCGGGATCTCCGACCATACCAATATGCCCATTGAATCGGCTGTACGGGACATGTTTTCATTATGCGGGTAATGCGCCAGCCTCACCATATTGCACCCAAGCTCTTTTGCATACCCCAGTAATTGCAGGGCATCCTGTTTACTGTATGCGCGGCGGATCTGTTGCGGTATTTCTTCATGCATACAAATACCGCGCATGAACAACGGCTTACCGTTCAGCAATACCTGCTTTCCCGCCACTTCAATAGTGCGGAACCCGATCTTTTCTTCTATACGATCGGCGCCATTGCTTACTACCACCGTATATAGCTTTGGGGTTTGGGGCGACCATAACTGCATAGCAGGCAAATTAAACCGCAGGTTTACCCGTTCGCCCGTTACAGGGAATATCTTTTTGATCTTTAATTCAGGCAGTTCTACAGTCACCTCGCGGGTGTTTTGCCAGTCCTTTACATTCACCCACCCTTCTACCGGAACATTCTTCATTGTTTTTAGCGCAGCGCCTTTTTGTACCTGCAGCGTAAAATCCCTGATGAATGCCGGTGGCACTTCAACCAGTTGCACATCGCGGGTAATGCCGCCATAATTCCACCAGTCGGTATTCACAGTAGGCACTTCATCTTTGTGGCGGGTATTGTCTACTTTCACCACCAGGTAGTTACCGGTTGCTTTCAGCACCGAATCGGGCACTTCAAAATTAAAGGGCGTAAAACCGCCTTTGTGTTTACCCAGCTTTTTGCCGTTGAGATACACGTCGGTTTCGTAGTTGGAAGCGCCAAAGTACAGATATACTTTATCTGTGGAGTTGGCTTTTGTAAAATCAAACGACTTCTTATACCATACTATGCCTTCGTAATACAGGAATTTTTCCGCCTGAGAGTTCCAGTCGCCGGGCACGTTCAGGGTATATTCATCAGTGAACTTATGTTCTTTGCGATCGGTCTTGTTTTCGGGCACATCCGTATTCCAGTAGGCCTCGCGGTCGTTTTCTTTTCTTTCGAGAAAACGGTAATCGTAGAACCCCGTTCCATACGGATCAATAATATATTGCCACTTACCGTTGAGACTGGTTGTTTTTCGACCGGCGATATTTGTTATCAATGGAGTTTGTGCGTACACGATGGTACTGGCTACTGTTATAATAACGGTTAAATATAATGACCTCATAAGGGAATTTCATGAATGTTAAAATCGCGTCATCGGAAAATAAGGCGTGCCATCCCGGATGAGCCGGAATAACACGCCATTCTGCTTACCAACTAAAAACTGCGAACGAAAAACTTTGCATTTTAAACCATGAGTTGGCACTCATTCTTATCAACTTGTCAACTCATCAACTATTTACCCAACTCCTTATATCTTTTACAGGCTTCTATAAAATAATAATCGCCATAAGTAAGCGGTACATCTATTTCGGTGCCGGCGGGTTTATGCCCTACCCCGTGTTGTAAAATAAAACCGCCATTGGTGCCAGCAGCGGCTTTGTATTCGGGGGTCGATAAATTAGTGATCATCGTTTCCGCAGCCTGCATATACTTACGGGCTTCTTTGCCTTTTGTATACTGGCTCAATTCAATAAATGCAGATGCCATGATAGCGGCAGCAGAAGCATCGCGCAACGCATTGGGAATATCGGGTGCATTGAAATCCCAATAAGGGATCTTATTTGCAGGCAGGTTAGGGTGTGATAAAATAAACGCTGCGATATGCTGCGCCTGTTGCAGGTAACGAACATCTTTGGTATAGCGATAACAAACGGCATAGCCATATAAACCCCATGCCTGTCCGCGGGCCCAGGCCGAGGCATCGGCAAAACCCTGCGCTGTTTTCTTTTCCTTTACATCACCGGTAGTTATATCATAGTTCAATACGTGGAAAGAACTGTAATCGGGCCGGAAATGATTCTTCATGGTAGTATTGGCATGGGTAACGGCAATTTTCCAGAAAGAGGAGTCGCCGGTAGCTTTTGTTGCTTCAAACAACAATTCAAGGTTCATCATATTGTCGATGATCACCAGGAAATCGGTTTCCTTTTTCGAATCCCATGATTTTATACAACCTACTTTTTCGTTAAACCGGGTACTGAGCGATTTCGCGCTATTGACAATAATGTCTTTGTATTCAGGTTTTGGCTTTATGCGGTCGGCATTGCCAAAACTGCAATACATCATAAAACCCAGGTCGTGGGTGGTTTTGTTATATTGTTCTTTCTGTAATACCCCGAGTATACGGTCCGCCTCGTTGTATAGCACAGTATCACCTGTTTGTTCGTACAGGTATAACAGTGTGCCGGGATAAAAGCCGCTGCACCACCAGCCTGAACCGCTGGTTTCGGCTTTACCGGTTTGCGGAAAATAGGTTTTCGGAAACCTGTCGGGTGGTAATGTCGCTTTCAATACCTTGTATTGTTTTGCGCCATCTTCAAAATTCGCTTGTATGGTTTGCAAAAGGGGGCCTTTCGCCTTAAAAACCGTTTTCTTTTGGGCTTCACAGGCAACACTGCCGGTGATTACACTGAACAATAAAGCAGGAACAAATACAGATGATCTCATGGATAGCAATAATTTCCGTCGAATGTAATGAATTATATAGTAAACTTTTGAACGTTAATAGTAAGCTTAATTGGGAAAACAATAAGCTGAATGAGCATCGAACATTAAGAAGTAAGATGTAAGAAGTATGATTTAAGCATATAGTAATTTTTCAATATTTATCATTAAATCGCACCTAAGACTTAATACTTCGTATTACCTGTTCTTATTTTTTACTTACTTCTTACATCCTACTTCTTACATCCGGTTCCGGCCTCATTTTACCGACAAGCCCACATGCTAATAAAGCTCATTCTGCTCCAGCCTCGCATCCTTATTCAGATCGATCTCCGACTGCGGAACGGGCAATAGCAAATGTTTGCTGGTAAGTCCAATAACCGGGTTAATATTCTGCGTATTGTATTTTGTTGTTCTGGTAACCAGTGTTTTGGTGCGCATAAGGGTCATGCGGCGGTTCTCTTCGGCCAGCAGTTCCCTTGCCCTTTCATCGAGGATGAAATCAAGCGTTACATCGGCTGCCGATATGGGGGCAGCGTTCGCCCGGGCCCTGAGCGTATTTAAGGTGGTAGCAGCCTCCCCTGTTTTACCCTGTTTGAACTGGGCTTCGGCCAGTAACAAATAGGTTTCGCCCAAACGCATTAAAATAAAATCCTTTACCATCGCAAACCCAAACACATCGTTAGGATCGAACTGGTACCATTTGGTAGTATGCGGCGCAATTTTGAAAACGGTGTCGGCTCCCGCATACGGCACCTGTTGGCCGTAATTTGGCTTACCAACGGTATTGTAGTAAAAACGGTGGCGGATATTGTTTTCCGAATTACGCATATCATTGGCGCCGTACAGGCCATATACCACCCAATCGGTCAACCGCATTCTTCCAATGCCGCGGCCGCCCAGCGAATCGCAAATTGTCATATCGGTGATCTGGTAATACGCTGCACCCCAGTTACGGCGTTGTTGCGGAGCGCCGCTATAACCGCCTACCACAGTGCTGGTATTTTCCAGCTCAAGCACCCAGATGGCCTCCTTGTTCCCTTGTCCGTACCGCATATTGCCGTATACAAACATATCAGAAAATGCATCGCCGGGCTGACTGGTCTTCACCCCATACCGTGAAGTAACGAGGTTGAACTTACCGCTACTGATAACCGCCTGCGCCTGTGCTTCAGCGAGGTCGTTCTTACCCATGCGCAGGTACGCTTCGGCCAGTAACTGCTGCGCCATGGCCTTATTGGCGCGGCCATACAATTTGCCTTTTGAGTTCGACTTCAAATTATCTATGGTTGGCAAATAGGTGGCAGCATAGGTAAGGTCGGCGGCGATCACGTCGTTTATTGAATCGAGCGGCGACCTTGTAAAATTGGTCCTGGGTTTTGTAAGCGGTTCGGTTACCAGAGGCACCCTTCCAAATAAAGTGGCCAGCATATTGTAGGCATAGGCCCTGAAAAAGCGGGCTTCCGCATTGAAAACATTCTTGCCGGCTTCAGAAAAACTGGTAACGGCCGGGTTTTCGGCATTGGCAATGATATTATTGGCATTATTGATCAGTTGATAAGCCCAGGTCCAGGTAAAGGAAGCGGCGCCATCAGTTGATATCAGCTGCGTATAATCGTAGTAAGGCACTTCAATGCCCTGTTTCTGGGTTGGCGGCACCCACGCGATATCGGTTCCGGCATTCCATACGCTGGGCCAGCCCTGGGCATCGCTTTTTGAGAAAAACAATCCTGTTTGATAATATAACCCTATGGCAGCCGCATCGAACCCGAGGGAGTCGGTGAGGGTTTCGGGCGCATAGTAAGAATACAATTCCTCGTCGAGGAACTTTTTATTGCACGAATACAAACCCTGCAAAACCAGGTACACACACGCTATAGTGATAATATGCTTTTTCATTTAATACTGTTTTAAGTTGATCAATTAACGAAGTCCTACATTGACACCGAATATGAATGACCGTACAAGCGGATAGTTGCTGTCCCAGCCGTTGCTGCCCCTGAAGGTGAAGTCATTTTCGGGGTCCCAGCCTATCCAATCGGTGAATGTATACAGGTTACGACCACTTACATAGAAAGTAAGACTGCCCAGTCCGGTTTTGGTTAATAACCGTTGCGGGGTAGTGTAGCTTAATGTAGCATCTTTGATGCGGGTAAAGCTATTATCTGAAGCGTATCCATAACCGCGGGTGTTGGTATAACGCAAAGAAGGGCGCGAGTTGCTTTTGTTCTCTTCCGTCCAGTAACCTATTTCTTTCGGCGTGTTCATACGGCCGGCCTCATCGGCAAAGGTGAGGTTCACATTGTTTTTTAAAGCGCCCTGAAAGGTTTGAATGAAGATGTTCAGGTGCCAGTTCTTATAATGGAAGGTATTGGTCAGCCCGCCGATCCATTTGGGCAGGGTAGACCCGAGGATGCGTCTGTCAGCGGCAGTTATGGTTTTGCTGCCATCCATGTCGGCGAACTTCAGATCACCGGGTTTTACGCCGGGGTCGTGGCTGGAAGCATCTTCACCGGTTTGCCAAACGCCCTGCAATACATAATCATAAATAACGGAGATGGGTTGGCCAATGAACCAGCGGTTACCGAGATCGTCTTTTTTATCGCCATAGATATCAACGATCTTATTCCGGTTGCGTGAGAAGTTGATCATGGATTCCCATTTGAAATCCCCGCTTTTCACATTGATGGTATTCAGTGTTATTTCCAATCCTTTATTAGCTAATTTTCCCAGGTTGTCCCAAACGGTTGCGTACCCGGTTGCAGCAGGCAGGTTACGCCTGAGCAAATTATCGGTTGTACGGGTACTGTAATACTCAACGGTACCGGTAATACGGCTGCCGAGTAACGAGAAGTCGATACCGGCATTGAAACCCGTAGTTGTTTCCCAATGCAGTTCTTTATTTCCCATGGCGCTGGTGCTTATTACGCCAATTGTGCTTACGCCGTTATAGGGGAAACGAACGGAGGCATCGATGGCCGATGTTCCGTTGGGCGAAATGGCCTGGTTGCCCGATTTACCATACGATACCCGCAATTTCAGGTTATTTACAAAAGTAACCGGGGCCATAAAGGCTTCATTGCTGATATTCCAACCTACGGCAAATGACGGGAACAGGCCGTATTTGTCGGTATTGGCGCCAAAAGCGGAATAACCGTCGCGGCGGGCAGTAACAGTAAAGAGGTAGCGGCTGTCGTAATTATAATTCAACCGGCCCATTTGC
Organism: Niastella populi; assembly: GCF_002078015.1. Taxonomy (GTDB): domain Bacteria; phylum Bacteroidota; class Bacteroidia; order Chitinophagales; family Chitinophagaceae; genus Niastella; species Niastella populi. The sequence continues at coordinate 74,860 of NZ_LWBP01000112.1, read as the reverse complement.
GAGGTGAGCGTACTTTTGGTTTGGTAAGAACCGTACACGTTCGCAAAATTGAAATACCCCACATAACCGGCGCTGAGGGTAGCGGCAGCGCTCAGGTTCGTATAGGTTAATTCATCGTTCACAAAACCGGTGCCCACGGTAGATGTTCCGAAATAATCATTCCGTTGTGCACTGTACAAACCGGTAAAGTCGATATGATGTTTTTGCCAGTCTTTATTATAGGTAATGATATTTTCAAGGATCCAGTTTTTATTTTCGGTACTGCTCACAGTAGCCGTTCCCAACTGGTCATTCGATTTTCTGCCGGTATAATTGGCGCTTCTGCCGGGCAGGTACGACCAGGCGGCATTGAGGCGGTATTTCAACCCGGGTATAATAGCCGGTTTTAATTCAGCATAAAAAGTACCATTGAGGTTATTACCCCGGCTGATGCGGTCATTATACAAACCAAGCAACGGGTTCACATACAACAACTCGGGGTTCATTGGGAAAATCTCATAATCGCCATTGGCCTTACGCAGGGTTCCATATGGGCTCATAATAGCGCCGAGGTAAAAATTCGCTCTTCCGCCGTCATAATTGTTATTGGCAAAGAACAGGGAGGTTCCAACGGTAAGGTAATCGGTGAGATTTACATCGAGATTCGACCGGATGCTCAGCCGTTTATACTGGTAACCTTCCACCACGCCTTTCTGGTTCAGGTAATCGCCCGACAAATAGTATTTCACGTCTTTGGTACCACCCGATACGCTTACATTATGATCCTGGATGATACCCTGGCGGGTAACCTCTTTGATCCAATCGACCGTATTGCCGGCATTATAGTTGGCTATTTCATAGGCGTTGGGCAATATATTGGTTTGCGTTTGTGTGGGGTTCACCTGTGCCCACCAATCGGCATATTTCTTTACATAACCTTCCGGACTGTTTGGTTCCATTATATGGGCCAGGTTTTCCAAACCAACGTAGCCATTGTACCGGATGACCGGTTTACCCGAAAGCCCTCTTTTAGTTGTAATGAGGATAACGCCATTAGCGCCGCGGGTACCATAGATCGCAACGGCAGACGCGTCTTTCAACACCTCTATTGAAGCGATATCGTTTGTATTGATGTCGTTGATATTTCCGCCTGTAGTGCTGAACGGAATACCATCTACCACGATGAACGGTTCCCTGCTGGCATTAAATGAATTGATGCCCCTAACGGTTACAGTAGCGCCACTGCCTGGTATGGATGAGTTTTGTGTTACGTTCAACCCTGCCACCGAACCCTGCATGGCCTGGTATACGTTGGTCACCGGCAGTTCGCTCAAACGTGCTTTGGGCACCGATACCACTGAACCGGTAACATCAGATTTCTTTTGGGTACCATACCCAACAACGATCACCTGGTTCAGGTCGGCCACATTCTCCTGCAAAACCACATCGATCGTATGGCGGCCTTTAACGGGAATTTCCTGATCGAGGAATCCAACGGAACTAAATACCAGCACGGCGTTTTCACTCGAAACGTTTATGCTGAAGGCACCCAGTTCTTTGGTAGAAGTACCATTAGCGGTACCTTTTTCCTGCACTGTAACGTTCGGCAATGGATTGTTGCGGGTATCGGTAATACGGCCCGTAACCTCAAAGGCCAGCGGCGTACGTTCTTCTACCGCAGTTTTTTGTTCCGTTGAAATAACGATAAGATCGTTGCCTACTATCTTATAAGTGAGCGCGGTTTTGTTGAGCAGTTGCTTCAATACATTACCAACCGGTTCACTTTGTACATTGATATTGATCTTTTGTTCAGTGGGTAAGATCTCTTCATTGTATACAAACCGGAAATATGTTTGCCGCTCGATTATTTTGAAAGCAGTGCGCAGGGATGCATTTGCCAGTTTCAGGGTAACCTTTTCCTGGCCAAATGATTCGTGCGCTATAGACTGAAGCGAGAAAAAGCAGATAAGCAGAACAGTCAATTTCATCAGCAGCAAGCATTTGATGACAGGGGCAGGGCATGAGAATACCCTACATCCATTTTTTTTCATAACTTAGTTTTGAATAGTTAAAGGATGAGAATTTCCTTAAGCAAGAAGGTTGTCAGAATTTAACTTCAAACGGGGGATGCGTCAACATTCTCCGTTTTTGTTATTACGGTAGTCAGGTTAGATTTTTCATTGCATTCGTTTTGGTTACACAATCGTTAACTTCTATATAGCGCACTCGTACTTTACCAGATAATGACTTCGGCGCCTTTGATCTCATAATGAAACCCGCGCGCCAGGCTAAGCGCTTCCATTACCTCGGCCAGTGACTTATTTTCAAAAACACCGGTAAAATGGAGCCCTTTCAGTGATTCATTTTTCAATACTATAGAAACATTGTACCACCTTTCCAGTTCGGGCAGCATACGGTCGAAGGTCTCGTTTTCAAAAGCCAGTTTATTTTTAACCCACATGGTTTCATAGTGGGTGGTGGTATCTTCTTTCCAGGGGTGAATTTTGCTCAGCGTCATCATAGGCACATTATCTGCAGCGCCAGGGCTGTCTGCCGGTGTGTTGCTGACGATCGTGGCGTTATCATTTTTAACGATCAGCTTTTCATCGGGTTTAAGTACGATCTTCTTATCGGGATTGTTATGCAGGGTAACTTCTACAGAACCCCGGATCAGCGCCGTTTCTATGGTTTTCTCCCCCGGGTACGACCGAACGTTGAATGCCGTTCCCAATACTTTTATATCAACTGAACTGGTGTGAATGATAAAGGGTATCCTTTGCCCGGTTTCGGGCGAATTAACATGTGCCACATCAAAATACGCTTCCCCCGTAAGGGTCACTTCGCGGGTATTGCCTAAGAAATTGTGGGCATAAGTGAGTTTGCTATCCGCATTCAGCCAAACCTGGGTACCATCGGGCAGTTCCACTTTCGATTTGGAACCGGGCCGGGTACTAATGGTGTTGCTGGCCACCGGTTTGCCACCTGTTTTACCGCCGGGTGCAAATACCAGGAAAACAACGAGCACCGATGCGGCTATGCCAGCGGCCAGCCAAAGCCAGCGCAGACGGCTTCGCTGCGGTACGGTCTCCATTTCCGGTTCGGCATCAACAGCCTCGGCATCAAACTGCAATGCAGGCTGTGCCAGGTGATTGCTAAGGCGTTGCAGGTGTTTATCATAACGACTGGCTGAAGCAGGTACCGCCTCACGGGCCTGTTTGCTTTTCCAGATATTACGCATAATGTCGGCACGCAAACCCAACCCGGGCTGCTGCTGCAGTAAGGTGTTTAATTCTTCCAGTTCTTCAGGGGTAGCTTCGCCTGAAAGCTGTACACTTAACAGATACCAGACTCTTTCTTCGGTCATAATGATTAGCTGTATCTCTTAAGACAAGGGTTTGTTGGCAGATGTACCAAAGGGGAAGAAAAAAAGTTGACGGGTTGACGGGGGAGTTGAAATGTTGATAACGTTGATAAAGGACCTGAATTCCCGGCCTCGCGACTAAATCGCACTTCGCGCTGTATTACCGCTATCAACCCCGACTTCTTCGGGGCAGGCTTTGTCAACATTTCAACATATCAACCGCTACCTGGTTCCTTTAAGATTGTATTGCAAACCAATAGATGCAGGCAGGGTATCTGCAATTTTCTTTACTGCTATCGCCACCTGGTTGCGAACGGTGAGAACGGAAATATGAAGAATATCGGCCACCTCTTTATAGCGCATGCCATCTTCCTTTACCATTTGGAAAATAAGCCGGCATTGCGGCGGCAGTTGTTTAATGGTTTGTTGAATAGTATTTATGATATCGGCGGAAATGCACAGTTCTTCTGGGTTATCGAGACTGATGACGGCTTCGATATCGATTTCATCGAGCCTGGCCACCGGGTTTTTAAAATGGCGGGTAATATAGTTAAGGCAGAAATTCTTAGCGATCTGGTACAGGTATACTTTCAGATTGGCGATCTCCATCAGTTTGTTCCTGATTTGCCATAATTTGATAAATACGTCAGAAACAATTTCTTCCGCGGCTTCGGATGATTTTACAAAAGAAAAGCAAAAACGATGGAGGTTGGTGAAGAAGAGGTCATACAAGGCATGATAGGCCTGCATATCCTCATACAAAGCAATACGCTCCTGGAGCGATCTGATATGATTGGGATCATTCAAAATGGCAAGTTCTGGTTTTATATCGCGGTTCTAATTTCAGATAAAAAACTAATATGTGCAAAATTTGCTCACTATTTTTTAGCAGGGAGTAAAAAAATTGTAAAAAATACAGTTGAAGCATTTCTCTTTGCACACTTATTGCCCAAATAGACACGTGTATTTCTAAAACTGCACGTTTATCAAATTGTTGCCCGGTACCGCTTATTCTGATTTACCTTTGCAACAATCCCTTAAACAACCAAAAATATTTGACTGCACATGACCGATGTATCTAAAATAAGTTTCCTCAGGTAATCGTATACTTCGCTAATAGTAATATTACAGCCAAACTTTAGAATCTCTAAAAATCAATTAAATCATAAAGAACTTTATACTACCCCTCACGGTCTACTTAAACTACCGAATGCAATGTTCGATAGATGGTGGTTTGATCAAAATGATGTACTTGCTTATTATATGTTTCCATTGATTACGCTCCTCTTACTTTTCACTGTTTCCGAACTATGCTCAAGTAAGTAGCCCTCTTAAGAGGGTCGGCTTTTAGCTCCAACAATAAACTTTACAAGTTTGCTCGTTCTAACCATTCGGCACTTGATTTTGTGAATGCTTTCGGCCGCATTACGTCTTATTATCCCACTAATTTGTCGCTCGCTGACTTTGATAATTGCCTACTCGCATCACTGGGGATACTGCATTGGAACGCATGTCTTCCGTTGTATGCCTATTATCAGATATCCCAAGGTAAGTATATCCGCGTTCCGCTCAGGTTGCCTCTGCTTTTATGTTCCGACATTCCGTATAATGTTGAGCTTCTTTTTGTTGTTAACACTGGTTTCCACCGTCGATTTACTGCTGTTCATCTTGCACATAAGAAAGCCAGGCTGTTGCCTGGCTTTCTTATGTGAATGTTACTTATGTGAACTTTTCAACTAATTCATTCGCCATCTGATCTTATAAATCCCTTATTTTCGTTTGATAACATATTTGTATCAGATCCTCCAACCTCGTCCAATGACTTACCAGATGTGACAGCATCTATAAATGCTTCACGAAACATTTCATTTCCGTCCTTCCCATCACTCCATGCGGTAGCGTTCATAACAATTCTATCAGCATCAACTAGTGACAACTCCAATTCGGCCCGAAGCAATCTTACGGCCTGCGCTTTGCTATACTCTTTTTCTTTTAAAGAAGTTAATATAATCTGAAGAGACTCTATAGTCCCATTATAATGACCCTTAAAGATCATTCTCATTTCATCAGTGATAGGTATTAGTGATCCGCTCATAAAATTAAATTAATATTAATTCATACTTATTCTGTACTTGTAAAATAACATAGCTCTGCGCTTTTGCATGATACTTTACTTATGACTATTCCACTCCCTGGGAAATACGTAATAGGTTTTACGATCTATTAACCTTAAATCAAATCGTTGTTCAAAACTATGTCCAGGGTTTGTAGAAGAGCTATTTAATGTTCTCTTGCCCGATAATGTGATTGATTCGAATTGTAGAGGCCTAGCCCAGTCCCCGATCACTTTTGGTAAAGTTAAAGTCCCCTGAATTCCCGATCTTTGAAACCAATTGTTGCTGAATAGCTTTGGGTTCAGTCAGCATCCCTTTCAGTTCTCCCTTTTGTGCTTTTACTAATTTTAATGGCGATAGTGTATCAGTTGCAGGCAACCGAAAGCGCCCTTATACACCTGACAATTCTCTCTTAACCTGCCCGGTAACTTTAGCCTTCAGGGAATCTATCTCCAATGATCCTTTCTCCTGCGAATAAGCAGTTGTTGAAATAAAATTTGCCAAAAGTATGGTACATGCAGTACCCAGTATCTGCCGTATAGACATAGAATTCATAGTTCGCGTTTGAAAATCAAAGCGGAATACCTTCAATATGGCACCATCGTTGTATTATTTCCGGTAAGAAATATCCGGCTTCAAGGGAAGATCGCTTACGTGAGGATAAAACAAATAATAATAAGGCCTGCTCATAAAACAGTCGTTTGGGTTGGGGTAATTAATCGATAATGGTCTGCGCTGATTACACAATTCAAAACTATCGCATTTATCATTAGACACTAATTATTTTTAATATTCGTGCTGATTCGACAATAACCGTGTCATTTTCGGCAATAACCGTGTAACCCGAAATATGAACGCACAGAACAGGTACAAAACAAATGGAATTGTTTAAACCCTCAAAATTCTGCGCCCGCCCGTTTGTCACGTTACCGGAATATTGCCCCCGCGCAAACCGCCTTACCCGTAAATCCCAATAAATTCAAAAATTAATTATTCTGTCAGCTTTACTTATCTTTCCGATCGTATTTTTGACAGCTTACTCCCTTTATTATGAAGAAAGTATCTATTGCAGCTATCGTTCTCTTTACCACGCTGGCTGCCTGTAACGAAGCCGGCACAAACAACACTGACAACACCAGCAATAACGCTGCGCCGCCGCCACCTGCCATTCAATATGCCGTGGTCAATAAATTTCCGCACGACACATCTTATTTCACCGAAGGGCTTGAATTCTATAAAGGGCAGCTTTTTGAAAGCTCAGGCGGAAATGCCGACGAAAGCCCCTACCCTTCCGAACTGGGTATCGCCGACCTGAAAACCGGCAAGGTGACCACCAAAGTGCAGCTCGATAAAACAAAACACTTCGGCGAAGGCATTACTATTTTTAATGATAAACTTTACCAGCTTACCTGGACCAGCAAGGTTGGCTTTATATACGATGCCAATACTTTTAAAAAGCTCGGCGAATTCAAACTACCTGCCAAAGAAGGCTGGGGTTTAACGCATGACTCTGCCAGCCTCATCATGAGCGATGGCAGCAGCAACCTCTATTACCTTACCCCCGATTCGCTTAAATTATTGAATATTCTACGGGTAACCGATAACAACGGCCCTGTTCCCAACCTCAACGAACTGGAGTATATCAACGGGTACATTTATGCCAACCAGTGGGAAACGTCCTATATTCTGAAAATTGACCCCGGCACCGGAATGGTAGTCGGCCGTATCAACCTGGAAAATCTGCAAAGGGAAGCCTCGTCCCTGCGCCCCGGCGCCGATGTGCTGAATGGCATCGCCTATGATAGCGCCAACAATAGAATACTTGTTACAGGAAAAAGATGGCCGTTCATTTACGAGATAAAGATCCAATAGCAGGAGCCCAATACTAACTTTGAACTTTTAGGTATTTATGGAACCGTTACAGGTTGCAGGGGTACCGGGTACCGGTAAACAGTTTCCGGTTACCGGGAAAGCCAGTTCCAGGTTTCAGGTTACAAGGCTGCATAGTGTAAGCAAATTCCGAATATAGTTAGCTTTAAAATAGCTGTTAGGCGCGTGTTTGAGCCTTTCACGTTTGCCGTTTCACGTTTCACGATTGCCGGCATTATTTCGAAACAACATAGATCAACGAACTACACTGCTCCTTATTGAAAAGCGTATTGATATTAGAAATTGACCCCATAATACCGCCTTTCAACACACTGTCTTTACCTGATTTATATTTCTCGCTCAGCATGCTTACATAAAAGCTATCGAACCACATGGGTTTTACGGCCTTTAACTTCAGCCCATGCTTTTCAACCAGTAAACGCATTGAATCGGGCGAGAAATGATACAGATGGCGGGGAACATCATACGCCGCCCAATGCGCTCCGTATTTGGTGGCATCGTAGCTGGTATAATTGGGAACGGCAATGAACAGGGTGCCCTGCGGACGAAGCAGCTCTTTCAGCCGGTACATGTATTCGTTCAACAGGTGCACATGCTCGAGCACATGCCACATGGTTATGATATCAAAATCACCGAAAGATTTATCGAAGAACTTATCGGGCGGATAAACGTACAGCCCATATTGTTTTACGGCCAGGTTGCGTGCGGTTTCACTGGGCTCAACCCCTTCAACCAGCCAGCCATGCTGCCGCATATGGTCCATGAAGGCGCCAATGCCACAACCAACATCGAGCAGGCGGGGCATGCTTTCGGCATTGGTGTACGACTGTACTAATTTTCTTTTATTTTTTAAACTACGTTCTCGCACGCGGTGGTATAACCTGTTCACCAGTCCTTTGCTGGTATTGCTGTGTGAAATATAATTATCCGACTGGTAATAAGCGGCTATATCATCCTGTTGTGGTACATCCTGGGTAAATCGCATGGTACAACGGGCACATTCCCAAATTTCGAACATTTTATGCGATACCGTAAAATCCTTTGATGCCAATACACAATGAATGTCTGACGAATCGCAGGCAGGGCAGGTGGTATAATGAATAGGTGATGACATCAGGTATTTATGACCTGCAAAGAAAAGAAAGAAACAGGTTGTTTAAAAGAAAAATATCAGGGCGCTGCATTGATCCGCTGCTGATTACCTGCTGCGGATGTTACAAAGCCGTTTTTATATACCCTGAAAAAGATCACCGTCAACGCCAGGGCGACAATTACCAGTGCGAAGATCCACCAGCCCCGCTTTTTAGGCGGCTCTTCCGGATAGGGTGGATAATCAGGCACCTGCTCATCACCGGATATAACATTATTGTTATCTGAAATTGGGCTGTTAGTGTCGACATTAGAGATCTTCCGGGTCACTTCCTGGTCGCCCACCAGCATAGTATGCTGGCTATGGGTATGAATAACCCGGTTGGCCGGCGTTGGCTCCTGCAAACTGGGAATACGGCCTGCAGATTCGAATACGATTTCTCCTGATATATCCTTTTTCAGCGTGCCTATTCCGGCCCATTCTACGTTCTGTCCTTCCCGCAATTTACTCCGCAGCTCGTATGCCCACTCATTATACCATTTAATGGCTTCATAATCGGCAATGTCCTGTTGTTTTGCCAGGTAGGTGAAAAAATCTTTATCGGGAGCATCGAAATATTTATCGAAACGAAAATGATAGTCAGGTGGCAGAATACGACGGTTCACAAAGTCAGTCTGCGCAGGGATACGCTCAATATACATTGAACCCAGTCCCGGAATACTGATGCTTTTATGTTGAAGCAGATAACTTACCAGCACATTATTCATAATATTCTGTTTACTTCTGCAAAGAACAAAAAATTTCCGGTAATGGAAGCACAAACATGTTAAAACCTTTATCCCCAGGCCAGGCTAAAAGCTAAACGCTGAAGGCCGAACGTGTCAGTCCGAATTTCGGAATGCCTTAGTCAGATCGGGAAACACTCATGACGGGAACCAGCGTTAAGCTTAAGCCTTAAGCGTTCCGCCTTATTTCGTATTAAATGAATAAGTTATACCACCCATAATGCTGAAGCCGAACACTTCGTACTGGTTCCAGCGCTGGTACCTGTCATTTAACAAATTATTAAGTTGTACCCACAGGTTGAAGTTCTTTGTTATCCTGAATTCGGCGCCGGCATTCAGGTCCAATGCATTGTCGCCTTTGAAGCTGTCGCCATCTTTGGTAAGATATTTTGGCTTGGTCCAGGCCCACAGTTCACTGTAAAAGAACAGGTCTTTTATCAGCTGCCAGCGAATGGCGGCATTCAGCTCTACCGGTATCAGCCCATAAGCGTCTTTTTCGCGCTCGAGGTTGAAATAATTATTGATTGTTAAACCGGCCGTTGCACTGAACTTTTCGCCAACGGTATATCCCAGCTCACTATGCAATTGCAGGTCGTTCATCTTTGGTTCATACCGTATTTTAAATGATTTGCCGCCATCGATCGAATCGTTTACGAACAGGGGCATGTCGTGATAAGTAACTATGCCCAGTTTGGCTGAATAGGTAAAATGGTCGCCCAGTGAACCTTTTATTCCGCCATACAGATCGATAGCCCGCGTATTAATCAATGTATCGGGCTGCGCCAGCCATGGGTTAATGGATGCAAAACGCTGGTACGATCCCTTCTGGTAGTACCCTACCCAACCCACCTGCAAAGTAAACTGCCGGTCGCCGGTAGTGATATCCGCCATAATATTCGGCAACATGTGAAACTTCTTCTGATCCCAGCTGGGCAAAATACCTGCGTGCAGGTTAAAGTTGTTTGTCTTAACCGACACCGCTGTCGCAATCTGGTATAAGTTATTCTTGATATTTAACTTGTTATTATCGTCGCGTTTGTAATTCGTGAGGTCGGCTGTGGCGCCAATGTTGAACGCAAACTTCTCATCATCGCCAAAAGTCTTTTCCAGCGGCAGGTTCACTACCGTGTTGATCTCACTTCCCTTAGGATCGTGTTTGTCGCTAAAGCTGCTCACTTTTATACTGGGATGGTAATTGAGCCCAAACTCGGTTGAACTAAGATTACGAAAATCAATTTTTCCTTCAATGGTTTGAAAACGTTGCCGCAGATCCTCCTTGGTATATGGCAGATCAGATGGTTTGAAGCCGTACAAATAATAATCATCGCTGCGGAAACCCAAACCGGCATTCCACTCGAGGTTCTTTGTGGTTTTATATGTACCTGCTGCCGCTACACTGGTTTGGCTGTTCTTCTGAAAAGGCAATTCGCCCTTCGACGTATAGTGATTGGCAAACAGGTTAAAGAAGGTTTGTCTGCCATCGCCAAAACTAAAGCCTGCCTTTACAAATGGCTGATGAATGTTACCTATACCCGCTTTTATGTAATTGCTCGATTGCCAGGCATTCATTGAATCAACCTTCAAAGCCACCGGGTGTACGCCTGCGGGCTGATAGGTAAAAAATAAATTCTGCGCCGGAATATTGTAATTGAGCCTGGGTTTTGTGGTGTCGACTGCAGGCTCGGTTGCATTGAAATTGATCTTTGAAGCTTCCCGTAATACCGGTTTGAATGTAGAGGTTACATCGATGGTTTTCCCTTTATTGGGCTCCTGTGCCTGTGCTGCAGCAACACCAAAAAAGCAACCACTGATAAAGAAAACTGTTTTTCGAAATTGTTTATTCATCTGAAAACGATGTTCTTTTTAATAATATCGAATATCCAATGTTCAATGTCGAATATCGTATGTCCAATGTTGAATGTCGAGTGAAATGCAAAAGACATAACGAAACTATATTATACTTCAACATTCGATGTTCTTCAGTTCAATATTCGTCATCCTTACCCTCCTACTTTACTGTTCTTTCTTTCCTCTTCCTGGGTTTGTTTCAATTTCTTATCCGCTTCCTGGCGCACGTCTTCCAGTTTGGCATTGTCTACAATGCTTTGGAACGTAGCTTTTGCATTGAAATAATCTTTCTGTTTCAGGTAGATATCACCCAGTAACAAATAAGCCCTGGTTACCCATACTTCATAAGAACCTGATTTGTTCACCACCTCGAATGCCGCTTTTTCGGCATCTGACAAGCGGTCCTGTACAAAGAAGCACTGAGCAATTCCGTAACGGGCTTCCGCCCCATAAGCCGATTTATTCAATGAAACTACCTGACGGTAATAACTGATCGCCTGATCGCATTGATTTGATGTGTGGAATGATTTGGCAATAGCCATATTGGCTATCACTTTATCATCGGAACCAATACCTTTCTGGTTCAACAGGTCTTTGGCATTGGTAACGGCATCGTTCCATTTTTGCAGCTGGAACTGGCTTCGCAGTAATCCGCGCATGGCTTCGAGTTTATTTTCCTGCGAAGTAGCAAAATCTTTCAGTTTAATAAAATACTTTTCTGCTTTTTCGTAATTCTTCAATTCAAAGAAGTTCAGCCGGGCTGCGTTGAGCAATGCTTTTTCGCCAAATTTATTGGGCACCAGTTCGCTCAGCTTCTCATATCCGTCTGCAGCTTTTTTCCAGTCTTTCTGGTTATAATAAATTTCACTTTTATAATACAATGCTTCCAGCGCAAATTTGCCTTCAGGGAACCGGGCAAGATATTCCTCAAATTTTTTGGCTGCACTGGGGAAGTTCCCATTATTGAATTGCACTTCTGCCTGCTGATACATCAGCTCATCTTCCTGGTTGGTGGTAATTTCCTTACCCATTGAACGGGCAAATGCTACGTATTCGCTTGTTTTACCCTGCTCAACATAAATGATCCGGGAGTTCTCGAGCGCAGCTTCCGCTTCGGTTGAATTGGGAAACTGCTGCAAAACGGTTGCATATTGCTTCAACGCCTCGTTATCGTTGTTCAGGTTGTAATAGGCAATTCCCATTTTTAAATAGGCCTTTGGCTTCAATGAAGAAACCGGATCGTTCACAACATTCTTTAAATAAGGAAGGGCTTCGCGAAAATTTTCAGCAGCAATATGGGTGGTGGCCACTTCCATATTGGCGTCGGCCGATAAGTTCGATTGCGGATAACGGCGGCTGATGCTGGCCAACAGGGTGATCTTCTCTTTTTCATTGCTCACACCCGTGATCATGGCCTTTTGAAAAGTGGCATAGTCACCTGCGGCCCACGAATAACCGATCACTTTATCGTACATCGCGAGGGCTTTTTTGTAATCGCGGTTCATATAATAACAATCGGCACTGCGAACGTAAGCGTCCTGCTCCAGCGGATTGGCATTGATCTTCGGATTGACAACCACTTTTTCGAAGAATCCCAGGGCCTGGTTATAGTTTTCGCGTTTCAAAAAACAATAACCCAGACTGTAATTGGCATTATTGGGGTTAACCTCTATATATGAAACCGGGCGTTTCAAATATTCGAAAAAATAGCGGATGGCATCATCGACTTTATTCAACCGGTATGAGATCTCCCCTTTCCAAAACTGGATCTGGGGCAATACCGATGTGTTATTGGCATCGGCTTCTGCTTTGGTTAGCAGGTCGTTGGCCGTCACCAGCATTCCATCATTTATCATTTCAGTAGCCCGGCCCAGCAGTACCACCGGGTACAAACGCCGTGCGTTGGGTGATGGCGTTTTCAGGCTTTCCAGTAAAGCCAGTGCATCTTTATAGTTATTGGTGCTGGCAAGCATGTTCACCAGCAATTCCTTTGCTTCATTATTATAGTCCGATTGGGGGTATTTGGTCAGAAATTCCTGCAACTCGGTTAACGCTACGTCCTGGTAACCCAGTTCGTAAGAGAGTTTGGCATAATTGAACTGCGAAACCTCCTGTTGTTTTTGGTTACTGCTGTTGCGGGCGCACATCAGGAAGGCATTACGCGCATTGGCTTTCTGGCCTGTTCTCAAATAGGAATCGCCCAGCAGGTACATGGCGTTCTGCGCCAGCGAATCTTCTTTTCCGCCGATCTGTTTAAACCCTTCAATGGCTTTGTTCCAGTTCTTAGCCTCATAGTAACAATACGATAACTCGTAAATATCCTCGCGCTTTACGCTATCGGCTTTGTTAACATATGTTTCAAGGTATGGAAGGGCTTTGTCAAATTGTTTTTTCTCAAAATAGGCATGTCCCACCATCTGGCGCATGGGCACATCATAATGCAGGTTGCCTCTTTTGAGTTTTGCTTCGGCATATTGAAGCGCTTTTTCTTTTTGACCAAGCGAGTAATGGATGCCTGCAATATAGAACGGCACTACCCGGCCATAGTTAGGATGATCTTCTACGATGGTAAAAGCGGCAAGCGCGTCATTATATTTCTTTTCGTAAAAGCAAATAAAACCGTAGTAGTAGTTGGCATCGAAATAATTGGGGTCCCTGCTATCCTGCCTGATGGCATCGAATTTCGGTTTGGCCTTATCGAATTGCTTTAAAGTGAAGTATACATACCCCTGATGAAACTTCATATCCGCTATTTCGCGATTGCTCAGGTTCGCAATGCCGGTAGTTTCGTACAGGGATGCAGCCTGTGCCAGATCGTCTTTCCGGAAATAATATTCGGCCAAATGAAAACTCATCATTTGCACCCGGGCCGCATTATCTTCCTGATCTATAAATTTTCGTGCCTTTAATACCGCGCCCTCCTCATTTTGCTTCAGCGCACACACTATAGTGTAGTATTTAACTTCCTGGTAGCTGATCGCCTTGCTGCTACGGTCGATGGCAGTTTGTTGCAACTGCAGGTCCTTTAATAAAGGATATGCCAGACTGTACTGCTCGCGTTGATATAATTCTTTGGCGTGCTTGAAAGTTGCCTGGGGATCAGTTATTACACGGGTTTGCTGCGCATAAGAAAAGTGAAAAAGACCTAAAAGGGTTATGAAGGCTGTCGTTTTTTTCATTCAAAGTGTCCTTAAGGTGATAGGTAAAACAAGGTAAAGGTTCTAAATTATTTACCTCCAACCAAACATCGTTCCAAACAGATGTGGATAAGTACCAGGATTAACAATTCTTTTTAATACTAAATGTGAAAAAAACAAATACCCTATTTTTGAGCCTCCTAAAAACGAACTCATGAAAAGACTATTGAGCACCGCCTGTTCCGAAACCTCGTTCAATATTGCCGTGTTGATTTTACGGGTCACTTTCGGCATGTTACTCCTCGTTAACCATGGGATTGACAAACTAAAGCATTTTGCAGAAAGACAAAACAGTTTTCCCGATCCCATACACATTGGCCACATGCCCTCGCTGATGCTGGTTCTGTTCGCTGAAGTTTTTTGTGCCGTATTTGTGGTATTGGGACTGTTTACCCGTATTATGACCATTCCGGTCGTAATCACATTTTTAGTAGCCGTTTTCATGATCCACAAAGGGTTTCGCGGCGATAATGAAGTTGCCGTTCTTTATCTGGCCGGCTTTTTCAGCATTCTGTTAATGGGACCGGGCAAGTATAGTATCGATGGAGCAATGGGAAAATAGAACGTCAGTCGTGAATCGGCAATCGTGAATTGTCAATGGCTCGCGATTATTCTGATGTATATACGATCTTGCGCCGCTCGAATTTCGAGCGATTGCCGACGTACGCCGCGCTAAGGTTTACCGTTTGCCGATTCACGATTGCCGCATACGCCGCGCTAAGGTTTTGCCGATTCAACCACAAAACCACCTGAAACCACTCAAGACACAACTTAGTATATGTTTATCTCAGAAACCCAGATCCGTGTTCGTTACGCCGAAACCGACCAGATGAACGTCGTTTACTATGGTAATTATGCCCAGTATTTTGAAGTAGGCCGTGCAGAGTCGATCCGCCAACTGGGCTTTACGTATAAGGATATGGAGGCTATGGGCGTTATTATGCCCGTTGTTGAACTCCATTGTAAATACTTACGCACCGCACATTACGACGACCTGCTAACCATCAGAACCACCCTCAAAGAATTACCCGCCGATCACCGGATCGAATTCCATCATGAAGTATATAACGAGAACAAAAAACTGTTGACGGTGGGCCGCATAGTTCTTTATTTTGTAACTGCCGGCGGCATGCAGAAGACCACGATGCCTGTTCAACTATACGACAAGTTGAAACAATTCTTCTAGTTTATGGTTTGTTGTTTGTGGTTCAGCTACAAACTGATATTTATTTCAAAACGTTCAATACCGAATATAGTTTTTTAACAATTTCTCCCGACGATCCCTCATAGTTATTTACAATGATCGAGAACACGTATTGCCTGCCATCCTTTGCAGTATGATAACCTGCAAAAGCACGCGCTCCGCCAATGGAACCGCTTTTCATTTTCATCCCATTGTATTCGGGCAGGGCATTGTAAAAAGCTTTGTACCAGCTACGCGTTCTGGCGTATTGCAACACTTTCACTTCTGCATGGGTTGTTACCCGGTTTTGCGGACTTAACCCACTGCCATCGATCACATTCACCGCCCCTTTATCGATGCCGCGCTCACTCCAGAATGTGCGCACCAGTTCAACGCCTTTTTGGGTAGAACCAAAACCGGTTTTCTCGAGGGCGATCGTTTTTATCAACGCTTCGCCATACAGATTTATACTTTTCCGAAGGAACCAGTAATTAATGCTATCGAACGGTGGCGACAACAGGGTGGTCAATGTGTGCTGCATGGGTGTGCATTCCTTTTTATTCGCTCTTAAACTATTATAAGTTATAAATACACCACCCACCTTTATTTGCTGTTTTGAAAATAATTGTTCCAACACATCGGCAAACTGCCCGGGTGCATCGGGGAAAGCACCGGAAATGGCAAAGGGTTTATTCCCCAATGGAATAGTACCCTCGGTAAAGCCCATCGACGAATGAGGCGCCAGGTAAATGTAGCCATTGTCGCCGCTCCCCTGTTTTCCGGTAGTAATGGTATTATACAGCGCCGCTTCCTTTAAATGGGGTATTATTTTTACAATTTTAGTAGTGTCGCCTTCTTTCTTTCCCGGTTCCAGCTGCAGGTCATACTGGTTCTCGTGCCAGTTGATGGCCCAGCAACCTGCACCATAATAATTACCGATATCATCCCAGATCCAGCCACCGGGTGTGGGTTGTATTGAAAAAGCGGCATCGTTCAGCACCACATTGCCCGATATTTTTGTGATGTTATTTTTTTTCAGCGCATTCATTATTTTGCCGGTAACTACTTCTTCTTTGGTATCGTTCCAGCGCCAACTGCCCAATGTGGGGTCTCCATAACCGTTAATATGCAGGTTACCATTCAAAACACCGTTCTCAATATGGCCATCATAACCCAGCACCGTTTGGTAGCGGTAGGCGCTTCCCAACAGATCGAATGAAGCCACGCTCGTAAAGATCTTTTGCGTGCTGGCAGGAGCCATACCGATCTGCGCATTGTGCGCATATACCGTTTTGCCCGTTTGCGCATCGGCAACATACAAACTAACTATGCCATGCCGCACCTGCGCGTCTGCTTCAAAATGTTTTATGGCTGTTGCCAGCCTGGTGGCTATATTTTGCGATATGCCTGTTTGCGCCTGTGCCAATAGTAACAAAAAGAGTAGCTTCTTCATTTTGGCAAATTAATGAAAAGCCACAAGCAATCGTGAAACGTGAAAGGGCTCACGAAAATCCGGGATTTATTTACGACCTTGCGCCGCCGAAATTCAAGCCGCAAGCCGCAAGCCGCAAGCCGCAAGCCGCAAGCCGCAAGCCGCAAGCCGCAAGCCGCAAGCCGCAAGCCGCAAGCCGCAAGCCGCGCTAAGGTTTGCCGTTTGCCGATTGCCGACGTAAGCCGCGCTACCGTTTGCCGTTTCACGTTTCACGCCATTAACCTACATTTGCGATAATTGACCGGTATGGAAAAAATTGTAGCCTCGATAATAACCATTGGCGATGAATTGCTGATAGGCCAGGTAATTGATACCAACAGCGCCTTCATTTCACAGGAACTAAACAAAGCCGGCGTATGGGTGAAAAGAAGAGTGGCTGTGGGCGATAGCAAAGAAGAGATCGTTCGCGCCCTGAATGAAGAAAGCCGCGATACCAATATTATTATAATGACCGGCGGCCTCGGCCCTACCGCCGATGATATTACCAAACCGGTGCTGGCCGAATATTTCGGCGGCAAACTGGTGGTGAATGAAGATGTGCGCAAACACGTGGTGTATTTGTTTGAAGAGGTTTTTCGCCGTCCGCTCATCGAACGCAACCTGAAGCAGGCAGAGGTACCCGATGTGTGCACCGTACTGCCCAATGCCCGCGGCACAGCGCCGGGCATGTGGTTTGAAAAAGAAGGCAAAGTATTTGTTTCATTACCGGGTGTGCCGCATGAAATGAAGGGACTGATCATCAATGAAGTGCTTCCGCGCCTGCAACAAACGTTCACGATGCCGTTTATCAGTCACCGCACCATGCTTACCGCCGGTGTGGGCGAATCGTTTGTTGCTGAAATGATAAAAGACTGGGAAGAACGCCTGCCTGCGCATTTGAAGCTGGCCTACTTACCCAACTATGGCATGGTACGGTTGCGCATTACCGGGTGGAGCACCAACAGTGATCAGCTCGAAAAAGAACTGAACACCGAATTCGACAAACTGAAAATACTGGTACGGGAATGGCTTGTTACCGATGAAGACCAGTCGCTGCCCCTGGCGCTGAGCAACCTGTTGCGTTCAAAGAACAAAACAATGTCCACTGCAGAAAGCTGTACAGGTGGTTATATTGCCCACCTTATTACTGCTTATCCCGGCGCCAGCAACATATATAAAGGCAGCATAATAAGTTATGATAACGAGGTAAAGATCAAAGAGCTGAAAGTATCGCCCGCAACATTGCAAAAAGCAGGGGCCGTAAGCGAGGAAGTGGTAAAGGAAATGGCGGCTGGTGCATTGGCGAAGCTGAACACCGATTATACGCTGGCCGTATCGGGAATCATGGGGCCCGATGGCGGTTCGCCCGAAAAACCGGTAGGAACGGTTTGGGTGGCAGCGGGTGATCGCAACAAACTGATCACCCAAAAATTTCAGTTCCGGTTCGATCGCGACCGGAATATTGAGATGACCGCAACACAGGCTTTGAATTTATTGCGGAAATTTGTAGTAGAAAACGCATAAAGCAAACGATTGTTAGTAAATCCCTATCTTCGCAACGGTGGCTGAACTTTTTTAGTCCCAAACGAAGTGAAAAGATGCGTTCTGCTTATTAATTAATAAGTTCGCAGCCCCTGACCGCCGAAACGTTAGCGCAGGCGGTTGTTTCACTGTCATGGCAAAAAGTTATGGCACTGATGAAAAGAGGCAGACCGCCCTGCCGAAAAGCGAAGGCGGTCGAAGAAACCGAAAGCATAAACCATCCCGGCGAATTAGATGAACCGGGAAAAAAATCTGCAATTGCATATGGCTCTAGTTGACCTGGTGATGCCTAAAATGGGAGAAAGTATTACGGAAGCCACCATATTGAAGTGGTTCAAACATCCCGGTGAAACGGTGAAGATGGACGAGGCCGTTCTTGAAATTGCCACCGACAAGGTGGATAGCGAAGTGCCCTCCATCGCTGAAGGCGTAATTGAAGAAACCTTTTTCAATGTAAACGATGTAGTTCCGGTTGGTACAGTGCTGGCACGAATCAGATCAGGTGCTGCAGAACCGGCTACTACCAACACACCGGTTGTAACAAGCCCGGCAGTTGAAGTATCGGAGAACCGCCCGCTGGCCACTGACATGAACCATAAGCCGGTTTCAACCGAAACATACACCCCCTCTTCTTCCCAAAATGGGTCGCGCTTCTATTCCCCGCTGGTATTGAACATTGCCACCAGTGAAGGTGTAAGCCTGAGCGAACTGGAAAGCCTTCCCGGTACCGGCATCGAAGGCCGCGTTACCAAAAAAGACATTCTGCAATATGTAGCCAATAAAAAGGCCGGTAAAGCCGGAAGCAGCACTGCTACATCAACGGTAACCAATAAAGTACCGGAAACAACACCTACCATTCTGCCACAGGTTCAAACCGCACAGCCCGTTCAGGAAACTGAGCGCCATATACAAACCTACAGCGGAAATGTAGAGATCATTGAGTTGGACCGCATGCGCAAACTGATCTCCGATCATATGATCCGCAGTAAACAAACCAGCGCGCATGTGACCAGTTTTACCGAATGCGATGTTACCCATATGGTAATGTGGCGCGAAAAGGTTAAAAAGGAATTCGAAAAACAGGAAGGCGAAAAACTAACCTTTACGCCGCTGTTCATTGAAGCCATCATCCGTTGCATTAAAAAGTATCCCTGGCTTAACAGCAGCGTCGATGGCGATAAACTGATCGTTAAAAAAGATATCAATATAGGCATGGCCACTGCACTGCCCTCCGGTAACCTGATCGTTCCGGTAATTCGTAATGCCGATCAGCTGAACCTGGTTGGACTTACCAAACAGGTGAACGGCCTTTCCCATGCGGCCCGTAATAACCGCCTGCGTCCCGACGATACCCAGGGCGGCACATTCACGCTCACTAACGTAGGAACTTTTGGCAGCCTGATGGGCACCCCCATTATCAACCAGCCGCAGGTAGCCATACTGGCTACAGGAGCCATCAAGAAAAGACCGGTGGTTATAGAAACAGATCAGGGCGATTCCATTGCCATCCGCCACATGATGTACCTGTCGCTGTCATACGATCACCGCATCATCGATGGCGCCCTCGGTTCAACCTTCCTGAATGCGGTAGCGAAAGAACTGGAGAACTTTTCGGTTGACAGAGCATTATAATTTCAACCGTGCCACGGTTTGCAACCGTAACACGGTCCACAATATCAACCCCGTTCGGGCTTAACCTGAACGGGGTTTGTTTTTTGTATAATAAGTTAAAAGAACCTGCGTTTTCATAAGGAGGGTTCCTTTTTAATGGAAACTGACCCTGGCGCCAGCTTAGCACTACTTTATATACCATTTAACGGAAAATATGTAAACCCGCCCTTCCTGGCATGGTCTTTTTTTTGTAAATTACTATAACGACAAACCTGATTATTTTGCCTGCAGAACTAAGTGACAGCACCGGCCTTTTTCTAAAACCTAAAACGTAATCAAATGAAGACGCTTTCAGAAACCTGGTTTGCCGAAGGCTATATTGATTTCGAGTTGAAGAAATATACGCTTCTCGCCTATCTGCAACAGGTTACCAGCTATTTTAATGAATCCAAATTGTACCCGCAATTATCGGATGTAATATTCCATTACAACAATTTGCAGGCATTAAAAGAAAACAAGAAATTCCTGCAGGAACAATTCCCCAAAAAGCTTTCCGGCGTTCAAATAGAAAAGCTGCAGTTGCTCTATGAGCAGATCATCGAAGATGATGAACTGATGCAGGAACTGGAAGACATAATCAATTTCTCTGCCGATAAACTAAAGACAACCATTAGCAGCGGCACAGAGATCTATGAATTTGTAGAAGATAAGCTGAATATATTTCCGGTAGGGCTTGTACCGCTCGATACCAATGAAGGGTATTTCTTTTTAAGTGAAGGCTCGTACCGGCAAACACTGGTGTATCAATACCGGCTGAGCTTTTTTGAAAAACACGATGAAAAATACCGCGCCATCAAAACCGAATATGTGAACGAGTGGGAACGCAGTATCGTGAATACGTATGAAAACATCAAAGCCGAATTGTTACGCAACAACAAAGACCTTCCTAACCCGGCGGTATACTCAATTGAAACGGAACTGACCTTCCCTATTGGTGAAACGTTGCTACCCGTTGCAAAGCGGAGCCTGGTGAGGTATATCTCTAAAGCGGCGTAAAAAAAGTTAACGAGTTGACGAGTTAACTTGTTAACCGGTTAACTCGTCAACTTAACAAACTTATGTCCTCAAAGAAACATTTTTCAAACAAGTGCTCTCTTAAAAAGCCTTTTTCTCTTCAACCTCAACACCCCAATCAATTCCTTTCGATGTAGCAGGTAATCCCTCTGCCAGCCAGCGCGGTGCGGGTGCGCCTTTCAAAAAGTGATCGAAATACTGGCCAAGGCGAATGCTCAGGTCTTTGCGGTTCCTTCTTTCAACCAGGTTATGGTCTTCGCCATTATACTGCAACATCCATACTTTCTTCCCCAACCGGCGCAATGCCGTGAAGTATTCAATGCCCTGATACCAGGGTACGGCTCCATCGGCATCGTTATGCATTATCATCAACGGCGTATTTACTTTATCGGCATTGAACAAAGGTGAGTTTTTGATATACAGATCGGGCCGCTGCCACAGCGTATAGCCGATACGGCTTTGCGAACGCTCGTACTGGAACTGGCGGTTCAAACCGGTTCCCCAGCGAATGCCCCCATATGCGCTGGTCATATTGGCCACGGGCGCACCGGCTTCCGCAGCCGCAAACATATTGGTGCGCGTAATGAGGTAAGCTACCTGGTAACCGCCCCAGCTTTGTCCCTGGATGGCCATTTTCGTTGAATCGACCCAGGGCTTTTTGGCCATGAACTTCGCAGCCGATACAACGGCGTTGTAAGCGCTTTCACCGGGCTCGCCTTTTTTGTAATAGATGTCGGGAACGAAGATCAGGTAACCATTGCTTGCAAAGTACGGGAAGTTGACCGTTGAAGCGCTTGGCGCCGGCGGCCGGTAAGCATACAACTCATCGCTGTATTTTTCGTAGAAGTAAAAAATAACGGGATACTTCTTCTTCGGGTCAAAGTTTTCCGGTTTGTACAACAACCCTTCCGATCGTTTGCCATCGAACATGGTCCATTTTACCAGTTCACAGGTTAACCAGTTGTATTCTTTTTGTTGCGGATTGGTAGCGTGTAACTGAGTTTGCACTAGCACGGGCATCATGGCGCCGCCGCTGTTGTCAGATACATCTGTATTCTTTATCTGGGCCATCATCAAAACCGGCGATACATCAAAACTCTCCCTGGTATAAACGAACTGATCACTGTTCTTTGCTTTTACAATACCAAAACCAATCTTAAACGGTCCATCGGCCGTATCGGCCACAAACCGTCTGTCCTTCATATCATAGATCGACAGGCCGCCGTACTTGTTCACCATGTTCAGTCTTTTGAACACCAGCTTTTGCGTATCGGCAATAAATTTTTCCTCCTTATTGGTCGGCATATACCGGTACACCACCTTATGCGGGCGGCCATTGGTAACATTGAGCGGTGCTGTTTTTCCGCCGGGATCGCACTGCCATACATCATACTTATCGTACAAATAAACATACTTATCATCCTCATGCCATTTCATAATACCGTGCGCCGGGGGATCGTCGGGATGATCATCGTCCTCTTCATACAAAGGCACTTTAATGCTTTTGGTGATATTGGTAATAGCGCCGCCGGCTACCGCATAGGTGAAGTAGTTCTTCTGCGCAGCATCGTACCAGAGCACATATTTTCCTTTTGGCGAGAAAATGATGGGTGTGCGTATTTTATCCTTTACCTGTTTACGAGCGCCATCGATAGTGCTTACAAGATATACATTGTATCTTGTATACCCCAGCCACTGGAACTCGATGCGGTTGCCTTTTGTTGTGGCCGCCATCACATAATCGGAATTCCCTTCATCGGCCAGGTAAACCATTTCCGCATCTTCACCACCCAGCTTTATCACTTTATCATCATCGCCATTCAACACGGCACGGTAACTTCTTTGTAACTCGGTGTTCAGTTGCACCAACTGTTGCGGTTGCAGGTAATCGTCTTTATAATGCCAGATGTCGAGCCGCGCCGTTTCAAAATCAACCAGTGTGGTATCTTTTGGTTTACGTATGGCCATCAGGCTGAAATATAATTTCTTTCCGTTCGCGCTGAATTCAGGCGCCTGGGTTTCACTTATGGTCAACCCTTTTGTTATGCCGGCTGTATTTCTGTGAACCCGCAACCGGGCACTGTCCATTCCGGTGCGATAATGATATAATTTATAAAACTTCTGCAGGGCTTTTGCACTGCTATCGCGTTCGGCAATAAACGCCAGTTGGGTGCCTGCATCATCGAGCACATAGTTCTTTGCTTCGTTGAACCCACGGAACACCGTATCGGCTTTTCCATTGATGATGCTGTACCACAATACCGTCGCTTTCATCAATGTGTCGGCATTACTGCGCGTAGTTTCTATGATGAGGGTATTACCCGGTTTGCTGAAGTAATAATCGCTTGCCAATGCAAATTTCTTTTCTTCACCCGTGTATAAATTCCGCAGCACGAGCTCCGTTCCTTCATCAACGCGGTCGCCCGCCTTTGGTTTGCTTTCTTTTTTGACGGGTTGCAAAGCAGTAAGACCTTTTGTTTTGGCTTCGCTGGCCTTATTACGTAAGCTATCGGCCAGCCGGGTAAGGCTGTCGGCCATTCGTAATAAGCCATTCAATTGCGATAAAGAATCAGGTGTGGCCACTGCAGGCGGAACAGGCAATTCCTTCTCACGCAAATAAGCCATCCATTGCCCTGCTCCCTTTTCGGGCGTCTTAAATGATTTCACCCGTGGAATACGCAATACGCTGTCTGTGCCGGTTTCTATTATGGCCAAACTGTCATTCGGCATTTCATCGGGCTTTTTCTTTTTGATCTTTGCCTCGCGGGTAGCGCTGAACAATGGCCTTATCTTACAGATCACAAAACGGCTGTCTTCGGTAATAGCCGCTCCATATCCGCGGGGGATCTCCTTTCTGTAGGTATTGTCGGTTGACTGAATGACCAGTGTGGCGTCACCCTCCTGGGGCGTAACAGTGTAAACCACCCATTTGCCATCATTGCTGATATAGCGTTCATTGATGCTTTGCCAGCCATCGTACACGGCGTGGGTAAGCGGCTTTTTCTGTGCTGAAACATGCAGGCCTACCAGTAGCAAGACTGGGATACAGAATAATTTTCTCATTGATAGAAGTCGGTTAAAAAATAAAATTAATACAAACTCCATTTTTCCCGCAACTATCATCCTGCCGTTGAACCGCTTGTAGAATTATGTTTAATGCAATAATTCGCTAATGTGATAATTCAATAATGGAATGCAGATATTTCCACTTCCAGGGATATACCTGACAATAAAAAACCGGCCGCCCCTGGCGAAACCGGTTACATCGCATGTTTAAAAACAATATTAATCGACTATCAGTTCTTTGTTTATCCGTCGGTATACTTCCTTATGGCCCGCATCAAGCGCATAACAAAAACAATTTTTTCATGCACCAGTATTTTTATTGTTGACACATGGTTGAATACGGGCGTTGCATGTGCAGGCGTTAAGTTTTTTTTCCTGTTCTGTACACCAGCCATGTATGCATCACTACGGATAACATAATTAAAAACAGGCCTGTGTAAAAAGAGCCCGACAGGTATTTATCTTCCCGGTATATAAGAAATGCAAGGGCTATTCCATAAACGGGTTCCAGGTTATAGGTGAGGTTGACGGTGAACGCAGCAATCTTCTTCAACGCATTCATTGATAAATTAAAAGCCCAAACGGTACAAAACAAACTTAAGACCAGCAGCCAGCCGGCATCTGACAGGGTTGGTAAAATATGACCGGCAGGAAAATACAACAGGTATACCGGCAGCAGCATGGTGAGGAACAAAAAGCCGCCGCTCAACTGGTATAAAGTAACCGTTTCCGGTTTATTCTGTTGTACCAGTATGCGGTTGAATACGGTAAACAAACTGGCAAGCAGTGCTGAGATAATTCCCAAAATGATCCCGGTCTTGAATTGGGGATCGAAATGAAAGATGAGGTAAATGCCGGCCATCACCAGCAATCCAAGCATCAACTCTGTTATACTGAACGGCTTTCGAACAATTAGCGGTTCGAGTATGGCGGTGAAAAAACCAATTGCGGAAAAGCAAACTAGCGCTACCGAAACATTTGCATATTTGATGCTGGCGTAAAAGGTTACCCAGTGTAAGGCTACAATCACTCCCACTCCCATTATGCGCCTGATACCCGCCCACGAAACACGATGCAGTTTTTGCTGAAAATAATACAGAACCCATAATGTAATTACCGTTATCAATAACCGATACCATACCAGGTATGCCTCGTTCAATGTGATCAGCCGGCCGAGTATACCGGTAAATCCCGCCAGGAAAACAGCAGTATGTAATTGTATAAAGGCCTTACGCATACTAAAAAGGTGTGCCACGTTTTGAAAACGTGGCACACCTGCTATTTTTAAAAATATTATTTTGTTTTTGCCAACACCTTATCGCCCGGCTGGGATACGGGCTCGTACGGCGCCCCCCCTGTATTCTTAACCCGGTTGTGGTAATCTTTGAAGAGGCTGGCCCAGCGTAATTTCAGTACGCCCCAGATGCCTTCTTTAACAATACCCTTGTGCATTTTTGAAACGCCGTATTTGCGGTCTTCAAAAATAATGGGCACTTCTTTTATTTTAAAGCCGAGTTTCCAGGCTGCAAACTTCATTTCAATCTGGAATGCATATCCGAGGAACTGGATCTGCTCGAGGTTGATCGATTCAAGCACTTCACGCGAATAACATACAAAACCCGCTGTGGTATCGTGAACCGGCATCCAGGTAATAAGCCGGGTGTATAACGACCCGCCTTTTGACAACAGGATTCGGTTACGCGGCCAGTTGATGGTGCCGCCGCCCTTTACATAGCGCGAACCAACTGCCAGATCGGCGCCACCGGTGGCACAGGCATCGTATAACCGCTGAAGATCCTTGGGATTATGCGAAAAATCGGCATCCATTTCAAAAATGAACTGGTAGCCCTTTTTCAAAGCCCATTTAAAACCATGAATGTATGCGGTGCCAAGGCCCAGCTTGCCTTTTCGTTCTTCGAGGAAGAGTTTACCTGAATACTTTATCTGCCGGTCCTTTACCAGTGTGGCGGTATTATCGGGAGAGCCGTCGTCAATTACAAGAATGTGAAAATTATCGTATTGCGCAAAGATTATATCAATCAAATGACCGATATTTTCCCTTTCATTGTAAGTTGGTATAATAACGATGTTTTCCAAACAAATCAATTGATATTGGAGTACGAAAATACAATAATTCAATTTGTGCAATTATATAAATTACACATTTGCAAGTAAATAAATTGAAGGCAAATCACAATCCTTTCTTTAACAAGGTTCTGTTAAATATCTCGGTAAGTTTTGCCTTGGTATGTTTGGGGAAATCACCCTTCATCATCCAGTCATAATATTGAGGCTCAGCTTTTAACACATCTGCCACCGACCGGCCCTTGTGTTTTCCGAAATTAAACACTTCCACGCCGTTCTCCATGATCATGCGGCGGGCAAAATCCACAATATTATCATCCCCAATGCAGGTGATAATACTTTCCACACTATCTCCCAATTGGGGATATTTCTCCAATTGGGCCTGCAATACTTCCCATGTGGCCAGTGCGTCGGGCTCTGCACGATGTGAATCATCGAGCTGCTTATTACAGTAAAATTTATATGCCGCGCTGAGGGTACGCTGCTCCATCATATGGAAGATCTTTTGTACATCCAACAGTCTGCGGTTGCTGAAATCGAATTCGAGCCCAACCCGTAAAAATTCCTCGGCCAGCATGGGAATATCGAACCGGTTCGAATTATACCCGGCCAGGTCGCAATTATCGAGAAATTGCTTTATTTCGTTAGCTACCTGTTTGAACGTGGGGGCATCCTTCACCTTTTCATTGGTTAAACCATTCAGTTCCTGTGAAACTTGAGAGATCGGAATTTCAGGATTGATAAGTTTTTGCTTAACCAGACGGCTACCATCGGTTTGGATCTTTACAATGGCTATTTCAACGATACGATCCGAGCCCAGGTTTATCCCGGTGGTTTCAAGATCAATGACTGCCAGCGGCTTCTTTAACTGCAACATTCAGCAATGATAATTGATAATGGTTATATAAAATTAGTCGTATAGGTCAAAAGTTAAAAATTCTCCCCCTTTTGCAGGCAGATTCTTTATAAAATTATCAAACAGGCAAATGATAAAATGGTTTATTTTGAAATTTGAGGTCAAAATCAAAAACAATATAATACTATTTGCTATTCCCTGTTACCTGCTGTGCAAAAGTAAGTATATCTGCCCCATCATAATTGCCCGAGCTCATTAACAGCAAACAGGCATTGTTATAATTATGTTGTTGCAGCCATTGCATGAGGTCGTTTTTATCGTTCACCACTTTCAGACCCTCTTTTCCAAAACCTGCTATAACTTTTTCAGCAGGCAGTTCAGGCATGCGCTTCAGTTCAAGGGCATGGCGCGAATAAAATACGGCTGCTTTGTCGGCCTTGTCCATTGCACCTTTATACTCGCTCATAAACTGCTCGTTCAGGCTGCTGTAGGTGTGCAGTTCCAGAACGCCAATCAGTGTACGGTTGGGAAATTGCTGTTTCACCGCCTCGATGGTGGCTTTTACTTTGGAAGGGGCATGGGCAAAATCGCGGTACACGATCGTATTATCGTTACTGGCCAGCAGTTCGAGCCGTTTGGCAGCGCCGGTAAAGGAAGAAATGGCCTTTACATAATTTGCGGCATTCATGCCAAGCTCCCGGCAAACGTACCAGGCGGCGTGTAAATTCAACAGGTTATGGTTGCCAAATACCTGCAGCACACCGGTTTGCCCATCAATGGTAAGCGTGGTTTTGCCATTGTTGATGGTATGGAACGGCACATTGTAGGGCTGATAGCGGATATCGGCACGTTTGTTCGCCTTTACCAGTTTCTTCAGCACCACGTCGGTTTCGTTGTAGATGAGGATGCCGCCCGGCTCTATCTTTTGAATGAAGATGGTGAATTGCTCGAGGTAGAAATCGAAGGTTGGAAACACATTTATATGATCCCAGGCGATGCCGGTTAAAATGGCAATATGGGGGAACAGGAAATGGAACTTGGGCCGTTTTTCAATAACGCTGGCCGGGTATTCATCGCCCTCGCATACAATAACGGGGGCATGGGTCACCTGCACGCTCTGATCGAACCCGTCGAGGCGGGCGCCCACCAGGTAATCGAAGTCTTTTTTGGCGTTTCTCAACGCATGCATGATCATGGAAGTAGTTGTGGTCTTTCCATGGCTGCCACCTACTACTACCCGGGTTTTTTCCCTGCTCTCCTGGTATATGTATTCGGGGAATGAATAGATCTGTAATCCCAGCTCACGGGCCTTTTGCAACTCGGGATTGTCCTGTTTGGCATGCATTCCAAGGATCACCGCATCGATGCCGGGCGTTATGTTGGCCGGATGCCAGCCAATTTCGGCGGGTAATAATCCCTCCTTTTGCAGGTTACTCAGGGCCGGTTCAAATATTTCATCGTCGCTACCGGTTACCTGGTAGCCTTTTTTGTGCAAAGCAAGCGCCAACTGATGCATCACACTTCCACCAATGGCAATAAAATGTACTTTCATCGGAAAATTGATTTGTTTTTTTGACTGCAAAGGTGTGCCACACTTCCCCGGCTGTGCTAAAGCAAGTGTGGCACACCTTGTAATCCGTTTCATGCAACAGGCAATATACAATAGGCAAAGTTGTAATAATACGCCCCCGGCTGTTTGCGGGACTTGCCAATTGCCAATTGCAAATTGCCAGTTGATTTGCGGCTAAATGTATTTAAGGTGAAACGATTACCAAAAACTATTTATATACAATCAAAATAAATTTTTGGCACAGTCTTGCATGAACCGGATATTCTTTGTTATTTTGATAATCTTTCTATCCAATCCGACCGAATTTTCCTCTCCCTTAAGTCCGTTAACCTTTGAATGACCTGATGATCGTTGAGCCCTTGTATTCATCAGGCAATTGTCAAACTTTAAATAATCACAAAATGAAACGGACACTCGTTATCCTGGCTATGCTTATTCTGGCCGGTGCTACTATCACTTCATGTGCTGCCTCAAGAGGCGCTAAGGGCGGATGTAAAGGAACTCAAGGTTATATAGGTTACGGCCACCGCTAATATTTAATCCCTGATATTATTGTTGAGGCTATCTTTCCGGATAGCCTTTTTTTGTTTGGGGCCAGTTTGAGCGAACTGCAGGCCATTTGTAATTACACAAAACGCCGATGATACCGCGATGATCAACTTAACATACACAAAATCAATGACTAAAACTAACTAAGGGACTTAGGGAGCATTTTTTGCCCTGAGGTGAAGGCAATAAGAAAACCCTTTCGCCGGTTGGTGAAAGGGTTTAAGCTTCTTATGGCTTGTCAAAAGGACCATCCTGTGAACAGGACGGTCTCTAACGATTGCTTGCCATATGAAAAAAACTTATTTCTTAGCAGCAGAATCAACTTTCGCTGAATCTGTAGCATGAGCTGAAGAGTCAACAATAGGTGCTGGAGTAACAGCAGCAGTATCAGCAGGAGCGATTGCAGCTGAATCAGCAGCAGTTTTTTCAGCCTCGGCGCTTCCGCCATCATTACAAGCTACGAAAGAACCAATAGCTAAAACTAACAACAGTTTTTTCATTGTACCGTTTTTTGTTTGTTTACAAATGATTTATTGTAGGTTAATACAAGAAAGAGGAAAAGGTAACCCCGGTAACCCCAGAATTTTTATTTTTTTCTAAAAAAAAATACAACCTTTCAGCCGCAGGCCATATTTGGCTCCTTATTGGCGGGGCAGGCGCTGAATTTTACAACCCGGTTGGGTTACTTCTGATTAAATTGAGTATTAATTAATGGTTCAAAGCGTGAAAACTGATTCTACCGACGAAAAAGCACTGTTAAAAGGCCTGGCTGTAAACGACCGCAAATCTGTTGAAACCATATATAAACTGTTTTATAATATGGTTCAAACGTTAATTATCAACAACAATGGATCGGCGGACGATGCACGGGACATATTCCAGGAAACTGTAATTGTTCTGTATGAAAAAGCGAAGAGCGGCTCATTTGAATTAAACTGTCAGCTAAAAACATATGTTTATTCAGTAAGCCGCCGGTTGTGGCTCAAAAAGCTGCAGCAACAGCAGAAATACATTCCCAACCTTATCGGTTTGGATGAAACCGTACCGGTTGAGGAAGAAGTTGATAACCACAGCTTGCGCAATTCAGAGTTCCAGATGATGGAAAAAGCATTGTTGCACCTGGGCGAACCCTGCAGAAGTTTGATAGAGGCATTTTACCTGCAGAAAAAAAGCATGACGGATATTGCCAGCCATTTTGGATATACAAACGCTGATAACGCCAAAAATCAGAAATATAAATGTCTGATGCGGCTTCGGAAATTATTCTTTGCCGAACTTAAAAACAACGACGTGTGATGCAAGATGTACAATTATTAGATGCTATCGAACGCTTTCTCCGTGGTGAAATGTCGCCCGAAGAAATGGCTTCTTTTGAGCAGCTGCGAAAAAGTAATCCGGAAGTGGATGAAAAAGTAGTGGAACACACTATGTTTTTGCAGCAGGTTGACCAGTTCGCCGACTGGAAGAATTTCAAGTCAACTCTCCACGATGTACATAATCACCTGATCGAATCGGGCGATATCAAAGAAGCGCCCAGGGCTACTGTTATCCAGATCTGGAGAAAATACAAACGCGTTATGGCGGTTGCCGCTTCCATCGCCGGTATCACTACCCTGCTTATTGCCGGTATGGCCACTTACCTTAACCAGAAGAAAACGGCCAACGATCTGCAAAAACTAAGAGGCGAATACAAATCTGAAATAGCCAGAAAAGCGAACGAAATAAAAAAAGACGTACAGGACCGTATGCCTAAAGGCCCCGAAAACCAGCCGGTTAAATTTAATGGTACCGGCTTCCTGGTCGATGGCAAAGGTATACTGGTAACCAACGAACACGTGGTAAGCGGTTCTTCTACCGTCGTTGTACAAAACAACAAGGGCCAGGAATTCAGATCACGTATTATATATACCAATAAAGAAAATGATATTGCTTTTATAAAAATAGAAGATGCTGACTTCAGAAGCGTAGGCCCCCTGCCATATGGCATTCGTAAAAGCAGCACCGAACTTGGCGAACAATTGTTCACCCTGGGCTTCCCCCGCGAAGAAATTGTTTACAACGAAGGGTATATGAGCGCCAAAACCGGTTATAATGGCGATACCCTCTCCTTCCAGATCGGCGTATCGGCCAACCCCGGTAACTCAGGCGGACCGGTATTCAATAAAAATGGAGAAGTGATCGGGATTATCAATTCCCGCGAAAAAGCCGCCGAAGGCGTGGTATTCGCCCTCACCGCAAAAAACATTTTCCGCAGCCTCGAAGAAATAAAAAAAGATACAGCCTTTCAGAATATACGCTTAACACTTAACTCTTCTATCAGAAGTATGGACAGGGTACAGCAGATCAAGAAAATTGAAGAAGCGGTGTTTATGGTGAAATCTTATTAAGGCAGTGAGGCAACAAGGCATAAAGGCATAGAGCCGAACAAATATATAAAAGAAGCCCCCGGATATTCCAGGGGCTTTTTAGTTTTACAGAACATTCATACGTTAGCTGTATTTCTACTTCTGCATTCAACATTGAATATTCAACATTCTGTATTCAGAACTTTTCATTTCTAATTGCTCATTTCCACAAAGAAGCAGGATACTCGCCAGCTTTTACTAAAGTCTCCAGATTGGCTTTCACCTCAGGCGCATCTTCTTTATACGTTACACCAAACCATTGCGCAGAAGTGGGGATCACTTTAATAGTGCCCTTGCCTTCATTGATGAATTTGTCGGCAACGATAGGAATAAAGAACTCCGATTTAATATTGGTGATATTATCTTTCAGGAACTCGTTGAACAGTTTTTCTGAATAACTGAAAATAGAAGGCGAAAAACACCAGAAGTTCATCGACACCTGTGAATCTGTAGGCAACTCTTTTGGCTGCTGATTGTCGTCGGTCATTATTTTACCATCAACTTTGGCAATGTTCAGGCGCTCGGCAATGGAAACCAGGTCACCATTACCATTGGCCACGCAAACGCCCCTGTTCACGGTTCCATTGTCGCTTAATGTTTTCAGCAATTCATAACCGATAATAGAGTATGTATTATCATTTACATCTTTGGTAAGGAAGGTATATGCTTTTTCAAATGCATCGCGACCATAGAAATCGTCGGCATTGATAACAGCAAATGGTTCATTGATATTATTTTTGGCGCACAGAACGGCATGCGCGGTACCCCAGGGTTTTGTACGGTCGGCCGGCACAGCATGGCCTTCAGTAAATGATTTCAGGTCCTGGTATACATAATCAATGGCAATTTTACCTTTAAGCGGTGGTTCCACAATGGCTTTGAAATCGTCAGCGAATTCTTTGCGGATAATAAATACCACCTTTTTAAATCCGGCGCGAATAGCATCATAAATTGAATAATCCATGATCGTTTCACCACCGGGGCCGAATGCCTGTATCTGTTTCATACTGCCATAGCGGGAAGCCATGCCTGCTGCCAAAATCAAAAGAGTTGGTTCCATTATTGTATTTTTAAAAATTGAGCCACGAAAATATAAAAATATAGGTTCTGACAAACAACATATTCATTCAACCGATTGACCTTTCAAAAGCGGTAGTACAGCCGATTGAAGATGAACTGCTTTATAAAAAGAGTGTGCCAATAGATGTTTTACGCCTCGATCGTATTCACCCGGTGATCTCAGGCAACAAATGGTTCAAACTGAAATACCATTTACAGGAAGCCATTGGCCAAAACAAAAAAGGGATCCTCACTTTTGGCGGCGCGTGGAGCAATCACCTCGTTGCCACCGCCCTCGCCTGCCGCCAGGCCAATCTCCAAAGCATTGGCATTATCCGGGGCGAAAAGCCGGCTACGCTTTCAGCTACTTTACAGGAAGTGCAGGACTATGGAATGCAATTACAGTTTGTTTCGCGTGAAGCATATAGTAATGAGGCAGCCATTATACCCGGCTTGCAACTGCAACATCCTGATCATTTCATTGTGCCGCAGGGCGGACAAAGCCATCTGGGCGTGCTTGGCGCAGCAGAGATCCTGGAACTGGCACCCATAAAAAGTTATTCACATATATCCTGCGCCACGGGTACCGGCACCATGCTTGCAGGTTTGGTGCACGCTGCATTACCGCATCAAAAGGTCATTGGCATTTGTACGCTTAAAATGCCCGATGCGGACGACAACAGCCTGAACACCTTTGTAAAACCATACGCAGCGGGCCCGGCCTCCTACGCCAACTGGCGGAGAGGAGAAAAGACCTCTCCCCGGCTCGAGGAAGGAGTTGATAAAATAGGTGAACCCGTTAAAAATTACCGCATATTTTACGATTATCATTTTGGCGGTTATGCACGTAAAACCGGTGAATTGCTCCGGTTTATGAACTCAATTTATCAAAAACATGAGCTGCCTACCGACTTCGTGTATACCGGCAAATTGCTTTTCGGATTGATGCACCTGGTGCAAAACGATCATTTTCAACCCGGCAGTCGTATATTGATGGTGCATAGCGGCGGATTACAGGGTAACCGGTCATTACCCGCAGGAACATTAACATTCCTGTAAATTGCAATATAAAACCGCTATCGCAAAACTATTATATTTGCGACGCCAAATCCTTTACCTACTAATACAATAGGCATGCGCAAACTGGCAGTATTACTTTTTATTTTTACTTGTACCTTATGTACCACCAGCTGGGCGCAGGAAGTTCTGCCTAATTTTACTGTTGTTACCAAGGGAAATAAAAAGGTTATCATTAGCTGGACCAACAATTATCCTGTTGTTAAGCAAATAAACATTCAGCGCTCGAAGGACAGCACCAGGGGGTTTACCAGCATTTTATCCGTTGCCGACCCTACCGCCCCCCAAAACGGTATTGTTGACAGTAAAGCTCCGGATGAAAGACAATTCTACCGCCTGTTCATTGTACAGGACAGCGGCAAATTCGTGTTCACCAAATCAAAACGCCCCATCCTCGATACCACCCGCGTTGTAGTAAACAAACCGCAACAAAATGAGAACGCTCCCCGGGTGATCATATCAGAAAGTGTTACGCCTAAACAGGCCGAAGAAATAAAAGAAAAACTGGCGCCCACGCCCGTAGAGAAAGCACCCGAGCCCGAGAAGTTCTTTTTCGTAAAAAGACGCGATTCGCTGATTGCCACTATCAATTCAAAGGACCTGAAAAAGTTCCGCGATTCGGTGGTTTTAAAAACAAAAGACACGATCGCATTTGCAGGCAGCGATACCATTTTGCTAAAACCATTTGTTCCAAAAGAAGTATTCAAACCATCGAAGTTTGTTTTTACCGCAAAGGATGGAAATATAATTGTGAATGTGCCCGGGGCGCCGCAGCGCCATTATTCGCTCAAATTCTTCGACGACAAAAGCGAATTCCTGTTCGATATTACAGATGTAAAAGAACCCGTTGTTACGCTCGACAAGGTAAACTTCCTGAAATCGGGCTGGTACCGGTTCGAGTTATTTGAAGACGGGAAAATAAAGGAAAAGCATAAGTTCTTTGTGCCGAAGGACTAAGATCAATGTGATAATGTGATAATGGAATACAACTTTCTGCCAAAATCAAGGGATTTCGAGTATTATCAGCATAACCTAAAATGCATTAATTATCACATTATCGAATTATCAAATTAGTTCCACATCAAATACACGTTCAAAGTGATGTTTCACGCGTTCCTTCACCTCTTTCATCTCCAACTTCCGCCCCAACTCTTTCTCCATTGAAGTAACCTGCTTGTTCTGAATACCGCAGGGAATGATATAATCGAAATAAGAGAGATCGGTATTTACATTGAAGGCAAAGCCATGCATGGTGACCCAGCGGCTGCAACGAATACCCATTGCGCATATTTTTCTTTCCTTCCCTTTTATGGCCGCATCCATCCAAACCCCCGTTTCACCGGGTGAACGCTCGCCTTTCAGGCCATAATCGGCCATGGTAGCTATGATCACATCTTCGAGGTTGCGCAGGTATTTGCCAATATCTGTATAGAACCGTTCAAGGTCGAGAATGGGATACCCAACCAGTTGTTCTTTTCCATGAAAAGTGATATCGCCGCCGCGGTTGGTATGGTAGAAACTGATGCCCTTCGCCGCTCTTTCCTCCTCGCTGATGAGCACGTTCTCAATATCGCCGCTTTTACCAAGCGTATACACCGGCGGATGTTCAACAAACAATAAATAGTGTGTAGTGGAAGGCGCAACAACCTCATTATCAATGGCATTTATAACCAATTGCCCGGCCGCTTCCCCGCTGGGAGAGGAGATATCTTGCAAAGCAACCTTTCGGTTCCTTATTTCCGCTTTTACAGCCACATTCTCCTGCAGTAATTGCTCCTGCAGGTCCCAGGCGTTACGGTACTCTATCTGTCCCAGATCGCGGAACAGCACCCCCTGTTTATTACTGGTTTCCATATAGAAACAAATGTACTACTTTATACAACTCCCCCGGATGCTTACCTTTGTGCAAACTGTGATACCCAATGACTATAAAGGATGCCAACGCTTTTAACGATCAGGAAGAAAATATCGATAGTGTGGAAGGTGCCGATGGAGCGGAAGAATTATTTGAGCGATTTAGTTTGGTAGTGGATAAAGGCCAGGAACCTATGCGGCTCGACAAATTCCTTGTCGCCCGCATCGAGAACGCGTCCCGTAACAAAGTGCAGCAATCTATCGAAAGCGGCCGGGTAACCGTAAACGGTAAAACCGTACAGGCCAATCACAAAATAAAACCGGGCGAAGAGATCATTGTATACTCCGACAAGGAGATGCACGGGGAAGATATTATCCCTGAAAAAATGTCTTTGAACATCGTGTTCGAGGATGATGATATCCTCATCGTAAATAAACCGGTGGGTCTTGTTGTTCACCCTGCAAGCGGCAACCCGCGCGGTACGCTTATCAATGGCGTTGCCTGGCATTTACAGCAACAGAACAGCGATATTTCGTCCGACACGCTGCCGCGCTTCGGACTGGTGCATCGTATAGATAAAAATACCAGCGGCCTGATGGTACTGGCGAAAACCGAAAAAGCGGTTACCTGCCTTGCCAAGGAATTCTTCGACCATACCATTCACCGCCAGTATGTGGCCATGGTTTGGGGCGATGTGGCTGAAGACAGCGGTACCGTACGGGCGCATATCGGCCGCCACCAGCGTTTTCGGAAGATCTTCGATGCCTATCCCGACGGGGAATATGGTAAAGATGCCATTACTCACTACAAAGTGATCGAACGCCTCGGTTATGTGACCATCATTCAATGCGAACTGGAAACCGGCCGCACCCACCAGATCAGGGTACACATGAAACACCTTGGCCATCCCCTGTTCAATGATGAATTATACGGCGGCGACAGAATTGTAAAGGGTACCGTTTTCAGCAAGTACAAACAGTTTGTAGATAACTGCTTTTCCATTTGCCCACGCCATGCCTTACACGCAAAAACAATTGGCTTTATTCATCCGCGCTCCCGCAAGGAAGTAGTGTTCAACAGCGAAATGCCCGAGGATATGCAGAAGTTGTTTGAGAAGTGGCGGGGATATGCGAAGACCAAAAACATAATGTGATAATTCGATAATTAAAAAGCAGGCTCTTTGCCAGTTAGGTAGAGTGCCTGCTTTTTTTGTATTCCATTATCACATTCGACATATTACTCACTTTTGCTAAAATCAAAGAGAGTGGCTGTAAACACACACCTTTCTCTCTTCTTCATCACCACATCCCAATTGCCATTATAACGAAGCACTTTTGGCACCAGGTAATTGCCGAGTTTGGTTAGCTCAACCTCCATGCTTACGTCAAAATCGTATACGCCTGCATTGTAACTCAGATCGTAATTACGGGCAACGATCTCCCAGGTATCTATTTTAAACCAGGTGGTCATATCATTCACTACGATCTTGTCTTTTTCTCCGCCACTAAGACCGTCCCGCGGCTTACAGGTAAACACATAACACATTTCGCCTTTAAAAGCATCCATATCGATGGTGAAATCGTACCGTTCGGCTACCTCGTCATCAAAGATGGCCACCTTGTTGCCGATAAATGGAATACCGGGGATCTTTTTACCGGGATTGAAGAACAGCATTTTCAACTGCTCCTTGTGTTTGGCCAGTCCGCTTTTTCCCCGGGTGCTAAAGGCGGCATCGCCTACAATATTGGTTTCACCGCAAACAGTATCTGCGGCAAAAAACAAACCGGCGTACATGCCGGCCGTATAATAGTTGAACTGATGATCTTTGTCGTAAATGTCGCCGGTGGTTTGTTCTTCCAACACCTGGGTATAGCGACAGCCATCGTTCACATACTGCCGGGTTCTGCTGTACAGCGATGCGGTTACCCTGTCTTTTTTATCGAACATCCTGATATCGTTCAGCGAGGTATAACCAAGCACTTTCAGATTGCGGAACGCTTTATAAAAAGTAGTGTCGTTTTTGATGCGTTCAATAAAAGCCTGCACATTCAGGTTGTTACGCACCACCACCTCTTTCAGGGTTACCGTTTTGTTTTGCAATTTCACCAAAGAATCCTGCGCAACGACTTGGCAGGAAACCAGCAAAAAAACAATAACGCACCAGCAGCCGGAATACATAGCGTACACTATTTAGGGAAGATCATTTTATAATCGGCCCGTACTTTACCCTTTGAAATATCGGTAAGTTTTCCGTGCAGCATTTTTTTCTTCAGCGGCTTCAGGTAATCGATGAATAGTTTCCCTTCTATATGATCGTATTCGTGCAGAATGATACGGGCGGTAATACCGTTGAACGTTTTTTCGAATGGTTTGAAATTTTCATCAACATAAGAAATGGTCACCGACTCATTACGCATCACATCTTCCCTGATCTTTGGAATGCTTAAACAGCCTTCATTATAGGCCCATTCTTCGCCATTGAGCGCTGTTACCTTTGCATTGATGAATACCTGTTTAATGCCCGGCTCATCGGGATATTTTCCTTTTTCATCTTCATCCTGGTTCTCAAAAACCTGGGCACTGTCTATAATAAACAAGCGGATATCTTTGTTGATCTGTGGCGCGGCCAGGCCTACCCCGCTGCTGGCATACATGGTTTCCCACATGTCGGTAATCAATTTGCCCAGGTTCGGATAGTCGGGCGTTATTTCTTTTCCCGTGGTCCTCAAAATATCAGCGCCATATGCTACGATCGGTAATATCATTATTAAACTGTTGTTATTGTATGAGTTTGCAAAGTTACTTGAAAAATACGAGTGGCGGAAGGCTGTAGCCGGGTTCCGGTTACCGGTTCCCGCGTACCGGTTCCGGGGAATTACAATTGCTCAGCCCTCTGCAAAAAGGGGCCGGCAACTGTCGCCTGGCAACCGGCAACAGTCATTATAAATTGATAATCAGCTAATACTGCGCAAATATTCCTGTAATAAGATAGTAGCGGCTATTTCATCCACCAACGCTTTGTTCTGCCGTTGTTTTTTCTTCATGCCCATATCGATCATGGCCTGGGAGGCCATTTTGGAGGTAAAGCGTTCATCGACCATTTTTACGGGAATGGCGGGAAATTCCTTTTTTAACCGCGCCACCGCCTGTTTTACCAGCGGGGTGGCATGCGTATCGGAATCGTCCATATTTTTTGGTTCGCCCATAATAATGAGCTCTACCTGTTCTTTGGCAAAGTATTCTTTTAAAAATTTGAACAGCTGGGGCGTTTCAACCGTCGTTAACCCCGTTGCGATGATCTGTAAGGGATCGGTAACGGCGATGCCGGTGCGTTTTTTTCCGTAGTCTATAGATAATAT
Source organism: Niastella populi (assembly GCF_002078015.1). GTDB lineage: Bacteria > Bacteroidota > Bacteroidia > Chitinophagales > Chitinophagaceae > Niastella > Niastella populi. The sequence goes on along the minus strand of NZ_LWBP01000112.1, from coordinate 35,834 downwards.
GCGAGCCATTTAAAGTTTTAAGTTCTACGTTTTAAGTTCTAAGTTCTTTAATTCGAAACTCATAAGCATTTATAGGCTTCGCCAGGGTCCGGGCTATTTAATTAATATTTTCAATAAACCTTATCTCCCTGATAAGCAGTAGATCGGCAATAACAAATAAGGCGAATACCACGCTGGCAATCCCGTTGGCGGTCATAAAGGCGAGGTTCACCCGGCGCAGATCGGTGGGTTTTACAATAGAATGCTGGTAAACCAACATACCCACGAAAACAGCCACTCCAATCCAGTACAACCAATGCAGTTCTCCCACTATTCCTGCTGCCATCACGCATGCTGCGCTTATTACGTGAAGTATTTCAGACACGCGTAATCCTTTCGATTTACCCAGCCAGGCGGGAATGGAATACAATTGTTTCGATTTATCGAACTCTTCATCCTGCAGGGCATAAATGATATCGAAGCCGCTCACCCAGAAGATCACCGTAAGCGAAAACAGGATGGGCAGTAAAGCAAATTCGCCGGTCACAGCGAGGTAAGCGCCTATTGGCGCCAGTGATAAACCAAGTCCCAATACGAGGTGGCACAGGGGCGTGAACCGTTTTGTATAGCTGTAAAATAAGATCACAAACAAAGCTACCGGCGAAAGGAAGAAACAAATGCGGTTGATGAACCAGGTGCAAACGATAAACAATACACTGCAAATGATGGTGAACCAGAGTACATTGTTTGCTTTTAAAATACCGGCCGGAATTTCGCGGATGGCGGTGCGTGGGTTTTGCGCATCGAAGCTGCGATCGAGATAGCGGTTGAACGCCATGGCGGCGCTGCGCGCAAAGATCATGCAGAGAACGACCAACAAAAACAACAGTGCGAGACGGGAATAGTTAGGAGTAAATCTGAAAACAGTGTTTACAAACTCGCCCTGTTCACCAATAGCTTTTTTTGCATCAGCTATGCCCCTGTTCATTAATGTAAACACGCCCAGCACAAACCCGATCAGCGCAAACGGCATTGCGAAAATGGTATGCGAAAATTTGATCAGGCTCAGGTATTTCTTAACGGTGCTCATTGATAATAACGAATATTGAATGTTAAATGTCGAATGTCGAAATGAAGGCCGGCAATCGTGAAACGTGAAACGGCAAATGTGAAAGGGTTACCGGTTGATCAGCGTACATTTCACGGCGCTTCCTCTGTTTTTCCGGGCCTCATCCTTCGGTTTGGCCTTTAAGTTGTATTTGTATTCGCTTGCAGCTGTATTCAGGCTTTCGGCTTTTAGCTTTCAGCTTTGTGCTGTATTCGCGTCCTAACCAGTTCCCACAACACAATTCCTGCAGCCACAGAGATATTCAGCGAATGCTTCATGCCCAGTTGCGGAATTTCGATGCAGCCATCGCATAATTTTATCACCTCCTGCTCTACCCCGCTCACTTCATTGCCAAATACAACAGCCACCGGTTCCGCGCCTGCGCGGGATTGGTTCATTTCGAATTTATTCAGCGCAATGCTGCTTTCCACCTGCTCTACCGCAAACACTTTGTACCCGTCTTCTTTCAGCCGGGTTACCGCCTCTACGGTTGTTTCGGTATATTTCCATTCCACGGTTTCAGTGGCGCCAAGGGCGGTTTTGTGAATATCGCGGTGCGGCGGCTGGGGCGTATACCCGCAGAGGTAAATACCGCGTAATAAGAACGCATCGGCAGTACGAAACACGCTGCCTACATTGTGCATGCTGCGGATGTTATCCAGCACCACTACCACAGGCATTTTTTCGGCTTCCTTAAATTCATGAACCGATTTCCGGTCCAGCTCGTCCATACTCAGCTTTCGCATGGCGCAAAGATAGGACAAGTTGACTTGTTAACTGGTTAACGAGTTAACTTGTCAACTTGTCAACTCGTCAACTATTCCCCATTTTCTCCACATACCCCAACCTCTCTTTTTTATCCCCTTCCAAACCTTTTATATTTGCCCTCCATGTCAAAAGCTACTACAGAAACTCCTTTAATGCAGCAACACCGGGCCATCAAGCAACGGTATCCCGACGCTGTGCTGCTCTTCAGAGTAGGTGATTTTTACGAAACTTTTGGCGAAGACGCCGTTATTGCTTCGCAGGTGCTGGGCATTACCCTTACCAAACGAAACAACGGCGCAGCTTTCAGCAGCGAACTGGCAGGGTTTCCACACCATGCGCTCGACACCTACCTGCACAAACTGGTGCGGGCCGGTTACCGGGTAGCCATTTGCGATCAGCTCGAAGATCCCAAAGCGGCAAAAGGCATTGTGAAACGCGGCGTAACCGAACTGGTAACGCCCGGGGTGGCCACCAACGATAAAATGCTGGAGCATAACAGCAACAACTTCCTGGCCGGCATTCATTTTACCGAAGACTTTGCAGGTATCGCTTTTCTCGATATTTCAACCGGTGAATTCTTTGTGGCCGAAGGCAATTCGGAGTACATCGATAAATTACTGCAAACATTAAAACCGGCTGAAGTGATCTTTCAGCGCAGCTTTCAAAAACATTTCAAGGAAGTGTTTGGTTCCCGCTTCTATACTTATACAATGGAAAGCTGGATCTTCGATGAAGCCTATGCCACTGAAAGTTTACTGAAACATTTCAACACACATTCGTTAAAAGGTTTTGGGGTAGAAGAACTGCATCATGGTATTGTGGCCGCCGGCGCGGTATTGCATTACCTGAAAGATACCGAACACCCCAACCTGCAACATATTACAAGTATCCAGCGCATCGACAGAGATGACTATCTGTGGATGGACCGCTTCACCATCCGCAACCTCGAACTCATCAGCACCGGTAACGGCGATGGCAACAACCTGCACAAGGTGCTCGACAATACCGTATCGCCCATGGGTGCACGGCTGCTGAAACGCTGGATCTTACTTCCGCTAAAAGATATCAACCGTATCAACGAACGGCTCGAACTGGTTGAGTTCTTTATAAAAGAAGTTGACCTGCGCAGCAAACTGATTCAACATATAAAACAATGCGGCGATATAGAGCGGCTGGTGAGCAAGATCCCGCTGAAAAAGATCAACCCGCGCGAGGTATTGCAAATAGCCCGCGGCCTGCGGCATATTGAAGAAATAAAACAGATCTGCAGCACGGCAGAGAATGAATACCTGAAACGGCTGGCCGACTCGCTGAATGGCTGCCGGTACATTGAAGAAAAGATCACCAGAGAGATCATCGATAACCCGCCGGTGGCCGTGGCCAAAGGCGGCGCTATTGCCAATGGCATTCATGCCGGGCTCGACGATCTGCGCAACATTGCCACCAATGGCAAAGAATACCTGGTGCAACTGCAACAAAAGGAATCGGAGAAAACTGGCATTTCTTCCTTAAAGATCGGTTTCAACAACGTTTTCGGTTACTACCTCGAAGTAACCAACTCGCATAAAAGCAAGGTACCGGCCGAATGGATGCGCAAGCAAACCCTCGCCAATGCCGAACGTTATATAACCGCCGAACTGAAGGAGTATGAAGAAAAGATAACCGGCGCCGAAGAAAAGATAATGGCCATAGAGCTTGACCTGTATGAAAAATTGCTGCTCGAACTGCAGGATTATATTGCGCCCATGCAGGTAAATGGTAACGTAATGGCCATTCTCGACTGCCTGCTATGTTTTGCGCACAATGCCCTTCACTTCAACTACAAAAAGCCCGAGCTGCACGAAGATGGCGTGCTCGAACTGAAAGATAGCCGTCACCCCGTTATTGAACGTAACCTGCCCGTTGGTGAACCGTATATTGCCAACGACGTGTTGCTGGAACCAGCTACGCAACAGGTGATCATTTTAACCGGACCGAACATGAGCGGTAAAAGCGCCATCTTACGGCAAACCGCGCTTATTACGCTGATGGCGCATATGGGAAGTTTTGTTCCGGCCACCGCCGCCCGCATTCCGCTTACCGATAAGATCTTTACCCGCGTAGGCGCCTCCGATAACTTAAGCGGCGGCGAATCAACCTTCATGGTAGAGATGAATGAAACGGCCAGCATCATCAATAATATTTCATCCCGCAGCCTGATATTGCTCGATGAAATAGGCCGCGGTACCTCTACATACGACGGTATTTCCATTGCCTGGAGCATTGCAGAATACCTGCACCAAAGTCCCCACGCACCAAAAACCTTGTTCGCCACGCACTACCACGAGCTGAACGAACTCGAGAACAAACTGGCGCGCATCCGAAACTTCCATATCACCAATAAAGAAGTAGGCAACAAGATCATCTTCCTGCGCAAACTGGCGCCAGGCGGCAGCACCCATAGCTTTGGTATTCATGTGGCCAAAATGGCCGGCATGCCCCCCGCCCTTATCGACCGCGCCAATGAAATTTTAAAGCTGCTGGAAAAGAAACACGAAGACAATCAGCCAGCTGGCGGAAGCACCCAAACAAACCTCACCGATCAGGTAAAACAGATCTCCACCCAAAAAGTACAACTCTCCATTTTCGATGCCCACAGCGAAACCTTCGATGACATCAGAAAGATGCTGAATGATATCGATATCAACAGACTTACCCCTGTAGAGGCTTTGATGAAACTGAATGAGATAAAAGGACTGGTGAAGTAATTAGCTAATTTGATAATGTGATAATGTGATGATGGAATACAAATACAGAATTAGCTAATTGGATAATTTGCTAATGTGCTAATGAATACAGGCTTCGTGAATGCTTCGCGTGGGCTTGGAATATAATTTAGCTGACTCGAATCTATTGGCATCCTCACAATTGCATTTAATTATCGAATTATCACATTATCATATTATCACATTAATCGGATTTATTGGATAAATCATCGAAAAAAGTACCAGTGTGGTAACATTAATATCATCTTGCGCTGGCAATACTGATTTTGCTAATTCGTTTAATCTAAGGATTAACCCGTAGAACATTTTAAATATTTAATAGTACCCCTCCCTTGAAAACTGGTAAACTTTTAGTTATCAGCCTGTTGCTTTTTGGCCGGCTGAACGCGCAAACCTGTGCCTCGCCCCAGGGTGACCAAAACACGTACGGCACCAATGACACCTGGATAGGCTACGTTTACAACAACAATAACTTTACAAATTATTATGGTTATGTTACCGAAGGCTCAGGCGGTAATATGAATTTCGACCAGAGCTTTGGCGGCGACAACGTTACGTATGCGGTCAATGGCTGTAATATTCAAACCGAAGATTTCAGTATTCGGTACAAGCTCAATAAGAACTTTACCGATAACGATTATACCATCATTGTCGGCGGCGACGATGGTTACCGCTTTAGCATCGATGGCGGCGTTACCTGGGTGCTGCAGGACTGGGGCGGCCATGGTTATACCACCCGGCAGGGAACATTCCGTTTGAACGGCAGCACCAACCTGGTAATAGAGTATTTCGATAATGGCGGCGGAAACCGCATAAGTTTTAGCATTTGCAGCCTGGCCGATGATCCAGGCGTATATGGAACAAATAATGTTTGGCGCGGATATGTATACGATAACCCCGATTTCACTGCCTTCAAAGGCACCGTATTCGAAGGTTCTGCAATGAACCCCTTTTTCGATCAAAACTTCGGCGGCGATGATGTTACCTATTATACCAACACCTGCTCCATAAACACCCAGACATTTAGTGTACGTTACCGGCTGCGAAAAACATTCAACAATGAGAACGTCGTATTTCTGGTAGGCGGCGACGATGGATATCGCTTTAGCCTCGATGGCGGGGCCAACTGGGTTATTCAAAACTGGAACGACCATGTTTATATGACCGACAACTACACAGCCACCCTCACCGGTACATACGATATGGTGCTGGAGTATTACGAGAACGGCGGTTCAAACCGCATTAGCTTCGATATGAACTCAACTGTGCTGCCCATAGAGCTGCTGCGTTTCACCGGCAACCGGCAGAACGGTCGAACCCATTTATACTGGAGCACTACCCTCAACAGCAATACCGAACAATTCATAATAGAAAGAAGCGCCGATGGCCGGGTGTACGATGTGGCCGGAGAGGTAGAAGCTGCTTCCGGTATCAATATCGCTACCGGTACACAGTATGCCTTTACAGATAAGGTTTCATTCAGCGGCAGCCGCTTCTATCGCCTGAAGATGATCGATCTCAACGGTATTGTCACTTACTCTGAAGTTATTACCATTAAGAACAACACCAGCGAAAGCATTAGGATATACCCAACAGTATTACATGCCGGCAATCAATTGATACTTGAAAGCAATAAGCGGGTGGAAGACCTTACCATCACCCTAACCGATATGATGGGCCGGCCGGCAATGCAAAAACAGCTGCCGGCGCTGGAAAGTAACCAGACAACAGCTATTGTACTAAAGCGAAATCTGGTGACTGGCGTTTATATGGTGCAGGTGAAAACCATAACAGGCATTTTGCTTAACCAGAAAATTGTAGTTCAATAGAAAAAGTTATTCAGTTATTCAGTTGTTCAGTTGTTCAGTTGTAAGTTATTGCTTTGACTGAATAACTGAACAACTTAACAACTTACAACCTGTTTCCTACAACGACACAGGCGTCAAACGTTTACAATAGTTGCTATAAATAACTCAACCACCACTGTGTATGTGTGGCTTTGTACTTATTGTACCATCTGCATAAAGGATATAAAGCCAGGATCAATACGATCCAGATCACATACACCGCCCACAGCGGGTACCCGAACTGTACCGGCCTGAACAGGAATGGCGTTTGCCCGCTTATATCCTTAGAACCATAACCTTCTAAGTAAAAAGCGATCACGGTAAATATGTGAATGAAATATAAGTGCAGCACATAATAGAAGAACGGTACGCGGCCAAATACCTTTACATAATCAGTAAACCGGTTCTGCACATTTTCGATCAATGCCAGCAGAATAAGCGCAGGCCCCAGTGTAATGCTTGCATACATCAATGAAGGCGGATACTTCTGCACATTCATAAATGCCATAAAGGTAGACAGCGCATCTTTTTGCGGCGGCCATGGGAATGGATTGCCGTATTCATTGATCAGCCGCAGCACCACAAACAGGGCGATCAACCCACTGCCAATGATCAATAAAGCCTTTTGGCGTTTTATGGGTTCTACCGTTGCTTCAAATAATTTACCGGCGCTATAACCCATGAACATAATTCCCGTCCAGGGTAAAAATGCATAGGCAATGATCAGTACGCGGCCGGGGGCAAAATTGTAGGTATCGAACCGGCCGTTATGCAACAGGTCCCACACAAAACCCACATCGTGTTTGCGGTCGGCTTCGGGATAGTCGAGCAAATTATGGCCCAGTACGATCAATGCGCCTACGGCAAAAATAACTTCATAGGGCAACCGCACCGCCAGGCCCAGCAACACCATACTGATACCGATAGCCCAGATCACCTGGAAGATAATATTATGATATAATGGGTCAAACGTCCAGCCCAACGAAATTATAACCGCTTCAACCAGTATCAGCCACAGTCCGCGCTTAAGCAGAAAACTGCTTAGGCCGGCTTTTGTTTTTCGTAAGCCGATCAGATAACCCGAGGTACCTGCCAGGAACACAAAGGTAGGCGCACAAAAATGGGTGATCCAGCGGGTAAAATACAATATGGGAGTAGTAGTATCGGGATTGAGCGGGTCGCCGGTAAATGCTTCTATATGGAAATAATCGCGCACATGATCGAGCGCCATTATGATCATTACGATACCGCGTAAAATGTCAATGGATTGTACCCGCTTTTTATTAGCGGTAAGGTCAGTTAGTTGGTTCATACTGGCTATATAAGGGATGTACAATTTACAACTATTCCTCTTAACAGCCCATGATTTAAGACGTACGGGATGTGCATAAAAAAGTCCTCCCGATCTATCGGGAGGACTGTATCGTCCCGCCATGCGGGAAGACTTGTTTTAACTTAACCACAGCGATTGAAAGGCAGAGTTGTGCAGCCTTTCACTATATATAACTTAAAAAATATGCCAGGGTTGACTTATAAATACAAGAAATTGTTAAAGAAAATGCTTTACGCTGAAGGCTAAAGGCTTAACGCTGACCTCAATATTCGTGCTGTTTTAAATATTTTGAAAAGCCTGAAATCCGGGAACCGGCTTCGCCCCTATGCATTTTGCGTTTAGCCTTCCTTAAGCGTTCTGCATTTCGCGTTTCGCGTTCAACATTCAACGTTCCGCGTTAAGCGTATTTCTTTGAGTGTTTGAAAATCAGCCTTTAATTTATGATACAATCCTGCATATACCCCATAATACCGCTGATACGCAGCGTGCAATGCCATATCGGGGTTAAATTGCTGCTTATTGTGGAAAACAGGCGCCGATTCGTCAATGGGTGTCATATCAATAGCCTGCAGCCCCAGCATAGCGGCCCCTACTGCAGATGCATCATCACTGCTGATCACTTTTATTTCGCGGCCAAACAGATCGGTTAACCATTGCAGCCATAACGGTGCATTGATAAACCCGCCGCTGGCATACACATGTTGAATACTGCCAACTGTTTCTTCTACCGATTTTGCCACCTGGTATAAAGCATAGTTTATTCCTTCAATAACAGCACGCATAAAATGCGCCTGTGTATGACCGGCATGTACACCTATAAACACTCCGCGGGCATCGGCATCCCATACCGGCGCGCGTTCGCCCAATATATAGGGAAGAAAGATCAATCCATCGGCGCCTGCCGGCGCACGCGCCGCCTCTTTTAAAAACCAGTTGAGGTCGGTGGCGCCCGAAAATGTTTTTTGTAAAAAGTTTTCTGTATACCATTTCAGCAATACCACCCCGTTGTTGATGGCGCCGCCCGATACATATAATTTGTCGGTAAGTATATAATTGAAGATGCGCTCCTGCGTATCGGCGGCCGGCGCTGTTGTTAACATGCGCACCGCCCCGCTGGTGCCAATGGTCACCGACAGATCGCCGGGTTTTGTAGCATGGCTGCCCAGGTTGGCCAGGCAACCATCGCTGGCGCCAATGACAAACAACGCATCCGCTACCATCGTAAGCCGTTCGGGATACGGTTTATTTAATTTTGGAATGGTGTAGTACGTGGGAACGGGCGTGGATAACCGCTCACTGGTAATACCCGCAGCAGCCAGCGCCGGTTCATACCATGTTTTGGTGTGAATATCGAACAGGCCCGTAGCGGCGGCAATGGAATGATCGATCAGGTACCTGCCGAAGAACCGGTAAAAGATAAATTCCTTTATGCCGATAAATTTATGTGCCGCTGCAAATACCTCAGGCCAATGATCGCGCAACCACATGATCTTGCACAGGGGGCTCATAGGATGAAGGGGTGTACCGGTATGCAGGTAGATCGCGTGACCGGCCGGTGAGCCTTTTAATGCTTCGGCGTATTCAACACTGCGGCCATCGGCCCAGGTAATTACATTGGTAAGCGGATCGCCGTTTGCATCGACCGCTATAAGGCTATGCATGGCCGTACTAAAAGAAACGGCGTTCAGCATCTTTCCCAATGGCGGCAGCTGTTGCGCCGTTCTTTCGATACTGGTAACAACGGCCTGGTACAATACTTCGGGATCCAGCTCATGATAGCCCGGTTTACCCGGCAGGGGATTATATGAAACGTAAGTATTTGCCACCACCCGGCCGTCGAAGGTTACCGCAATGGCCTTGGTGCCCGATGTGCCGATATCAACGCCTATGATAACGTAATTTTTTCTGCTTTGAGACCATTCGTTCATGAGAAGTAATTTACCCCATTTTCGCATTACCTGTATATACAAAAAAAGATCCCGGTAAAACCGGGACCAATTCTTATTTAGCAAAAACAAAACATACAGCAGTTGTAACTATTTCACTAACTCCCCGCCTTCCCTCTTCAACCTTTTAACTTAAAATCTGCAAACCAGTCAACTCGTTAACCAGTCAACTCGTTAACCAGTCAACTCGTCAACTCGTCAACTCGTCAACTTACCCTAAATCATCTCCCTCAGTTTCTCTACCACAAAATCAATTTCTTCTCTGGTATTATGTTTACTGAACGAAAAACGTACCGTTACCTGGTTTGGATCGTTATTGATGGCGCGTATAACATGCGAGCCCTGATCGGCCCCGCTGGTACAGGCGCTGCCGCCGCTCACGCAAATATTGTTCATATCGAGTGCGAACAGGATCATCTCCGACTTTTCGGTCTTTGGGAAAGAAACGCTCAGCACGGTGTACAGGCTGCGGCCCAGCGGATCGCCATTGAAGGTGATGCCCGGCACCGCATTCTTTACCTTCTCCATCATATATAACTTCAATTCCCTTATATAAGCGCTTTGTGTTTCGTATTCTCCGGTGGCCAGCTCAAGGGCTTTGGCAAAACCTACTATTCCATACAGGTTTTCAGTTCCCGCACGCATATTGCGCTCCTGGGCACCGCCATGGATATATGGTTTTATTCTTACATTTTCATTGATGTATAATATGCCTGCCCCCTTGGGCCCATGAAATTTATGCCCGGCGCCGGTAATAAAATGCACGGGCGTATTGCGCAGGTCGAAGGGAAAATGCCCAACGGTTTGCACGGTATCTGAATGAAAGATGGCGCCATACATTTTACACAGGTTCCCTACCGCATGCAGATCGATCATATTGCCGATCTCATTATTGGCATGCATAAGGGTTACCAGGCATTTTTCGCTGCTGTTTGCCAGCAGGCGCCCAAGGTCGTCCAGATCAACATGGCCGTCAGGAAGTAATTTTACCATGCTTAACTCCACATCGCCATAACAGCTTAGATGTTCTACCGTATGTAACGTAGCGTGATGTTCAATGGGCGAAGTGATGATATGCCTGCAGCCGAGGTCGGTTATGGCTGCATTGATGGCCGTATTGGAGCTTTCGGTTCCGCCCGATGTAAAAAAGATCTCGGCCGGATGCGCATTCAGGATCTTCGCTACCGATTTGCGGGCATTCTCGATGGCCAGCCGGCTCTCCCGTCCATATGAATATATAGAAGAAGGGTTACCAAACTTATCGGTAAAATACGGCATCATCGCCTCCAGCACCAGCGGGTCGAGGGGCGTTGTTGCAGCATTATCGAAATAAATACGGTTAACCGGCTTTGACATGTAGTTCTGTTTTACTCCCCTCCACCGTTTTCGTTCCCCCACCGGGGGAGTCGGAGGAGGCTGGATTGGCGAGGCCTAAAAAAAAGCTCCGCTTAAAAAGCGGAGCAAAATTGAATAAAATATTTCAAAAGTTATTTTAATACCAATGAATTACAAGCCTCACATCAAAAACGTCAACAGACAGGTAATTGTTCAAAAATTCGCTTAAATGGTCAAATATTTTTTAATAAAGAAGGCTGTTTATTATATTATTTAAACCAATCAAATTGCCGTTCGATTACGCGCTGCGGCTTCAGCTATAGGCCTTCCCGCTTCTACTTTGCCCGGGCTACATAAACTCCTTAATATCATGCATCAAACGCAATGCAATATTATTGGCGGTGGTTTCAAAACTGCTTTCGGCATAAATGCGGATGATAGGCTCAGTATTCGATGTACGTAAATGAACCCAGTCGCTATCGAACTCGATCTTCAAACCATCTTCGGTATTCACCGGCTGGTTCCTGTATTTCGTTTTTATCTTCTCGAAAATATCTTTTACATCTATACCGTTCTGCAGCTCAATTTTATTCTTGGAGATGAAATAATCGGGGTAACGCGTTCTGAAAGAACGGATGCCATTCTTATGTGTTGCCAGCGAGCTCAGGAATAAACCGATGCCAATAAGCGCATCGCGGCCATAATGCAGATCGGGTACAATGATACCGCCATTGCCTTCGCCGCCGATCACCGCATTCACCGCTTTCATTTTATCAACCACATTCACCTCGCCCACGGCAGAAGGATAATACTCGCCGCCATGTTTAAGGGTGATCTCTTTCAGCGCTTTGGTGCTGCTCATATTGCTTACGGTATTGCCAACCTTTTTGCCCAGCACATAGTCGGCAACCGCTACCAGGGTATATTCCTCACCGAACATGCTGCCGTCTTCACAAACAAAACAAAGGCGGTCAACATCGGGATCCACTGCAATACCCAGGTCGGCTTTATGCTTGCGTACAGCTCCGCTTAAACCGGTAAGGTTTTCGGGCAGTGGTTCGGGGTTGTGTGCAAATTTGCCCGTGATCTCTTCGTTCAGCACAATCACTTCTTCTATTCCCAATGCGGTAAGCAATGGGGGAATAGCCAGCGCACCGGTGGAGTTCACCACATCAACCACCACTTTATAATTCTTCTGGCGAATGCTTTCCACATCAACCAGCGGATAGTTAACGATCGTATCGATATGTTTTTGCAGGTAGGTATCGTTTACTGTATAGGCGCCTAACTTATCTACCGATACAAAATTGAATTCTTCCTTACCTGCTTTTTCCAACACCTGCGCACCATCTTCACCGCTGATGAACTCACCACGCGCGTTAAGCAGTTTAAGGGCATTCCATTCTTTGGGATTATGGCTGGCCGTAATGATAATACCACCGGCAGCATTTTCCCAAACCACCGCCATTTCAACGGTTGGAGTGGTAGAAAGCCCGATATCGACCACATCTATGCCCAGCCCTGTAAGTGTATTCACTACTAATTGCTGCACCATAGCGCCGCTGATACGGCCGTCGCGGCCAATAACTATTTTATTGCCGGAATTTTTTTCAAGCAACCAACTACCAAAGGCAGCGGAAAATTTAACCACATCAAGGGGAGTGAGATTTTCTCCGGTTTTACCTCCGATCGTTCCACGAATACCTGATATACTTTTTATCAATGCCACAATAACAGGGTTTAACAGTAATAATTACAAAAATAAGTGTTTGGCCGTTAGCAGGGGCTACCAGATTCGGGTATTTTACAGGATCGGGAATCAGAAAAGTGAAGGTAAGTGAAAAATAACGACAATTTTAATATGATCCCCTGCATGTGGAAAACAATGAATAAAAAAAAGCATATCAATTAGTTATTTCTGATTTAGTGATTTTGGAATTGGATTTTGGATTTTGGGATTTCTTCAGTTTTGAAGTTTCCCATGAATTTCATAATCCCCGAATCCCGAAATCTCAAAACCCCGAAATCACAAAATTTCTAACTTACTTTTGCCTCAAATAAGGCAGCCATGTTCAACAGCAGCAACTGGTTCAGGGAGTGGTTCAATTCACCCTATTACCATAAATTATACTTTGAGCACGACGAACAGGAAGCTTCTGCGTTTATGACCCATTTGCTCAACAAACTGCAGCCGGCCGAACATGCAAAGCTGCTCGATGTCGCCTGCGGCCGCGGCCGCCATTCAAAATTTCTCGCCACAAAAGGTTTAGATGTTACCGGTATAGACCTGGCGCCGGCCAGCATCGCCATTGCCAAAGCACAGGAGAACGGGCAGCTGCATTTTTTCGAACATGATATGCGCCTGCCCTTCTGGATCAATTATTTCGACTACGCTTTCAACCTCTTCACCAGCTTTGGTTACTTTAGAACCGAACGCGAACACTACAACGTTATTCGTACTATCGCCAACGCGGTAAAACCGCATGGTACCGTGGTGATCGATTACCTGAATGTACATTATGCCGAAGACCACCTGGTGCATAAACAGGAAAAACAGATCGATGATGTTACGTATTACCTCACCAAATGGTTCGACGAAACCCATTTTTACAAAAAGATAGAGATAGAAGACGAAGCCCTTGAAGCGCCGCTTGAATTCACCGAGAAAGTAGCCAAATTCTCTCTCGGCGATTTCAACGATATGTTTGCCTTTTACCGGCTGCAGCTGAAGGATGTGTACGGCGATTACTCACTTAATTCGTACGATATAAAACAATCGCCGAGAATGATTTTGATCGCTGAAAAAATCAGCTAATGTGATAATTCGATAATGTGATAATTCTTTTATTCGGAAAGTCTGAGTTTTATCAAGCCTCCCGAATTTCATGCATTGTACATTAACTACCCAGCACACTGTATTCCTGTATTTCATCAGCACATCAGCACATCAGCACATTAGCTAATTAGCACATCGCATTCCGTTTCATTATTACATTATCGAATTATCACATTATCACATTATTTCTTCTTATTATTAAGCAACATAAACTTAGCTGTTTCGAAAAGGGCATCTGTGAGCACTTCCATCTCATGCGCAATAGCGGTATGTTCCGCGTCATTGGGCACGGGTTCGTTGTTAACGATGCTAACCAGTTCTTCCTTGTTCGAGCGCAATTGTTTGCGGTACAAATAATCGCCTTTTACCACACCGGTCATGCTGTTATCCGGATCGAAAATGAATGCAAATCCTTTGGTAGTGGAATCGAGCAGGTCTTTTCCCAACGTACTGTTGGTGTATTTGATATGGCACAAACCGGCGATCGTGGGCAACACATCCGTTTGCGAGCTGAGGATATTCACCCGTTTCGGCGCCAGCATTCCCGGTGCGTAGATCAGCAGCGGCACATGCATGGTGGTCAGCCGCTGGGCCGTCCATGAGTTCGGGAACAATGCATCGGCATTACCCGGAATGCCATGATCGCCAATGAACACAAACACCGTATTGTTATAATACTTTTCTTTCTGCGCCGCTTCCATAAATTTCTTATAACCAAAATCGGTATACCGGAAGGCGTTCATCTCAGCCAGCGATTCGAAGCCATACTTGCGTAATGAATCGGCCGGCACCTCCACCTTACTGAATTCTTTCAGATCTTCCTCCGGTATGGTATATGGCCGGTGGTTATCTGCGGTTTGAATAATGGCAAAGAAGGGCTTCTGCTGCCGGGCCAGCACTTTGTTCGCTTCGAGGAACAGGTTCTTATCGCTGATGCCCCATACGTCAATCTTTTCCGCTTTATAATCTTCCTGCTCGTACAAATGCAGGTTATCTATGTTATTGGTAAGCACGCCCCTGATATTCGCCCAACTGGTGCTTCCGCCCAGGAAATAGAATTTTTCGTAACCGGTGAAGTCATTGATAATGGTATGCTGATCGACAGCCGCCGGGTTGCGGCTGGCGGTTTTTGTCATTTCCACATCGGGCGTACCGGTAATGGTGGCCCAAACGCCCCGCGCCGTTCCGTAGGTAGGCGTAAAACAACGGTCGAAGAAAATGCCCTGCCGGCACATACTATCAAAAAAGGGCGTGGTATTCAACGGGTTGCCGAACATCGAGCTTTTATAAGCACTGAACGATTCGCAAATGACCAGCACCACATTGGGTTTTGTGGTGAGCGCACCGGGTTTTGGCTCCACTACCCGTACAAAACTCAACGGGTTATCATTGGGCGTAAAATTGAAATAGCTGCCGATGACGGGCGCCAGCGCCTTCACCTTCTTTTCATCGTACCCGCTGTGCCTGAACTTCAGCGTGCTGAAAAAGCTTTCGAACGGGTTCAGTGCCAGGTAGGCTTTATAATCGCTGCCCAGCGCAAAAGCATCGCTCCAGCGCAGGGGATACTGATCGAACTTGCCAAAGATGAAAAAACCGCTCAGCAGAAAACACACTGCAAAAGATATGATGCGGCTGCGCCGGGTGCCGGTATAGGGCTGTTTGCTTACCCACCGGTGGGTGCGGTGTATGATCCATATTAATAACGCCGCCAGCAGCAATACCCCCAGCACCATGCGAATAATGGGGTAACTCTGCCAAACCATACCCATAGAGATCTTTGCATCCTCGAGGTAATTCAACACGCTGGCATTCAGCCGCTGCTCGAGATAGGCATAATGGGCAAAGTCGACCGAAAAGAAGAAAAGCACAAACAAAACGACCGCCCCCAGCAACAGCATCCAGAACTTTTTACCCCGTTTACCGGTAAACGGGTGCAACACGGGAATGCTGCCCAAAACAAGCATTACGATCAATAACCAGGAGATCATCCGTAAATCGTACCGCAAGCCAAGGAAAAAAGAACCACCCAACTTGCTAAGTCCATAACTTTGCTGGTCACTAAGAATAAATAATCCCAGTCGCATGATTGTAAATAAAACCAGGAACATCAAGCCCGTCCAAATAATCCACCGGATCAGTTTAGGAATTTTCGCCATACGTGATTAAATACAAATAAGACCTAAAATTATAGTTTTTTATTTTTGCAATTATGACTATTGACCTGCCCTTTTGCTTATTAACATTTTGGGAGCATATTCAACCCTTCGATTCCTGGCTTATTACCCATATTAACCAGGACTGGGGCAATAGCTTTTTAGATACCGTTTTACCCTTTATGCGGGAAACCCTGTTCTGGATCCCCCTGTATTTATTCCTTTTGCTGTTTGTAACCGGCAATTTCGGTATCAAAGGCTGGTGGTGGGTGATGGGCGTTATTCTTTGCGCCGCCCTGAGCGACCTCATCAGCAGCCAGTTCATAAAACAAACCATCCTGCGCACCCGCCCCTGCCGCGATGAAATAGTGGGGCCGCAACTGCGCTTTTTTATAAATTATTGTCCGCGCAGCTCCAGCTTTACCTCATCGCACGCCACTACCCACTTTGCACAAGCCATGTTCTTTTTCACCACTTTACGGCCGGTAATGGGAAAATGGGCATCCCTTTTTTTTGTTTGGGCGTTTATTATTGCCTATACGCAGGTTTATGTAGGGGTTCATTATCCTTTTGACGTATTTTGCGGAGCGCTCCTGGGTTGCGGAATAGGTTTTATGCTGAGCAAACTATTTCATAAGCGAATAGGAATGCTTACAGTATCTTAGTTTAACCAAACCAACCGGCTAATGGAATTATTTATTTTACTGGCGTTGATCTTATTGAATGGTTTATTTACAATGTCTGAAATAGCCCTGGTATCGGTTCGAAAATCCAGGTTGGAGAACCTGGCCAATAAAGGCGATGAAACCGCCCGCAAGGCGCTCGACCTGGCTAACAACCCCGAAATATTTTTATCGGCAGCCCAGATCGGCATCACCCTGATAGCCATTCTTACGGGTGTGTATTCCGGCGAACGTTTTGGCAAATACCTGGAACCCTATATTGAACAAATTGACTTGGTGCGTTCGTATGCGCAAACGATATCTACCACTATCATTGTAATTATCGTTACGTTCCTTTCTATCGTTTTTGGCGAACTGATCCCCAAACGCATCGGTTTAATAAAGGCCGAAAAAATAGCGCGTATCGTTGCATTGCCGGTTTTGTATTTCTCCAAAGCCACCCACCCTTTCGTGTGGTTGCTGAACAAAACCAGCAACCTGTTCCTGAAGATCCTGAACATAAGGTCAACGGCCGATAATAACGTTACGGAAGAAGAGATAAAAGCCATGATAAGCGAAGGCACCGAACAGGGCGCCATCGAAGAAGTGGAACAGGAGATCATTGAGCGGGTTTTTCATCTGAGCGACCGCAACATTACCTCGTTAATGACCCACCGCAGCGATATCATCTGGTTCGACCTCAACGATACCGAAGCTTCCATCCGCGACAAGATCATTAAGGAACCACACTCGGTTTATCCCATTTGCGATAAAGACCTCGATAATATCAAAGGCAACGTATCATTGAAAGATCTATACGTTACCAACGATTTTACCGCCTTCAAAACCATCATGAAACCTGCGTTGTTCGTTCCCGAGAACATTACGGCATACCGCCTGCTCGAACGCTTTAAACAACAACGGGTAACATCGTGTTTTATCGTAGATGAATACGGCAGCCTGCAGGGCATGATCACCCTGAACGATATTTTACAGGCCATCGTGGGCGAAATGCCGCAGCCCGATGACGACGATTACGAGGTAGTGAAACGAAAGGACGGCACGTTCCTCGTTGACGCGCAAATACCTTTCTATAATTTCCTGAGCTATTTCTATAAGGCCGAATGGATGAACGAAGTGGAGCAGGAGTTCGATACCCTCGCCGGCTTTATTCTGCACCAGCTTGAACGCATTCCGCATATCGGCGACACCATGGAATGGAAGGGCTTTCAGTTCGAGATCATCGATATGGACGCCCAGCGGATAGATAAAGTGCTGGTGACCGCTTCGGAAGATATTAAAGAGGATATGGAGGATAATGAGGAAGACGAAAGCTAATTAGCTAATTTGATAATGTGATAATTCGATAATGGAATACAGTTCCTGAGTTATTCAGTTGTTCAGTTACTAAGTTGGAAACAACTAAACAACTGAACAACTGAATAACTGAATAACTCCTTAAAACGCAAAAGTCACCTCCTTATCCGGATAATTCAACCTGTAACTCTTCCGGTTGCCATTCACCTTCACGTGCATCAGGTTCATTTGTTTATTGTACAACTCGTACAGGATCGTATTGGTAACATCTATCTTTTTCGGCGCTGTGGCAATGTTCTTTACCTCAAAATAACTCCAAACCGCATCATTCTCTTTTTCAAACCCTATAAATTCCATCGTCACCGCTTTGTTATCCACCTTCAACAGTAAATGGCTTTTAATATACGCGCGCACCATGCTGTCGGCCTCACCCTTATCGGCAGGCGCTGTAAGATCAACCTTTGCCTTGAAAACGCCGGCCAGCGTTTTTTCAAAATCATCGGTAAAGACCTTGCAGCTTATTTCCAGGCTTTTTTCGGTAGCATTGTGCTCCATTTCAGTAACACTTATATACAACGGGTGGCGGGCGCCAGCCGTCTTACTGGTGGGCAATTCACCATTACCGAGGATCGTAGACGCCAGTAATAACCATTTATACAGAAGTATTACCATTAAACATGAAAATTTTAAGGATACAAATCTCTTAATTATTTTAACACCTTCACGGCAATATGCAGGATTTCACAATTTATTTTCAACTTGGAACCGAACACATTCTTACACCGGATGCACTCGATCACATCCTGTTCGTTACCGCTTTGTGCCTGCGGTACCTGTGGAAGGACTGGAAAAAAGTAGTGGTGCTGGTGACCGCTTTTACCCTTGGGCACTCGTTAACACTGGCTTTAAGCGCACTGGGGTATATCCAGGTTGATTCATCCTGGATCGAATTCCTGATTCCGCTTACCATTGCCGCCACCTGTATAAACAATATTTTTCAACAGCATACCGAACCTAAAAAAACGGTACCGCTCATCTATATCTTTGCCCTTTTCTTCGGCCTCATACACGGTATGGCCTTCGCCGGCCAGTTCCTGAGCCTCGAAGGGAAGGAAGGATTGATAGGGCACCTGCTGGCCTTTAACCTTGGTATTGAAGTAGCGCAACTGCTTATCGTGCTGATCGTATTGCTAATCTCTTATTTGGCAGTTCAGCAATTAAAATTATCACGAACGGTATGGTTGCGGGGCGCTTCTGCCTTAATTTTGGTCATTTCAATCTTTTGGGCATATCAAAGATTCCCATATAAAAACTACGATGATGAATCAGAAAAAACAGTTCTTGTTTCTGGTGATGGCTGTAGCCGCTCTGTATAATGGTGCGCAAGCGCAGAACATACAGAACAATCCCGGATCCAATCACGGAAATAAATTCGAACAGTTGGGTACCATACTACCAACCCCCAACGAATATCGCACCGCCAGCGGTGCACCCGGTCCAAAGTACTGGCAGCAGCGTTGCGATTATGATATCAAATGCGAGCTCGACGAGGCCAACCAGAAATTAACCGGCAGCGAAACCATCACTTATTTCAACAATTCACCCAATACGCTTACGTATTTGTGGCTGCAGCTCGACGAAAACCAGCACAGCACTACTAAAAATGCCAATTACCAAAGCGGCAGCACAATGCCCAAACAGCTGAATGCCGCCATTGTAGAAAGGCTGGAAGAAGGCGATACCGACAATGGCTACGGTTTCAACATCGTGAAAATATCCGATGCGCTTGGCAAAAAGCTTAAGTACACCGTGAATAAGACCATGATGCGGGTTGAACTGCCCACTGAGCTGAAACCCGGACAAAAGTTCGCGTTCAACATCAGCTGGAACTACAAGATCGCCGATCGTTTTAAATATGGCGGCCGCGGCGGTTATGAATATTTTCCCGAAGATGGCAACTACCTGTTCACCATGGCACAGTGGTATCCCCGCCTTTGCGTATACAGCGATTTCCAGGGCTGGCAGAACCACCAGTTCACCGGCCGCGGTGAATTCGCGCTTACCTTCGGCAACTTCAAAGTACAAATGACCCTGCCCGCCGATCATATGGTTGGCAGCACCGGCGAATGCCAGAACTATGCACAGGTATTGACGCCTACCCAGCTATCGCGCTGGACAAAAGCGCAAACCGCCAAAGAACCTGTTCAGATCGTAACGCTGGAAGAAGCCAAAAAAGCGGAAGGCTCCAAAAGCAAAACAAAAAAGACCTGGATCTTCAAAGCCGATAACGTACGTGACTTTGCATGGACGGCTTCACGCAAATTCGTATGGGACGCCATGCCGGCGTATGTAGAAAGCAAAAAGGTAATGTGTATGAGCTTTTACGGAAAGGAAGCATACGGCCTGTACAGCAAATTCTCCACAAAGGCGGTAGCGCATACCATTAAAAGCTATTCAAAATTCACCATCCCCTACCCTTACCCGGTAGCGCAAAGCGTAGAAGCCGCGAATGGGATGGAATATCCGATGATCTGCTTCAATTACGGCCGTACCGATAAAGATGGCACCTACAGCGAAGCCACCAAGTATGGTATGCTGGGAGTTATCATTCACGAGGTGGGCCATAACTTCTTCCCCATGATCATCAACAGCGATGAACGCCAGTGGAGCTGGATGGATGAAGGCCTGAACTCATTTGTAGAATACCTCACAGAAGAACTGTACGATAATAAATTTCCTATTCGCGGAAAAGGACCAGCCTGGGCCATCGTCGATTATATGAAACTGCCCAAAGATCAGCTGGAACCTATCATGTCGAATTCGGAGAACATCATCGGTTTCGGTCCCAACGCCTATACAAAACCGGCAACCGGCTTGAATATATTGCGTGAGACCATCATGGGCCGCGAGCTGTTCGATTATGCTTTCAAAGAATATGCTCGCCGCTGGGCCTTCAAACATCCTGAGCCTGCCGATTTCTTCCGTACGATGGAAGATGCATCAGGTGAAGACCTCGACTGGTTCTGGCGCGGCTGGTTCTTTGGAACTGACCCCTGCGACATCGCCATCGACAGCGTGAAATACTTCCGCCCCGATGCCAGCACTCCCCTCGCCCAGCCCACCGATACCGTCGTTTACAGAAAAGTGGATAAACCAATGCTCACCGCATTCGACGATATCAGCAAACAACGTAACCGCGAAGAGAAAATTAAATTCCTTGTAGAACAGGATACCGCCCTGCATGATTTTTACTACAGATATGCCCGCGGCCTTGAACCTGTAGATACAACAACCTATAGCGTTCCGGTGCCTGTTACTACCGAAAAGGTAGATGAAAGCACCAAAGAAAAAGTAGAAAGCAAATATTTCTATGAAGTAACTTTCAGCAACAAGGGCGGACTGGTAATGCCCATCATCGTTGAATGGACGTTTACAGATGGCAGCAAACAGGTAGACCGTATTCCTGTACAGATCTGGCGCTACAATGAAAAGAGCGTATCGAAAGTGTTCATGAAAGATAAGGAAGTAGCTTCCGTGAAGCTCGATCCGCTTCGTGAAACAGCCGATATCAACGAAAGCAACAACACCTGGGGCACTATGCCGCAGCCTTCAAAGTTTGCCGTGTTCAAACAAAAACAACAACCGCGCGGCCAGTCAACCGGTATTACTCCAATGCAGAAAGCACAGGAGAAGAAAAAAGGATTCTAATATAATTCTAACTGATACTCAATCGTTCCGGCTGCAACCGGAACGATTTTTTTTGCCCGTCAGCAAACAACACATGAAATAACATTATATATATACGAAGGAAATTTACTATTGTAATTTGAACATATAATATTTACATTTATGGCCGAAAAGAAAGATCCTTTACTGTATCCCATTGAAATCCCCGGCTGGTTACCTCCAATTTTCCAAACATTTGAATTATCCATTTCATTCCGCAATGTGATCCATTGTGCGGCTTTGTGTTGAATTTACCGGCTACCATTTTCGATGATAACCCGGTAACGTTATCATTAATTATAAATATTATAAGCATGAATCAGCTTACCTCAACTTTAATACATTATTTTTGCGACACATGAAATTAAAGTTCAGACAACACTTTTCAATCTGGACTTTTCTTTCTAATATAGCGCCACCATTCCTTTGAATGCCCCATCTTTTAAGGCTCCAATCTCCACGTAGATATTTTCATTGCACTATTAATAATAGATCCTTGGTTACGTGTTGACGCTAGGCAGGTTCTGATTGTTCCTTCCTTTCTTTATTATGTACCTCCCATATTCCTTTGAAACAATACCTCCAATTTCTATGCACGGGATTCTTGCAAAACTCTAAAGACACATATATTTATGAAGAAGGTTACCTCTACTCTCACTACTTTACTCATATGCCTGTACGTCAGCGCCCAGGTTGGCGTGCCGGATGGCGGTTTTAATACCACCGGCACCGTCATAAACCCGTTGAACGCCGCGGATGATTATGGCCAGGCAGTAGCTACCTACAGCGACGGCCGTGTTGTTGTCGCTGCCTATAATACTGACAAGTGGTTTACATTCTTACGGTATATGCCCGATGGCACCCTGGATCCCAATTTCGGTACCGGTGGCCTTGTTAAAGTTAGAAATTCAAACGACGACGCAATTGCCTATGCTATTACGGTATTAAGCGATAACTCGCTGCTTGCAGCCGGTTATGCCTGGAACCCCACCAACTCAACTTTTGATATGGCATTGGTGAAGCTGGATGAAAATGGCGCCCCCATCACCACCTTTGGCCCCCAGGGAAACGGCTGGATCCTTACACCCGTTGGTACTGCCAGAGACGAAGCCCGTAGCATAGCCGTTCAAAGCGATGGTAAAATTGTACTCGCAGGATATATCAATAATGGAACAGACAATGACTATGCGGTAGTACGCTATACATCCAATGGCATTCTTGAAACCGGCGTTGGCGCATTTGGCGGCGGCACCGGCAAAGTAACTACCCATATCAATGGTGATGATGAAGCTTATAGCGTGGCGATACAATCAGCCGATCAAAAAATAGTTGTTGGCGGTATAACCAATGCCAGCGCCACCAACTCAAACATTGGTGTAGTACGTTATAATACAGATGGAACGTTGGATGCAGCCCCCGGTAACTTTGGCACCGGCGGTATCGTTGACCTCGATTTAGGTAATAACGGCGCAGGGTCAACCGACGAGGTGTACAAGATCGCTCTGCAGGCCGATGGCAAAATAGTGATGGCCGGAATGAGCAAAGGCGTTTCTTTCTCAAACTATGATTTTGCAACCATTCGTTTAACCACAACCGGCGCGCTTGATCCTGCATTTAATGCAACCGGCGCTATTGTCAACCGTGCGGGAGGTTTTACAGCAGCCGGCATTGCACTTTTCAACTATGGCCCATCAAACACCGACGAAGGCTCCCGCACCCTGGCCCTCCAAAGCAATGGCGATATCCTGGTAGGCGGAGATTCACAAGGCGGCAGCTCTACTTTTGCGTTTTTACTTTTACGTTACAATTCAGATGGCACCCTCGATGATACTTTTGATGGCAGTAGTAATAGTAATGGGGTAATTTTTTACGACATTTCAGGCAACCGCGATTATGGCTATGATATAGCATTATTCGGTAACCGCATCTATTTTACCGGTTCAACGGGAGAAAACGGTTCAAAAGACCTCGCCCTCATTGCCATCCAGAACGACGGCGCCCCGCTTCCGCTGGTATTATCACAGTTCTATGCGCAAAAACAATCCAGCAAAGTGGTGTTGCAATGGCAAACCAGCAGCGAAGAAGGCGTAAAACAATTCGTTATCGAGCGCAGCAATGATGGCAAATCGTTTAAAGCCATTGGTACAGTTGCTGCAACAGGCAACAGCACCATCACCCGCAAATATTCTTTTGCCGACAATTCGCCATTTATTTCTGCCAGCAACTACTATCGCCTGCTGATGCAGGATGCCGACGGGAACTTCAAATACAGCAAAATGCTCATCATTAAATTCGACGGACAGCTGAGCACCGACATGAAGGTTTATCCCAGCATGGTAAAAGATATTTTGCAGGTACAGCTGCCCGATGGCATGAACGGGAATATCGGTATCCGGATCATCGATATGAACGGCCGTGTTATAAGAAAGAACAACATAGCCGGCGATGGCCATGCCCTGAACACTACCATGGATGTAAGCACGCTGATAAAAGGTGTTTATATCATTAAGGCAACAGCCGGTAATGTTTCGGTAACCAGCCGCTTTACAAAACAATAGGCTATAAGCCAGGTTTTGCTTACTTCATAATCCTCTGAAAAAACTGTTTTCCAATTTCTATGTGCTTTTGTACATTCTAAAAGTCACAATTATAAATTTATGAAGAAGTTTACCTCAACCATTACAATGGCTTTCCTTTGCCTGTACGTAAACGCACAGGTTGGCAGCCTGGACCCTACATTCAACGCGTCGGGAACACCAGGATTCAGGATCGATAATGCATCCGGCACACCAGACGGATATGAATTTGCAACAGCGATGGCAATTACATCGGATGGCAAATTATTAGTTGGCGGACGTGCTGAGAACGACAATTATTTCCTTATAACCCGGTATACAATGGCCGGTGAAATTGATGCCACATTTGGCACCGGGGGCGTGGTGAAAGTACGCTCGGAAGTAAATAACTCCGCTCGCGGTTATGGCATGGTGCTTCAACCCGATGGCAAAATAGTAATGGCAGGCTGGAACTGGCCTTCTACTATTGATTTTTGCGTAATGCGTTTCAACGCCGATGGCAGCTTTGACAATACCTTCGGAACAGGCGGAAAAGTAACTACGCCAATAGGCGCCGGCAACGATGAAGGAACCAATGTGGCCCTGCAAAGCGATGGCAAAATAGTGGTAACAGGCTCCAGCTTCAATGCCTCAGGCAATACCGATTATGTAGTTATTCGATATACATCTACCGGCGTGGTAGATAGCACATTTGGCACCAATGGTATTGTAACTACAGATATCAATGCTTACGATATTCCGGAAGGAATTGCGATCAATAATGCCACCGGCGCCATAACAATAGCCGGCACCAGCAATTCAGACTATTCCCTATTAGGAACCCATCATACCGGTAATGGAGATTTCACCGTGGTACGATATACATCTACCGGTGCGCTCGACGCCTCATTTGGCACTGGTGGTATAGCAACCTTCGATATCAGCTCCGGTTCAGCCGATGCGGCACATGGCCTGGCGGTTCAACCCGATGGTAAACTGATAGTGGCCGGCACAACGGTAAGAACAGTAAATAATAAAGATGTGGTTGTATTACGGTTAACGACCGCCGGCGCGCTGGATGCAAGCTTTGGCACGGGTGGCGTAGTAATCGAAAACTATGATGGTGTCAATTCTGATGACGATTGCCGGAGCGTAGCCCTGCAAAGCGATGGCAAGATCGTAATTGGCGGCAACGTTGACGCTTTCCCCAACACAACAGGTTTAAAACCAATAGGCCTGATGTTGATGCGTTTTACAAATAACGGTGTACTCGATCCCTCATTCGATGGAGATGGAAAAACAGCAGCCAATATAGCATACACAGATAATGATTTCGGTATGGCACTTGTCCTGAGTGCTAACCGTATTTACCTGTCTGGTAGCAGCGGTCAACCCAAAGACCTGGCGATAGCCGCATTCCAGAACACTGTGGGCGGGGCGCTTCCACTGGTGTTGTCACAATTCTATGGACAAAAACAAACCAGCAAAGTGGTATTGCAATGGCAAACGGCCAGTGAAGAAGGCGTAAAACAATTCGTTATCGAGCGCAGCAATGACGGCAAAACGTTTAAAGCTATTGGAACAGTTGCCGCAACAGGCAACAGCACCACTACCCGCAAATATAATTTTGCCGATAATTCGCCATTCATCTCTGCCACCAACTATTACCGCCTGTTGATGCAGGATGCCGATGGCAGCTTCAAATACAGCAAAACGCTTAACATTAAATTCGATGGACAGCTGAGCACCGACATGAAGGTATACCCCAGCATAGTGAGAGACATTTTGCAGGTACAGTTACCCGATGGTATGAAAGGAAATATCGGTATCCAGATCATCGATATGAACGGCCGTATTATAAGAAGGAACAACATAGCCGGCGATGGCAGTGCCCTGAACACTACCATGGATGTAAGCACGCTTGTAAAAGGTATTTATATCATAAAAGCTTCGGCAGGTAATACTACCGCGATCAGCAGATTCACGAAGAACTAATTAGCTAATTAGCAAATTGGAAAATGTGCAAATGCAAAAGGCCCGCGACTACGTCGCGGGCCTTTTGCTATAATTGTATTTCATTTGCACATTTGCTAATTATCACATTTGCTAATTAACCTCCGGTGCTTCCATCCTTATACCGTACCCTTTTCTTACCCGAATTCTTCTTTTCAAACTCTATCACTTCTTTGGGTTTGGCTACCGGTTTTTTTTCAGTTGTTACGGGCGCTTTTGCTTCTTCTTCGAGTTTTCCCAATGTATATAACTCTGAACGAATTACCCGGCCCGTTTGAGGATCATAGTACTTCCAGATGCCGTGTTTAATGGCCGCGCCCTCGTTTTTGACGACCACCGTGCGGTAGGTATTGAATTTGTCGGGGTCCTCGATCTCGAGGGTATCATATTCCTTGTCAGGGTTCAATGCGCGCCAGCTTTGCTCGAGCCTGAGTGCTCCATCCTTTGTAAAATAACGGCAAATACTGTCCTTTAAACCCCATTTATAGTATTCAATGCCTACGAGGTCGCCCATAAGGGTAAACAACCGCCACTCACCTTCCTTGCGGTCCTTTTCGAACCAGCCTTCTTCCTCATACCCGGGCTCGCCGCGTACCTGGTCGTAATGCAGTTTCCACGGCCCCCATTTACGGTTTATTTTATCCACCCGGTTAAGGGTATCGCCCGATGAAGTCAGTTTATAACTTTTCCATTGGGCAAAACTGCTCAGGGAAAACACCAGCAGGAACACTAATAATATCGATCGCATCTTTAACAGGTTTGTAATGGTAATAAACAACTTGATCTTCACAATAATAACGCCAATCCTAATTATTTCATTGCCAGTCTGGAATAGGCTCTTTGTTAAAATTAACCATTATCCTGCGGATGTAGGAATTTGGAGATTGAGGGATTGGGGGATCGTGGGATTGGGGAATTTTGGATTTCGGGATTTTGGGAGTTGTTATAGAGCTCAAACCAATATACATCTCAAAATCAGAAATTACGTCTTCCTATCCTTTAAGGCCGATTAGGTACTGCATTGCCAGCTCGTAGCCCTTCAGTCCCAGCCCAATAATGCTGCCGGCCGATTTGCCCGATACGTGGCTTAACTTGCGAAACTCTTCCCGTGCATGTACATTGGAGATATGTACTTCAACCACCGGGGTCTTTATGCCGGCGATGGCATCGCCAATGGCTACTGAAGTGTGGGTATAACCACCGGGGTTCATAATAATGCCATCATAATCGAATCCTGTCCGTTGCAATTCATTGATGAGCTCGCCTTCTACATTGCTCTGAAAATAATGAATATCAACCTGCGGATATTTCTCTTTCAACGTCACCAGGTAATCGTCGAATGACATGCTGCCGTAAATACCGGGTTCGCGTTTGCCCAGCAGATTCAGGTTTGGACCATTGATGATGGCTATTTTCATATTGAGTATAAGGTGTGCCACACTTTCCCTGGCGATGGGAACATAAGTGTGGCACACATTCAGTTTAGTTCATGTGTTCTTTGATCAGGTTGATAAAATCATCGAACAGGTAGCGGCTGTCGTGCGGGCCGGGCGTGCTTTCGGGGTGGTATTGCACCGAAAAAGCCGGCTGATCTTTCAGCTTGATACCTTCAATTGAATTATCGTTCAGGTTCACGTGGGTGATCTCTACATTCTTTGCCTTTTTCACGCTCTCGGGGTCAACACCAAAGCCATGGTTCTGCGTGGTTACCTCACATTTGCCGGTGACCAGGTTCTTCACCGGGTGGTTCAGTCCGCGGTGGCCGTGGTGCATTTTATAGGTTGAGATATCGTTTGCCAGGGCAATCAACTGGTGGCCGAGGCAAATGCCGAAGGTTGGCTTTTTCTCTTTTAGTACGTCCTTCACGGTAATGATGGCATAGTCCATTGCTGCCGGGTCGCCGGGACCGTTGGAGATAAAGTAACCATTGGGCGCGAATTTCTTCAGTTCGCTGATCGGTGTTTTGGCGGGGAATACTTTTACATAGGCGCCGCGTTCAACCATACATTGCAGAATGTGCTGTTTGGTACCGAAATCAAGCACCGCGATCTTCACCGCTGAACTGGGATCGCCCAGGGTGTAAGGCTCGGCCGTGCTCACTTTGCTGGCCAGCTCCAGACCGTCCATGTTGGGCTCTTTCGCCAGTTCTTTCTTCAACTGGTCGATGTCGAGTATTTCAGAAGAGATGATACAGTTCATAGCGCCCTTTTCACGAACATGCGTTACCAGCGCGCGGGTATCAACACCTTCTATACACACGATATTATTTTTGATCAGATACTGATCGAGCGATTCAGTAGCCTGTTTACGGCTGTATTGTTCTTCCAGGTTACGACCGATCATACCTCTGATCTTAACACCGTCAGATTCAACATCAGTGTCTTTGGTGCCATAGTTACCTACGTGCACGTTGTTCATGATGACGACCTGGCCATAGTAGCTGGGATCGGTAAAAACTTCCTGGTAACCGGTCATCCCGGTATTAAAACAAATTTCACCGGCTGTAGTGCCTATTTTGCCAAAGGCTTTTCCGTAATGTACGGTACCATCTGCCAATAGTAATACAGCGGGTTTTTGAAGCGTGTTCGACATTGTCTAAAAAAAAATTTTGCAAAAATAACACAATAATTAATTATTTCTGATTTTAAGATTTAGAGATTCTGGGGATTTATAATTATTTAAGACATAGAACCAATCTCACCATCTCAAAATCCCGAAATCAGAAATCCCAAAATGCATACTCCATTACCTCAGGGTTGCATCCTGAACATCAATTTAATTTCAAAAAAAAAGCAAGACTGTTAAAAGTCTTGCTCCTTTATAAAACAGTTCGATCATTTTTACTTTGCTGCTTTTTTAGCTGGCTTTTCTTCTGCTGCTTTTTCTTCTGCAGGAGCGGCGGCAGTATCTTCAGCTTTTTTACGGCTTCCACCACGACGTGTTCTTTTCGCAGCTTCTTTAACTTCGCCTTTTCCTTTACCGTAGATCTCGTTATAGTCAACCAGTTCGATCATTGCAGTTTCAGCGTTATCACCTACGCGGATACCCAGCTTAATGATGCGGGTATAACCACCAGGACGACCACCTATTTTCTCAGCGATGGGTCCGAACAGTTCGGTAACCGCTTCCTTGTTTTGCAGGTAGCTGAATACTACGCGGCGTTGGTGAGTGGTGTTATCCTTAGCTTTAGTGATCAGCGGCTCAATGAACTTGCGCAGCGCTTTTGCTTTAGCTAAAGTGGTGTTGATACGCTTGTGTCTGATCAACTCAGAAGCCAGGTTCTTCAGTAACGCCTTCCGGTGAGAAGCCGTTCTGCCGAGATTGTTGATTTTGTCTCCGTGACGCATGACGATGTTTGTTTTACCGACTGTACCGTGTCAGGAATTACAGTCTACAATTTATAAATGTGATAATGTGATAATTCGATAATTTGATAATGCTTTGAGGCCCGGCAGCTCCTATAAAATCGAAGCTCATGCGTAAGCATTCACTAAGCCAGTATTCCATTATCACATTAGCTAATTAACTAAAGTTCTTCCTTATCCAATCCGAGTTTGCTAAGGTCCATTCCGAAGTGCAAACCTCTTTCAGCAAGCACCTGCTCAATTTCAGCAAGTGATTTTTGTCCGAAGTTCCTGAACTTCATCAGGTCTTCCTGCTCGTATTGAACCAACTCGCTTAAGCTGTTGATCTTGGCAGCTTTCAAACAGTTGAAAGCGCGCACAGACAGATCGAGATCTTCGAGCGGAGTTTTCAGGATCTTGCGCAGTTGCAGCATTTGCTCATCAACCACATCTTCTTTCTTGTCTTCCTTGTTATCGAAAGTGATGTTTTCGTCGGTGATGATCATCAGGTGCTGGATCAGGATGCGGCTGGCCTGTTTCACCGCTTCTTCAGGATGAATGGTGCCATCGGTAGATACGTCCATGATCAGTTTTTCGTAGTCAGTGCGCTGTTCAACACGGGTGTTTTCAATAGCGTACTTTACGTTTTTGATCGGCGTGAAGATAGCGTCAGTGGGGATGTAGCCGAATGGTGCATCTTTCACTTTGTTATCTTCAGCAGGAACATAACCGCGACCTTTTGAAATGGTCAGCTCGATGTCGAGCTTTGCAGATGAATCCAGAATACAGATCAGCAGATCCGGGTTCATGATCTCGAAGTTTTGAGTAGCTTCTCCGATCATACCGGCTGTGAACTCTGATTTATTTTTAATGCTCAACGTCACTTTTTCCTGGCTCACTTCATGATCTACTTTCTTTTTGAACCGAACCTGTTTCAGGTTCAGAATGATCTCCAGCACATCTTCGGTGATTCCTTTGATGGTGGCAAACTCGTGGTCTACGCCTTCAATGCGAATACCTACGATTGCAAACCCTTCCAATGAACTCAACAATACCCTGCGCAAAGCATTACCGATGGTTACACCGTAACCAGGCTCTAACGGGCGAAACTCAAACTGAGCTTCGAATTCCGTTGCTTTTTGTAAAACTATTTTGTCAGGTTTCTGGAAATTTAAAATGGCCATATTTTAAAATTTCGATTTTTTACTTCTTTATAAAAAGGTAGCTGTGACTTTGAGTTGTGCGTATCAGTCGCGAACCGGACATTCCGGAAATCCTTTCACGTTTGCCGTTTCACGTTTCACGCTTCCCGATTATTTACTATACAACTCAACAATCAACTGCTCCTTAATGTTCTCTGGAACGCTTTCACGCTCTGGATAAGCTACGAAAGTACCTGTCATTTCAGTTTCGTTCCAATCGAGCCAGCTGAACTTTTGGTTCTTACCGCGGAATACGCTGGTAATAGCTGTATTTCCTTTATCCTTTTCCTTGATGCTGATGATATCACCTGGTTTCAACTGGTAAGAAGGAATGTTCACTACAAAACCGTTAACAGTAACGTGTTTGTGAGAAACCAGCTGACGGGCGCCGGGACGTGAAGGAGAAAGACCCAGGCGGTAAACTGCATTATCCAAACGGGCTTCCAGCAATTTGATCAGGTTTTCACCGGTAACACCTTTGATACGGGCAGCCTCTTCAAATGTTTTGCGGAATTGTTTTTCCAGAACGCCGTAAGTATATTTAGCTTTTTGCTTTTCTTTTAACTGCAATGCATACTCACCGGGCGCTTTACGTCTTTTTGAAGGACCATGCTGACCGGGAGGGTTGCTGTTCTTTGAAAGATATTTACCATTGCCTAAGATAGGCTCGCCGAAAATACGGCAGATTCTTGTTTTTGGACCAGTGTAACGTGCCATGTTGTTATTAAATAGATTTTTTGGTGACGGTACACGATCCTAAAAATCTTAAAAATCAATCGTGTACCCTTTTAATATTTAGAGATTTCTGATTTGGCGATTTCGGGATTTTACATCTAAAAATCAACAAATCAGAAATCAGCAATTTCATTATACTCTTCTCTTTTTGGGAGGACGGCAGCCATTGTGAGGCAGCGGAGTTACGTCCTTGATCATAGCTATTTCAATTCCGTTCTGAGACAGACCACGGATCGAGCTTTCACGACCAGCGCCGGGACCCTTTACATATACGTCAACTTTCTTCACACCTGCATCGAAGGCTGTTTTGGCAGCATCGGCTGCAGCCATCTGAGCGGCGTATGGGGTGTTCTTTTTAGAACCTTTGAAACCCATTTTACCGGCACTGCTCCAGGAAATAACCTGGCCATTCTTGTTGGTAATGCTGATGATGATGTTGTTGAAGCTTGCTGAAATGTGAACATCACCGTAGGTGTCCACCTTCACAATCCTTTTCTTCGCAGCGGCTTTTGCGCTGGGTTGTTGTGCTTTTGCCATAATTGTTTACAGGTAATCTTGTTTTAAAATAATCCCATTTGCATGGAAACCAGATCAACACTCCACCTGCACCGGGTATCCGTAGCTGACCTGTTATATTGGTGCATATAAAAAAGCCTCAAGCCACAAGCTTCAGGCTGCAAGCAATACAAATACATTTTGTATTTTGCCTGAAGCCTGCAGCTCGCAGCTTACAGCTAATATTATTTCTTAGGTGCTTTCTTTTTACCGGCAACAGTTTTCCGTTTTCCTTTACGGGTACGGCTGTTGGTACGTGTACGTTGTCCACGAACAGGTAATCCTTTACGATGACGTAACCCACGGTAGCAAGCGATATCGAGCAGGCGCTTGATACTCATTTGCACTTCTGAACGTAACTGACCTTCTACCTTAAATTCGTTGGTAATAATGTTACGGATTGCGTTCAGTTCATCATCATTCCACTGATGAACTTTCTTGTCCAGCGCAATACCTGCTTTTTCAAGGATGTACTGGGCAGTTGAACGGCCGATCCCAAAAATATAGGTAAGACCAATTTCGCCTCTTTTATTCTTGGGTAAGTCTACACCGGCAATACGAGCCATAGTTCTTGTTTATTGTTTGTTGTTTGTAGTTTGTTGTTCATTCAATCGATCGGCCAAACAAACTGCAACAGCATTTATTGCATCTTGCCAGTTGTCTATAGCCAATTGATTACCCTTGCCTCTGCTTGAAGCGGGGGTTCTTTTTGTTTATAACGTATAACCGGCCTTTTCTACGCACAATTTTACAATCTGCGCTACGCTTTTTAATAGATGCACGAACTTTCATAACATTTATTTATTTACAGTGCTTTACTTATTTATACCGGAAGATTATCCTTCCTCTCGTCAAATCATAAGGGCTCATCTCTACCCCCACTTTATCACCGGGTAAAATCCTGATGTAATTCATCCGCATTTTGCCCGAGATCGTAGCCAGTATTTCATGCCCGTTCTCAAGTTTTACCCTAAACATGGCGTTCGATAAAGCTTCTATAATAACTCCATCCTGTTTAATCAGCGGTTGTTTACCCATATAATTTTAAGGAGCGCAAAGATATGATTATTGAAATAAAAAAGGAAAAAAATAAGAAAGAATTATAAATAACGAGGAAAAATGAAAAAATAATTCCCTATAATCCTTCGCAAATATACAAAAAAAAACAAGGAATGCTGCCCGCCGAAGCTTCATCCATCGCCCGGGCCCAACACTCCTTGCCAGTTTATAAAAATTTGAAAATTAATACATTAATGCACATTTGCCGGTATCAGCTCCACCTTGGTCATCTGGTAGTAATGGTTTTGCAGCTCATGTACATTGATGGGCTGGTTCAAAAACCGGTGATCTTCCCGCCACCAGATCTCCATGTTCGAAAAATCGCCTTTTTGGGGCAATAAAACCCTGAAAGAGTCGCGCATGTACTTCACCGACCCATTCCCGTCCTCGGCTTTTGTAAAACCAAGCCTGCCCATTTGCTCGTCATTCAAGGCAATCGGGTACAACTGGTCGGGGGTATACCAGAATTCCTGCTCACCGCTTTCAACACACACTTCCTTATCTTCCCGGTTCAGCTCCTTTACCATTCCTTCACGCCGTTGGCCTTCGTATTCAGCCAGAACAATATCTCCGAATTTAAGCTCTGAAAATTTGATCATATGACAGCATTTTTTGTTGATTTCCAATTTACAAAAGGCTTGTCACATAACAATATTTTAGTTTCAACATGTATCCGCCGAATATAGTGAACCGTTTCAGGTAACAGGTAAACCGTCACCAGTCTGCCTTTTAACGGGTTCCGGGTGGCGCTGTACCAATTCAGGATGCCAAAAATGGCGGGTTCTCCCAACAACAGGCGATCGGGTAACCCGTAACTATTCAATTACAAACGCTTCCACAGGCTCCTTCGAAGTTTCTTTATGCGCACCCACGCCCGCCATCTTCCCGGCCACCTGTTTGTTTACGAAGTACAACATAACCATCACCACCAGCATTGAAGCTATAACAATGATACCCAGCGTGCTGTAATGCTGCAATTTTTGATCGGGCCCTTCGGTTATCACCTGTCCGGCCACAAAAGCCGCCAAACCACCCGCAAACTGCTGAACCGATGAGTTGATGCTCATGAACGCTCCCCTGTCCTGCGGCTGCGGAATGGCGCTCACCAAGGCCGTTGAGGTGGCCATTCTTGCCAAAACCCCTGCAAACATGAGCACATTGATGGAAATGACAACCGC
Source organism: Niastella populi (assembly GCF_002078015.1). Lineage (GTDB taxonomy): Bacteria > Bacteroidota > Bacteroidia > Chitinophagales > Chitinophagaceae > Niastella > Niastella populi. The sequence continues at coordinate 1,418 of NZ_LWBP01000112.1, read as the reverse complement.
CAGCGGCGTAACGCCGAGGTTGGTATAAATGGCCACCATGATCATTGTCAAAATGCTGCCGCCTGCAAAAACACTGTATTTGCCCAGTTTATCGCCGAGGTAACCGGTGAGCGGACCAAACACAAAGGAAAATACCCCTGAAACTCCGTATAAAACCGGCAGGTCTTCCTGCCTGATGCCGAGGTTCCTGATACTGAAATCACTGCCAAATGGCATCAGCATAAAACCGCCGGTTGCCAGCAGGGTGGTAGTCAGAAAGGCCAGCAGGTAATTGGGGTTCGAAACGGTTTTCCGCATATGCACAAAGGCATTATGATTGTTCTGCAACGCCAGATGGGCGTTCACCGGCTTCATTTTCAGCGCAATAATGATCCCCGGAATAATGCCCGCGATAACGATCATCCAGAATGGCGCGTGCCAGGCGAACTTATTGGCGAGGTAGAGCCCAATGGGCAGTCCCAGCACCTGGCTGGCGGCAAAGGCCATTTGAATAAACCCCATTACCCGGCCCCGCACTTCCATGCGGAACAGATCGGTTACAATGGCCATACTTACCGAGCCTATAACGCCACCGAAAAGACCGGTCACGATGCGGGCGCCCAGTAAAAAGTAATAGTTTGGCGCCATAGCGCATAATGCGGTACCAATTAAAAAGCCGGTATAAAAGAAGATGAGCAGTTTCTTACGGTCGAACCTGTCGGCAAAACCTGCAGCCAGCAACCCCGAAACACCCGCGCTGATGGCATAGGCCGATACCGCAATCCCGAACTGGGCCGGGGTAATCTTCAATTGCGGGCGGATAATGGCGCCCAGCGGCGACATCACCATAAAGTCGAGAATAACGGTGAACTGCAAAAAGGCTAAGATGGCTATCACAAAAACCTCATAGCCCGAAAAGGAAGGTTTCGCGGGTTTGGTTAAATTGGTTTGGTTCATTTGATGTGTTTATTTGATTGGACAGATGCCGCCCATGTCGTAGAACAGGTGGTTTCCCCCATCCCCGGTACAATCGGAATGACGTTTCCTCTGGTTTTAAATTTTATTAGTCGGGCAGTTCTTCACAGATATATCCGGCGCCGGTAACCAGGCGGATGATATCTTCAGGCAATAGCCAGGCGGTTTCGATCCGCAGCACATTGTCTATATCGTGCTCGTCGACATTCCACCTGAGAATGCCGGGTGTTTCGCCCATAATGGGTGAAATATGCCAGATGTCCTTTGCAGACAACAGGTTGGTTTTAAAAACCAGCACCTGTATGTTTTGTCTGGAATAAGAAGGAGGTTTAATGTTATTCATATAAATGAACATTCATTTAGTTAATAGCCTAAAAGCTGAACGCGGAACGCCTGATGCCCCCGGGATGAAAATAGCGTTAAGCCTTAAGCATTAAGTGTCGTATAGCATAACATAGGATACA
>NZ_LWBP01000111.1 GCF_002078015.1 Niastella populi | reverse complement strand
CTTCCAGCGGAGTCGCCGCCGCCACATAGCCGGTGTTCAACCCGAGCGACTGCGACTGGCCCGGTGGTGGCAACCGTTTCTTATCTACTTTGCCATTCGACGATACCGGCAGTTCGTTCAACGTTATAAAATAAACCGGCACCATATAATCGGGTAAGCTCGCTTTTACATACAACCGCAGTTCCGTAGCAGTTACCAAACCCGATAACACTACATAACTTACCAGGTAATTAGTGCCATCTTCTGCTTGTGCAGTAATTACTACCGCAGCGCTTATCGAAGGGTGTTTCAGCAGCACATGTTCGATCTCTGCCAGTTCAACCCGGTAACCCCGGATCTTTACCTGTTCATCACTGCGGCCCAAAAATTCTATGCTGCCGTCTGCAAGGCGCCGGCCCACATCGCCGGTGGCATATAAACGTGCACCCGTCCTGAACGGATGCGCAATAAATTTTTCTGCGGTTAACTGAGGTTGCCCGCGGTAACCACGCGCTAGCCCTTCACCGCCTATATACAGGTCCCCGCTTATGCCCCCCGGAAGCAATTGAAGGTCTTTATTCAACAGGTATATTTCCGTATTGCCTATCGGCCAGCCCACACTCACGGCCTCTTCGTCACGACTAATGCGGCGGCAGGCCGACCAGATCGTGGTCTCCGTGGGGCCATACATATTCCATAACTCTTTTACTTTTTCCAGCAACCGGCCGGCCAATGCTTTACTTAATCTTTCACCGCCACTCAACGCTTTTATTTGCCGGTTGCCAGGCCAGCCCCCTTCCAGCAACATCTGCCACATCGATGGTGTGCATTGTAAAAGCGTGGCCCCGGTTTCCCTTATCCTGCGGCCCAGCAGCACGGCGTCCTGCACTTCTTCGCGCCGAAGCACGATCACCGTTGCCCCGCTTACCAACGGCAACAACAGTTCCGGCACCGAGATGTCGAAGGAATACGTTGTTACTGCCAGCAGCCGGTCAGCGGCACTGATGCCTGGTTGCTGCTGCATGCTTTTTAGAAAATTCACCACACTGTGATGCTCAATCTCTACGCCCTTCGGATTACCCGTTGAGCCCGACGTATACATTACATAGGCCAGGTCACCCGGATGATTGATCACCGGCAGGCTCGTGACGCTATAGCGAGATAGTTCCGATTGTATTATACACCGGTACCCTTTCTGTTCCAGAGCAGACCGGTATTTCTCTTCCGTTACGATCACCTTAACGCCACTGCGTTCGAGGATATAATCCCGGCGCGATGCGGGATGATCGGGATCTACAGGCACATAGGCGCCGCCTGATTTTACAATTCCCAATATGGCTGTCACCATCTGGTCCGAACGATCGGTCATCAGTCCCACGAGGTCATTACGGCCAACACCATATTGTTCGCGCAAACAATGACCCAGCCGGTTGCTTCGTTCATGCAATTCTGCATAACTTAACCGGTTACCCGCAAACTCAAGTGCCACACTTTCAGGTGACCGGTTCAACTGCCCTTCCAGCAGATCAACCAGCGTGCCGCTAACTTCATAGTCAACCTCCATATTATTATACCCCACCAGCTGTTCCCGCTCTTCCTGCTCACTTAACATTTGCAGGGCGCTTATGGGTTTGCCGGGAGCAGCAACAACCGCTGCTGTTAACCGGATATAATGTTCCAGTAATTTGCCGATGGTTTCCTGCCTGAACAATGCAGTGTTGTACTCCATCGCTATGCTTATTCCTTTTTCACCTTCTTTAAAAATGAGTGTACAATCGTATCTACTAACGAGGTGTTCCCTGTCGAATTTTTGAACCGTTAACTCTTCAAGTTCAGGTTGGTTATTCACCAAACCAGGAGTTTCCATTCCAACCACCACATCAAATAAGGGCGAACGGCTCATGTCGCGGGGCAGGGCCAGCTCGTCGATTAGCATATCGAAAGGATAAGCCTGGTGTGCATACCCGTTCAGTATAACCTGTTTGATCCTTTCCAACAGATCGGCGAAAGAGTCGTGGGAATTAACGGTGGTTCTCAGCGCCACCATATTTACAAAAAAGCCTACCTGGTTGTACAGGTCTGTATGATCACGTCCCGCTACGGGTGTGCCAATGATCAAATCGGTTTGGCCTGTATACCTACATAATAATATTTTGAAAATTGTCAGCAGTGACATGAAGAGGGTTGCGCTATGGCGACTGCTCAATTCCTGCAACTGCTTACCCAATAAAGGATCAATGTCAATTTCAATAAGATGTCCCCTGAAAGTTTGAATACCGGGCCGTTTAAAATCAG
>NZ_LWBP01000110.1 GCF_002078015.1 Niastella populi | reverse complement strand
AGAACGAGTTTTAATTTGAGTGACTTTGAACGTGAAGTTCAGATTGTACATAAGGCTGTTAAAATCAGTCTTAATTTCAAAGACCTCTCTGCTTTAACCGGGAAACAGCAAGAGGAAGAGATTAAAGTATATATGCGATCAGAACTTGATAGCATAGATATTTCAAAAGCTCCATTGTGGAGCATGAGTGTATTTCAAATAGGTAAGGATGACAACATTTTTGTATTTCAATTTCATCATGCTATCATCGATGGATGGAGTCAGGCCTCTTTTATGACGGAATTAAATAATTTATACCTGCAATTAGGGGAAGATATAAATTATAGGCCGTCTGTTCTGAAATCGAGTTATAAGGATGCTGTCGTTCAGCATGAAATGAACATAACAGATGATTCAAAAAAGAATTATTGGAAAAGCGAATTGGCTGAATTTGAGAGATTGGATTTACTTACAGATCAGGAAGAATTAGCAGTTTATTCGTACATCATTGATAATGCCTATTTAGAAAGAATTGAGCATGTCGCCAGGACTTTAAATACAACGGTAAAAGTTGTATCACTCAGTGCCTATTTATACCTGCTCAAAATATTGACTAACACTTCTGAAATTGTAACAGGTCTTGTTACAAATACCAGACCCAATACGGAAGATGGCGATAAGATATTAGGTTGCTTTTTAAATTCAATCCCATTAAAATTTGAGGTAGATGGAAATCTGCGATGCGCTGACTTTATAATGAATGTTCATAAAAAGCTAATTGAGCTAAAAAGCAATGAAACATTAAGTCTTTTAGAAATTTCTTCAATTACCAAAGAGTCTAAAAAGTCGTATGGATCTAATCCATTTTTTGATGTGTTATTCAATTATGTTGACTTTCACATATTTCAGGATGTGCAGGAGGGTGAATCGAAAGAGAGTGAATCGGAAGAGGGTAGTACTGCTTCAACCACGTCAGGTATAAATATTTCAGAATATGAAAGAACCAATACAT
>NZ_LWBP01000109.1 GCF_002078015.1 Niastella populi | reverse complement strand
ATGGCGTAGTTCGCCTGGAAGCAGCCTGCACCCTTGCCCTTACGGGCCTGCGTATCAACTATACCATGATCAAAAACATCCTTCAGTCAGGCATGGACAAACAAGTGACGCCTCCCGTAGAACAACCCCTGCCTTCACACGATAATATCCGTGGTCCCCAACAGTACCAATAATCATCATAAAAAATGTAATCATGAACACTAATGCAACACTGGAGCAAATGAAACAACTTAGATTATCAGGCATGGCGCATGCCTATCAGCAACAATTGGAACTACCGCTGCATAAGCAGCTGGATGCTCATGAGCTTATTGCTCAACTCATCCAAAGCGAGCAACTCAACCGCCAGCAAGAGAAAACCACATATTATCTTAAGCTGGCCAAACTCCGCTTATCCGCGATCCCTGAACAGATCAACTGCTCCGCAGCCAGAAACCTTACAAAACAACAACTGGCAACTTTGCTGACAGGACAATACCTACAGCAGGGCGAAAACATTTTGATCACGGGTTCCACAGGCTGCGGAAAAAGCTACCTGGCATGTGCCCTGGGCTATCAATCCTGCCTGCTGGGCATGAAAACAACTTACCTGAGTATGAATCGCTTTATTGAAAAGATAACACTTGCCAAACTTGACGGCTCGTACATTAAACTCCTTAACCATCTGGAGCGCCAGGCTCTGATCATAATAGATGACTTCGGTTTACAACCCATGCAGCAGGAAGTGAAGCTGGCGTTATTACAAATACTGGAAGAAAGACATGGTAAGCGTTCTACCATGATCACCTCTCAGTTACCTGTTGCAAAATGGTATGACTACATCAATGAACCCACAATTGCAGATGCTGTTATGGACAGATTGACAGCCAGCGCACACAGGATAGAGTTAAAAGGAGAATCGTTGCGCAGAAAAAAATAAGGTTATATCAGCTGGGATAAATACTTTTAAAAAGCAATAAAGCGCTCTTTGTTTACTGTTCTTTACCGACAAACAAGGTGGGGTCAACATCGCCCGGAACAACGGGGTCAGAATCAACGGAATTTACA
>NZ_LWBP01000108.1 GCF_002078015.1 Niastella populi | reverse complement strand
CAGGGCCTGGGAAAAGCAAATCTTTCATTTGATTTCGAAATGACAACAACGGAAACAATTAAAACATATTCTGTAGGAGAAGGAAAAGATCAGAAGATATTTACGGAAAAATCAAGCACTACAGATGCTAATGTATTGGATAATACAATTGATTTTTATGTAAGTGGTTTCGTGGTTGCCAGAGATATACAAACGAAAAATGCCACAAGTGAAGGAAGTCAAATTGGGGGTAGGACTAAGGATGGAGTAGTAGCTTTTGATGTTAACATTCAATTAGAACCCAGAAATACAATAGCACTTATTGACCACTGGTTACCAAGAGGCAACTATGACATTCTGGGGTTTAAAGTTAGAATAGAAGGAGGGGGCGGAAAAACACCACTTGCCAGCTTATCGAATGTTAGCGGAATTGATAATCGAACAGCTGCTGATTTTACATCAAAAGTCGACCTTAAGCAACACACATTTAGATGAAAAATCAATCACAAATAATAAAAAAGATTACAAGTGCTGTATATTATATAGCGCTTGTAATCTTGATTCTAAGTAATGTAAAACTGTGGGGGCAGAGGAAAACTATCCTGGGGCCATTTTGGGGGCATCTTTCTCTTTACGTAGTTATTTTCTGTATTTTGTTATTTATTGGGTCACATGTAATAAAGTGGTTCAGGAGAAAATAATTTAAAACTTTGAATCATTGGTGTCCGGTAAAAATGTAGGATTATAACAAAAAAGGAGGTCGTTAGACCTCCAGAATTGGATAAATTTGAGTTACCACACTTAAACTATCCAACGAGCAAAAGTAAATTTTTTACCGGACAGCCGATTTTCAATCAGGTATTAAATTATATTCCCCGCAATTTGATTCAACAGGTGACCCGGGAACTCAATGCGGACTATTACTATAAGTCATTCAAGAGTTATGATCACTTGGTAACCATGTTATATTCGATATTTAATCATTGTACATCGCTTAGGGAAGTCACTACAGGGCTACTGGCCTGGGAACACCGTATCCATCATTTAGGGCTCAAGACCCATCCGCGCCGCAGTACAATTGCTGATGCC
>NZ_LWBP01000107.1 GCF_002078015.1 Niastella populi | reverse complement strand
CCCTGTTCGAGGCTGGCATTGCGATAATGCCATACGATAGAAAATTCTTTTTCTTCAATGAAACTATGGGCGCAGCGGCGAACATACACCTGCATGATCTGCTGTATGGGTTCCTTCCAGTCATTTGGCATCATCACTTCGTTTGTCCACGGTTGATCTGGATATTTGAACCGGGCGCCATGTTCCGCCACCATGTGAATGTTGCAGTCGCCAAAATACTTTTCGAGCCAGTCACTGTTTCTGCCACTGATAAGGCAAACCGTATTTTTATTTTCGTTCAGTTCTTTAAGAAGTTGAAGCAGTTCTTTACCGGGTACGGCATCGGCCGGGTTTGAAACAAAGGATTTAAGGGTGCCGTCATAATCAAGCAACAGGAGTCTTTTATCAGCTGCCCGGTAGGCTTCCAGTAAATGTATTTTTGAATACTCATCGAGGAATTTTACCTGGAAATCCTGTTGTTTCTTTTTGATGTTCCGTAATTCACCCAGAAAATCTTCCGCCCATATTTTTACATCATAACCGGCAATGCGGCTTTGCATGGCCTCGAGGCGAATGGCCTGTTCCTCCTCAGGCATTTCCAGCCCGGCTTTGATGGCATTTGCCATTTCACTTACGTCATTGGGATTAATTATGATCGCATCGGACAACTCCCTGGCGGCACCAGCCATTTCGCTGAGCACGAGTACACCTTTTTTGTCTTTCCGGCTGGCCACAAATTCTTTCGCTACCAGGTTCATTCCGTCACGAAGCGGCGTGATCAATGCCAGGTCGCATCCCGTGTATAAAGCTATCAGCTCGTCGAACGGTAAAGCGTGGTATTGATAAATAACAGGCTGCCAGTGTATGTTGCCAAGGCGGCTGTTGATCTGGCTGATAGTTTGGTCGATGATCTGTTTACGTTCTTTGTATTTGGCAATATTGTCTCTCGATGGCACAACGGCGAGGATGAAAATTACCTTTTCATGATACTGGGGATTGTTTGCCAAAAAGTATTCAAAGGCTTTCAGCCGGTTATTCACTCCTTTTGTATAATCGAGCCGGTCTACGGAGAAGATGATCTTTCTATTGCCCTTCTTTTGTGC
>NZ_LWBP01000106.1 GCF_002078015.1 Niastella populi | reverse complement strand
CTTTATTGTCGATAACATACCCTAAGTGATTATTTTGAATTTTTTTTCCTGATTGAAATCTTTTAAAATTTTCAACGATAATTGGCAAATCATCATTTTCAATAGTTCGGCCTCTACTATCATGTCCACACCATTTGGCTTCTGCCATAAATAGCTTTTTGTAATTCTTCTGTTTAGAGTTCTTTATAAATACAACTAAACATGCTTTTGTATGTGTGCCTCCTTTGCCAGAAGTTTTAAAAAAGTCTTCTGGCATGCCAATGACAGCAAGTAAATCGCCTTTGCTCCGCATGAATTGTACAACATGAGAATAAGACTTACTAGTGATAAGACTTTCTGGTAAAACTATACCCAGCCGGCCCCCTTCTTTTAAAAGAGAAATGCATTTTTCCACAAAGAGAACTTGAGGAGGGACGTTGTTTAAAAGTTTCCCATTCTTCTCATATGCATTAGCTATAGAATTATATTTCCAGTCAAAGCCTAAATCATAAGTCTTTTGAATGTCTTTAGACACAGAAACAATATTCTTTCCAAAAGGCGGGTTTGTTAAGACAATATCGAACGATTCCGGTATTGATAATGGTTCCTTGTTTTGATCGCTCCATGCTAACGAATCACCACAAAATATATTACTTTGTTGAAGCGTGCGAATTGCGAGTCTTGTAGCTGTTAATTTGGCTAAATAAGAATCTTTTTCAATGCCATATAAGGAAGAGTTGATTTTTTTAGAATGTACACCTTCCTTAATTAAATGATTATATGCAGAACTTAAAAAACCACCTGCTCCTGCGGCGGGATCAATAATTTTTTCTCCAGGTTTCGGATCAATAATTGAAATAAGAAGCTCGACGCCATTCTTTGGGGTAAAAAACTGACCTTCTTCTTCTCTAATGCCAGTTCCAACAAAAACTTCAAATAGGTCACCGAAAAAGTCTCTTTGAGAATCTAAGAGATCTATTTGCTTCAATTCCTGATCAATAAAAAAAATACTAAGCTGGTCCAATTGCAATTCATCCATTGGATTGAAAACAAAAGGCAATTCCTTCTTTAATAAATTGAAAATTTCATGGTATTGTGTTGCTAAAGTATCAGGATCATCAGAAACTTTG
>NZ_LWBP01000105.1 GCF_002078015.1 Niastella populi | reverse complement strand
TCAGGCTTCCCTGAACGCAGCACTCGCAGCATGGGTAACACAGCAGACAACGGCCATGGCAGCAACCGGCGGTTGTGCACCACAGGTAACCAATGATTATACCAACCAAAGCGTCAATTTGTGTGCTGGCGGCAGTGTAACCATTACCTGGACCATCACCGACAAGTGCGATACCACTACAGTAAGTGCCATCTATACCGTAACACCGGCACCGCCAGTGACATTAGCTTGTCCTCCTTTACAAACCTTCTGCGTAGTATCTGACAACGTTTATACTATCCCTGCACTTGTTGTAACATATGACTGTAGCAGAGAATTGGGTATTGCCTACGAGATCACAGGAGCAACCACAAGAAGCGGAACCGGCACGGATGCAAGCGGAGTCTTTAATGTAGGCGTTTCAACAATTACATGGAGAGTCACGGATGCATGCGGCAACGTTTCCACCTGCACAACAACGGTGACCATTAATCCGAAACCTGTAACAACGCCAATCACCCATAATTAAAAATGAAAAGCAATAAAGAAATGAAACCAATTTAAAAGCACCCAAAGCCGCTAACCATGCACACTGCCTTCCAGGAGAAGCAGTGTGCATGTAGCGCTTTGTTACGGACAACATAAAATAAAAGACAACCAGGCAGGCCGCTTATAAGGCGTGCGCGAAAGATCAGAATGCATAAACGGTTACTACATATTATTGTATTGGCTTTGTTCTTGATCAGTGTCAAAGAGACATCTGCTCAAATGGCTATGCCAGATCATGTATGTATCGGAACCACTAAAAAATATTCTGTAAATGACCTAGGCGTTCCCTCAACTTACACATGGAAAATCGATGGCGTTACACAACCCACTACTACCAATGAAATAACTATTACCTGGAATACGGTTGGTCAATTCGTCATCACTGTACAGGAACGCTCGGCAGATGGTTGTGAGGGAGAAATACAATCTGGAATTGTTTATGTCTATCCTAATGTGGCCACGAACGAGCAGATCACGATCTGCGAGACACAGCTACCATATACCTGGAACGGACAGACCTTAACAGGAGCAGGAACATCAACGGCAATATTGAAGACCGTTAACGGCTGCGATTCTGTGGTAACATTAACACTGAACGTAATTCCCGTCGTTACAGGAACCGAGACTGCTACTGTTTGTGCCAATCAATTACCATATACCTGGAATGGCAATACTTATAATG
>NZ_LWBP01000104.1 GCF_002078015.1 Niastella populi | reverse complement strand
TTGATAATATGCGGGTTTAAAAATATTAAAGTAGTCCTGTCGGGACTACAATCAATTCAACCCGCTGTTGACCAGCGAGTCCTCCTTTAAATCGAATCTAAATCCGTTTTACAAAAGATTGTGTCACCTTGGTTAAAGCTCTTGACAAATAATTTCCATGTTTTTCCTTTGTCTGATGATCTGAGAATGCCATCTCGATGAATACAAATGAAGTTTTCACCAACCTGGGTAACAGATCTTAACTCGCAAATTCGTTTTCCGGCAAATACGGATATCTACTTCCTCGTCGTCGGCTATACGGACTATTCAGTTTATGAAGAAGTAACGTTTAACCGCTATGGGGGTATCGAAGTGTTGGAGTTGGTGGATGTACCTATGCCGGTAGGCGACGTAATTGTACAAGTGAAAGCTGTATCCATTAACCCCATTGACTGGAAGTTGTGGCAGGGAGAAATGTACAATACAAATGTCAGCGGTTGTATTTAATTGACCGTAATCATCCAAATGCATAAGGGGAGTTAACGGTTGCTTTAGATATCGAAATATTTTTCTTCAAAAATTTGTTCAGCAAAAAATTATCCTATCTTTGATTACTTCAAAAAATTTCCCGCATCCTTTATTAACGCTTCACAATCCTTATTGAAACATCGGCTGATCAACAATGATTAAATCAGTTAAATCATTTCAATATGAAAAGGTTCATTGTGTTCGCTTGTATAGGAGTTGCCGCCTTCATAACAGGTTGTAAAAAGAGTTCGTTTGATAACGCCAATAAGCAGGAGTATAATGGCGAACGGGCTAACAGTGATAATGCAAAGGGGCCTAATGCTTTTCCTGATAAGACAGTGAGGGTACTTTATTTGCTACCGAAGGATGTGTCTTTAAATAATTTGTACTTTAAGTCAATCTTAAAGGCTGCACCTGTTTTGCAGGAGTGGTATAAAGACCAATTGGACGGAAAGACTTACAAATTGAACAAACCAGTAGTAGAAATCTGTAAAAGTCAAAAACCGGAAGCATGGTTTAGAGCCTATAACGGGGCGGACGTTAGTGGAACTGACCCCACCTATTACTTTTGGTTTAACACAATTACTGAGGTTCGCGCACTTCTTAAGAAGAGCTGGGATCTAACCAAATACACTTTTACAATTTATATTGATGCTGATGGAACAGGTACTGGTTGTAAATTCTTGCCATGTTGACCCAGGGT
>NZ_LWBP01000103.1 GCF_002078015.1 Niastella populi | reverse complement strand
CAGCCACTGCAAATAAGAGCAATTGTGGAAATCGCTCCGGCCGAAGACTCCCATTATTGTCATAAAGATGTTCCACCAAACCATTGAACTCAATCAGGCTAGAGTACTGCTGACAAATTTTTTTTACGATTGCTAAAATGTTATCAGATGTTATCGATCCATATCTTTTAAGATTGATCTGATATTTTTCAGAGATTTGCTTTCCTAAAACGTCCCACAATAAAATCCCTAAATGGTCAACCTCAAAATCATATCCATTCCCTGGTCTATTTTTATATTTTTCTAAAAGCTCTTTAAGTAATTCCGGATTATTTATAAGCAATCTACGAAGCTCCTCCTTAGAGTATCTTGCTGCTGCTTTTTTCCATGTTACTCCTATAAGATTATTAAGAATTTGCCTTAATGATTCGTTATATGCTGCCGCAATATGAACATCCTCCCATTCCTCCGCTACGGGTAAGTCACTCAATAGACTTTTTGGTATAAAAATTATTTGTTTACCGCCAGGTGTTGTTGGAACAATAACTTCCAATTCCCTGGCTACCCTATTTGTGAAAGAAACAAATTCCTCCTCTAATATAATAGACATCATATCGCTTATGCGATCGGGCCCGATCCTTTCCTCAAGAACGGGAACTAACTCAAAAATAGCTGGATCGCTGATTCCAGCATCAACAATTTCCTTTGCAGTTTTTAAAATCCTTTCTGCGGTTTCCGGCCCAATACCGCTGCCTGCAGTTCCTTTTTCAGAGTACCCTAAACTAGAATGCAAACCTTCCCCAAATGTTAATTTCTTTAAGGCGGCCCGCCATAAAGCATCGCCTTCCTTCTTTGAGTGCTTAATCAAGCGCAGAATATCTGTAAAGTAAGTAGAAACCTTTTCTTTCGCTTTTATAAATTCTGGAATTCGACTTTTGCCTAGCAATGCAGGATCAAGGTGCAATCGACTATCAAAGTCAATTGTAGAGTCAAAAACTCCTTTTTCCTCCAGGTTTTCCCGAGTGACACCCAATATTTTACTCAATCTTCTCGGCATATAACTTAGGGGTTAGAACCATCAGTCTGATGACCTAACAGTTAGTTAATCGTTAGATTAATAAATTTAACAAGATTTGACAACATAAATATGAAGAAATTTTCACCTAATTTGAATATCCCTATCCATGATGACTTTCACATTTCAGGTTATATGTTGTAGAAAAAAGGTAACTT
>NZ_LWBP01000102.1 GCF_002078015.1 Niastella populi | reverse complement strand
TGTCGGCTCCCCCTGTTTTAGTGCCAGTATCAATTAGAGATTTCAAATGTAAAAATCTTTTGGCTTTCGACCGCTTTATCCACTACCGGCTGCGCTTCAATTTGTAAAGGATTTCCGCTTGCCGGTGTGGATAAAGCTGCTTGCCTATTTTTCAGTTCAGCGTACTTTATCGGGGATAAATAACCCAGGGATTTGTGAGGTCGCTCTGTGTTGTAGTCTACCCGCCATTCTTCACTCATAACTCTTACTTCAGCGAGGCTGTTAAACAGATAAGCATCTAACAGTTCTCTTCTAAGACTTCCGTTCTTTCTTTCGATATAGGCATTTTGCATGGGTCTGCCAGGCTGAATGAATTGTATGCTGATCTGTCTATCTTTGCACCATTGCTCTAATAGATGGCTGATGAATTCAGGGCCGTTATCGCACCTGATATTAGCCGGTTTGCCTCTTTCGGCAATGAGCCTTTCAAGCACGCGTATTACCCGCCGGGCCGGTAGCGAAGTATCTATTTCGATAGCCAATGATTCACGATTAAAGTCGTCAATAACATTGAATAACCGGAACTTTCTGCCATCCACCAAACTGTCACACATGAAGTCAATACTCCACACCTGATTAGGCGCTGTGGGAACACTTAACGGCTGTCTTACTCTTTCCGGTAAACGCTTTTTGGCCCGACGGCGGATATTGAGATTCATGTCTGTATACACCCGATAAATTCTTTTGTGATTCCACCAATACCCCCTGTTCCATAGTCTGTAACAGCATTGCCAGAATCCTATAGCTGCATGCCTGGTGGTGAGTGCAGTTAATGCGGTTTGAAGTTCTGTATCATCTTTTGATTTTGACTGGTACTGACAGGTTGTTCGGGATATACCCATCAATTTACACGCCTTACGGTTACTTAACTGCTGATCAGTTGTCAAGAAATCAACAGCCTCCCGTTTCTCCTGCGGCGTCACAACTTTTTTTCGATTAAAGCCTTCATGGCTCTATTTTCAAGGCTCATTTCCGCAAACATTTTTTTGAGCTCGGCATTTTCTTTTTCCAATTCCTTCATTTTCGATACATCACTGGCTTCCATTCCCCCATACCTGGCTTTCCAATTATAAAAAGTCGCTTCGCTGATGCCCAACTCACGGCTAATATCTTTAACCGGTATTCCTGCTTCCTGTTGCTTTAATGCAGTTACAATCTGATGTTCTGTGAATCTTCCTTTTTTCATTGCTTGTAAAATTAAAAGTTAATAATCAAATTTGTCATTAACTCTAACTTTAACTGGCCGAATTTGGGGGGAGCCTACA
>NZ_LWBP01000101.1 GCF_002078015.1 Niastella populi | reverse complement strand
CGTATCGGATCAGATGCATCCAAAGAGAATATAATTGACGCGATCCTGGATGTGTCGGGGATGCTTGTAAGGGGCGAACTGGGTATGTCGATCCGGTATTCAGGTTTGAGATATGACACGGCAACGATTAAAAAATTAGCTAAGTCTTATAAGAGGCACTTACAGTCTTTAATAGAAACTTTATCCAGCACTGATACTTGTTATCTGACACCTTCGGATTTAAGTTTCAAAGGACTGAGCGAGCAAGAGCTTTCCAGGCTTAACTCTGACAACACCCTGGAAGACGTATATGAATTGTCTCCTCTCCAGGAGGGGATATATTATCACTGGCTGGCCGAAGATTCAAGCTCACTTTATTTTGAGCAGACCTCGTGCAAGGTGCGGGCTAAAGATTTGAACATTGATAAACTTGAAAGTGCTTACAAGGCCTTGACAGCCAGGCACACTGTCTTGCGCACTAGTTTCAGTACTGAATATGCCGGCAGATCTTTACAAATAGTAAGGAAAGAAGTGCCGGGTAATTTTACTTATGAGAAGCTCGATAGCCAGACAGACGAACGGGCACAGGTAGAGTTGATCAGGCGGCAAGACAGGGAAAGGGGCTTTGATTTGAGCAAGGGTTCCCAGGTGCGGCTGCATGTTATTGATCTGTCAGGAGGGGAGTATGAGTTTATCTGGAGCCATCATCATATATTGATGGATGGCTGGTGCGTGAGTGTGCTGATCGATGACTTTAATGAGCTGTTGAGCGCAGAGACCACAGGCCGTGCATTGAATCTGACCACGGCGTTACCTTACTCTAATTATATCAGTTGGTTAAGAACCATAGACAGGGAGCGTTCACTTAGTTACTGGAAACATTACCTTGAAGGTTACTCAACGCTGGCAGAGATACCCTTCAAGGCAGCAACTGCAGACACCACCTATGTTGAAACCAGTGAACACCTGCAAATAGATGGCGATCTGTTAAAGAAAGTAAACACCCTTTGCACCCAATTAGGCATCACCCAAAATATTTTTGTACAAGGAGTATGGGGGTACTTGTTGTCGCGCTATAACAACACGAGTGATGTGGTGTTTGGCGCTGTGGTATCA
>NZ_LWBP01000100.1 GCF_002078015.1 Niastella populi | reverse complement strand
TCGAAAGTTGTAACCTACAGCCCGCAGAAAAGCAGAAACGCCTTCAAGTCGTTGGATTTGAAGGCGTTTTTGCGTTCGAAGATGCGAGGTAGATGTTCGTTTTAGTATTACATGCAATGATCGGGCTTTCGGCAGGCGGGGTGGACCATAGTGAAGTAGGATATTATAATGAAACCAGGCTATCTCAGAAGCCCTGGACGTAGTGCCAACCTGCGAAGTGTCACCGAATAAAAAGCCAAAGAGTAACTCCGGGTCCAATAATAGTGGCTAAGACGGCAGTCAGTAGAATAATAGGGTTGCCGGCGTCCTTCTTTGTTATCATTCTTAGGGTTATCCAGGAAGCAACATAAACTAAAATCAAACTCACATAAAAGAATCGTCCGAACAGTGAAATTTGCAGGCCAGTAAGAAAAGCGCCGATAATGGTGCTGATCAAAAGTCCAATGACACTGCCAGAAACAGTTTTACTATCGACTTTGGAATTGAACTGTTGAACAGCATACTGTGATAGCTTTCGATCATCAAACGGGCTCATTGTTATGCATATAGAATAACTAGAGCTCACCTGTGAGGTGCATTATTGACATCTGCACAGGTATGGTGTTCAATGGTACTTAACTGGTCTGAACATTCGAATAAGGAAAACCTGTCAGGTTCGTTTATAAGTTAATTCATATGGCGAACCTGGGGCAACGCCATAGATTATTTTGTTTTTCGTTTCTTTTTCAATGGCTTTTGTTTTTCCACGATCACTGGTTTTTGTTTTTCTACTATCTCCCCATCTTTACGAATCGAAATGGTGGTGGCTACACCCGCAGACGTACCGGGTTCATCATTTTCGTGCCAGCAGTTTCCATAAACTTTTATATTGTTTACCGACAACAGGTTGGCATCGCGGTTATGGCCCCAATGCCGGTTGCCCATAGCGAATTCCAAAAGAGCAATGCTTTTTCCTTCAAAACGATCCGGTTTGTTAGGATCGCGAACTACGGTAAGGAGGTAGCAGTTGCCTCTGGACACGATCACAAGGAACACCTCAACATTATCATTGATCACTTTTGAATGGTTGAGCCGGATAATAGACCAGTCCAAAGTATCCGGCAGTTCAAAATCCTGTTTGTAATACTCCGTGTCAACAATGCCGGAAACGCATGCATATTGGTCTTCCACTATATTTTCCCCATCGCTTAAATGCAGGCAGGTGGCTTTCCTGATGGCCGCCAACGTTTCATCGTTGAATCGAATAGTGTCCCAGTTTATAGATTTCAAATCTGTTGGAAGCGATATGCTCCTTGTTGAAAATAAGTCCTGGCAGGCATCCGATTGTTCTGTGTTTTCGGCAGTTTGTGCAAATGTTGGATAGCTGCATATGAAGGTTAGGAGGAAAACGACCGTTGTTTTCATATGTAATTTGGGGTTAAAGTGATAAATGCGAGGTCAAGATATTCAGCAGGCCGGTCTGTTACAAGCGGCAAGGGGCATTTAACGCAATTTTATAGAAGTAAGCAGTTGCTTTATATTCACTACCCCCCGACAGGGGCATTTTTATTTCCAGCAGCGTGCACCGCTTGCGGGTCAAAGCGGATGGGAATAAGCTATTTGTAATCGGAGTATTTTTATATTAAGGCTGTTGATAAACTATATTACTCCCGCTTCAGGCTGTTTACAGGGTTCAGTATAGCCGCTTTTATTGATTGATAGGTTACCGTTGCCAATGTGAGCAGCAGTGTTCCAAGGATGGCCATTGCAAAAATCCACCACGATATGGTTGTACGGTATTCATACTTCTGCAACCATTCATGCAGGAAATACCAGGAAAGGGGAACAGCTATAGCACATGAAATAATTACCAGCGTTACAAAACCCATTGATAACATATTCCAAACATTGAATACAGACGCCCCTAATACTTTGCGTATGCCAATCTCTTTGGTTCGCTGCTCTGCTACAAATGATGCCAACCCAAACAAACCCAGGCAGGAAATAAAGATGGCGAGAACAGCAAAGATGGTGGTCAGGTTGCCAATACGTTTTTCATCATTAAACTTTTTTGCATATTCTTCATCCGTGAGTTTATACACAAAAGGGCTACCCGGATTATATTTTTTAAATACAGGTTCTAATTTGGCCAATCCATCATGGAGGTTAATACCGGGTTTTATTCGTATGGTGATCAAACGGGCCCAATAAGGATTCAAATGAAAGATGGTAGGCCGAACAGGTTGATACGGAGATTCCATTACCATATCTTTAACTACTCCAACAATGACATGATCCCGATCCAGCCACCTTATCGTTTGTCCTATCGGACTTTTAAACCCTGTCAGCTTTACCGCTGATTCATTCAGTATAAAAGCACCCGTATCAGAAGGAAAATTCCTGGAAAAATCGCGGCCTTCTTTTATTTGCCAGCCAACTGTGTTGCCAAAGTCATGCGACACGGCAATGGTTCCAGGACTAACGGTTATACTGGGATCTTTACCTTTCCATTCAACAATGTTGTTAGAAAATACTTCTGTCGGCGCGCTATTGGAATTCGCCATATCAGCCACCACTCCTGTCTGTAGCAAATCATTCCTCAACGCGTCGTAGTGACCTGCTATCTCAGGTGTATTTATATCTACTGTGATTAGTCCTTCACGGGTATAGCCAACTGGCCGGTTGCCGGTATATTGTATCTGGCGGTAAATGATAATGGTGCCTATGATCAGCGCAACTGATACGGTGAATTGAACTATTACAAGCACTTTGCGCGGAAGGGCGGCAAAACGTCCTGCCTTAAACGTTCCTTTTAACACTTTCACCGGTTTAAACCCCGATAAATAAAAGGCCGGATAGCTGCCTGATATAAGACCAGTAATAAAAGTGAAGGTCAATATCAACAACCAAAAGACGTGATTGCCCCAGGGAATGGACATTAGTTTATCTGACAGCCCGTTGAACAAAGGAAGCGATAGCTGTACCATCACAAGCGACAATATCAAGGCCAGTAAGGTCATTGTCAGCGATTCGCTGAGAAACTGAAGTACGAGTTGCCTGCGCGATGAACCAATGGTTTTACGGACACCGACTTCCCGGCTGCGCTTTTCACTCCTGGCGGTAGAGAGATTCATGAAATTAATACAGGCCAGCAGCAATACAAATGCACCAATGATCCCAATCATCCATACTATACTTATTCGCCCTCCTACCAGTTTGCCTTCCCTAAACTCGCTGTACAAATACCATTTTTTCATCGGGTGCAACAATAGCTCCTCTTTGCTAAACGTGATATGCGGAGTAGGAACACTTCTGATTTTAGCGCTAACCTTATTAAGGTCTGCATGATCATTCAATTGTACATACAACTGGCACATATGATTGTCCCATTGTGTTTGCGAATTTTTTATCCACTCCTCGGTGCCATTTACATATCGCTTCCATGGCAGCAAAAGTTTTACGTCACGATAGGTTGTGTTATATGGTAAATCTTCATATACACCCACTACTTTCATCTCCATTTTATTATCAATTCGCACGGTTTGGGTCAAAGGATCAGCATTGTTAAAAAGCGCTTTAGCCACAGATTGAGCCAACAATATCGAGGAAGGGTCTTTTAATGCCTCGGCATTACCTGTAAGCATTTTTAAAGTAAACATAACAGGAAAAGTTTCCTCTACCCACATGCCTGTTTGTGACAGTTGTTTGTCTCCTGTAGCTACTATATGGGCCGCTTGCCAGGAAACAAGCGATACATGTTTAAAATCACCGGAATATTTGTCGCGCAGTTCGTATCCCATAGGGATGGAAGTAGTCGATCCGGTAAATATCGCATTCCCATTTGCTGTTTTATTTGTTGCCTGAACCATTACCTGCGCCAACTGGTTGTAATTCCTGTGATAGGTATTGAATGAAACTTCATCCCATATCCACAGTCCGATCAGCAATGCTACGGCCATGCCTGTAGCAAGACCAGCTATATTGAGAGAAGAATACATTTTGTTGTTCCGCAGATTGCGCCAGGCTATTTTAAGGTAGTTTTTAAGCATAGGTTTACCTATTTGATTTTGGTGACTGAGAAAATAGCAGATAAAATTTGTTATCACCCAATTTTACCCGGGAGCAGGCACAGAAAAATATGCCAATAATTAACAAGCTGAGTGTCAACCTATTCAAAAAGGGTTGATGGCTTAATCGTTCGTTTATAGAACACTGACTGTTTTGTTTCGTTACAAAGTTGAGCAATTCCTTTACATGGCTCGAAAATTCGGGGGATATCCTATGGTTAAATATGACCGATAGGAATGATGGTCAGTTGCCAGCTACCGGTTTTCGAATCGAAAGGCACAATGTCCAGCGTTTTTTTGTTTGAACCCAATCGGATCAGGTTGAATTTTTGGGGGATTATGGTCAAACATGGTAGGTATGGTACCTGCATTGTACGTTAAAGGTAGCCAGATAGCCGGGGTATTGTACTGAGATACGCCGGGGATTGCCTGCGGCCCCTCTACCGATACCTGGTGTGTGAGGCAATCGCCAGCGTGTCATCAGACAATCTGTAGGTTGTTCCCGGGTTATTCACATAAATACAAATACCCGTTTCAGTATACTTTCATTGGCTTTTATCTATGGTTTAACCGGAGTGCAAGGCCATTGCAAATGCACTCCGAAGCCATTACCATAAGATTTACATCCCGTAAAGGTCTCGTGAAGGTCCCGTGAGGGTCTCGTAAAGGTCTTGTGAAAGTCTCGTGAAGGTCCCGTGAGGGTCTGGCGATTGTCTTGTGTAGAAAGAATGCTGATCGCGGAATGAGTAATAAATGCTGTCAATGGTATAACCTGGTGCAATATACTAAAAAAGGGAAAAATGGCCCGAATACATTCTATATTAAGAATAACCATTCCTGCGTCCCAACATTTCAGCATGATCCGCAATTCCTCCTATCGTAGAAGTAACGGTGTATCATTGGATAAAACGATCTGATGATTTTTAGGCTTAGTTCGCATGATATTCGTCTGTTTGCATAGCCAAATACGCACTGATCGGCCCGGAACGTGGCTGCCGGTAAATATTTCACTGAACAATGTTTTCCCGACACAGTTTGTGCATGGTAATCAGCTAAAAGACTGACGGAATTCCTGCGGCGATAAATTCGTCTTCTTTTTGAAAAGCGTGCTAAAGGATTGCGCGTGCTCAAAGCCCAGGGCATAGGCGATCTCGCTTACCGAAAGACTGGTCGTGGTAAGTTTTTCTTTCGCTTTCGCGATCAGTTTTTCATGAATATGCTGCTGTGTGTTCTGCCCGGTATGAACCCGAAGGAGGTCGCTGAGGTAGTTCGGCGACAAGTTCATCCGGGCAGCGATATATTGTACGGTGAGCAAACCCTGTACGTCGCTTTTAAAGTAGTCATCGATCAGCTGCTCGAATTTGGTCAGCAATGCTGAGTTATTATTCCTGCGGGTCAAAAACTGCCGCTCATAAAAACGGTTGGAGTATTTTAGCAGGCTCTCGATCAGCGTCAGAATGATCTCCTGGGTATGCTTGTCGATATGCCGGCACTCCTTATCAATTTTATGCAGGATCGTAATCAGGTCATCTTCTTCCCCGGCCGACAGGTGCAGCGCTTCGTTAACCGCGTAATCAAAAAAACCGTAATGGTGAATGCTGTTCGCCAGCGTATGTTGTAACAGGAAATCCGGGTGAAAGATCAGGAGATAACCGGATCCACATTCCATATTTTGCAGGTCGAGTTGTTGCACCTGGTTAGGCGCGGTGAAACTCAATACGCCTTTATCGTAATCATAATGCTGCTGTCCGTACCTGATCTTTCCTTTGGCTTCGCGTTTCAGCGCCACGCAATAAAAGCGGTTTACGAAACCTTTCCATATCTCATCTTCCAAAAATACACTGTCCGCCAGATTGATCACGCTCACCAGCGGGTGGCGGGGTTCGGGCAATGACAGCAACCGGTGAAATGCTGATATTGAGTTAATGGCATTCATAACCAAATTTAATCAATTAAGCCCATACTGAACTCATCATAAGGTGCGCCGGTATCCGTACCCAAAGGCACGATGCTTTCCAGATTTGAAAGATCCGCCTCCGTCAACTCAATCTCGGTCGCCGCAAGGTTTTGCTCCAGATACTTTCTGCGTTTCGTTCCCGGGATCGGTAAAATCCTCTTGCTCATGATCCAGGCCAAAGCCAGTTGTGAAGAAGTGACGTTCTTTGCTTCAGCCATAGCTTCAATCGCCTTAACCAGTTCTATATTCTTATTAAACATTTCGCCCTGGAAACGCGGGATCGCTCTGCGGAAATCGTTTTCCGGCAGGTCATCGATGCTTTTGATCTGTCCCGATAAAAACCCACGACCCAATGGTGAGTAGGCTACAAAGCCGATACCCAGTTCCTTTAACGTAGCTAACACCCCGCGTTCTTCCACCGTTCGTTCAAATAAAGAATACTCGCTTTGTACTGCGGTGACCGGGTGCACGGCATGTGCCCGTGTAACCGTTTCAGACGATACTTCCGACAAACCGATATAACCCACTTTGCCTTCTTTAACCAGCCCGGCCATGGCATCAACCGTTTCCTCGATAGGCGTATTTTTGTCAAGGCGGTGCAGGTAATACAGGTCGATGTAATCGGTATTGAGGTTCTTTAGCGAACGCTCTATAGCTTTCTTTACATAATCAGGTTTACCATTGATGGCCCAGGTTACTTTATTGTTGTCATCGATTTCCCAGCCAAACTTGGTGGCCAGAATATACTGATCGCGTTTGCCGCTGATTGCCTTCGCAATGAGCTGTTCATTTTTCAGCGGCCCGTACAGATCGGCAGTATCCAAAAAATTACCGCCCAACTCGAGCGAACGGTGAATCGTAGCGATGGCTTCCTGTTCATCCGCAGGGCCATACATATGACCTTCTTCAAAGCCCGTCATACCCATACAGCCCAGGCCGATCACCGGTACAACCAATCCCTGGCTGCCCAATGCAATTTGTTTTATTTTCATGATCCAAAGGTCGGCAAGCCTGGTCGTGTGCATGTGTGCAAATCCCTGATGCTTGTAAGCAAATCAGGGAATGTTTCATGTATTATTGGGATACTAAATTAATCTGATTGCCAAAAGCATTTACTGTCCACGTCCATAATAGTAAGCTTCCCGCCTTTTGAACCTCCGGTATCTAAGTTATATATGTTCCCAGCTTTTAATGGCTTATCTATTCCCCATTTCATAGTATTCGTATGCCCGATGAATATGTTATTGAATTTCGTCACTATTCCAAATGGCTCAATGTCGCTGTTAAGTTTTGCTTTTGTTTGCCAATTCATTGTTATTTAGATTGTTGATTTTTCATTTCATTGATAAGAGCCTGGTCTCGGCTTAGGAATAGTTTAGGGGTGTTTAGTTCCAGTCGTAATTAAATTGCTTGTATGAAATTAACTGTCCTGTTTGTGCGTTCTCATGGTTGTTTGAGTTGCGAACCGCCTTTATGGGGATGAGATATATAATTTTCAGGCGGGTGGGGGATCGCGCTTTCGCATTTTGTTGAACATATATTGGCAAGTAAAGGCAGCACATCCGTGCCGATCCGTAATGATACCCATAATTGATTTGTTTCCTGCCAGGACAGCTCTTTTTTACAAATGCTGCATTTTACTGAAGTACCCGCATATCTTACAGGGTTATGTGTTAAATTGGGAAATTCCATTCTGTTCTTAAAGTTGCCAAACAAAGCCCTGGTACTAACTCTGCTGTCTTTAAGATTTTTGCAATTGATAATTTCATAAGGAAACCAATGCAGATCATATGATGTATATGGGTCAAAATATTCAAGGGCTTCCATTTCACCAATTTCCGGGGGAATTCGCTTCAGTTTGCTGCCATACAACCAAACCTTTTTTACATTTTTAAGTTTGGATATTGTCTCGGGCAAAGTATATATCTGAGAATAAAGTTCTGGTCCTAATTCTTCAAATGGAGAAAACTTGTCACTCCCTGCTGATGCAATTTTATCGACATAGTCGCAGAGCTTCTTCCAGGCAAGGCTGTTTCTATCTTGAACATCGTTTTTTATTGCAGAAATTCTGTTGTTCATCTACTTTGAATTTAGATGGCTATGCTCGTTAAATTGTTAATTATTCATTCAGCTTCATCTAAGCTTCAACTCTTATGTGAAATTCCGATAAGCTATTTTCAACGTCTGACCCCGCTTGCACTAATACTTTTGTGAGTAGTTTGTTTTACTTTGACTTTTTACAAGTCCTTTGTTCTGGTCTATATCAAATAAATATTCTAAAAGGCTGGCGTGTGTCCAGCTAAGGTCACAACCCGTGCTTACAATATTTTTTGTACCAATTTGTATTTCAAAGTTCGAGGTGGAGCCATCCATTGGACAACCTCGCTTCAAAGGCAATCTTGAAGGCAATGATTTTGAGAGTAAGTTCTTAAAGTTTATCAACTCTTTCATCGTTAACTGTCCACTAAAGCTTCTTGGCTTGGCGTTTTTGTCGGCAGTTGGGTTATTGATACTATATTGAATAGGATTGTCGACAAAGTTCACCCTGCCCAAACTGTCAACTGTTATATTCCTTTCACCGGTCCAGGGACTGCTGTATTCCAATTTTAGAAACCGGAAGTCTGCCACAGGTTCCTTTATTTGTTCAATATTTACAAAAACAAGCGTGTCTTCCCAGTCGTCCGGTTTGTAGCCAAACGGATATTTGTTTTTCAACGTTAGAGAATCCGGAGCAATTTTGATGACTTTGTAACCGTAAAGTCTTTCGATCCATTTTGTTCCGGTTTGGTCAGTCTGCAAATATTTTTGCCTTATGTAGAAGGTGTCATTCCTCAAAAAGAATAGTGCCGTGTCTTTATCACTGTTAATGGATGACCAAAGTGTTGTGTCGTTCAGGATTTTCAGGTATTCCAGTTTTTTACTCACCAACGTCATGTTAGACAAATCTTGCACCCTGTTAAATCCTTGTCCATTGGCGAGTGTCGTAAGAAAAAAGAAAAAAATCAATATAAATACTCTAAGCATGAGCTATTGTTACAAATTATTTAGGGTCGTACTTTGTGTTATAACCTGGATTAGTCTCCGGTCTTAAGGCATTAGGATAATTATAGTCTGTCTTGACGTTTACGGATGTTTGCTTTACCATTTTGAAAACTTCGTAGGGGTTTTCAATTGCACTCCAACTGTCATATAATTTTGTGGTGTTTCCTTCATCTGTTTGTGTTCTGCCGCTAAAAAACCTTATAGTGCCGACATTATACATTTTTTCAACAACACTTACAGTAACTTCCATATCGGATATTTTATCGTAGTCTATTGCTTTAAAGTCTGTTCCAATAAAACCTGTACGCATCATTACTCTTTTGTCTGAGTAGGAATAAACTGTATTAGGAAATGAAAATATTTTTTTCAAAAAGGTAAAAGCGCCTACAATTAAAGGAATAAGTCCGAATAACCAGAAATATGAATTATTGTCGCTGTTTGTACCCCAATTTTTTGCTGATAATATCCAAATTGCGGAAAATGCAAGAATCGCGAGTCCGCCCAAAATCTCTGTAAAAATAAAAGGAATGAATTTTGGCTTTCCCGTCCAAAGAATTTCCTCCTTGTCGTCTTTGATACTATCAAACTCCGGTAATAATATTTTGTTGTTTGTAGATTCCATAAATGTTTAGGGTGTTGTTAGCGGAAGTAAATTTAGTTCTTGCGCTGTTTTATTTTGAGTATAGTTCAACTATCATGAAACGGATGATTTTGGCATTTTCCTCCCTCATAATATTTCCGCTATTATACGCTACTTTTTAGCAGAAAACAATAGTTAAACTATTATTTTTAAGCTACTTAACAAAAAAATGTTGGCTTTCGCATAAGGTAGGCATGCATGTGTCAAAACAGGGCCATTAGCTTTGGCATTTGAGTTAGCGACAACGGTGACGAACTAAAGCTGCATTGATTTTGGATCAGGCGGGTTTGTATTATTTTAATAATGCATTTCATCAATAAGTGCCTGTTCCTCTTTTGTTGGTTCTTCCATTTTATATTTCTTTACCTTCCTGACGGTTAACAGGTCAAGTAGATCTACTGTGCTTTGATAGCTGGTTTGTTTGCCGGGATTTAGTTAGTCTCCCGATAATTATTCGAATTTTCATGTGAATATTGAAATTAAGCGTTAATTTGACATAAATAACGACTTGTCTGGCATATGAAAATTGTATTCTATTCTTTATTGATCCCGGTTTTGTTAACTTCTGTTACAGTGATACAGCGGCCGGGAACCCCGGGAGCGCTCACGCAAACCGATACAACTCACGCACCACCGGCTGTTTTGCCGGGCGTATACGCCGACCCGCATATTGCTGTATTTGATAAAAAGTTTTATATCTATCCCACTACAGACGGCACCGAAGGATGGAAGTCGACCAACTTTTCCTGCTGGTCGTCCTCAGACCTGGTGCACTGGAAAAATGAAAAAGTCATTCTCGATCTGCCCAAAGATCTCACATGGGCGAAGGAGCGGGCCTGGGCGCCGGCTATTGCGCATAAAAACGGAAAATACTACTACTACTTTTCTGCCGATGTAAATATTGGCGTTGCGGTTGCCCGTAAACCAACCGGCCCTTTTAAAGATGCGCTTGGAAAGCCATTGGTGCGAAGAGGAATGCTGGCTGGGCAAATGATAGATCCAATGGTTTTTGTTGACGATGATGGCGCTGCCTATTTGTATTTTGGACAGGGCCGCTGTAATATGGTAAAGCTGGCAAACGATATGGTTTCATTCGATTCAACAAAGATCGTTTCAATTAAACCCCAGGGGTATAATGAGGGCCCTTTTGTATTTAAAAGAAAGGGGAAATATTACCTGATGTGGTCGGAGTATGACACCCGCGATCCCAGGTACTCGGTAGCTTATGCTACCGCTGATGCTCCTTTAGGCCCTTTTACAAAAGCAGCAACCGGTCCGGTTTTGAAGGGCAGGGGAGTGGTAAAAGGCGCCGGTCATCATTCTGTTGTGAAAGTTCCCGGTAAAGACGAGTGGTACATTGTTTACCACCGGTTTAAAATTCCTGATGGCAACGGATATAATCGTGAAACCTGTATTTCTCCCATGAGGTTCGATGACAGGGGTAATATATTACCAGTAGATGTTTTTGAAACAGTAAATCCTGTTAGCATACCCAGATAACATAATTAATAACATCATTCAGCCGATATCAATCCATGTACAAATTATTTTTAACGCTGCTTGTTTGCCTGTTATGTACAACAGGTTTTGCTCAGGATGCCATTGTGTATAGTCCCGATAAGCAATTAATGTTAAGTGTTGGAGTTACGAATGGCAAACCGTTATATTCTGTAACATACAGGGGTAAACCTATGCTCGAAAACTCCCCGCTTGGGTTACTAACCAATGAGGGCGATTTTTCAACCGGTATGAAGTTTTTGGGTAAGGCCGATAGTAGTATCGATAAAAGCTATACCCAGGACAGAATAAAAACCTCGCAAATTCATTACGTTGCCAACAGGCTGACGTTGCACCTGGAGAATGCAAAGCAGAAAAAGATCAGTATCGTGTTTCAGGTAAGTAATAATGATATTGCATTTCGTTATGAAATGCCGGCCTGGAATGAGACGCTTGCCTGTGTAGTGGAAAAGGAGACAACCGGTTTCAGGTTCCCGGCCGCTTCAACTACTTTCCTCTCCACCATGATGGATCCGATGGCTGGTTGGAAACGTACCACTCCCAGCTATGAAAACCCGTATGTGGCCGATGCGCCCATGCATAAAGCAAACAGGGCGAAGGAAGGATATATATTTCCCGGACTTTTTCGTATAGATAATAATGGCTGGGTGTTGATCTCTGAAACGGGGGTAAGCAGTTTGTATTGTGCTTCTCATTTAAGTGAGATCTCAGCCGACGGGGTGTATTTTATTGAGTATCCCAGCCCGAAACATAACAATGGTTTTGGAAGTTCAGGGGCCGCCATATCATTGCCCGGCGTTACGCCATGGCGAACAATAACGGTGGGCAATAATCTTAAACCGATCGTTGAAACCACTATACCTTTTGATGTGGTGGAACCGCTGTATCTGCCTTCGCAAAAGTATAAGTACGGACGGGGTACATGGAGCTGGATCGTTTGGCAGGACAACAGCATGAACTACGATGACCAGGTTAAGTTCATCGATCTGGCTGCATCTTTAAAATATGAGTATATTTTAGTAGATGCTTTATGGGATGCGAACCTCGGCAAAGAAAGGCTGCATGAGCTTGTTAAGTATGCACAGTCAAAAGGCGTCGATGTGCTTTTATGGTATAATTCCAATGGCGCATTTAATGATGCGCCCCAGGGACCAAGGAATAAAATGAATACGTCGGTTGAAAGAAAGAAGGAAATGAAATGGCTGCGGGAAATAGGGGTGAAAGGTTTAAAAGTCGATTTTTGGGGTGGCGACAAGCAGGAGACGATGCGCCTGTATGAAGATGTTCTTTCCGATGCAAATGACTATGGCCTGATGATCTTTTTTCATGGAACTACGTTGCCGAGGGGCTGGGAGCGAATGTATCCAAACTTTGTAGGTAGTGAGGCCGTTATGGCATCAGAAATGCTCGTGTTTCTACAAAGCGTGCGTGAATCGGAAGCTTATAACGCCAGTATGCACCCGTTCATCAGAAATACGGTAGGAAGTATGGAATTTGGCGGAACCTTTCTTAATAAATACCTGGTTAAAAGCAACCGGGAAAGGAATGAACGTTTAACTACAGATGCCTTTCAATTGGCGACAGCTATTTTGTTTCAGAATCCGATACAAATGTTTGCGTTAACGCCTGATAATTTAACCGGTGCGCCGTCGTTTGAAATTGATTTTATGAAGCAGGTGCCTACTACCTGGAACGAAACTGTTTTTATTGATGGTTATCCCGGCAGGTTTTGTGTAATTGCCCGGCGAAGCAACGACCGTTGGTATATCGCTGGTGTAAATGCAATTAAAGAGCCGGTCAAACTAAAAGTAGATCTTCCCATGTTGGCAGGTAAGAAAGTTAAACTTTACAACGATAACAAAAGCAAAGTTACCTATTTAAAAGAAATTGAAATTCCCAAAAACGGCAGCTGCGAAATAGAAATGCAGCCGGCAGGAGGTATGGTAATTACACAATAGCATTTTCACCCCCTGTAATTGTCACATTTGCACAGCTGCAGATTGCTGCTACATGTGTAGCCTGCAGTTCAGTAAATAGCATAGTGTTCATGTTTGTCGCCGGGCCCGGGCTGTGATTTGTTATCCTATTCGTAAAATCCCCATCGTAAAGTTACTGGTTTGGCGCCGGGCGGTTGTCGTTAATGTATAAGTAAGCGGGTGTTCTACAGCGCTTTTTTAAAAATGGCTGCATTTTTGCTATTGAGGTTGTCCGATACAATTTCCAATTCCTGTTTGCCCGTTAGTTAACGCTAACGAAGCATATATGAAAATCTTTAACCCTAATAGCACTTCATGAAAGTTTATTTGTTCTTTGTTTTGAATTTAATTGCCGTAGCCTCCATGGCTCAGAAAAAGCAAACGGTTGGGCCTGCTGACACCGCCCTGGCAACTTATATTCAACATCAGTTCTACTCAGAAAATTTTGTAGACAGTTGTTATACCGGAATTCATTTTCTCGAAGTCAGTTTTTCTTCCAAATCGATGTCTACATTTATTTCAGGCGATTTAAACTCTGTTTATAAAAAACGTATTGAAAGCCTGCTTGCTGATCCGCTGAAGATCTGGGATAAGCAATATATCGCCTATTGCAAAAGGAAAAAAATTCACCTTGTGCTGCCGATCTTGTTTGTAGTAAATGCAAACTGTTACAGGTTGAAAGAGGCGAACAATACGGCAGATCCTTTGAACAAGGCCACTGTAAATGAACTGGCCATCAAAATATTGAGCAGTCAGACTTTATCGCTCAGGCAATCTTTTGATAAAACCGGGCTTCAACAAAAGGGAACACCTACCAATTGCATACTGGTGGCCCCCTGTACTATCAGCAGCCGCTTAAATAAGCAAAAAACAATGATGTAATTATCTGGTTGTGTTGTTTAAGTATCAACCATCATCCGCCGGCTTACCTGCTCCAACGCTCCCGTTTTGGGCGATCGGTTGACATAAAATTCCGATACCGGTAACGGTGTTTGCAGAAAATTAAATAAAGGGACCTGCTTATTATCAATATAAACCATATCGCCGGTTTGATCAACGCAGGTAATGACGAGCTTTTTCCTGCTCACGTCATTTCCGGTATAAACAGCATCGAGTTGTAATGCGTGCTGCAATAAACCGGTTGAATGGTATCCCTGCCTGAACTTCCCCTGCCAGGGATGGGTAATATTGGTTTTATCTTCAAAACAAAGTTCAGCGGTTTCATTGGGCATATACCCGTTACCATGCCTTGTTAAGTAGGCACGCATCACATAATAGATATCCGGTAATGGCAGGTTCTCTTTTTGAATAATGTCCATGGCATTTTTCGAAGTGGTATTACTGCGGGTTACATTGGGGAAGAACCCGAAATCCATATCGAGCATGATGCCCTGCGCCCCTTCGAAAATAATATGCTCATACCTGTTCCTGATACCGGTAAGGGTTGAAATGGAAACATCGCATTGATCGATATACCATAAAAATTCATCGATCTTTTCATTTACATTAACCGCCCTGTAATAATCTGCTATTTGCTTCAGTTTCTGTAACAACAGGGGCCGGTATTGTAAATCGATCGCAAACAGCTTAAATGGCGTTTGCGTATGACGTGCAATGGTAGCGCCGAGGCCCACACCTACCGAGCCATGGTTGTTAACCGACTCAAGCCGGTGGTTATGTTCGTAATCGAATGGTGTGGTTATTATAGCTAACGGATGAATAAAATGAACAGGATTGTATCCGTTTTGCACCAGCGCCTGGCGTTCATTGAAAAAAGATTTCGGACAAAAGGTGCAGTACTCGCTCCAGTAGGTATGGGCGCCATGCAAAGTGCCGGCTCCAAAACTGGAGAAAATATGCCGGTACCGGTTGGTTTCAACGGTATGCCCGGCATTGTGTCCGCCCGAAAATCGAACCACCAGGCTTTGGGGCGATGAAAGGAAGGCTGTTGTCATTCCTTTCCCTTCATCGCCAAAGAAA
The DNA here is from genome assembly GCF_002078015.1 of Niastella populi. Classification (GTDB taxonomy): domain Bacteria; phylum Bacteroidota; class Bacteroidia; order Chitinophagales; family Chitinophagaceae; genus Niastella; species Niastella populi. The sequence continues at coordinate 155,751 of NZ_LWBP01000100.1, read as the reverse complement.
AGCCCTGTAACAATGCTTGTTTTGCTCATGTACATGCTGTTTTATAAAGAAACGATGCCTGACTGTTTGCCGGTTATTACCCCATTACTTATTTGTACCAGTGCATTCGATACCTGTTTGGCTGTAGTTGTATCGAAGGCCGCTACCACTTCTTTCAGATCGGCGCCCATTACCACGGCTACGGTGGAGGCAATTATTTCTGCTATGTTATTATAATCTTCAACGAGGATCAGTCTTTCCTGCAGCAGTTTTCTCCATCCATCTGTGATGCCGCGTGAGCTGCCGGTAGATGTTTCGGTTACATGCAAATGGAAAACATGATACATCCTTTGCGCTTCGGCCAGTAATTGTTCTGCCGGTATATCTTCATAAAAAGGGTAGCCCAACAGATCGGTAAGAAAATCTCTTTCCAGTGCTTTATGTACGCCTTCGTCGCCAATGGTAAACAAAAAGCCTTTCTGGTTTCTTTTCTCGAAGCAATCAATGGAGGTATGCCGGGCAAAAAACAGCCATGCCAGGGCGTACGATTCCATACTCTGCCCGCCGCCGCCGCCCTCGAGGAAGATCTTTGTAAGCCATTGGTTCAGTTCGTCGGTGCCCGACTCGAACTGGCCTACCTGTAACGGACTGTGGTCTGCATAGTGATCCCCGATGCCGCCAAACAATACCTGTGCGTCGGGTACACCATGCGCAATGAGGGTGTTCATGAGCTCGCCCAGTTTGTGACGCACCAGTATATCGGGAATGGAACCCATGCTGCCGGTTTCATCGAGAAAAACGCCTATTGCCAGGCTTTCGGGATGCGCGTCAGAATCGCGGCTTTCGCGAAACTGTACACCCCGGGGCGACATATCTTTATCGATACTTCTGCTGGTGAAAACCTGGGCGGTTGATTTGTTTGAATAACTGGCCCGTAAATGTTTATAAGCATCATTCGACCATCTTGAATTTCCCATAATATTTGTTTTATATGGTTAATGAATAAAATCCTGTTTTAAAATTCCTGCGTAACAATTGCCGGTATTGGGTTAAACACTGGTACGCATCATCATGCCGGGTAAGTAAGAAATTGATAAAGTCTTCGTTGTGCGTTTTTCTGAATTTTACCGCATTGCCCGAAGCATCGCCTAACAGGTAAGCTGCTATGCGTTTGGCACACTCGAGGTCGGTTACCGGTGACGCTATTTTCGTTTTTAATACCTGCGCCGGATACCAGTTCATATACCGGCCTGATACGGTGTGGATGCTGCTGTTTTTCTTTGCGAGGTGGTAAAACGAAACCACCTGTATGCCATGATCTTCCGGAACGATAAAAACCGATTCGGGGTTAAGGCCGCCATGAACAAAACCACTTTGCGACAGGTAGGCAATGTATTCCAGCAACCTGTTCAGTACCCAGTTTACATGTTCCTGCGGCAGTTGCAATCCTGATAATGGAATGGCCCTTTTTTCAAAAAGAAACCGGAAAGCACCATCCGTCTGCCTGCGGCATTCTTTTGGCAGATATTTTCTGAAATGTACATCTGCGTCGGACCGCAGTTGTTGAAACTTATTGTAATTGTTAACCGATACCGTCAGGTTGGGCAGGGCAGATGAAAAATGGGCCCAATACCCATTCGTTTTGAAAACACCTGCGTCATCTGTAAACGGCTTCCCGTTCTCATACTGGTGCTTCCAGATATTCATTTTTGCAGTTGCTTCCACGGCGCCCGCATCTGTACAGTAATCGGGGTGGATCTGCTTAACGATAGCATTGAACTCCGTTTTAAAATGCGCCAGGTTCAACACCTCTTCTATCTTATTTGCCTTGTTTATTTTGCAGATCAATGCATTCATGGCGGTAAACTTTTTTGGTTGAACACAGAGGGGTCTGTCCGTGCCGCAGCACGGTTTTATCAGCACCGTCTTATGTGTTGTAATAATGCTTTATATGCGAACAGGAGCTATGGATGATCCCGTTGCTTTTATCCGGGTTAGCCGGTTAATTGTCTTTTTGCGTTAATTATACGCAAATATAAACAGGCATTTCGAGATATGCAAGTTTTATGCGTAAAAAAAACGCAAAATGGTGGCAGGTCTGTATGATGCCAGTGTTGAACTGCGGTTAGCGGAATATTTTATGCCCCTCCATTACGTTTACGGCAATGCCTATTTGTTCTTTGAAGATTTCGTATGAATACTTACTATTGTAAATAGTAAGCTTAATTGTATTATCTATGGATATAATAATGGCAAAAACCCCCAATGCCGCTCAGCGTAACTGGTATACCGCAGCCGAATTTCCGTGCTGCCCGCAACAGTATACGAACGAGCCGGTTAAAACGTATGCTGAGAAGCTGGTGCCGGGTTCAATATTCTGCAGAAACGAGATGTATGTATCGCTGGTGGCAAAGCGTGCGCTAGCTGGCAACGGCCAGTCGGTTTATGTAATATCGGAAAGTGATGACGGCTTAAAACCCTGGGCGGTTACCATCATTACTTTTGAAAACGGGCTGTTCATTCATACGAGCCTTGGTACTTTCTTTCAGGAAGATGGGGCCGAAAAAAAATATTGTCTTGCGCAGGGCCTTGAATGGACCGGGGGACACACCTTCGATGATGAGTTTTGATATTTAAAAATGCCTGGCTTTTTTACAGATCATCACTCCTTACAGAATCGAACTTCAACGATACGGTACGCGTTGAACCGCCTTCCAGGATAAGCACACCGGGCAAGATCCTGTTGGGTTGGGGATCGTCGGGCACATAAAAGTCAATGGGGGTGCTGAGGTTGATGATTGCTCCCGATGCAGTTTTGTATTTGTTGTTATAGCTGATCTTTAATGTACCGCTTTTAACTTTTTCATTTGTGCGATATGCCTTGGTTGTGTCGGTGAACTGCTGATAACAACTAACTTCTACGTGTGCAGTATCTGCCAGGTTGTATTCAGGTAACAGCGAACTGAAGTCGGTATCTTTTATCGTTATATGAAAAGACGGTTTCTGTATACCGGAAGAAAGGTCTTCGAAGTAAAATACAACATCATCATTTATTTTTTCCAGAACATATAATTTCAGGTTATCGGAATTTACAGTATACGTTTTGCCGTTGTATTTATTGTAAATGTCGGGGAACTGAGTGGCGTATTTCGATTCAATAATCAGCGTATCCTTCATGGAGAACGTTGCGGTAACCGGCGGCGGCGGCTGTTCGGTATGATCTTTTTTACACGATGTAGTGAGTAGCAGCGAAATGCAGGTTACGGGCAGGATCAGGTGTAAACATTTTTTCATATAAGATGGTTTAATTCTTCAAGTTTACAATTAAAACGGTTTACACATGCATGTCCGGTATGTTTTATCGCCGTATTTATTACTTCTTTAACACCCTTCTTTGCTCAACAACATCGATTGTTTCAGGGCAGCGGGTTCCATTATCTTTTTATAACATTCCTTTTACTATTCCGGTCTGTTCATGGCCGAAAGCCTGTAAACAACGTTAGCCCTTATCTTTGAAAGATAAAGGCTGTTGTGCTCAAATTAAAAAGCGGGTTATTGGTTGATAATGCAGGCTTCGCTATCCGTCTTCCCCATCGGTAACCTCACTTCCGGGGCCCGTGGTAGCTTCAGGGTTATCTTTTTTCTTTTCCTTTTCAGGCAGATTTTCATTGGCCCGTGGATCGGGGTTCTTTTTCACCGATTCAGGCGACTGGCCATTATCGAAGGCGGTTTCCTGCTCTTCTCTTTTTATATCTTCTTCACGTTTGTTCGGGATCATATATTTTTTTAATACTGGTCAAAAAGATTATGCCAGGCAGCACGAATGCGCCTGGCATATTAAAAGTTACAACAAGTATAATTTGATGTTTAGGCATGTTCATGCACTCCTTCACCGATCTCTTCCAGCATTTTTCTGTTGAATGCTTCCAGGTCTTTGGGGCTGCGGCTCGTTACAAGGCCATTGTCTACCACCACTTCTTTATCAACCCAATTCACCCCGGCGTTTACCAGGTCCGTTTTAATGGAAGCATACGAGGTCATGGTGCGCCCTTTTAACAGACCTGTTTCTATCAATAATTGCGGGCCGTGGCAAATAGCGGCAACGGGTTTGCCTTTATCGAGGAAATGCTTTACAAATGCAACGCATTTTTCATTGGCCCTTGCTGTATCGGGATTCATTACGCCACCGGGAACAACCAGCGCATCATAATCATCCGGATTGGCGTTGTCGATCTGTACGTCAACCGGAAGCTCTATCGACCAGTGATCGTGGTCCCAGGCTTTCACTTTGTCCTGTTGCGGCGAAACGATCTGCGCATTGACGCCTGCCTCCTTCAATGCCTGCAGTGGCTGCGTAAGTTCAACCTCTTCAAAACCGTTTTCTGTAATGATCGCCACTCTTTTTCCTGTTAACTTTTGTGTAGCCATAAAATGTATTTTTAAGTATGTACGATTGTAGTTTATGGCATCGGCTCAATGGGCCGGTGCGCCCTTTTTTACACAAAAAAATCGTACCTCGCACAGCCCGGCAGACAGCCGGTAACAGTTGCCGGTCATTCCGTCAGCAACCGATTTGTTTTGCTATATACCTGTATACATCTTTTGGGCGGTTCTGCATTGACATTGTATGAAGGTTGTGAGCGCCTGTTATTATTCTCAGGATGCTTAAACGGTTAATATATATGGCTCTAAATTAATTCCCCACATCATTGCGGTCCCTAATCTGAAACAACCGGGCCCCCTGTTTTCATCTGCCCTTCAATAGTTTTACAGCAACTGGTTTCATCAAAAGATTGGTGTATATGAAAAAAATCGTGCTACCTGTCAGCTATTGCTGTGCTTTTGCAATTAATGACTTATTGGCAGGGTCTCCATCGCTTTTTCCTCATTCCCATCAGATATAATGAGAAAACCAGGATCGTTGCCATTGGTGACCGGAAAGGTGAATACACCGGCATGCTGCGTTACCGGCGCCGAATCTTCCCATACCGGGGATGCACTTATCGCAGGAGGAAAAAATACAATTAATGATGAATAAACGATTTTTATTATTAGTGATCTTGTTGCCCTTTATGAGGGAAAAACTAAATGCACAAACTTCAGGAAAAAGTAAGGCTTTAAAACAGGCCAGGCCTTCCGTTCAGGAGCGGATCATCAATGTGGATTTCAAAAATACAGCCGGTACCCTGAATACTTTCTTCAAAGAGTGCGTGGGCGCAGGAAGAGCCAATGAGGGGTTAAGGGCCGACTGGCAGCAACAATTGGCTTATGTAAGAAAAGAATGCGGCTTCAAATACATCAGGATGCATGGATTGCTTACCGATGATATGGCCGTTTATAAAGAAGACAGCAAGGGAAACCCACAATACAATTACATGTACATCGATCCTTTGTTTGATTTTTTGCATAGCATCGGCATGAAGCCGTTTGTTGAATTGGGATTCATGCCCAGTGCGCTGGCAAGCGGTAGTCAAACCATTTTCTGGTGGCGGGGCAATGTTACCCCGCCAAAGGATTATGATAAGTGGGCGGCACTGATCAAAAATCTCACGGAGCATTTTACAGAACGCTATGGCGCCGAAGAAGTAAAGACCTGGTATTTTGAAGTATGGAATGAACCGAACCTTTCTCCCGGGTTCTGGACGGGAACACAACAGGACTATTTCAAATTGTATAAGTACACTGCCGGGGCAGTTAAAATCGTGAACCCCGAATACCGTGTTGGCGGCCCGGGAACCGCCGGCGCAGCATGGGAGCCTGAAATGATCGGGTTTTGCCACAAGAACAATGTTCCTATAGATTTTATCAGCACGCATGCTTATGGTGTGAAGCAGGGATTCCTCGATGAATACGGGCAGGGCGGAACCGTGCTCGATAAGAACCCAATGAGCCTTAGCGGCGATGTGCTTCAGTCGAGGAAAGAGATCGCAGCATCAACAATGCCGGACCTGGAATTGCATTACACCGAATGGAGTGCTTCTTATACGCCATCCGATCCGATTCATGACAGCTATCATGAAGCTGCGTATGTTTTGCAAAAATTGAAGCAGGTTGGTAATGCAGCCAATTCTATGTCGTATTGGGTGTTCACTGATGTCTTTGAAGAACCGGGCCCTCGTTTCGAACCTTTTCATGGCGGTTTTGGAATGTTGAACACCCAAGGCATTAATAAGCCCGTTTTTTATTCGTACCAATTCCTGAACCGCCTGGGAAATATTGAGCTGGCGAACAGGGATTCGTCGTCGTGGATCTGCAAAGATTCATCCGGCAATATCCAGGCGTTGGTTTGGGATTTTACAAACACCCATCCGGGCGATTCCGTTCACAACCAGAAATATTATGCACAGGACCTGCCTTCGGGGTCAAAAGGAAAATTAAAGATCAACATTGCACAGGTGCCTGATGGTTTGTATGCCCTTGAAATTTTTAAGGTGGGTTACCGCAGTAATGATGCTTATTCAACTTATCTCTCGATGGGAAAACCGGCGCAGCTTACACGGCAACAGGTTGAGCAGATCAAAAGGCAGAATGACGGTTCGCCGGTTTATAAAGAGATCATTACTGTTAAGAACGGGATACCTTTTTCGAAGGAACTGGAACTCCGTGAAAACGATGTTTATTTTCTCAATTTAATAAAACTGTAATTTTGGATCAGGCAGGATGTTGATTTTGCAATAAGGCCCCGGATGTCATTTGAAAGCCAGACAACCCATTGTGGCAAACAAAAAGTTTTGCAACGGAAAAGGTTCGCTATATCAAATTTACAGGCTTAACCCGATTCACACCTGCGTTCATTGAGGCCGGTTGCCGTTTTAAGATCATCCGGCATACCTACAAATGGTGATTTTTTGTTTTACCCGGTTATATGGATGCAGGGCTGTTTTTTAATATACAACTTTGCATGTGCTCAAAAAAGCCTGTTGACCAATCGAAAATGCAGGGCAGGCAGGCCGCTCAAACAGTACATGTTGAATGAATACGAAATAGAACGCTGCCGGTATATACTGGATTTTAACCTGGAAAGGTTTTGGCTGAGGATGGCCGCTTTGATAACGTTTGCGGTGATAACCTTACTGCAATGGCTGATCGTTGCCGGTATATCGGTGTTCGCCGCCCTGGCACTGGATATTGTCATTGCCTGGGTGGTTTCTTTTTATTACCAGGGGCTGCGGCATGCCACACCTAATGGTGGAAATACGAAGCATGTGCGCATCTCTGTTACGGCATTTGTGGTTATGCTGTCAGCTCTCTGGTTTATCCTTATAGGCGCCTGGCAACTGGCGCAACTGAAAAAAGGCGGCGCTTTCAATAAGCCGCTTTTTGCGGCATGGCTGTCAGTTTGTGCCGCAACGCCGGTGCTGATATTATCTATACGATACTGGCGCTGTCATTACAGGCTGCGGCGGCAATACCGCAACTATGTGCGCATGCACCTGCATATTTATCACGATAACGACCTGCCCATAGTACCCGCCAGGGTATCGTTCGTAAACACGGTCAATGGAAGAAGCGTTAACCTCGATCTGAAAGATCTTCAATACGAATATTATTCACAGGAGGAACTGATGACGCTGGGGCTTTCGGGCCGGTTGCACAGGGAGCGGCATATGTTGTTCGGCAGCCCGGTATATATACCCATGCATACCGATACTCTTTACCTGTCGTGGTATTCGCCTGTCGATGGCCGGTACTATTCCGATGCGTTCCCTTTCCCGTTCGAAAAATTCATGCTCACGCCAGATACCCTCGCCGGGGCAGCAGGTATGGGTTATGCCCGCCGCCTGGCCGGTATCGACCTCGACATTGGTTTCGATGGGCACGTTAATCTTTACAGCGGGAATGTAATGCTTTTCTATTACCGCAAAGTGGCGCATGTTGCATTGCCGCAGGAACAACAGGATGCTTATGAAGATAAACTGCGCCAACAACTACTGCCGGGGTACCCGGCTGCTGCTTTTACGTCTTTGATAAATGAAATAAGAACTTCGGAACGGTTGCTGCGGAAACGACGCATACAAGAGAAACGGTTTTTATGGAAGATAACCCTTACAGGTTTGGGCCACCTACGCCATTCCGTTACGATCACCGATGTGAATTGCAATTGTTTCGACCGGTCTGTCACTGCGCTGGCAACGCCCGTGCACTGGTTCCTGCCGCAGCGCCTGCGCCTTTTTAAACGTGTGGATGAAGACCACTATTTTTACCTCACCATTCTGCTGAACTATCATGAATTGTATGATGTGGCGATGTCGCTTACCGCCGGTGATGAAGCAGTGCCTTTGCATCTCTCAATGAATGTGATCGACGCTGCCGGGCAGGAGATGGAATGCAGTATACATGCTGCGGGGCAATCGGTTTGCTTCGGAGAATGGCAGTTATTGACAACGAATTGATGCCTGCCGGTGAAAGCCGGCCTCAAAATGATAAAATAAAGTTACTATGGAAATAAACAACGATCTGCCACCTGCAGATCAGCCTGACTGGGATGGCCCCTACAACTGGGAATGGTTTAAATATCATCATCTTGCTACATTGAATACCCATGCCGATGCTGTCAAAGCGCAATTCGAACAGCTTCCGAAAGGGCAAACGTACCCCCCGGATGAGATCGCGAAATTATTGGCTCACCTCGATGAACTGATCAAACTGCACAACTGGCTGCCGTCCTCATCTGGCGGACAGGGCGGTATGAACGAGATCATTAAAAAGAGAAATGCGCTGGCGCAGGCCGTTCAGCAGAACGATGGGGAAGGCATGAGCTGGTGGGTGGTGCAGGAGATTGATATAATGGTGTTCGATGTGCAAAATTACATGAACGACATGTGTGAAGACTGACCGCTGCGCATCCCTATTTCTAAGTATATCTCAAAATCGCTGTAACAGGCGATTGACCGGCAAAGGGCAGCCTGCTACCTTTGCGATATCACAAATTCAAACTTTTAAAAGCAAGTACACTATGGGATTAGCAGAAAAACGCCTCGCTGAAAGCATTAAAACAGATTCGCTTCCGGCATTTGAATCGAAACTGAATAACCTGGCCGGTTACCCTATTAAAGTGAATATCGACTGGAATACGTTCACTGCTTTTGATACCTATCCGCTCAGCCGCCTCGAGATCGTATTCGGCGACCTCGAATCGTTCGTAAAGAAGATCTGCACCGACGATATGGGAAAGGAAGCGCTGAAAGAGAAGATGAGCGCAATAAATCTTACCAATACCGATAATCGCGACAATGTATCCATGGAACTGAAAGATGCAACGTTGTTCCTCACCGTTCAACTGGCAGGAGACAGCTTCAGTTCACAAACAGATTCACAGATCGCCGGTTACGTTGAAACATTACTGTAATGAATATCGATCATTTAAAAACGTTACCGCTAAAAAGCTTCAGCGCCTGGTTTGCAGAACTGGCTAAACTGGCGGAACAATCAGATGATAATTCCGGTTTGCCCAAACTGGAATTATCATTGCGTAGCGGCCATGTGGTACGGGGCTGTATTCTTCGGATGCAGGAAAATACCCCCGGCCAGATGCTGCTGGTATGGGGCGTGCCCGATACGTATACGAAATCGGAGATCTCATTTGTGCCTGCCGGCGAAGTGGTGGCTTTCACCATTCTGGAACCCGAAACCAGTCTCAGGCAGTTGATGGCGCCCGGCGATCAAAAAGCGGTAGGCGTACTGGAACTGAAACGTGCTGCCAGGAACGTGGAAGCCGAGCTGGAAAAGGTACTGCAGTTCCAGATCACTCTTTTGTTGAATGCAGAGGCATTCCCCGAACAGGCCCGTTGGGATGTGCTGCGCACCATCGGGTTGCTGCCGGGCGTTCTGTCGCAGGTAGCCGCCGATGACCTCGGAAAGCAGCTGGTAAAAGACCGCATCAGCGCCATCAGCATCGCGGTGGCCGCCGGCAATAGTACACAACTCGACAAAAATATACTTACCCTTGGCATTGCCTCCCCGCTGGCGCTTCCGGTGGCCAAAGAAAAAGAAAGATTAAAACGCGAAATTGAAAACGTATTGTAAGATAATCCCTGTTTATCTGAATGCTTTTCATGTATAACGGGCGGCAGAAGATCACCGCCGGCAAAAAATGTATATTTTACATGCGCTAATGCGGTCATTCGGGCGTTATACTATTCAAACGTTTTGTCATTGTCGAAGATCCTCGTATTTATAATCGCAGCGGCTGCATGGTTTCCTTCAACTGGTCAAACTTCCTCTTTACGCAACACGGTTGCCGACAGCCTGTTTGCCATTTGCGAGCAAAAGGTTGCCACCGCCCCTGAAATTGTAATTGATATAGCCACCCGGCTGCTGGCAACGCAGCAACCGGGGTCTTTCAATGCAGGTAAATGCAATTATTACCTGGGCAAAGCCGGAAGGCATGCCGGCCGGCTCGATACAGCGCTCCGCTGCCTGCAGGCAGCCACCGGCGTTTTCAGGGCCTGTGCCGATACGTTGTATGAATGCCGCAGCCTGCGGGAAACCGGCGCCGTTCATTACCTGCTTAACGAGAACGATAAAGCGCTGCATTGTTATTCCCGCGCGCTGGCGCTGGCCAGTGAACGGAAGCTCATACACGAGGTCATTTCACTTAGTAATAACATCGGAAACCTGTACGATAAACAACGGCATTACGATAAGGCCGTTGCGCAATATGAGAACGGGCTGAAGCTGCACCCCGATGCGGAACAGCGGGCTGTTCTTCTATTGAATATGGCCAAAGCGCATACAGGGCTGGGAAAGCTCGATAAGGCATTGCAGCTGTACCGGGAAAGCGCCGCCATTTGCCGGTCGCGCAATGACGCTGCAGGCGTAATTGCCGCATTGAACGGCGTGGCTTCGGTTTACTGGAACCAGGAGCGGGATGGCGAGGTGTTGAAAGTATCGGAATCGCTGTTGCGCCTGCTCAGGCATTCCGGCGCTCCCGCCGACCTGATCGAAACGCATAATCGCATGGGGCTGGCCTACCTTAACCTCGGCAATACCGCCATGGCCATCAATCACTTTATGGAGGCGCTGGCGCCTGCACGCCGCATCGCCTACCCGAATACACATTACATTTATGCCAACCTGGCCTTTGCCTATGAACAGGCGGGGCAGTATAAACAGGCGTACCGGTATTTTACCAAACACAGGCATTTACAGGACAGCATTGAAAATATTGAAAAGCATAAACAACTGGAAGACCTGCTGGCCAAATATGAGGCCGACAAGAAGGAGCGGCAGATAACCCTGTTGAAGCAGGATAAAGAGCTTCAGGCGCTTAAACTGCAGCAACAGCGGGCCGCGTTCAACCGGCAGGCCGTTATCAGGAACAGCATTATCATTATTGCCTCGCTGCTGCTGGTGTTGTCGGTAACGCTGCTGATCTTTTACCGGCAGCGCATGCAGAGCAACCTGCTGTTGGCCGCCAAAACCGAAGAAGTGAACCGGCAGCATATACTCGAGCTCATTCACGGGCAGGAGATCAGGACCATAAAGGCGAATATGGAAGGACGGGAGAATGAACGCCGGCGGATAGCGCGCGAATTGCACGACGGCGTGGCGGGTTCGCTTGCAGGCATCAAACTTCACCTGGTAAAAATTGCAGAAACGCATGCCGGCGATGCCGGGTTGCAAAAGGTAATAAAGAACGTAGATGTTGTTTATGGAGAAGTGCGGAACATTTCGCACAACCTGAACCCGCCGAGGGTGCTCGATACCGCATTCATCGATCTGTTGCGCGGTCAACTGGCGCAGCTGGCCGAGAACAGCGGGCTCCGGATCGATCTTATCTGCCATCCCGAAGAATGGCTTAACCAGTTGCCAAACGCACTGAAAATAGAAGTGTACCGTATTGTTCAGGAACTGGTGACCAACATCGTTAAACATGCCGAAGCCGGTTCGGTGGAGATTCAGTTCACCCGCAATGATGATGCTACCGTAAACCTGATGGTGGAGGACAACGGTAAAGGTTTCGACCGGTCGAAGCTGTCGTTCGGCCAGGGGCTTACCAATATACAAACCCGGGTAAATCAAATAAATGGTACGCTGCATATTGAATCGCATAAGGGCAGGGGAACCATTGTAAATATCGACATTCCTGTACAGGAACAGGAAACACAACCTGTTCCCGCATCAAATTATTAAACGATCTGGAAAAAATGAACAAGAATATACGTATTGTGCTTGCTGATGATCACGCCATGTTCCTGGAAGGACTGCACGCGTTGCTGGCTTCCGAAAACGATATTCATGTAGTGGGGCTTGCCCTCAACGGAAATGAAGTGCTCGACCTGCTGAAGCGCCATGAAGTGGATATTGTGGTTACAGACATCAGCATGCCCGGCATGGGCGGTATTGTGCTGAACAATGCGATCAGGAAACAGTATCCCCATATAAAAACACTGGTGCTGAGCACCTACAGCGAACCCGACATGATCGTTAAGCTCACCAACAGCAAGGCGAACGGCTACCTGTTGAAGAATGCCGAAAAGAGCGAATTACTGAAGGCCATTCATTCCATTCATGGCGGCAGTAATTATTTTTCAAAAGAGATCATGGAAAAATACACCAACAGCGTTTTCAATCCCGGTACCGAAAAAAGCAACGAGCCCACGCTCAGCAAGCGCGAAAAAGAGATACTTAAATACATAGCTGCCGAATTTACCACGCCCGAGATAGCCGAAAAACTTTTCATCAGCCAGTACACCGTCAATACCCATCGCAAGAACCTCATTGCCAAACTGGGCGTGAAGAACGTGGCCGGCCTGGTGAAATATGCTTTTCAGAAAGGGTTGGCGTAAGCTCACCGAAGGCTTTACACCAACCGGTGCGCAGCTATAAAAGAACAGCAGGGTATATAAAAAAAACAGCAGGTTGCCAGGAATAGTATCCATTGACAACCTGCAATCGTTTTTTAAGAATATCTCGGGCTAAATGAAGGCTATTCAGCCGTTTTTCAAGCGAATTCCCTTACTTCTGCTGCTTTTAAATACACAACAATACAATCTAACCCACCTTTAAAGTAATTGTACCGGATCTCTGAAGCCACGCATGTCGTATTGTCGAGGTCTTCAGCTAATTTGTAATTGAAACTGACACTATGACCTTGCTTTGGTATCTCCTCAATAGGCAAAAAGATACAGATATCTTCCTGCTTTGTTTCGATGTGCTGCTTAAAATTGAATATTACCTTTCTATCCATAATTCCGCAAAATTATAAAACACATTCAAAAATTACAGCATGCAGGCAGTTAAAGTGTAAAAGAAACTCTTAATTAGTGGTTTTCCTGTAATATGTCGCTATTGCCGGGGCTAAAAGCGTAACATGCCGGTGGATCGATGTTGAAAAATACGTTTGTGAAACCAACGACTGTTTGTTTTTAGCAGAAAAGTTTTTCTTTTACGCCGGAACCCAATTGGCCCGGTATGCCTTCTGTAAGCATACCTATCTGTTAAAAAGCGACAAATCCGCCATCCGGCGGGTTTGCCGTTAAGATGTAGTTTTACGGATGTTTATATTTATGCGACAGTAACCTGAGGTCTGCCAGGCCCGGTCTGCCCGTCTGTTCCGCCGGTTTTGGCGAACCCTCCGTTGCCCCCATCCCGGGCACTTTTTTTTTACATAGGAACAGGTATTGCATATATACAGAACCGGAAGTAACGCACGAAATATTAATCCTGTTAAATATATGCGATATGAGAACTATCAAAATAACCGGCGCCCGCCAGAATAACCTGAAAAACATTTCCCTGGAAATTCCGAAGAACCGGATAACGGTTTTTACCGGTGTATCGGGCTCAGGAAAGTCATCGTTGGTATTTGAAACAATTGGGGCAGAAGCGCAGCGGCAGATAAACGAAACGCAAAATAGTTTTGTGCGCAACCGGTTGCACCAGTTCGGGATCGCAGATGTTGACAGGATCGAACACCTCAATGTGCCGGTTATCATCAACCAGAAAAGGCTCGGCGGAAATGCGCGCTCTACGGTTGGCACCGCTACCGATATCTATGCTTCATTGAGATTGTTGTTCTCAAGAATGGGTAAGCCTTTTGTGGGATACTCGAACATTTTTTCTTTCAATCATCCGCAGGGCATGTGCCCGGTATGCGAAGGGCTTGGTTTTACCAGCACCATCGATCTTGATAAACTTCTTGATAAGAACAGATCACTGAATGAAGGGGCCATCCTGTTTCCTACATTTCAACCCGGTGGATACCGGTGGATCAGGTATGCCAGATCGGGTTATTTCGATAACGATAAAAAGCTTAAGCACTATACAAAAAAGGAGTGGCAACTGTTGCTTAACGCAGCAGAGCATAAGCCGCCCAACCCCGGCCCGTCATGGGGAAAAACGATGAAATACATCGGGCTGCTGCCCCGTATCGAAAACGATTTTCTTAAAAAGGAATCGAAAGAACATACTTTAAGAAAGAAAGACCTGCAGAAGATAATTGTATCGGGCACCTGCCCCGAATGCAATGGCAAACGGCTTAACAAAAGAGTGCTTTCATGTAAGATAAACGGGAAAGATATTGCCGAGTGTACATCACTATCGGTTGACGAACTGCTGTCGTTCATACAATCGCTTTCTGCTGCGCCGTACGAGACCATCTTAAATGAACTGAAAAAGAAACTGGGCAACGTAATTACTATCGGGCTTCAGTACCTGACGCTTGACCGCGCAACCAATACGCTGTCGGGCGGCGAGTCGCAACGCATCAAGATGGTAAAACATTTTGGCAACAGCCTCGAGGACCTGTTGTACATTTTTGATGAACCCAGTATCGGTTTACATGCCCGGGACCTGGATAGTATTTCGCAGATCATTAAACAAATAAAGGAGAAGGGGAATACGGTGCTCATAGTAGAGCATGACCCCGACCTGATAAAGATTGCCGACCATATTGTAGATATGGGCCCCTTATCGGGCATTCATGGCGGCGAGATCGTATATGAAGGAACGTTTGATGGTCTGAAGACATCGAAAGGCAAAACGGGCACTTATTTTTCTAAAAAGAGAACGTATAATACAGCCCCTCGTAAAGCAACCGGTTCAATCAAAATAGAAAATGCCAACCTGTATAACCTTAAAGATCTTACGGTACACCTTCCGCTTAATGTATTGTGTGTTGTTACCGGTGTTGCCGGCTCAGGAAAAAGCACCCTCATAAGCAAAGTGTTGCCTGCTCAGTTTCCCGGGGTGAATATCATCGATCAATCGGCCATCACCGGTCATTCAAGAGCTACGTTATTGACCTATCTCGGAATTTCAGATAAGATCAGGAAGTTATTTGCCGAAACCAATAAAACAAGTGTTCAGTTGTTCAGCAATAACAGCCTGGGCGCCTGTCCCAATTGCAAAGGGCTCGGTATTGAAAAGATCGATCTGGCGTTTATGGATGATATTGAACAACCGTGTGAGGAATGCCATGGCAGTGGATTCAATCCGGACGTATTAAAATATAAATTCAATGGGAAAAACATTGCGGAGGTTTTGAACCTGACCGTTGAAGAAGCCGGGCACTTTTTTAAGGAGCGGGAATTGTTGACGCATTTTAAGCAGTTAACGGAGTTAGGGTTAAGCTATATGACGTTGGGACAGCGGCTTAGTACTTTTTCCGGCGGCGAGCGGCAGCGGCTAAAATTGACCAGGGAATTGCAATCGAACAATAACATCATTGTACTGGATGAACCAAGTACGGGTTTGCATCCGTCGGATACGGAAAGGCTGATGGCCATTCTGAATAAACTGGTAGATCACGGCAATACGCTGATCGTTATCGAGCATAACCTCGATATAATTTCACAGGCCGACTGGATCATTGACGTGGGGCCGGGTGCAGGTAAATATGGTGGTGAACTTGTTTTCACAGGCACAGTTGAAAAATTATTGAAGGATAAAATATCTGCAACAGCTAAATATCTTAACCGGCACCTGGATGGGGATACAATGTGATCTTCATTTCCCCCAAAATACTTATTTTAGGCGCTGATTAAAGTGTCTACAACTTCCGGTACATATAACGAACAAAGTGTAATACAACGGTTGCAAAGGGGTGACAGCGATGCATTCCTTCAACTGTACAATCATTACCATGCCGCGCTTTACCATTATGTACTTCGTTTTGTTAAATCACCTGCCATCACCGAAGATGTTTTACAGGACGTTTTCCTGAAGATCTGGGAGATCAGGGACCGCATCGATCCCTCACTTTCCTTTAAAGCCTACCTCTATAAGATCTGCCGAAACAGCGTTTTTAAATTATTAAAAAAGATCTCGGTCGATGAAGCGCTGCGCCTGCAGGTTATGCAGCAGTTTACGCAATCGGTTGCAGACGCCGACCTGAAAATTTTATGGCAGCAGTATGAAGAAATTTTACAGGCTGCCATCAATAAGCTGTCGCCCCAACGCCAAAAGGTTTTCAGGCTTTGCCGCGAAGAAGGCAAAAGCTATGAACAGGTTGCAAATGAATTAGGTATCTCACGCAACACGGTGAAGGAGCACATGGTACTGGCCATGAAACAGATCCGCGGGCACTTCGAACAATATGGCGATGACCCGGCTGCCTTTGTACTTTTGTTAATGCTCACATCGGAGATCTCCACTATTTTTATCAGGTAACCCACCCTTCACCCGCACATCGGGATATTATATATAACACAGCCTTGCAATATGCCGGATACGAACGAATATCACGACCAGCTTTTAGCTGATTACCTTAATAATAACTGCACACCCGAACAGGTGGAAGCTTTGATGAACTGGCTTCAACAGGATGGCGCCAACCGGGTGCTTTTACAACAGTTGCAGGCTGAGTTCAATGAAGCTATGCAAACGAATGCGCAGGCGCCGGCCGATGTCAGCAACAGGCTGCGGGAGCGTTTGATGCAATCCATTCAACCGCCGGTCAGGAGAATATACACCCGGTGGTATGTTAAAGTTACCGCTGCCGCCATCCTTATACTTGCTTTGGGCGCCGGCTGGGTTTTCTTGCTGCATAAAGGCCCTGCAAAAGATGTTGCAAGCGGAAAAACAGATCCGCCTGCATCAACCGCTGCAACAAAAAGAACGGGCGCATACATCACACTGTCAGGCGGAAAGGAAATACCGCTTGGCAATACGGTAGACGGAGCAGTAATAGAAGATCTCAACCTCGCCGAAATGTCGGGCAACCGCGTTGCCTACGATACATCGGCCGGCAACATCACCGAAGTAACCTGGCATACATTGACCGTTCCGCGGGGAATCAAAAGGGTACAGGTAACACTCGCCGATGGCACCCTCGTATGGCTGAATACCGCTTCTTCATTGAAGTACCCTACCGCATTTACCGGTAATGAAAGAACGATAGCGCTTACCGGTGAAGCTTATTTTGATGTAAAACACGACGCCGGCAGGCCCTTTACGGTTCAAACAAAAGACCTTACCGTAAATGTGTTGGGTACCGGCTTCAATGTAAGCGCTTATGAAGACGATGAATTCAGCAACGTAGTGCTTGTAAAGGGCAGTGTGGCCTTAAACGCCAACGGCGCGGCGGGAATGCCTGCAACAAAACTCTTCCCCGGTAATATGGCCAGCTTTCAAAGCGGTGCAGGCCATATTGCGGTTACAACTGTTAAAACCGATGAGTATGTTTCGTGGAAAGACGGGTACCTTATCTTCAGGCAGGCGCCACTGGTGCAGATCGTAAAACGCATCTCGCGGTATTACGATGCACATATAAATATGAACGAACTTGTTCATAGCGATGAAACATTCTCGGGCCGGCTCGACCTGCAAAACAACATCGAAGACATTATGAACCTGGTGTGCCTTGGCACTTCCTATATGTATTTACCAAAAGAACAAAAACTGGTAATAAGAAAATAAGAAACCCAACCAATTGTTAAACTAACCGCTAATGTATGAAACTGACTTGCTGTACCTGTCCCGGCAAGGGACAAAAAAAACTACTGTATTTAAAGATCAGGTTCACCGTTTTTTTATTGTTCATAGGTATGCTGAGCGTTTCGGCAAAAACCTGGTCGCAGAATACCAAAGTAAACCTTAACCTGCGCGATGCCACCTTACCCCAATTGTTTGAAGAAATACAAAAACAAACCGGCTACCTGATCTTTTACCGCGACAAACTCCTGAAGAAAGAAAGGAGCAGAACGGTGCATATAAATGTAAAAAACGTTCCCGTGGCCGATGTGCTGAAACAGGCGCTTAATGAAACCGGGCTCACCTGGGCCATCAACGGCCGCCAGATCGTAATTACCCCAAAGGAAGAACCAACGGTTGCCGCTACGCGCAGGGATTCTTTATTGAGCATCAGAGGGCGGGTGTATGATACCCATGAGCCGCCGGTTGCACTAGCCGGTGTTACGGTTACTGTTAAGGGGTCTTCAATGAGCACTACAACAGATGCAGATGGCTATTTCAATATAAAGGCCAATAAATACGATGTGCTTGTTTTTTCGAGGGTGAGTTTTAAGTCCACCGAATTTACGGTATCGAAAAGCGAAAACGCCCTTAATATCTCCCTGAAGGAAGAAGTGGCCGACCTCGAGCAGATCGTTGTGGTTGGTTTGTCGGAACAAAAAAAGAAACATATTGCCAGTTCGGTTGCCCAACTGAACGTTGAATCGAATATCAGGGGAAAACCCATCACTACATTGTCGCAAAGTTTACAGGGCGGTGTAACGGGTTTGCAGGTTACGCAAAACTCCGGCCTGCCGGGTGGCGATGCCGCCACCATAAAGATCAGGGGTATCAGTACGCTGGGTAATTCGAACCCGCTGGTGTTGGTTGACGGCATTCCGATGGATATGAACCACATTGACCCGGTGACGGTTCAAAGCGTTACGGTGTTGAAAGATGCGGCGGCAGCGGCCATTTACGGCGCCAGGGCCGCCAATGGCGTAATTGTCGTTACAACAAAGCGGGGCATTGCCGGCAAGGTAGGGCTTACCTACGATGGCTATGTTGGCATTCAAACGCCGGGCTGTTTGCCAAAAGTGGTTGATGCGCCTGCGTATATGCGTATGTACAACGAAGCCCAGGTCAATGCAGGTAAACAACCTTCCTTTTCCGACAGCGATATTATAAAGACCATTGAAAAAGTTGACCCGGTGAGGTATCCTAATACCAACTGGATCGATGAAGTGATCGATCAGCGGGCGCCTATAACAAGCCATACCATTTCGGTTAGCGGCGGTAATAGCATTGCGCGTTTTGCTTTATCGGGCAACTATTTATACCAGAAGGGCATGCTGCCGGTCAACAATACTTCCCGCTTCAATATCAGGGCCAATACCTCTGTAACGCTGAGCAAAAACTTTGTGGTGAACCTCGATATGCTGGCTATTAAACGGAATACGCTTACGCCCAACCGTACTGCGGGAAATAATGGTAACCGCCTGCTGGAAGACATCTACCGCGTACCGCCTACCATTTTGCCAAAATATCCCGAAGAGAACGGACGCATGGTTTATGGCCGTTATGTCGATATCGTAAACCCGGTAGCCTATGCTGAAAGGGGCGGGCAACGAAAATTCGAAAGCGGGCAAACCAGTATCAACCTGCAACCGAAATGGCGGATAATGCCGGGTTTGAACCTGCGCGGCCAGTTCAGCTTCAGGTTGAACAGCGATATCAGCCGCGATACCCGCAACACCTATAACTTTTTTGATTATTATACCGGCCAGTTATTACAAACCTGGTCGATGCAGCGGGCCGTATCTTCTGCCCGCGGCACTTATTATTACCTCGGCGCCAATGCAGATTATACACTTAACGTAGGCGATCATATGATCTTTGCCATGGCCGGGTATTCACAGGAAGAAACCAATTCCGGGGATTGGGATGTTTCGTCCCTGATCTCAGGTTATGCCAAACTGAATTATTCTTACCGGAATAAATATTTAATTGAAGGAACGGTACGAACAGACGGTTCTTCGCGGTTCAGTGCCGATAACCGCTTCGGGTTTTTTCCTTCGGTTGCCGTTGGCTGGAACCTGCATAATGAGCACTTCCTGGAAGATGTTGGGTTCATCAGTAACCTCAAACTGAGAGGCTCTTATGGTTACCTCGGTAATGAGAATATAGGTTTATACAAATACCAGACGCTGATCAGCGCTTCAAACGGGGTAGAGGCAACGTATGGCAACCCTTACATTACATGGGAAACCGTGCATATGATGGATGCCGGCGCCGATCTCGGTTTGTTTAGCGGCAAACTGGAACTGACCTTCGATTATTACGACAAAATAACCAACGATATCATTCTCAACCCGGCATTGCCGCTCGTTGGCGGTTTTGAAGGCGAAGTGCCGGTGAATGCAGGCAAGGTGAAGAACAAAGGCTGGGAGCTGTCGATGAACTACAATGCCAGTGCAGGTAAAAATGTAAGCATCTCCGTTCGCCCCGGTGTTTCATATAACACCAATACGATAATGAACCTGGTGGCGGGGCCTTATATCAATTCAACGGGCACAACTATTGACCAGGTTGGCAGCAGTATTGGCAGTTTGTATGGTTATAAAACCGATGGCCTTTTACAGGCAGGTGATTTCGACAATACGGGCAAAGCGGTGGTGCCGGTTCTGCCCAATGCAGCGCCCGGGGATATCAAATACCTCGATCTGAGCGGCGATGGGGAGATCAACGCAAAAGATCAAACGCTCATCGGCCGCCCGGTACCGCAATTGAATTACTTCTCCAATTTCAGGGTATCGGTTAAAAAGTTCGATCTTGAATTTTTATTACAGGGCACCGGTAAAAGCGATGCGGTATTGCTCGATATGTTTGCGCTGCCGCTCGACCTCAGTAAAGACGGCGGTGTGCCCACGCAATATTATGCATCGCGGTACTGGACACCCGAACGTACCGGTGCCCGTTTTCCCCGTTTGTCAACTGCACCGGCGAATAACAAGTTGCCGTCAGATTTCTGGTTTCAGAACGGCGCCTACCTGCGGGTGAAATATATTCAGCTTGGGTGGGAACTTACTTCCAACTTTATAAAACGTACGGGTATCAACACCCTGCGCCTGTACTTCAATGCGCAGAACCCGTTCACGTTCACCGGTCTTAAACTGACCGATCCTGAAAGCCGCGGTAACCAATGGACCTATGGTATTATGAAAACCTATACAGTAGGGTGTAACATTCAATTTTAATTCGCCACAACATGAAATACACAACAGTTATTATATCGTTTGTTGCCGGCGCTATCATGCTGTCCGGCTGCAGTAAATATCTTGAGCACGATCACCCCACCAGTATTTCGGATGAAGAATGGTGGAACACTTCTGCCGATGCTACCAATGCGCTCAATTCAGTATATGTAGGAATTCCCGATGGGTCCTCGGGCCGGCAGTTGATGTTCCTGTCTGCTTTAAGTGATGAAGCCGTTGCCCGTCAAAGTACCCGCGGCGATTACGAGTCGTATGTGAAAGGCATCCATAACCCCACATGGGATGTAGGCGCCGGTATTTGGGAAGATGATTTTAAAGATATCCGCCGCGCCTGCCGTTTCCTTGAAAATGTTGACCGCTGCTTTATGGATGAAACACTGAAAGCCCGCTATAAATATGAAGCAAAAGCACTGCGGGCGTATTATCATCTGGAACTGCTGATGTTCTTTGGCGGTATTCCCATTATAACCACATCGGTAACACCGGCCGGCAGTTATCTCGAAAGAAATAAGGAAGCCGATGTATACAACTTTATTGTAACCGAACTCACCGACTGCGCCAATAACCTGCCCGTTACCTATAATAATGCCGATCTTAAAAGAATTACTGCGGGCGCCTGCTGGTCATTGATCTGCCGGCTTTTCCTGTTCTATAAAAATTATGAAACGGCAAAAGAGGCAGCAAAAAAAGTGATCGACCTTGGCGTGTATGAACTGTATAAAACCGCTTCGAACCCAAAGAACAGTTATGCCGATCTTTTTTTATATACCGGTGAACGGAATACAGAACGAATATTCTTCAGGGAGAATACCAGCGGCGGTAATCAATGGAATACGTTTGCGCCGTTAGGTGTGGGTGGAAAAACCGTGCTGTCGCCAACCGCTGCGGTGGTAAATAATTATGAAACCAAACAGGGCAAAACCATCTGGGAGCTGGGGGCAGATTCCATTGCCATTTACCAGCAGGAACCGAATTATAAAACCAACCGTGATCCCCGGTTGACGGCATCGGTGTTGCTGCCCGGGCAAACCTATTCTTCCTATGTATTAAAACCATTCGATGCTTCGCAAACCAATCTCGACCGGCTTGGGGCGCAAAATGCTACGGCTACCGGTTTTTGGGTGAACAAATACCTTGATCCCAGGGACCGTACGGGTACCCGTACACTCGATTATATGATCATCAGGTATGCGGAAATACTGCTCAACTATGTGGAGGCGCTGATAGAGCTCGATCAATGGAGCGATGCCGATGTGGTGAAGTACCTGAACGAGGTGCGCGCCCGCGCCACTATGCCGCCGGTTGATGTAACTGTTTATAATTCGCAGGAAAAGCTGCGGGAGCTGGTGCGCCGTGAACGGCAGTCGGAACTGGCATTTGAAGGCGGCCGTTTTTTTGATATCCGCCGCTGGGGAATCCTTGACGCTGTTATGAACGGGCAGGTATACGGCGCTATTGACCCGGCCACCGGCCAGCCGGTAAAAGTGGAGGTGCGCAATTGCAATGCAGCCCGCGATTTCCGCTGGCCCGTTCCGCAGCGCGAGATCCTGGCGAATCCCAGGATGGAGCAGAATGATTTGTATTAGTTGACGAGTTGACTAGTTGACTAGTTGACGAGGTTGACAAGTTAACAGGTTGATAGAGTTGATAAAGGGAAAGGCAAAAGTAAATGGAAGAAACAGGAAGAAAGGATGGATGAGTTTAATAGCGGGCTATGAGTATGAGCCTTTCACGTTTCACGTTTGCCGTTTTACGATTGCAACCCCAAAAAAATAAAATAAACATATAGAATAATGAACAGAAGAAGTCTCATTAAACAGCTCGGTTTAAGCATAGGCGCCACAGTTATAGGATCAGAAACGATGGCCCGCCTGGCGGATGGTACACTTGTTTATGAGGTGCCCAAAAACCCGTTGCACAAGAAAATTGACAAACCCGTTACCGCTATTACACTTGGGGCAGGCGGCCGGGGAAATGTGTATGGTGGTTTTGCTGCAAAGTATCCTAACCTGTTAAAGATCGTTGGCGTAGCGGAGCCTGTTCCATTACGCAATGACCGGTATACCGCCAAACACCAGATTGCCGAAGCCAATCGTTTCGATACCTGGGAACGGGTATTCGAACGCCCGAAATTTGCCGATGCCATTATAATCACCACGCCCGATAACCTGCATTATGCGCCCTGTATGAAAGCGCTTGAAATGGGATATGATGTGTTGCTCGAAAAGCCCATCGCTCCTACGGAAAAAGAATGCCGTAATATTCTGGCGCTGGCGACAAAAACAAGCCGCATCGTTGCCGTTTGCCATGTATTGCGGTATGCGCCGTACTTCGTAAAAATGCGGCAACTGATAGCAGACGGCGCCATTGGCGAAGTGATGAGCGTGCAGCACCTCGAGCCCATCGAGCATATGCATATGGCGCATTCCTATGTACGCGGCAACTGGCATAACAGCAAACAAACAACGCCCATCATTCTTGCCAAATCATGCCACGACCTCGATATCATAAAATGGGTCATCAATAAACCGGCAAAACAGATCGTTGCCATGGGCGATCTGAAATGGTTCAAAAAAGAAAATGCCCCGGCCGGCAGCACTGCCCGTTGTACAGATGGTTGCGCCGTTGAACGCACCTGCCCGTATTCAGCCATCAGGTCGTACCACGATAAACGGCAACGGGTAGGGGTGCTCGATTTGCCCGATGATAAATCAAAACATGCGGAAGCGATCATGGAAAAGCTGCGCACTACCAATTACGGCCGGTGCGTATACCGTATGGAGAACGATCAGCCCGATCACTATATCACCAATATCAGGTTTGGCGATAATGTTACGGCCAGTTTCTCTATGGAAGCGTTTACATCCTATGGCGGACGCCGTACCCGCATCATGGGTTCCATGGGCGATATGGTAGGCGATATGACCGAACTGGTGGTCACCGATTTCAGAACGGGCAAGAAAAACAAAATGGTGCCCATTGCCGAAGATGTGGAAGGGTATAAAAACAATGGTCATGGCGGGGGCGACTGGCTGCTGGCGCATGATTTTGTACAGGCGGTAGCGCAGCAAAACCCGAAGCTGTTAACCTCTACCATCGCGGAATCTATCGAAAGCCATATAATGGGTTTTATGGCTGAGGAAAGCAGGAAGAAAAATAAGATTATGGATGTTGTAGTGTAGTATAGATGTGGCACACCTCGAAGGTGTGCCACATCTATTAATTCAATCGTAACGTGCTGTCGCCCGGATGATCAATTCTCCACTGCCCTAAGAACGAGCGGCCGCATGATTTTATATAGCTGTAATAATCGTAGTCTGTTTCAAAGGTTTTCAGCATATCGTAGCTGGGCCGGTATTCTTTCATAAAAGCATCCAGCGCCGGCGGGGTAATACCGGTTATGCGTTTAACCAGCGCTTTGGTAAAACGATGATCGACATACTTCTCTTTTTCTTCCCTTTCCAACCGCGCTTTCAACGCTTCCATGCGCCTGAATTTTCTGGCATTGAATAATACATCGAAGCTTACGCCCATTCCAAACCCGCCGGTGGGCGCACCGCCAATTACCGGGTCATAATCGAATACCTTTTGATATTCTTTCCGGTTGGCCAGTGAGTCCATGCGGTAGCTGGGCTGCCGCACGGTAACGGAGGGTAATGAGTCGACCGAAACCGGCAGACTGATATCGAGCGGCAGATCGGGCGGCAGCCTTTTTACCGGGAACTTAGCGCTCATTTTACCGAGGTAGGAAAAATAAATGGAATCATCATTGGGTACTTTAATACTGTAACGGCCCAATGTATCGGTTACCGTTCCGGTGCCTGAACTGGTAAGCACGCTCACATGCGGCACGCCATAACGGGCCTGCTTATCGTATACGGTACCTTTGATCACCACCTGTGCCATACCGGCATGGCACATGAGTACCAAGAGCAGCAGTAAGATCTTTCGTCGAAAAATAATTATACGTTTCATTTTTGCCTGGTTTAGAAGGCATTTAAAACTGATCGGGAATTTTTTCCTGGGTGTGGGGTAAATATAAATCATTCCTGCAATTACCGCACAATATAGGCGTTCACGCCTTGTGCTGCTATTGGTAAAAAGAGGTCAACAGGCGATAAAATCAGATTAAGGTAATTATTTTAAATAGCGCCCCCGGTGTTTCGGGAGCTTTTTATATTAAATTAATTTGTAATCTCATGGGTTAGTCACAGTTAGTTTTGTGAATATTTTAGAAAGCCTGCACACTTATTGCCAAAATCAACGCGCTTTTCTCCGAATTCTGCACGGTTATAACTTTTTGTTTTAAATATTCAATTAAGTTTTACTTTTGTGCCCGGATCAAGATAACAATCTCCACTTACTGGCACGTACCCAATTTCAGATCATACATACGGTAACTTAATACCGGGCAGCAACCCCGTTATTATGCATCTCTTTTTTTACTGGCTATTAAACTGGTACGGGCATTTTATGCCCGGGAGAAAAGCATGTATATAAATGTAATGAGCAGACGTATGCTGGTTGAGTGAAGCAATTGAACCTAATCCATAACCATTGACCAAACTGTTTTGTGAGAACCCTTAAGTATCATCTACCTGATTTGTTTACCTGTCTGGGGGTAATAACCTGCCTGTTGTGCGCCGGATTATCGGTGCAGGCCCAGGGACCTGCACCATACCCCCTAACTACTCTTCAGCCAAATTCTTCGGCTAAGGACTCACTCTATACAGACCTCTCAAAATTCACTACTTACCAGCTTTTTATTCGCCGTGGCGACACCGTAATACGCATAAACAGGATCGTTTGTAAAGGCAATTTCACCACACAGCACATTTTAAAAAATATTCAACCGGTGATGGTAGTTGCCGAAAGAGCGCCTTATGTTCCACCTGCAGCATTAAATAACCAATGGAATGCAACTTCCATGGATGATTATGCGGAAGCCATCAGTTACGATCCGAACGGCAATATTCTGACCTATAATCGTAAAGGTGCACCTGAGGTAGGAAAACCGGTTAGCATGGATGAACTCACATATAATTATGATCTAAATAAAAACCGGTTGAATTATATCAATGATAATATTACAAGTACCTACACGGAAGATATCGAAACGCAAAACAACAACAACCATACCTATGATGCTATAGGTAATTTGAAATCCGATTTTACCGCAGGTGTTACCAATATTACCTGGTCGGTATACGGAAAAATAACGAACATTACAAAGGGTACCAATTCTATCAGCTATACTTATGATGCAGAAGGTAATCGCATTACTAAATCAGCTGATGGAATTACCACTATTTATGTTCGGGACGGTAGTGGCAAGGTGCAGAGTGTATATGTAAAACCGGCAGGTTCGGGCTTACAGCAGTCAGAAGTGCATCTGTATGGCAGCAACCGTATTGGTATAATTGATGGGGCTTCAGCAGTTCCGCCAACCCGAAATCTTGAGAATGGTTATGGTACTGCAACGATCAGCACATTTATCCGTAATGAAAAGACCTTTGAATTAAGCAATCATCTTGGGAATGTGCTGGCGACAGTAGGTGATAAAAAGATACAGAACAGTACCGATAACAGTTCCGTTGAATATTTTACAGCTGATGTAAGAACCGCCAGTGATTATTATCCTTATGGTATGTTAATGCCTGGAAGAAGTTATGCTCCGGTCAATAGCTACCGATATGGATTCAATAGTAAGGAGCAGGACCCGGAAGTGAAGGGGGCGGGAAATCAATATGACTATGGATTTCGTATCTATGATCCTCGTATAGGAAAATTCTTGTCTGTTGATCCGTTGGCCAAATCATTCCCCTAAAACAGTTCGTATGCATATGCCGAAGGTGATGTAATAAGGAGTATTGATCTTGATGGCCTTGAGAAATACATTATTCATCAGAGAAGCTTTGCACCATGGAAATATTTTGGCGATATGAATAAGCCGATGTTCGGCATCCATCTTATGTATTCAGGTGATGATCGGGGATTTACCGTTAATACCTCGACAGAGATAGAGACTAAAGTTGCTACAGCAGTATCTTTAGATCTTAAGACGTTACAAAGTAAGGTTCTGATAAATACACAGATAGGTAGTACTTCAAGATTTGATTCGAAAACGGGAAAGAAGTTGAAAACTGCGCCCACAGTAATTCCTGAACTCTCCTTGTATGATCCGCAGAGAAAAGGAACAAAAACAACTTTAGGTGCTAGAATAGAGGGGAAAGCTCCGCTGGCGCCAGTCGGTATGCTTGATTGGGCGGCCGGAGCCATAGATCAGCCTATTGTATGGATTGGCTTTACGACTATCGATAATCATATCTCTGAAGGGTATATAAATATCAATTATAAGCTTATTGGAAAAGGGTTTCCGGCTTTTGAGGCTTTTATCGAAGATGAGAATGGCACAAAGCTCTTTATAGGATTCTGGCAATCTCCGTCGAAAAAGAAGATCATTCAGTGTCTGTCAAATACAGAAATACAAATAAGCACCGATTTTCAGGTAAAGGTATATACAGATAAGGATGGTAATTTTCTGAGTGTTGCAGGGAAAGATGCCAATGGGAATGAAATTTCAGTAAACCCGGCTGCATATAATCAGGCAATAGAGAACATTCCTCCGGCTGCCGATGTAATGGCAAATAAAGGATTGATAAAACGTTAGATATGAAAAGAGAACTCGCTTTGTTTTTGGTTTGGGCATTGCTGTTTGTTTCCTGTAATGGTGAATTGCAATGCGCAAGGTTCTTTATTCCCGCTGGTTATACAGGGAAAATAGTCGTCTATTTTGATAAGAAAGATGGCCAGAGAGAATTGGATAAGGATGGGTGCATTATTCACCGGTTCTCTGATAAAGGGGAATGTTATACAGCTTTTCCATTTGAGGAAGGTGGATTCGCATATCCTCATAAAACGTTCCGTTTTTTCGAAGTGTTTAAAAATGACAGTACCAGGGAAATGCCTGAGTTTGATCTGAAGGAATACTCAATAGATATATCGCGCAACATGGACAGAAAGTATGTTTTTTATTATAGCAGTGGGTACATTGATACTACAAGCGCGGGTCCGAGTCATATACTTGCGTATTATGTTGATTCCGGTAAGAATTATAGTAAATATGGATTTAAGTAATTGGCCTTATTAACGGCGGGCCGTCAGAGAAAAAGCGAGACTAAAATGATGATCTCACCACCAAAATTAACTAACAAAGGGAATCTTATCTCTATGCAAAATAAGTCACATAACCCACTAACAATTCAAATCTCAAACCCCTGCCGCCGCATGGCGCTACAGCTCGCAGCATTGCTGCTGCTGAGCGTAATGGCCCATGCCGCAGGTGGTTTTGAAAAGAACGGCAGCTATTGGGCTATTAAATTTGCCGGTTATATTTTCAATCATACCCAAACGGTGATCCTTGGTAATGCACCGCAAAAGTTGGAAACATCCGCGGCGCTCGGTAGTTGTAACAGTGGTGGATTTATCTACCAGTGGCAGCAGTCTACCGACGGTGTAAATTTCACCAATATTCCCGGCGCTAACGGGGTGGAGTA
Source organism: Niastella populi (assembly GCF_002078015.1). GTDB lineage: Bacteria > Bacteroidota > Bacteroidia > Chitinophagales > Chitinophagaceae > Niastella > Niastella populi. Next base: position 127,046 of record NZ_LWBP01000100.1, on the reverse strand, counting down.
CCAGCCAGGGGCTATCACGCAAAAAATGTACTATCGAAGGATGGTTTCCTGCGGTTCTGAAACCGCCTATACCAACGTAGCCACCGTTAGTGTGGAGCTCGATGGCGGCTGCATCAGCACAAAGACCCAATGGTTGTTGTTTGGTAACATCCCGGCCAGTATAAACGCAACGGCAGCGCTTTTTGGGCGCGATCCGGGGAATTATTCCTATCAATGGCAATGTTCTATTGATAATATTTCTTTCATAGATATTCCGGGCGCCACCTTACAGAACCTGAGTTTTAGCAGCCCGCTTCCGCAACTATGTGGTTTCAGCGAAAAACGATCTCAGGCGGTGCGATGGATATGACCACAACAAGCGTTAAAGTGGTAATGGCCTCTGTTTTATATCATAGCGTTGTTAAAAGCGGCATTTATACACCTAATAATTGTCCGGCCGGCGCCAGGGCGAATCCTATAACCTATATTGTTGATGCGGGTACCTATATATCAGATGTCAACCAGGCCGATGCGGATGGTCAGGCCCAGGCAGATGTAAATGCCAATGGTCAAACGCATGCAAACAACAATGCCCAGTGTTTGTGGTATAATTTTGCTACGAGTGCACCGTTCGTTAAAAACAATTGCGCCCCGGGTGGAAGCGGAAGTACGGTTACATATCCGGTGGCAGCCGATACCTATTCTTCCGGTATTTCTCAGGCAGATGCTGATGCAAAAGCACAGAACGACATCAATACCAATGGTCAAAACTTTGCAAATAACAATGGTTATTGACCTGGTTGAATACGGTTCAAAGCGGCACCTATACAAGAAACAATTGTCAATCTGGGGCAATCGGTACCAATTTTACGTATACTGTAAATCCGGGTACATACTCTTCTACTATTTCGCAAGCAGATGCCGATCAGAAAGCGATCAATGATGTGAACGCGAACGGACAGAACAATACCAATACGAACGGGCAGTGTATCAATATTTTTGTTAAGATCAGGAATAATGGTGGCAGTCCGGGAACGTTTGGTATATCAATAAAAAATACTTCAGGAGTAGCGTTCCTGTACACAAATTCAAAACGTAAATGTTACACTCACGAATGCATATATGGCTGGATATCCTTATCCTGTGTATGTTGAATTTATTGAAAATGGTGTTTCAAAATATACAGGTACCTTCCCGAATTCACGAACCGGTTCCTCTTCCGTGACTGTTCCGGCCGGCACTTATACATTGAGGTTTACGGTGCCTTCTTCGTAGGCAACTGCACCTATGTCGTTTACGCTGGTTAATACAGGGGCTGTATGGTCGAAGCCCATGGGCTTCAATCAAACGGTAATTACTACGGGGGCGATAACATTTAGTTTTGGAACCTCTTATACCCTCAGGGCATCGGGTGGTATTGATTAATCAGAAAATATAAATTGTTACTAAAGCAACAGGGCCCCGGTGTTATACCGAGGCCCTGTTGCCTATAAGAATAAAGGTCATCTCATGCGAACAAGGTTACACTGGCTGGTAAATGTTTTTACAAACCTGCCTGCAGCCGGTTACTGATCTCCTGTTCCAGCGCTTCGGGTAGCGTAGCTGCTTCGTTATCGATGGCAGATAATCTTTTTAATGCACTATCCCAGGTAAATACATGGTCATCACTTCCATTCACACTTATATAATTCTTAATTCGCCATTGAATGTAAAAGGTTCGGCAATCACTTCATATGGTACCTGGTCAACCCTTATCTCGTACGTTTTGCGATTGACGGGTTTATGTTGCGGTTTGTCATTATGCGGGAACGCTTCCCGGCTTTGCAAACTTGCGCCTCTTCCCGATGTTCCCTGTTTATTGTTATCTCCTCGTCCTGACATAGAATTCTATTTTTTATACAGGTAAATGCACAGTAATTATGCCAGCTGTTATTAGCGGCCGGCTCAACAATTCGAGGAATCTATTGTGCAGAATAGTGAAGCGGGTGGGGGAATCGTTGCCCCGGTTATGGTTTGTCGCGGCCCACGAACCGTTCTTTTCCCAGCAGGAAATCAATTGCCTTGACAACGTTTTTATCGATGCTGGCTTCGGTTTTAAGATGGGCGATATAACGTATGATCTCCAGCTGCAAAGAGGGGCGCAGCTTATCAAAAACCGATCTGGCTTTTTTATTTTTATTTAGCGCAGCGGTCAATTTGGGATGAGGGGCAATGGTTCTGTCGGCCCCATCAAATGCAGCGGTTACTTTTAATGTTGTTCCGATTTTTTTTGGCGAGTCTTTAAGCATTTTAGTGTTTACATACAGGCGCCATTCGCCGGCATATTTGACCAGTGTTTGCGTATAAGGTACTTTATTCACCGTGCCTTTAATGGGGATGGTGCCTTTGTCTTTACCAGCCTGTTTAAAAATGGAAGCGAGTACTTTTTCCGGAACGGACACATATGGATTAATGCCGATGATCTTTAATTCAGCCTCGAAAGCACGCATGGTTAAACGCTTTTGGGATGTAGGTAGGCGCTAAAATATTATTTTATTGTTGGTTTACAAGGGATTGGAAAAATAATCCTTGCCCACTGCTGTCAGAAATGGGCTTTTTATAGCTTGTAGCGTATCATTTCAAGGAGTGAACGGGGTGTTTATCGTTTGTGGCGTACCGTTTATAGTTGTAAACAGGGTGGTAATAGTTTGCGGCGTACCGTTTTAAGTAGTAAGCGAGGTGTTAATAGTTTAAAACGTACCATTTTTGTGAGTAAATGGGGTATTTTCACGTTATATCATACCGCTACAAACTATAAATGGGGTTGCAGGAGTTTGTGATGTACAGTTAAAAGCTTAAAATTGGGTGCTACAGGTTTGTAGCGCACTGTTTTAGACCTAAAATGGGGTGTTTTCACGTTAAATCGTACCGCTACAAACTATTAGCCTGTGAATTGTTTTCGGCTATTTTTATCTATATATCTAGCTAAATGCAGTACGATATAATTATACTTTCTGTAAACGAATATACACTTGAAGAAATAACCAGTGAATTCATCCCTGAAAAATAAATAGTCATACATGTGGAATGAATACCTCGCATAAGCGGTACGCATTCCTGGTATTATTTATAACCGCGGTCACGCTGTTACGCCATTCCCGGCCAGCCGCTTTGCAACCAGTCCGGCCACAATGCCCCCGATGGTATACAGGCCGATGGTAAGGAGTTTCCGGTTCGATGTTGCAGCGGTTGTTGACCTGTTCAATCCCATGCGGCCGGGAAGGTTTACCGCCCCTATACCGGCGGTTGCGCCCAGAATTGTACCTGTAAGCACGGCGCTGGCTGGTTTAAAAGCAGCAGCGCTATAGTACAATGTATTGGAAACAAGGTCTGCCGCCATAGCCGCCGGGTACTGCTTTTCGGCAGGAATATGGTTCCCGCCAATTTTTGCAACGGTTTTATCCAGTGCTTCTTCGCCGAGTTTATCGAGCCGCGGCGCCCCCGAATAATTGCGACGGAGTATTTCATGCAGGATCGTAGTGGTGATTGCCCCGGCCAGTCCGCCGAGCAATCCGGCAATTTTTTTATTCATACCCGCAATAGTGAGAATATTATGCCAGCGCTGTTTACTACATTTGCGCACTTTAATCTACTATGAAGGTTTGCATTGCTGAAAAGCCCAGCGTGGCCAGGGACATTGCAGCGGTGATAGGCGCCAAAGAACGTAAGGAGGGTTACCTTGAAGGCAACGGCTATCAGGTTACCTGGACCTTCGGGCATTTTTGTACCCTGAAGGAGCCCCACGACTATACCGAACAGTGGAAATACTGGCGGCTGGAAGACCTTCCCATGATACCGCCCAGTTTCGGCATCAAACTCATCAATAACGAAGGCGTTCAAAAGCAATTCAAAATAATAGAGCAGCTGGTGACGCAATGTGAAGAGGTGATCAACTGTGGTGACGCCGGCCAGGAGGGCGAGCTTATTCAGCGCTGGGTATTGCTGAAAGCCCAGTGCACTGCGCCTGTAAAGCGATTGTGGATCTCCTCCCTTACCGAGCAGGCCATACGTGAAGGTTTTCAAAAGCTGAAAGAAGCGAGCCAGTACGACAACCTGTATGCAGCGGGCAGCGCCCGTGCCATCGGCGACTGGCTGCTGGGCATGAACGCTACCCGCCTGTTCACCAAAAAATTTGCCCAGGGAAAAACGGTGCTTTCCATTGGCCGGGTACAAACGCCCACCCTGGCCATGATCGTGGCGCGGCAAAAAGAGATCAATGCCTTTCAATCGGAAGAATACTGGGAATTAAAGACCATTTACCGCGAAACCGAATTCACGGCCGCCATCGATCGTATAAAGGTGCAGGACCGTGCCGAAAAAGGACTGGCCTACCTGAAGGAGCATCCCTTTGAGATCACTTCCTTTGAAAAGAAGGAAGGAAAAGAAGGCAATCCCCGCCTGTTCGACCTTACGGCATTACAGGTGGAAGCCAATAAGAAATTTGCCTACTCGGCCGACGATACATTGAAATACATCCAGAACCTGTACGAGAAAAAGATGGTAACCTATCCACGCGTAGATACCACTTATCTCCCCGATGATATGTACCCGAAAGTGGAAGGCATTCTGAGGGATATGACGCCGTATGCCGCACTGATTGCGCCGGTGCTGGCCAATCCCATTCCCAAACTCAAAACGGTTTTCGACGATAAAAAGGTTACCGATCACCATGCCATTATTCCTACAGGGGTATACCCGTCGAACCTGGCGCCCGAAGAAAAGCGCATCTACGACCTGGTGGCAAGGCGTTTCATCGCGGTATTCTATCCTGAGTGTAAGATCTCGAACACTACGGTATTGGGTAAGGTAGGGCAGGTGCCGTTTAAAGTAACCGGTAAACAGATCCTCGAGCCGGGCTGGAAGGAAGTGTATGCCAATGACGTGAGTACGAAGAAAGAGGATAAAGAAAAAGAAGAGGAAGAAGAAAAGATATTGCCGGTATTTACCGTAGGCGAAAGCGGACCGCATACCCCACGGATACATAAAGGAAAAACCACACCGCCCAAACCATATACCGAGGCCAGTTTGTTGCGTGCCATGGAAACGGCGGGTAAACAGGTAGATGACGAGGAAATGCGCGAGCTGTTGAAAGATAACGGGATCGGCCGGCCGTCGACCCGGGCGAACATTATAGAAACGCTGTTCCGGCGAAAGTATATAGAGAAACGTAAGAAGAATATTTTTGCCACGCAAACCGGTATCGATCTTATTGATACCATTCAAACGGAACTGCTGAAAAGCCCCGAGCTCACAGGTATATGGGAACGCAAACTTCGGCTTATTGAAAAAGGTGAATATGCTATCGATACCTTTAAGCAGGAACTGAAGCAGATGGTGATCGATCTTACCGCTGAGGTAAAAACGGCTAACTATAAGATCATCACTGTAGCTGAAGACCAGTCGGGGAAAAAGGAAAAGGAAAACGAAAAAGAAGATAAACCGAAAAAAGAAGCCAAACCAAAAGAACCGAAAAAGGCAGTCGTAATAGAAGAACAACAATGTCCCAAATGCAAATCGCATCCGTTGAAAAAGGGAAATACCGCCTGGGGCTGCGCTAACTTCAAAGTATGCGGTTTTAAATTGCCGTTTGAAGTATTTGGGAAAAAGTTAAGCGACAAACAGATCACCGACCTGCTCACCAAAGGAAAAACCGGTAAGGCAAAAGGCTGGAAGCTTACAGGCGCTGACACAGAAACGGAAGGAAAGCTGAAATTGAATGACAGGTTTGAGCCGGAGATAGAATAGCCGGCGAAAGAAGAATTATAAATAAATAAAACTTTTTGCCTTTCCTATTGAAATATAGCCTATCTTTAGTTGGTGGTTGAGCCTTTGCATCAATTTGCATCAAGTAACCGTTAATTATTCTGCCATTTATCTGCATCTTAATTAGTCTCTTACTCTTTGCTCTCTCACGTTTATCAAATTAAATTTATTAAGTATGAACATTTACGTTTCAAACTTAAGCTTCAACGTACAGGATGAAGACTTAAGAGCTTTTTTTGCTTCTTATGGAGAAATTACCTCTGTAAAAATTATCAATGATAGAACAACCGGCCAGTCAAGAGGCTTTGGGTTTGTTGAAATGGCCAATGAAGAAGAGTCTAAGAAGGCTATTTCAGAATTGGATGGAGCAATGGTTGAAGGACGCGCTATCAGGGTATCGGAAGCGAAAGAAAAAGGTGAAAGAACCGGTAGAAGCACCAACCCATTTCGTAGAAATGACGATGATAAGTACAATAATGCCAACAGTTATAATAAGAACAGGTATTAGTAATTATTTTAAAAGGGCAGTTTTTAGCTGCCCTTTTTTCTTTTATCATTATTTACCACAGCGTGGTAAGATCTGTTAGGTGTAAAAGCTACATCCGCACTTCATATACTTCAATATAGGAGTTCATAAACCGCATATCATGCAATCCTCTTATCGCTGAACTTCCTGAAAAGTTATCCATTTTTATAAAGCCCATCCCCTGGGAAAGCCCGTTGTTATCTTTCCTCACAATTTTTACAGACTTCACCAGTCCGAACGGAATGAAAAGATCCAGCAAATGCGATGCTGTAGTCAGCTTGTTTAAATTACTAACCATGATATTCATATAACATAATTTTTTTACTGTGAGCAGGCTTTTTCTGTAGATACGAATAAGCCGTATAAGGGGGATTATATGAAAGTTAATCCTTTAGTTCCGGTATATCTAATTTATTTTACGGTGAGGGGTAGTATTACAGTTTTATGATACGGCACCAGGCTAAAAAACGTATTACATGAAACACCGGATCTATTTCGTGCCAGCGTTTGCCAAAATTGATAGATGATGGTTGTTTATGGTGATTGTTATGATAAGCCTCTCCCAGCATCAACAGATCAACAGATATCAGGTTTTGGGAAGTGTTCTTCAATCTGAAATTTATGTAACCATATTTATGGGCGAACCAGTTGATGATAGCTCCGTGAAAAGCGCCCATTGACATTACGACCGGCAATAACAATAACAGCCAAAGTGTTGGCGTAAGGAAAATGAACAGTAACGTGTACCCTGCGGCCCATAAAAGCCTTGAAAATGTACTGTGGGCCCATTTGTCGAACAGGGGCCAGTCGGGAATGTTTTTTGTAAAACGTTCCTCGATCGTTATTTTTCCTTTGAATATGGCGCTGTAAATATTCCGCGTACGCCACATCATGCTGAAAATGTTTTTTGAATAACTGGGTGAATGCGGGTCTTTATCTGTATCGGTGTAAGCGTGGTGCATCCGATGCATGATGGCATATGCCCTTGGGCTCATATACGAAGAGCCCTGTGCCAGGTAAGTAAATAAAAAAAATACGCGTTCCCAGAACTTGTTCATGGTGAACGCGCCGTGTGCCGCATACCTGTGCTGGAAGAACGTTTGAAAAAATAACGACAAATACCATAACCCCACTAATACAATAATTAATGCCATGACAATTTTCGGTTGAATTAAAATAGAGAATGTGGAAACTGATTTTTACAAGTCCACTTGAATTGTGAGATGAAGTGGGGGAATGAAAGAAACTATTTACAAATTCTGAAAGTGTAAGATAAACATTAAGGTGTTAACAAAAGCACAATCCCGCCAGGGATGACAGTATACACCTGGCGGTAAATTATAGTTAGATCTTTATGATGTTCACTGCGCCTGGTCCCTTGAGACTATTTTCGATCTCGTATTGTACCCGGTCATTTTCATTGATAATTCCGGAAAGGTTGCTGTTGTGTAAGAATATCCGTTGTTTGCTTTCATCGTCATTGATGAAGCCAAAACCCTTGACGTGATTATAATAAGTGACAACGCCTGTTCTTTTTGCTTCCTTTTGTCTTTGTTCAAGCTTGGGAACGCTTACATGTATTTCTTCCTGGTTGAAGACACGCTTCTTTCGTGGATCTGGTGGAGTAGCTGAAATATTTCCGTTTTCATCGAGGTAGGCGATCATGTCGTTAAGGGATTTGCCGCCCTTTTCTTTGTTCTGCTTCCGCTCCTGCATCTTCTCCCTCTTTTCCTGTTGTTTTCTGGCTTTTTGTTTTTCTCTTTCTCTTTTGTTAGTTGTCTCCTGAGATTTACCCATATTTTTTTAAAATTTAACTCTGATCCGGACATAGATTTTACTGCCGGTAAATAAAGAGAAGCATTATTATAGCTAATATTATCTATCAGAGGTGGTGAAAGAAATGTTAATGTGCAGACCTGCTTCTGGTGAAGGTAACACAATTTATCGGGTATTTTAGGTTTATTTAAGCAGGCATCGTATCTGCCTGATTACAGGCGCATAAGCTTTGCCATTTACAGCGCTGTGACAATGGCAGGCGGCGTTTCTGATAATTTCTACTTATTGCGTATTTTTGCACCATGAATAGTTGGAAAAGCGTAACTGAGAAAGAGCACTTCTATACCCTTTTGGAAAACTCTGCAGATAAGCCGCAGATCATTTTCAAAGACAGTACTTCCTGTGGCATCAGCGCCCATGCTAAATATCGCCTCGAACTGGGTTTCGATGATCACATAGCAGGCAAGGCCGATTTTCATTACCTCGATCTGTTGTCTTTTCGTCCCATCTCTAACCTGGTTGCCCAGGAGCTGAAGGTTACCCACCAGAGCCCGCAGATCATTTTGCTGAAAGATAAAAAGGTAGTTTATACCTCTTCGCATGCAGCCATCGATCCGAAGGTTATTGCGCGGCATTTGTCGAAGGCTGGTAGTTAATAGTAAATGGCTGGTAGGTGGCTATTACTACACTTATTGCCAAAACTGCACGAAAAAAGCCCTAAACGACACACTTATGGGTTGGCATGGTGCGTTATAGTTATTTTTTATAGTTTCGCACCGGTCAATCAAATTCCCTATGTTCCGAAAAGCAAAAGTATCAGCCCTTTCTTTGGTTATATCCCTGTTTGTACTCAATACCGCCTGTAAAAAAGAGTCGACCGGTGGCGTTAGCGGCCCCCAAAAGTTAACAACCTATACCGAAGACATCACCGCAGTGGGAATTGGTCATGTAGTGGAAAAATTTAATGTAAGCTATGACGGCCAGGGCCGTATTACCAGTGTAATATCGGTTAACAAACCCGGCCACCGCTACGTATACCAGTATGTCAACAATAATGCCTTTACTTACGAGCACATAGAAGATAACAAGGTTACGCTGCACCGCGACTATTTCATCGATGGTGAATTGGGAATGGTTGACAGTGTTTACCAGTATAACATCATGAAGGATACCATTGCGTTTAAGTACTTTTATGACAGTGACAACAGGCTCGTAAAACAAAAGGAATATATGCACTCTTACATCTTACCTCCTTTTGTATATAATATCATCAATTATGTGTATGATATAAATGGAACGCTTACAAGGAAAACAGAAAGTTCAGCCGAAACCACGTATCGCTATGATGCGGAATTTTTAAACACTGCCCGCTTGGAGCCCGATTATATTCCCGCGCCCGAAAAACTGCCTACACATACATATTCCACCCGTTTCAATGCAACCAAAACCATAGAGCACAGTTATACCTTCGATGATAAGAAAAGGCTTACCAGCGAAAAAACCGTAGCCAGCGATGGCAGGGTAATGGTGAAAAGTTATACCTATGAGTAAACCCGCATGGCGTTACCTATACAAGCCTGAAAGAACCGGATATTTCAACGATAAATGAGCATTTTTTACGCTGGAGACCAAAGCGAAATTCGGCTGTAATGCTTGCCGGATAACGTTTTTGCAAACCGCGCAACGGGTTTGGCATCATAAAATCTCAAAAAACCTGATTATGAGGGCGGAAACCGGCGCTGTACTTTTACATCATCAACAACGGTAGCACGGCAAGAAGCAAAGAAAGAGAAGAAAGCTACCACGAAGCGAAAGCTTCACCCAAATCAGATTTTACGTTTTTTTTCATATGGCAAGCAATCGTTAGAGGTCGGCTGTTTCTACAGAGGACCTTTTTTCTTTTATAGCCATCTCACACGCTCCCGGCCCCTGAAGGGGGATCCAACGCGCAGGGCTTAACGCCACGCTTTTCAGGCTACACGGCGCACGCCACCCGCTGCCATACGCAAGGCCGGGTTACTATTTAAAATAAATTTTACGTTCCCGGCAACCTCCGGTCTACATGCTGCGTAATACATCTCCTTTTTTACGATTATTATTTTTTGCTAATGTATTTCCCGATCGGGTAAATCGATTTCCCGTTCTCGAAACAACTTGCGGCGCCAGTCCTTTTGCTTTGCATGAAATTTAAAGTAACACCGAAACTAGTAACTCATGAAAAAAAGGACACTGACACTTACTGTAATTGTATGTTCTGTATTTGTTAGCGCTTGCGATAAAGACGATGATATTGCTCCCTACGATGTGCCTGGTTCTTACAACTTTAGCAATGCTGAGTTTGCCGAGGCCACTGCTTCCATCAATATGTGGCAGGGTTTCCAGTTCTACCTCGGCAGAAGCGCCAGCCGCCAGTTGAGCCAGGATACCGTAAACTACCTGTGGAACAACACCAACAATGGATTTACTAACGAGTTCATCACCAACCTGCCCAATACCGCGGTCCAACTGAATGCATCGGGGTTCAAACTGTCGACCAACACCGCCGACCCGGCTGTAATTAAGGCCATGGCCGATTCGATGGTGGTTGTAAGCCAGTTCTATAACACCGCAGGCGCCGAAGGCAAACCCGGCAAACAGGGCAGCCGCCTGTTCAATTTCGCAGGTTTTGAATACAACCAGGGTGTTGCCAAGGGAATGATGGGCGCACTGGCGCTGTCGAAAGTGAACGCCCACCTCGATGCGGCGGTTAATGCCGATAACAATACCGTAATGCCCGGAAAAGGCACGGCCATGGAACATGAGTGGGATCTGGCATTCGGCTATGTGGGCATCCCCGCCAATTACGATACTACAAAATCATATGCGGGCACAGATCCGGAAAGACCGCTGGCCATCGGCGGCTATTTTGCCGAAAGGGGAAAATATATCAAAGCCGGCGGCATCATTTTCGAAGCATTCCGCAAAGGCCGTGCTGCCATTGCCGCAAAGGATTATAAAGTACGCGACGCGGCCAGTGCCACCATTAAAGAATACCTCGAAAAAACACTGGCCGCCGCCTGTTACTATTACGTAACAAGCCCGCAGGCAAAAACCGATAAAGTAGCCCAGTTACACGAACTGTCGGAAGGCTGCGGTTTTATCGTTGCGTTGAAACACCGCGCTTCAACCAGCAAACTCTCCGCATCCAATTATCAAACCCTGGTTGGTATCCTGGGATTGAATCAGAATCTGTATGCGCTTATCAACGATGCCAGTTTCACCAAACTGAAACAGGTACAACAGATCCTCACTACAACCTATGGCCAGTTGCAACCATAATATAGTTGTTAACCAATAGAACTAAGCTCCCGGTGTATTGCCGGGAGTTTACTCATTTTATAAAGGGTATAAAAACATCACATGAAAAGGTCACTTCTACTCTCGTTCCTGGCTGCTGTAGCGTTAACAGCAGGCATTTTTTGCAGCAAAGGCGGCGATGACGGGGGCGATGCCGATAACGGTTTCGATAAAACCGGTATGCTCACCCACTATGCCGATGAGCTCATTCTTCCTGCCTATAGATCGCTGCAGGAAAAAGTGAACAGTTTCGAAACGCTCGCCAACACCTTCCTCACTACGCGGAATACGGCCAACCAGCAGGCCCTGCTCGATGCATATAAACAATTGCATCTTCAGTTCACCAGGGTAGAGGCATTCAATTTTGGTCCGGCCGTAGTTGCCGCATTGGATGTGTACCTGAATTTTAACGGCGGGCTCGATTATAATTTCAATACCAACGGCGAACTGACCGGTTTTTCTATCGACAGCACAACCATCGAAAACAATATCGGTTCCGGCAATTATGACCTTACCCAATACGTGCGCAACACATTTTATGCGCAGGGTTTTGCCGCCATCAATTATCTTTTCTTTGGCCCCAACGCCATTCAAAAGTTCGACGCCAACTCCGCCGCCCGGGTCAAATATGCAAAAGATGTGGTAAGCCGGCTGAAGTTACTGGTCGATAAAGTGAACAACGACTGGATGGCCTACCGCGCGGATTTCATAAGCAACACAAAAACCAATGTGGGCAGCCCCATCGGTAATATGATCAACAACCTCGCTTATTACCTCGATGTACTTAAGGGCCCGCGTATCGGCTGGCCGTTTGGCAAACAGTCGAACGGCACCGCTTTCCCTACGAAAGTGGAAGCGTATTTCGCGGGTAATTCATCGGCGCTGGCACAGGAAAGCGTTCGGAACCTGAAAAAGATCTTTACAGGCGGCGGCAGCGGTAAAGGTTTTTCCGATTACCTGGTTGCGCTGAAAAAACAGGACCTCGCCGGCCAGGTAACTGCCCAGTTCGATATGGTGATCTCCAAACTGGAAGCATTGCCCGATCCGTTATCGGCAACAATTACCAATGCGCCTTCGAACGTGGAAGCGGCCTATAAGGAAATTCAAAAGCTGCTCACATTGATAAAAACGGATGTGGCATCGGCTACAGGCGTTCAAATTACATTCATGGATAATGATGGCGATTAACACGCAACGTTGGGAGCAACCTGTGCCCATTGCGCCACTCGTTACTTTCCGCATCACCTTCGGCTTACTGATGTTTTTCAGTACCCTTCGTTTCTGGTGGCGCGGCTGGGTAGATGCGGTGTATGTTTCGCCCAACTTTCATTTTACTTATTGGGGGTTTGAATGGGTGCAACCTTTTGGAAAACCAGGCATGTACCTGGTGTTTTCCATTATAACCCTGGCCGCATTGCTGATCGCCGCCGGGTTGTTTTACCGGGTGGCGGCTGTACTGTTTTTCATTTGCTTTACCTATGTAGAATTAATTGACGTAACCACCTACCTGAACCATTACTATTTTATCAGCCTGGTGGCTTTTATTATGATCTGGCTGCCGGCCAATCGTTCTTACTCGATAGATGTTTTTATAAAACCCGTCAGTAAAAGGTTATACGTTCCAGCGTGGACGATCGGCATCATTCGTTTCCAGATGGGCATTGTTTATTTTTTTGCCGGCCTTGCCAAGCTGAACACCGATTGGCTCATTCATGCACAACCGATGACAACCTGGCTGCCGGCCAAAAGCCATCTTCCGCTGGTAGGTCCGTTATTGTACAAAGAATGGGTGGCCTACCTGTTCTCCTGGTTTGGGGCCCTCTACGATCTGTTCATTGTTTTCTTCCTGCTGAATAAAAGAACAAGGCCCGTAGCGTATTGTTTTGTATTGATCTTTCATATTGCCACCGCCATCTTCTTCCCGGGCATAGGTATGTTCCCGTATGTAATGATCGTAAGCAGCCTGATCTTTTTTTCAGCGCCCTTTCATCAGCGCTTGTTATCCCTGTTGCCCGGTTATAAACAGGAAGATGCGCCTTCAACGGCATATTCATTTACTTATAAGAAATGGCTGTACGGTACAATGCTGGTGTATATATTCTTTCAATGCATTGTGCCCTTCAGGTATTTGTTATACCCCGATCATTTGTTCTGGAGCGAAGAAGGGTATCGCTTTTCCTGGCGCGTAATGCTGATGGAAAAAGCGGGCGCGGCTTATTTTACCGTAAAAGACAAAACCGGAAAACAGTTTTATGAGGTGAACAATGCCGAGTTCCTTACGCCATTGCAGGAAAAAATGATGAGCACCCAGCCCGATATGATCCTGAAGTATGCGCATTACCTCGCCGGCGTTTATGAAAAAAGAGGAATAGCGCAACCCAGGGTGTATGGGGAAGTATATGTATCGCTAAATGGCGCCGGCTCGCGCCTGTTTATAGATTCCAGCGTAAACCTGGCGGCGGAGCCGTTCAGCTGGAAACATTATCATTGGATATTACCGTATAAAACAGAGAGACTGAAATGAAAATATTGTTTTGTTTTGTTACAGGCATGATTTGTATGACGACGGTTGTGGCGCAGCGTTCCTTTACTATCAGCGGAACGGTGAGCATACAAAATGAACCGGCTGAACAGGCCACTGTAATATTATTACCGCAGGGTATTCAGCGCGTCACGAACGAGAATGGTTTCTTCAGGTTTGCGAAACTGGATACCGGCGTATATGAATTAAAGATCACCTATGTGGGACATGCCGCGCAAACAATAGCTGTGCGCATTACCGGTAAGAACGAGAACCTGCAGATTGCATTGGCGCCTGCAACCAGCCTTGAAGATGTAATTGTAGCCGGTAAAAAGAATGAGAACATCTCAGGCAAACTGCAGGATGTTTCGGGTACAGCCATCTATGCAGGCAAAAAAACGGAACTGATCAATTTAAAAAATATCAATGCCAACCTGGCAACCAATAATACCCGGCAGATCTATGCGCGCATACCGGGGTTGAATATCTGGGAATACGATCATGGCGGTTTACAGTTAGGCATCGGTGGGCGTGGGTTAAGCCCGAACCGCTCATCGAATTTCAATATCCGCCAGAACGGGTACGATATCAGCGCCGATGCATTGGGTTACCCAGAAAGTTACTATACCCCATCAACGGAAGCGCTCGACCGCATAGAGATCGTACGCGGCGCGGCCAGTTTGCAATACGGTCCACAGTTTGGCGGACTGGTTAATTTTGTAATGAAAGAAGGGCCAAAGAAGGAGCGGGTGCGCTTCACTACCAGGCAAACATTTGGTTCATTCGGTTTCTTCAATTCATTTAACAGTGTTGGCGGCACCATTGCCAACAACAGACTGAATTACTATACCTTTTATCAATATAAGAAAGGGGATAGCTGGCGGCCCAACAGCCACTACGATCAGCACAATGCCTATGTTCACCTGGCATATAACCTTACGCCAAAGTTTAAGGTCACGGGCGAATACACGCTCATGAAATACCTGGCGCAGCAACCCGGCGGCTTAACCGACGAGCAGTTTAAGGAAGATGCTTCGGTTTCGGTAAGAGCGCGCAACTGGTTTAAGGTGAACTGGAACCTGATCAACCTTACGCTCGATTATCAGTTCAACGAGCATACGCGTTTGAACTGGCGCAACTACACCTTACAGGGCGGGCGCGATGCGTTGGGGATGCTCACGTATATTAATCGTCCCGATAATGGCGGTAACCGCGACCTGTTATCCGATACGTATGATAATTACGCATCGGAGCTGCGCTTCATACATGATTATAATCTTTTTGGTAAACAAAATACTTTTTTGATCGGTGGCCGGTGGTACAAGGGGTTAACCGACCGTAAGCAGGGCCGGGCCAATGATGGCAGCGGCGCCGATTTCGACTTCATTGGGGAAGAACCCGATGCTTCCGCTTTCCGGTTTCCCGGAAATAACCTTGCCTTTTTTGCTGAGCATGTTTTCAGGATAACACCGCGCTGGAGCATTACGCCCGGTATTCGTTTTGAACATATCGATACAAAGGCCGACGGGTATTACTATAAGCGGAACATTTTTATTGCCGATGAAAAGATCATGGAAGAAAAAACAAACCCGCGTTCATTTGTGCTGCTGGGTTTTGGCAGTGCCTTTAAGTTTAAGAATAGCATCGAACTGTACGCCAATATTTCGCAGAACTACCGCTCTATCAATTTCAACGATATACGGGTGGTGAATGCTAATGCCAAAGTTGACCCTGCGCTGAAAGACGAAGATGGGTTCAATATCGATGCGGGGTTCAGGGGGAATTATAAAGGCTGGCTGTATGCCGATGTAAGCGTGTTCATGCTGAAATACAATAACCGCATCGGTTCTGTATTTACCCGCGATACCAGTTTTATGACCTACCGGCTGCGCACCAACGTAAGCGATAGCCGCAATGTCGGCGCCGAGATCCTGCTCGATGGCGATATTTTAAAAGCGATAAGGGCTAACTCGCGATACAAATTGAATGTGTATACCAGCTTTTCATTGATTGATGCGCGGTATATCAATACAAAGAATACCGCTATTGCCGATAAACTGGTTGAGAATGTGCCGCCCGTGGTATTCAGAAGCGGTATAAGTTTCAGTGATCCGCATTTCAATATTTCATTCCAGTATGCGTACCAGGCCAAACAGTACTCCGATGCCACGAACACCGAAACAACGCCAACGGCGGTAGATGGCGCCATTCCTGCCTTTAGTGTAATGGACCTCAGTGTAAGTTATAAATGGCGGCATTTCACGGTATATACCGGCATCAATAACCTGGCCGATGAAAAATATTTCACCCGCCGGGCCGATGGCTATCCCGGCCCCGGTATAATACCTGCCGACAAACGGAACGGGTATGTGACCGTACAGTTTAGTTTGTGATGTACAGTAGCCGTTGAGAAATTATTCCGGTATCCACAACTGTTTCCAGTTTGGCGCCTTGTTGCGCCATTTCAAGCGCCATGCCTTTCCAACGCCGCTGGAAGCGCCGGTGATCACGATGGTCTTTGTATTCATCTTCCTGCATATTATTCCTTATTCCTGTATTGAATCATATTAAGCCTGCTCAAGGTATTGTGAGTAAACATATCCTTCAGCGCCGCTGTCGGTTCGTATAAACGACCACTGGTCGTTCGTTTTGTTGATCACGGTTACAATTTCATGATGCGCCGCTTTGCCAACGATCTGTTGGTCAGTTCCCGGTCCCTTCCTGATATTCAGGTTCGATTTTTCGGTAACGACCTTCGCTTTTGTGCCTTCCGTAATTTTTGCATTTACATCCAGCACCAGGTCGCCCGCCCTGAAATCGGGGTCTATCCTATTGTAAATATTCCACAGGTTGTCCTTTGTTTTTGCATCGGGCGCTTCGCCGGTGATATGCAAAACATTATTTTGTTCGCTCACCTGCAGGTTTTGAACGCCTGCGCTTTTGGCGTTATCTATGAGCTCTTTGTATTTATCCTGCAATGCCATGATAACCTCCTTTTATTTAATTGACAGGTTATTGTTCACTTTTTTAGGATTCAGCGCCTGTACCCTTTGCATCAGTTTAGGCAGCTGGTCTCTTTCGATAGAGCCGGTAAGCGTTACTTCGCCATTGTTAACTGTTGCCGTTACATTGGGATAGTCTTTTATTGCATCCCGTAACTGATCTTCGTTCACTGTCATTGAATCGGTAGTAGTCGTTATAGGGGATGTCGCTGTTGATGTATCGCCGGTTACATCGCGGCCGGTATTTTCAGTTGACGTAGCGTCAATGCTTTTGTCTTCTTCCTTTCCCTTACAGGAGAATGTAAACAACGCAGCCAGTAACATAAATGTCATTACAGTTCCCTTCATTGTAGGTAGTGTCATAGTTGAAGTTTTAAAACTTTACATTGAAATATTATAAAAGGTTAGAAACGTCTGCCCAGTATTCTTCCCAATAATCCGCCTGAATTCCTGAAGCCTCTGCCGCCGCTGAGCATACCTATAATGGAGCCAAGCCCGGCACCACCTATTAAACCGCCCATACCGCCTAACATTCCGGTGCTGCGTCCTCTTCTGCGCATGGCGCCCGATACAATGCTGCCGAGGATGATCGGTCCCGCAATGCCCAGCAAACCTTTCATCAGGCTGTTCGAGTTGATGCCTGCATTTTTTAATTTATCGTTTAAACCCAGTGACGACAAAAACGACGGGCTGGCTTTTTCTTCCGCAGGAACATCTTTGGCGGCTGCTTTGTCGGTAAATTCATTGAGAAGGGAAAATTGATTTTGATCAACGCCCAGGTATTGCGAGATCTCTTTTACTTTTTGTTGTTCTTCTTCAGCATAATGATTATCGGCTTTTGCAAAAGCGATTATGTCTGTTACCAAAGCGTATTTAAGCTCACTGTTCTTTAAGATATCGAGGCATTTTTTCAATTCATCGCCGCTTAATTCGCTGGCGGCCCGAACTACCGCATCTTTTTGTTGCGCTGAAATGCCGGCGGCATCGCACAACGTAACAATGTATTGCATCTCTTCTTCAGATGCAGCCCGATCTGCGGTAGCGATGGAAGCCACTGCGCCCAGGTACGCTCCTTTTTCCTGGTCGCGATAGCCTTCCAGCACATGTGTGTTCTCCATATGGAAGATTTCTTACATGTGCTCTAATTTTCATGCCACTGGTTGACTTTACCTTATTACAGGGTTTGTTGTTTGCACTTTGTGTGTTCAAAATGTTTCCGGGTATGAAATATAACTATGCCGGAATGCAGGCGATAATTGAAAACAAAAAATTATATAGGGAATTTTACGTGCTGGAGACCACTGGCAAAATCGGCTGAAAGTATTGCCGGGCAAAGGTTTTGTGTTTCGTGAAATGGCTTTGCGATCATAAAACAGGCAAAAAGCTAATTATGAAAGTGAAGAGCGGCGCTGTACTTTTACATCATCAACAACGGTAGCAAGGTAAGAAGCAAAGAAAGAGAGGAAACTACCACGAAGCAACGCTTCACTCAAATCAGATTTTACGTTTTTTTTCATATGGCAAGCAATCGTTAGAGGTCGGCTGTTTCTACAGAGGACCTTTTTTCTTTTATAGCCACCTCACGCCCCCCGGCCCTCATTAACCGCTTCCCGATAAAATTTTTTAAAAAAAGTACAGATCCCTTTAGTCAAAGAGGTCTGTTTAGTTGTTTTAATAGTACACTAATTAGTACTTTAACTGAAGCCCCGATGTGTCTACACCGGGGCTTTCTTTTTTAGCAAAGTTCTTTAGCTGCTTATTTCCGGTGTAACCTGGTTGCTTGCCACTCATAATCAATGCTTTGTGGATTAATAATTACCGGCAATTTCCCGCCTTGCTATACTTTTGCCCTGCTAAACAGCATTTGTCGTATGGAGTATTCAAAAATCTACACGGTAAAAGACGAACATATAGATTTTCAGAATATAATGGATGGACTGTATTTTCACCTTCCGGCTAGCTGTATGCTGTATTTGCTTTAGGTTTTCGGCCTTCGGCTTTCAGCTGTATTCTGAGAACTTATTGCAAAGGCTGGCCGGTGCGCCTGAGTGAGATGGAGAACTATAGGTTACCGTTTATTGTTTACCGGCAGCCTTTACCCACCAGATGGTATTGCTGGCATCATCAGTTACCAGCATATAATTTTTTGTAAAGAATACGCCTACCGGCCGCCCATATACTTCCTTGTTAGCTTCATTGGCTACAAAGCCCGTCAGGAACGGCCGGGCGCCGCCGGAAGGCGCTCCGTTTTGAAAAGGAACAAACACTACCTGGTAACCGCTGAATTGGGAGCGGTTCCACGAGCCGTGCTGAGCAATATATGCGCCGCCGGCCCACGGTCCCGGCATAATGCGCTTTTCATCAAAGGCAAGCCCGAGGGAAGCGGTATGAGAACCCAATGAGAAGTCGGGCACCAGCGATTGCTTTACCAGGTCGGTGCGTTGTTTGTCATTCATACGCGGGTCGGGATGCTGGCCCCAGTACGCATATGGCCAGCCATAAAACCCGCCTTCATAAACGGCGGTCATATAATCGGGCACCAGTTCGTCGCCCAGTCCATCCCGCTCGTTAACCGTAGTCCACAGCATTTCCGTGCCCGGCGCCCAGTCCATACCCACGGGGTTCCTTACCCCCGATGCATAAATGCGTTCGCCCGAACCATCGGGATTTACTTCCAGTATGCAGGCCCTTCGTACTTCATTTTCCAGTCCATGCTCCGCCACATTACTGCCCGAACCAACGCTGATATATATTTTTGAACTGTCTTTGTTGGTGATGATATTCCGCGTCCAGTGATTGTTATAACCGCCTGCCGGCAGTTCAACGATCTTTTTACCGGCGGCGCTGATTTTCGATTGGCCATATTCGTATGGATACGCCATCAGTGCGTTGGTATTGGCTACATAAAAGGTTTTGCCAATAATAAGCATACCGAATGGCTGATTCAACCCGGTAAGGAAGGTGCCGCGAAAATCGGGGGCGCCGTCGCCGTTCGTATCGCGGAAAAGCGTGATGCGGTTGGCGGAATTACCCAGGTTCTGCGATTTCGATTTGCCGCTAAGGGCGCCTTTTATTTTTTTGACGGCATTGGCTTCGGCCGACGCTTCAGATACAAAGATGTCGCCATTGGCGGCTACATAGATCCAGCGGGGATTGTTCAGGCTGTCGGCAAATTTGCCCACCTCGAAACCCGCCGGGGCGGTAGGCGTTCTCCCCGCAGGCCAGCCGATGACCTTACTGAAGTTCTGTACCGATTTGGTAGCGAAAGGCGGCGGCAGCTCCACACTTTGCCTGTAGGCAGTGGCTACCGTATCGGGGCTTTCCACATTTTCGGTTTTTCTTTCCGATGGGTTATTGCCGCAGCTAAATAAAAAAACAGCGGTCAATGCCGGTAATAACGATCTGCATTGCATAGTAGATAGTGTTGCCTGAAAGCTGCAAAACACATACCCGCTTAACCTGAACGGTTATTGCTGGCACCACTGGCCGGCTTATCAATATAATTTACTTTTAATGTAGTGTGAAGTACCCGCTAATGTCATTAGCCATTGGAAAAATATCCATAGGCAAATTGGCTGTTACATTGTTTCTTTACCTTAAAATTGTTTCAGAACTATCCGATGCCTGTGAAACAGATCTGCTGCTCCGGTAGGAAACCAACCCAGCCATAAACAATGAAAATGAGAACATCCCTATTATTTATCATATCGCTATTGAGGGGTATGTTCGTATTCGGCCAGGATACGGCAACGTTGATGTTTTTATTCAGGCCGGATCCTGCTGAAAATAAACAGGAAAAAACGGTGTTGGTTCATGGTAAGCCAGACAAAGCATTGCAGCTTCTTATCAACGCTGCTGAAAAGAACGGCAATTTTATCATCCTGCATGTAAAAAATGTCAATTATGCTGCCAATAAGATTGAAAAGTTGCCTGAAAAAATAGCCAACCTGTTATTCCTGAGTCACGGAGATGCACAAAACGGGCACAAGGCATTTTTCTCAATTGGCGCTACCAAATTACAATCGAAAGATGTGATGCAGTCCCCGGCGCTGGCGCGCATAGCTAAAAAAATGCATAGCACGCCCGGCCCATTACCCAGTTACGCCCAGGTAGTTGTGTTTGCCTGTGGTTCAGGCGCTAGGTTTAATGGCGGGGTTGAGTTGTTGGCGGCTTTGGCAAAAAAGCTTAAAGCCACAGTTTTTGGGCCACAGGGTTTTGCTATGATAAATTCCAGCATATTTAGCACCAATACCCCCTGGATCCAGCAAAGGTCTGTCAATGATCACGATCCGGGTGTCTTCTCCAGGGCCTTGCGGGATCACGGCAACTGGACGAAAGTTTATGAATACGGTTCTTTTTACCGGTCAATAACAATCAATAACGTTTATTTTGATAATACCGGGCGAATAAATTACACCCCCGTTACCGATATTTACAATATTCCGTTTCTGTCTGATTGATCATTGCGGCCACGTGAATAAGATCGCCGAATGCGGGCTGGAGGAAGAGCGGGCAGACATTTCTACCCTTAACTACAGGTTTTCCGGCTTTACGCCGTCAAATTGAAGAACTTTAAAAACATCACATGAGAACGGTATTACTGCTTTTTACCCTTATTGCTTTTGATCGCTGTTTTGCCCAGGATGAGGGCTACAAAACGCCGCCTGCTGCCATAACGGAACTGCTGCTGGCCAAACCAACGCCCGCTGTAAGTTTTAATGATAAAGGCACCTGGATGCTGCTGATGGAACGCAATAGCTATCCCTCTGTGGAAGAACTGGCGCAGCCCGAGTTGAAGATAGCCGGACAGCGCATCAATCCGAATAACTTTGCGCCCAGCCGCCAGAATTTCATCAATAACTTCACATTAAAAGATATACAGGCCGGAAAAGAATACCCCGTTGCCGGTTTGCCCGCCAATATGCTGGCCGGTAATGTAAGCTGGAGCCCCGGTGAGAAAAAGATCGCATTTACCAATACCTCCAATAAAAGCGTTGACCTGTATGTGATCGACCTTGCTACCCGCAAAGCTTCAAAGGTGAACAAACAGCCGCTGAACCTGATCCTTGGCGAAGACTTTGTGTGGATGGATGACAATACCCTCTTATACAAAAGCACGTTACAGCCCGCAACTGCCGCGCCTGTAAGGTCGCTGATGCCTGCGGGACCGGCCATTCAGGAGAACCTTGGCAAAGTGGCGCCCAGCCGTACCTACCAGGACCTCATTAAATCGCCGTACGATGAAAAACTGTTTGCATTTTATACCACCGCGCAGTTGGTGAAGAATGTAAACGGGGTAGAATCGAAAATCGGCAGGCCTGCCATTTATACGTCATTCAGATTGTCGCCCGATAAAAAATTCCTGCTTACCCGTAACATCCGCAAACCGTTCTCTTACCTCGTAACGGCTTATGGTTTCAATTCAACCGTAAGTATAACCGATCTTTCAGGCAAAGTGGTAAAAGTGGTAGCGGAGGTGCCTTCTTCTGAATTGTCGCCTTCAGGTTATGATAATGTATTGAACGCCCCGCGTGGTTTTGAATGGCGCGACGATGTGGCCGCAACCATTGTTTGGTGCGTCCCCCTCGATAGTGGTATTTACAAAAGCAAAACTGATTTTCATGATGCGGTATATGCTTTAAGTGCGCCATTTACCGGTGAGCCCGCCCTGCTTTTTAAAACAGGCTGGCGGTATAGCGGCATCACCTGGGGCAATGAAAAATTTGCCCTGGTAGGAGAGCGTTTGCGAAGCAAACAAAATACCCGGTTCAGCCGGTATGACCCATCAACCGGCCAGCTTGAAACTTTGCTTGAGCGCAATGCCACCGATGCGTATGGCAATCCCGGGATACCGGTAACTGTAAAGAATCAATTTGGCCGCCAGGTGATAAAGCTGATCGATAACAATACCAGGCTGCTTATGAATAACCAGGTGGGCAGTTCGCCCAGCGGCGATCTGCCGTTCATTGCCAAATTCGACCTGGCCACAAAAAAGAATGAGATCATCTGGCGTTGCCAGGAGGGAATGTTTGAAATGGTGACCGATGTGCCTGATGTAGATAAGCTGGTATTGATCACCCGCCGCGAATCGCAAAAGGAGATGCCGAACTATTTCCTGCGGAACCTGGTATTGCGCATCGCCGACCGGCCGCTGACGAATTTTGCCAACCCGTATCCTTCACTGGAAGGCATCAGTAAACAAAAGATCGCTTACAAGCGGGCCGATGGCATTGACCTTACCGGCGACTTGTACCTGCCCAAAAATTACGATGCCAAAAAGGATGGCCCGCTTCCCGTATTGATGTGGGCTTATCCGCGCGAATTCAATTCTGCTGCGGATGCCGCACAGGTGCGTGGCTCAAAAGAAAAATTTACCATGGTTAGTTATGGCGGCCCGGTTTTTTGGGTAACCCAGGGGTATGCGGTGCTCGATAATACCGAAATGCCCATTGTATCGACCAGTACCGATAAAAAGCCAAATGATAATTTTATAGAACAGTTGAAGATGAATGCAGAGGCCGCCATCAATAAGCTGGTTGAAATGGGGGTAGGGGATAAGGACCGTGTGGCCATTGGCGGACATAGTTACGGCGCATTTATGACCGCCAACCTGCTGGCGCATACCAACCTGTTCAAAGCAGGTATTGCACGCAGCGGCGCGTATAACCGCAGTCTTACCCCATTCGGTTTTCAAAATGAAGACCGTACCTACTGGCAGGCGCCCGATCTGTATTCGGCAATGAGCCCCTTCAGTTATGCCGATAAAATAAAAACGCCTTTGTTGTTAATACATGGTGAAATGGATGATAATCCCGGTACGTTCCCTATTCAAAGCGAGCGTTTGTTCAATGCGGTAAAAGGCCATGGCGGAACCGTACGTTTTGTAAGCCTGCCCTATGAAGCCCATGGTTACCGCGGTAAAGAGAACCTGTTGCACATGTTATACGAACAAAACGCCTGGCTGGAAAAATATGTAAAGAATGCGGGTAAGAACGCTACAGGCGGCAGTAATAAAAAAGCATTTTGACAATAAATAACATATGACCGGAACGGATGAACCGATTGCCGCGTTTCATTTATCGGCTGCCTTTTATATTGTAGCCGCATCAGGAAAAGGTTCATCCGTTCTATTGCATGTACCGGGAGATAAAATTATGGTTTATCTATTCCTTCTATCAAAATTTACGCAGGTTCTGCAGCAAGGGGTCTGAGCTATTACTGTTGGTGAATATTGCATAACCCATCTTCAGGTCTTTATACACTTCAAACTTGCATTTGAAATCGCCGTTGTTGCCGCCATGCCCGAATGATTTTCCAAATGGTGTTTCGCGTATTTCGAGGCTCATGCCCATGTATGTCGGGTTCTTCGGTTTTGGCGAATGCTCATCCCGGGGATATTCGGAGTGTTTCGATAATACGGTTTCATATGTTTCGGGCTTTAGTCCCTTCTGCTCCAGTAAATACAACATGAACCGCGTAAAGATCTTTGCTTCCGTATGCATTGACCAGGCCATACCTGGGGCATCGGGCATATCGGCTTCCGTGGGCAGATTATCATAATGGCCGTTCGACTTTACCCCTGCCAGTGAATCGTTCTTTGAGAACCAGGTATGATATAATCCTATCGGTTCAATTACTTCTTCCTGTAATACCTGCTCCACTTTTTTACCGGTGATCTTTTCCACTACCAGTTTCAGGTATTCGAACCCTTCGCCCGAATAACCATAACCCGTACCTGGTGTAAATTTGAGATCTAGTTTATTGTCGGGGTTCATACTGCGCCAGTTGGGAAAACCGGTACGATGTGTCAAAACATGGCGGGCGGTGATGAGTTTATACCGTTCATCGTATTCAATGTCTTTATAAGGCAGGTATTCATACAACGGTTTGTCGAGGTCAATGATGCCGCGGTCGGCCAGGCGTTCTACCGCAAATGCAAATACCGGTTTTGTAATGGAAGCCGCCTCAAACAAAGTTTGTTCTTCTACTTTGTCGCCGGTGATGGTATTGCGAACACCATATGTTTTGTAATACACCAGTTTGCCATCTTTTATCAACGCCATTGAAACGCCGGGAATGCGATAGTAGTTTTGATAGGTTTCAATGAACCGGTCGATCTGGGTTGTGTTTGACGGGGTGAAATCGAACAGCACGCCTTTCTCAGGTACCAGGTCGGGAGCGGCGGCAATAGGGATTATGATCTCCGGGGCAACCGTTTTACCACCGGGTTTCGTAATAACCGTTACCGGTTTTTTAAGCGTAATAAATAGTTTATCCTCCTCATTCCGGATATAATTATCGGGTAGGGCGATGGCATATTTGCCGGCAGGAATGGCTGTTGAATAATTGCCGAGGCTGTCCAGCGCGGCATCGAACCATAACTTCGGGTTCGATACGCCATTGAGCCTTACCTGGCCTGGTAACTTTACCACGGATGGTTTATCCCAGTGCAGTTTTCCTGAAAGGGTGGCCAGCTTTGCCCCGGAGGGCATAATGATCACATCGCCAAGGCTGTTGGGGTTCATATATTTCTGGTAGCCTTTGCCCCAGGCCGACCAGGAAAAACTGCCGTCGTTATCTTTATCGAACACATGAAAATCGAACCCCACCGATTTGCCTGCCGCCAGTTCATTGCCTAACTGTATACGCCACTCGTAAAAACGGGTTGTGCCCTCCTGAACCATCACCACTTCCATAATATCCCACGATGCGGTACTGGCAAAAGGATCATAAAAAGCCTTGTTGATGTTGCGCAGTTTTTTACTGTACATGAACGATGCTACGCCCGAACCTGAAAGCAGGTGGCGCGCATCGATGCTCAGCTCGAGGCCGTCCTGCGTGTTCCAGCGTACGCTTTCGGTTGTGTCCTGTAAAAAATCATCGTCGGTAACGGTAAAAGCAATATATAATGAATGATTGTCGAGCCGGTAACCGATCTGAAAGAAGCCCGAAAAATCGGCCTGGTCTTTTGGTTTGGTGTCTGAGATATGCATTGCGATCATATACTTTGTGACGTTGGCCGGCCAGTCGCTGAAGTTTCCGTCGACCGTTATTTTGCCCGCAAGCGGATAGGCAAAGGCCACACTGCCGTTATGAGCGAATATATGAATGCATAAAGTGCAGCAAATGCCAAGAATGGGAATGGTTTTGATCAATGGTTGCAATTTCATATTACCGTGGTTTGAAATGTGAAATGACAAAATACCCCCGATATCCTGCTTATGACGATGGGGTGCCTGGTTATGTTACAGATGCAAAAAGAAATGTCCCTCGTTAAAAGTAACTTTTATTAACAAATTGTTGCATGCAGGGCGGGTAATGTCAGGCGCGCCCGTCATATGCAGCTTTTGCCCACAAATGTTCCCCCACCGAAGTTTACCCGTTGGGTACGATGATCATTATTCAATGTCCGGTATTGTGCGGAACGAAAACCCCAATTATTCACCTGCGCTTTTGTAACGGTTCTCCTTAAATGTGAACAATAAATTAAAGTACGTGGTATATTAATTGAGGCTATACATTAAAATGATATTGTATGGCAAAGGATAGAGAAAAACCATCGAAAACCGACAAAGGCAAACCGTCAGGCGCGAATAAGAGTGAACCGGAATTACCAGCCGGCCTGCCGGTACGCCACCCTAACAGGAATACCAGCAAAGGAGAAGAATTTTCAAAAACCGAATCAACGCAGAACAAAAGCAGAAATGAAACTTATACGGAGGATTTCACCGATACCATTCCCGAAGAATTAAGTGGCAATCTTACCAAAGAGCTGTTTGTAGAACTGGCGGCTTACAACCAGCCCCCGTGTATAAGCATATTGATGCCTACGCATAAGGCAGGTATGGAGGTAAATGAACAGCTCGATATGACGGCATTCAAGAGCGCCCTGCAGCAGGCTGAAAAGGCCCTGAAGGAAAAAGGCGCCGATCAGATGCTTATTAAGAAAATGCTGAAGCCCGGATACGATCTGTTGAGAGATGATAAGTTCTGGTATGCCATGAGCGATGGCCTGGCGGTGTACATTGCCGATGGCCTGTTCAGATTTTTAAAACTGCGGGCACCGTTAGTACAACACGTAGTGGTAAATAATTCATTTTATGTAAGCCCGCTGGTGCCGTTTATGGTTCGGCCCGAATATTTTTACATTCTTGATATCGCTAAAAAGTTTCCGAGGTTTTACAGGGCCGATGCACTGGGTATTGAACATCTACAGGTAGAGGAATTGCCTGCAGGCGTTAGTGACGTGGTGCATTTTGAAGAGAAAGGCGGTAAAGAAGTTTTCAGAACGGGCGATACAGGCGGCACAGGCAGCGCCAGTTACCATGGTATTGGCGCAGGCAGGCCCGATGAAAAAGAGAATATAAAGCTTTACCTCGAAGAAGTGGACGACACTATCTGGAAGAGCCATCTCAATAAAGAGAATGTGCCGTTGTTACTGGCCGGACAGGATTTCCTGATCCCTATTTACAGATCGGTTTCAGATTATAAGAACATCTGGCCCGAAGCCTTGACCGGCAACCATCATCAGCAAAATGATAATGAGTTGTATGAAGATGCAATGAAGGTAATGACGCCGTTCTTCGAACAACCATTACGGCGGGCGTTGGACGATTATGGAAATAGGTCGGCCACCGATTTAACTTCAACCAATTTAAGCCTGATAATACCAGCCGCATATTATTCAAGGGTGTCGCATTTGTTTGTAAGAAAGGGAAGCCGGATCTGGGGTATGTTCAACGAGCAGGAGAATAAACTTGATATCCTGGATCATGAATCGGATACAGTAGAGGATCTTATAGATAAAGCGGTAATCAAAACAATACAGAATGGCGGTGAGGTATATTTTCTCGAGGCAAATGAAATGCCGGAGCCGGGTGAACTGGCTGCTATATTCAGATATTGATCTTTAGATTCAAATAGAGGCAGGACGAAGTATAACCGGCCGGAAGTAAGATGTAAGAAGTAAGAAATAAGAAGCAGGAAGTATGAAATGCGTGCGCATCGTACTTCCTGCTTCCTGCTTCAGTTTATCTCAATCGTTAAATCAGTTCAATTACATAGAGAGTTTACCTTCTATTGAATCATCCATTGTTTTACCCGTAACTGCGCCCACCGTCATTTTCAGGAACGCGATCGCTTTACCATGTTTGGTATCCCAGTAATAACCTTCTTCAGGTACAAACTTTATCACCGATATACGCGGGTCGTCTTTGCCTTCGGTAAACCAGGTCTTCATAATGGGCTCCCATAACTCATCAATTTTATGTCTGTCCTGAAGGATCTCTGCTTTACCGGTGAGATACATAAAATCGGAATGGGCAGAACCCTGGAAGAACAGTTTTACGGAATGATCCATTGCTATTTCCTGGTTTTTATGGCTGTCGTTGGCGCTTAGGAACCAAAGGGTGCCGTCATCATCTATTTGTTGCACACTCATTGGTCGTACCCCGTTTGAATCGGCTACAGGGTGGCCGGTATCAAAAAAGCAGGTCTTCGTACTATCAACCAGTTCGCGCAATTTTTCAATAGCGGCTTCCCTGTTCAGGTTTTCCCGGTTCTTTTCCTGCTGTTGTTTATTAATGCTATCCATAATGTTTGATTTACTGTACGTTCGTTCAACAAACATGCCGGGCAGGCTTTTGCTCAAAACGTACGGGTTCTTAAATATGGTTTGTGCCCCTGTTGTCTTTATTCTACTATTTCAGCTTGAATATAAGTGCCTGCCAGGGCAGCAGGGCAAGTTCATGACCTTCCTGTTGCAGAGAGGTTTCGTTATTGCTGATAAGCTGAAACTCTTTTTTATGCAAGGTTTTGGGAATAAGGTATTGCACCAGGTCGTTTGAGAAATTAAGGATGACCAGTGTGGCGGTTTTCTCGAGGGTGCGGGTATAGGTATATACCTGTTTGTGATCCGCATCGTACAAATGATAGTCGCCATAAATAAGCTCGAGGTGATCTTTTCTTAACTGCACCAGGTGACGGAAATAATTAAGCGGTGAATTGCCGTCGGCATCCTGCGCTTCCTGGTTTATGTATACATGGTCGGCATTTACCCGTATCCAGGGGTCACAGGTAGAAAAGCCCGCGCAGGGAGTGGCATTCCACTGAAAAGGCGTGCGGCTGTTATCGCGTGCGCCGTATTGCTGGTCTTTGATGAATTGATCTACATCTTCATTCTGCGCCTGCAGGTAATGGAACATGTACAGTGTTTCAATATCCCGGTAATCCTGTATGCTTTCAAATTTTATATTGGCCATTCCCAGTTCATCGCCATTGTAAAAAATAGGGGTTGAACGCATGGTGAGCAGGAAGGTCATCAGTAGTTTTGATGAAGGCACCCTGAACTCCGGCGCATCGTTTCCCCAGCGGCTAAGCATACGCGGCTGGTCGTGGTTGCCGAGGTAAATAGTGCCCCAGCCTTCTTTCGCAAATACATCGTTCCATTCGGTATATAATTTCTTGAATTCGGGAAGCGAATATCCTTTGGGGTCGGGCCGTTTAAAACCCTCTTTTGAATAACCAAGCCCCATGCCTTTGAAATGATACAACATGTGCAGTTCCTTCCTGTCGTCATGTACAAATTTCAGGGCGTCTTCTTTTTCAATGCCCGGTGTTTCGGCAATGGTTACCATATTGGGGTATTTGCTCAAAACCTCCTGGTTCATTTCATGCAGGTATTCGTGCAGTTTAGGTCCCCTGGCATAGAAGTACGACCAGTCATTATCGTATTTTTCAACCAGCTCCTTTTTCGTGAGCACCGGCCAGGTAGTATCTTTTGAAATATAGGAAATGGCATCGAGCCGGTAACCGTCAATTCCTTTATCGAGCCAGAACTTCATCATTTGATATATTTCCTGCCGAACCTTTGGGTTTTCCCAGTTAAGATCGGGTTGTTTATTGCTGAAGTAATGCAGGTAATACGAATCTGTTGCGGCATCATATTGCCAGGCTTCCCCTTTCTTATCGAAAAAACTATAACGGTGCGGCGGTTTGCCTTTTTCTGCGGGCCACCAGTGGTAGTAGTCCCGGTACTGGTTATCCCGCGATTTCCGCGATTCCACAAACCAGGGATGTTCATCACTGGTGTGGTTCACTACAAGGTCCATCACCAGTTTTATTCCCCGGGCATGTAAACCTGCCAGCAGTGTATTGAAGTCGGAGATTGTGCCAAATATGGGTGATATGGCTTCATAGTTACTGATATCGTACCCGTTATCGTCATTGGGCGAGGCATAAATGGGGTTGAGCCACACCAGCCCAACGCCAAGACTTTGAATATAATCGAGTTTTGAGATCAGTCCGGGTAAATCGCCAACGCCATCGCCGTTACTGTCTTTAAAACTGCGGGGGTACACCTGGTAGATCACCGTTTCCTTCCACCATTCTTTATCCTTTATATGCATATGTTAAACTTTTTTGATCTGTCACATTTTTGCAATTACAATACCACGCAGAAGGCAGAACGCTTAACGCTGAAGGCTGAAGGCTTAACGCCGGTGTCCTAACATTCGAAACCGGCTTAAAGACCAAAGGCTTAGCGCTTATGCAGCTTCCTGATGCTGCGGTTCATGTGGGGGCGGTCTGCCTCGCCAGGCATACAACCAGCCACGTGACCTGCCGCCTTCCGCGTTCCGCTTTCCGCGTTCCGCTTTCTGCATTCTGCCTTATGGCTTCCGCGTTCCGCCTTTAGCCGCCCGCATTGCCCACCCGGGTATAAATTTTGAATAATTCTTATCTATGGAAAAGAATAAAAACAAACAGGATGGCCTGAAAGAACAGGTCCACAGTGAATTTGAGACAAGCATCGGCAGCCATTACGATGTGGTGCGCGAAGAAACGATGAAAAAAAAGCGGGAAAATGATGAGGAGGGGCCGCTGAATCAGCTGCCCGATGAAGATGCCGCTAAAGATGAGCAGCAGCCGGAGGAAGGAAAGTCGGCGGAATAGTTGATAAGTTGATAAAGTTTAAAAGGTGATAAAGTTTGATTAAGGTGCGCTGGATAAGGCGGGCGTTTGCGCAGGGGCGAGTTAACAAATAATTAGAAAGTTGAGCAGAGGCAGCCTTTATCAACTTGTGAACCCTGTCAACTTTTCAACTTAAATTTGCCCCAAATTCCTGCGGTTGAAACATTTAAAAGCGCTTGATGTATTTTTCTGGAAATACCGGTACCGGCTTTTCCTGGGAATAGTGTTTATTGTTATTTCCAATTATTTTGCCGTGCTGGCCCCCCAGGTAACGGGTTATGTGTTCGATGTGGTGCAACGGGCCTTCGGCATAGAACAAAAGAAAACGGCTGTACAGTATGATTGGCTGGTGAAGTATTTCATCGGTTTTGCCGAACAGCATAAAGGCATCTCCGTTATAGCCTTATGCGGCATCGTGATCCTGGTGCTGGCCCTTATACGCGGTATTTTCATGTTCCTGATGCGGCAGACCATTATAGTAATGAGCCGCCATATCGAGTTCGACCAGAAGAACCAGATCTTCCAGCATTATCTCACCCTCGATACCAATTTCTACAAAACGCATAGTACCGGCGACCTCATGAACCGCATTGCCGAGGATGTAAGCCGGGTTCGGATGTTTTCAGGGCCGGCCATTATGTACCTGATCAACCTGGTTTCGCTGATCTCGCTGTCGGTTTATTATATGGTGAAAAAAGACCCGCTGCTTACCCTGTATGTACTGGCGCCGTTGCCCATTCTGGCAGTGACCATTTATATCGTAAATACCATCATCAATAAAAAGAGTGAACGTATTCAGGCATTGTTGAGCGATTTAACCACCAATGCACAGGAATCGTATTCGGGCATCAGGGTAATAAAATCATTTGTGCAGGAAAAAGCGATGTTCGAATTCTTTGATAAGAACAGCGAGGAGTACAAATCGAACGCTATTGCACTGGCTAAAACAGAAGCGCTGTATTTTCCATCCATGACGCTGCTCATTGGCCTCAGCACCCTGCTTACCATAATGATCGGCGGTATTTATGCCATTTACGACCCGGCCGGCACTTCAATAAGCACCCTCGCCGAGTTCGTGATGTACATAAATATGCTCACTTTTCCCGTAGGCGCTATTGGGTGGACGGCCAGCATGATACAACGGGCGGCTGCATCGCAAAAACGGATCAATGAATTTCTGCATACCGAACCTGCCATCGGGAACCCCGCCCAGGCGGTGAAACCCGCACTGGAGGGAAGTATCGTTTTCGATAATGTTGATTTTGTTTATCCCAATACCGGCATACAGGCACTTACGCATTTCAACCTCCATATAAAGAAGGGACAAAAGATCGCCATCATTGGGCATACCGGTAGTGGCAAAACCACTATAGCGCAATTACTGTTGCGCATG
This sequence comes from Niastella populi, assembly GCF_002078015.1. Classification (GTDB taxonomy): domain Bacteria; phylum Bacteroidota; class Bacteroidia; order Chitinophagales; family Chitinophagaceae; genus Niastella; species Niastella populi. The sequence goes on along the minus strand of NZ_LWBP01000100.1, from coordinate 94,743 downwards.
TATGATCCTACTGTGGGTAATGTAACCATCGATGGCACCAACCTGAAACAGATGGACCTGCAGGAACTGCGCCGCCAGATAAGTTATGTGCCGCAGGACGTATTCCTTTTCAGCGATACCATTAAAAATAATATCCTGTTCAGCCCGCCGGCTGGCGGGGAAGTAAATAACGAAACCGCCGTAAAGGCCGCCCGTTATGCCAGTGTTGAAAAGGAAATAGAGCATTTTCATGAAAAATACGACACCATGGTAGGGGAGCGGGGCGTAACCCTCAGTGGCGGACAAAAACAACGTATTTCCATAGCACGTGCACTTGCCAAAGACCCGCAAATTGTAGTGTTCGATGATTGTTTAAGTGCGGTTGATGCGCGAACCGAAAAAGAAATACTGGGCAATTTGAGTATCTATCTTCAACATAAGACTGCCATCATAATCACCCATCGCATCTTTACACTTTTCGATTTTGATGCCATCGTAGTGCTCGATGATGGCAAAATTGTGGAGACCGGAACACATAACGAATTATTGTCATTGAACGGTTTGTATGCGTATTTATACGAACAACAGCTGCAACAGGAGCGGGAAGAAAGCTAAAACCACCCACAATTGGGGATAAATAAGGGAAATTACTTCGTAAAAGGCTAATGAAATTTTGTTGATTCTAAAACAATATTATATTTGTAACGCTTTTTTTTGTGAAAATTTGATAATTGTTAACTGCAAAACTTAAATGACTGTGGCGTACGAAAACAACGACAAACGAATGGAAAGCGTTTATAGCAAACGCATAAGAGCTGGGAAAAGAAGAACCTACTTCTTTGATGTGAGGGCTACCCGTGGAAATGATTACTACATTACCATTACGGAGAGCCGCAAAAAATTCAATGAAAACGGGTACGACAGGCACAAGATCTTCCTTTACAAAGAAGACTTCAACAAATTCTTAAAAGCATTGACCGAGGCGGTAGATTATGTGAAAACCGAGCTGATGCCCAATTTTGATTTTGACGCCTACAATCACGATCAGGTGGAGGTTGCAGAAAATGATATCGATGAAGTTGCTGAAGCTCCGGCTTACCAGGCCAGCGCTCCCGCCGCCACCACCGCTTCAAGCAATGGTGCAGGTTCAGCTGCTGACGCAGGCGAAGAAGTTGATAAATGGTAATTACCCCCATAAAACGGTTTGATCTGGCAAGCTCCCTCCCCAAAGAGGGGCTTTTTTGTTTTATCTTGTACCCTTACATTACAATTGAAATGTAAGTGATATTAAGTTGCTGTTTCAGGGTACCGGTTACCTGTTTCCGGGGTCCTTAATGCGGTGTGGCCGCCTGTATGCTGCCTGCTATTAGTGTCAGCCCTGGTACCGCCTCCTGTAAACCACCCGGCAACCGGCGCCAGGTAACTGCCAACAACAACCGCCGTCATCATATCATAACAATTTCCCCCCTGTTATACCCCTGATATTCTTTCTATTAAACCAGGTTGTCTGAAATTTCTGCCAAAACAGGTATCAATCGCCTTGATTACTATGCCTTTATTGCACTGGCACTATACTTGACATATATGGCAATTGCCTTCAATTCATGGTATTTTAAGTAAGAGTATGTTATTTTGTCACAGATAATCTAAGTAATGAAAGAAGCGAAATATTTATTCACGCCTGAAGATGAAATGGATTTTATACCTATTATTCCCCTGAATGAAAATGAAGGAGATAACAATACAGATATAGTCATTCCATCAGAACTGCCCCTGTTACCACTACGTAATACAGTATTGTTCCCCGGTGTGGTGCTGCCAATAACCGTGGGTCGCGATAAAAGCATAAAAGCCGTAAATGACGCTTATAAAGCTGACAAACTGGTAGGTGTGATAGCGCAAAAAGACAGTAATGTAGAAGATCCTGTAGTTAAAGACCTGGAAGATATTGGCACTGTAGCCAAGATCATTAAAATGATCAAAATGCCCGATGGCGGCACCACCGTTATCATTCAGGGCAAACGCCGGTTCAAGGTGATGAAAATAACGTCCGAAGATCCGTATTTCAAGGCCCAGGTAGAGCTGCTGGAAGAAGACGAAGCCCCTAAAAATGAAGATTTTAGCGCCTATGTGGCCAATATCAAGGAACTGGCGGGACAGATCATTCAGCTTTCGCCCAATATTCCTTCCGAGGCTTCTATCATCCTGCGCAATATCGAGAACCCTTCCTTCCTTATACATTTCATTTCGAGCAACCTGAACACCGAACTCACCGAAAAACAGAAGCTGCTTGAACTGAACAACATTGAAACCCGCGCCGATCTGTTAATGAAACTGTTACAGCGCGAATTGCAGTTTGCCGAACTCAAGAACAAGGTGACCACCAAAACCAAAACGGAGCTCGATAAACAGCAACGCGAGTATTTCCTGCAACAGCAAATGAAGAGCATTAAAGAGGAGCTGGGCGGCGATAACAATGAGCGGGAAATAAAGGAAATGCAGAAAAAGGCCGAAACCAAAAAGTGGCCCGAGTCGGCAAAGGAAATGTTCAAAAAGGGTATTGAGAAGCTGGAGCGGATGCATCCCAGCACCCCCGATTATTCGGTGGTGTATAATCACCTCGATCTTATGCTCGACCTGCCCTGGCATGAGATAACCGAAGACCAGTATGATCTGAAGAAAGCGAAAAAGGTGTTGGATCACGACCATTACGGAATGGATAAGGTGAAAGAGCGCCTGCTCGAATACCTGGCCGTGTTGAAACTGAAGGGTGACATGAAAAGCCCGATCCTGTGTTTTGTAGGCCCGCCCGGTATTGGTAAAACCTCGCTTGGCCGCAGCATTGCCACCGCCATTCAACGTAAATACGGCCGGGTGAGTCTCGGCGGTTTGCATGATGAAAGCGAAATCCGCGGCCACCGCAAAACCTATATCGGCGCCATGCCGGGCCGGGTTGTTCAATTGCTGCGCAAACTGAAATCATCGAACCCGGTTATCATCCTCGACGAAATTGATAAGGTAGGGAACGATTTCCGCGGCGATCCGTCCTCGGCTTTGCTTGAAGTGCTCGATCCTGAACAGAACCATTCTTTCTACGATAACTACCTCGAGCTGGAATATGATCTCAGCAAGGTATTGTTCATTGCAACGGCCAACGACCTCAATAATATTCAACCTGCCCTGCGCGACCGCCTCGAGATCATTCACCTCAGCGGGTATGCGGTGGAAGAAAAAGTGCAGATTGCGAAACGCCACCTGGTGCCAAAACAAAAAGACGCGCATGGTTTGAAAAAGGTCGATTTTAAAATAGGCGATAACATACTGCAAAAGATCATTCAGGATTATACAAGGGAGAGCGGCGTGCGTGAGCTCGATCGCTACCTCGCTTCCATTATGCGTTATGAAGCGAAGGAGTATGCCATGAAAGATGCAGTAAAGCCAACGCTTACCGAAAAAGATGTTGAGAAGATCCTCGGCAAGCCTAAATACAATAATGAAATATACAAGGTAGCTAACATACCCGGCGTATCGATAGGGCTGGCCTGGACCTATGTAGGCGGGGATATTTTGTTTATGGAAACCAGTTTGAGCGATGGCAAAGGCGAACTGAAACTCACCGGTAACCTCGGTAATGTGATGAAGGAAAGCGCTACTACGGCATTGACCTGGCTGCAATCGAATGGAAAAAAGTCAGGCATCGATAATATAATGTTCGAAAAGAAAAATATTCATGTGCACGTGCCCGAAGGCGCTGTACCCAAAGACGGTCCCAGCGCAGGCATCACCATTATGACCAGCATTGCATCGGCATTGACCGGTAAACGGGTAAAACCCTACCTGGCCATGACCGGTGAAATTACCTTACGCGGTCAGGTGTTGCCGGTAGGGGGGATAAAAGAAAAAGTACTGGCTGCCCGCCGTTCAGGTTTAAAGGAAATCGTCTTATGCTGGCAGAATGAGCGCGACATTAAGGAAATTGAACCGGCATTTATTAAAGGGCTCACTTTCCATTATGTGAAAACCATGCAGCAGGTGCTTGATATTGCGTTGAATGCTTAACGCGCGGAAACGAGCGTTCAGCGTTGCGCTTTAGGCGTTCAGTCTCTTTAACAAGATTTTAATCTGATGTTTAAGAACATCATTGAACAAATAAATATTAAACCCTGTTATAAATATTCAACCGAGATTTTTTTTCATGTTGGTTGTTTTAAGGGTTAAAGAAATTCCTCCATTTCAATGGAGGAATTTTTTTTTGCAGGTGTGCCACGTTTGCTCTCAGCGATGCGGGAAAACGTGGCACACCTTTCTCGCTTTTTGCCTATTTTCGTACCAGCCGTACATGCGCAACAAGCTGCTTATATTAGTTTTTTTATCCATCTTTATGCCGTGCCTGCACGATGCAAATGCGCAAACATTAGGTGGTAATACTGTTTATAATTTTCTTAAGCTTGCCAATACCCCCCAGCTCACCGCGTTAGGCGGCATTAACATTTCAAATCAAACCGCCGATATCGGCCTTGCTTTCAATAACCCGGCTTTACTGCGCCCGGCCATGCATACCCAAACATCGATGGTATTTAACAGCTTTTATGCGGGTATAAAGAATTATCATTTAATGGCGGGGTTTCACCAACCAACTATCGCTACCACCTTTGCTGCAGGTATTAATTTTTATAGTTATGGGTCTGTTGCCGAAACCGATATGGCAGGCAATGTATTGGGCACCATGCGGCCGAACGATTATGTGGTACAGCTAAGCGCTGCGCGGCAGTATGGCGAACACTGGCATTATGGAGTAACTGCTAAATTTATTCATTCGGCGTATAGCATATATCGTTCGTCGGGTATTGCTATGGATGTTGGCATAACCTATAGCGATACCGCCCATTTATGGCAGGCATCGCTGGTTGCTAAAAATATGGGGGCGCAGGTAAAGCATTATGCGGGCAGCAGCGCCGGTGATCTGCCGTTCGACCTGCAACTGGGTATTTCAAAAAGGCTGGCCAAAGCGCCATTACAGTTTTCTTTAACTTTTTTCCAGTTACATCAGTACAATACTCGTTACGATGACACTTTATTTAACGATGAAACCGGCCTTGCACAGGATAGCAAGAAAAAAAAATATATATTTGACAAGTTTTTCAGACATGTTATACTTTCCACGCAGTTATACATTGGCGATAAAGTAGAGATAACTGCAGGATATAATTACCTCCGCCGAAAAGAATTGAATGTAACGAACGCCGGCAACGGACTAAACGGTTTTTCAATGGGTGTTGGCGTGTTATTCAAAAAAATCCAGATCCGCTACGCGAGGAGTTATTATCAAAATAATTCTTCCTATAACCAGTTCGGCTTAAACCTCAGGCTAAACGATTATTTCGGCCAGGGCGGGCGAAATAAGTAATTGTTTCCCCTTAAATGATATTAACCGCTTTCCTTAAACTTTTAAAATTTAAGGGGTATGAAATATTGTTTATCCTACAAATTGAGTAATCTTAATTTTTGCCATTATAAACCTTTTCTTAATGATCAAAGTGATTATAGCAGATGATCACAAACTGGTACGGGAAGCCTGGAACCTGCTGCTAAGCAGGGATAAACGGCTTTCTATTATTGCCATATGCGAAAACGGGTCACAGGTCATAGACGCCTGTAAAACGCTTTCGCCCGATGTCGTTTTGATGGATATCAATATGGAGCCCATCAGCGGAATTGAAGCCACCCGGGCAATCCGCGATTTCACCGATGACATTCGCATCATTGGCATCTCGGTTCACACTGATCTTCCCTACGTAAGCGCCCTTATGCATGCCGGCGCCAACGGCTATGTTACCAAAAATTCTTCCGGCGACGAAATGGTGAAGGCCATTATGCTGGTAATGGATGGCAAGCAGTATTTCTGTAAAGAGATAGCCGATGTGCTCGATAGCAATACTTTTAGCAAATAAGATCGTTTTGTGCTTCGGAGGTGTGTGAACACGGAATCGGGAGGTAAGAAGTACGTTGGCATCGAATATATGAATCAGCAAAAGTAAAAGTCCGAAACCGGTGTTTGCGTTACCAGTTTCGGACTTCTGCATTTTTGTATTTCCTACTTCTTATTTTCTACTTCATATTCCACAATCACGCAAGTACCTTATCTTCTTTGAAAGCTTCTCTTGGCGTAAGCCCCAGCAGATCGAACATCGCTTTATCTTCATCGAAAGATGGGTTCGGTGTGGTCAGTAATTTCTCACCGGTGAAGATGGAGTTGGCGCCTGCCATAAAACATAATGCCTGGTCAGAAACGCTCATGGTAGCACGGCCTGCGCTTAAGCGTACCATGGCTTTGGGCATCAGGATGCGGGCGGTTGCTATCATTTTCACCATATCCCAAACGTCAACTTTCTGATTGCTTTCCAGCGGTGTGCCTTCTACCGCAACCAATGCATTGATGGGCACGCTTTCAGGATGCTCGGGCATGGTGCACAGCGTATGCAGCATTTTAATACGGTCGGCATGGGTTTCGCCCAAACCAACGATACCGCCGCAACAAACGGAGATACCGGCTTTACGCACATTGTCGAGCGTTTCGAGGCGGTCGTCGTATGTACGGGTAGAAATGATCTCTTTATAGTATTCTTTCGACGTATCGAGGTTATGATTGTACGCATATAAACCGGCATCGGCCAGTTTTTGAGCCTGCGTATCGGTAAGCATACCGAGTGTACAGCAAACTTCCATTCCCAGTTCATTCACTCCTTTAACCATTTCGATAACGCGGTCGAAATCGCGGTTATCCCTTACTTCACGCCACGCAGCGCCCATACAAAAACGGGTAGAACCGGCAGCTTTTGCTTTGGCGGCGTATTCCATAACCTGTTCCTGCTTCATCAACGGATGCACGTTCACGCCTGTATTATAGCGGGCTGCCTGCGGGCAATAGGCGCAGTCTTCAGAGCAGCCGCCCGTTTTTATCGAAAGCAATGTACATACCTGTACTTCACCGGTATTGTTGTATTGACGGTGAGTGCTGGCAGCACGAAAAACCAGTTCGAGCAGCGGAGAATTATAAATTTCCTGTATTTCCTCAATTGTCCAGTCGTTTCTGATCATGCTGTTTCATTTAATTATTGGCGAAGATACACCGTTGAACGGTTCCTGAAAAAACGCCAAAAAGGTAAAAATATTCCCCGAAAATATGTACAAAATCAATATGAAAAACGGTGTGTGTTTTTTTAATTCGCGGGGTGGCTGTCATCCCGGTCAATTAAATAAATAGATGAATCCTTTAACACCGGCAACTTTTGTTGAAGCAGCTTGTTCAGGACAACCCTGAACTGGTTAACGCCGGAGACGCTGTCGTACAGCATTTTATAATCGTTATCGGGATAATATACCGCATTCAGGTTCTGAAAATGGCGAATGGGGAAGGCCTCGTTGGTTATATCCCTGTTGCCATGATCGCCCATTAATATTATTACGGCCGATGGGTTCTGTTGCTGTATGGATGTGACCATTTCCCTGATGCGGCTATTGGCATAGGTTAAATATTCCAGGTAGGAGCTAATGGGAAATGAAAGGTTTTCGCGGGTAATGGTAGCAACGTCTTTGAGTTTGCCATTTTTGTCGTAATAGAACGGACTATGCGGCATGTTTAAATGTGCATACACAAAGCGGGGCTTTGTGCTTTTAACGGCCGGGTGTGTTTTTATAAGCTCAATCAAACGCTGGTTATTGCGATTGGCCTGCATTACATCAAACGACCAAAACCATTTAAACGGATACCAGGTCGCCAGTTTCCAGCCAATGTCTTTTCTGACATGCGCAAACAGCGTTCGTTCTGTGATGAGCCGGGTATTTAAAGGCAGAAAGCTTTGTTTGATAAGAGAGGGATGCCCGGCCAGGTTGAAAATGGAATAATTTACTATATCATATCCCGCCGCGCCAAGCATTTTTATCACTTCATTGTTCCTTATCAATACTTCGCAGTTCGCATAGTCGTTAACCGTTACGGCCTTTGTATTCTTTATGCCATTGAGGTACGACATGTTCAGGATGGAGGCCATGGAGAATGGCGTGAAATTGTAATTGGAGCGGCTGTTGGTTTGTATGCTGAATTTCTTCTGCAGCAGAAAGCTGTCGAGATCGTTGTGAAAATTATAATATTGAGCCAGGGCGGCTGTACTGGCATACCCATCCATCAATATAAAATAAATGTCGGGCCTGCTGCAGGTATCGCATGGCGTATATGTATTGTCTTTTGCAAAGGAGTATACCGATAAATCCCTGACTACCCCCGACCGGAAAGTTTTTGAAAGAAGGTTGCCGGTATCGATAAGTAAATAAATAAGAAAAAGAATGTTCAGAAAACCGGTGAGTGGTTTAAACGATCTGTTGCTTTTCTTGAGGTAAATGGTAAATACAATAAGCAGAATGAAAAAAGCGCTCAGTAACACACTGTAACCGGCAACAGCGGGGAAATGTTTCTTTAAGAAGTCACGCAGTACGCCAAAGAAAAAATAATAAGCCATTATCACAAATGCCGCGAGGGCCGCTTTATGCATATTGCGAAAGAACAGCCAGCATATTACTGCCAGTATAAGGGTGCAGGCAAGATAGGTGATGGCTAAAATGGCCAGTTCGCCGGGGCTTATAAAGCCATAGTTTTCCAGGTAACCATGGAGTACAAAAAAAACAGGTAATAAAAAAAGGTAAAGAGAATACTGCTGCAGTTTTGAAAGCATATGCTATTTTCTTTTCATTCTGTATAGGGTTCTGGTGGTACCAGGTATCCCTTTTTTTTCAGCAATATTAAAATAAGTTGAGAAGTAGTGCTCAAAATGCTCCTGGTCGTAGTCGATAAAAGTGTCGGGCCTCGTTTTCAGCATCTGCTGTACTTTTTCATCTTCCTTCGGCACAAATTCAATGATCAGTTCGGGTGCAATGCCGTTGAAATACGCCGCCAGCACCGGCAGGGAAATGTTTTTCCCGATCACCAGGTGGTGAACAAGCGCCAGGGCTGCTACCAGGTCGGTTTGCACACGATCGTGAAAGGCCGCGCGTTCCTGGTTGTTGAAACCGATGGCGGGGGAAGGGTTGGCAATATCCAGGATCAGCGGCAGGATGTTTTCTATTTTGTCTTTTTTTACCTGCTGGTACAGGTTGGAGATACAACGGTTGTCCGAGTCGGTGGCGATCACCTGCATTTGCCGGCCGGCAAATAATTTGGAAAAATAACCGTCATTGGCCCCCAGGTCGAGCACCGTGCGGGCATTTGTTTGCCCGCACATGTCATTTATGATGGCTTCTTTCCGTTTCAGGTATTCTTTACTAAGGATAGTGTCCTCGTAATAATTGCTCCAGGTTGTTTTATATGTTTTATTGGCCGGGAAACTGGTAATGATGCTGGTAAGATGGCTTATGACATCGAGCAGCTTCTTTTTGCTGAATGCATTCGTTTTATTATTGCCATTAGCCGCCCGGGTACTGGTTGTTGCCGTATGTTGCAGGTAAACGTGCAGCCAAACGCCAAGGCTCAGGCGGCTTTTGAGCGGCAGCAGTTTGGCAATGATGTCAACCGGAATGCCGTCGATATAGGTGCTGAGTATTTTTTGAATGTCGGTCTTCAGGTAATGTTCAAGGTAAAGCGGAAACAAAAAACACTGGCAGAACTGGCGGTAAGCGATCCACGGTTGTTTGGGATCGTAGGTATCGAACGACAGGGTGTCGATGAATATCGGCCGCCCTTTGTGAAACTGAATATTATAGGGGGTGGCGTCTTTCAGGATCATACCATGCTCCAGCGCTTTTTTCAATACAGAAAGCGTGAGCAGGGCCGCATCCTGCAGCTGTTCAAAACACCATTCGTATGGGTATGAAATGGTTTGAACAGGTTCGGGCAGCAAGGTCGTATACCAGTGGGCCGACCCGGTTACATTCTCGGCGCTTTCTTCGTGGGCGATAAGTTTTCCCTGGGTTACCAGCTGGTTGTACAGGCCCGAATCGATAAGCTGGCGGTACTGTGCGGCATAGTATTGGTTTACCTGCCGGTACAATTTCCCTTCCGATTCAAATACAAAACCTGAAGGATCTTTAAACGATGAAGGATGACGTGTATATTTTGTCATTTAGCAATATCCTCGCCCTCTGCATCCTCTTTTTTCGGCTTCCAGAAAAATGCCCTGATCTTCCACCAGATATTTTTGAAGTAGAACAACGCCCCCAAAATAGCGGCAATGATCATCTGTATCAGATAACTGCCGCTACCGGGATCGACGTATAAAAGGATGCATGATTGTATCACAAATAGCTCAGATTTGTTTTGGGTGTCAAAGTTAATAATGTCTCGTACATTAATTGAATGGTTTGCTCTATATCGCTTTTATGCAGCATTTCGACCGTTGTGTGCATATAGCGTAACGGAATAGAGATCAGAACCGATGGACAGCCATCATTTGCATAGGCGAATGAATCGGTATCGGTGCCGGTGCTGCGCGATACGGTGCGCATTTGCAACGGAATTTTGTTCTTTTCCGCCACTTCCTCTACCAGCTTCAGCAGCTTGTTGTGTACTGCCGGGCCATAGGCGGGGGAAGGACCTCTGCCGCAGGCCACATCGCCTTCGATGATCTTGCTGATCATGGGGGTATGCGTATCGTGCGTTACATCGGTAATGATGGCCGCATTGGGTTTTATGCGCCGGGCTATCATTTCCGCACCGCGTAAACCAACTTCTTCCTGTACCGCATTAACAACGTATAAACCGAATGGTAATTGTTTTTTATTTTCTTTCAGCAGGCGGGCCACCTCGGCGATCATAAAGCCGCCGATGCGGTTATCGAATGCGCGGGCAATGTAATAGTCATTGGCCAGCTCGTCAAAACCATCCTGGTAGGTAACCACTGCACCAACATGGACGCCCAGCTCTTCCGTATCCTTTTTTGAGCGCGCGCCAGTATCGAGAAACAGATTTTCCACCTTGGGCTGCGGGTCCTTGGCATCGGGGTTATGCAGGCGGGTATGAATGGCAGGCCAGCCGAAAACGGCTTTTACCGGGCCTTTCTTCCCATGAATAAATACGCGTTGCCCGGGCGCTATCTGGTGGTCTACACCGCCATTGCGTTTCAGGTATATTAAACCTTCGGGGGTAATATAGTTTACGAACCAGCTGATCTCATCGGCATGGGCCTCAAGTACCACTTTAAACTCCGCCTTGGGATTCACAATGCCAACGGCCGTGCCATAAGGGTCAACAAACGTGGTATCAACCAGCGGTTTTACATATTCTAACCATACTTTTTGTCCGCCGCTTTCGAAGCCAACGGGGGAGGGGGTATTGAGGTAATTTTTGAGGAATTTCAGTGATTGATCCGGGAGCTTGTAGCCGGCAGGAGCGGGCGTTTTACTTTTAGCCATATTTACTGTATTAAAAGATAAATCCTGTTCTATATATTATAAAATTATCGATTTAATTGGCGCAAAACTACTTATTTGATATGAATATAGTCAATAGCGACGAAAACATCATCAGTCCGTCGAGTACAAAATAATACAGGTAGTCGCTGAAGTTCTTCTTTGCTATGGGGTACAAAAAGGCAACTATTATACCGGGCACCACCAACAGAATAATGGTCATAACCGAAAATTCATAAAAGTAAAGTAGTATAGTACTTGTAACGAAACCCGCCATTGAAAGAGCGAACAGGTTATTGATGCCGCGCTCGTTAAAATACGTGATCATACTTCGAATACCCGCTTCTCTGTCATAATCGCGGTCGCGGTAATCGAAGATGATACAAATGGCATAAATAAGCAGGAAGCGGCTTGTGCAGAATAAGAAGGCGGCAGCATTCCAGTGACGGCCGTCGATGGCAATGGGCAAAAAGGTGGTTACATACATCCACACAAAGGCGAGGAACAGGGTTTTTCCTACCGCTATTTTACGAAGCCAGGCGAAAGGGCCAGAATGCAGTTTGGGCGCTGAATACAGGAAGGTTAGCAGAACGGCGCCGCCCAGCCAGAACCAGTGATGAATAAAATGAAAGAAATACCACGCAGATCCAATGGCGCCAATGGCGGTCAGTAGGAGGTGTAATATCTTATGATGCTGCGTCCAGCGCACGCGGGCGTTCTCACTGGTTGCATCGGCGCTTAAATACCAGTGAAAATTATAACTGCAAAGCGTGGAAAAAAATACAAACACCAGGTAACCGGTACTATCATATTGCAAATGAAGCAACTGATCGGTTTGTAATACCATCAGCAAGGCACAACCGGCAATAAAACAACTGGTGAACAGAAACAGATCGAATAAATATTTCAACATCCTTTGGCACTGAGGTGCGCAAATTAAGATCTTTCTATTATAAGTTGTTGGGTAGTTGTTGTGTCACTTACATTTCCCGATTTGTCTCTTACCACGATCTTAAACTGAATGGTATCGGGTTCCTTGCCAAATGGCTCATCTGGTTTGCTGCTGGGGTTGGCTGTAGCAGCCAGGTCTGTATTATATAATGTTACTTTCAATACACCCTTCGACTTTTCGGGAAACTTGGGAACCGGGTAGGGTAAGAATGGGGCCAATATGGGCTTTACCAGTGTGTTAAGCCGTTCTTTAAACAAATACACCGAATCCAGGTCGCCCTGCTTATCGGTGAACTCCATTTCAATTTCGGTATAAGCGCCGCTTAAGGCTGTGACGTAGGTGGGACTTATTGACTTAATTTCAATGGTAGGTTTGTCCTGAAACTTATCTTTGCTGCAGGCGGCAATCACTATCAAACACAGGCTGCTATATAAAACAAGCTTTTGCATATATTTTTAATTGTCGTGTACAAAATTATAGGTCAAAAGTCTGCAATAATTTTATGATTTGTGAAATAGAAGATAAAATTTTTACGGTTGAACCGGCTGATTTTGAACAACTGGCGCTTGAGGTCTTCCAATTCCAGTACAATAATAATGCTATTTATCAGCAATACGTAAATGCATTGTCAATAGTTGGGTCGAATGTGCGGTCAATTGACCAGATTCCCTTTTTACCCATCCGGTTTTTCAAGACGGCCGCCATAAAAACCACTGTTTTTGAACCGGAAGCCGTTTTTGAGAGCAGCGGCACCACCCAAACCGTCAACAGCCGGCATTATGTAAAGGACCTGAATTTGTACCGGCAAAGCTTTTTAAAAGCCTGGTCAATGTTCTATGGCCCGGTGGAGGACTGGTGTATCATAGGCCTGTTGCCTGCTTATCTCGAACGGGCGAACTCTTCGCTGGTGGTTATGGTTAATGATATGATAAAACTGAGCCCACACCCGCATAGCGGGTTTTATTTATATGAGCACGATAAGCTGGCCCGGGTGTTGCAGGAACTGGAAGCGCAGGGGCAAAAGACCTTGTTAATTGGCGTTACGTTCGGCCTGCTCGAGTTTGCGGAGAAATATCCCATGCCGTTACAACATACCACCATTATGGAAACCGGTGGCATGAAGGGCCGCCGTAAGGAAATGACGCGGGAAGAAGTGCACGGGTTGCTTACAACGGCCTTTCAAACCAATGCCATTCATTCAGAATACGGCATGACGGAGCTGTTATCACAGGCTTACTCATACGGAAACGGCATTTTCAACAGCCCGCCCTGGATGAAGGTTCTGATGCGCCAGGACGACGACCCGCTCGATGTTCGGGTAACCGGCAGCGGCATAATCAATGTCATCGATCTGGCCAACCTGTATTCGTGTTCGTTTATTGCTACGGATGATGTAGGCGCCTTATTGCCCGATGGTACATTTGAAGTGCTGGGCCGCGTTGATACCAGCGATATAAGAGGTTGTAATTTGTTAATAGCAGGTAGGTAGATTTTAACAGCACCTGATGCAACGATACCTGCATGGTTGAAGTCAAAGGTGTAATAAAAGGAAAACGTTATGAAAGTATTATTGTTTTTGCTTGCCTTACCGGTGATGGCCTCTAAATGTAGCAAGACCAAAGAAAGCGACACGCAACTTAAAGGAAGGGTAATTCGGGTTTCATGTGCCAGTTTTGTTGTTCAGGTTTTAAATGATGATAAAATAGGAGAAGACGGCTGGAAGGATATGTCGAATAACAACGCAACGTATGATAATGTATTCAACGCAAACAACGCGTGTAAAATACCTGCGGGTATAAAGGCAGGCACTACCATTCGCTTTAATGTAAGCAGCCCTGCGCAGAATGATTGTGTAACGTGTATGATGTTTGATGGTCCGCCAAATGTAAAATACGACATCACCGATGTGTCAATTGTAGAAAAGTGATATTGATCGTGTAGTGTGACCGGCGGGTGAGCTCTACCACAGGGGGCTCACCCTTTTTGTTTATAGGGTATCGTGCGTCGCCTGCCAACTGGTGCATGGCTCACCCTTTGCGGTTTTCACCAACTTCCCTCAGGAAGTATGCGGTAATTTTTGTAACTTCAGATAACAACCCTTTTAACCAAAATACGTCATGGAGACCAAAGCAACGCATGGATTTAAGATTGATGCGGGCACGGATCGCTTCAATGAGAAAGTTAGTTTTTTGGGGGGCACCTATCAATGCAAAGTGTCAGCCGAAGACAGCCGTGAAGGTTTTTGCGTTTATGATACTTCAAAAATGGAAAAAGGCGGCCCGCCTTTTCATTTCCATTATACGCAGGACGAATGGTTCTACATTCTGGAAGGTGAATTCGTTTTTAAGATCGGGGATGATGTTTTCAATGCCAAACCAGGCGATGCGGTTTTTGCACCGCGCCAGGTGCCGCATACCTTCGCCCGTGTTGGTGAAGCACCGGGCCGCATGGTGCTGATGTACCAGCCGGCCGGCACTATGGAAGCATTTTACCTGGAAGCCAACCAACTGCCCAATGGCACCCTGCGCGATTATGAACGGTTATATCGCATTCATGGCATGGAGATAGTAGGCCCGCCATTAAAGTTCGAGTAATTACCGGTATTCAACATTCATCAGCCCTTCGCAGGCAATGGTGCTTTGTTTTTGATGGCTCTCATTGGCCAGCTCTATCAATCGAATGGTATTGTACCCATGTTCTATTCTTTCGCGCAACGGTTTGTGGTGAACTAAAGTTTCAAATAAATTTTTGTAATAGGCGGCATAATCGCCTTTCTGTGAAGGATATGTTTCGCGAATGATCTTACCGTTCATTTCGGTATGCAAAATGCCGTAGATGTCTTCTTTTTCTTTGCCCCAGTCGTCCCCAACAGGCAAGGCGCCGGCGCGCAATAATGCTTCCTGCGGGTCTTCACCCGATTTTACAAATGAACCGTTGGTGCCGTGTATCAAATAACGTGGGCCCGGTTCACGTACCAGCATCCCGGCCTGTAGTATCACTTTCAGAAAACCATAATCGAGCCGAAGGTCAAAATAATCATCCACTCTGGCATGCGGGCGTTGCATGCGTATATCGGCGGTAATGGTATGCGGTATTCCGAATAAGTAAAGCACCTGGTCAATCAGGTGCGGACCAAGATCGAACAGGATGCCACTGCCGGGTAAAGCGTGCTCGCGCCACGCCTGGGGGCGTGCTTCTGCACGGTAGCGGTCGTAATGGCCTTCAAAAGTGTGCACGTCGCCCAGCAGTTTTTTATCGAGGATCTCTTTTATGGTTAGAAAGTCGCTAACATAGCGGCGGTTCTGATAAACGCTTAACACCCTGCCCGAACTTTTTGCGATTGCTGCCAATTGTTTGGCTTCCTGCGTTGTATTGGTCACCGGTTTTTCCAGTACCACGTTTTTACCGGCCTCCAGCGCTGCTTTGGCATAGGGGAAATGCGTTTCATTAGGTGTGGTGATCACTACCAGGTCGATGTCTTTGTTTTGCAACATCTCGTCAATACTTCTTACCACCTGCACACCGGGAAATTTTTCTTTCGATTCCTGTTTGTTGCGTTCCAGCACACTAACCAGCTCAAAGTTTTTATCGGTTGAAATAAAAGGCGCATGAAATACTTTTGCTGAGATACCGAAACCAACTAGTCCAACTTTTATACTCATGAATAATTTTTTTAGGAGGGTTCTTTTGTAGGCTAAGGAACAGTTTATGGTTTATTGTTTATGGGTTGTTGTTCGTTAATTCGGGATGAATAAATAATATATGACCTTCCCGATTTTTCGGCAGATAGTTAGCCAGCCTGGAAATGGAGGCAACCACAAACCACAAACCACAAACTACAAACCAATCTTCCTGTCTCTGGCAAGTATCTTCCATTCGCCGCTCAACTTCCCGTTTTCAACCGTATACGCTCTTTCGTACAAAGCAACCGTTGGACATACATGCAGGGGAAAACCATACAACACATCGCCGGGTTGAAAGGTGTGTCCTTCGCCGGCATATAACACCAGGTGTTCTTCACTTTGTGAAATAGGTTGTAAACCGGGCGCATCGGGAAAGAAGACCCTTTTTGTTATTTCATTCTCGGCGGCTATTGATTTATGGCCAAGATCGATACAGATATGTGTGGGGTTGGGTAATGAAATGACGCGTGTAACTACGGCCGCCGCTATTTGAAAAGGCTGCTCGGGGCATTGATCGAGATAGTTCTTATCCCAGAAAATAAATGTACCCGGACTGCATTCCACCACCGGCCTTCTGGCATGAATGGGAAAGCTGGGTGAGCCGCCGGCAATGATGTTGATATCGGTATGCCCCATGGCCAGCAGTGTTTTTTTCATTGCCTCCGCCTGGGCAAATGCTTCGTTACTGGCAATGGTGCGTTCTTCCAAAGTGCCTTTAACATGTCCGTCGTAGGCATGCAGCCCGCGAGGCGATAAACCGCTGGCGTCTGCGCAAAAATTGTATAGCACAATGGCTTTGTCGCCGGGAGTGATACCGGTTCGGTTCTGCCCTATATTGAGATCGATATAAACACCAATTGTTTGCGCGGCCGCAGCAAAGGCGCTTGCAATTTCCTGTGCGCTGGCCGGGTTATCAATTAAACACGAAAACCGGGTATTGGGGTAGTGTTGGGTTAGCTTTAGCAGGCGTTTCAGCTTGGGGCCAACCGGCTGGTAGGCCAGCACTATATCGGCCGCGCCGCATTGGGCCAGCATCTCGGCCTCGGCAATGGTGGCGCATTTGAACTTGTTGATGCCGGCGGCCATCATCAGTTGCGTGGCTTCTTTATTCTTGTGTGTCTTGGCGTGGGGGCGCAGTCGCAACGGGTCATCGATCATTGCTATCAGCGTTTCGATATTTGCCTGCACCCTTTGAGGATAAATAACCAGGGCCGGAGAATCCAGTTCATCGATATTATCGATGCGATACCAGTTTTCTTGCATTATTGGTTGTTTAATATGATCGTGAATCGGCAAACTTTAGCACGGCCTACGTCGGCAATCGGTGCGAATATCGGGCGGCGCAAGGTCGTGAATAAGTTCCAAATTTCGCGAGCCCTTTCACGTTTCACGTTTCGCGAGGTCATTCACGATTCACGTTCCCAAAGGTAGTAAATGTGCAGTTTAGCATTTTATATAAAGATGTCCATTATAAGAACGCCGATCAGTCCCATTACTGATACGATGGTTTCCATAACCGTCCATGATTTTATGGTATCGCGTATGCTGAGGTTGAAGTATTCTTTATACATCCAGAAACCGGAATCGTTTACATGCGATAACAGCAAACTGCCCGCACCGATCGATAATACCATCAGGTTGGGGTTTACCTGCATCATGGGCATTACCGGGCCAATGATGCCTGCGGCCGTTAAGCCGGCCACCGTGGCAGAGCCAACACAAACCCTGATGACGCCGGCGATCACCCAGCCCAGAACCAGCGGATGGATCTGCCAGCCTTTTATGCTTTCGGCAATCGTTTCACTTACGCCGCTATCGATAAACACCTGTTTCAGTATGCCGGCGCCCGCCACAATGAGCAGGATCAAAGCGATGTCTTTGATGGCCTCGCCATAAATATCCATAACGGCTTTTATGCTGCGGCCGGTAAAAATGCCTAGTGTAAAAGTGGCTATCAGCAGGGAGATCAGCATTACGATATTCGCATCGCTGATAAACTGGTGCAGCTCCAGCGACACGCCCGATAAGGTTGTTACGAATGGTATAATGGTGGTGATGGTGAGCAGTATAACCGGCAACAAAGCAGTTAAAAAGCTATTGGCGGCGCTGGGTAACTGATTGTCGGGTACCGTTTTGGGCTGAAAGGCCTGCAACGGTGTGCTGCGAATATGCTTCAGCGTTTTCGAGAAGAGCGGGCCGGCCACAATGATCGCCGGAATGGCCAGTAACAAACCATATAACAGGGTTAAGCCCATATCGGCCTTTAGTTGTAATACCAGTGTGGTAGGCGAGGGGTGGGGCGGTAAAAAGCCATGGGTTACCGATAATGCCGCCAGCATGGGCAATCCAATGTATACCGCGGGAAGTTTATATTGATATACCACTGAAAAGATCAGTGGCACCATAAGTACAAAACCTACATTGTAATACAGGGGAATGCCCACCACAAAGCCTGTTGCCATCAATGCCCATTGTAAATGCTTTTCGCCGAAAGTGCGCATGAGCACCCGGGTGATCTTTTGCGCGGCGCCACTTTCCGCTACCAGTTTTCCCAGCATGGCGCCCAGTCCAATGATCACGACCAGCGAGCCAAGCGTATCGCCAATGCCTTTCTGCACCGATGCCGAAAGCTTTGTAAGCGGTATGCCCAGGAACCAGCCAGTGATTAAGGATACTATAAGGAATGCTAAAAAAGGATTGAATTTTGCCCATGATATAAGCAGAACAATCGTTATGATGCAGGCAAGAATGATCAGGAATGTTGTCATGGTAAATGGATATGGTCGTAACGGCGCGATTAAGCGATTTCCCCAGTTAGTGACTTAATTTCCCCCCGCACTAATATACCAAAAGGGAATGAGAAATGAGAAATGAAAAATAAAAATCAGAAAGAGAAGGCAGGGTGCTGTCGCCATAATTAATGACAAAACCATATTTCAGGTTCCGGAAACTAAGAGTTGACAGCTGGTCCTCTTTTTGCGGCTAGGTTTTTTTAGCGGTTTTTTTATTTACTTTGATGCTATGGATTCACTTACGCATATAGTATTAGGTGCTTGTATCGGCGAAGTTTTTATTGGGAAAAAAGCAGGCAAGCGGTCGTTGTTCCTGGGCGCTGTTGCGCAAAGCCTGCCTGATATAGATTTTGTGGCCTCCTTCTTTACATCGCCTACCCAGGACCTTATTGCGCATCGTGGCATCACCCATTCCTTATTGTTCGTATTGCTGGTAACGCCGCTGCTGGCCTGGCTGGCCGATAAATGGCGGCGGCCCCATGATATTGCTTTTTCTACCTGGCTCTGGTTTTTCGCCGTTGAATTACTTACGCATTTGTTGCTCGATATCTTCAATGCCTATGGTACCGGTTTGCTGGAGCCTTTTTCGCACCGGCGTTTTTGCGTACATGCCATGTTTGTGGCCGATCCGCTGTTCTCGATCTTTCCGGGCATCGTTACAGTGGCGCTGCTGTTTATGAGAAGGGATTTCAAAAGAAAGCGCTGGGCCTATATTGCCATTGGCTGGTGCGTTTTTTACCTCGCCATCGATGTATTCAATAAATCCATTGTTGAAGGCGCTGTGCAGCGGGCGGCAAAAGAACAGAAAATAGAATACCGCCGGCATTTCACCACCCCCACGCCATTGAACAATTTGTTATGGTATGTGGTGCTGGAAGGTGATAAAGGCTATCATATAGGGTACCGGTCGGTGTTTGATAAAAAGAACACGATCGACTTCACTTATTTCCCCCGTAACGATTCCTTATTGAACCCGGTAAAAGACCTCGATGAATTGAAAGACCTGTTTATTTTTTCACAGGGCTACTACACCATTGAGCGGGAAGAAAATTACCTGGTGTTTAACGATCTCCGGTTCGGCCAGAGAGTAGGCTGGTACAAACCGAAGGCCAGTTTCGTATTCCATTATTACCTGCAGCGGCCCTATGGCAATAATATGGTAGTGCAAAGAGGCCGTTTTGCCGGGTGGGATAAAGCTGCTTTTGCATCGATGATTGAACGGATAAAAGGAGAATAATTAATTAGCTAATGTGATAATGCTTTCATTTCGGAGCTCGCGAAAATCCTCAACAGCCTGCCTGCAGTGGGATCTGTATTCCATTATCACATTATCGAATTGTCACATTATCAAATTGACTAATGCTGTATTTCCATTAGCACATTAGCACATCAGCACATTAACTACTGTTGTTTAAAGTAAAAAGTAAATAAATAGAAGATGATGCGCACCAGCCAGTAGGAACAATACTGGATGAACCGCTGAAAGATATTGTACTTTTTATTGTACTCTTCTTCGGTTATCTGCACACAATCATTTTGCATGATGGCTTCCAGTTGCTGATGCACATTAGTGGCAAATTCCGTATCATTTACATCGATGTTCAACTCAATGCTGGCATAGGCGCTGATGTCATTTACGTTGTAGGAGCCAATGGTAACCCATTTTTTATCGCGGGTAGCCATTTTACCATGTAGTACCGATTTGGTGTATTCAAACAGGTTAATGTTGCGCTTCAGTAACCAGCGGTACATGTAACGTTCGGCATGTTTAGCCAGTTTTACATCCGATTTTTCGGCCACGATAACCCTGATATCGATACCGCGCTTCGCCGCTCTCGACATATGGTGCCTGATGATGGTGCCCGGTAAAAAATACCCCGACATAATGATCACACTCGAAGAGGCTTTTTTGAACATTTCAATATAACTACGCGAGATCTGGTTTTTGCTTTTTACCCAGTCGTTCCTGCGAATGCGGAGCGGACTGCTGCCTGTTGCCGGAAGGTTAGGCAGTTCATGCCGCATGCTTCTTTTCAGCGCCAGTTGTGCAGGTTTTGCCCACAGGTCGATACAGATCTTATGCAACGCGCCGCAAACCGGGCCCTCCATATAAATGGCCCAGTCCATCCACGCCGGCTCATCATCGATATCGTTATACCGGTTGCTGATGTTGATGCCGCCAACCAGACCGTAGTGGCCGTCAACCACCAGTACTTTCTGGTGCATCCGGCGGCCGAAATAAAAATGTTCGCTTTTTAACAGCGGCTCGTAAAAACGGAAGTATACACCGGCCGACTGAAGTTCTTTAATAAAACCAGCCGATAATTCTTTAGAGGCATAGCCGTCGGCCAGCAGGTAAACCTTTACCCCCCGCTTTGCGGCTTCCATCAGTGCGGAACCGACGGCCCTGCCTGTTTCATCATCTTCATAAATGTAAACCTGAAAATGGACGGTATCCTGCGCCTGGCTTATTAATTGGGGAAGAAGTGTAAAGTATTCTCTTCCGCCTCTGATCAGTTTGGTTTTGTTATTGGAGATGTAAGCCGACTTTTTATTATTTCCGCGCAACATAGCTGGCAAGCTATAAAAAAAAAATTACGCGGTAAAATACACGATCGGAATATAAAAGAGAAGGTGTTACTTTTTACCGGGGTGCACGGTAATGATGCGTTTTGAAATGGTGAATCTTACGCCACCGGTATACTCGAGCATTTGCAGCACTTTATTTATATCCGACTCCCGTTGCACTTCACCGCTGAAATGCAGGGAAGGCACACCGGGGGCGTATGCAACATCCATGTCGTACCAGCGGGCCAGTTCGTTCATCACCATTTTAAGCGACGTATTATGAAAAACAAATTCGCCATTCTTCCAGGCGGTCTCCTGTTTTATGTCTGCATCCTCAATGGTAACGGTGCTGTCGGAGGTAATTAATTTTTTACCGGGTTGCAGCATATTTGACTGGTTGTTCCGGTTCACTTTCACCAATCCTTCCACTACGGTTGTCTGCGTACGGTTATCTTCCCTGTAAGCCGAAATATTGAATGCGGTGCCTATGGCCTGTACTTCCATATTGTCGACCGATACAATAAATGTTTTTTTGTGGTTTGTTTGGGGGTTCACGGCTTTGGCAACTTCAAAATAAGCTTCGCCGGTTAGTACAACCCGGCGATCGCCTGAATTGAAATGAACGGGAAATTGCAGCGAAGAGGCGGAATTCAGCCAGATCCTTGTGCCGTCCTCGAGCAGCACCTGGTATTCGCCGCCACGCGGCGTACGCAATACATTGGTACCGGCAATGCTGTTGGCCTCAGCTGTTGATCTGTATTCCAGTAGTCCATTCTGTTTTTTATGAATGGTTACATGACCTTGTTGTGCAATGTTGCCATCATTGATCTCACTTAATGGTATGGTAGAGCCGTTGGCCAGTATCAGCACCGCTTTTCTGGTATCGGGCGGCGTGCCTGGTGTTTTCTTTTGCGCAACAATGACCGATTGCGGAATGGATGTTTTGACTGGTTTATTCAAGGCGAAATAGGCAATGCCTCCGGCAACCAGCAGCAACAGGGCCGCTGCCGTATACCACCATATTTTAAAGTAAACCCGTTTGCCGGTAATTTTTTGCGGGAAGATCTTTTGAGTTAATTTTTCATATGCAAGATTGGGATCATATTTATGTAATTCATTTAAGTCGTTACCCAGTTTCTCCTGGTCCATCAGTTCTTCATATAAAAGATAATTATCGCCATTCTCCTGCAGCCAGGAGTTCAGTTCCTGACGCTCATCGGTGGTCAGTTTATCCTGCATATCCCCGACAATGAGCGAGGCGATGTGCGATATTTTTTCTATGTGTTGTTCATTCATAAGAATAAGTTTGATTCTTGTTTTTGATAGCCAGGTTTAACATGAAACCGGTGGGTTTGAACCGGTTAACTAATAGGCTATAATAGTTTTTAAATAATTCACCTTCCCTGCGCCATCATAAATTCATACAGCAATTATGGTGTTGTGAACTGATATTATTGTAAAAACAACAATTGTAATGAGTTGTACTAAAGGGTTTGGAAAAATCTTTAATAAATTGACAGGTTTACAGAAAATTATTTAAGGATTGGGTAGGAATGCTAATGGTTTAGCTATGATACCCGGGGTTTACGTTAAAAAATTTCGCAAGCCAGGATAAATTTAATGTGTACGGAAGGGGTGAAGGCAGGTTTGACAGACAATTTTGAATTCAGGAAGCGATCATTGGGAACTTCAAAATGCACCCCCATATATTATAAAACAGTTTATGTTTACGATTTACCTAAACAAAATGGTAAAAACCTGAAAGGATATGATTATAATCAAGCAAAGTAGAGGAATTGTTTATATGAAGAAGGGTTTTGTGAACTGATAGGGGTATTTGCGGGATATTGTAGTTTGTTGTTTGTTGTTTGTGGTTTGTGGTTTGTTGTTTGTGGTTTGTTGTTGCCTGTTACCAGATACCAGTTGCTGGTTGCCGGTTACCAGTTATGGGTTGCTGGTTGGCAGTTACAGGTTATCGGCGCCAGTTGCCGGTTGCCCGGTTTGAGGATGCCGGTTATGGGTTGCTGGTTGGCAGTTACGGGTTATCGGCGCCAGTTGCTGGTTGCCAGTTGCCGTTACCAATTACCAATTACCGGTTGCCAGGCTTTACTCGGGGCTGCTGGTAGTATTCAGGCTTTCCCGATTTGCGCCTTATAACGATTGTCAATTGCTGATTTATTCGGTTCTTAATACATAATAGCCGGCCCGGAAACCCGCGGAACTTGTTAACCAGTTAACAAGTTAACTCGTCAACCCGTCAACTTCCTTCCTTTTATATAACCCAAAAAGCAAATGGTGATAATCTATAGCAGTTCAGGTTATAAATCCAGTGATATTCATCTTTTGAGGACTCTAGTCAACCAGTCAATCCGTCAACTCGTTAACTAGAAATATATATATAAAGGAAAGCCGGGTAAGACTACCCGGCCGTGGGGGATTCCTGCGCCTCTTCTGTACCAGGAAGAGGGTAATTGATGCACATTGAGGAATGCGAATGAGAAAAAAACTAACTAAGCATTTAGGAATAATATTATTATTATCCATTGCAAACAATCAATGCTTGCATGGACATAGATCTCCTTTAAACATACTAATCAGAAAGTGCCTTTGGAATTGAACTACTAATGTGGAGCCTTCAGATGAATGTGAAAATACACGGAATATGTTCCAGTGTGTATTGAAGGATTCGGTTTCATTTTTTACCTGACGAAGCAGGGATTAAGGGTGTAACTTTTTATAGAGATGTTCTTAGTTTTTAAAAAAAAGGGAGAGTAGAAACACTCCCTTGTAGTGACCCAACCAAACAGTCACATGAGATTCCCGCTCGACATTCCGTCTTCTCGTCTGGCTGAAAGAACGAAAAGTACAGATGCATACATCGGGCGGACAAAAAAGGCCTTTTGACAGGCTAATTGTTCATTTATTGTTCAGGGTTATATATAACCCAAACACAGGTTACAGTTTAAAGAGCTTCGTTTACGCTGCTACTACAGTTGTACTGTTTAATCATGTACAACGTTTACTGTATCTTCTTAAATATTATTTAATAAAATTGCCAAAGTGTTTTAGATGGCTATACTTTATAAACAATCTCATTAAATATATTTAAGAGTAAAGAGCTGTTAGATCCCGCACGGCCGAATAAATTAACCAGTTTAGTATTAAAACAACTTTAGTGGCTTTTATTACTATTCCAAATGGAAAAATTTTTTATAAAAATGTTTGAATGAGTAGTTATACCTATCAAAATCATGCTTTTGGTCATAAAAATGCACCTTAAGCCGGCAGTGGCAGGTTTTGACAGTGGTCTGAAGTTGACCGTAGAAAGGAACATAGAAGAAGTAATGACATAAGATCGCGATCGCGCAGTCTTATTTTTAATAATTGTATGGCCCTGGCTTTTTGATTTTTAACGGTATGAACCGAAATATTAAGCAGGCCGGCTATTTCCTGGTTCTTCATGCCTTCGAGATAGCCCATCTTTAAAACTTTACGGCATTGTTCGGGTAAATTATTGATCTCCTGCATGATCTCTTTCAACACCTCGGCCCTGATCATTTCATTCAATATGAATTCCTCTTTTTCGCCGGTTAAATAAGCCAGTTGCTTTTTACTGAGCGAATCGCGTTTGGCCTGTTTTAACTGATTTAAACAGGCATTACGTACCGTTATATACATGAAGGCTTTTAAATTCTGCAGGCTTTCAAAGTCTGTACGCTTATTCCATAATTTTACAAAAGATTCACCGACAATATCTTCTGCGGCAGCACTATCGGTCAGCAGCCGCTCTGCAAAAAGACATAAAGGACCATAGAACAGCTTTAACAGGGATTGTAAAGCATCGGGACTTCCTTTCCTGAATGAAACGATAATGTCATTATCCAACGGAAGTGAACGCATTAGGAAGAGTGTTTTTTGCTAAGCTTGATAATAAAGTACATTTAATTTACAATGAGTTACGGTAATTTATAAACGCATTGGGTTACGGGTATGGCATGCTCTTGTGTTGTTTCGGGTAATAGGCTGAATAAAACAATTACAATGGTTATCAGGCTGGCATGGGTGCGCAATTATATTTCTTAAGCTAAAAATTGTACCGCGCATTCGATGCGCTAATTAATCTGCAGGCAAATTACAATGGTTATAAGATTGCAAATCATAGGGAAAGTTTTAGCTACAAGATTACATGTAAAAAACAAATATTCAAAATCAAGTATAGATTAGGGTGATTTTCCTGATGCCGGTACCGTTATATCATACATTGTAGTAGACAATTTTTTGGCAAAATTCGCATTTCACCTTTCATTAAAGACATAACCGGGGAACTATTAGCTGCAAAACATAACGGTCGTCATAGCAAAAACATTATTGCATGCCCTGGAGAGGGGAACCTGTTCGGGCTTTAGGCGAAATGATCGCATTGGCCATGACCTTTGTAACCTCGGCAATTTTTACCGCACTGATCAGCGGGTGCCTGGTATTTAGTATAAAATTGAATTCCTGCTCTATTATCACGGAAGGAAGTTGTAACAGCAGATGATCGTTTTTTGTCAAATATGCCGATCCTATGTCCTGGCTTGCTTTACTATGCGGCTGTTTTAGCCAGTCTGCGGGCAGTTCGTTTACCGGCAGTTGCCTGATGGAACTGTCGGGCACTTCAAGCGTAATGAAGGAAAGGGTAGGGGGAAGGGTTTTAATGGAAGTATGTGCAACATATTCAAGCAGCGATAATGCCCTGCTTTCTGCCAGGTAAATACAGGGTATACCTGCATGGTTCCATCTTCCGCCGCTCAGTTTGGCGCCCCCACCCGTTAGATCATGAGCATATTTTGTCTTTATGATCCGGTACAATCGCATAGGGATAAACCGTTAGTTAGTATACGCCGTATTCAATTCGGCTTAATTCTTTTTTCACCTCTTCAATGCCATATACTGTATCCAGTAGTTCGAGCGGCGTTTTGTTGCCCAGCGCCATACTTGGTTGTTTGATCCAGGTATTGAAGCGTTCCCTGCTTTCAAATACTTCGCGCCCATAGCTGATAAACTCAGCCAGTATCATAATGCGCTCGCTGGTAGGCTGATCGAATCTTTCATCGCCTTTCTTTTTAATAAGCGTGGTGCGCGAAACGGATAACAGCCCGCTTAAAGTATGATAATCAAAATCGGTTTCCGATTTAATGGCTTCCAGTTGATTCTTGGTAATGCCATTCTTTATGATGCCGATCTTATAGTGCGAGGTTAAAGCGCTAAAATTAAAGGGGCCTGCAGGGTTTTTATTTGTACGTGGTACCCGCGTGGTAGTTTCGGGCGTTGCTGTCTGTGGCGATTCGTGCGGGTTGACACCTTCAGGCATGTTATCTATACATACATGAGTATCTTCCTGGAGTTTCTTATTCCCAGTCATAAGGTTAATGGTTTTAACCAAAGCTAGGTAACTTTTTCCGCGTTTATGAACACCGTCAACAATATCTCGCCATTTTTTGATTTAAAGCAATTTCTTCCCCGCTCGTTAGTTTGTTCGTTATAGTGATGCACGCTGTGTAAGGTAAAAGGGGATCTCTATGTGCTCGGTGGATTGTTCAAGTATCAGTTGGGCGGTTTTTTCTCCCATCATCTGAAAATCGGTAGAGATGGTAGTGATGCCATTCAGGATGATCTTTTTAAGCGGTGTTTCATTGTACGAGATAACACCAACGTGTTTGCCTACTTTTAGTTTGGTAGCCAGTATTTTTTCTATCAGTATCACCAGGTCGTTTTCCATGAGGTTGATAAAAACCTCGCCTTCCTTGATGGGCTCATTGGCAATGTCGTGCACTACCTTATAATTAAAAGCATACTGCTGGCAGAACCGGTAAAATCCTTTCAGGATCTCAACGGGGTGATAGGTGTATTCGGGGAAAATGATCTTGATGGTATGGTATTTACTCAGCGGTTCAAGCGATTGCTCGAGGGCATCATAAATATCTTTTTCAAAATTTTCATAAACTGCCCCATATTTGCCTTCTACGCCGGGTACCAGTTTATCCATCAGGATAAGCTTTTCCTTAGGCAGGGTATTGATGATCTCAACGGCATTTTCACCACCGTCGAGGAAGTGCGGGATGATCACATAATGGCTGTAATCGTTCTTCTTATTATGAATAAGCCGTTTGAAGAACGCAAAGTCGTTATTATAAATATAAAAGTCAACGGAGGCCATTTCGCCGAGCGAGGCCACAAAGGCGTCGTATATTATTTTCTTGTGCGGGCTCAGTTTATTGAACAGCAGGAAGATCTTCAGGTGTTGTCCCACCTCGGTATTTTTTACAAAGTATCCCTTGCCGGGCACTGAACCAAGGATGCCGATCTTCTTCAGGTGTTTGTAACCTTTTTCGGCCGTATCCCTCGAGATCTCAAATTCAAAGCTCAGTTCGTTGATCGAAGGCAGCAGCTCGTCTTTCATGATCTTGCCCTCGCCAATTGCCTTTATGATGGAATTGGCAAGCTGCAAATACTTGGGGGTAGCTGAATAGTAATCGATAAATAAATGCTGAAATACGCTATCTTTTTTCATGTTGGCTTTGTAGTGGGTATGGCCGTTAATAATCCTTGCCAAAATTAGTTAAAGCGTTAAATATTAAGCAGGTTTAAATAAAAAAGACCATGATGGGGCATGACGGACTAATAATCGGTATCTTATACTTTCACCTTTTTAATCCGGCACAGGCTGGCCATATAGAAAAAATTGCTACAAATGAATGCTATTCTTGGAGTTATATTTCATTTTTTAGGAGGTTTCGCATCCGGAAGTTTTTATATACCCTATAAAAAAGTAAAAGGTTGGGCCTGGGAAAGTTACTGGATCGTGGGTGGCCTTTTTTCGTGGCTGATAGTGCCGCCATTGGCCGCCTGGCTTACCATCCCCAACTTTTCAGAAATAATCGGTCAGGCTGGTGGTGCCACATTAGGCTATACGTTTTTGTTTGGAGTGCTGTGGGGCATTGGCGGGTTAACTTACGGCCTTGGTGTTCGTTACCTGGGTGTGTCCCTGGGCAGCAGCATTATCCTTGGTCTTTGTATGGTATTCGGGTCCCTTATCCCCTCTATTTATTATGATGTGTTCCCTGCAAAGGGTAAAGATACATTCAGTATGCTGGCAGGCACCCCCTGGGGCCTTACCGTTTTATTGGGTTTGGTATTGTGTGTGGTGGGTATTGTCATTTGCGGTAAAGCCGGCACCCGTAAAGAAAAGGAACTGGCAAAAGGCGGAACCGACCCGCATGGCGCAGTAGTGAAAACAGAGTACCGGTTTGGTCTTGGTTTGGCGGTATCCATTATTTCAGGTGTGTTGAGCGCCTGTTTCAATTTTGGGCTCGAAGCCGGTAAGCCGATGGCCGATGTGGCTAACAATTTATGGAAGGCAGCCAATGCCGGCCAGGGCGAATTCCTTTACCAGAACAACGTTACCTATGTAGTGGTGTTATGGGGCGGTTTAACAACCAACTTTATCTGGTGTATGATCCTGAATGCCCGCAATAAAACATTTGGCGATTATACCAATAAGAAAACGCCGCTGTTGAGCAATTATGTGTTTGCCGCTCTGGCGGGTACAACCTGGTTTCTGCAGTTCTTCTTCTATGGTATGGGCGAAAGCAAACTGGGTAACGGCCCTAGCAGTTGGATCCTGCATATGGCCTTCATCATTTTAACGGCCAATGCATGGGGGTTGATCCTGAAAGAATGGGCAGGCGTAAGCAAGATAACGAAGACAACGGTTATTATAGGCATCATTACTATCATTTTGTCTGTACTGGTAGTAGGATATGGTAATTCGTTGCGTCCATAGCCCGGGCCGGGTAAAGAGGTGTGCCACACCTTTTTGCGTTGGCCGGGAGGTGTGGCACACCTAAAGAAATGTCACATCTTAAAGAATACATTTAAACGAATAAAATAAAGATCAGACTATGTCAGCAACAAGTGCAGTAAAGTTTAAACATGTAAGCTATTTGTGGGACGATGCCAAAGCGGCTGCCCTGCAAGGCGATGAAGTAGCATTGTTAATTTACCGGAGTAATCTGCTGGGCGCCGATCTGCGTCTTACAAATTACGGCGGTGGCAATACCTCATGTAAAGCCATTGCAAAAGATCCTTTAACCGGTAAAGAAACCGAAGTGATGTGGATCAAAGGTTCCGGAGGCGATCTGGGCACCATGAAGAAAAGCGGTCTCGCTGCTTTATATGTTGATCGTTTACGCAGCCTTAAAAATGTTTATCGTGGTATAGAGCATGAAGATGAGATGGTAGAACTGTTCAATCATTGTATTTTCGACCTCGCGTCAAAAGCGCCTTCTATCGATACACCCCTGCATGGTTTCCTTCCTTTCAAACACATCGATCACCTGCATCCCGATGCAGCCATTGCGATCGCCGCAGCGAAAGACGGGAAAAAAATAACACAGGAATTATTCAACGGTACCATAGGATGGGTTGAATGGCAGCGTCCGGGTTTCGACCTCGGGTTGAAGCTGGCCAAATGCCTTGAGGAAAACCCCGGCATCCGCGGCATCATGCTCGGCTCGCATGGTTTGTTCACCTGGGGCGATACGGCTTATGAAAGCTATATCAATACCCTTGAAGTGATAGAACGCTGCGCTGAGTACATCGAAGAAAAAGTAAGCAAACAAAAAGCTGTTTTCGGCGGCGCCAAAGTTACTTCGCTGCCAAAGGAACAACGTACTTCACAAGCTGCCGCACTGGCGCCTGTATTACGCGGTTTTTGTTCGAGCTACCAGAAAATGGTTGGCCATTTCACCGATGACGAAAGAGTGTTGAACTTCATCAATTCAAAAGATCTCGAAAAACTGGGGCCTATGGGTACCAGTTGTCCCGATCACTTCCTGCGTACAAAGATCAGTCCGCTGGTGTTGAACCTGGCGCCCGGCGAAGACCTGAGCGATGTAAGCAAAATTAAAGAGAAACTGACGCCACAGTTCGAAGCATACCGCGCCATGTATGCTGAGTACTACAATACCTGCAAACATCCTAACAGCCCGGCTATGCGCGACCCCAACCCGGTGGTGATCCTGTACCCCGGCGCAGGGATGTTCACTTTTTCGAAAGACAAACAAACCGCCCGTGTGGCCGCCGAGTTCTACATCAACGCCATTAACGTAATGCGTGGTGCAGAAGCCATCTCTGAATATACATCACTGCCCCGTCAGGAGGCTTTTAATATCGAATACTGGTTGCTCGAAGAAGCAAAGCTGCAGCGCATGCCAAAGCCAAAAGCTTTAAGTGGCCGCATTGCACTCGTAACCGGCAGCGCCGGTGGTATAGGGAAAGCTATAGCCAAAAAATTTGCCGACGAAGGCGCTTGTGTTATCATCAACGATAACGATGCAACCCGCCTCGAAGGTGCAAAAGAAGATTTCAGCAAACAATACGGTAAAGACGTATTTGCCGCCGTTGTGCTGGATGTTACCAAAGCCGGCGATATCAAAGGCGCTACAGATGCCGCCGCCCTGGCATTTGGTGGACTGGACATCGTTGTAAACTGCGCCGGTCTGTCAATTTCAAAACCCATCGAAGAGCATACCGAAAAAGACTGGGATATCCTGTACGATGTACTGGTAAAAGGCCAGTTCTTCGTTACCCAGGCCGGTGTTGAAGTAATGCGCAAACAGGCTATCGGCGGCGATGTTATAAACATCGTGAGCAAGAACGCCCTGATGAGCGGTCCCAACAACGCCGGTTACGGTTCTGCAAAAGCCGCCCAGTTACACCTGAGCCGCCTGAATGCCGCCGAACTGGGTAAAGACCATATTCGCGTAAACGTTGTTAACCCCGATGCGGTTATCAGCGACAGTAAAATATGGGAAGGTGCGTGGGCTGAAGGCCGCGCCAAAGCCTATGGCATTAAAGTAGAAGAATTGCCCGGTTACTATGCCAAACGCACTTTGCTCAATGAGATCATCTTACCTGAAGATATTGCCAATGCATGCTTTGCGGTAACGGGTGGTTTGCTGAATAAGTCAACCGGAAACGTTATTAACGTTGATGGGGGAGTAGCTACGGCGTTTGTAAGATAATACAATAGTTTGTGGTTTGTCGTTTGTGGTTGCTTCGCATTCGGTATGACCGATAGCATGCAGCTTCCCGCCATTCGAATTGTTTTAACCGCGGTGTGTAAGCTATTGTTGGCGAGGCTGCACCTGAATAACTATAAACTATAAACCATAAACTATAAACAAACATTGCCATGCCAAGAATAGGAATTAAAATGCAGCTTTTCAGGGGGCAGGAAGCCGAATACAAAAAACGTCATGACGCTTTATGGCCCGAATTAAAAGAGCTGTTGCATGCAACCGGCATCAGCGAATATTCGATCTTTTTGGATGAAACTACCAACAGCCTGTTCGGTGTATTGAATGTGACCGACCCGGCTGCCCTGGATAATTTACCCGCTCACCCCGTTATGCAAAAATGGTGGGCGTATATGAAAGATATAATGGAAAGCAATGCTGATAATTCACCTGTTTCAGTATCACTAAAGGAAGTTTTTTATTTGCCTTAAGCATTGAGGATGTAGAAAGCGATTTACGATTTCGGGATTTTGCGATTTCTTTTGAGCTCAGCCTCGCGACAAATCTCAAAATCCCTAAATCTCAAAATCAGAAATTCTTCGAAGTATCTTTGGTGCACATAAGAACCAGGTTATAAGCAATCATACCTAAAATAACGAGCCATGCAAATAGATAAGTATAAAATAGACGAGTTCAATAATAGCGTCCTTAAAGAACATAAACGCCGGTTCGATTTTGCCGCAGAAGGGGTGAACGGTTTAGACGGCATTCTCAAAAAATTAGTTGATTTCCAGATAGCCATTCCCAGTTGGGCATTAGGTACCGGCGGCACCCGTTTCGGTCGCTTTTCAGGTGGCGGCGAACCCCGCACCCTCGAAGAAAAGATAGAGGATGTTGGTTTGCTGCACTCGCTGAACAAAAGCGGCGGCGCCATTTCACTGCATATTCCCTGGGATATTCCAAAAGACGCAAAAGCGATAAAAGCGCTGGCAGCACAACACGGCCTGCGTTTTGACGCCGTAAACTCCAACACGTTCCAGGATCAGCCCGATCAAAAGCTGAGCTATAAATTCGGTTCCCTGCAGCATGTTGATAAAGCAACCCGCAAACAGGCCATCGATCATAATATTGACGTAATAAAACATGGGGTAGAACTGGGATCAGATTCCATCACCGTTTGGTTATCTGATGGCAGCTGCTTCCCCGGCCAGTTGAACTTCCGCAAGGCCTATCAACGCACGCTGGAAAGCCTCCAGGAAATCTATGCAGCGCTGCCAGAGAACTGGAAAATGTTCGTTGAGTACAAAGCCTTCGAACCGAACTTCTATTCGATGACCGTCGGCGACTGGGGACAATCACTCCTGTACGCCGGCAAACTGGGTCCCAAAGCGTATACACTGGTTGACCTTGGCCACCATTTGCCCAATGCCAACATTGAGCAGATCGTAGCCCTGCTGCTGGCCGAAGGCAAACTCGGTGGTTTCCATTTCAACGATTCAAAATATGGCGATGACGACCTCACCGTAGGCAGCATCAACCCATACCAGCTGTTCCTGATCTTCAACGAACTGGTTGAAGGGATGGATGCCCGTGGCATGCAACATGCTACCGACCTCGGTTGGATGATCGATGCATCGCACAACGTAAAAGACCCGCTCGAAGACCTGCTGCAATCGATAGAGGCCATCAAGATCGCTTATGCACAGGCGTTGCTCGTTGATTCAAAGGCATTACAGGCTGCACAGGAAGCCAGCGATGTGGCCAAAGCGCAGGAAATACTGCAGCAGGCTTACCGTACCGATGTACGTGCGCTGGTAGCAGAAGCCCGTTTACAGGCCGGTGCCGCTTTACAGCCTTTACAGTTATACCGTCAGCTTAAAGTGAGAGACAACCTGATCAAGGAACGTGGTCAGAAAACAGTGGCTACCGGATTATAATTAAGTTCCTGGTATTAATAATATGGTTGCCAGTTACCAGTTACCGGTTCCCGGGAGCCAGTAACTGGCAATTTATAGTATTCCCGGCATCTGGTAACCGGTACCCGGTAACTGAAATCAAGTGAGAGAAATAGCTTTCTAATGAGTAGAACTCCCGTCATAGCAATTTTCGATATTGGCAAGACCAATAAAAAATTATTCCTTTTTGATGAGCAGTACAATATCGTGCTGGAGAAAAGTGAGCAGTTTGCTGAAATAACCGATGAGGATGGAGATGCGTGTGAAAACCTTGCCGCCCTCACGCAATGGGTGCTTACCTGTTTGCACGATGTGTTTCATGACAATAAATACCAGGTGCGCGCGCTCAATTTCAGCACCTATGGCGCCAGTTTCGTTCATATAGACAAAGAAGGCAAAACGGTAGCTCCTTTATACAATTATCTGAAACCATATCCTGCCGCGCTGCAGGAAGGTTTTTATAAAAAATATGGCGGAGAGATCTCATTCTCCATTCACACCGCATCGCCGATACTGGGAAACCTCAATTCGGGCATGCAATTGTACCGGTTAAAACATCAGCACCCGGCGTTGTTTGAAAAAATTCATTACTCCCTGCATTTGCCCCAATACATGAGCTTCCTGGTAACAGGCCGTGCTTATTCCGATATTACCAGCATTGGCTGTCATACCGGCTTATGGAATTTTCCGCAGAACCATTACCACGAATGGATCTACCGCGAAGCCATCAATGAAAAGCTGGCGAATATTTTCCCATCAGATCAACTGATGCCATCGCAGTTTCAGGGAGAGGCACTGCTTACCGGGGTGGGACTGCATGATAGTTCTGCCGCCCTCATACCATACCTGTTCCACTTCACAGCGCCGTTTGTATTGTTGTCAACCGGTACCTGGTGTATAAGCCTGAACCCGTTCAACCAAACCAGGCTTACGTATGAAGAGCTGCAGCAGGATTGTTTGTGTTATATGGAATACCGCGGTAAACCCATCAAGGCTTCACGCCTGTTTGCCGGTTATGAGCATGAGCAGCAAACGAAACGCCTGGCCGCGCATTTTAACGTTGCACCTGATCATTACAAAAACGTGGCCTTTAATGCCGACCTGTTGCCAGGCGGGGCACAAACAGCCGGCATCGCTGCTAACAGCAGGGACGCCAGATCTGCCATGGTACAGGGATCGGCCTTTGGCACGCGCGATCTCAATAATTTTCCAACCTACGAAGCCGCTTACCACCAGTTTATGGCCGATTTAATGACGCAGCAGGTAGCATCGCTTAACCTGGTGCTGCATAACAGTCCGGTTAAAAAGATCTTCGTTGACGGCGGTTTCAGCCGCAATCCGTTATATATGAATTTGCTGGCGAATGCATTTCCGCAGCACGAAGTGTATGCCGCTTCCATGGCGCAGGCATCGGCCATGGGCGCCGCCCTGGCTGTGCATTCCTCCTGGAACAAAGCCAATCCATCATCTGATTTAATTGAATTGAAAGCGTATACGCTGGCCGAAAGCCGTTAGGTAGGCTGTTGGCAGGTTGATAAAGGTTATAAGTTGACAAGCGCTTTCCGGGTTGTCAACTTGCTGCC
The DNA here is from genome assembly GCF_002078015.1 of Niastella populi. Taxonomy (GTDB): domain Bacteria; phylum Bacteroidota; class Bacteroidia; order Chitinophagales; family Chitinophagaceae; genus Niastella; species Niastella populi. The sequence goes on along the minus strand of NZ_LWBP01000100.1, from coordinate 59,773 downwards.
ATGCCGGCTTCTTTATTTCAAATGATTTCCCGCTACCAGCTCTTCCAGCTCCGCCAGTTTTAAATCCCACTTAAAGATCTTCCCTTCTCTATCGAGCAGAATATGACAGGGAATGGCTTCAATGCCATAGTAGCTGATGATGGCGTCTTTTTTATCAAGCGCCTGCGGCCAGGGCAGGTCTTTATTGCTCATTGTATTGATCCATTTTGAAAAATCCCTGTCGGTAGAAATGCCTAAAATCTCGAGGTTGTTATTCCCGTATTTGGTATAGAACGCTTTGATGTCTGGTTGTTCCCTGATGCAGGGCGCACAATGACTGCCCCACAGAACGATATACAGATATTTGCCTTTGTACCGGTCGGTATTGACAGTATTGCTGTCCCTGTCGATAAGTGCAACATTTTTAAAGGCGTTGCCGATAACTATATGTTCCTGGTAATTTTTGTGTCTGGCAATCAGTTTTTCTGTTTGCGCTGTTTCATAACTGTTGGCAAGGGCAGGAGCCAGCAATTTGTACAGGGTTTCGAGTTTTTCAACGGGCAGGCTGTAGGCTTTACTTATAAGATATGGGCTTACTTTACTGCCCGGGTTATTTTGCACAACGGTCATCAGTTGCTGATAATATTGTTCGTTGACCGCTTTTTCATCGAGCCCCGATTTCGACAGTTTATCTAACCACGATTCAAAATTCCGTTTTAATTCTTCCGTGCGCGAACCCTTCACCTGGGTTATCTGGAATATATTGAAACTGTCATTGTTCCTTATCTCATTGGTGCAGGTGATTTCCATTTTGGGGCCCTCGAGGTATACGTCGGCTATAGGGGAAAAGCGGCCGAGAAAAAGCCTGCCAAGCACCGGGGCCTGCCGGTTAAGCTTAAAATAAAACCTGCCATCGGTAACCGGGGAGCTGATGCTGTCTTTCCGTTTATATTCGTCCTCGAAAAAAATATAGATTTTACTGTTATACGATCCTGAAATGGTGCCGGAGATCTCGATAGAATGATGCTGGGCCTGCAGTTTGAAGAATAACATGCATAGTGACAGGATAAAATAAGGTATTTTCATTGGCTCGTTTTAGGGGAAATGTGGGATTATTTTCATTTAAAAATAGGTAAATACAGAAAGCGGATCTTCTATAATTTTCTTAAAGTTCTTCAGGATAGCGCAGGATTGTAGAGTGTCTATTAGTTTGTAAGTTGTTCAGTTATTCAGTTAGTGAGTTCCTTAATTTCTCAGCGATTAGTAGCGAGTTTCTAACTGAATAACTGAATAACTGAATAACTGAATAACTGAATAACTGAATAACTGAATAACTGAATAACTGAATAACTCAGAACGCCATATGAAGAAAATAACCAACACGTTACTTTTATCACTGATTGCAACCTCAACTTTCTCCCAGGTTACCAAACCAGCCAACGACGTTACCGCGCCATTACACGCATTGCAGCCCGATTATCCCGTTCCATACAATGCCATGAGCGAAGGGGATATCAAAAAGGTACTTGATAAAGTATATACCTATCTCGACGCGGTTACCCCGCCGCAAATGATCAATAAACAAACCGGTCAGGAAATAACCGATGCCTCGAAGTTCGATACCGTATATGGAATAAAACCGGGCGATTTCCGGCTCACTGCTTACGAGTGGGGTGTAACCTATAGCGGAATGTTGCTGGCGGCGGAAACCAGTGGCGATACCCGTTACAGCGATTATGTAAAACAACGGTTGTCGTTTATTGCTAAATGGGTGCCAGCAATTAAAAAGAAGGTGGCCGAAGGATCATTGAAAGGCAATTATGTTTTCCGGCAGCCTGTTGAACCGCATGCGCTCGACGATGCCGGCGCGGTTTGCGCGGCGATGATCAAAGCAACCCGCAGCGGTTTGAATAATGACCTGCGTCCATTGATCGATAACTTCATCAATTATATCAGCACAAAAGAATTCCGTTTGCCCGATGGTACGCTGGCACGCAACCGTCCGCAGAAAAATACCATCTGGTTAGATGACCTGTATATGAGCGTTCCGGCCCTTGCCCAAATGGGTAAACTAACCGGCAGAACTGCTTATTACGACGATGCGGTAAAACAGATAAAACAGTTTTCGCAACGCATGTTCGATAAAGAAAAAGGATTGTACATGCATGGCTGGGTACAGGATATGGATCCGCATCCTATGTTTTACTGGGGCCGCGCCAATGGCTGGGCGCTTATGGCCATGGTAGAATTGCTGGATGTGTTACCGGAGAACCATGCCGGCCGGGCATTTGTGTTACAGCAGTTGCAGGCGCATGCAAAGGGGCTGGCAGCGCATCAGTCGGGCACCGGTTTCTGGCATCAGTTGCTGAACCGCACCGATAGCTACCTCGAAACCTCGGCTACCGCTATTTATGCCTATTGCCTTGCGCATGCCTGTAACAAAGGCTGGCTCGATGCAAAAGCATATGCACCGATGGCCATGCTGGCCTGGAATGCAGTAACAACAAAAATAAATGCCACAGGGCAGGTAGAAGGGGTTTGTGTGGGAACCGGGATGGCATTCGATCCGGCGTTCTATTATTATCGCCCGGTTAACGTTTATGCCGCCCATGGGTATGGACCGGTTTTGCTGGCAGGGGCCGAAATGTTGCGTCTTGTCAAAAACGATCCCTTTAAGATAAATGACAGTTCATTACAGTATTACAAATAATGAGTTATTCAGTTCATGAGTTATTGAGTTCTGAAATTTATGAACTCACAATAAATAACGAGTTTGAACAACTGAACAACTGAACAACTGAACAACTGAATAACTGAATAACTGAATAACTGAACAACTGACTGAATAACTGAACAACTAACAAGGTCGCCAATGAAATTACGCACTCTCACTGCTTTGTTAAGTATAGTCATATTCACAAGCCAGGCACAACAAACTTCGTGGAAATTCGACTTCGGTACCCAGGCAGTCGCCAAAGGTTATACGGTAGTTACACCCGCCACAAAATTCAGTTATGAAACCGGTTATGGTTTCGATTTTGGGGCCGACGTACAGGCAATTGACAGAGGTGGTAATGAACCATCCGGCGATTTTATTACCGGCAAAAAGCCTTTTTATTTTTCGGTAAAACTGCCCGATGGGAATTATGATGTAAAAATATTGCTGGGCGATCCCAAAGGTACCTCTGCAACAACCGTACGTGCCGAATGCCGGCGCCTGATGCTGGAAAATATTATTACCAGAAACGGCCTGCAGGTTACCAAATCCTTTACTGTACATGTGAAAGACAGTATGATCAGGGATGCGCAACAAAACACCATCAGCCGGGTGAAATTGAAACCGCGTGAAGCGGAATACCTGCATTGGGATAACCTGCTTACACTGGAGTTCAACGATTCATTACCTAAGGTTTGTGCGGTAGAAATAACGCCGAATATAAAAGCGCCCACCATTTTTTTAGCGGGTAACTCAACGGTGGTTGATCAAAGCCGTGAGCCCTGGGCCGCGTGGGGACAAATGATCCCGCGTTTTTTTCAGCCGGGCGTTGTAGCTGTTGCCAATTATGCCGAATCGGGCGAAACCATGAAGGCGTTTAAAGGCGAGCGCCGGTTGGAAAAAATATGGAGCCTCGCAAAACCCGGTGATTATTTGTTTATAGAATTTACGCATAATGATCAGAAGCCCGGCGGCAATCATCTCGATCCGTTCACGACCTATAAACAAACGATAAAAGAATGGATAGAAGAGGCCCGTAAAAAAGGCATGACGCCGGTGCTGGTAACCTCCATGCATCGCCGCAATTTCGATTCAACCGGTCATATCATCAATACACTGGCCGAATATCCTGAAGCCATGCGCCAGACCGCCGCCGAAGAGAAAGTGGCGTTGATCGATCTCAATACCATGAGCAAAGCATTATATGAAGCGTGGGGGCCGGAAAGATCGCTCAAAGCATTTGTGCATTACCCGGCCAATACATTTCCGGGGCAGGACAAAGCCCTGGCCGATAACACACATTTTAGTCCGTATGGCGCTTATCAACTGGCAAAATGTGTGGCCAGGGGCATTGTGAATACAGGGCTGCCGCTTGCATATGCATTGTACAGGAATATTTCCTTCGATCCGGGCAGACCCGATCCGGTGGAAAGATTCTATTGGCCGCAGAGCGGGTTTGTGGGAACGTTGAAACCGGATGGAAACTAGAAATGAAATACAGGATGTTGAACATCGGATATCCAATGTAAAATGTAGAAGTGGAATACAGGGAAATGAGAAACGAAAAATTAAGAATTAGGAATGAAAAAGAGAAAAGCGTAAATGTAGAATGTTGAAGGAATTGTATCTAATTCGTCGTTGGGCGTTCTGCGGTTCGATCTTCGATATTTTCCGCTTTGTTGCCTCGATGCCTTGTTGCCTCGATGCCTTGTTGCCTTTTTGCCCATTTGCCGTTTCCCGATTTTATTACTATTTTGGCCCGCCCGGTGTTGATGACAGTCGGCACTATCACATTCCTTTGATATTATTACTATGTCTGTATTCGTATTTTTACGTTTACTGTTTTTGTTACAATATAATAATGGATAACTATTGACGTTTTCCAACTGGATATTTTGTTCAGGAGATCAGTCCGTTAAAATAAAACCCGTTCAATATCTTATAAGGCAATATGAAAAAACGTACACTCATCGCCTCCTTCCTGGTACTGACTGGCATTGTTCCCGTTTTCGCACAAACACCACGACCCGTTGTGGTTAATCCCCGTGTTGAAAACTTAACCAATCCGGCCGGTATTGAAACAATGCAGCCGCGCTTAAGCTGGCAGATAACAAGCACGGGCCGTGCTGTTATGCAAACCAAATATCGCATCCTGGTAGCCGACGATCTGTCGAAGCTTAACCTCGCTACCGGTAATATTTGGGATACCAAGGAAGTGGCCAGCGAACAATCGCTTTGGATCCCTTATGCCGGAAAACCCCTGCAGGCCGGGCAAACCTATTACTGGAAAGTACAGGTTTGGGACAACCAGGGCCAAATGTCTGAATGGAGCAGCGACACCGCTAAATTTACAATTGGTTTAATGCAACCTGCCGACTGGAGCAATGCGCAGTGGATCGGTTATGATGAACTGGACGCAGCCAAACGTATTGTGCCCGGTATTCATGCGCCCGGCAGCAGCAAAGAGCATAAAAACACAGTAAGCGGAAATCACGTATTGCCTTTACTGCGGAAAAACTTCGCCATCAGCAAACCGGTTAAAAGAGCAACCGCCTTTATTACCGGTTTGGGTCAGTATGAACTGCATATCAATGGTACTAAGGTGGGCGATCAGTTTATGGCGCCCGGCTGGACCAACTACGATAAACGTGTTTTGTACAACGTGCTCGATGTTACCAGTCAGCTTACCAACGGCAACAACGCCATTGGCGTAATGCTGGGAAATGGTTTCTATAACGTTCCCAACGAGCGTTATCGCAAAACCCTGCTGGCATACGGCAATCCTAAAATGATCATGAAACTGTTGGTTGAATATACCGATGGTACTAAATCGGAAGTGATCACCGATAACAGCTGGAAAACGGCGCCCGGCCCCATTACCTTTTCGAGCATCTATGCCGGTGAAGAATACAACGCTACCCTTGAACAGGATGGCTGGGATAAAGCATCTTTCAACGACGGTGCCTGGAAAACGGCTGTTGTTGTGAAAGCGCCCGGCGGTAAACTGGTTGCCGAAACCGGTACACCCGTGAAAGTGATGGCTACCTTCGCTGCACAAAAAACCGAGAAGAACAGTGATACTACGGTACTTGTCGATTTTGGCCAGAACGCAAGCGGTATCATCAGAATAACCTTACGTGGTGAAAAAGGACAGGTGGTAAGAATATTCCCTGGCGAATTGCTGAACGAGGAAAAACGCGTTAACCAGAAAAACAGCGGCAAACCTTACCTCTACTCTTATACGCTGAAAGGTACCGGTGAGGAAGTATGGGAACCCCGCTTCTCTTATTATGGTTTCCGGTATGCTGAAGTTTCGAACGCCGCGCCCGATACCATTAAAGGGAAAAAACTAAAGGCGGTTATCACCGATATCAAAATGTTGCATACCCGCAATTCGGCACAACAAATAGGTAAGTTCGAAAGCAGGGAAGACCTGATGAACGAAACCTATGCGCTGATCGACTGGGCCATTCGCAGCAATATGCAAAGTGTTTTAACCGATTGTCCGCACCGCGAAAAACTGGGCTGGCTCGAGCAAACCTATCTGATGGGTGAGTCGATCCATTTCAACTACGATATTTACAGCCTTTACAAAAAGATAGTGGCCGATATGATGGCCGATCAAACGGCTAATGGCCTGGTGCCTACTATCGCTCCGGAATATGTTTTATTCGATGAATTGTTCCGCGACTCACCGGAGTGGGGTAGCGCTGCCGTAATTCTCCCCTGGCTCATGTACCAGTGGTATGGCGACAAAACCATTATGCAGGACGCATGGCCGATGATGACGAAATATGTTAGCTACCTGAAGTCAAAAGCCAACGGACATATTCTGTCGCATGGCCTGGGCGACTGGTACGATCTGGGACCTAACCCGCCCGGCGTTGCTCAATTGACACCAAAAGAACTTACCGCCACAGCCATTTATTATTACGATCTCGACCTGTTATCGAAAATGGCGAAACTGATGGGCAAAACTGCTGAAGTAAGCCAGTACGCAACATGGGCTGCCGATGTAAAGAAAGCCTTCAACGCTAAGTTCTACGATGCAGCAACAAAAAAATATGCAACCGGCAGCCAGACCGCTATGGCAATGCCGCTGGCAGTGGGGCTGGTTGAAGAAGCCAACAAGGCAGGCGTGCTCGACCAGTTAAAAACCGATATCATTACCAACGAAAGCGCACTTACAGCCGGTGATATAGGTTTCCACTTCCTGGTTGATGGGTTAACGAAGAACGGGGCGGCCCAAATGGTATACGATATGAACAGCGACGACAAGGTGCCCGGTTATGGTTACCAACTGAAAAAAGGCGCAACGGCTTTGACCGAATCATGGCAGGCGCTGGATACAAAATCGAACAACCACCTGATGTTGGGTCACCTGATGCAATGGTTCTTCGATGGCGTAGGTGGGTTAAAACAGGAAGATTCTTCTGTAGCCTATAAGAACCTGATCCTGGCTCCGGAGCCGGTTCTGGGCCTCGATAAAGGAAACGTATCCTTCAATTCACCATACGGAAGGGTGTATTGTGAGTGGGACCACCAGTATTCATTCCGCGTATTTACCTTCCATATTCCGGTAAATACAACTGCAACGGTTTATCTGCCAACTCCGCCGAATAAAACCATTATGGAAAGCAATTCATTGCTTGCAATGCGCAGGGAGATAAAATCGCTGGGCTATCAGAATGGCCGGCAGGTATTTAAACTCGGTTCGGGTAAATATAAATTCATTATACGCTAAACGCCAAAACGCTTAAGGCTTAACGCGGAACGATAAACTCCGGATTTCAGGTTTTTCGAAATTTATCGGTCAGCACGAATTTCGGGGTTAGTGTTCAGCGTTCTGCAAAAAAAACATCCCGGCAAAGCCGGGATGTTTTTTTTTTACGTTTATTTCATATATACATAAAAGATGTGCAATATTTTCGCGTTATTGTTAATTGAACGTACGCCATGAAACCAGATAGATTGAAAATAACCACCAGAAGTTTGCTTTTACTGTTTACCCTTTTTCAAAGTTATGTGCACGGCCAGGCCCAGGAACTGCAGTATACCTGCCACAAAAAGTCTGTTTGTAAAGAGCGGCTCGTACAGGTAAAAAGGTTTTCATTATCCAATTCAGATACTACCTTCAGGTCGAATGACAATGGTATTTGTTACGTTACCAAACTGGGGACCTATTTTCTACTTTCCTCCGAAATAGATACAGGGGTTGAACCGCCAAAAGTTGAATTCAAATCCTTTGCCGATTACCGGGATACGGTTCAGTCATGGGCTATGTTTCCCGTGCTGATAACCGGGTATGGCGATGATCTGGAACCTGGTGACTGGTTGTATTGTGATAACCGGTGTGAAGGCAATAAAGCGGATTATTACAAGAACGGCCAAAAACGGGTAGAAGGAACTTTTAAAAAGGGAAAACCGGTAGGTCATGTAAAATGGTACGATATGAACGGTAAGGTAATAAACGTAGAGCAGTACGATAAAAACGGTAAAAAGATAAGGAGTGTACGGCTGAATTAATTTATTTTGTAATAATTTATTAGTACATGTTGATGGCCTTCGGCAACTACCCTCAGGCCGGCCTTACCAGCAGTTTGTCACACACCTTGTTGCTCAGCATTTCTGCTTTTCTGCCCCCATAACTTACGGTCATACTGTCGTCGAACGGCTCAATGGATCTTACCTTTATTTTGGAGCCAAGCGATAACTCGCGGCTGTTAAGGAATTTCAGCAGGTCATCTGAAGAATGGCTCACAGCCATAAACGTCACCGTATCACCCTCCCTGCAGTCGCTTAATTTAATATACCTGATATACTGTTCTGCTTCAATTTTCCCGGTTTTATCGGGAATGGGGGAGCCATGCGGGTCAACCTTGGGGAAGCCCAGCAGTTCATCCATTTTCTCAAAAAATGCGGGCGATTGTATATGTTCTATCTGCTCGGCAATGTCATGAACTTCTTCCCAGCCAAACCCCATTTTCTCAACCAGGTACATTTCGGTTAACCGGTGTTTCCTGATGATCAGGGCCGCCTGTTTTTTCCCCTTATCGGTGAGTTTGAGCGGTTTATAACTTTCATAAATAACCAGCCCTTTTTCGGCCAGCCTTTTCATCATGCTGTTCACAGTAGGCATTTTGATTTCGAGCTGTTTACTTAGCTCGTTCACACTGGCTTCCCCCTTATTGCTGATTATATTCCAAAGCGCTTTCAGGTAGTTTTCCTCTGTCTGTGAGATCATAAGGCAAATTAAATGAATTTATTAGTCAACAATGGCAATCGCATTGACGAAATAATTTTGTTAGACCAATCTAACATATTACTTTTGTAATGCCGAATCATAGTTTTAGCCTTATAAAATGAAATTAATGTCAAGATCTACTATAGTCTTTTTACCTGTTTTTTTAATACTTACCTGTTTCTCGGTTTCAGCCCAAACCGGGGCTATAACCGGGTCGATCTCCGGTTCAAATGGCGGTCATTTAGGGGCTGCTACCATTACCATTCCCAAATTACAAAAAGGAGCCGCCTCTGACAGCACCGGCAAATTCAGGCTGGAGCAGGTGCCATACGGCAACTGGGAAATGGAGGTAAGTTTTCTTGGTTACCGGCCTTATAAAAAAAATGTCATTGTCGATAAAAATGAAATTATACACGATGTTGTATTGACCCGGGCTATTGACAATTCACTGAATGAAGTGGTGGTTTCAGGAACGATGAAAGAAATGTCGAAGCTCGAAAGCCCTGTTCCGGTAGAAGTATATACTGCGCGCTTTTTTAAATCCAACCCCGTTCCTTCGTTTTTCGATGCCTTACAAACGGTTAACGGTGTACGCCCGCAACTGAACTGTAATATCTGTAATACCGGCGATATTCATATAAACGGCCTGGAAGGCCCGTACACCATGGTACTTATTGATGGTATGCCCATTGTAAGCGGGTTATCATCGGTGTACGGTTTGAGCGGAATTCCGCAGGCGCTGGTTGAGCGGATTGAAATTGTAAAAGGGCCTGCATCAACCTTATATGGCAGCGAAGCCGTTGGCGGGTTGATCAATATCATTACCAAAAAACCGGGCAGCGCTCCGCTTGTTTCTGCAGATGTGTTTGGTACTACCTGGGGTGAAGTAAATGCCGATCTGGCTATAAAAACAAATGTAGGCAACAAGGCGCTCGCATTATGGGGCGTCAATTATTTCAATTATCAGAACAGGGTCGATAACAATAACGATAATTTTACTGACGTAACCTTACAGAACCGGGTGTCGGTTTTTAATAAATGGAATTTTGAAAGAAAGGAGAACCGGGAGTTCTCGCTGGCGGGCCGTTATATTTATGAAGACCGCTGGGGCGGGGAAATGAACTGGGCGAGAAAATACCGCGGCGGCGATGAAGTGTATGGCGAAAGCATTTATACAAACCGGTGGGAACTGTTTGGTACCTACCAGTTACCAGTAAAGGAAAAGATCATGTTCCAGTTAAGCGCCAATGGGCATGATCAGAATAGCGTTTATGGCAATACGTCGTATATGGCCGATCAGTATATTGGTTTTGGCCAGCTCACCTGGTTTAAAACCGCGGGCCGTCATGACCTGTTGACCGGTTTAACCTATCGCTACACTTACTATGATGACAACACGCCGGCTACGGCAGATGCCGTCGATATCGATAAGAACAAACCTGCCAATACCAATTTGCCGGGCTTATTCGTACAGGACGAAATCGCATTGAATGCACAGAATAAATTGTTGCTGGGATTGCGTTACGATCACAGCTCCATTCATGGCAGCATTGTAACGCCCCGTATAAACTATAAATGGAATTCAGCCAACAAGAACAATATTCTGCGGGTAAGCGCGGGTAACGGTTACCGGGTGGCCAATGTATTTACCGAAGACCATGCGGCATTGACCGGGGCAAGAGAGGTTGTTTTTATAAATGACCTGAAACCCGAAACCTCCTGGAATGGCAACATCAACTTCGTAAAGAAATTATATGCAGGCAACACGTTTATCGGGCTCGATGCAACGGCTTTCTATACGTATTTCACGAACAAGATCATTGCCAACTACGATACCGATCCCAACAAGATCATCTATGACAACCTGAACGGGCATGCGGTATCACAGGGCATTTCCCTGAACATAGATGTTTTATTTCCGGCAGGGTTGAAGATCCTGGCCGGCGCTACCGCCATGGATGTGTACCGGAAAGAAGGCGGCCGGAAAATACAACAGTTGTTTACCGAGAAATTCACCGGTGTTTGGAATATCGGTTATACGTTCAGGAGCATTGGCCTCACGATCGATTATACCGGCAACCTGTATGGCCCTATGCGCCTGCCATTGCTGAGCGAAGCAGATCCGCGTAAAGACTGGTCGCCCTGGTGGAGCCTGCAGAACATACAGGTAACGAAAAAGCTGGGCCATGGTTTTGAAGTGTATGCGGGAATCAAGAACCTGCTGAACTGGACGCCAAACAAGGGCAACCCCTTCATTATTGCAAGAGCCAACGACCCGTTCGACAAAAATGTACAGTTTGATGCCAGCGGACAGGCAATGGTAACGCCCGGTAACCCATATGGTCTTACCTTTGACCCTTCTTATGTTTACGGTCCCAACCAGGGCATAAGAGGTTTTATCGGAGCGCGTTATCAACTATTCAAATAATGTGAATGACGAACCCAACCATTACTGTACCTGCAGCCGATATGCTGCAACGCTTCAATACTATTTTACTAAAGCAGGGATTTACACCCGAAAAGGCCATGCAATGCGCCGAAGTGTTCACTAACAACAGCGTCGATGGCGTTTATACGCATGGGGTGAACCGGTTTCCACGTTTTATTGAATATATACAGCAAGGGCACATAAATGTACAGGCAGAACCTGTATTAAAACATCACTGGGGTGGGGTGCAGCAATGGAACGGCAACCTCGGGCCCGGCCCGCTCAATGCCATACACGCCACCAACAGCGCCATGCAACTGGCGCAACAACATGGCATCGGCTGCGTGGCCATGTCGAACACCAATCACTGGATGCGTGGCGGTACGTATGGCTGGCAGGCTGCCAAAGCGGGGTTTGTATTTATTGGGTTTACGAACACCACCGGCCTGATGCCCACCTGGGGCGCAGTTGATAATAAGCTGGGGAATAACCCGCTTGTAATTGCGCTGCCATATGAACAGGAAGCCATTGTGCTCGATATGGCCATGTCGCAATATTCGTTTGGCGCGCTTGAGCTGGCGGCAATGAAGAACGAGCAGCTGCCGGTTTATGGTGGTTTTGACGGTAATGGCCAACTCACAACCGATCCATCTGCCATTCGCAAATCGCGGCGGCCATTGCCCATTGGTTACTGGAAAGGAGCAGGCTTATCGTTGTTGCTCGATATTCTCGCTGCCGTATTATCGGGCGGTTTATCGGTACACGAAATATCAAAACAACCAACCGAAATGGCGGTATCGCAGGTGTTCATTGCCATTGATGTAAAAAAGCTGGGCAATCATTCAGCGGTGGCGCAAGTGGTGAATAATATCATTTCCGATTATCATCAGTCGAAACCCGATAAAGGGAAATCAATTACCTATCCCGGCGAAAGGGTAATGAAAACCCGCCAGCGCAATCTCGCCAATGGTATTCCCGTTGTAAAGGAGGTTTGGGAAAAAGTTCTTGGTTTATAATATAGAACAATTATTATGACAAAACATTGGCTTTATTATATTTCTCCCTGTATACTGGCCTCAGTTATTTGTTTGCTGGGCATAATCGTTGGCTTAGCCGGTTTGCACAGCTCAGGCGGTTGGAGCTTCATCGCAGTGCTCATGTTTGCTCCGGCATTACCGGTACTGTTGATCGCTGATTGGCTGGTTAAAACATTTACAAAAGGCAGGGTCCTTTACATCTGGATCATAGAATTGATCCTGATCGTCATTGGTATGTTTTTCTTCCCCCAGTATCGCGCCGGAGTATGCTAACCGCGCCAGCTTTATGGCGTTTTTGACGTTTCGTGTTTCGCTTGCTGCGTTCTGCGTTAAACCTGTCTAAGAAATGCGTTCTCACTTGAATAACTCCAGATAGTTCGAAATTCGGGAGTTAGCTTTCAGCGTTCTGCGTTAAGCCTTCAGCCTGATGCCTTCAGCTTTCTGCCATCAGCGTTCAAACAAGTTTTCCCCATTCTTATGATCAGGAACAATATTTGGTTTTAGATAAAACGAAGGATGGTGTGATATTATTCTAAAACCTAATTTGTTAGCTATGAAACCTTACCAGTTTCTACCGTTGCTATTAAGCGTTTTGTTTGCCTGCAACAGGAGTGATAAAAAAAAGTCGCCCCTGCCAATACAAGCCCCGCCAACCATCGCAAGCCTTAACAATATTCCCGGTGCAGAATCATTCGACAGCTTCAATTCCCAATTTCATTCCGACTCCGGCTTTCAGCTTTCAAGAATACCCTTCCCCATAGATGGACAATGTGTGAACGATCTCGAAAACACCCGCTGGTCAAAAAAGAACTGGGAATTTTTAAAGACACCTGTCGCGCTCGATCCCGATACATCGGAATGTAAACACAGTCTTACCATGACCGATTCCATGGTCACCGAAAAGTTCTGGATCGATCAAAGCGGTTTTAAAGTAGAGCGCCGCTTCAAACTGAAAGATGGCAAGTGGTTCCTGGTATATTACGACGACATCAACATGTAGACCTTAGTTAACCATTATTATAAACCATTCACACAACCTTTCCCATGAAAAAAAACTGGCCTTATTTTGTAGTAGCGTCATTACTCAACACCTTACTGGTTACCGGGGCAATTATTGAATTCAAATTACGCGGTATTGCCGCACCCGGGTGGCCTGTAGGTAATGGGCTGCCAGCCTGGAACGAAATAAACCCGTTTCAGCTGGCAGGCGCTATGTTCGTTCTTAGCTTCCTGTTGATCGTAACTATTGCCGGTATTAAAAACCTGGTTGGCGGCATTGCAGCAAAACTGCATTTGTTCAATGAAGGCCTGGCAGGTAATCAATTGGCAATTGGCCCGCCCGAAGCGTAAATCCAGGCGGGAACAACAGGCTATAGACAAAAGCGGCCCCGGGAACTACAAACTATGACCTATGAACTGTGAACTGTGAACTGGAACTGGAACTGGAACTGTGAACCGGTTACTGTATAATTGACACTTGATATTCGTCATTTGTGTTATATTGCGGCTAAACGATGTTCCATAATGAAAGCAGCAACCTGGTTACTTCTCCTCCTGGCCCACATCTCCATCGCCGTCGCACAAAAGAACAAACCTGTTTACCTCTTTTCTTACTTTAAAGGCAATGGTGAAGATGGCCTGCACCTGGCTTACAGTACCGATGGATTTAAATGGCAGGCATTGAAAAATGACAGTTCTTTTTTAACGCCTACAGCCGGTAAAGACAAGCTGATGCGCGACCCGTGTATCATTCGCGGAGCCGATGGCCGGTTTCATATGGTATGGACGGTAAGCTGGAACGAGCGCACCATTGGGTATGCTTCTTCAAAAGACCTCATCAACTGGAGTGAACAACAGGCTATACCTGTAATGGAACATGAACCCGCATCACTCAATTGCTGGGCGCCGGAGATCTTTTATGATGCCGGCACAAAACAATACATGATCTATTGGGCCACCACCATTCCCGGCCGCTTTCCCCAAGGCGATTCCGCCGGCGACAACAAGTACAACCACCGCATGTACTATGTAACCACCAAAGATTTTAAAACATTCAGCAAGGCCGCTATTTTATACGATCAGGGTTTTAACGTGATCGATGCCACCATTCAGAAGAACGGGAAGGATTTTGTGATGTTCCTGAAAGATGAAACCCGCTATCCGCCGCAAAAGAACCTGCGCATTGCAACCAGCAAAAATTGTACGAACGGCTATTCTGCGCCCTCTGCGCCTATTACCGGTAACTATTGGGCCGAAGGGCCAACCGTTTTAAAACAGGGCAGTCAATGGATCGTATATTTCGATAAGTACACCCGGCACCAGTATGGGGCCATTACCTCTACCGACCTGGTTAACTGGACAGACGTATCTGAAAAACTCGAAATGCCAAAGGGAATCAGGCATGGGACGGTTGTTGAAATAACAGGCAAAGAGTTGAAGAAGCTGCTAAGTAATTAGGAAAGGCGAAAGGTGAAAGATTTTGAGCCGCCCCAAGTTCCTATATTATGCTGTATTATCGCGAGCCATTGACCATTGACCATTGACCATTCACCATTCACGGCGCAGGACACAACAGGACAGTAGCCTTTTACTTTCCCCTTATTTTACAAGCCTTAACGATTGCGTAGATGATCAAACGGTTGAATTTATTGAAATTTGCCATACCTGCCTGTATCGCCTGTAATGCATTTTCTGCTGCCAACAGCCAGTCATTGGCCGAAACTCAGGATAAAGCGCTTGTTCAGGTAAACTACGAAAAAGAAACCGGTGACATGAAACCCGTATGGGCCTGGTTCGGTTATGATGAACCGAATTATACCTATATGAAAGACGGGAAGAAATTATTGTCCGAGCTGGCAGCATTGAGCCCGGTACCGGTTTACGTACGCGTACATAATTTGTTGACTTCCGGCGATGCCACGGCCGCCCTGAAATGGGGTTCTACCAATGCCTATACCGAAGACGCCGGCGGCAACCCAATTTATAACTGGACGATCACCGACAGCATCTTTGATACCTACATACAAAGAGGCATGAAACCAATGGCACAAATTGGTTTTATGCCCGAAACATTATCAACCAATCCCAAACCATACAAACACGATTGGCAGCCGGGGCAACCTTACAGCAGGATCTTTACCGGCTGGTCGTATCCGCCTGCTGATCATAAAAAATGGGCGACGCTTATTTACGAATGGGTAAAACATTGCGTAAGCCGGTATGGACAAAAAGAAGTAGAAAGCTGGTATTGGGAATTATGGAATGAACCAAACAGCAGCTATTTTCATGGGAATGTAAAAGCGTATTGTAAACTGTACGATTTTACCGCTGATGCCGTAAAACGCGCTTTGCCCAATGCGCGTATCGGCGGACCGCATGTTACCGGCCCTTCCGGTAAAGGCGCTGCAGAATTCCTGAAAACATTTTTGAAACATTGCATCAGCGATACCAATGCCGTGAGCGGCACCATCGGTGCGCCGCTTGATTTTATTGCTTTTCATGCCAAAGGAGCGCCGCGGGTTGTGAACGGGCATGTGCGTATGGGCATCAGCAACCAACTGCGTGATATCTCAAGCGGTTTCGAGATCGTGGCTTCGTTCAATGAATTACGTCATTTACCCATTGTGATCGGCGAGTCGGACCCTGAAGGGTGTGCCGCCTGCGGCATGGCTACCAATCCCGAGAATGCTATCGCAACGGTACCATGTATTCTTCCTATACCGCCGCTTCTTTTGCCCGCAAATATTTACTGGCCGACCATTTCAATGTAAACCTGCTGGGCGCTGGTTTCCTGGTCGTTCGAATTCGAGAACCAGCCCTGGTTCTATGGTTTTCGCGATCTGGCCACCAATGGCGTTGATAAACCCGTATTGAACGTGTTCAGGATGTTTGGAATGATGAGCGGAAAAAGAGTGGCCGTAAAAAGCGATCGCATGTACCCTTTATTCACCATCCGCGATTCGGGCGTTCGTAATTCAACAACTGATATTGGCGCTATTGCAGCCAGGGATACGAACACCGCAACAGTTATGGTATGGAATTATCACGACGACGATACAACCGGTGCGCCGGCCAATGTACAATTACAATGCAGTGGTTTACCCGCGCAGGAGTTGACGATAAAACAGTACCGCATCGATGAAACGCATAGTAACTCATATGAGGCATGGAAGAAAATGGGCTCGCCGCAGCAGCCTTCGGCAGCACAGATAGCGCAACTTGAAAAAGAAGGACAGTTGAAGCAGGTCGATTCTTCTAAAATAAGGCCAAATAGTGGTTTATTGCTGCTGAACATGCAACTCCCACGGCAGGGGATCGTCTTTATAAAGATAGGTTGGTAATATGTTGATCGGGCTGTAAGGGTATTACACTTCTCAATCGTTTTGTATCTGTTACCAGGTATGGGTTTCCGGTTCACGGGCAACTGGTAACCGGGAACAAAAAATAAACTGCCATATGAATTGCTGCCATAAAATTCTTTTGTGCCTCGTTGCGCTGATCCTGCCTGTTACGATGCTTGCACAACGCAAAATGGAATACCTCAACAGGGGGGTAGTTGCCATGCCCGATGGAAAAGGGAACATATTTGTAAGCTGGCGGTTGCTGGCCACTGACCCTGAAAATATTTCCTTTCATGTATACCGCTCCGTCAACGGTGGCAAAGAAAAAAAGCTGGCCGACTTCATCAAAGATGTTACCTCCTGGGTAGATAAAGGCGCCGATCCCACTCACTCACATGCCTACCGCGTAGCGGCTGTAATAAATGGTAAAGAAGTAAAAGAAATTTCACCGCCATACACGGTAAAACCTGCGGCGCCCGGTTATATTTCGATCCCATTGAAAACACCGGCCGGTTATGCTCCCAATGATGCCAGCGTAGGCGATCTGGATGGCGATGGCGCCTATGACATCATCCTGCATCAAACCGGTAAGGGACATGACAATTCACACAGTGGTATAACCGATCCGCCCATCTTTCAGGCCTATACGCTGAACGGTGAATTCTTATGGCAGATCAACCTGGGTAAGAACATTCGGGAAGGCGCGCATTACACGCAGTTTATGGTATATGACCTCGACGGCGATGGCCGGGCAGAGATTGCCATGAAAACAGCCGATGGTACTGTTGACGGCCAGGGTAAAGTAATAGGCGATTCAACAAAGAATTATGTGAACAGTTCAGGCCGTATACTCGAAGGCCCCGAATACCTCACAGTATTCGATGGTAAAACCGGCGCCGCTTTGTATACAACCGATTATGTACCGGCACGCGGCCGGGTCGATGGTTGGGGCGGTTCTGGCGGAAATGGCCGCAACGATAATTATGGCAACCGCGTCGACCGCTTTCTGGCTTGCGTAGCCTATCTCGATGGTGTACATCCCAGCCTCGTAATGTGCCGGGGTTATTATGGGCGCAGTGTACTCGCTGCATGGGATTATAAAGACAAAAAACTTACCCGGCGCTGGGTATTCGATACTGAAAATGGTTATCCTGATTATGCGGGACAGGGCAATCATAATTTAACGGTAGCTGATGTGGATGGCGATGGCAAAGACGAGATCGTATACGGTCAAATGACCGTCGATGACGACGGCAAAGGATTGTATACAACCGGTATCGGCCATGCCGATGCACTGCATGTATCTGACCTCGATCCCGAACGGCCCGGTATGGAAGTATTCGGTACACAGGAACGGTTTGGCGATGCGGGCGCTAATTTCCGCGATGCCAAAACCGGTGAAGTGATCTGGAAAAAGCCATCCATTGCGGCAGGTGACGATGGCGAAGGACCCGGCCGCGCCTGCGCCCTGGATATCGATCCCCGTTATAAAGGCTACGAATGCTGGGTTGGCGGCGCCGGCATAACCGGTCTGTTCGATTGTAAAGGAAATAGAATAGCCGAAAAAACGCCGGCCTGTAACATGGGTATTTACTGGGATGGCGATGTACTGAGCGAGATCCTGAACGGTTCCTTTGTAGGTAAATGGGATTACATAAACAGCGTTACCGCCAAACTCATGGATGCAAAGGATTTTAATTGCGTACATAACAATGGCAGCAAATCAAATCCCTGCCTCTCTGCCGATATCCTTGGCGACTGGCGCGAAGAACTGATCTATCGCACCCGCGATAACCAGGAGCTGCGCATTTTTACAACTACTATTCCAACCACACATAAGTTTTGTACCCTCATGCATGACCCGCAATACCGGCTCAGTATTGCATGGCAGAATGTGGCCTATAACCAGCCGCCGCATACGGGTTTTTATCTGGGCGAAGGAATGAAGAAACCGCCATTGCCGCAGATCAGCATCATTGAACCACCACGTAAAAACGACAATGCAAAAAATAAATAACATGATCCATAACAATAAACGCAGGCTGCTTCAGGTATTGATGGCGATCGGCGCTTTCATACTTGTATCGTCATTTGTACTGATGCAGGCAAACCGGCCCACTTTGTATATCATCGGTGACTCTACAGTAAAGAATGGCAGCGGTAAAGGCGAAGGTCAGATGTGGGGCTGGGGAAGTTTTATGGCCGACCGTTTCGATACCACCCGTATTGCCGTGCAGAATCATGCTATTGGCGGCAGAAGCAGCCGTACATTTATTACAGAAGGCCGTTGGAACCGCATTCTGGAAACGCTGAAGCCCGGCGATTTTGTGATTATGCAGTTTGGGCATAACGATAGCGGCCCGCTCGACGATACGGCCCGCGCAAGAGGAACTATAAGGGGCATAGGAACCGATAGTATCGCTATTTATAACCCCATTCGTAAAGTGAATGAAGTTGTACATACATACGGTTGGTATATGCGTAAATACATCGATGATGCCAAAGCAAAAGGCGCTACTGCTATTGTATGTTCGCCCGTACCCCGTAATATTTTTAAAAATGGCAAAACAGAACGCGCCAATAACAGTTATGGTAAATGGGCCGAAGATGTTGCCAAAGCGGGCAACGCTTTCTTTATTCCATTGAACGACCTCATTGCCGATCAGTACGATGCATTGGGCGCCGATTCAGTAAAACATTTCTTCCCCGGCGATCATACCCATCCCAACAAAAACGGTTCTTCCCTCAATGCCGATATGGTGGTGAAGGGAATAAAAGCACTCAATAAATGCAAGCTTAAAAAATATTTGAAGTAATGCAGATGATTAAAAATACAATGGGTGGTTCGCTTTTTAAGAAGCAGCTCGCCCTGGTCAATGAAAGTGAGCAGCCCTTTGGTGTACGGCCCGCTCTGCTGCTTTCCCTGATCTTATGCTGTGCTTTTACGATCAGTTCCCGCGCCCAGTCTCTCTCTCTGGCCGGCGACTGGCAGTTTCAGATCGATCGCAATGATGCCGGCATACAGGAAAGCTGGTTCAATAAAAAACTGTCAGACAATATCAAACTTCCCGGCTCCATGCTTACCAATGGAAAAGGCGATGAAGTGACAATTAAAACAAAATGGACAGGCAGTATTTATGATAGCAGTTGGTTCTTCAATCCCCGCATGGAAAAGTACCGGCAGCCCGGCAACCTTAAATTCCCTTTCTGGCTTACACCCGGAAAATATTATGTAGGCCCTGCCTGGTATCAGAAAGAAGTGACCATTCCTGCCAGCTTTGCGGGCAAACAGGTTGAATTGTTCCTTGAAAGATGCCATACCGAAACCATGGTTTGGGTAGATGGCAAGGAAGCGGGTATGCAGAACAGCCTGGTAGCGCCGCACGTATACGATCTTACCGCTTCATTGACACCGGGCAAACATGTGATCACTATTCGCATCGATAACCGGATAAAAGCGATCAATGTTGGTCCCGATTCGCATAGCCTTACCGATCATACGCAGGGCAACTGGAATGGTGTTATCGGAAGAATAGCACTGGATGCAAAACCACGGGTGTTTATTCAGAATGTGCAGGTGTACCCCGATGTGGCCAAAAAGCAGGCACTTGTAGTAGTAACTGTAAAGGGAACTGTTGGTGGCGACTGTAAGCTAACGCTTGCTGCCAGCGCTTTTAATAGTAAAACGCCTCACCGGGTGCCTGCGGTCAATGAATCATTTCCATTGGTTGATTCGGTTGCCACGCAGCAGCTCACCCTGCCAATGACCGGTAAGGTACAGTTGTGGGACGAATTCAATCCAACTTTGTATAAATTACTGGTAACACTACAGGCGCCCAATGGCCAGAAACAGCAAAAGGAAGTAACGTTTGGCATGCGGTCGTTCAAAATTGTGGGCACCGGTTTCACTATCAACGACCGCCCGGTTTTTTTACGTGGTACGGTAAATAATTGCGAGTTTCCATTAACCGGTTTTCCGCCCATGGATGAAGCCGGTTGGGAGCAACAGTTCAAAACAGCCAAAGCGCATGGGTTGAACCATATGCGTTTTCACAGCTGGTGCCCGCCCGAAGCGGCATTTAAGGCTGCCGATAAAACCGGGTTCTACCTGCAACCCGAAGGGCCGGGCTGGGTAAACCATGGCACCTCGTTAGGCGATGGCCGGCCGGTTGACAGGTATATGTATGAAGAAACCAACCGCATGGCCGACTGGTATGGGAATTACGCTTCGTTTTGTATGGAAGCGCCCGGTGGCAATGAACCCGCCGGCAGAAACCAGGTCAAATTCCTCACTGAGTTTATTCATTACTGGCAGGCGAAAGATAAACGGCGCGTATATACGGGTGCGTCAGTAGGCAATAGCTGGCCGCTGGTGCCGGAAAATGAGTATATGGTAAAGGCAGGCGCCCGTGGTTTGAGCTGGGTAAATGCAGCGCCTGAAAGCAATTCCGACTACCGCGAAACGGTTCAGAAGTTCAATGTGCCCTATGTGGTGCATGAAATGGGCCAGTGGTGCGTGTTCCCCGATTTTAATGAGATACCACGATTTAATGGTGTATATAAAGAAAAGAATTTCGAATTGTTCCGTGAAGTGTTGGCCGAACATGGCATGGCAGATAAAGAACGATCGTTTTTGATGGCCAGTGGTAAATTGCAGGCCTTGTGTTATAAGAATGAAATAGAAAAAGCCCTGCGTACGCCGGGGCTCGCAGGTTTTCAGCTATTGGGTTTGCAGGATTTTCCCGGGCAGGGCACCGCTCTCGTGGGTATGTTGAATGCCTTATGGCAGAACAAACCTTATGTAACGCCGAAAGAAATAAAACGCTATTGTAATGCCGTGGTGCCACTTACCCGTATGCCCAAATTTGTTTACAGCAATGATGAAAAACTTACGGCGCAGGTTGAGCTGTATAATTACGGTAGCGGTAGCTTAAAGAACGCCGTCATCAACTGGATGATAAAAGACAGCACCGGTAAGGAACTGGCCGGCGGCGCTTTCGATAAAAAAGATTATGGTATAGGCAATTGTTTGCCGGTTGGCTCTGTTGAGTTCGATCTTTCGAAAATAACTGAACCCATGCAACTGAACCTCGATATTTCCGTTGCCGGCACTTCTTATGGAAATGACTGGAATGTATGGGTGTTTCCAAATGTAAGGGCAGACCATGCTTTAAAAAGCGATATATACTTTTGTGATACGCTCGATGAGAAAGCCATTTCGGTATTTAAGAACGGCGGCACGGTGTTTTTGCAGGCAGCCGGTAAGATCGTAAAAGGAAAAGAAGTTGTAAATTACTTTACGCCCGTTTTCTGGAATACCAGTTGGTTTAAGATGCGTCCGCCCCATACCCTCGGCATCTATTGCAATCCCAACCATCCGGCCTTTGCAGCGTTCCCGGCCACTTACCACAGTGATCTGCAGTGGTGGGATGTGGTGAATAAAGCGCAGGTAATGCATCTCGAAGATTTCCCCCGGGGATTTCAGCCGGTTTTACAACCCATCGATACCTGGTTCTTAAATCGTAAGCTTGCTTTGTTGCTGGAAGCCAGAGTAGGGAGGGGTAAATTGTTATTGTGCAGTGTCGACATGAAGAATCTTGAGAACAGGCCGGCTGCATCACAATTACTGTATAGCCTGACGAAGTATGTAAATTCACCGGCATTCAATCCAACTACATCCGTAGATCTGAAAACGGTGCAGGCATTATTCAGTGAGCCTTCCCGCGAAACCTGGGATGGACATACGAAGGACAGCCCGGATGAACTGAAACCGAAATTGAATTAAAGACCTGAAAGGTCCATCATAACGGCTCGACCTGTCAGGCTGATGTATTAAACCCCGCTTAGGCGGGGAGCACGCATGCTTAATATATCTGTAAGTTCAAAAAATGCACCTTACAGGTCTTTGCCTAATAATTTAGTAACCCGCTAATCAGGTAATTATGTTGAATAGAATGAAGTTTTTGCTAGCTGGTGCATTGTTGATGACCGCTTCGCTGCAGGCGCAAAAAGCCCCTGCCAAAAAAAACGTATTGAAGGTAATGCGTTTAACCAACCAGTACTTTATGAACAAGTGGCCCGACCCCGGTAAAAGCATTGTAACGAACCGCGAGCGACCCAGCAATATCTGGACCCGCGCCGTTTACTATGAAGGTTTGATGGCCCTGTATGCTATCGATAAAAAGAAACAGTACCTCAATTATGCCATCGACTGGGGCGCCAAACACAAATGGGGGTTGCGCGACGGTATTCAAACCCGTAATGCCGATAACCAGTGCTGCGGTCAAACCTACATCGACCTGTACCTGATGGATAAAAAAGAGGAACGCATCAAAGACATAAAAGCGTCTATCGACCTCATGAAAGGCACGGAGAAAGTCGACGACTGGAACTGGATAGATGCCCTGCAGATGGCCATGCCCGTGTTTGTGCGTCTCGGAGTGATCTATAACGATACCAGCTATTTCAGCCGCATGTATGAAATGTATGCGTTCACTAAATACAAACATGGCGGTAATGGCTTGTATAATCAGGCCGAAAAGCTGTGGTGGCGCGATAAGGATTTTGTTCCGCCGTATAAAGAACCCAATGGCGCTAACTGTTACTGGAGCCGCGGTAATGGCTGGGTAGTGGCCGCACTGGTGCGCACCCTGCAAATGCTGCCAAAGTCTGATCCCCATTATAATGAATACCTGCAGGACTATAAAGACATGCTGAAGGCCCTGTTGCCGTTGCAACGTGAAGATGGCTTCTGGAATGTAAGCCTTGCCGATCCTACAAATTATGGTGGTAAGGAATTAACCGGTACCGCGCTGTTTGTGTATGGGATGGCCTGGGGCATCAACAACAACATCATCGACAAAGCAACCTACCGGCCCGTTATGCTGAAAGCCTGGGACGCCATGATGAAAGATTGTATTCACCCCGATGGCATGCTGGGTTATGTGCAGGGAACCGGTAAAGAGCCCAAAGACGGCCAGCCGGTAACGTATGACAAGATCCCCGATTTTGAAGACTACGGCCTCGGTTGTTTTTTACTGGCGGGAAGCGAGATGTATAAGTTGAAGTAGAGTTGACGGGTTGACTGGTTGACGAGTTGACAAGAAGTTGCCGTTTCACGATAACAAAAAATCCCTCCCGATAAACCGGAAGGGATTTTTTTTATTTATTACCGTTGTAACAACTACCAGAACTTAACATACAACGCCGCCAGTAACATTAATGTAACTACAATTAATGCAACGGTGCGTGGGTCGAGTTTCAGTAAGCTTTTATCATTTACGAATGCTTTTGGATTTACTTTAGGTCCGGCCATGCTGAGGGCAACCATTACTGCCACTGTAATAACGAACGACCAGCCCATGTTGATAAGGAAGGGTATCTCGGTTACAGCAACAACAGCGCCTTTTTCCATTTTTTCGTAAGTATAGGCGGTGTACATCAGGGTTTCTTTACCGAAAATATCAACAGCATAGTTGTTGAAGAAGATAGCCAGTACAAAACCCAGTACCACCCCAACAATAGCCGCTGTACCTGTTGTACGTTTCCAGAACATACCTAAGAGGAACATGGCAAATACGCCCGGACTAATAAAACCGGTGTATTTCTGAATGAAAGTGAATCCGCCTTCGCCACCGATACCGAGCAGGTCGTTCCAGGTAAAGAGAATGGCGAGGATCATGGCGGCAACTACCGTATAACGGCCAATGATCACCAGGCCTTTTTCATCGGTTTCCTTACCAAAGTATTTTTTATAAATATCGAGTGTGAAGATGGTAGAGATACTGTTTGCTTTACCTGCCAGTGATGCAACAATGGCAGCTGTAAGCGCAGCGATCGACAAACCTTTTAAACCCGATGGCAAAAAGCCCAGAACGGCAGAATAAGCGCCGTCTTTTACGCCATTAAAGCCAGGCAGGGCATTGTGTTTGTGCAATACATAAGCTGCGATACCAGGCAACATTACGATCACGGGCATCATTAACTTCAACAAACCGGCGAAGATGAGACCGGTGCGGGCGGTTTTCAGATCGGCGCCGAGGGCACGTTGCGTAATGTACTGGTTGCAACCCCAGTAATTGAGGTTCACGATCCACTGACCGGCAAAATACATGGCGATACCGGGTAACACTACATACTTTTGAATATCGAGGTTATGGGGATCATTGATGGTTGCTGAATTGGACTCCGGTTTTGGCAGGATCATTTTAAAATGTTCCGGCGAATCGGTCATCAGCGCTTTGAAACCGGCG
The DNA here is from genome assembly GCF_002078015.1 of Niastella populi. GTDB lineage: Bacteria > Bacteroidota > Bacteroidia > Chitinophagales > Chitinophagaceae > Niastella > Niastella populi. The sequence goes on along the minus strand of NZ_LWBP01000100.1, from coordinate 34,777 downwards.
AGGGCGCTTTTACCCAAACCGAACTGCTCACTTACCACGGTCAATGCCAGGTAAGTAGTGGCCAAACCACCTACGATCAGAACGGCTACCTGAATTACGTCGGTATAACCGATCACCTTCATACCACCCAGCGTTATCACAAGCGCAAAAACCGCCAGTCCGATCATAATAATATGCAGGATATTCTGAAACTCCGGCGTGCCGGCGGTAGCGTCGCCCACCAGACCGGTGATAGCGGTTGCGCCGAGGTAAAGAATAGAAGTGAGGTTTACGAGGATGTACAGGAATAACCAGAAAATGGCCATGATCAATGCCACGGTATCGTTGTAGCGCGTTTTCAGGAACTGCGGCATAGTGTAAATGTGGTTCTTCAAATACACCGGCATAAACCAAACGGCGATGATGATAAGGGCTATCGCCGCGATCCATTCATAAGCGGCTACCGCGGTACCTACAAAAAAACCTTCCCCACTCATCCCAATGAACTGCTCTGCCGATATATTGGAGGCGATCAGCGAGGCGCCAATGGCCCACCAGGTCAGTGACCCTTCGGCCAGGAAGAATGCCTTCGAATCATGTTCCTGCGTCTTTCTTTTTCTGTAAACATAGTAACCATAGCTGGCCACCAGTATAAAATAGAGTACGAAAATGATGTAGTCAATTGACGAAAGCGTGTTCATAGCGGGCTGCAAAAGTTTTTTAGTCGTGAATGTTGGTTGTTATTTAGAGGCTTTTTAAGCTTTTAAAGCCTTTTAAGCTGTTATTTGCGAAAACTTCACCCAAAAGGTGAAGTTTTCGCAAATGAGGCTGCAATATGTGGAATTATTTTTAAATCGAATGACGATAATACAAATCATTCCATCTTAATTGATTCTTAATGTCGTACAGATTGCTGTTTTTGCCGATCAATAAGTACTCGATGCCAGCCATCTCGGCAAAATCTTCCATATGCTCGGCGGTCAGGTTCTGGCTGTAGCCGGTATGGTGTGCGCCGCCTGCCAGGATCCACGCCGCGCAACCTGTTTTCATATCTGGGTAAGGTTTCCACAATACACGCGCTACCGGTAATTTCGGCAGGCTTTCAATTGGGTCAACTGCTACCACTTCGTTTACGATAAGGCGGAAACGGTTACCCATATCGACTATAGAGGCGTTAAGGGCCGGTCCCGAACCTGCATTGAACACCAGGCGAACGGGGTCTGCTTTGCCACCGATGCCCAGCGGGTGAACTTCAACCGTTGGTTTGTCATTGGCGATCGACGGACAGATCTCCAGCATATGTGAGCCCAGCACCAGTTGGTTATTGGGGTCGAAATGATAGGTATAGTCTTCCATGAATGAGTTACCGCCTTTTAAACCGGTTGCCATTACTTTCATGGCGCGCACGAGGGCTGAAGTTTTCCAGTCGCCTTCGCCGCCAAAACCGTATCCTTCCGCCATCAGGCGCTGAGAAGCGATACCGGGTAACTGCACCATGCCGTGCAGATCTTCAAAAGTGTCGGTATAACCTTTGAAATTGCCTGCTTTCAAAAAGTTGCGCATGCCGATCTCGATCTTTGCGGCCTCGCGCAGCTCTTTATGGCGATCGCCGCCTTTGCGCAGGGGCGCCTGTACGGTGTATATCTCTTCATATTCGGCTACGGTTTGGCCAATGGCGCTGTCGCTTACATCATTGATCACTTTTACCAGATCGCCGATGCCATAACCGTTAACGGAATAGCCGAATTTCAATTCTGCTTCTACTTTATCGCCTTCGGTAACCGCTACCTGGCGCATGTTATCGCCAAAGCGGCAGAAACGGGCGTTTTGCCAGTCGTTCCAGCCGGCTGCAGCGCGCATCCAAACGCTTACGCTGTTCACCACCTGGCTTTCCTGCCAGTGGCCTACAACCACTTTTCTGTTCATGCGCATCCGGCTTACCATAAAACCGAACTCGCGGTCGCCATGGGCGCTTTGGTTCAGGTTCATGAAGTCCATATCGATGCTGCTCCACGGAATATCGCGGTTAAACTGGGTGTGCAGGTGTAACAAAGGTTTTTGCAACACTTTCAACCCGCCGATCCACATTTTGGCAGGGGAGAAGGTATGCATCCAGGCCATGATACCGATACAGGTAGGGGTAGTGTTGGCTTCAACGCAAACCTGGTAAATTTCTTCAGGCGACTTTACTACGGGTTTGAATACAACCCGAACCGGAATGGCAGGGTCTTTATCAATTGACCGCGCAATCTGTGTTGAGTGTTCGGCTACCTGTTTCAGGGTTTCTTCGCCATACAGGTGTTGGCTTCCTGTTACAAACCAGACTTCCAGTTTTTTCAAATCTTCCATAACTAATTTGATAATGTGATAATTTGATATTGTGATAATGAAATACAGGCAGCTTTCAATTTTTCATTCTGTATTTCACTTCGTCATTCAACATTCGAAATTCAATATTCGTTATTTCTACTGCCCATAATAGGCGTCTTTCCCATGTTTCCTTTGCCAGTGCTTGTCGATAAGCGCGTCTTTTAACCGGGGCGCTTTCGGGTTTATCTGCTCGGTGAGGTAAGCCATGCGGGCAACCTCTTCAAGTACTGCGGCGTTATATACGGCTTTGTCGCCATTTTTGCCCCAGGCAAACGGGGCGTGATTGCCTACCAACACCATTTCCACTTCCTCGTACGACAGTTTTCTTTCCTTAAAACAATTGATGATCTGGTAACCGGTCTCAAATTCATAGTTCCCTTTTATCATGTCATCGCTCATCGGCGGTGCGCAGGGAATGTCTACGGTATTATGGTCGGCATGCGTTGTGCCAAAGATGGGAATGTCGCGTTGCGCCTGTGCCCACGCGGTAGCATAGGTGCTGTGCGTATGCACAATGGCGCCTATCTTTTCCCACTCAGCATATAAAACGGCATGTGTTTTCGTATCGCTTGAAGGACGCAGATCGCCGCTGATGATTTTGCCATCGAAATCAACGATGACCATTTTTGCAGGGGTCAGGTCCCTGTAGGGAACGCCGCTGGGTTTAATAGCAAAAACACCGAGGTTCCTGTCGGCGACACTTACATTACCAAAGGTGAATAATACCAGGTTCAGTTCCGGTAGTTGCATGTTGGCCTTGTAACAGGCTTCTTGTATGTGTTGATACTTGCTCATGATATAAAAAAGTTGCCGGTTGCCGGTTTCCGGGTAACCGGGACCTGGTAACTGGCAACAGGCTATTAATTTGACAATGCCGATTCTTTAGATTTTACTTTCACCGTATTCTCTACGAATCCACCCAGGTTATGATATTTTTTATAACGCGCCTGGTAAAGGGCCACTTTCGATTTGTCGGGATAGTAAGTGGCGTCGAAGCCCTGGCCCATGGCATTCATGGCATCTTCCACTTTATTGTAGATGCCGGCAGCGGTAGCGGCAAACATAGCGGCGCCAAGGGCGCAGGTTTGTTCTGACTTATGAATGCGGATTGGCATGTTCATAACGTCGGCCATCATTTGCATAATGAACGGCGATTTTTTTGCCACGCCGCCGAGGCCGATCAATCCTTTTACCGGAACGCCTTCATCATTGAAGCGGTCTACAATGGCTTTGGCGCCAAAACAGGTAGCTTCTACAATTGCCCTGAAGATCCGGGGGGCATCGCTGCCAAGGTTCAGGCCAGTGATGGCGCCTTTCAACTCCTGGCTGGCGTCGGGTGTTCGGCGGCCATTGAACCAGTCAACCGCCAGTTCGCTGTGCTCATCGATCACGATCGATGCAGCCTGTTTGCTGAGTTCAGGGATCAGTTTGTCGGCTGTTTCCTGAATAAGCGCTTTGGCTGTTTCGGAATTAACGAGAGATGATTGTCCCAGTACATGTTGCAAAGGCCAGGTAAGCACCTGTTTGAACCAGGCATAGGCATCGCCAAATGCACTTTGTCCGGCTTCCAGTCCCATCATGCCGGGGATCACAGAGCCGGGCACCTGTCCGCAAATACCTTTTACCAGTTTGCCTTCAACTTCGTTCAGCGGAGCCACCAGCATATCGCAGGTAGAAGTTCCCATTACCTTACTGAGGTGGTAGGGTTCAATTTGTCCGCCAACCGCGCCCATATGGGCGTCAAAAGCGCCAACTCCGATAATTACGTCGGTAGAAAGGCCCAGTTTTTCGGCCCATTCTTTACTAAGGGTGCCGGCAGCCTGGTCGGCTGTATATGTTTTTGTGAAAAGCCGTTTGGTAAATCCGGTCAACAACGGATCAAGATCGGTAAAGAATTGTTCAGGGGGCAAACCGCCGAATTCCGCAGCCCACAGGGCTTTGTGACCGGCAGCGCATACGCCGCGTTTCATGGCAGAAACAGCTTTACCGCCTGTAAGTACGAAGGGGATCCAGTCGCAATGTTCAACCCATGAATGACAGGCCCCGCGTACCTCGCTGTCTTCACGCAAAATGTGTAACAGCTTGGCCCAGAACCATTCTGAAGAATAAATGCCCCCTACATATTGCAGGTAGTTGACGTCATACTTCTCAGCATGGGCGTTTATTTCAGCCGCTTCGGGAACAGACGTATGGTCTTTCCAAAGCACGAACATGGCATTGGGATTCTTTTCAAAACGAGGCAACAGGGCGAGGGGAGTACCGGTTTCGTCTACTGCTACCGGTGTAGATCCGGTAGTGTCAATTGAAATGGCCCTGATATTGGCCGTTACTGAAGGGCCCGCCTGCACCAGGCAACGGGTAATGGTTTGTTCCAGGCCTTCCAGGTAGTCGAGCGGATGCTGTCTGAACTGGTTAACGCCGGGATCGCAATACAAACCGTCTTTCCAGCGGGGATAATAAAATACTGCAGAAGCTACTTCCTGCCCATTGGCAGCGTTGGCGATGATCGACCGCACTGAATCTGTGCCATAGTCAACACCTATTACATAATTTTCTTTTTTCATATCGACAACTAAAACAAGTAAGTTTTTTTATGAAGACCCGATTGGGACGATGACCGCAGATCTGATACAAAGATACAGCCTGAACCGCCCATACATCCTGTTTCGTGTCAAAATAACATTTAAACTATGAATCCACAAAAATTACTTCTGCTGCCGGTTGCAGCATATCAGGGTAAACCCGTAAATGGCGGTAGGGGAAGCTAACGATTTTAGCGGCACCGGTAAGTTGGGCGTTTATAAGGGGCGGGCAAAGGTAAGGGGGAAGGCATGGAAAAAGGCTAAAAGATGAGATAAATCATTAAAAGTGAGTTGACAAGCCGGTTGTTCAGTTATTCAGTTATTCAGTTTTTAAGTTGTAAGTTCATCAGCTGGAGTCGTCAATCGGTTTTTGAGAGCAGTGGGTACGGTTGCCTTGCAAATGGAGGAGCCCCGGGCTGATGAACTTTCGGAACATTGGAATTTAATCAGTCGTCCCGTATAAAGGAACTAAAAACTAAGAACTCAGAACTGAATAACTCTACCTTGGGAAAGGAGTGTATCTGCTAAAAAGGATGTTTTATCGCCGGAAAAAGCCCGGTTATCATTCACGTCTGTCTGGTAATGTTAAAAAAATTACATTCGTGCTTTCAATTGAAATATGTCTCGGAGAAAACTGGTTTACATATTACTGCATGTATTATTTACCACATTGATCATACTGGTTCCCATCTTTGTTATGCCGCTCAAAGATGCGAAAACGCCCAATTACCTGCAATGGCATACCATCATATTCACCGCATTGCAAACCGCCGGTTTCTATTTTAGCGCCTATGTATTGTATCCCCGGTTATTGTTGAAAAAGCGGTTAGCGGCTTACATCCTGGCTATCCTGGGCACAGGCTTTTTGTTTTCGCTCATCACCGGTTGTTTCATGGTGGTGGCAGGGGAACTGCCTTTGTATGCGATCTTTGCAGGTATTGTGGTTAAGATCTTTATCGGGTTGTTTGTAATGGGAACCGCTACCAGTTACCGGTTTATCATCGATGTAATGCAAAACGACCGGCTGCAAAAAGAAACCCTTACCATGGAGCTTTCTTTTTTGCGCTCACAGGTGAGCCCGCACTTCATGTTCAATGCGCTCAACAGCATGGTGTCGCTGGCGCGGAAAAAATCTGACCTGCTCGAGCCTGCCCTGTTAAAGATGTCGAACCTGATGCATTATATGCTGTATGATTCAGATGACGAAAAAGTGAGTCTGAACAAGGAGGTAGAATACATTCGTAGTTATATCGATCTGCAAACGATGCGTTTTGGCGATTCGGTGAAGATCCTGTTCATGGTGCAGCCCGGAAATTATTCTCATATCATTGAACCAATGTTACTGATACCACTGATCGAAAATGCGTTTAAGCATGGGGTAAATGTGGCCGATGAACCGGAGATCAATATAGAGCTGGCAGTAGCGGAAAAGGAGGTGTCGTTAACGGTTTCCAATAAAACCATTCCCTATAAGGCCCAGGTGGCCGATAAAACAAAAGGCATTGGCTTAACCAATCTTGAACGGCGGTTAAAAATATTGTATCCGGGTAAACACCAGTTGGCGGCCCAAAGGAAAGACAACTGGTTTCATGCCTGTCTTAAAATCGTAACGCATGATTAAATGCCTGGCTGTCGATGATGAAGCCTTATCGCTCGATCTGCTGGAAGATAACATCAAACGCATTCCCTTCCTGCACCTGGTGCAGCGTTGCAGGAACGCGTACGAGGCCATGGATGTATTGCGCCGCGAACAGATCGATCTTATCTTTCTCGATATCCAAATGCCGGGTGTTACCGGCACCCAGTTCCTGCAGTCGTTAACCTATAAACCGGTTGTGATCTTTATCACGGCGTTCAAAAAATATGCATTGGAAGGCTTTGAGCTCGATGTACTCGATTACCTGGTAAAGCCGGTTACCTTCGAACGTTTTCTGCGGGCCGTGAACAAGGCGGCTGACTTCTGTACTCTCAAGAAACAGGGCCTCCCTTCAGCGGCTGTACAGCCTACCAATGATTATTTCTTTGTAAATGTCGAATACAGCCTCGTAAAAATAGCAGTACAGGAGATCACGCATATGGAATCTATTAGGGATTATATGAAGATCTATCTGCTCAAAAACGACAAACCCGTCATTACCAAACTGGCCATGAAATCCCTGGCCGATAAACTGCCTCCGACCCGTTTTGTGCGCGTGCACAAATCCTTTATGGTTTCCATTGACAAGATCACGTTCATTCGTAAGAACCGGGTTTACATCGGTGAACATGTTATACCCGTAAGTGATTTTTATAAGGAAGAGTTGCATAGGGCGATCAGTCATAAATTATAGTCAACCAGTTAACTCGTCAACTCAAGTCATCTACACAAATGGCTGTGATGTCGAAGTATTACCTTTAGTCGCCTATTACGCTTTTTGTATCAGTCCTGTGAATGCATTTTTGCGGCATAAAGAAACCACCAACATATGCTATTTACAGGTTCTTCCCACTTTAACAAACCAATTGGGTTATACATCGCCTGGCTCATGATCGGTTCATTCAACGCCTTCGGCGTACAGGCGCAACAAATTTCACAAACCGTAAAAGGTACCATCATTGACAAAGCCTCCGAAAAACCGCTGGCCGGTGTTAGTGTAACGGTTGCCGGGCTGTCGATGGGTGTCACCACCGATGCTGCCGGTAACTATACGCTGGAGAATGTGCCGGTTGGCCGCCAGCGCATTTCGTTCTCTTCCATTGGTTATAAACCGGTTTCCATTCCTGAAGTGCTGGTAACCATCGGCAAGCAGGTAATACTGGATGTATCGCTCGAAGAATCGATCCGTACCCTCAATGAAGTAAGTGTTACGGCGCCAAAAGCGAGAAAGGGAATGGCCCTGAACGAATTTGCGGGCAGCAGCGCCCGGTCGTTCAGTATGGATGAAGTAACCAGGTATGCAGGCGGACGAAACGACCCGGCCCGGCTGGCCAGCAGTTTCGCCGGCGTATCATCTACCAACGATTCGCGCAACGATATCGTTGTACGGGGTAATTCTCCCACGGCGGTATTATGGCGTATGGAAGGCGTGCCCATTCCCAATCCCAATCACTTTTCAACGCTTGGTACCACCGGCGGTCCGGTAAGTGCGCTAAACACCAATGCATTGAAGAACTCCGATTTTTATACCGGCGCTTTCCCTGCCGAATATGGCAATGCCAGTGGCGCGGTGTTCGATCTTTCCTTACGTTCAGGTAATAAAGATAAGGTGGAGAAGACCCTGCAGCTGAATATGTTTAGTGGCCTTGAAGCAATGATAGAAGGGCCGCTGAGCAAAAAGAAGAACGGTTCCTCGTTCCTGATAGGTTACCGGTATTCCTTTGCCCAACTGGGTCAGCAAATTGGGTTGCAATTTGGTACCGATGCCGTTCCCAGGTACCAGGACCTGATTTTCAATATCAATTTCGCCAATTCAAAGCTCGGTAAGTTCGGCATTTTTGGTATGGGCGGTATCAGCAATATAGATTTCATCGGCGCCGATCTCGACTCTGCCGATATGTTCGCCGAAACGGATGAGGATACGTATTTCAAATCACGTATAGGTGTTGTTGGTATAAAACATACTATCGATGTAGGCCGCAATTCCTACATCCGTTCAGTGCTGTCGTATTCGTATACCAGTAACCAGGGCGATGGCTATAAATATTACGATTCATTACCCGAACGTGAGTACGTTACCAGCCAGAAAACGGAAAATACTGGCCTGCGGTTTTCAACCTATATCAATTCAAAATTAAATGCCCGGTTTACTGTGCGGGGTGGATTTTTAGCAGAGCAGAATGGGCTCGATACGTACCTCGAAACCCGCGAGAGCCGCCCCGGCTGGCAGATCATGCGCGATTATGACGGCAGTTCATGGCTGCTGCAGCCTTATGTACAGGGTAAATACCGTTTTACCGGGAAATTATCGCTCAATGCAGGCGTACATGGCATGTTCTACACCTTCAACGATGCATCGGCCGTTGAGCCGCGGGCATCATTGAGCTATGCACCCGACAATACAAAGACCATTACATTGAGTTATGGCTTGCATAGCCAGTTACAGCCTGCCCCTGTGTACCTGTACCAGGAAAAAATGCCGAATGGTGTATTTGATCAAAGCAACCGCGACCTGGGTTTTACCAAAGCACACCATTACATTCTCGGGTACGACTGGGCGTTTGCCAAAGACTGGCGACTGAAAGCCGAAGCCTATTATCAACGCATATTCGATGCGCCGGTTGAGAAGATTTTAAGCGGGTTCTCTATCCTGAACAGCGGCGCCGATTTCACTTTTCCTGAAAAAGCCGGATTGGTTAATAATGGCACCGGTTCAAACCAGGGCGTGGAGTTGACAATAGAAAAGTTTTTCAGCAAAGGATATTACCTTCTTACTACCGCTTCATTGTTCAATTCAAAATATAAGGGCAGCGATGGTATAGAACGCAATTCCACTTTCAATAATCGCAACGTTTTGAATATGCTGGCCGGTAAAGAATTTAAAATGGGCAACAGCGGCCGCAACGTATTTACGGTAGATATCAAAATGACCTACTCCGGCGGCCGGTATTATACGCCGGTTGACCTGGCAGCCTCTGAACTTGCCAGGCGCGAGCAGCTAGATGAACGCTTTTACAACGCAGAGCAGTTTCCCGATTATTTCCGCCTCGATACCCGGTTTGGTTTTCGCCTTAACAGCAGCAAACGCCGCTTATCGCAAACCATTTACCTCGATCTGCAGAACGTGACCAACCGCGATAATGTGTTCGTTCAACGGTATAGCGAAGTGCAAAAACGGGTGGGAACCGTTTACCAGGTAGGGTTCTTTCCCGATATAATGTATAAGGTCCAATGGTAGGGAGACGCTGAACACTGAACGCAGTCTCTGTCTGCCGGCCGATAATGCACAACAAGACCTGCAAATAATAAGTATATGTTTTTAAATCTTCTGGCTTACATCCTCCTCGATCTTTTTGATGTATTCGGTATTTTGGAATGGGTGGATGATTATCTGATATCTATTGACCCTTATTACCGGGATACATATGATTAGGCCGGAAATGAAAAGGCTTTGTTAACCAGTTAACCCCCAACTTCATCGGGGTTAACTGGTCAACTTTCTATGAATTTTTTGAATTGTAAGGATCATAAAAATCAAAATGCCCCTGATAACATCGGGGCATTTTTGATTTGACTATTATCTTATTTTTCTGAGCGTTTATCTTCGACCGGCCTTATGGCTTTGTATTTCATAATCACATTAGCAAATTATCACATTAGCTAATTTTCCTGTGCCCTTTTATTGCATAATACAGGATGTACAAATAGCAGGGCAGCATGCAAATAAAGAAGGCCTGGTGATTGGGAATGTTCAGCCCGTCTTCTTTTTTAAGCGATGCATAGATCAAAGGAACGACAGCGCCGCCGGCAATACCCATTACCAGCAGGGCCGAACCGGTTTTTGTAAATTTGCCCAGCTTGTCGATGGCCAGCGGCCAGATGGCAGGCCACATCAGCGAATTGGCCAGTCCCAGCAAAGCGATAAAGGAGATTGCCGTGTATCCTTCTGTGAAATAAACCGCAATGGAAAATACAATACCCAGGATGGCCGAGGCTTTCAAAGCGGTTTGTTGTGAAAGATATTTAGGTATGGTGAATATGCCCACCACGTATCCTACCAGCATAGCGGCAAGTGTGAACGATGTAAAGTTTTTTGTTTCGCTAAGCGGCATGCCCATCGATTTGCCATAAATGCCAATGGCGTCACCGGCCATTACTTCAACTCCCACATATAAAAAGATGCACAGCGCGCCCAATAACAGGTGCGGGAATTGAAAGATGCTGGTTTTGCTGTTCGCGGTACCCGATAAAGCGGTTGTTTCTTTTTCTTCTTCAATACGCGGCTCGGGCAATGGCGATTTATATAAGGCAAACGCCAGTATGGCCAGCACCACAGCGAGAATAATATAAGGCGGGATCACTTTGGCCGACAGTTCATTCAGTAACTGTTCTTTCTCTGCAATATTTTTAGTGGTATTTACTTTTTCTTCCAGCTCTCTGGCATTGCTCAGCAATACGGCGCTTAAGATCAATGGGCTTATAATGCCGGCCACTTTATTGCAAATGCCCATGATGCTGATGCGTTTTGCAGCGCTTTCAATGGGCCCAATGATACTGATGTATGGGTTGGAAGCTGTTTGCAGTAACGCCAGCCCGGTTCCCTGTATAAACAAACCGGTTAAGAACAATCCGAAACTTCTTTGTTGCGCGGCCGGAATAAAGATGAGTGAACCGATTGCCATAACCAGTAAACCCAACGACATTCCCGTTTTAAAACCGGTGCGTTTCAGGATCACCGAAGAAGGTATGGCAAGAAAAAAATAGGCCATGTAAAAGGCGGTGGTCACCAGGAAGGCCTGTACATCGCTTTCCAGCTGGCAAACCAGTTGCAGGAACTGGATCAGGCTTCCGTTCAGCCAGGTAATAAAACCAAAAATAAAGAACAAAAAGCCGATGATGAAAATGGCTGTTGTGTTGGTTTTCTGTGCTGGAATAAGATCGTCCAGCATGTTAGCAGTAGTCATGTTTAAATTGTTGAAATGATTTGATTGAACGATCGCTCTTTCTCATTATACTGTTGTAACAAAATAGCCTGGTTTTGGGCGCGTATCAGGTTATGCCCATCGTAGCGGGCGCCGTAATATACGTCGTCATTTAAATGATCGGTCAAAAAACGCAAAGCCTGCATATAGATCATAAACTGGCCGGCGTACACAAAATGTTGTTTTTCTACCGGGGTCAGTTCATTGCTCAGTTCGCCAAGATATCCCTGCGCAATGGCGGTGAAGAATGCTTCGCGCACCTGTATTTGCAAAAAGTCTTTTTCTTCCTCGCTAACCGGCGATAGGTAGGTACGCATCATATCGCCTACATCGCTGATAAAATAACCCGGCATAACCGTGTCGAGGTCGATAACGCAAAGGCCTTTCTTTTGCGGGTCGAAAAGCACATTGCTGATCTTTGTGTCATGGTGAATGACGCGCACCCTGAACCCGGGGTCTTTTTTGACCTGCTCATAGGTTTCAACCAGGTGGCGTTGCTGCTGTAAATAGTCAATGAGTACTGAGGCGTCCCGGATCCGTAATTTGTTGCCGTTGGCCAATGCACCGGTGAACTGCCGGTAACGCAATGAAAGATCGTGAAATTGTGGTATGGTGATCTTTAGCAGGCTGGTATCAAAACCACTCAACAGGCGGGTAAAGCGGGCAAACTGCCGCGCTGCTTCAAATGCCTGTTCCGGGCTATGCACCATATCGACCGAATGCGAACGGGCAATGAAGGGGAATAGCCGGAAATACCGTTTTTTGTCATCCACGTATAAATAAGTGCCGTTACTATCGGGCAGCGCGCCGGCAAAAAGGTAATTGGGACTATGTTTTTGCAAATAGGCGCCAAGATTGCCGATGTTAAGGGCAATATCTTCAGGCTGTTTAAAAACAGCGGTATTTATCTGCTGCAGAATATAGCGGGGCTGCCCGTCGTCGGTGCTGATCTTCCAGGTATGGTTGATCAGTCCGCTCCCAAAAGGTTGTACAGTATATTGGGCAGGAGTAAGGCCAAAATGGGTTAAAATATTATTGAACATGTATCATCGGTTGAATCTTGAACAGGCAAGCCGCATCGTGCTCAAACTTACAGCGTTGGCGCCAAAAATCAACACGCAAACGGTTGTGCCATTTTAATACAGCTTAAAGCTAAAGGCCTGAAGCCGAAAGCGAATACAGGGGTTTTCGCTATTCCGTCTTTGGCTTTTGCTTTCTGCTTTTAGCATTGGGCTTTCAGCTGTATTTTGCTTGTGTGGAAGAAAAATATTACCAATGTATCAGTTTGGAAGGAATGAATTCGCAAATAACCAATTCGGTTGCTGATTCAATAAAAACTATTGTGTTTTTCTTTTTATAAGGTGTGCATTTGTAGCCTAAACTTTCACATTCGGGCTCCCTGCAAATGGGATGGGATTTTTTATTGTCTGCAAGGTTTAGGAAATGATCATAAACCTTGTCAACAAACTTATCGGCAGTTGCAATTAACCCCTTGGATTCAATATACCACGCAATGTCAGCTACCGATTGTTTTACTACTACTTTTCTGCGGCCCATTTCCTGATCAGTTTTTTACTATGGGCACGTGCTTCCTCAATAGCTAATACTTTTTCAGGTTTTGTTTTCAGGGCTGCTTTCTTTTGCAAAGCCTGATAATCTTTCTCCGGAACCAACACATATTTCTTCTTATCTGTCACAATTTCTGTCATAATTGCCTGTTTATAAGCTAAATTTAATAAAAAATCCCATACTTCTGTACCGGCTGGCCTTCTTCCCCTCGCTGCCTCTATGCCTCGTTGCCTCGTTGCCTTTTCTTGCCTGCATTTTAGTAATATATGAAGGGCCTGTAACTTAAATCCCTTTACCCTGTTACATGAGGCATATTATTATTTAGTAAAATATTCCATCATTTCAGTTAAACTAGACATTGACGCCCCTGGCTAAAATGTGTAGCTTTCCACTTTAAAGCGTTCAGTGTTGGTTATTTAGCAAAAGCAGCAAGGACGAGGCGTGCCACGTTGAGCCTGCATTGTTTTTATATCTATAAACGACGACAAAGGCCAGTTAACAATTACCTGAAGCTCTCAAAAGCGACTGTCTCAACTGACGTGGCACGTCTTTCCATCAACTCCGAATGTATTAAAAAAGATAGTTCTTGACAGGCTTTCAATGTAAACTGGTTAAAAACCGCAGCCTGGCAAATGGTTACGATTGAAAATAGTTGCGCGTATGAAAAAAATGTATTCATTTTCTTCATCTGTCCCGCCAACCGGCGGGAGCTTACCAGCCGATTCATTCTGCCTGAACTATATAATTATACTGGCTTAAAGGCCGTTATCATTTTCAATTAAGTTAACCAACCAACAATTTTCAGATAATTTTTACATCCTGTATGGGTATTACTAAATATTTTGAAGAATTTGAACTGAATGAGAAAAGGTCAACCGGCGGACGTACAGTTACCGAAACCGATATCGTTATTCATGCTGGCCAGTCAGGCGACTTCTTCCCGCATCATATGGATGAGGAATGGTGCAAGACCCAACCATTCAAAAAACGCATTGCCCACGGCACCCTCATTTTTACTATAGCTGTAGGCCTGACAGCCCATGTCATTAACGAAGTGGCCATGACCTACGGATATGATCGCCTGCGTTTCATTAAACCTGTTTTCATTGGCGATACCATCAGGGCCACTGTCACTATTTCAAATATTAAAGAACATAAAAAGCCGGGATTTGGCCTGGTTACCGAACTGGTAGAAGTGTTTAATCAGCATGGAGAAGTAGTGATGATCTGTGAACACGTATTGTTGGTACATAAAAAAGAAAGCTAGGAGTATATGTCTGAAATTGTTTTAAATGGAATTACCTGGGGACACAGCAGAGGCATTACGCCCCTGCTGGCAGCCGCACAACGCTATTCAGAACTGAACCCAAAGGTTACCATTAATTGGAAGAAAAGAACCTTACAGGAGTTTGCCGATTTCCCGCTCGAAAAACTGGTGAATGATTACGATCTGCTGATCATCGACCATCCCTGGGTGGGTTGCGCCGCTGCTACAAACAGCGTATTGCCGTTAGATGAATATTTACCCGCCGCCTACCTGCAAAATCAATCAGGTAATTCGGTAGGCGAATCGCATATAAGCTATTTTTACGACAATCACCAGTGGGCGCTGGCCATCGATGCGGCAACGCCTGCGGCAAGTTACCGGGCTGATCTGTTTCAGCAGAACGGGGCCAAAGTGCCCGATACCTGGGAAGAACTGATCGAACTGGCAAAAAAAGGAAAAGTTGCCATTCCTTCCATTCCCATCGATAGCCTCATGAACTTTTATATGTTCTGCCTGGCGCTGGGCGAAGAACCCTTCCAAAGCAAAGAACAGGTAGTAAGTAAAGAAATTGGGGTACAGGCCTTGCAGACTATGCGCGACCTGTATTCGTTAATAGATAAGAAATTGTTCTCGTGCAATCCGATCGCCGTGGCCGAGCTCATGAGCAGCACCAACGATTACTGGTATTGCCCGTTTGCATATTGTTATTCAAACTATCCCCGCACCGGGTATGCGAAATACCCGCTTACTTATGCCAACCTGGTTCATTTTGGCAAAAAGCGGTTACGCAGCACCATTGGCGGAACGGGTTTGGCGGTTTCGTCGTTTACGAAACATAAAAAAGAAGCGGTTGATTTTACCGCCTGGGTTTGCAGTGAAGAATGCCAGAGCACTTTTTATGTACAACATGGCGGGCAGCCGGGGCACCTCGCGGCGTGGACGAACAACATGGCCAATTTGCTTACCAACAGTTTTTTTCATACGGTATTACCGGTAATGAAAAGCGGTTACATGCGTCCACGTTATAATGGGTACCTTCATTTTCAGGACCATGCCGGCGACCCGGTTCAACAATATTTATTACAGGGCGGAAATCCTGCATCGGTATTAAAAGAAATAGATCGTATTTATCATCATAGCCTTAAAGGCGAAAAAATGAGCTTGTCAATATGAGTCGATTGCCTTTACAGGGATTGCTTGTGCTGGAATTCAGTCAGTATTTATCTGGCCCGTCTGCCGGGTTGCGCCTGGCCGATCTCGGGGCCCGTGTCATTAAGGTAGAACGCCCCGGCACAGGTGACGCCGGCCGCCGTTTATCGATCAAAGACCTGTGGACCGACGACAGCTCCATGTTGTTTCATACCATCAACCGCAATAAAGAAAGTTATACTGCCGATCTCAAGCATCCCGATGACCTGGCGCTGGTAAAAAAACTGATCGAAAAAGCAGATGTGCTTACGCATAATTTCCGGCCCGGAGTTATGGAAAAGGTAGGGCTGGGGTATTCCGAAGTAATAAAGATCAATCCCCGTATTATATATGGTGCGGTAAGCGGTTATGGCAAAGAAGGCCCCTGGAAGAATCGGCCTGGCCAGGACCTGCTGCTGCAGTCGATGAGCGGACTGGCTTACACCACAGGTAACGCCAAAGACAATCCCATGCCATTTGGTTTGGCCATTGCCGATAACCTGTGCGGTTCGCAGCTGGTACAGGGTATTTTGAGTGCATTGATAAGAAGACAAAAGACCGGCGCCGGCGCATTGATAGAAGTGAGCCTGCTCGAGTCGCTGCTCGATTTTCAGTTTGAATTATTGACCACCTATCATAGCAGCGGAAAATTGCCCAAACGCAGCAAAGTGAATAACGGGCATCCGTTATTACATGCGCCGTATGGTATTTATTCCACAGCCGACGGTCACATTGCCATTGCAATGGTCGACATAAAGCAACTGGCAAAAGCTATCGGTTGTAATGAGCTGATGGCCTACGATCAAAAAGTTGCTTTCAGTTTGCGCGATGAAATAAAGTCGGTGCTGGCCAAACACCTGTTAACACAGCAATCGGCATACTGGTTACAGAAGCTGCATGCCAAAGACCTGTGGGCCATGGAAGTGCTCGATTGGGAACGGCTTACAAAACTGGAAGCGTACAAGGTTTTGCAAATGGAGCAAACGATCACAACTTCAAAGGGAAAAGAAGTTACCACAACCCGGTGCCCTATACGCATCAACGGGGAGCGGATCTTCTCGCCAAAACCTGCGCCGCAGTTGGGAGAACATACGGAGGCAATAAAGAAAGAACTGATTGGAAAGTTGTGAATCTACGGGAAGGTGTGCCACGTTTTCCTGGTAACGTCGAAAGAAAGGTGTGCCACGTTTTCCCGGTAGCGTCGAAAGCAAACGTGGCACACCTTAAGTTACACTGATCGGTATTCAGGGACCGGCAACCGGCAACTGACTCATTGTTCACAAATCTTTTAACAGAGAATGAAACCCTTACAAGATATTATCGTAGTTGATTTCAGCCAGTTTTTATCTGGCCCTTCTGCCGGTTTGCGTCTGGCCGATATGGGCGCGCAGGTAATAAAGATAGAGCGTACAGGTGTAGGCGATATCTGCCGCCAGTTGTATGTATCGAACGTGATGATAGAAGGGGAGTCAACTATTTTTCATGCCATCAACCGCAACAAGCAAAGCTATGCTGCCGACCTGAAAAATGAGGAAGACCTCGAAAAGGTAAAACAGATCATTGCCCGCGCAGATGTGCTCATGCACAATTTCCGGCCTGGCGTAATGGAAAGGCTGGGGCTCGGCTATGAAACCGTAAAATCGATCAATCCGCAGATCATATATGCCGAAGTAAGCGGGTATGGCAATGAAGGCCCGTGGAAAGACCTGCCCGGCCAGGACCTGTTGTTGCAGGCCGTATCGGGGTTGACCTGGTTAAGCAGCAACCGCAGCGATAATCCAACGCCCATGGGTGTGGCCGTGGTAGATATTCTGGCCGGAACCCATATTGCGCAGGGTATTCTCGCAGCATTGTTCCAACGCACCATAACCAATGAAGGCAGCCTGGTACAGGTAAGCATGCTCGAATCGATCCTCGATTTTCAGTTTGAAGTGCTCACCTGTTTTTATAACGATGGCCGCGAACTTCCCGTGCGCAGTGAGATCAATAATGGTCACGCATATTTATCGGCCCCGTATGGCATTTACAAAACCGCCGATGGGTACCTGGCGCTGGCCATGGGAAACATAACCCAGCTGGCAACCCTGTTGCAATGCGATGCATTGCAGCAATTCACGAATACGGCAGAATGGTTTGTGAAGCGTGATGAAATAAAGACAATTCTGGCCAGTCATTTACTGGGCCGCAATACCGACGCCTGGCTGGCTGTGCTGGAACCGGCGGATATCTGGTGTGCAAAGGTGTTGGATTACGATACCCTGGTACAGGAGAACGGTTACCAGATGCTAAACATGGAACTGAAAGTAAAGACCAGCAATGGGTTGTCAATAACCACCACAAGGTGCCCGATTAGGATAGATGGCGAAATATATACGTCGAACATCGGGGCGCCATTGCTGGGTGAACATAACGAACAAATAGAAGAGCAGTTTGGACTAAAAAAACAGCCGATATCGGATTATGAAGTGTAAACAGGTGTGGTGAGCCACATTTCCCGGCAGCGTCGAAAAGAAATGTGGCACAGCTCGACTGGCGGGGAATGGTGAAAATTGTTTATTTGAAATTTTTACCATGTAACTTGCGGTCACCTTCAACATAATTCATAAGCCGATATAAACCGATTGCTATGGAAGTCATCGATACCCATGTTCACATATGGAATTTCGCAAAAGCAGAATATGAATGGTTAAAGAATGATACCTCTGTTCTTAACCGGAATTACGATATTGAAGAATTGCAGGCCGAACAGCAGGATACCGCTATAACAGGCGGGGTGCTGGTACAGGCAGCGAATAATTTCGAAGATACCAATTGGATGTTACAGGTTGCTGGTGCAACCGGCTTTATAAAAGGGGTTGTAGGCTGGATGCCTTTAAAAGACCCTTCGTTCACGGCTACCGCCCTCAAAGAATACCTGGGAAATCCTTATTTCAAAGGAGTGCGCCATTTGATCCACGACGAACCGGATCCGCAATGGTTGTTACAACCCACAGTAACGCAAAGCCTTTCTGTGCTGGCCGCTTATGATGTGCCGTATGATGTGGTGGGCGTAACCCCGCAACACCTGATAACGGCGCTGGAAGTAGCGCACAAAGTTCCCGAGTTGCGGCTGATGCTCGATCATATGAACCAGCCGCCCATCGCTTCAGGCGACAGGTTTGGCGAATGGGGGCAGCTGATGAAAGCGGTTGCTTCGCACAAAAACTTTTACGTTAAGATCTCGGGGCTGGGCACCTGTTCAAAAAAAGGCGATGCCTGGACGGAAGAAGATATTCAACCATATCTTGAATTTGTGTTGGAGCATTTTGGAGAGAACCGCTGTGTTTGCGGCGGCGACTGGCCGGTTTCACTGCTGGCGGGTGGGTATAAGCAAACCTGGCAGAAGTATTTAAAAGCGTTATCGAATATACTCACCGACGCAGCAATGCAAAAAGTGGTAAATAGCAATGCGGTAGCTTTTTATAATCTGTAGTGAGGGAGTTGACAGGGTAATAGAGTTGATAGAGTTGACAAGGTTGATAAAGGTGATAAATACAAGGAAAATTGAGCTATGAAATAGTCTCCCTCCCCCTACCGGGGAAGGGGGAAGGGGGGGCCGATTCACGAAAAACGAATTGCATTAATAAATGGAAGTAATAACCGGAGTAATATATCATTCAGTAGGAGCCTCCTGCGCTGCCATGTGTTATACCCCGCAGAAAAAAGTGGCGCGGTGGTCGTGGCAAACGTATTGGCTGGCCCAGGCAGCAGTTTGTTGGTTGTTATTACCCCTGGTGGTCGCATGGTTAACCATTCCCCAAATAGGCAGGGTACTGCAGGAAGCGCCTGCCGATGCAATGATAAAGACGTTCATTTACGGAGTGGCTTACGGAATTGGCGGAACCGCATTCGGCATGGCCATCAGGTACGTAGGTTTTTCGTTGACCTATGCCATCGCAGTAGGGATCTCGTGTGTGCTGGGCACCCTGTTGCCGCCGCTGGTGCATGGGCAACTGACCTCATTGTTTAGTCAGAATGGCGCCGGCTGGATAATCGCCGGTATAACGATAGGCGCATTGGGCATTGCCTGTTGCGGTGTGGCCGGAAGGTTTAAGGAAAATGATCTGAAGATCAGCGAAACGCTGGGAAGTTCGTTTTCACTGGCCAAAGGATTGCCGCTTTGTTTTCTGGCCGGCGTATTGTCGGCCGTGTATGGGTTCTCCATCGATCAGGGCGAACCTATAGCCAAAATAGCGGAGGATTACGGCGCGGGAAATTTCAGGATCAATATTGTTTACATTTTTTCAAATACCGGAGCTTTTATATCTACCCTTATATATTGCATTTACCTGCATCGTAAAGAGAGAACGTTTGGCGAGTACCGGCAAACCGGGCCAAACAACCGCTTACTGGTTAATTTTGTCATGGCTGTGCTTACCGGCTGTTTGTGGTATTCACAGTTCTTCTTTTACGGGCTGGGGCATGTACGCATGGGGAAATACCAATATAGCAGTTGGGCAATACATATGATCATGCTGGTATTGTTCAGCTCGGTGGCTGGTTTGTTGCTGAAGGAATGGGCGAAATGCCGCCAGAAAACGATTGCTACGCTTGTGCTGGCCCTGGTTATCCTGGTAATAGCGGTGCTTGCCTTAACATATGGAAATTATCTGGGCAGTTTATAGTTTTTTGTTTATAGTTTCTGGTTGCCTGCAACCCGGGAAGCCTGAGTTTAATCTTTAGGTTAAACGTGAACAACTATAAACCATAAACTACAAACCATAAACTGCTACTTTTGTCACTTTGTACAATTAATAAGTGAAAGAACAATTATCATATAAGGCACCCATAATTATCATTGGCGCAGGGGGTATTGTAAACGATGCCCATTTGCCGGCTTATCAACTGGCCGGTTTCAATGTGGCCGGTATTTACGATGTCGATAAAGAAAAGGCGAAAGCCCTGGCGCTGAAATTCAATATCCCTATGGTATTCGAAACCATGGAAGATGTTGTGCGGCTGAAGGTAGAGCCCGTGGTGTATGATGTGGCCGTGCCCGGTTCCGCCATCATCCAAGTGCTCGATCATTTGCCCGCCGGTTCGGCAGTGCTTATACAAAAGCCAATGGGCACTAACTACCAGGAGGCAAAAGCCATACTGAAATTTGCCCACGATAAACAACTGGTAGCAGCAATCAATTTCCAGTTACGTTATGCTCCATTTATTAAAGCGGCAAGAAAGCTCATACAACAGGGGGCATTGGGACAGGTTTGCGATATGGAGATCAATGTGAACGTATACACACCCTGGCATTTATGGACCTTCCTGTTCGAATCGCCCCGTGTAGAAATATTATACCACAGTATACATTATATCGACCTCGTAAGGTCGTTCCTCGGTAACCCGGGCGGCTTATATGCCAAAACGGTAAAACACCCCGAAATGAGCCAGCTGGCTTCCGTACGCAGCAATATCATCATGGATTATGGCGATACGGTACGGGCAAACATAATAACCAATCACTGTCACAAATTCGGTCTGGCGCACCAGCACTCGTATATAAAATTCGAGGGAACGCAGGGCGCCATAAAAATTAATATGGGCTTGTTGATGAACTACCCGCATGGGGTAGCTGATCAGTTTCAATATATAACGCTGACCGGTAAAGAACCGGGCGAATGGAAAACGCTGGAAATAGAAGGAAGCTGGTTCCCGCATGCCTTTATCGGCAGTATGGAACAGGTGATGCACGCTGCCGCCGGCAATATTCCAAAGCCCGATAATTCGGTCGATGATTGCATTTATACCATGGCTTGCGTGGAAGCGGCCTATCTGTCGAGCGAAAGGGGCGGAGTGAAGCTTAATGAGATAATTAGCTAATATGCTAATGTGCTAATGGAAATGCAGAAAACGTATTTCCATAATAAAAATAACTAAACAGTAATATCATAAATCACACATATCTAATGAAAGGCTTTCTTGTATTGGTTGTAAGTGTTTTGATCCTGAACACAGTTTGGGCTTCCGATAAACCCGTGGATAAGAATGTTACTATCGTCACTGCAAATAATTCTTCCCGTATAAAGTATGGAGCAGAAAAGCTTACAGCTGCCTTACGCACGGCTGGTTACAAAGTAACGGTGGCAACAGAACTGAAAACCGCCGCTGCCGGTATCACTATTGTGGCCGGTAATTATAGCGATGCGCTGGTAAAAAAAGCGGTAGCAGGCTACAAACTGCAACCCGACACAACAGGCAGGGAAGGCTTTTCGATAAAAGGCAATGACAAAGCAGTTATCATTGCCGGTACCGATGCCTCCGGTACTTTATATGGCTGTATGGAACTGGCCGAACAGGTGGCCGGTCATAAAGCGATCCCCGCCGGTTTATCCCTCACCGATAAACCCGAAATGGTTTTGCGCGGAACCTGTATTGGCGTACAGAAACCGTATTATTTACCGGGCAGAACGGTATATGAATATCCTTATACGCCTGAAACCTTTCCCTGGTTATATGATAAAGCCCTTTGGATCCAATACCTCGACTCACTGGTGGTGAACCGCATGAACTCATTGTACCTGTGGAACGGGCACCCTTTTGCCTCGCTGGTGCGCACCAATGAGTATCCATATGCGGTAGAAGTAGATGATGCCACTTTTAAAAAGAACGAAGAACTGTTCTCATTCCTAACCCGGGAAGCAGACCGCCGCGGTATCTGGGTAATACAGATGTTCTATAATATTATTGTGTCGAAGCCATTTGCCGAAAAACATAACATCAAAACGCAGGACCGTAACCGGCCCATCATTCCGCTGATCGCAGATTACACCCGCAAATCGATAGCCGCATTTGTGGCCAAGTATCCTAATGTGGGGTTAATGGTTGCACTGGGCGAAGCAATGGAAGGGGTAGGGCAGGACGATGTTGACTGGTTCTGCAAAACCATTATACCCGGTGTGCAGGATGGGTTGAAGATCTTAGGTAAAAAAGATGAGCCGCCGATCGTTTTGCGCGCGCACGATACCGATGCGCCGCGCGTAATGAAAGAAGCGTTGCCGCTATATAAGAACCTTTATACCGAAGCAAAGTTCAATGGCGAAGCGCTTACAACCTATGAGCCGCGCGGTCAATGGGCCGAACTGCACCGCACACTGAGCCGCATAGGAACTGTACAAATAGAAAATGTGCACATCCTCGCCAACCTCGAGCCGTTCCGTTATGGTTCGCCCGACTTTATACAAAAAAGCGTAAAAGCCATGCACTCTATTATGGAGGCAAACGGCCTGCACCTGTATCCGCAACATTCGTATTGGGACTGGCCATATGCAGCCGACAAAACAACACCCCGTTTGCTTGAGATAGAACGCGACTGGATCTGGTACCGTACATGGGCACGTTATGCCTGGAAAAGCAATCGCGACCGTAAAGGTGAAATAGACTATTGGTCAGGCAGCCTCGCTGCGAAGTTTGGCTGCACACCAACGCAGGCAAAACATATTGTAGATGCTTATGAACATTCCGGTGAAATTTCGCCCAAAATATTAAGAAGGTATGGTATTACCGATGGCAACCGGCAAACGATGACGCTGGGCATGTTGATGACCCAGTTGATAGATCCCAAACGTTTCGGTTTGTTCACCCTGATGTATGACAGCGAAAGCCCGTTGGGAGAAATGATCATCGACTATGCAGCGAAGGAAGCGAATGGAATACCACATATCGGTGAAACGCCGGTGCAAATAGCCGATGAAATTATTGTACATGGAGCCGATGCGGTAGCAGCCATTGAAAGGGCAGCGCCATATATAAAAAGTAATCGCGAAGAGTTCAACCGCCTGAAGAATGATATGTATTGTTACCAGTCGATGGCGCAGTACTATGCCTGGAAGGCAAGGGCCGCCATACAGGTGTTGAAATATAAATATTCGAATAAGATAGCCGACCTGGAGCAGGCGGTGCCGTTACTGGAGAAGAGCGTGGCGCATTTTGCCGACCTGGCAGGCCGTACCGATACCACGTACCTGTATGCCAACAGTATGCAAACGGCGCAACGGAAGATCCCTGTAGTTGGCAGGTATGCGAAGAATAAGACCTGGGTAGAATTGCTGCCCATTTACCAGAACGAGCTGGAGAATTTCAAAAAGCACATTCAGGTGCTGAAGCAGCAGCAGGGGGCAGGACATGGTATTGCTTCTATGAAGCCGTTGAAGAATGCACCGGTTGAAATACTTACAGAGAATATAAAAAGGTATACCGTACAAAAGAATGCCCAGGTATGGCCCGATGTTACGGTGGTGATCAATGAAGTACCCGCTTTACTCACCGGTTTGCAGGGTATACATTACAGCCAGAGCCGCCAGATAGTGGAAGGAACTTCACTGACATTTAAAACGGCGCAACCGGTAAAAGTACTGGTAGGATACTTCGCGGAAAAGAACAGCGCCTACTTACCCGAGCCAACTTTGGAGATCGATGCAAGCGCCAATGATTATGGCCAGGCCGAAACAAAAGTGGCCAATGCCATAGCAATAGATGGATTCCCTGCAATAAACATACATGCATTTACGTTTCAAGCCGGGACACATACACTTACGTTAGCAAAAGGTTCCTGCTTATTATTAGGCTTTATAAATGAAAATGATCCATTGCCGACAGTAGATGCCGGTTTAGGCGTTACAGAAAACGCCGGTGCGTTGGACTGGTTATTTGAAAAATAACGACGATTGCAGCCAATGTTCACTGAAATGGATTATTGTATAGAATAATCATTGCCATATAGTAAAAAAATATGAAGTGACTAGGTCGTAACCTTATGGTTATACGTAGACATGAATTATATATCAATGGAATACACTTAATATTTCAGAAGAATAGGATTGCCTGTATGAAATAGTAAGATGTTCCATCTTTTTAAGAAAAAATGACATTGTTTCACCCGGCCGCTGGCCGTTTCTTGTGATCTATTATGCAATATCCAGAAAAACCACATCCACCCCATCTCTTTACGCGTAGCTATGCACGTAGGTCCTTGGTTAATATTTGCTCCTCTCAATTGTTAAAACATAAATCTTAAACAACTGTTGTATGATTGGAAAACCGTCGTCCTTGAAATGCCTGATGGCGTTTTTTATGCTACTTAACTGCACGTACCTGATCGCGCAGGAAAGGGTTGTTACAGGGAAGATCAAAGACCCGTCGGGTAATCCGTTGCCCGGGGTCAATGTGAACGTGTGGGGCACACGAATAAGTGTCACCGCCGATGTAACAGGAACTTTCCGCCTCCCGGTTCCCTCTGAAAATTCCGTTCTTGTATTCAGCTTTGTAGGCTTTTTACAAAAGGAGCAAAGAGTGGGGAACGATTCAACATTTAACATTAGCATGACCTACGACAATGCCGACCTCGACCAGGTGGTAGTGGTAGGTTATGGTACTTCAAAAAGAAGAGACCTTACCGGTTCCGTGTATTCGGTAAAACCTGGTATGGTAACTGCAACGCCTGTAATGAATGCTGCAGAAGCATTGCAGGGTAGAATTCCCGGTTTAGATATTACCCGTAGCAGTGGCGCACCCGGAAGCGGTGTAAACATACAATTGCGCGGTAACAGAACATTAAGTGGTGTTACTGATAAAGGTTCTGTTCCAGGATCATCCAGTGAGCCTCTGGTTATCATTGATGGTTTTCAGGGTGGAAGCCTTTCTGATCTGAATCCCAACGATATTGAGTCGGTGGAAGTATTGAAAGATGCATCGTCTACGGCCATATATGGTTGGATGGGCGCCAATGGTGTTATCATCGTAACCACCAAAAGAGGTAAAGACCGGCCTAAGGTTTCTTATAATGGCTTTTATGGTTTCAACACTGTAAGTTATCCCAAAGCGCGTATTGGCCAGCAATTTTTAGATTTTAGAAAGCACGCTTATCATGGTAACAACCAGGTTGCTGAAACCAATGAGGATGTGTTACCCAATGATGCTGAAAGGGCTTACTATCAAAATAACCAGTGGATTGACTGGCTGGATGTAGCCACCCGCAACGGTATTGAACAAAGCCATACGGCTTCTATTCAATCCGGAGGAGATAAAACAAAAGTATTTTTTTCTACCGGTGTTTATAGGGAAGAGGGCGTATTGCGTGGTACTGATAATACCCGTTATAATGCGCGTCTGAACTATGATCAGCGTATCAGTAATATGTTCAAGGCCGGGTTTATGACTCAGTTGACCTATCAGAACTGGAACCGCCGCACCGACCCAATGTCACAGGTTACAGTAGTTTCTCCGTTGGGGCAGGTTTACGATGCGTCGGGAAATATAAGACCATTCCCGGGCATACCAGTGGATACTATTTATAATCCTAAAAATAAAAATCTCCTTAGTCCTATTGTTGACGAGCGTTCAGGATCCTATAAAGACAATACTGGCAGAGGTAATATAATTGCCAACGCTTTTCTTGAAGTTACACCGATAACCGGTTTAAGTATCAAAAGTAATTTCGGAACAACACTTACTTACAGCAGAAGGGGACAATATTATGACTCTCTTACTATCGAAGCTTATAATGATGGAGTAGGCGCTACCGCAAGAGTAACTAATGAGTTTACCCGTTTTTATAGCTGGGATAATGTGGTTACTTATAACAAGAGGATAGCCGACCATAATTTTACGCTTACAGGGCTTACCAGCTTTACCCGGTCAGATTGGGACCAAAGCATTGCAGGTGGTGTTAGGCTGAACCTGCTTACCAATGAATTTTATAACCTGAATGGTACACAAACAACTACCCGTACCACTGAG
Organism: Niastella populi; assembly: GCF_002078015.1. Lineage (GTDB taxonomy): Bacteria > Bacteroidota > Bacteroidia > Chitinophagales > Chitinophagaceae > Niastella > Niastella populi. Next base: position 8,431 of record NZ_LWBP01000100.1, on the reverse strand, counting down.
TCTGATTTTACGAAAACGACGTCTTTCTCATATGCTGGTCGTTTGAATTATACTTTTAAAGGTAAGTACCTGTTACAGGCTACATTGCGTGCTGACGGTGTTTCCCGTTTGTCAAAAGATAACAAATGGGATTATTTCCCTTCTGCAGGTTTGGGTTGGAATATTCACCAGGAAAATTTCATGCGAGATGCCTGGTTTGTAAACAATTTAAAGATTCGCGCTACTTATGGTGTGGCAGGTAACGCTTCTGTGCAGCCGTATGGTACACAAAGTGTGCTGAGTATGGGGAACGCTATCATTGGTGCTACCGCATCGCCGATTGCCAACTTTAACCTGCTTGCTGGTAACCTCGGTCTCGGTTGGGAAAAATCGGCCACTGCCAACCTCGGCCTTGATTTTGCCTTATTCAAAAGCCGCATATTTGGTACCGTTGATGTATATAAGACGAAAACTACTGATATCCTTTACAAACGCCCATTACCTACCTCATCAGGATTTTCTGAAATGTGGCAGAACGTGGGTGAATCAGAGAACGAGGGTATTGAGGTTGCATTGTCAACTGTTAACGTGAACAACCGCGACTTCAAATGGACGAGCACCGTTACGTTTACAGCGGCCCGCGAAAAAATTACCCGACTGATCACTGACAAGGATATCCTTAATGGTGAAAAAGGGTCATTAATGATTGGCCATCCTGTAAAGTCATGGTATGGTTATACCAAGTTAGGTATCTGGCAAACAGATGAAAATAAAGACCTGCAACAAAAGTTTGGTAACTATGTATACCAGCCTGGTGATATTAAAGTAAAAGATGTTAATGATAATAATTTAATTGAACCGGTTCTTGACCAAAGTTTCCAGGGTGCTGATGTGCCAAAATGGTTTGGCGGTTTTCAGAATACCTTTAGCTACAAAGGCCTGGAATTGAGCGTGTATATGGTTGCCCGTTATGGTCAGATCATCAACGCCGAATTCATGGCTGGTAGGTTTAATGTAGACGGTACAGGTAATGGTATTGCAGCCTTTGACTACTGGACAAAAGATAACCCAACCAACGATTTTCCTCAACCCCGTAATAATGCCAATTATTCCAATGCCGGATATACTGGTTATTATTCAATGAACTTTATCGATGGCTCTTTTGTAAAATTGAAAACAGTAACGCTTGCTTATTCTCTTCCTTCACATGTCAGCAGAAAAGTGTTTTCTGAAAGAATTCGTCTGTATGTAACAGGTAATAATGTATTCACCAAGACAAAAAACAAGTACCTGAAGAATTATGATCCGGAAAGAGGTGGTTCTGAAAATTCACCAATAACACGCCAGTTTGTGTTTGGTGCAAACATCGATTTCTAATAGTTCTCAACTCTTAAAATCATTATTACAAAATGAAAAAGCTTAGAAATTTATCATACGCGGCAGCAGTTCTTCTTGTTACTTCTGCAACTTCCTGTAAAAAACAACTGGAAGAATATAACCCGCACAGCGGTACGGCTGAGAATTTATGGAATAACCCTGAAGGCTTTAAAAGCCTTGTGAATTCCGCTTATCAGGAGTTACACTTCTTGTATGGCCAGGAAGACGGTTTCTTTTTATTGGAAACAGGCAGCGATCTTTGGTATTCTGCCGGCAGATCAGGTTATGCGAGACAGATAGTGTATTATGAGGCATTGCAACCCGGGCAAGGCCAGACAACAAAAGCCTGGACCTCGTTTTACAAATCGATCAACCTTTGTAATGCAGGTATAAACCGTATCGACGACGCCAATTTTACAAATGAAACGGAAAAAAATAATCGCCTTGGTGAGTTACGCTTTTTAAGGGCTTTGTATAATTTCCATCTTGTAGAACAATTTGGCGGTGTAATGCTGAAAACAAAGGAAAGCGCCGATGGTGTTGACTTGTATGCAAAACGCAATACGCCAGAGGAGTTTTACGATGTGATCATTAGTGATCTTGAATTTGCCAAAAATAACCTGCCCGTTTCATGGCCTGCAGCTGAATACAGCAGGGCTACCAAAAAAGCGGCGATGGGCATGTTGGCAAAAGCATATCTTACAAGGGCATATTACTCAACAGGAGCTGATGCACAGTCCTGGTTCACTAAAGCAAAAGACGCTGCCGTTGAGCTTATCAATAACAGAACAGCGCTGGGTACCGACTTGTTTCAGACCTTTAAAGAGGTAGGCGCATCTGTCAATGCTTCTACAGCAGCCAGAGCAACAAACAAAGAAGCGCTCTTTGTGCTTGCGTATAGCCAGGAGAACAGTGCCCTGAATGCACTAACCGGCGCAAATGGTAACCGGATATTCAAATGGGCTATGACAAAATATAGAGACAGGCCGGGGATGGAGAATGCATATGTAAATGCTTATGGCGTTGATAACGAACAACGCGTAATGCCCACCTGGCATCTGCTCGATCTGTTTGATGAAACTAAGGATGTTCGTTATAGCGCAAGTTTCCAGGAAACATGGTTTGCCAATAAGGTACATACATGGACTGCACAGCACAACCCTGTTGCGAATTATGGGAAGGATGCCAGTGTTATTGGAAAAACAATTAACATAGGCGATACCGCAATGAGATGTAAAAAAGGGGATTTGGGTTATGATGGTAAGGTAGTGCCCTGGATGGCTGTAGGCAGCAGTGACCTGTATATAAATCCGGTACATGGTCAGGGCGCAGCAATTGATCCAGGCAAGGTGATCACTAACTATTTCCCTTCACTGATAAAGTTCATGAATCCTAACCGCACCTGGACTGGTACTACTGACTTTGCTGATGCTATGATCATGCGTTTGGCCGAAGTGTATCTGATTGCTGCAGAAGCATACGTGGGTCTGGGTGATCCGGCTGGTGCAGTTCCCTACGTAAACAGGATCAGGGAAAGAGCTGCATTGACCCCCGGAGCTTTGGATGTTACTGCCGCTGATATTAATATCGAATTCATCCTCGATGAGCGGGCAAGAGAGTTCGCCGGTGAATTATTGCGCTGGTACGATCTGAAGCGTGTATTCCACGATCAGTCTAAATGGGTTGAGTATATTAAAAAATGGAATCCTGATCAGACTTTAATAGAGCCGTATCATTGGTTACGTCCGGTTCCTACAGCTGAATTGAATACCTTACTGAATCCAAAAGAGTTCGGCCAGAACCCAGGTTACCTGCAACCTTAATTACTATCGATTTATAAATAGTTACTTATCCTCTGGAAATGTGTAATCCGTAACCGGGAGCCTAAAGGCTTCCGGGGCAGGATGAAAGTAACGAACAACCCGTAACAACACATATCTTGATTTAGCAACCTTTAAGTCATGGAAGAAAAAGATCCTCCCGATATTTCGGGAGGATTTTTGCGTTTGGGGGTGTTTGTTGTAGTTACCCTTTGCAGACTTATACAAACGGTTTTTTAATTGCGGTTCGACCGGCATCAGATGGAACAAACAGGCCGAGGGCTTTTTTAACTGCCTTGTTCTTTGATGAACGATTTAATTTTATTGAAGCGGTTGATGGTGGTGTAATGCAGCAACAGGTGGAAGCTTCAGTCGGAAGTGCCGGATTGTCATTAGGCTTTGGCATCAAAGCGCCCAAAAATGGGTATGTATATGTTTATGTAAGTAATGAAAGCGACCAGGATGTTTATTTCGATAACCTGAAAGCGGGTTTAATAAGGGGTAATATTATAGAAGAAAATCATTATTATGCATACGGATTAAGAATAGCTGCTATCAGTAGCCGGAAACCGGGTCATGTGAATGAAGGAATGGTGAAGAAAGATCGCCAGTACCAGGGGCTTTCAGTGAAATGGACGACGATATTGGGTGGAATGATTTTGCCTTGAGAAGTTATGATCCGCAAATAGGCCGGTGGGCGCAGCAGGATCCTTATGAAGAATTTGCTTCCCCTTATGTCGGTATGGGCAATGATCCGGCAAATAATATTGACCCCAATGGCGGAAGCATTTTTACCGGTTTAACGCTGGCTGGAAGGCTGGCTGTGACAACGATCACGGGTGCCTTTGTTGGTGGGGTAGTTGGCATGGCTACTGGCGATGACACCTGGACATCAATGGGAACCGGGGCCGGGCTTGGATTATTGTCAGGATTGGGGGGAATTGGTAAATTGGCGGCAAGTGTGGTCATTCAGGGGGCCAATCAGTTATCGAAGGTGTTTAATAGTAGTTCAAAAAGCTGCTCCGGTAGGTATGGCAAGTGGAGGCGGTGTTAATATCCCCCAACCTCCCAAACCGCCAAATCATTACTGGAATGACTGGTGGAAGGATTTCTCAAATGACTATTTTACAGATCCCGGTAAGTTGGCAACAATTAAAAATGCGTTACAAAATGCTTATAATTTGTTAGCAATAAGGTTGCTTGAACTTCAAACATGGAATCCGGCACACAAGGCGTATTTCAAAAGACATTTTGGTCGTGACGATAACGCCGCAAAAAAAATAATCGAAAAACGGGTTAAAAAAGAAATGAGCATCATTAAACGCTGGTTACAAAATGATAATTATAAAAAGCAAATTTTTGAGGGTAAGAAATCGGGCTGGGCGCACGTGTATAAAACTGATCTGGGTTTCGACGTCTTTTTGGATGCAAAGTTCTGGAATTCGCCGCAGATGGGCCCGGATAGTCAGGCCGGAGCGATTATTCATGAACTGTCCCATTTTCAAAACGTAGGAAATACTACAGATTTTGATAAATATGGGAACAAAGTTTATGGGATCCCGAGAGTCCGGAGGTTAATTAGTAGCGATGCCAATCAGGCTTTACGCCATGCAGACGCTTTTGAATATTACATCGAAGGATCTTTTTAAATTATTTGATTTACATTTATTCGTATTATAAGTTATTGATATGAACAGACTACTATTAATATTGAGCATAATCATTTTTGTAAAATGTGGGTCTGATGACAATTCAAAACAGGAAACCGTTAAACAAGATGAGGGAAAAGAACCTTCCAACGCAATAATAAAACCGGCTCCTTTTATTTATTTACAATTAAAAGTGCAACCTTTTTCTGTAGATTCTATAATGGTAAAAACCGTAATAACCAATAACTGGAATAATAAGCTGGCAATTTATAAACCATTACTGCCTTTTGACTCTGCCAAATTAGAGTTGTTTAGTATTATGGAAAAGAAAAGCTACGACAGGTTGGACTTTGCAGGTCAGCCAGACCAGGAAAATTATTTAAACTACGAAGACGGTCCAACAGATTTAATCGTTCCAAATTTAGATACAGCCAACTTCATTTTTTTACAACCGGGAAAAACATTGGAGATTAAATCTAACATTGCGCATAAATATGACTTCAAGAAATATCTAAAAAAAAGACTTCATGAATTCAAATTGGTGTATTATAGGGAATGGCCATATGTGGTAGATGGAAAACAGGTTACAGAAATGGACTCTACTGATCATCAGGCAAAGCCTGTTTATTTTGTTGCATCCTTACCGGAAAATGACGATCCTGATTCCATGAGAGTTGATTTTAGAATTCCATAAAGAAATGAACGTATTATGAGTTTACGAAGGTCATCATTATTTTCTGTCAGTTGCGTGTTTCTAATTCTTTCCTGTGGAACCAATTCAAAAAAAGATAAAAACGCACACTTACAGAAAGGAAATAACCAGCAGCAAATCGTTAGTGATACTAATGGCGATGGTTCTTACAGATCGAAAATAAGTTTCTCGCCAGGTGCCAGGTATGAATATACAATCGCTAACGAATCGGAAACCGAACTTGAAGTGAATGGCAAAGAAGTAAATGTGCTGCATAAATCCGATGTTGCTGTTACTTATGATATTCAAAAGGACAGTGCAGGCAATTATTTATTGAAAATGCACTATGATAATATACACCTGTATTCCAAAACAACTGACAAGGAAACCGAATTCGATGCGGCCAATCCGGCTGCTACACTCGACCCACTGAGAAAATGCTGGGCTATTTAAAGGTGGCCAGTATTTCAGCTACGGTTTCACCAACCGGCAGGGTGGTCGAAATAAATGGTTACAAAGAACTTGGTGAAAAAATACTGAGTGGTTTTAAGGATGAAACAAGCCGCAGTATGGCTGCTACCCAATGGGAAAAAGTGATAGGCGATGGTATGATAAGGAAAAGTATCGAACAGTTGTTCACTGTTCTGCCTGAATCTGCAAAAAACTTTGGTGACACCTGGACAAAAAGCACAAAGCAAAAAGGTGAGATTGATATGAATGTGACTTCCAGCTTTAAATTGAAAGATATAGAAGATGGAGTTGCCACCATTGAGTCTGAAGGTGAATTGACCAGTGAAAAAGGACAATCCAATATGATGGGATATTCGATTACCAGTGACATGAAGGTGACCAGGAAAGCGAATACCAGGTGGAAACGAATACTGGCATAGTACTTAAAAATAATACCAGTTCTACTCTGAAAGGGTCCCTTCAAATGATGGGTAAGGAAATACCGGTAACTATAAAGACAAAGCTTGCAATGAATGGAAAGAAGGTGAAATAACGCTATTGAACACTGCACACAAAAGACAGCCTCTGCATTTCGCGGATATTTGGTTGAGTTAATCAGGATAAACACCAGCCATATTTTTAATTCATTGAGAAAAACGAAGCTATGGATGCAGCATTTGTAGTGTATTTACCTGTTGAAGCAGAACTGGAAGGTTTTCCATTCAAGGTTCCTATGGAGTTGGCAATAGTTACAGGTGCTTACGTATATGGAGCGGCGGGTGCTCATATGAATCCGGCTGCCACCGGTTCTTCTAATACTACATTTGGTGCTACTGACAGAGGAGGGCAGTTGATGATAAATTATTGGTATCCAGGAGCCCCCACTGGCGCATCGACCCCTGCGAAGTCAAGAAGCGTTAATGGAGCTGCATGGGCAAGATGGTATTTGAATTTAGGTAACTAAAACAAATAGAATGAAACTCTCTCTTATTATTTCAATAATTCAGTTATTAGTTGGTTGTGGTAGTCCTGATAAATCAAATAGTTCTGCAGATAGTAGTAATTTTAAAGCTACATCTGTTATATCAAGTAAAGACACCGTCTCAGACTCTTCAAAGAAAGAACTCTCTGATAAAACAATTACGATTACTGTTTCTTACGCTGCAATAGAATGTGGTTGCCCACAATGGTTTGAAACAAAACTTAAAGATGTAAAATTCTTAGAAGGTGTTGAACGGTTCTATTTAGAGCCTGTAAGAAAAGATTTAGTAAATGCGAATGATTTATGGGATGGGGAACATCTTCCGCTTACCGTAAAAGTAACAGGAAGACTTTCGATAGGAAAAGAAATACCAATAACTTATAATACTAAAGGAGCTCCCGAAAAAGCCCGGATTTTTTGGTATGATAAGATAACAGTAGTATCTTCTTATAATAGTATTAGCAAGTAAAATTTGTAATGCTATTCGATAACTAAAAGCCGTAGCGCCTGCTGCGGCTCTATTTATAAAGCCAATTGCTTCTGCAAATCGGCTTTGAATATTAACGCATCGGGAAACTCTTTAACGAGCTTCTTTTTTATCGTCAGTGAGTTTTTCTATTTTACGGACTTGCGACAGCAGTTCTTTATCAGAAATCGCATCGGCACAAAAACGAAAATTTCAGTAAATGAAAGACGCTACTAAATTTATCCTTGTATATTCGGTGGTATCTATTTTGATACTGGTGCTATCTCAAATAGCATTTCATCCTCTAAGTGCTGAAATATTTTCTTATGCAATATGGTTGAATGTTTTTTATGCAGCAATAGGTTCTGTTACATTTTTATTATTTGGCCTTTTATCACGTAAGTATACGCTATCGCTTAAAGTAAGGATTATATGTTATGCCATATTGTGCCTGTTTGTTTTGAATAGCATCCCATTATTAAGTGAGAAGAAGTTTCTGACATTCGATGCGGTTAAGGGTTTGCTATATCAAAAAACTGAATTTATTGATATAGGTATACATATAATAGCGATAACAAGTTTTGTAGTATCTTCTATAGTTGTTTTTAGGAAATGTAGGGTTGCACAGTCTTGAAAATGTAAAAGTCCGGCGCTGCCGGGCTTTTTGCATTTTCAAGAGGCATAAGCCTTTTTAGCTTTATGGCTTCTGAGAAACGCATCCATCAGCGCAAATAGTTGTATGCCCGGATTTTTTTCTTTCAATTGAAAAATAAAAAACCTATTTTGGAGACTGTTAGAGTTCATTGAACAGCATTATAAAATAGCTTCCCGAAAATCTGTGGAAGCTATAAAATGGGGACGATGATTACTACCCATTTGGGTTAACGATGGCGGGAATAAGCAGCAAAGCATTGAACTTCGGAGCGCCTGAGAATAAATTTAAGTGCAACGGTAAAGAGCAACGGAATAAAGAGTTTAGTGATGGCAGTGGATTAGAGTGGTATGATTATGGGGCAA
>NZ_LWBP01000099.1 GCF_002078015.1 Niastella populi | reverse complement strand
TGGCGAAGTGGTGTCAGGCCGTCCGGCGGACTTGCCTGGAGTTGAAGACATGGTCGGGTTGTTTATCAATACTATTCCGGTAAGAGTAAAGTATGAAGCAGATGATACGCCTGCTAAACTATTAAAATCACTGCAGGAACAATCGATACAGAGTACATCCCATCATTATATGAATCTGTCAGAAGTTCAGTCTCAGAGTGAACCGGGCATGGCGCTGATGGATC
>NZ_LWBP01000098.1 GCF_002078015.1 Niastella populi | reverse complement strand
GTAGAAGGGAAAAGAGATGTCATATTAATAAATGAATCTTTAGAGGCAATTGAGTTCATAAAGTTTCTCCAATTTATAGGGAACTGTTACGCAAACATATTTAAACAAGTGCTGTTTGTCAATTATTTTTTAAAGTGACTAAGGATTAATAATCTACGACAGTATACATAAATTAAAAGTTTAAATTGGATTAAGTACAGTTTTCACAATTGTTTTTGCACAATTTGCTACCATTATAAAGTGTGCAGTATAAAAATACTAAATATATTAGCAAATCGTTAAATTTTTTTGGTTGGTCGTTTAATTTTTTGGATCAACCGTTACTGCTAATATTTAATGGGGTCAATTAATTTTCATCTACAATTTTGCATTATAATCCTTTTGATCGAAAATCTAGAGATTGCTTCTGATGTTTAACATGTGAAGCTTAAACATCTTAATGAGCCTCCATGTTGGGCCAGCATGTCACAATTGATTTTTATTACCTGAAAGCCATATTTGGAAAGAGCGTCTTCATTTATATTATTATAAAAAATGGTCTCTTTTAGATTGGTAAGAGTGTATTCAGGTAAAATAATTGTATTGTTAAGCCGTAAAAAATTGACATAGCATCCGTTTGCAGTAAAAGTGCAGCACTTCTTTTTAGCTTCACATTCGCAGGGAATCGAGTAACCTAATGGCCGTTCCTGTATTGGTTGAATACGAAGATTTAAATCTAAACAGACGTTCTTTAGAATATCTAGGTATTTTATGTCTTCCTTTAAACAATCCAATTTTGGATACTCACTGAGACAAATAGTATCATCTTCAATAAATCCCATATAACCATCAGTATGCCCCACTACATCACCTTTATTCACCGGTACTATTATCGGAGTTACTCCCATCTTATCTTTTATAATAGCGGCGATTTCTTTTTCAGAAAGCTCATTATCATGTAAGACTTTTTCTGTAAGGAATGCAAACCGATGATTTGTTATAAAGTTTCCTCCGTCTAATTTTAAAGGTATTTGGACAATGCCATTTTGTAAATGATCCTTTATAATGTTAATTGAGATATTATTAAGGTTTCTGTAATTCATATTAGTAGATTGGTAATTACAGTAATTAGGTTCATAAACAGGCTTATAAATATGTTCTCCATTCGATACCCCCATTACATCTCTTAACCATATTTCATTCCAAGCATGTTCAAAAATAATGTCTATCTTTCTTTTAGTGAATTTAAATTCAAGCTTTTGTTTGGCCCTGCTATTATTAACAATGATGTGTAAGTTAATTTCAGGTGGGACTTTCGTAATTAACTTATCAAAGAATGGAACCAATTCAGCATATTCAT
>NZ_LWBP01000097.1 GCF_002078015.1 Niastella populi | reverse complement strand
TTCTATGTCAAAATTCTATGGTGGCGTTACGCACTACTGTGTTGGCAGATGTTAATTCTTTTAAAAAAAATGTATTTCATTATTCCGGTCATGTATACTCTAATTTATTTCTAATAAATGCCTAATTACATCAATTGCTTTATCAAAATCTTCCCCGCTCTGAGTCATTTTATGAAATTCTGAAAATGCTCTAATTTCTTTTGGATAAAGATTTGCTGTTTCTTCAACTCTTTGTTTTATACTTTTCAGGAGTTGTGTACTATGCCCATGGAGTAATGACTGCGTTTCATATATGTCATCAACTGCTTTTTTAGCATTATTGAAATTGTATCCTAATGCCATTATATCAGTATAAACTGAATCCAAATAAACTGATTTTGGGATGTCAGGATTTGCTAAATAGGCATCGTTTGGTACAATAGATTCAAGTCGTTCTATGTATACTCCTTTAATCTGAGATAAAAGTTCGTTGTATGTCATAGTTTTATTCATTTTCTTTAGGTTGCCAGTCGCTTACTTCAATTTTGCTTGTTCTTCCAATTCTTAGAAATAATCTTTTTCTAATTCGAAGTGTAATCGACTTTCATTTTTTACTTTTGATTAGTTATAACTCTCATTGGCATGACATCCTACGTTTATACTCTTGCATGCCCAAGTGCTACCTATCAAATAAATGTGGAGATATAAAAAATTCCAATTTCGAGATTACAAAAATTTGAAGAAAAAATACTCGGGTGTTTTTCCCGTATTTTCAAATCCCCAATTGAAGAGCTGGCTATGTAGAAACGAATCTAAGGAGTATTTGTACTATCCGAAAAGCGTAAAAGCGCAAAAAGTAACGAGATTTTCTTTCGTGAAGGCTTTCTATTTTGTCTTGTTCGAGATCGGGAGTTGAACCCAAATCCGCTAGCTATAGATAAGAATACAAGCGTTAACTATCTGATAATGAACAAATAAAAAAGGCTTCAATACTGAAGCCTTTTCTTGTAGCGGGATCGGGCGAAAGGTCTAACCGGTTAATACAGGATTTGATTGCTTTTGACAGTTTGTCTGTTTATATGTAAACTGATTTAACTGGCGAAGAACTTAAAAGTATCGTTCTTGCGCTCAATTCCCTCAATTTGGCCATAACTGGCAAATTAAACATAGTTATGGCCAAATTGAAATATAGCGATTACGTTAGAACAATGCGCCCAGGAAAAGCTTCAAAGTGGATAATAAGAATATTAATTCGCGGATTAATCTAACGCCAAATAAAAATGGTCTCGCTTCCGTGAAGCCGTTTGTCAGTGTAGCGGGATGGAGAATAGATCTAATAATATCATGCAAGATTTAATTGAATTTGATGAATTGATGTAAACAGAGGCCGCAACCTCGTTACTTAAACTGCCAATT
>NZ_LWBP01000096.1 GCF_002078015.1 Niastella populi | reverse complement strand
CCAGCACCGCCACAACCAATGCAAGCGGTCAGCTGGTATATGGGTTAGACAGCGGCCGGTATACATTCACATTCTCGAAAAGCGGGTATAGCAGCCTCAGCACTTTCTTTATAGGCGGGGCCAACGATAGTGTTTATGCCGATATCAACCTGAATGTTGCCGGTACCGCACGCACAGCTACCAACATTGCGCCCCTGCTTTCAACAAACAATAACCAAATGGTGCTCACCGGTTATGTTCGTGATGCAGATCAGAACAGCGCGCTTGGCGGCGTACAGGTAACAGCCGGCAGTTATACAGCCACAACCGATGCGCGGGGTTTCTTCTCGCTCACTGTTCCGGCCGGTGCTGTTGCGCCCGGGGCAACACCTGCTACTATTTCAATACAAAGTTCAAAAGCCGGGTACATCACCAACAGCATACAGAACCTGTATACCATTCCCGATACCTATGAAATGCAGA
>NZ_LWBP01000095.1 GCF_002078015.1 Niastella populi | reverse complement strand
GCCGGTGCTGTTGCGCCCGGGGCAACACCTGCTACTATTTCAATACAAAGTTCAAAAGCCGGGTACATCACCAACAGCATACAGAACCTGTATACCATTCCCGATACGTATGAAATGCAGATCGCATTGACGGCAACGGCTTCACCGCGTTCACTATTAATACCGGCTGGCGGCGACCGCCTTGTTCGCCGTCATGGTTTGTTCGATAAAACCATTGCCGAACAGCTGGAGTTCAGCCGGCCCGTATTCACCAAAACGGCAGCCCGCGAGGAAGCAAGCGCCACTACACTGGCCGCTCTTGCAGTACCTGCGGTGATACGCGTTGCCACCAGTTGCGCATGCGCTACCTGCAGCAGTCCGCGCGTACAGGTAATGAGCCTTGAAGCCTATGTTCAAACCGGTGTCGACGATGAGTGGGTGAGCAGTTGGAATGCCGCTTCCTTACAGGCAGGCACAGTGGCCTACCGCAGCCGCGGCGCATGGTTCGTACAGAACCCCGTTGCCCAGAATTATGATCTTTCTGCAGCGGCCTGCCACCAGACCTGGCAAACCGACCGCGCTACCAGCGTGAAGAATGCGGCCATTGCAACAGCAGGTATGGTGCTGGTAAAGAACGGGGTTATTTATAAAGCCGAATACTGCGCCGAATCGAACAACGCAGGTTGCGGCGATGGCTTTAGCGGAACCGGCACCGATTACCCCTGTATTGCCGATGCCCGTTGCGTGGGCCGTACAAAGAGCGGTGCAGGCCGCGGCATGTGCCAGTGGGGCTCCAGCTTCTGGGGAACCGACCAAACCTATACCTGGATATTGAACCATTATTACAATCCTGATGGCGCAGCCATCCCTGCCACCATCGCCGGCGGTACCAACGATAGCCGCATCACTGATGACGGCACATTGAAAGTGGCGCCCAACCCGGCCAGCGGCGGTTCTATCACCATTGAATATAC
>NZ_LWBP01000094.1 GCF_002078015.1 Niastella populi | reverse complement strand
TTGTAAATTCTTGCCATGTTGACCCAGGGTTCTTGGATGTTGACCCACCCCGGATTATTGGCAATAAGAGTAAGAGCTTGATGTGGGTCTAAAAATACAAAGAGCTATTGATTGGTCTTGGATTTTTTTCTTCTCAGGGATTCCCCTTTTAATTCTATACGGTTTGCATTAGCTGTCATTCTGTCCATAATGGCATCGGCAAGAGTGGGATCACTAATATATTCATACCATTTGGATACAGGAAGCTGCGAGGTTATAATGATGCTTTTCTTTCCGTAACGGTCTTCAAGTAATTGTAAAAGAGTAAGGCGGATCTCCTGAGTCAGGGGCTGCAATCCAAAATCATCAAGAATAATAAGGGTTTGACGTTCCAGATGGTTAAGTAACTTAATGTAAGAGCCATCCAGTTTTGACAGTGTGACCTTTTCAATGAGCCTGTTCATATTAAGATAAGCGGTTTTGTATCCCTGCAGGCAGGCTTGGTGTCCGAGGGCGCAGGCCAGGTATGATTTGCCACAGCCTGTAGCGCCGGTAATTAGTATGTTTTCTCCCTGTTGCAAATAGCGCCCTTCAGCTAATGTTGCCAATTGTTGTTTGGTGAGATTGCGCGCAGCGCTGCATTCGATCTGCTCAACGGTGGCTGGTAATCGCATTTTGGCGAGCTTCAGATAATAAGCTGTTTTTTCATTGGCGCGGTTGAGCTCTTCCGATTGTAACAAGTAGGCTACTAGGTCATGCCCTTCCAGTTGCTGGTCCATAGGGAGTTCCAATTGAGAGCGATAGGCCTGATACATGCCTTGCAGGCGAAGCTGCTGCATTTGCTGCAATGTTTGTGTTGTGTTCATTGTATTGTAGTTTTTATTAGTAATTGACTATTGATAATGATCTTTACCCCTGATATTGTCATGATCAGGCAAAGGCGGGGGAACCGGCTGCGTTAGCTGTTTATCGAGTCCCCGTTCCAGGATGTTTTTTATCATAGTATAGTTGACACGTGGCCCCTGCAATGCTCTGCTACAGGCGGCCTCCAGACGGGTGGCGGTATACTTTTTCTGGAGCATCAGCATACCGAAGCAGGCTTTATAGTTCTGCTCGATATAAATGCTGTTTTCCAACATCAGCGTGACCGCCTGATGGGTAGAGGGGCCGATGCGCGAAGCCTGCATAAGCAGATCGTCGCGGTTCCAACCTTTGATCTGCTGCATACGCTGGTGATGGGGAGGCATATGCTCTGCCAGTGTAGTGTAGGCTTTGTTATGATTTTTACGCACATGCAAAGCAATGCGTTCACTTCCCAGATAAACTTCCACCACTCTTGCATCGTAAAGCACTTTTACTTTTTTACCTACATGCTGGTAAGGGACGCTATAGTAGCGATGATCTTCGCTAAGCTGTACATGATAATTACGCTGCACAGTAAGCTGCACTACTTTTTT
>NZ_LWBP01000093.1 GCF_002078015.1 Niastella populi | reverse complement strand
TAATTCTATTTTGTCAAATTCGTAAATACAGGGATCTTTTTACCAAACGCTTGTCAGGAGGCTGTTTGGCAAGGATGTAATCCAGAAAATCTTCAATACTTCTTTTTACAAACTGAAGCACAGATTTAAGAGACTGAATGACATCCTGTGTTGTCGTCCATAATTTTTCCTGTTCATACAGTTGTATTTTTTCTTCATTTAAGAATAGTTGCGCCAACATGATCATGGCCATATGTTTATGCCAGCTTTCAGCACTCCTGGTCTGGTATTGATTGAGGCCTAATTCCTTTTTAGCTTCCCGGAATGCTTTTTCAACAAAATACCTTTTACATTGGCGATAGGCCAACTCTTTGAGTGATGATCCCGGACAATGGCAAAAACTGTATTTTATTGTACCGTCTTTATCTTCCCTTATCAATAAGGTTACCAATTGCCTTCTGTTAGTCAGTGGGTTCAGTATATATACTTCCCTTGAGTGGAACCAGGCTTGTAATTTCTTGCCGCCACTCTGATGACGAACCGTAATAAATTTCCAGTCTCTTATTGATAACGATGCTGCATAATTTTTTATGGATAGAGATGACCTATTGGGTTTGGCTTGTTTACTTTTGCGGCCACGTGCACCTGGTTTACGTATGGATACCCGCATTTGAAAAGGCTCCAGCCACACCTGCAGGTTATCCTGTACATCTGCAATGAACTCTATCCCATTCTTTATCAAATCAGCCAGTAGTGAGGCATCCCGACCATAGAAGGCATCAAAACATACCCAACGGACTCTTACCTGTAATCCTTTTATTACATGTGCAATAATGGCAGCTGCCTGGTCTATCTTGCTTATTTTTTCTTCTATTCCAAACAATGATGCCTGAACCAGCGTTGTCAGCGAACCACCACATAAGGCGCCGAACACACCAACCTGGCAATTGTCGATCTTGCCTACCTGACCACAATATTGACGTTTTACTCCGGCTGATTTCTTCCCCTTTTTAGGATTGCCAGCTTCGTCAATGATCAGGCAGGCATCGTCTGCCAGGCCAAGGTTTTGCAGCTTTTGCCAAAACCTTAACGTGACCACATCCATTACCTGCTGGTAACACCATTTAGAAGCCGTTATGAAATGATGAAGACGCTGTCCGTTGGACTCCTGTAGCTCTTCGGCCATTACCTGACAATTACGACGGCGGCACAAAAGCAAACCTTTTAGATAAATAAGCGCATTAGCAGAAACATTGCGGGTGAGAGTCAAAAACAAATATTCAAACTGGAACAGAAAATCCAATAACCGGCTCTCTATGAGCCGGAAATTTTTTATTTTCGTCCCATAAGTTTTTTTTATTACACCCCGTGAGTTTCTACTCGTGGGGTGTTTGCTTTTTCTGACTGCAAATTTATGCCTATGCCGCTTCCGGCGTGCGTTTCGTCCCTAAAATATTCAAAGAACTAAATTTGACAAAGTAGAG
>NZ_LWBP01000092.1 GCF_002078015.1 Niastella populi | reverse complement strand
CAAAGCCTGCTTAATTTAAAAGCAGTGAACAGGTTAGGTATTACAGTTCCTGTTTCCCAATTGGAAATACTGCTGATGCTGGTATATCCCAGCATGTCTGCAACATCTTTCAGGCTATACCCAAATGATTCGCGATACCATTTTAAATTGTTCGCGATATCTCTTTTAGGTTTCGCCATGAAAAAAAAATACCAATCAAATTTTTATTCGATAAGTGAGAAAGAATTTGCAACAATTCTTTCTCACTAAACAAACCAAAATTTTCCTTCGACAATGGTGGAGTGAGCTAAGTATAGCAGCGCTTCATGAGGAAAGATTTGCAACAACTGTTTAATGAGTTTATGTATGAATATGAGTATGTGCGGAAGATAAGGCCGGAAACTGTGCGCGCATACCGGTATACTTACGCCTTGCTTACAAAAATGGTCCCTGAAATATCTATTGATAATATTTCTCCCGAAGTCATAACCCGATTTTTCAAAATATTGCAGGAGCGCAAGAGAGTTGTCGGAAAAGGGATAGTGAAGGTCGGAATCAAGAAATCAACCGCTGCAACGTACTGGAGAAAGTTAAATGCTTTTTTCGGGTGGCTAACTGTTCGGGAACATATTCCCAGGAATCCACTTAAGTCAATGCTTTATCCCAGGCCTGAATACGAGGATAGGAAGTTTTTGAAGAAGCAACAGATTGAAAAGATATTTGCAGCAATTCAGAATCATAGCGAAAATTTATTCCTTTTGAAAAGAAACTTAGCGTTGTTTTACCTCCTTCTTTTTTGCGGACTACGCAGGGAGGAAGTAACCTTTTTGCAGATCCGGGACATCGACTTTGAGGGCAAGATATTGACTGTCCGAAGCGAAACTTCCAAATCTGGATTGACCAGGCGTTTGCCGTTACATTCTGTCGTTCTCTTGTACTTGAGGGATTATCTGAAAGAAAGAAGGTCTTATACTTCCCAATACCTTATTATATCCAGCAAGCAAGATGACCGGTTGACCTATGATGGGCTTGAGCACTTAGTGAAACGGCTGCGGGAGCGATCCGGTGTGCGATTTCATCTCCATCAATTCAGGCATACGTTTGCGATCAACTTTCTGAAAAAAAGCAACAACATAGCAAAGCTGAAGCAATTATTAGGACATAAAAGCATTTTAATGACAATGGCTTATTTGCGATGCATGCCAACAGATGAAATGAGGGATGATATTGAAAGTATGAGCATTGATGCCTTAATTTGATCGTGTTGTACCTGGCAGCGTTTTCCAGGAATTGAAATTTTTGCCCAATTATTATACTGTTTGCTATGGCCATTTAATTGTAATAAATGTTCTTTTCAGGTGCGCATAATCTTGTCAATGAAGCTCTCCTCGGGTAGTTTACAAAGGAACATAGTCATTGGAGGCCCAGTTTTCATTCTTATTTCTAAAATACGCTTATTTTACAAGGAGATTTTATGAATTCCCCCAATTTTCTCAACGACTGTATTCCAATATGTAACTAAGTCGATATTAATCTCTAAAAAATACTTGATAAATAAGGATGAAAAGGAAATTTAGCTTCAAAAATTGAATCGATTATCACGGCCAATTTACTTCGGTGCCAATATTAAAGGTAGGAGTAAGCGCAT
>NZ_LWBP01000091.1 GCF_002078015.1 Niastella populi | reverse complement strand
GACCGCTTGCATTGGTTGTGGCGGTGCTGGTGGTGCCATTGGGTTGGGTAATGGAAACCGATGCACTGGCAATGGCCAGCCCGGTATTTTGATCTTTAACGGCGAAAGACATAACGGTAAGCGCCGGTGAAGGCGGCAGTTGTATATAAACGCTGCCGGGATTATAGTAATGGTTCAGGATCCACGTATAGGTTTTATCGCTTGCCCAGCGGCTCGATCCCCACTGGCACATGCCGCGGCCATGGCCGTTCTTTGCATAACCGGTGCAGCGTGCATCTGAGATGCAGGGCCAGCCATTGGAGGTACCGGTGCCGCTATAACCATTACCGCAACCGGAATTGTTATTTTCTGCAGAATATTCCGATCTGAAAATAGCGCCATTCTTTACCAGCACAATTCCGGCAGTAGCTTTGGCGGCATTTACGCTGGCGGTGTAGATATCGGCCTCCCATGCCTGGTTACAGGTGGTGGCGGCGATATCGTAATTGCTTTTTACCGGATGTAAAACATACCAGGCGCCATAGGTTCTATAGGCAACCGCCCCGGCCTGTAAGGAAGCTGCGCCCCAACTGGCGATCCACTCATCGTCGAGACCGCTTTGTGCATACGCTTCGAGGCTCATTACATTGACGACACTGCACGAAGTGCACGAACAACTGGTGCCCACCCTGATGCTTGACGGCACGGTGGCTGCCAGCACCGCTTCCATTCTTGCCTGCGGGGTTGATACCGGCGCATAACGTTGTTGTTCATCTGCTGCGGTTCTGTCGAACATCCCGTGCACCTGCTTTTCTGTTTTTCCTGCAGGCTGCCCGTTTTGTACGCGGGCCCCATTGCCCCGTGTTAGCCCCACCTTCATGGTATATACGTCGGCCATGAGGTAAACGTTTTGCAGGGTGTAAGATGCATACCCGCTTTTGCTGAAGGTAATGGCGGCAGAGGCAGGCGCACTGGTGGGGGTAATGTCCCCGGGTGCAGATGCTACCTTCAGCGAGAAAAATCCCTGGCTGTCGGTTATGGCGGTAACGTCGCCGCAGTTGACCTGCACGCCGGAAAGCGCACTGTTCTCTGTTTCATCTCTTACATACCCGCTTATTACCGTTTTACCGGCGGAGGGTGCAATTCCCTGCATACGGGCATTGTCATTTGCCGGTTCCAGGTTTATGCTCGCCTCTATGGTTGTTACTTCACCTGAAGAAAAATAGGTGGTCAATTGTTTATATCCATTGGCCGCTATGGCGAAATCATATTTTCCATTTACCGCTGTGAATGTTAGTTTGCCATTGGCTGCCGCTGCCAATGCGGTGCTGCGGCCATTGGGCGCTGATACCTGCACAACGGCGCCGGGAATGGCAAACCCCGTATGCTGGTCTTTTACGATGAACGTAATATTGGTAGCGCCGGCCGGTTGCTGCGCCCATGCGCCGGGGTACAACAACAACCCAAGCACGGCCATCAGGATCATTCGTGTTTTAATCATAGTATAAAGTTTTTGTTAAGGCTGGTAGCAAGTGGTTAGTGGCTGGTGGGAAACCGCTGTAATTGACGACTCCTGCAAATTATCAGGTGCTAATTAATAAAGGCCCCACCCGCCACTCACTACTTACCACTCGCTATTTCACTATTAATAATTTTTTGCT
>NZ_LWBP01000090.1 GCF_002078015.1 Niastella populi | reverse complement strand
ATTTCCCGCCTCGAATGATGTACTTAAGAATTTGGAAGAAGCGCTTAAAAAGGGAATAATCAAGAAAGATTACTTATCAGCGGCTATGGGGGTTGATGTTTATTTAAAGGTAAACAATGTGAAAAAAACAGCTATTGAAATAAGGTTTTATAGTTCAGACTCAGCTTTAAAATTGTATTTTATCTATTATAAAAAAAATGGGGAGTATTTTTTTGAACCCCACAATATTGAAAGTTGATTGGTAATTTCCGAAAGCTATTTAACCCAATGAGCATGAACTGGTTACCAATGCAATGAAGGAGAACCTGAACAATGTTGATGATTTTGCTCGTCTCACTAAGTCAGCGGTTGGATTAAGCAAAGTATCAAATGCAGCAAGTAAGCTTGCTACCGGGGCTGGAGTTGCAGGAATAGGGATAACAGTTATAGATGGATTGACATCTGAAAAGGGGTGGCAAAACCATCATACTGCTGATGTACTTATTGGAACAGCCCAAACCTTGCTATTAGGAAGTGGCCCTGTTGGTTGGGGTATTGGTTTGACTTATTTTGTGGCAGATTTTATCGTAACAAGTTCAACCGGAAAGAGTATTACAGAAAACTTATTTGATAAATAGAAGTATGTACAACTTTGTATTTTGGTTCTTTTATAAATTTTTTGAATGGAGGAAAAAATTTAAATCTCCTTTTTTACCTGCGTCTATGGTCGGATTAACTATGATTATACATTTAGGTTTAATACATGCATTTCTTAGATATTTTACAGGCTTTAATATAGGCGTAATAAGTAATAAATACGGTTATAACAGATTAATTCTTCTTCCTATAGTGCTTCTTTGGTTTTTTCTTGTTTATCAGTTGTATTATAAGAAAAGAAGCGACGAAATTCTAAAGCATTATAGTGAAAGCTGTTTTTATAGTCTGAAAAATATTTTATATATTATTCTAGTCATAGTAGTTCCCTTGATAGTTGCAATTTGGTTAACGAATTTGGCTGTAAAAAAGGCTTAATGAAGAGTAGAAGTACAGAGTAGGAAATAGAAATAACTTCATAAATAAGCCGCAACGATCGCTGCGGAAGGAAGCAGGTACTGAGTGACTTTGGCCGTCATAGTCTATTTGTTGCCTGCGATATCAATTCTCCAGGCTATAGTGGAAAGGTAGTGATTGAGAATGCTGATTTATATGCCTGCTTGAATCAACAAAATGGTTTTACCAGGAGAAAATATAAAAGCTATATGCTTCAAAAGCTATCAACCGGAGGTAAAATCGAAGTAAAAGCTGATGACCTGTTAAAGTGGGGATTCTTAAGAGTGAATGAAATTGCAGAAGTGAAGCAACAGATTTCACATGGGAATGAAGAATTTATTAGCAATTTTTTCACTGGTAAGGTGATAAAGGAAGGGTTAGGTTTCGATGTCCGAAATGCGATAATTTACGAACTTTTTAATAGGCAAACAGGTAGCAAGACAGATGATGAAACTGGTTATCTGTATATTCCTTTACTGTCGGAGTAGTGGGTAATGAGTCAACAGTTACCTCCTCTTACATACTTCCAACTCCAAAGGGTCAGATTAGAATGATTTGGATAGCCGTAAGCATGGTGATGTAGAAACTCCTCATAAGCAATTTTACAAAAAGAACTTT